>NZ_LACC01000014.1:0-122031 GCF_000967965.1 Pseudomonas fluorescens
CCGATGGCGGCGGGCCCACGGCGCAGGACCGGAGCGAGGGCATGCCGAGCCACGGCGAGGCACCGAATGTCAGGGGCAAGAGCGTTTGGTTACTTTGCGCTTTTCAAAGTGACCCGCTGTAAGAGCGGAACCCTAAGTGGCCGTTACCGCAGCAACGGATATGTACACCTTCAAAAATCCACGCCGCCTGACACAAAGCCATCGCGAACAAGCTCGCTCCCACAGGGATCTTCAGTGGCCACAAGCCCCGAGTAAACCCGAGAACCCGAACCGAAAACATCTACACCGGCAATCGCAACTCCGCACACAACCCGCCCCCTTCTCGATTGCTCAAGGTCAACGACCCTCCAATCGCGACCGCCAGTTGCTGGGCTATCGCCAGCCCCAGCCCAGTGCCGCCGGTGCTGCGGTTGCGGGAATTCTCAACGCGGTAGAAGGGCTCCATCACTTGCTTGAGTTCTTCCTCGGCGATCCCCGGGCCACGATCGAGGATCCTGATCGAGAGGTCGCCATCGGCCTGCCTTTCCACCTGCAACTCGGCAGCACCGGCAAACTTCAATGCGTTGTCCGTCAGGTTGACCAGCACCCGGCGCAAGGCGTGGGGGCGGGTGTCGATGACGGCTGCACTCTTGCCTGTGAGCTGAACGTCCTTGCCCACGTCCTGATAGTCGAATACCAGGCTGTCGAGGAACGAGTCGAGGTCGGTGCGGCGGCTTTCTTCGGTGGCGCCGTGGATGCTGCGGGCGTAGGCCACGCCTTCGCGTACCAGGTGTTCCATCTCGCCGAGGTCGTTCCACAGTTTGTCTTTTTCGCTGGAGTCGTCCATGAACTCGGCGCGCAGTTTCATGCGAGTGATGGGGGTTTGCAGGTCGTGGGAGATTGCCGCGAGCAATTGCATGCGTTCCTTCAGGTACGCCGCGATGCGTGCCTGCATCGAGTTGAAGGCCCGGGCGGCGTGGGCGACTTCGCTCGGGCCTTTTTCGTCCAGGAGCACCGGGTGCGCGTTGGGGTCCAGGGTTTCGACGGCACCGGCGAGGCGGGTGAGGGGGCGGATGGCAATTCTCACCGCCAGCCAGGAGCAGGCCAGCATCAGCGCCAGTTGCCCGAGCAACACGATGGGCAGCCAGGGCGACAACGGCACCATCGTCGGGCGGACGTCGATGGTCAGCGGGCTGCCATCCGCCAGGTTCAAGTGCACTTGAAAATGTTTTTTCGGCCCGGGAATGTCGGTAAAGGTCATCGGGTAATCGTGGCCGATGGCGTCCTTGATCGAGGCAATGGCAATGGGGGCATCGGGCATGTCGGTGCGGATGGGCGTGCCCGGCGACCCCTCATTGAGCATGTAGCTGTAATTGTGCCGCTCCAGTTGTTTGAGCCAGCCGGCTCGCTCATCGGCGGGCAAGCGGTCGAGGATGGCAACGGAGGTGGAAACGTCGGTTTCCAGGTTGCCGAGCATGGTGTTTTTCGAGGACTCGTAGCGTTCGTAGTACTGCGCGCCGAAGGACAGCGCCTGGGCGAGGATCAGGCCGATCAGGAAAATCAGCGACAGCCGCGAGGCGAGGGTGCGCGGCCAATGCAGCGCCAGGGTCATGATTGATCGCCCAGGATTTCCACCGGCAGGGAAAACACATAGCCTTCGCTGCGCACGGTCTTGATGTAGGCCGGTTCGCGGGCGTCGTCGAGCAAGCGCTGGCGCAGGCGACTGACCAAAAGATCGATGGAGCGGTCGAACAGATCGGCGTCGCGGCCTTGGGTCAGGTTGAGCAATTGATCGCGGTTGAGCACCCGCTGCGGATGGTCGAGAAACACCCGCAGCAATCGATATTCGGCACCACTCAGGGCCACCATGGTGCCGTCTGCATCGAGCAGGTGACGGGCTGAGGTGTCCAGGCGCCAGCGGCCGAAGGCCAACAGGCGGCTGGCTTCGGTCACCACCAGGTTCGGCGGCAGCATGCGCGTGCGTCGCAGCACCGCGTTGATCCGCGCCAGCAGTTCACGGGCGGCGAATGGCTTGACCAGATAGTCGTCGGCGCCCATTTCCAGGCCGAGGATGCGATCGGTTTCATCGTTGCGAGCGGTGAGCATCAGCACCGGCGTGGCCTTGTGCTTGCCAGCGCGCAGTTCGCGGCACAACAGCAAGCCATCGTCCCCCGGCATCATGATGTCCAGCACGATCAGGTCCACCGGAGTGGTTTCCAGAAAAGCGCGCATCTGCCGTCCATCCGCCACGACCGTGGTGCGCAGGCCGTTCTTCTTCAGGTAGTTGCCAACCAGCTCGCGGATTTCGCGGTCATCGTCAACGATGAGGATGTGATCAACGTGATCCATTGGGCCAAACCTCTGGTAAATGGGGAATGCCACACAGTCTATCGAGCCTGGGCGGGCTCGCCTGCCGCCCTTTGTATTGCAGTGTATCTGGCTTGCCTGCGGATACACACGAAGGCAAAAAAGCCGATTTCCAGCGGTTTTGTATTGCTGTGTATCCAGGCACCGTTCTGATACGCAGCGATTAATTCACGCCGATTCCCGACACAGACGAGATACCTCCCAGGCTTTTAATAGGTTCCATCGAGGCCAGCCAGAGCGCCTCGGATCAATCAACGATCAACCTGTTGAAACCCTGAGGAGCTCGCCATGAACACCAAGGCCATCTACGCCGCCTGCCTGTTTGCCGCCCTGAACATCTGCACCCTGTCGGCCCGTGCCGAAGCCGATGTCGCCCCCAAAACCTACACCTACGGCACCCAACTGGATATCAGGAAAGTGGTGTCACTGACCGAGGACACTACGGCGTCCTGCGGCGTGGTGAATGCGCAGATGACGTACCTCGACTCCCAGTCGAAAACCCAGGTGCTGGATTACCGCAAATTCGCCGACAACTGCAACTCGGAAAACTGAGTGTTGCGATCAACCGCCGCTTAATCCATTTGAAACAGGAAGGACATCATGAACAACATTTCCCGCTTTTTGACCGCCATCGCCTTTTCCGTCGCCGGTGCGGCCGCCCATGCCAACGCCGCTGTCGAGCAGAGCGCCTGCGCCAGTAACACCTGCTTCCAGCTCACGCCGGTGGCGGAGAAGGGCACCCAAGGCTTCCTGGCGCAGGACGGTTCCAGCCGTACGCCGCAAGGGCAGATGCTCGCCGAGAACGGTGCCAGCCGTACGCCGCAGGGGCAGCTGCTGGATGAGCAAACGGCTTGAGAACACCCCAAATCAACTGTAGGAGCGAGTCTGCTCGCGAAAGCGATGGTTCAGTCAAGGATGTGTCGCCTGACCGGACGCCATCGCGAGCAGGCTCGCTCCTACAGTGGTGATGTGTCGCCCTCTAATGTGTATTAGGTGATCCCATGTTACTCATCGCTTTCCTGGGCGGCATATTGACCGTCCTCAGCCCGTGCATCCTGCCGGTCGTGCCATTCCTGTTTGCCGGGGCCGACCGCACACGCTCCTCGATCCTGCTGACCCTCGGCGGCATGGTCCTGACCTTTGCCCTGGTCTCCAGCCTGGCCGTGGTCAGCAGTGAGTGGGTGATCCAGGCCAGCAACACCGGCCGCCACGTAGCGCTGCTGGTGATGGTGCTGTTCGCTCTGTCGCTGATTTCCGCCCGGGTCGGTGACTGGCTGGCGCGGCCCTTCGTGCTGCTGGGCAATCGCATCGACCCGAACTCGCGCAAGATGTCCGGGCCGCTGGCGTCGATCATGATCGGTGTCGCCACCGGGCTGCTCTGGGCACCCTGCGCCGGGCCGATCCTCGGGGTGATTCTCACCGGCGCCATGCTGCAAGGGGCGAACGCCGGCACCAGTCTGTTGCTGGTGGCCTATGGCGTGGGCAGCGCGCTGTCCCTGGGCACCTTGATCTTTGCCGGTCGCGGCCTGGTCAATCGCTTGAAACCTTCGATTCCGGTCACCGGCTGGTTGCGCCGTGGCGCCGGGGTTGCGGTGCTTGCCGGTGCGGCTGTGATTGCAACGGGGGCCAACGACCTGTTGCTGGCCAACACCTCCTCGGAAGGTGTCGGCAGCGTAGAGAAAGGCGTGCTGGAAACCGTGCCGAAAGTCGTCGATTACCTGGTCAGCAAGGTCAAGGCCGACACCACCATGGGCGATGCCCAGGGCGCCATGCCCTCGCTGTCCGGTGCGGTGGACTGGCTCAACTCACCGGCACTGAGCAACGAAGCCCTGAAAGGCAAAGTGGTGCTGGTGGACTTCTGGACCTTCGACTGCATCAACTGCAAGCACACCTTGCCGTACGTGAAGGACTGGGCGAAGAAGTATGAAAAGGACGGGCTGGTGGTGATCGGTGTGCACACACCTGAATACGGCTTTGAACGCATCATCGACAACGTCAGGGCCAAGGTGAAGGAGTACGGCATCACCTACCCGGTGGCGATCGACAACAACTACGCGATCTGGCGCAACTTCGACAACCAGTACTGGCCGGCGCACTACCTGATCGATGCCAAGGGGCAGGTGCGTTACACCCACTTCGGTGAAGGTAGCTACGACACTCAGGAACAAATGATTCAGCAATTGCTGGAGGAGGCCAAGGCCAGCGCGCCAGCGGCGTAATTTGCTCGATCAATGGCTCACAGGTCCCGCGCCATGAGCCATTGATCTTTTTCCCATGCCTGAAACCGCTCTTGCACCACCCAGCCGCGCTTGGCGTAGTAAACGCTCTGGTCGTGGGTGTGCAGGTAGATTTTCGTCTCGCCGCTGGCTTTGGCTTGCGCGCAAATCCCTTCTATCAACTGCTCCGCCAGGCCCTTTCCGCGCGCTTCGGGGGCGACGAAGACACAAGCGAGCCAGGGCCTCAGATCCGTGCGATGGGCCAGGTCAGCCCTGGCCAGTGCCGCGCCGCCCAGCAACTCGTCATGGTCGAGGGCGATCAGACATTTCCAGTCGCCGTTGTTCTGGCCTTCGGCGAACTCTCGTTGCCAGTCGGGCAGGGGCTGTCCGGCGTATTCGTAGTGGAACTGTTGGTGGATCCACGAAGCGAATGTATTGCTGTGCTGCATATGTCGAGCAAGCCAGTCCAGGCGGGGTGCCATGTTGTGAGTCCTTTCATAGGTTGGTCGCTGGGTAGCGAGAGTAGCGGGCTTGGGCGGTGCTGTCGCCCCCGCCGGTTCAGCGACTGCTCAAGTGATTCGAGGTGGCCTGACCGCGCCGCCACGCCGCTGGCGGCGCACCGTACTCGCGACGGAAGGCGCGGCTGAAGGCGGTATCGGTCTGGTATCCCACTTCTTCGGCGATGCGCGTCAATGAGCTGTTGCTGCTGCGTAACAGGTTGGCGGCGAGCAACATCCGCCATTGCGTCAGGTACTGCATCGGCGATACGCCCACCAGTTGCTGGAAGCGTTCGGCCAACACCGATCTTGAAGTGCTGGCGGTGCGCGCCAGTTCGTCCAGTGTCCAGGCGTGGCAGGGTTTTTTGTGCAAGGCGTTGAGGGCGGCGCCGACGATGCGGTCGCGCACACCGGCCAGCCAACCGGTGCGGCCTTCGCCCTGTTCGTTCATGTACAGGCGAAGTACTTCGATGAACAGCACTTCGGCCAGTTTGGCCAACACCCCTTCGCCGCCAGGGCGAGGCGAGCGGGCTTCGGCGAGGGCATAACGCACGGAGGATTCCAGCCAGATACCGGCATCCGACCCGCGCACGTTGACCCGCACCACCGCCGGCAAGCCCTTGAGCAACATGCCCGCCAGGCGCGTATCGCACGCCAGGTAACCGCACACCAACCGGGTGACCGCGCCACCCCCGCCATAACTCAATTGCCGGGGGCGGCGCGCCAGCACCGCATCCAGTCGCGCACCCGTGGCCGGGGGCAATCCGGGATGTGAGCACATGCGGTGAGCATCGCCCTGGGGGAAGATCACCACGTCGCCCGCACTCAGCAGCAGCGGCGGGTCATCGCCCAATTCCACGTAGCACTCGCCCTCGGTGATCAGGTGAAAGATCACCACCCGTTCCGCACCGGGCTCCAGAAACGGCGCCGCCGTATCGGCGCTGGGCGACTGGTAGCACCAGGGCGCGGTGAACCGGGCGTTGATAAAGATAGCGCCGACCAGGTGCACGACGCGCAGGGTCTGTGACAGAGCGTCCATTGGGGTTTCCCCGTGGGAGGTTCCTGATTGTGAGCGCGCCGGTGCGCAACGTGGAATCTCCGGACGATCGGGCAGGGTTGGGCGACGATCGGACAGGACGCCAGCGCCCGTCAGGACGATAGTTTGTCTACGGGGTCAATACCGGCCCTGCTACCCAGAACAAGAAAAGAGAGGTTGCCATGCCGAAGTTCGTGATTGAACGCGAGATCCAGGGCGCAGGAGGTCTTTCGGAAAGGGATTTGAAAGCCGCTTCGCTAAAGTCCTGCCAGGCGTTGCGTGAGTTGCCAGAGGTGCAGTGGCTGCAGAGCTATGTCACCGGTGACAAACTCTACTGCGTGTACATCTCGCCGAACGAGGAGCAGATCCAGGAGCACGCCAGGATCAGTGGTTTTCCCGCCAACCGCATTTCCCAGGTCATGAACATCATCGATCCGACAACGGCGGAGTGAATGCCCGCCAGGCGCGATTCGTGTTTCAACCCAGAGACCGTCTCCATGAGTACACCCATTGATCTGACTGCCTTGAAAAACCGCCAGATGGCCTCCTGGGCCAGCGGCGACTACGCCGTGATCGGCACCACCCTGCAGATCGTCGGCGAGCAACTGGCCGAAGCCTGCGACCTGTTGTGCGATGAGCGCGTGCTCGATGTTGCCGCCGGCAACGGCAACGCAACCCTCGCGGCTGCCCGCCGTGGCTGCCAGGTGACGTCCACCGACTACGTCGCTGCCTTGCTCGAACGCGGTGAAGAACGGGCCCGGGCAGAACGCTTCAACGTCTCCTTCCAGGTCGCCGATGCCGAAGCCTTGCCCTTTGCCGACGGCAGTTTTGATGCCGTGCTGTCGACCTTCGGCGTGATGTTCACACCGGACCAGCCCAAGGCCGCCGCGGAACTGGCGCGGGTGTGTCGCCCGGGCGGGCGGATCGGCCTGGCCAACTGGACGCCGGAAGGATTCGTCGGCCAGATGTTCAAGACCCTGGGCCAGCACCTGCCACCCCCTCCTGGTGCGAATCCGCCCTCACGCTGGGGCAGCGAAGCCTGGCTGCACGAGCATTTCGACGAGCGTGAGTTCCTGCTCCAGGTGACGCGCCGCACGTTCAATTTCCGCTATCGCTCAGCGGCGCATTTCATCGACACCTTCCGCGAATGGTACGGGCCGGTGCACAAGGCCTTCGCTGCGCTGCCCGCGGATGGCGCCAAGGCCCTGGAGACCGACTTGACCGAGCTGATCAACCGGATGAACCGGGCGGGCGACAATTCGTTGGTGGTACCGAGTGAATACCTGGAGGTGGTGATCACGCGGCGGTGATCGATAACAATGCAAAACCCTCTGTAGGAGCGAGCTTGCTCGCGATGGTCTTCCAGTCGCAGTTTCTGTGGCTGATACACCGCTTTCGCGAGCAAGCTCGCTCCTACACGCAAAAACGGCGCCCGAAGGTGCCGTTTTTGTTCGTGCCTGTTCCTGTAAACGGAGATCAGAAAATCAGGTCAAGCGACTCGGTCAAAGGCAGCGGCGGTTACTCATGTGGGTCAAGTTGGTCCAGCGCGCGATTCACCGCCAGCTCGCCCAGCATGATGACTTGCGCAATGCCGAGCAGGGAGTTGCGCCTGGGGCCTTCCATATGATCCGCCAGATCCATGGTCATGACATTGGCCGAAGCCAGTGATTCGCATGCATGGGCCAGCAGGGTTTCTGCATCGAGCTCTGGGTTGACGAAGAACATCGTGCCGACTGAGCGCGGAATGTCCATGATGGGGACGTCTGGCTTCAGGTCATAGTCGAGCGGCTGCTCGGCGTCTACGTGAGATTTTTCTGAAGCGGCGTTTTCGTACGGGGATGGCGGATCGGTCTCCGGCGGATTGGGTGTGACCTTGAACATAGATGGAACTCCGACGCTATTTAAAAGGAGCCATCACCGCCTCGCTACCAAACGAAGGGTGGCGACCATACGAAGGTTGGTAGACCGGGCATCGGAACCGGCGCCCCCGAAGGAGCCCTGCGCATGGTCACCATAAAAACACCGCCCAGACACTGGGCAGTAAAGGTGACGCTATGCGTCGATGCTACGGGCCTACCAAGCCCGATCACTGATTTTTCAATGACCGGCAAACGATAGAACCCAAGCCCACGACGCACAAGCCGGCGGATTCTGTCGCACCGGTAGGCAACGGCGCAAGGTGGTGTAGCTTTCAGGAAGTAATTTCCCAAGCGATTAAACGGGCGCGTTTAAATTTCTTTGAGTGGGCCTCCACTGCGCGAAAAATTAACTTATGGAACTATCGCTGTAGGAAATGGGTTGTTGGTTATTGCGAAAATTCCTATTCGTTCATTTGGCTATGCCATTGGATTGCTTTCAGCACGCGTCCCACCGTCTTATTCGTCGTCGCCCAATATTTTCTTTGCTCAGCGCTTCTGCCGAGACGAGAGAGAAGGCAACTCAAATCGATGACGATAAGGAAGTTGTAAATGAATGCACCTCTGCACCCCTTGTATACCAACGAAGTTTCTCCTGAATTTCTCCGCAGTCTGGACAACTCGCCTTTCACCGAGGAGCAACTTGCGCAATTTGCCGAGGAGGCCCGGGCGATCATTGATCAGCAGCGTGCTTACGTTGAAACACATCCACCTCGCGCTATTTACCGAGTCGCATCCGAGGGCAGTCAGACCCGTGACGGCGGGGTGATCCAGCAAGCGACGTCGCCGCTGGAGTTCATATTGGACAGCGGTCAAAAAGTACGTGGAGCGCAGAAAGGCGATTTCGTCGTGTATGCCGATGGCAGGACGGCGCAGATCGTAACGACAGCAGGCGAAGAGAATAGCCATCTGGCGCTGGTCGGTAGTCGTCTGTGCAATGGCGACGAGATCATCAATACATCCCAAGGCATTTGCATGTACGTGGCGCGTGAAGGCGTGCCCATGGGAGAGGATTTTCTGCCCTCCATAGAGGGAGTAGAGAACTAATGGAGAAAGGATATTTCATCGGCCTGCATGACAAGACCACCTGCGGCGGCAAAGTGCTGGATGGTGACACCCGAATCATGATGTACGGTATCGCTCATGCGCGCGAAGGTGATCGGGTCACTTGCGGCAAAGATGGCAAGACTTATCAGATTGTCGGTGGTATTTCACACAAGATCAGCCATGGCAAAGCTATGGCTGGCACGCTGGATAGTCACAGTAATTGTCCCTGCAAAGCCCAACTGATTCCCTCGGTGTTTACGGCCAGCTATCAAAATGAGGCAAGCCCCATGCGGAGTGCTATCAGGGCCGCCGCTCCTCCGACGACCCAAACGGATAGCAGGTTTACAACGAATCCCCAGATGACAGGTCTGAAACCTGCAGCGAAGGTCACGGCCTCTCTTGGCAATCCTGCTTCTTGCAATCACCCGGACCGAATGGAAGAACTGGCCAGCTACATAGCCAATGAGATGAACCGGAACATCACCCACCCTTCGGTTCCGAAAATGAAGGAGCTGAACAGCTATGACCCGGTGGCTGAAAATAATAAATACATGGAGATCCCGTTTTACCTGCGACTCGGCCACCAACCCAATTTCCACAGCATCGCCCTTGTCAAGCAAGCCGAGGCGTTTGCGCTGTGGACAGAGCGGGTCGGGCAGAATCGGCCCTGGGATCATAAACCGAAGATAAAGGTTCAGTTCGGGGGCGATGTTCGCCATAAACAGGGGAAATATGATTATTTTTACGATATTTGGTCGAATATTCATTATGGATATGTAGGAATGGCTGCAGGTTTTTCGGAGCAGGTGTTATTGGATGGTGCAGGTGCTGAGCAGATCATTTCCGACACGGTACGTAAGTTTCAAGATTGGGAAAATAAGCCAGGGCCTCATCGCTCAGATGACATAAAGGGATTAAGGGCGTGGGATGACATTCCAGACAGAAAGTCTATAACTATTGGCGTGAGCCTCTTCAAAGCTTATTCAACCGGTGGGGTCAGCGCCAAGATAATTATGGATGAAGTGCTTGCAGGTGATCCTTCTGATTGGGGGAAGGGTATAAGTGTCCACAACTGCAAATAAAAAGGCTCGCTTTTATCTCAAGCGCAGACTGTTAACGCTATTGCTGCTTATTTATCTTGTCTGGTACGTCACCGTCCCGAGGGTAAAAATCTATTTCTCGGAAGAAGGAAATGGGAAGATGGAATTTATCCTAAATACTCAACACGATATCTTTAGAGGTGACATTTCTCCCGGCGAATCTACAGGGGGGGCTGGCCATCTTTTTCCCGATGATGATTTCTTTATGCGGCTTGACTGGACGGCCTCAAATAAAAGTCATTGTGTAATGATAAGCCCTAGCTGGCCAACGACCAGTATCTACATCGCAGCGGATGGGGTTCTCGACAAAAGCCCAAGCAGCAGTACGGATTCGGATCGCTTGAAACAATGCATCACGGATACCGCGAGCCCATAGAAAGGTGCCGTTTTTTTTCTGCCTTTTCCATCGCCTTCGCGAGCAGGCTCGCTCCCACAATTAATCGCAGGCACTCACAAAGGCTGAGTACTCAGGAGATCCACTGTGGGAGCGGGCTTGCCCGCGAAGAGGTTATCCCAGGCAACCAAGTTCTCCAGCCCGAACGCACTTATCAGGACAACAAATCATCTGTGGCGAGGGAGCTTGCTCCCGTTTACTTGCGAAGCAGGTGCCTTGATTCAGGCTGCCTGTGACATTGGGTTCATTGCTATCGGTACCGCTACGCCATCCAGCGGGAGAACCGAGCCATCAAGCACAGGGTGACTATCAGGCGCAGATATTAGAAGACGCCGATATCGCTGGAAAAATGAATCGAAAAATCCAGCGTCCGGCCGTGCTGTAAATGAAGGAATTGATCAACTATGAAAGTAGCGCAGCCGCCAGGAAATTTCTGGAACTACCATGGTACGCCAGACTGGCTGGACCACCGAATTTCAACGCTATCGCGTTGGCGAAGAAGCTTGAGGCGATGGCGATCTGGACTAAACAAGTGGGTCAAAATATGGAGTGGGATCATAAGCCGAAGCTTCGTGAACTATTCCCCGGAGTCCGGCACAAGCAAGGGAAGTACCTGTACTACTACGATATTTGGTCGAACATCCACTACGGTTATGTCGGAATCATAGGGGGGCTTTCCGAAAGCTTGCTGCTAGACGGCGCAGGGGCCGAACAAATTGCATCAGATACCTTGCGCAAGGCCGAAGAGTTACGAACAACCCCCAAAAAGGATAGAGAACTCCCTGGCCCTCGTCCTACAGCCAGCCCTTGGACTCAATTGCGATCATGGGATGATGTAGCTGATAGAGTGTCGATAAGTATCGGTATAAAGCTCGCCAATCAGCACCCTAATGGCGGGATAACAGCGCAGATGATCATGAATAAAGTGTTGGCGGTAGCTCCAGAGAATTGGGGAGATGGAGTCAGTGTCCACGTCTGTAAATAAACCACGATTTCGGTACATAGGATGGCTATGGATTCCATTGTTTCCGCTGCTGGTACTGCAGTTGATGGCCCTATGGAATATTTATGTTCTACCCAGCGCAACCGTCAATTATTCCAAGGATGCCGAGCGGGGATTGCGGTACACATGGAACGTCCAAGACCGGATATACAGGGGACGGATGTCTCCCGGAGGTGCCACCAGTGACCACGGATATCTATTTCCGGATACCGAATTTTTCATGGAGTTTTCTTGGGCTGTTGAGAACGAGCGTTGGCACTGCATCAGCATCACACCGAAGTGGCCCAACATGCATATTTTCCTCGACGCCGACGGCAACATTGATATGCAGAAAGGAAGTGGTATTGATGTAGATAGGTTGAAAGAGTGCCAATGGGATTTGGTGAAACCATAATCGCAAACGGCACCGAAAGGTGCCGTTTCCGTTTGGGCTTGCTCACGATAGGGGGCGTCCAGTCGCAAGTGTTGTGACTGATACACCGCAATCGTCGGAATGCCGCCCGGAGCAAGCTCGCTCCTACGAGGGCCAGTGTTCAGACCAGCTAAACGACCTCCGCCCCCCGCGCCTCCAGCAATTCGCGCAACACCGACCGATGACAATGCGCTTCATCCTCGCAGTAACAGCCCACGGCCAGGGACGTTTGATGGGACAGCGCGGCCAGCAGGTCCAGTAACTGACTGGCCGCGGGCTGGCTCATCTCGGCCTTGAACTTGCGCCGGAACACCTCCCAGGCCTTGGCATCTTGCGCAGCCTTGGCCTCGGCCACCAGCTGCGCACTAGGCGACAGCAGCGGCTGCCAGACATCATAAAAGTCCAGACGGGCGAATTCGGCTTTCGGTACGCCACGGGGAGGGCGGCGGACTGTGCCCAGGCGCAAACCTTCGTCGGGTCGCCGGGGTGAACCGAGTTGGACGATATGGACCGCCATGGCTACTTGAGCCTCGATTCGTCGAACCACTCCAGCGCCGTGCGCCACAGGCAGATGCCCAGGAAGTACGCCGACATCAGCAGCCACAGCCCCATCACCAACGGATTGATCTGCGGATGGTTGAGCACCAGTGACAGGCTGCACAGTAACCAGATGGCCGTTACAGCAATGTTGATCGGCATGAACCGGCGCACGCGAAACGGGTGCAGGAACTTCATCCGGGTCACGGTCAGCAGCGCCAGGCCGATGACCGTGACGAAGGTGATCCACGGCGACGGGGCGATGATGTACAGGCACAGGGCAACTACGTTCCAGGCGGCGGGGAAACCCTGGAAGTAGTTATCGGTGCTCTTCATGTTGACGTTGCAGAAGCAGAACAGCGACGACACCAGAATCAGCGACACGCTCAGCAGCAAGGTGTAGTCCGGCAACGGGATGTAGCGATAGATGAACAGTGCCGGGATAAACACGTACGTCAGGTAGTCGATCACCAGGTCGAGGATCGAGCCATCGAAACTCGGCAACACCGACTGCACGTTGACCTTGCGTGCCAGCGCACCGTCCAGTCCGTCGACGATCAGGGCGACACCCAGCCACAGCAGGCAATGGGTCGGCTGGTTATCCAGCAGGGACAGGGTGGCGAGGAAAGCGGTGACCACGCCAGTGGCGGTAAAGCCATGGGCGCCCCATGCTTTGAGCCTGGCGATGTACAGGGTTGAAATCACGGGGGCGTTCTCCAGTGAATGAAGCAAGCCAGTTGTCACCCCGCGTACGGGGCGGTGGCAAACCGGGTCGGGTTGCAGGTATCGACCGGGTATCCGGGAATAAGGTTCACCACCTATGAATCTTAGCTGCGCCCTAAAGAAATACCCCGGAGCAATCCGCGGTAGCGCGGGCGGGTCAGCCCAACGGTGCTGGCACATTCGCCGGCGGGGGCTATCGTTGCCTGACTGGATAAACGCCCTTCAAGAGGAAAAACGTCATGAACACCAGCGATCTGCTCGAACAATTACTGCGCGCCGGCCAGGGCTCGATGGCGCAACAGGGTGGCGCTGGCGCGTCGGCCCAGGGCGGGCTCGGCGATCTGGGTGGTTTGCTCGGCGGCTTGTTGGGCGGTGGTGCTGGTGCAGGTGGCGGCGGTGGTGGCGCAGGGTTGGGCGATTTGCTCGGTGGCTTGCTCGGCGGTGGTTCGCCGATGGGCGGCGCACCGCAAAGTCGTTCCGCTGGCGGCACCCATTATGCGGCGCTGGCGTCCCTGGGCATGATGGCGTTCCAGGCGTACCAGGCTTGGCAGCGCAGTCAGGCGTCAGCACCGCAAGAAGCGCCACGGACCGTGGACTTGCTGGCTGGCCCGGAGGCCGAGGAGCACAGCCATGCGATCCTGCGAGCATTGATTGCGGCGGCCAAGGCCGATGGCCGCATCGATGAAGCCGAGAAGCAGATGATCAGCACTGAAATCGGCCGTCACACCGACGATCCGCAATTGCAGCAATGGCTGGACGACGAGGTCGCCAAGCCACTGGACGCCAATGACGTCGCGCAATCGGCCACCGACCCCGGCATAGCTTCGGAGATGTATCTGGCCAGCGTGATGCTGGTGGACGACCAGCAGGACGCCGAGCGCAACTATCTGGATGAACTGGCCGCGGCGTTGCAGATCGAGCCGGAGCTGCAATTGCATCTGGAACAGCAGGCCAAGGGCGTTGCGGCCTAAATTACCTTGGGCAACTGAAACGAGGGGATGAAGGAGTGACCACAAGAGTCAGGAAGGAACTCCATGTGGCGAGGGAGCAAGCTCCCTCGCCACCTGAGCGTGTTACTTGAGGAACGCCTGGAAGTCGGTACCCAGTTTGTCGATCGCCGCCTTGAAGTCCTTGGCGGTAATCTTCTGGCTTTCGTTTTCCAGGGCGGTACCGAACACCTTGCGTACCACTTTGGCCACGGTCTGGTTGCTCTTCGCGTCGATGAACTCGGCTTCGATGAACAGGGTGGTGTCCTGGTCACGGTGACCGGTAGCAGCCTGTGTTGCCCCGACTACAGCCGCGATGGGCACCACTTCATACCACTTCATGCCTTCGTTCTCGGCATTCACCCCGGTAATCGCCGCACGCATGATCAGAGGGCGGGAACCCGCCGGAGCGGACGAGGTGTTGGACACTACGCGGTACTTCTGACCCAGGGAGGCCTTGGCCTTGCTGGTCATGTAGTTCTGAATGTCAGTCAGCGTCTGTTTGTTGACACGCTCGTCGGGTTTGGGGGCCGGGTAGAGCTCCAGTTTGTTGAACACCACGGTGTCATAGGCATTCGGGTTCCACGAAGGGCTGACCCAACGCATCGCGGTACCGCCGCTCGGCGTTTCGACTTCCTGCAGGTTGTTGTAGTTGGACAGGAAGCCTGAGTATTGCTCCTTCTCCGTCACTTTCGAGGTGCAACCGCCTAGCAGCAGGCTGGCCAGCGTGGCGCCGACGAGCAGTTTTCGGGACAGATTCATAGTGGTGTTTACTCCTTGGAAGAAATCTTCGTTCTTTTGTTTACAAGACATCAAAATCGCCAGGTCATGTTCCCGGTCAAAGCTTGAATCCAGGCATTGTCGAATTGACCGGATACTCGATCGCCCGATACGGATTTGGTCTGCTCAACCGGCATGTCGCCGAGCCAGACCATGGCCCAACTGACGTTGACATCGGTGTCCTTGTTCAGAGCATAGGTGGCTCCTGTGGCAATACGCCAGGATTCATTCATTGGCACCACCACACTGCGGTTGCTGTCCGAGACGGCGCTGCTGTCGTAGGCCACGCCGAAGTTCCACAACCACTGCTCGGTGGCCTGGTATTGTGCGCCAAGGGAGAGGTGCCAGGTGTCCTTGAAGCCGGCGTCGACCGTTTTCGATTGCGCTCCAAACGCGGTGGTGTCGACCTCTACGGCAATGTCGCCGAACTCCGACCAGTCCTGCCAGTTGGCCGAGGCCAGCAGCGCCCATTGCCGGTCCAGTTGCTGGAACAGACTCAGGGTGACGGTTTGCGGCACCTTCATGTCCAGTTCGGTATTGGTGTTGTTCACGCGGTCCAGCAGCCGGCCATCGCCCTTCACGTCGAGCCGGTCCTCGAAGTCCAGGTCGACCTGGCTGGTGTAGGTCAGGCCGATGCGCGTGCCGGGTTGCGGGGCGTAGATCACGCCGACGTTGGCGCCATAGCCCCAGGTGTTGTCCCGGTACTTGTATTGGCCGTCAGCGCGGTCAGTGAAGCCGAAAGGGGAGCGGTCGATGGCGGTGTCGGCCTTCAACATGCCGTACATGGCCTTGATGCCAAGGCCCACCGACCACTGCTCGTTGAAGCGATACGCCACGCTGGGCACCAGCGACAAGCCGAGCAGGCTGGAGTTTTGTGCGAAGTAGCGGCCGGACCAGTCATTGTCGTAATTGACCGCCAGGCCGAAGTCACCGTACTGGCCGAAACCGACGCTCCAGTGCTCGTCCAGTTCATGGCTGATGAAGAAGCTGCCACCGGGAATCGGATCAAGGGCATTGCCACTGCCGCTGCCCGGGGTATTGCTGCCAGAGTCGCGGTCGAAGCTCAGGTCGCCGTACAGGACCTGCAGGCCGGCGGTGATTTGTGTACCGGGCAGAAAGCTCATGCCCGCGGGGTTGCTGGCGATGGTCGAGGGGCCTTGGGCACGGGCGGCGGCACCGGCGTTGGCCAGGCCGGCGTTATCGGTGCCGATTTCATAGAGCATGATGCCGCCGGCCCAGGCTTGCTGGCAGCACAGGGCAAGTAGCGCAGAGGCGGGCAGGGTAGTTGTTTTTATCTGCATTGAAATCCCTCAGCAATTGTCCATTTCGAATACGGGTGGACTGCACCAGCCACCCGTGGATTCGGCTGTTACTTGGCCATCTCTGCTCGAGCCTTGGCGATCTTGGCTTTAACCGAGTCGAGGTTGAAACTCGCGCCTTTTTGCATCGGCGGGAACTCGATCGCTGTTTCAGCCAGTTTGGCCACCTGCTGCTGGACGAACACGAAACGCCAGAATTGGAACTTGAACCAGTCGAAGTATTGTTGCGAACCCTGTGCGGCCTGATTTTCCGGCCAGCCCATGCGCTCGAATGGGTCGAGTCGAAGATTGGTCAGGTTCGGCACGTCCACATCAACTTTAGCCCCCAACCAGCCACCCGGTTGGTCAATGAAGCGATATTTGTAGTCGTCTATGCGCACTGCACCCAAGGAGCTTTCTCCGAAGTAGAAAACTTCATGTCGGTTCGACGGACCTTTTCCGGTGATCATTGGAGTTTGATCATAGCCGTCCAGGTGAACTTTGTAGGTGGTATCGCCCAATTGTTTGCCTTTGAGCAGTTCGGCGGTGATGTTCGGGTTGCCTGCCGCCGCGACCAGGGTCGGGAACCAGTCCATGCCGGACATGATGCCGTTGGCGATCTGATTGGCCGGCACCTTGCCTGGCCAGCGAATGATTGCCGGCACCCGGAAGCCACCTTCCATGACCGTGCCTTTGCCCATGGCGAACGGGGTGGTGCCGCCATCGGGCCAGGTGAAGTTTTCCGCACCGTTGTCGGTGGTGAAGATCACGATGGTGTTGTCGTCCATGCCGTCTTTCTTCAGCTTCGCCAGGACGTCGCCAACGATGTCATCGAGCTGCGCCATGCCGGCTTCCTGTTCCGACCAGCCATTCTGCGAGTTGCGCATGGCTTCGTACTTGTCGGACAGGTGCGTGACGATGTGCATGCGGGTCGGGTTGAGCCAGACGAAGAACGGTTTGTTGTCCTGCTTGGCCTTGTCGATGAAAGAGAAGGCCTTGTCGCGAATCTCCTCGTCGACAGTTTTCATCCGCTCCGGATAGAGCGTGCCGGCATCCTCGATTTTCTGCTTGCCCACCTTGCCCCAGCGCGGCATCACGGTCGTGTCATCGGTGGTGGAGGCCCAACTGTGGACCATGTTGCGTGGGCCGACGCTGTCCAGCAGCTCCTTCGGATAATTGGGGTGCGCCGGGTCTTCCATGGCGTCGAGGTGATAGAGGTAGCCGAAGAATTCATCGAAACCGTGGACGGTGGGCAGGAACTGGTTGAGGTCGCCCAAGTGGTTCTTGCCGAACTGGCCGGTGGCATACCCCATGGCCTTGAGCGCGGTCGCGATGGTGACGGCTTCGGCGGGAATCCCCACGGGCGAGCCGGCCTGGCCGACGGTGGTCATGCCCGTACGAATCGGCAGTTCGCCGGTGATGAAGTTGGCGCGTCCGGCGGTGCAACTGGCTTCGGCGTAGTAATCGGTGAAACGCATGCCTTCATTCGCCAGTTGGTCGAGGTTGGGGGTTCTGCCGGCCATCATGCCCTGGTTGTAGACGCCGATATTCGACCAGCCGATATCGTCGCCCATGATCACCAGGATGTTGGGGGCCTTGTCGGCGGCCAGGGCCTGACCGGGAAACGCCATTGCAGACAGCAACAGGGGGACTGCAAACATCGAGGATAAGGTTGTCCGGTTCATGTCGAGCTCCTGCGTACTAGCGTGAGTACATCGAGACGAGCCCCCAACCGTCGTTGAAATGCGTTACCCCCCGCGAAGAGAGTAGGTTTGAATTGCGAAATATCCAGTAATGAATAGTCAGAAAGTGAGTGTTTCAGGCACTTTTCTGCGAAATGGCGTTCCGCTAAAGCAGCCGCTCAAATCGGGCGGCGAGCGATACTCGCCGCCCTCCCTTCGTCATTTCCGGTCGGCAGTGGCGGCCAGCAATGGCGCGATTTGCTCATCGGTCAATGCGGCATGCACGTCCATGCTCATCAGGTCGTTCCACTCCAGTACCCATTTTTGAATCGGCACAAAATCACTCGCCTCGGCAATGCCGAAGCCGGCCGAACTCCCTACAGCGTGCCAGCGCCCGTGCATGGTGACGCCTGCGGGCGGTGCGCCACCGGTCTTGAGAAAACGTGCGATTGCGGCATCACGGTTGTCCGGGCTGATTGTCCAGCTGACGATGAATAACATCGGCCACCTCCTGTTGCACATCGGCACCTGTTGTCTGCGCGTACCTGGCTGGCGCCGGGGCCGTGGCCACGCTTGGGTTTCCAGTTCCGTCCTGGCTGGCTTGCGGCAAAATCTCCCAAGGAAGGCATAGCAGTGCCTCGCGATTCCTGTATGACCGCTGATCCTGTTCCGGTGCATTTTCGAGGGGGGTAACAGACGCCTGTTTCACCAGCGCAACATGGGCAGCGGGCGCAGCGGCGAGCGGATGAGTTGCCGGGCTGAAAGCTTCATCAGCATCGAGTGAAAACCGTGATCGGGAAAGGTCGCCTGCACGGTTTTGATGAAGCTGCGGGGCAAGCCGAAACGCACCAGACCCAGGGACACGTCCACCAGATCGGCCTGGCGGAAGGGTTCGACGCTGTCGGCGTAGGCACCGCGATATCGGCGCAGCTTGTGATGCTCAAGTATCAACGCGCTGACTTCATCCTTCAGTTCCGGCCGTTGCTGGTTGTCGAGGTACTCGGTGGCCAGGGCAATGGACGGCGGCAGGTAGTCGAGGGTGTCATCGGTCCAGATACCCATGTCATGAAACGCCGCCGCGATTTGTACGGCGTCCGGGGACAGGCCATCGGCACCGCGCAGGGCACCATGGAAATTCAGCACTCGGTAAATGTGGTTGCGGTAGCCCTGCAGGTCGGCCCCGATGGCCAGGGCGAACGAGGTGAGAATCTCGTCGGTGAGGGGGAATTCGAGAGGAGGTTTCATCAGGCGTCACGCAACAGGTCGTTGGCATTGAGCAGGTCGTAGGCGATCTCCGGGCGCTTTTCCAAGGCCCGGCGGATGGCGGCGGGGATGTTGGCGCGGGTCTTGCGACACAGCCCCGGCAGTTCACCAACCTGGATACCGATGCCGCGCATGGTGCGCACTTCGTTGAAACCGGGGGCGATGTCCACGCGGATGCCCAACTGTTCGAGCATGCGCCGTTGCAGGTGCTCCAGATCGCTCAGGCTCTGCAGGTTCTCCAGGCGTTCGATCAGGCGTTTTTCTTCGTTGCGGGTCAGAAACAGAATGCGCAGGTCCGCCCCTGGTGTTTCCAGCAACGGGTCACGCCCGCAGTCGCAGGCGCCGGGCGGGCAGGGTGAGCGGATCGCAGCGGTGGTGGTCATGGGGATCAATCATAGAGCGCTGTGATCGAGTTTGCCCATAGGGATTTTTTGGGGGATGCAAAGCAATGTGGGAGCGAGCTTGCTCGCGATGGCGTCGTGTCAGGCAACAGTGATGTTGACTGCAAAAACGCTATCGCGAGCAGGCTCGCTCCCACAGGTGTTGCGGTGAAACTGCGTGACCTATTTCAGTACCAGCATCCGATAAACGCCGTCTTCGACTTCGATCCCGTGGGTGTCATGGGTGAAGCCGGGGAAGGATTTGTCGAAGGCTTCCAGTGCCTTGAGATACGCCAGCAACGGACCGTCCGCAGGCCCCGCGTTCTCTCCCGGCATGAGCAACGGGATACCTGGTGGATACGGCACGATACCGGTCGCGGCGAGGCGTCCGGCGGCTTCGTTGAGCGTCACCAGCTCGATGTCGTTGCGCACCAGTTTTTCGTAGGCCTCCACCGGGCTGAACTCGGCTTTTGGCAGGGTGCCGAAGGCCTGGGACATGTTGGCGGTGGTCTTGTGTTTCTTCATGGCGGCGAAGATTTCGTCGGCCAGATCCTTCAGGCCCATGCCGGCATAGCGATGCTGGTTGGCGTTGTACAGGTCGGGCAGGCACAGCTCGAGCTCGGCGTTGTCGTCGTAGTCACGCTTGAAGTCGAGCAGGGCGTTGAGCAGCGTGCCCCACTTGCCTTTGGTGATGCCGATGGAGAACAGGAACAGGATGGTGAAGTCGGTAGTCTTCTCGACCACGATACCCTGACGACCCAGGTACGCCGTGACCACGCAGGCGGGGATGCCGTTGGCGAGCAGGTTGCCGTCGTCGCCCATGCCCGGGGCAAGTACCGAAACCTTGATCGGGTCGAGCATGCAGTAACCGTCTTCGATGTCGCCGAAGCCGTGCCAGACCGCGTTCGGGTGCAGGACCCAGCAATTCGGGTCGGTTTTCAGCGTGGCCGGGTCGACCTCATGGAACGGCACGGTCGCTGCGCCAACCTGTACGGTCGGCGGCTGCCAGCAGGTGAAGAACCAGTCATCCTTGCTCAGCATCTCGTTGTGCATGCGCGAGAGAACCTGGCGGAAACTGATGGCTTCTTCGATCGACTCGTTGGTGAGAATCTGCCCGCTCGGAGCTTCCATCATCGCCGAGCTGACGTCGCAGGAGGCCATGATCGCGTAGTTCGGCGAGGTCGAGGCGTGCATCATGTACGACTCGTTGAAGCGCGCATGTTCGATCGGGTTACGCCCGTTACGCACGTGGATCATCGAGGCCTGGGACAGTGCGGCCAGCAACTTGTGGGTCGACTGGGTGGCGAACACGGTCGGCTTGGACTTGTCGTGATCGGCCGGGTTGCCGTGCATGGCATGGCGTCCGCTGTACAGCGGGTTGAAACGCGCATAACCGTACCAGGCTTCGTCGAAGTGCAGACGATCCACACTTTCGCCCAGCAACTCTTCGACGCGGGTGACGTTGTAGGTCAGGCCGTCGTAGGTGGAGTTGGTGACAATGGCGTGCACCGGCGTCGGGTCGATGCCTGCCTTGACCAGCGGGTTGTTGGCGATGGCGGCTTTCACGCCTTCGGCACTCAGGGTCTGCGGCAGGATCGGGCCGATGATGCCGTAGCGGTTGCGGGTCGGTACCAGGTAGGTCGGAATCGCCCCGGACAGGGTCATCGCGTGCTCGGCGGACTTGTGGCAATTGCGGTCGCACAGGGCGATCTGGTTGCGCGTGACGCTGGCCATGAGGATGACGCGGTTGGACATCGACGAGCCGTTGGTCACGTAGTACGTGCGGTGGGCGCCGAAGACCTTGGCGGCATAGCGTTCGCCCTGGCCGATAGGGCCGCTGTGATCGAGCAGCGAACCGAGTTCGCCCACCGAGATCGACAGGTCGGAACGCAGCAGGTTCTCGCCGAAGAACTCGTAGAAGGCTCGGCCTGCGGTGCTTTTCAGGAACGCGGTGCCGCCGGCATGGCCGGGGGTGTGCCACGAGTATTCATAGCTGCGGGCAAACTTCACCAGCGCGCCGAACATCGGCGGCAGGGCGGCCTGGCGATAGCGTTCGATGGCCGCCAGGATGCGCCCGCTGAGGAAACGGGAGGTGTCCTCGGGCAGCCAGATGAAGTCGTCGGCGTGTTGCATGACCAATAACGGAATGGTCGACGCGGTGGTACGGTCACTGATCAGGAACACCGGCACCCGGGTGTTGCGCTCGCGCAGCTTGACCAACAGTTTGGTGCAGTCGGCGTGGCCTTCGCTGGTGTCCATTTCCCATCGGATGAGCACGCATTGAATGGCAGGGTCCGAGCGCAGGATCGAGGCGGCATCGGTGAGGCTTTCCGAGGCCAGTACGCTGACACCACGTCCCTCTACGTCGTGGACCAGTTGATCCAGGGCGCGGCCAAACACCGTTCGTTTGTCCGGCGGACTGCTGACCAGTAGCGCCAACATGCCCAGCGAGTGTTTATATTCCGTCATGCTTGAACCTCCATAGTGGCTGTATTCAGATTGTTCACCGGCACTGGCTCGGCAGTGAGGTGCTGCGCGCTGACGGTTTGCGTCGGTACGCTATTGTTGAGTGCTTCGAGGCGGATCAGACGGTTGTTGACGAAGCCGAACAAGGTGTAACCAACGATCGTGGCCACGCCGCCCAGCATCAGGGCCTGCTCACCGGAACTGTACAGCGCCAGGTAGCTGTAGGCCGCCGCGATCAGGGCAATGACGTTGGTCACCAGTGCCTTGCCTTCCGGCACGTTGGAGACTTTCTGCATGGTCATCAGCGCGGCCATGGACAGGATGTAAGGCACCAGGTTGGTCACCACCGCGAGATTGACCAGGGTATCGAACTGCTTGCTCAAGTCGGGGCTGATGGTGAGCAGGGCCAGCGCGGTCTGTGCGGCGAGCAGTACCAGCATGCCGACAATCGGTGTGCCCGCCTTGTTGGCCTTGGCGAAGATCGACAGGAAGTAACCGGTGTCGGCCGAGCTTTTGTACACCTGGGCAATCGTGAACTGCCAGCCCAGCAACGAACCGATGCAGGCGAGCACCATCGCTGCCATCACGATGTCGCCAACCATTGGAGTGAACATCTTGGCGAACACCAGGCCGAACGGCGCGGTGGACGCGACCAGTTCTTCGTTGCCGACGATACCGAAGATGACGTTGGTGGAAACGATGTAGATCACCGCTGCACCCAAGGTGCCGCCCAGCACCGCAATCGGTACGTTGCGCTCAGGGTTTTCCACCGCGTCGGTGTTGGCGCAAGCCGATTCCAGACCGAGGAAGGCCCACAGGGTAATTGCCACCGAGGCGCCTGCCGCTTCGAACCAACCCTTGTCGTGGGGGTTCCAGCCAGCGGCGTAAACGCTGCTGTCGAACCAGAACCAGCCCACCGTGGATACCAGCACCACCGGTGCAATTACACCCCAGACTGTGATCGCGCCAATCCGGCCGGTAATGCTCGCACCGCCAAAGTTGGCGAAGGTGGTGATCCACAACAGAGCAATAGTCGCCAAGCCTACTTGCAGTGAATCGAGTTTTATCCCGAACAACACCTGGATATAGCCGACCGCGGTAATACTGATCGCCACGTTGGCAATCAACAGCGAGAGACCGTAGGTGTAGTTGGTGATGTAGTTACCCGCTTTACCGAAGGTGTATTCGGCATAACCGCCCATGCCGCCGGTCTTTCGGCTGAGCATCCCGCATCGCGCAAAGGCGTAGGCCAGAGCGAGGGAACCGGTGGCCGTCACCAGCCAGGAGAGGATCGAAATCGCACCGACTTCCGCTAGTTTCGTCGGTAGTAGCACAATGCCTGAGCCCAACATGTTGACGGCGGTCAACATTGTCAGTTGCCCCACACTCATTTTCTTTGCGACTGACATTCCGTTGCCTCACTTAGTTGGCGATTGAGAACCTTAGCTATAGCAAAGGTTTGAAAACTCGCAAGAAATTGACGGCCCCCCCATCCGGCTTTTTCATTTATTTGCAAAAAAGGCACGATGCTGGCCCCCAAGTTTCAAAGTTCTCTTCAAAATTACTTGGTTTTCAATTGGTTAGATAGGTCGAAATGCGCAAGATATGGATCGCATTAATCCCGCTAATAGTTGCGGGCATAGCTAACTCGGCTCAAGCAAAAGAACTTGCCGCCAATGATCAGTACATGTGCAGTTGGGGTGCAGGCACCGCTGCAAGGGCACAGGAACTCAAGCTTTCAGGTGTTTCCTTGTATGCCGCCCGGCAGAAAATCCAGGTCTACAAGTTCGCCAAAAGCTGGATGCGCATGATGGCTCTTGGCATTACAGAGCAAACTTATGACAGTCCGTCGCGATTCAAACCGACTGCTGTGCGCCAGAGCTTTTATGAGGACTGCGTCAGGTACAAGTTGGCGCGTAAATAAAGAAGAAGCGGGCGCCGGTCGGATCGACCGCGGTGTGGGGCTGTGGCGTCTATATTGATTGACCATCCCAGCGACCCGATGGGGTGCAAAACCGGTTTCTTACAACTCAATCAGGAGGTCACCATGAGCCAGATCGATAAAGTGTTGTACACCGCCCAAACCCACACCACCGGCGGGCGTGACGGCGCGTCCCGCAGCTCCGACGGAATCCTCGACGTGAAGCTGTCGTCGCCGGGTGCGGGCGGTGGCGGTACTAACCCCGAGCAACTGTTCGCTGCCGGGTGGTCAGCCTGTTTCATCGGCGCCATGCAGGTTGCAGCCAGGGAAATGAAAGTGGCGCTGCCCAAGGATGTGGCCGTCGATGCCGAGGTTGATTTGGGCACCAATGAAGGCGGCTACCTGCTGCAGGCACGGCTCAATGTCAGCCTGCCAGGGCTGGACCGTGAAACCGCACAGAAAATCGTCGACACTGGGCACCAGTATTGCCCGTACTCGAAAGCCACGCGCAACAACATCAACGTGGTGCTCAAGCTCGTTTGAGTTGACATGAAAAGGTCTTGATCAAAAAAAGATCGCAGCCTGCGGCGGCTCCTACACCGATTTCATAGGAGCTGCCGCAGGCTGCGATCTTTTTGGTGTTGCGATACTACGAGAAAATCAATTCATCTTGCTGTGGTCATGCATCATCTTGCTGTGGTCCATGGTGCCAATCGCCTTGGCAACGGCTTCAACCTGAATCGACTCTTTCTCGCCCTTGGCGTTTTCGACGGTCAGGGTCAGCGGTACCTTGTCGCCTTCCTTGATCTGACCTGTGAGATTCATCAGCATGATGTGATAGCCGTTGGGATCGAAGCTCACCGGCTTGCCGGCCGGCAGCGCAACGGACTGCACCTGCTGCATTTTCATCACGTCGTCTTTCATGCTCATTTCATGAATCTGCACCAGCTTGGCAGCCGGCGTTTGCACGCTCAGCAGTTTGCTGTCGCTGCTCGCGGTGACGGTCATGAAGGCACCGCTCGACGGCTGGCCGGCCACGGTGGCGCGGACCCAGGCGTCGTCGACCTCGGTTTGTGCCGACACTTGAAAGGCCAGGCCGACCAGGGACAAGCCCAACGCCAGTTGCTTGCAGCGTTGTGCGAAACGGTTTTTAGCCTGCGGGGCATTCATTTCAGCAAACCTCCATCACGGTGAGCAGGTCTTCTGCGCACTCTTGGGCCGTCAGGGACGTGGACAGTCCCAGGCGCAGAGTGCCCCGGGAGTCGAAGACATAGCTGGTCGCGGTATGGGAGAGTGTATAGGTATCGCCGCTCGGCACTTTTTCAAAGAACACGCCAAATTCCTTGGCGGTGGTGGCGGTTTCTTCCAGGGTGCCGTACAGCGCTTCGAAACTCGGGTCGAAGGCTTTCACGTATTTATCGATCATCTCTGGCGTGTCGCGCTCAGGGTCCAGGGTGATGAAGATCACCTGCAGCCTTTCGCCGTCGCGACCCATCAGTTTCTTGGCTTGGGCCGCACGGGCCAGTGTGGTGGGGCACACGGCCGGGCACTGGGTGAAACCGAAGAACACCATCGGCATCAGGCCGCGATAGCTGCCCAGCATCCGGGTTTCGCCCTGAGCGTTCTTGAGCTTGAAGTTACGCCCCATGATCTTGTCGCTGAGGTCTTTGCCGTACTTGAACGACAGCTTGCTGCTGTCGTCGCAACCGGCGAGCAGGCCCAGGCTCAACAGGCCCATGCCTTGCAGGACGGTTCGGCGGGTATACAAAGTACTCATGGAAAAAAGCATCCTGTTGAACAGGCTGAAATGACAGCGTGATGACTGTACAGACGAAAAAATCGCGGGGATGTTAACAAACTGTGCCGGTGCGCGGGGCTGGATTAGACGATTGGACCGGGGGGTGGGGCGTAATGACGCAGGTGCGGCATTGGAACAACCGGCATTGAGCAAATGATCACTACCGGCTGTCAGGATTGTTCAAATGAACAATCCTGGAGCAGGGATCAGGTCGGGGACTTTTTCAAGCGGTAGGCCAGCGCGGGGCGGGTGATGCCGAGCAGGCGAGCTGCTTCCGACACGTTCTGCTGGCTGCGCTCCATGGCGGCGTGAATCAGCGCGTCTTCGACCGAGTCCAGTGGCATGCCACTGTCGATGATCTTGTCGACCCAGCCCGTGTTATCGCTCGGTGTCGCCTTGACCAGGCGCCCGTCGCTGGCCAGCCCGATGCTTTCGGCCAGTTGCGGTGAATGGGGGAACAGCGCATCAACGGTGATGCTCTGGTTCTCGTCGGTGATGATCACGCCGCGTTCCATCAGGTTTTCCAGCTCACGGATATTACCGGGCCAGTCGTAATGCAGGCATACCTCCAGCGCTCGGTCAGACAGGCCCAGGGTTTTTTTCCTGTAGCTGGCATGGAGTTTTTCCAGGAAGTGTTCGATCAGCAGCGGGATGTCCTCGCGACGTTCGCGCAAGGCCGGGATACGTACCGGAAACACGTTCAGGCGATAGAACAAGTCTGCCCTGAATCGGCCTTGGCGGACCGCGTTTTCAAGGTCTTCATGGGTCGCGGTGATGACCCGTACATTGACCTGACGAGTCTGTGAGTCGCCGACGCGCTCCAGTTCTTCCTCCTGCAATACGCGCAGCAGCGAGGCTTGGGCACGCGGTGTCAACTCGACAATCTCATCGAGAAACAACGAGCCTCCATTGGCCCGTTCGAAGCGGCCCATGCGCGACTGCTGCGCCCCGGTGTAGGCGCCTTTTTCCACGCCGAACAACTCGGCTTCGATCAGGTCTGGCGGGATGGCTGCGCAGTTCAGCGCGATGAAAGGGCCGCCAGCGCGCTCGCTACGCAAATGCAGGCTACGGGCGATGACTTCCTTGCCAACTCCGGTCTCACCCAATAGCAGCACCGAGGCCTTGCCCAGGGCCACTTTGTCGATCAATGCGCATGTTTTGCGGTACACCGCCGACTGGCCGATGCCGTAGAACTTGCCGGCTTCGATCTGCAAGCGCTGGCGCATATTGGCCACCTGCACCTGCAGTGCCTGCAGCTCATCGATGATTGGATCGCTCTGGAAGTAGCGCATGATTTCTTCGGCATCCTCCCATTGCTCAGCGGGTTTGCCGATGATCCGGCATTGCTCTCCGCCGCATCCCCGGCAACTGACCTCCTTGTAGATGATCTGGCGACCGAGGAAAAACGAGCTGTAGCTGATGGCATAGCCGAGCAGCATCCAGCACACCGGCTGGTCGGAATGCAGGTTTTCCGTTTGGCAGTTTTCGACCTCGAAGGAGTCCTGCCACTCGATGTCGGCATAGAACTGGCCATTCTCCAGGTCGATATCTATTTCCTGGGGGCGGACGTTGACCATTCCCTTGAGCGAGTGCAGTTGCGGGCCGGTGAAGAACATCTCCACATCACTGCCATGTGGCCGAAGTTTGCGTGCCAGTTCCGCATCCTTGAGTCCGGACTGGTAGCCCAGGCGCATAAAAAAGCCCTTGGCCCGTTCGACGCCGAGCATCTCGATCAGCTCGCGTCTGCATGAGGCCATCATCGAAACCTGGATCAACAGCATGCGTTGCTCATCCAGCCAGATCTTGCCTTCGCTGCCGAGAAAGCGCACCTGGTCGGTCAGGTCCTTGAGCGACGGCGGGTGCTGCGAGGCCTTGTACTTGGTGATCATTCAGTGCGCCCCTGATTGTAGTTATTTGGGGTGGAGATGCTTTTCCGCTCAGGCAATGGCGGTTTTTTTTCGCATCGTAACGACCGGAATTTCTTGGGCAAGGCAGGTCGGTTTTTCTTTTTCTAAGCGGCCTGAAAGTACATCAAAAGTCAATCTCCGCACGATTGGTCATTTGCTCGAAGGGGTTGGCAAGGTTTGAGCAAATGATCAAATCGTTGGTACGACTGCTTGCTCCCGACAGTGCTCATGAACCTTCGCATCTCTCTTTTATTTTTCATAAGACGTTGTTTTAAAGGGTATTTAAATCTTTGTTCGAGTGGATTTCCACCGCTGGCACCCTTGTTGCTCCATACCCGGAACAACAAGGGAGACCCGAGCATGAACCAACCTGCCAATACCTTCGACCAGATGCCGCGCTACATCCGTGTACGCAGCATGCCGGGCGATGCCTTTGTCGAATTCGATTTCGCCATTGGCTATCCCGAGCTGTTCGTTGAACTCGTGTTGCCGCATCAGGCGTTCAAGCAGTTCTGCGAAAACCACCGGGTCCAGCACATGGACGCGCAGATGGCCGAAGCCCTCGATGCCGATGCGCGCAAGTGGCGCTACGGCGAAACCCGAGATGCCGAATCCGACCAACCCCCCCAACAATAATTACAGGAGTCCACTCCATGAGTGTCGAGATCAAGACGACGACCGTCGAGACGATCCGCAACACGTTCAGCCACACTCGTCGCCGGTTTGGCGACAAGGTTGCCAGCCGTTACCAGGAAGCCAGTTTCGACCTGGAGTCAGCGACCAATTTCCATTATCGGCCGCTATGGCAACCGGACAAGCTGCTCAACGATGCCACACGTACCGCGGTGGTCATGGCTGACTGGTACGCCGTCAGCGACCCGCGCCAGTATTACTACGGCGCCTATGTCCAGGCCCGGGCCAGGATGCAGGAAAACGCCGAGCACGATTACGCGTTTTGCGAGAAGCGCGACATGCTTGCCGGCCTCTCGGCGACCAATGCCCAACTGATCAGCCGGCTGCTGTTGCCACTGCGCCACGCCGAGATGGGCGCCAACATGAACAACAGCAACATCGCGGCCGACGGTTTTGGCACCAGCGTGACGCAGATGCACATGTTCCAGGCCATGGATCGCTTGGGCATTGCGCAATACCTGTCGCGCATCGGCCTGATGCTCGATGACGGCGATGTCCTTCTCCTGGCTCAAGCCCGGCAGCAGTGGCTGGACGATCCCGCGTGGCAGGGCGTGCGCCGCTACGTCGAGGACACGCTGGTGGTGCGCGACTGGTTCGAGTTGACCGTGGCGCAAAACCTGGTCAGCGATGGCCTGGTATACCCGCTGCTGTTCCACAAGCTCGACGAACAACTGTCAGCCAATGGCGCAGGCCAGGTCGGCATGTTGACCGAGTTCATGCGCCTGTGGTTTGCCGAAAGCCAGCGCTGGGTCGATGCCCTGCTCAAGACCGTGGTCAACGAAAGCACCACCAACAAGGCCCTCGTTCAAGGCTGGATCGACCACTGGAGCCAGCGTTCGGTCGATGCACTCCAGCTGCTGGCTGGCCTGGGGATCGATGAGTCCGCACTGGATGCCGTGTGCAGCGAGTTCAACGCCCGCCTGAAGAAGCTCGGCCTGACAGGAGCCTGCGTATGACTTCCTTCGTGTACATGAACCTGCAGGACACCGACTACGCGCGCTCGATCGTCGAAGCCATCGTCCAGGACAACCCGAATGTCGCGATTGAGCATCAGCCATCGATGATCCGCATCGAAGCCCAGGGTCGACTGGAAATCCATCGCGAAACGGTCGAAGCGCTCACTGGCAGCCCCTGGGATATCCAGGAAATGCTGATGTACGTGATCACCCTTGGCGGCAACGTCGTGGAAGAGGACGACAGCTTCTCCCTGTACTGGAACAACTGATTGCCGGTTTCAAGCCAGGGTTTGATCCATAACAAGAATTCGGGAGTGCCATCATGGCCGTGAAAAAACGCCTCAATGCCAAAGAAAAATACCGCTGCATGACCCGTGACCTGGATTGGGAGCCCAGCTACCAGACACACGAGGATATTTACCCTCATGAGCGCTTTGAGGGGATCAAGATCACCGACTGGGACAAGTGGGAAGATCCGTTCCGCCTGACCATGGACACCTACTGGAAATACCAGGCCGAGAAAGAGAAAAAACTCTACGCGATCTTCGACGCGTTCTCGCAAAACAACGGCCATACCACACTGTCGGATGCCCGTTACGTCAATGCCCTGAAACTCTTTCTCTCGGGTGTCACGCCGCTGGAGTACCAGGCCTATCAAGGTTTCGCCCGGGTCGGCAGGCAGTTCAGCGGTGCCGGCGCGCGGATCGCCTGCCAGATGCAGGCCATCGATGAATTGCGTCACGTGCAGACGCAGATTCACGCCATGAGCCATTACAACAAACACTTCAACGGCCTGCATGATTTCGCCCATATGCATGATCGCGTGTGGTTCCTCTCGGTACCCAAGTCGTTCTTCGAGGATGCGCGCACGGCCGGCCCATTCGAGTTTCTTACGGCCATCTCGTTCTCGTTCGAATACGTGCTGACCAACCTGTTGTTCGTTCCCTTCATGTCGGGTGCTGCGTTCAACGGTGATATGGCCACGGTGACGTTTGGCTTCTCCGCACAGTCCGACGAAGCCCGGCACATGACCCTGGGCCTGGAAGTGATCAAGTTCCTGCTGGAGCAGCACGAAGACAACGTGCCGATTATCCAGCGCTGGATCGACAAGTGGTTCTGGCGCGGTTACCGCTTGCTGACGCTGGTGGGGATGATGATGGACTACATGCTGCCCAATAAAGTCATGTCCTGGTCCGAAGCCTGGGGCGTGTATTTCGAAGAGGCCGGCGGTGCGCTGTTCAAGGACCTTGAGCGCTACGGCATTCGTCCGCCCAAGCATGTTGAAGAGGCCAATATCGCCAAGGACCACGTCAGCCATCAGGCCTGGTCAATTTTCTACCAGTACAGCCAGGCGACCAACTTCCACACCTGGATGCCGACCGACGAGGAACTGGACTGGCTCTCGGAGAAGTACCCGGACACCTTCGACAAAATCTATCGGCCACGATTCGAACACTGGCGTGCCCTGCAGGAAAAGGGCGAGCGGTTTTACAACCCGACGCTGCCGATGCTCTGCCAGATCTGCCAGATCCCGCTGTCGTTCGGCGAACCGGATGACCAGACCACCCTCAGTCATCGCAGCGCCGAGCATGAAGGCGAGCGTTATCACTTCTGCTCCCAGGGTTGCTGCGACATTTTCGAGTACGAGCCGACCAAGTACATCCAGGCCTGGCTACCGGTGCATCAGATCCTGCAAGGCAACTGTGGTGGCGCGGATGTCGAGTCGGTGGTGCGTGACTACTACAACATCAATCCCGGCCAGGACAACTTCGAATATTTGGGCTCCGCCGAACATCGACGCTGGCAGGACTGGCATCCGAACGATCGCAATAGCGCTCCCGTTGACCCGGACCTGCAAAAGACCGGTTGACCCTGCGTATCACTGTGGGAGCGAGCTTGCTCGCGATGAGTCCATGACATTCACCGCTTGAGTGTCTGTTGCACCGCGTTCGCGAGCAGGCTCGCTCCCACATTCCAACTGACAACAATAAGGAAACGATCATGCCCGTGACTGCCATTGGCGCCTATGAGGCCCAACCCCTGGACCGCCAGGAAAATTTCCATGGCCTGCAACTGGTGTACCTGTGCTGGGAAAAACACCTGATGTTCTGTGCCCCGTTTACTTTTCCACTGCCCCCGGCGATGCCGTTCAGCGACTTCATCGAGCAGGTGGTCAAACCGTCGATTGCCTCCCACCCGGATGCGGCGCGGGTCGACTTCAGCCGTGCGCTATGGCGCCTCAACGATCAGCCGTTCTCTCCGGTCTACGGAGACAGCCTGGTTGCCAACGGCATCGACCATAAGAGCCTGCTACACCTCGACACCCCTGGCTTGAACGGCATTGCCGGCAGCTTCAATTGAGGACTCGGTGATGAGCTACCAAGTAACCATCGAACCCACTGGCGAACAGATCGAAGTGGAAGAGGGCCAGACGATTCTTCAGGCCGCGCTGCGACAGGGTGTCTGGTTGCCATTCGCCTGCGGCCATGGCACGTGCGCCACCTGCAAGGTCCAGGTGCTGGAGGGCGAAGCGGACCTTGGCGCGGCCTCGTCCTTTGCGCTGATGGACATGGAACGCGACGAGGGCAAGGTGCTGGCGTGCTGTGCGATTCCGCAAAGCGACATGGTGATCGAGGCTGACATCGATGCAGACCCGGACTTCCTCGGGCACCCCATCGAGGACTTCCATGCGGTGGTCAGTGCACTGGTGGATCTGTCGCCCACCATCAAGGGCGTGCATCTTAAACTCGATCGGCCGATGGCGTTCCAGGCCGGTCAATACATCAACCTGCAGTTACCCGGGATCGAGGGCACGCGAGCGTTTTCGCTGGCCAACCCGCCCAGCCGCGCCGATGAAGTCGAATTGCATGTGCGGCGGGTCGAGGGCGGAGTGGTCACCGGCAAGATCCACGATGACTTGAAGGTCGGCGACGCGGTGGAACTGTCCGGGCCCTATGGGCAGTTCTTCGTCCGTTCCTCGCAGGGGGGAGATTTGATCTTCATCGCCGGCGGCTCCGGTCTGTCGAGCCCGCAGTCGATGATCATCGACCTGCTTGAGGCGGGGGATATCCGCCAGATCGTGCTGTTCCAGGGGGCGCGCAATCGGGCGGAGTTGTACAACCGCGAGCTGTTCGAAGTGCTGGCGCGAGAGCACGCCAACTTCACCTATGTGCCAGCGCTCAGCCAGGCGGTCGAGGATAGCGAATGGGCAGGGTTCAAGGGATACGTGCATGACGCTGCAAAACAGCATTTCGACGGTCGTTTCAGCGGTCGCAAGGCTTATCTGTGCGGACCACCAGTGATGATCGATTCCGCTATTACCTGCCTGATGCAAGGGCGGCTGTTTGAGCGCGACATCTTTATGGAGCGTTTTTACAGCGCCGCCGATGGCTCCGGTGAGAACACACGCTCGGCGTTATTCAAACGCATCTGAGTTTCACCGTCTCCGGGTTGCAAAAAATGCCGGACGCAGCAGATCGTCTTGACGATCGGCTGCGCCTGGCTGCCTATAAAAATAACAAAAGGTCCTCGATCATGAATGCTGTATTCAGAGCCACACGTGCAAACACCTTGTGCCATATCGGATTGAGTTTGCTGGCGATTGCCAGTACCGGGGTTCAGGCCACGGAGAACGGAGGTTCATCCTATCCGATGGGGGCGGAGAACTACATGTCCGGGGCGATGCCGCCGCCAGGTCTGTATTCACAGTTTTTTGTCGGTCACTACGAGGCGGATTCTTTGCGCGGCAATCACGGGGAGAAGCTCCCCGTGGATTTCAGTGTACGGGCCGACTCGATTGCGCCACGCCTGATCTGGGTGACCGATCAGAAAATACTCGGCGGCAACCTGGCCGTGCACGCCTTGGTGCCGCTGGTTGACCTCAAGGTGGAAGTCAACGGCCAGTCGCAAAGCAAGCAGGGCCTGGGCGACATCATCTTCGGGCCAGCGCTGGGTTTTCATCACAGCGAAAAGCTGCACAGTATTCTGGCACTGGATTTCATCGCACCTTCGGGTCGCTACGACCGTGGTGACCAGGCGAACATCGGTCGCAATTATTGGGTGATCGAGCCCGTGCTGGCGGTGTCGTATATCGATCCGAACGGACTCAACGTCGACGCCAAAATGATGTACGACTTCAACCTGCGCAATGATGCCACGGATTATCGTTCCGGCCAGGAAGCGCATGTTGACTACGCCCTGGGCTGGGGCCTTGGTAACGGTTGGGTGGTCGGAGTCGGTGGTTATGTGCTGTACCAGACCACGGATGACCGGCAGAACGGTGAGCGTATAGAGGACAACAAGGGGCGGGCGCTGGCAATTGGTCCGTCCGTGAAATACACCAGCAACTCGGGGTGGTTTCTCACGGCCAAATGGGAACAGGAGACCGAGGTGCGCAATCGGGCCGAGGGCAATGCCTATCGGCTGAAGCTGACCGTTCCTTTCTGAATGACGGTGCTCCGGTAAGGATCGGGCCTTGCACACTCGCAGGGCCCGTTCGATTCCGGTTAACGACGCAGCTTCGCGCAATGATCCTGTTGCGGTTGCGCGGCGGTGTACCAGACATAATCCGCACTTTCGACGGTCACGGTCTTGCCTGCTTCGGCCAGGATCAACACCGCATTCCCTTCACCGGCACCGAGGTCCTTCAGGTGCAGCGGCACGCCTAGATCCTTGCGCACGTGGAAGGCACCGGCCAGCAGCAGTGCAGGCGTCGGCGCAGCGATCAGGCGCTCGGCCATGCGCCGGTCACGTTGCTGCTGCACGGCGAGCATGGCCGGCATCTGCGCTTCGGGCAGCAGGCCGCAATGGGATTCGCGGATGTCGTCCAGCAAGGTCGCCTGCACCTGTTGGGTGGTGGACGCTTGCCCCGTGAGTACCGGGCGCTGTTTGTAGATCTGCATGATCTGCGCGCGGTCCAGGTTCGCCGCCAGCAGCGGATACGGCTGCCTTAGCGCATAGGTGACAAGTGCGCCATAAACACTCCAGTCCCAATTGGCCTGCCAGGCCAGCGCCTTGAACGCATCGGCCGGTGGCTGGCCCGCGCGGGTCGCGGCCTGCGCGGCATCGACCCTGGCCTGCTGATCGGGGTTGAGCATTTCCATCAGCAGGCTGCCCTGGGCCCGTTGTACCGCCAGTTCGCGCAGCAGCCACAATTGCAGGGCGTGGTGGTCCGGGTTGTCGTGTTGTTCACCGACCAATACCCGAGGCACAACGGCCAGGCGTTCGACCAGTTCTTGCGGTGTCAGCGTACGGCCCGTGGCGAGTTCACGGATGACCCCAAGGTCGGTGTGATCACGCCCTTGCGGAGTGATCGGCGCCGGCAGTGGTGTGACCTGATGGGTTTGGCAGGCAGCCAACAGGCTGAATGCACAGAGCAACAGAAAGCGCATCGGTTTTCCTTATTGGACAGGTGCCCCCTCGATGACAGAGGAGGGGGCGGCATCAGCGCGCGATGATCAACGGGTGGCCGCGCTCCGGGTGTTGCTGAATCAGCACCTCCAGCCCATACACCGCCGCCAGCGCTTCGGCGGTCAGCACCTCTGCCGGTGGGCCGTAGGCGTGGGGCAGGCCCTGTTGCAACAACAGTAGTTGATCGCAGTAACGTGCGGCCAGGTTGAGGTCGTGCAGGATCACCAGCACCGCGGCGCCGCGCTCGGCGAAATCACGCACGGCTTGCAAAATGGTGTGCTGGTGCAGCGGATCGAGCATTGACGTCGGTTCATCGAGCAGCAGGGTTTGCCCTTTGGCACCGGGCCAGAGCTGAGCGAGCACCCGCGCCAGATGCACGCGCTGGCGTTCACCGCCGGACAGGGCCAGGTAGCTGCGTCCGGCAAGATGAAGCGCATCGGCGGCTTTGAGCGCCTCGGCGACGATTTCGGCATCACGCACGCGGCCGCTGGCGTGGGGCAAGCGACCCATGCCGACGACTTCATTGACCGAAAACGCAAAGTTCAGGCTCGAACTCTGCGGCAGCACGGCCAGGCGTTTGGCCCGCTCCTGACCCGGCCAGTCGGCGAGCGGACGCTCGTCGAGGCGGACCGTTCCTTCGCTGGTCGCCAGGTCGCCGCATAAAGCAGCGAGCAGGGTGCTTTTGCCGGCGCCATTGGGCCCCAGCACACCCAGCACTTCACCTGGGCGCAACTTGATATCGATGTTCGCCAGTACCGTGCGGTTGCCACGACGTACCAGCAAGTTGTTTGCCCGCAGCATCAGGAACGCCCTCGCACCAACAGATATAGAAAGAACGGAGCGCCTATCAGCGCAGTCACGATGCCGATGGGCAACTCGGCCGGCGCCAACAGCAGGCGCGCCGCCAGATCGGCCAGCAACAGCAGACTGGCACCGGCCAGCAACGACGCGGGCAGCAACACCCGGTGATCCGGGCCGACCAGCAGGCGCATCAGATGCGGCACCACCAGGCCGATAAAGCCGATCAGGCCGGCTGCCGCGACGGCCGCGCCGACGCCGAGCGCCGTGCACAACACCAGCTCAAGCTTGATCCGCTCGATGTCGAAGCCCAGGTGACGGGCCTCCGACTCACCCAGCAGCAATGCATTGAGCGCCGCCGCCCGGCGGGGCAACCACAACGCCACGCCCAGGGTGACGATCAGCAACGGCCACAAGCGCGGGTAGCTGGCGCCGTTGAGGCTACCCAGGTTCCAGAACGTCAGGGTGCGCAAAGTGGCGTCGTCGGCCAGGTAGGTGAACAGACCGACCCCGGCACCGGCCATGGCCGTCATCGCCACACCCGCCAAGAGCATGGTGGCAACGTCGGTTTGCCCGTTGCGGCGACCAAAGCGATACACCACCGCCGTGACGATCAAGCCACCGGCGAAGGCGCTGACCGACAGCAGGTAGGGTTCGATCGCCGGCGGCAAGCCACCGAGCAGGCTGCCGCCGACGATGGCAAGGGCGGCACCGAGCGCCGCACCACCCGAGACGCCGACAAGACCTGGGTCCGCCAAGGGATTGCGGAACAACCCCTGCATTGCCACGCCGGACAGCGCCAGTACCGAACCGACGGCGATGCCGAGCAAGCTGCGCGGCAGGCGAATCTGCCCGAGGATCAACTCCGCCTGCTGCGTGTCGCCACCTTCCAGCGGCAACCCCAGCAGACGCATCCCGGCCAGCAAGGTATCGCCCAGCGGCAGGCTGACCGGCCCGAGGGCCAGGGACAGCCAGAAAACCAGCACCAGCAATAACAGCAAAAAGATCAACGTCGGACGCGGCCGAAAAATGGCCGTCATTGGCTGATCTCGGCGGCCTGCGCTGTGGTGTCCGGGTAGGACGTCGTGGCACAGGCCAGCAGTGTCTTGATACGCATCGGGACTATTCCTTAGTCGATCAGAGGGGGGCGGGCATCGAAACCTTCGTAGCGGGTGATGATGCCATCGACGCTCGGCTTACGCACACGCCACGGTTCGGTCACGCCAGTGGTTTTCAGGTGCAGGTTGAACATCGGGGCGAGTGCGCTGAATCAGGTGTCCATCCAGTGCAGGCTGTGCAGTGTCATCGATCATGAGAAGAACTTGTGATCATCAAGATTAAAATGAGTTTGTCTCACTCGTTGGTACTGTCGACAATGGCCCCATTGAACGCATTGGAGTTATTTGACATGGCTGTGGCCCATTCCCTTGGATTTCCGCGCATTGGTCGCGACCGCGAACTAAAAAAGGCTCAAGAGGCGTTCTGGAAGGGCGAGCTCGACGAAGCCGGTCTGCGCGCTGTGGGCCGCGACCTGCGCAAGACCCACTGGGATTTGCAGAAAAAGGCCGGCATCGATCTGCTGCCCGTCGGTGACTTCGCCTGGTACGACCAGGTCCTGACTCACTCGTTGATGTTCGGTGTGATCCCGGAGCGGTTCCGCCCGCACGATGGCAAGGCCAGCCTGCAAACCTTGTTCGGCATGGCGCGTGGTGTCAGCGACAGTTGCTGCGGCGGCGCGCATGCCCAGGAAATGACCAAGTGGTTCGACACCAACTATCACTACCTCGTCCCTGAATTCAGCGCCGATCAGCAGTTCCAGCTCGGCTGGGACCAGTTGTTCGAAGAGGTCGAAGAAGCCCGCGCATTGGGGCACAACGTCAAGCCGGTGATCATCGGCCCGCTGACTTACCTGTGGCTGGGCAAGGCCAAGGGCGCCGAATTCGACAAGCTGGAGCTGCTGGATCGTCTGTTGCCGCTGTACGGCCAGATCTTCCAGCGCCTGGCGGCACAGGGCGTCGAGTGGGTGCAAATCGACGAGCCGATCCTGGTACTCGACCTGCCACAGGACTGGAAAAACGCCTTTGAGCGGGCCTACAACCTGATTCAGCGTGACCCGTTGAAGAAGCTGGTCGCCACTTACTTCGGTGGGCTGGAAGAGAACCTGGGCCTGGCCGCCAACCTGCCGGTGGACGGCCTGCACATCGATCTGGTTCGCGCACCTGAGCAGTACCCGACCATCCTCGATCGCCTGCCAGCCTACAAAGTGCTGTCGCTGGGCGTGGTCAACGGCCGTAACGTCTGGCGCTGCGATCTGGAAAACGCTTTGGCCACCTTGCAGCACGCCCAAGAACGTCTGGGTGATCGCCTGTGGGTCGCGCCATCCTGCTCGCTGCTGCACAGCCCGGTTGACCTGTGTCGTGAAGACAAGCTCGATGCCGAACTGAAAAGCTGGCTGGCGTTTGCCGTGCAGAAGTGTGAAGAAGTCGCGGTGCTGGCTCAGGCAGTCAACGAGCCGGAAGCGCCGAACGTGCTTGAAGCGCTGACCCAAAGCCGCGCCGTGCAGGCCAGCCGTGCTGCATCGCCTCGCATCCACAAGCCGGCCGTACAGGCGCGTGTTGACGCCATCACCGCCCAGGACAGCCAGCGTCATTCGCCGTTTGCCCAGCGCATCGAGAAACAGCGCGCCGGCCTGAACCTGCCGCTGTTTCCGACCACCACCATCGGTTCGTTCCCGCAAACCGCGTCCATCCGCCTGGCTCGTCAGTCGTTCAAGCAAGGCAAACTGACCGAAGCCGAATACACCGAAGCCATGCACAGCGAGATCCGTCACGCCGTGCAAGTGCAGGAACGCCTGGGCCTGGACGTGCTGGTGCACGGTGAAGCCGAGCGCAACGACATGGTCGAATACTTCGCCGAGCAACTCGACGGCTACGTGCTCACCCGTTTCGGCTGGGTCCAGAGCTACGGTTCGCGCTGCGTGAAACCGGCGGTGATCTACGGTGACCTGAGTCGTCCGAAAGCCATGACCGTGGAGTGGATCCGCTATGCCCAAGGCCTCACCGACAAGGTGATGAAGGGCATGTTGACCGGTCCCGTGACCATGCTGATGTGGTCGTTCCCGCGCGAAGACGTGAGCCGCGAAGTGCAGGCCCGTCAACTGGCGTTGGCGATCCGTGATGAAGTGGTGGACCTGGAAACCGCCGGGATCAGGATCGTGCAGATCGACGAGGCCGCGTTCCGTGAAGGCCTGCCGTTGCGTCAGGCGCAGTGGCAGCACTACCTGGACTGGGCGACCGAAGTGTTTCGCCTGTGCGCCTCCGGCGTGCGTGACGAAACCCAGATCCATACCCACATGTGCTACAGCGAATTCAACGATGTGATCGAGTCCATCGCCGCCATGGATGCCGACGTGATCACCATCGAAACCTCGCGCTCGGACATGGAGCTGCTGGACGCGTTCGAAGCCTTCGCCTACCCGAACGAAATCGGCCCGGGCGTGTATGACATCCACTCGCCACGGGTGCCGGACTCCTCGGAAATGGCCAACCTGCTGCGCAAGGCCGCCAAGCGTATTCCCGCCGACCGCCTGTGGGTCAATCCGGACTGCGGCCTCAAGACCCGCGGCTGGCCGGAAACCGAAGCGGCGCTGGTGCACATGGTCAACGCTGCGCGCCACCTGCGTAAAGAATGGGCCTGACGCTTTACTGGATGCACCAGTGAAACCTGTGGGAGCGAGCTTGCTCGCGATGACGGAGTGTCAGGCGACATCGATGTCGAATGTGCCGGCCTCTTCGCGGGCAAGCCCGCTCCCACAGGGATTATCGGCGGGTACAAGAACTGTGTGCGATATTGAAACCACTCAGCGGCGCGGTTCGGCCACCAACAGCAATGACTGTGGCACGGAGCTTTGCGGGTGCTGTGGCTCTTGCAAGCCGGCCAGCACAAAACCCGCCATGTCCAGTGCGTTCAGCCAACTGGACAGGGTGCGGAAATACCACGGCATGGGCTGCCACTGCCCCTTGAAGCCTGCGAAGGTCTCTTCCCGCCAACCATCCTGATAATCGCCCGCCGCAGCCGCCCACGGGTGCAGCGTCTGGATCACCAGCGCGCCACCCGGGGCGAGCAGGGTGTTCATGGCGGCGAGCAGGGGGATGATGTCCTGATGCAGCAGGGCGAAGTTGGCGCAAATCAGGTTGTAGTCGCGGCCGATGTCGACTTTCGCTTCAGCCAGTTGTTCATAGCTCGCCAAATGCACCGGCGCAGCGCCCGCCGCCCGCGCCGCCGCCACCAGCGTCGCATCGCCATCCACGCCGACCGCCTCGATACCCCGGTCTGCCAGTGCCCGCAACAACCAGCCTTCGCCGCAACCCAGGTCGAGCACACGCTCGGGCTGACGCCCTAGCACCGCCAGCAGGATGGCCTGGTCGGTGACCTTTTGGCGGCTTTCGATGGTGCCGCTACGAATGGCGTCGATCCAGGCCCGGGCGTTGTGGTGCCAACTGTCGAGGAGGGTGGATTCGGGGGCTGACATGGTCGATGTCCGGCGTGATGGGTTGGATGAAAGGATAGGGCAACAGAAGATTTACGGTGGAGCCGGTTTACCCGGCTCCGCCGACTGCGCATGGCTAGGCGCTTTTAGTGGCTGCCAGATGGTAGGCAACCAGCGCATTGGCGTGACCATGACCCATGCCGTGTTCGGCTTTGAGCCAGGCCACCAGTTCCATGTGTTTCTTGTCGCTGACGGTCTTGAGCAGGTCCAGCCAGTGGCTGATCGGCTGCCCGTACTTTTTTTCAATGGACGGAAAGTACGAAGCCGGTCCTTTGGTTTTTGTCTCTTCGGTCACGATGCAAACTCCCTTTTCGATTTTCCAGGTTCGAAAACAGCACCGTTACGTTACTTATTTGCCGTCAACGCGTCCATCGTCCAGATAGTCGAACCTGGAGCATGTCGATCTCAGTCATTCATCCCGTCATCGATCGCGATGCGCTGGGCACGCATGGCCTTGATCAACTCGCTACGGGTGCCGGGCAGGTTGAGCATGGTCTTGGCGCGCAACGCCGTGACTTCTTCGGCGGTGTAGGGCTGATAGTCGACCGGCAGGCTATTGCCAGCCATGCCGTCTTCACGCATCAGCCAGTTGAGCAAGTCCGCCAGTTGCGCGTTGTTCAGCGCCGACTGCGACATGCCCGGCACCCGCACGAGGAATTCGCGGCCGCCCGGGACTTTCAGGAAATTGCCGACAAAGCCTTTCATCCGTGGCGTGTCGTTGGCGGCGGAACCGCTGCCGTCGCCCAGGTGGCAACCGGCGCATTGCAGCTGGTAGTTCACGCCGACGCTGTAACCGGCCTGAGCAATCGGGGTTTGCAGTGATTCATTGCCCGGCGCGTGATGCTGGTTCGGGGTGGGAATGGCCCGGGCATAGGCGAGCGGGGCGCCAAGGGCGCAGATGAGACCGAGGAGTAGCAACTTGCGCATGACTGAGCACCTTTTGCTTGTTGCGGGCGAAAGTTAAAAAACAACCGGACAAAATAAAAAAGCCGCCGATTGCGCGAACAACCGGCGGAAAGCGCGTTTTTAAACGGCGACGCCGCGGATGACCGAAACGGTGCAGTGATAGATGTGCGATTTGGCGGCCAGGCACCAGTTCACATCGTTGTTGTTGAACGGGCGGTAGGCCGGTTCTTCACTGTCGTTACGGGTGCAGGCGCACTGGGCGCAGCTTTGCTTACCGCAGCAGTCGTTGTACGAAATGATGTAGTCCTTGCCGTCGGCCGGGTTGCGGCAGGTGCCGATCCAGGTCACTTGCGAGGCTTCGGTGCCCGGTGGGCAGGACGTCACCGACCCGCCGCAGCAGCTGCACAGAAAGCCGTCGATGGAGCAGTAGCGCCAGTAGTCGCAGCTGTTCGGATCACCCGGGTCGCCGGCCTGTGCAGGCTCCGCGGCCAGGGCCTTGCTGGTGCGATCCAGCGGCAACAGCAGGGGCAGGGCGGCACCGGCCACCATCAGCGAACCCATGCGTGCCAGCAGTTTGCGGCGCGACGTGGTGTCGGCGACACGGCGGGACGAACGCTCAAACAACAGATCCAGCAGTTTCATAAAGGTCTCCCTGCCTTATCAGTGGCTATGGCCGTGGCTGTGGTCGTGATCGTGGGTGTGCGGTTGGGCATTGAGGTACTGCTGCAGCGTGGCGTGCTTCAGGTGCTCGACTTCGAACAGGCTGTCCAGGTGCTCGCGGGAGTTGACCAGGCCTTTGGCGCGCAGGGTGCCGGCCTTGTCGATCAGCGCGGCGTACGGCAGCTTGCCGATCTGGTAGGTCATGCCCACTTGCGGGCCGACCACGTAGGTGGCGTCTTCGAGTTTGTGTTCGCGGATCAGCGCTTGCTGGGCGTCCATGTCGCCATCGCTGACGAACACCACGTCGAGGTTACCGGCCTGTTCCTTGGCGATGGATTTGATCGCCGGCAGCAACGACTTGCAGATCGGGCAGGTCGGCGAGAGGAAGAACAGCAGTTGCGATTTCTCGCCGGCATAACCGAAGTTCACCGGACGACCGTGACGGTCGCTGGCGGTGACTTGCGGCGCGGGTTCATTGACCGCCACGCCTTTGTCGACCATCAACGCGCCGGCCGGCGCCAGGCGACCGTGCAGCACGCCAATCTGCCGCACCAGGCCCATGACGACAAACGCCACAGCCACCAGCAGCACCCAGAGCAGAACGTTGGAAACAATCAAGCCTTCCATTTCGATTACCTACCAATCAATTTGAGCAGAAGAGGGGAATTCGCCAGCAAGCCATCGGCCGCGGCGTAGATGAGCAGCGCGACCGCAGCGGCGGCCAGGGTCACGAAGCCATCGAACAGGTTGAGGTCGCGGGCAACCGGCGCCACGCTGGCGAACAGCGCCAGAGCCACCAGTGCGCTGTTGCGCAGCAGCAGTACCGGGCGCAGTGGCTGTGCCTGGTCGGGACCGGCGCAACCGCAATCGATGTCCGCACGACCGCGCCACAGGTTGATGCCGATGGCGGCGGCGTACAGCGCCAACAGGCTGGCGGCGCTCAACGCGGCATAACCACGGCTGACCGGCACCAGCAGGGCAAAGGCGATGGCCAGTTCCAGCAACGGCACCAACCGTGCCGTCGGGCGCACCAGCGCCTCGGGCAGCAGTTGATAGTCCGCCAGCTGCCGGGCGAAGCGGGCCGGCGCGCGCAACTTGTGGGTCGCGGCGCTGGCCAGCAACACCGCGATGGCGACGGCGCTGGCAATGATGAAGATCGGATCTGTGTGCATGGCCGAACCTCTTAGTAGCTCAGGACTTGAGTCGCGGTTTTGGCGACTTTCGGCATGCTGCCGGTGAGCTTGTTGGTCTTCAGATCGAAAATCTGCAAACCGCCTTCCACGTCGGCGCCGAGCAACAGCGGCTTGTCGTCGCCGGTGGCCTGCATGCTCCACACCGGAACCGGGGCTTCCAGGGTCGCCACTTTCTTGTGGGTCTTGAGGTCAAACGCCCAGATCAGCGGGCTAGGGTCTTCCCACTTCATCGCTTCGTGGGCGTCGTGCATCAGCACGTACAAGCGGTCCAGCTTCGGTGCCACGGCCATCAACTGCCAGCCACCCGGCGCCCAACCGGCTTTCTTTTCCTCGTCGGAAACCAGTGACCAGGACGGCAGGACCTTCGGCGCGTCGCCGGCGAAATCCACTGGGTGTACGGTGCCGGTCGTGGTGGTGAAGTAGTAGGTGTCGCCGACGTTGACCGCGCGCTCTACCAGTTTTTCTGCGTTCGGATCAAAGAACGGCGTGCGGCTGCGCGCGGTTTCCTGGCCCTGATCGTTGAGGGTCACCACCTGCAGGCTGCCGTCACCGCACAGCGAGGCGAAGCGGCGGTTGCCGACCGGGTAGTTGAGCACGCAACCGGGGATGGCGATTTCCGTGGCAACGGCCTTGGCCTGGGTATCGACCACGGTCACCGACGTCGACGGGGTGAAGTTGTAGACGTAGACGAACTTGTCGTCGCCGCTCGGCTTGAGCGAGTAACGCTGGGTCAGCGATTCGGCGCGCTTGTTCGGAATCAGTACTTCCCAGGCCGGCGACAGGGTCGAGCTGTCCCAGGCGGTGAGCACGTCGGTGCGGGTGCCACGGGTGCCGCGCGAATACCAGATGTCCGCACTGTAGAGGGTCTTCTTGTCGTGACTGAGGGTCGACGGCGCAGCAAAACCGGTCGGCACCATGCCGAGGATGCGCTTCTGGTCCGGGTCGACCACGGTCACGCGGCCAGCCACGAAGCTGTCGAACTCGACGTCGATGACAAACGCGCGGTGAGCTTCGGGTGGAAACGCCAGAACGGTCTGGCCAATCGTACCGGCGGGCAAGTCCGCGCGGGCACTGTTCAAACCGAGTACAAGCAGGCTCAGGCCTAGCGCTGACTGTACGGAGATCCTGTTTGTTCGCATAAGGGGAACTTCCTGAATTGTTGGTAACGCGGATCGCGGGTGCTTTGGCAGATTTTTACCCTTTGATTCTGCCGTGCCCCGCGATCGGGAGAATTGCCCTGCCTGCCAAGTGTTTGTGTGTCTGTGCCAGTGTCATGAAACTGGCTGCACAAGCTGATAAGGCGGGGGGTTGACTGGAATGAGAGGGAGAAGGATGTAGGCGAATTTGTGGCGAGGGGGCTTGCCCCCGTTCGACTGCGCAGCAGTCGCAAAGCCTGCTGGCGCGGTGTGACTGGGAAATGCTGGGGCCGCTTCGCAGCCCAACGGGGCGATGCGGCGTTCCGACAAGCCCCCTCGCCACAGGGGTTGTGTAAGGCCACAGGGTTTGTGTAGATCAGGCCACAGGATTTGTGTGCTTCAGGCGAGGGGCAGGGAGAAGCTGAACACCGCGCCGCACGGCTCGAGGTTTTGCGCCCAGATATCGCCACGGTGGCGGCCGATGATGTTCTTGCACAGCGCCAGGCCGATGCCGTTGCCGCTGACCTTGGACGAGAAGAAACCGTCGAACAGTTTTTCTCGCGCCTGGGCCTGAATGCCGCGACCGCAGTCTTCGATGCGCACCAGGGCCACGTCGTTCTCACGGCTGGCATGGATTCGCAGCAATCGACGTTCAGTAGGCAGGTCAGCCATTTCTTCAATGGCGTTGAAGGCCAGGTTGAGGATCACCTGACCGATCAGCACCTTCTCGCAACTCACCCGCAGCGGTTCGGGCGCGGTGACGATTTCCACGCGCACCAGGCTCGGATCGGCCCGCAGGCTGATGAAGTAGCGGGTTTCGCGCAACAGCTCATTGAGGTCGACCAGTTCTTCGGTCTGCTCCAGCTTGACCACGTAATCGCGCACACTCTTGATGATCACCGAGGCGTGCTCAATCTGCCGCACGGCGCTCTGCAAACCCCAGGCGACGCCTTGATCGGTTTCGCCGGCGTTGCCCAGGCGAATCACCGCGCCTTCAATAAAGTTGCGAGTCGCCGCCAATGGCTGGCTCAACTCGTGGGCGATGGCCACGGCCATTTCACCCATGGCGTTGTAGCGCGCCAGGTATTCGATTTTCTGCTCGCTGACCCGCCGCGCCTCTTCGGCCAGCACTTGCTCGGTGACGTCGCGGAACAACAGCAGATGGCCGACCAGATCGTCCTCGATCTCGATGTAGCGGCAGGTTGCGTCATGCCAGCGCCACTCGCCATCGCGGCGCTGCACCCTGTAATGCACGTTGAACGGCGCGTGCTTCGGTCGCTCATGGGCAAGCTGTTGCAGCAGGCGCTGGCCGGATGCGTCGTCGCACCAGGCCAGGAAGTTCTTGCCTATCAGCTTGTGCACTTCGCTGTTGAGCAGGTGCGCGCCGGAGTCACTGATAAAAACGATGTCGCCCTCGGGGCCGAGCACCGCCACGCCTTCGGCCAGGTCCTGCATGAACGCCGTGAGTCGGCTTTCGAACCGCTTGAGGTCGCGCTTGACCTTGTCCTCCTTGGAAATGTCGCGGAACTGCACCATCAACACATCGCGACCGTCCAGGTGCACCAGGGTCGCCACCGCCTCGGAAAGAATCTCGACCCCTTGCTTGGAGCGATAGCACCACTCGATGGCCCGTTGCCCGGTGCGCGCGGCGCCTTCCAGCCAGCGCAAACCCACCGAGCGCCGGTACTTCGGTGCGTCGCGGGTCATGTCCGGGGCCTTGAGCGGCGTCAGTTCTTCCAGGGTAAAGCCCAACGCCGCCAGGGCAGCGGCGTTGGCCCAGAGAATTTCCTTGGTGTGCGCGTCATGAAGAATGATGCACAGCGGCATGGCTTCGATCAGCGCATAAAAGTCGTTCGGTTTTGGCTGGTACATCGCACGGCCCCTGGCGGCAGAGATTTGCAGTATGGCGTTTTATACCTGCTCGCACAGCGGGATGCGCTCAGAGGTAACCGGTGGAGGTCTAGGGGTTTTCTTTAGCGAGGGGGCTGCACGCACCAATAGTTGTGCCGGGACGCGGTTTTTACACTGGACCTCAATGCAAGGGCAGCCACACCTCTTCTCGGTGCAGCCCCACTAACAATAATCAAAACGGAGAACTAGCCCATGCTGCGTTCAGCTGTCGCGCAACAAGACCCTGTGTCCGCCCCGGTCGTACCAATGGTCGAGAGTCAGCTATTTCAGCAAGTGCTGGATGAGGTTCGCCAGCGTCGCGAAGAATTCGACACTGTTTCCCACGTACCTCGGGACATGATCGAGCGCTTCAAGCAGGTGGGCATCTACCGCGCCGCCACGCCGAAATGCTTCGGCGGCGATGCCCTGGCACCGTCGCTGTTCCTGCAAATGATCGAGCGCATCTCCGAAGCCGATGGCTCGGCGGGCTGGGTGGCCAGCTTCGGCAGCGCCGGCGTCTACCTTGCCGCCTTGCCGCGGGAAACCCTGGCGGAGCTCTACGCCGAAAGCCCTGACCTGGTATTCGCCGGCGGCCTGTTCCCCTTGCAACCGGCCGAGGCCGTGGAAGGCGGCTATCAGGTCAACGGCACCTGGAAATTCGCCAGCGGCTGCAAAGGCGCAGACCTGCTGGGCGTTGGCATCGGCGCCGCCGGCGGCAAGCCGCGCACCGCTGTGTTCCGCCCGGAGCAGGTAGACATCGTCGAGAACTGGGAAGTGGTCGGCCTCAAAGGCACCGGCAGCCATGACTTGCGAGTGAGCGATAAACGCGTTGATGAGCGCTGGACGTTTATCCGTGGTGGTGCCGCAACCATCGACGAGCCGCTGTTCCGCTACCCGTCGATCGCCTACGCCGCGCAAGTGCTGGCAGTGGTCAACCTCGGCCTGGCCCGTGCCGCACTGGACGAAATCAGCCGCATGGCTGGCGGCAGCGGCATCACCGGCGCGCCGAAATTGTCCGACCGCGCTTACGTGCGCATCGAGATCGCCAAGGCTGAAGCCAAGCTCAGCGCCGCCCGCGGTTTCTTCTACAACGCCACCGAGCAGGTGTGGAACTCGATCCTGGCCGGCAACCCGGTCACCCCGGAGCAGACCAGCCTGTTGCGCCTGTCGGCCATTCATGTGTCCCAAGCCGGTGCCGAGGTGGTGCAGAGCGCCTACAGCCTGGCCGGCACCACCGCCATTTACCTGCGCCATCCGCTGCAACGCTACCTGCGCGACTCGATGGTGGTGACCCAGCACGCCTTCCTCAGCGAAGGCCTGTACGACGGCGCTGGCTCGGTGTTACTCGGCGTGCCGCCGTTCCCGGGTTACATCTGAACCCTATTGATTTTTCACTTTTTCAAGGATCAACAGCATGTCCCAAGCTACCCAGGAACCGTTGCGCGTCGTCTTCTGCATCGGCATCACCCAGAACTTTTTCGACCTGCCCACCGGCGAAGGCCTGAGCGTGTGGAAAGGCTTCAGCCAGATGATGGGTGACCTCGGCGCCATGCCCGGCATCACCGTGCTCGGCGCAATGGACGACGACCGCCTGATGGTCGGCCCGTCCACCACCTCACCGTGGACCGTGTACATCATGGCCGACGTCGACTGCCACCAGTCGGTGATCGACGCCTGCAACCTGTTCCGCACCACGCCGGTCGGCCAATACAGCCTGTGGCGCTACGCCAAGATCGAAGCGCGCATCGGTCGCCCGTTGACCATTCCTGATGCGGCCAAGGTGTAAGCCATGAACGAGGCCTTGCTGCAGCGTCTGGCGACGCTCGAAGGGGATCTGGCGAAGCTCGAAGGGGAAAGCGCAGTGCGTCGCCTGATGGCGCACTACATGGACCTGTGCGACGTGCCGCGGGCGGCGATTCATCTGAGCCAGTTGGCGCAATTGTTCACCGAGGATGCGATCTGGGAAGGCCTCGGCACCCAGACCGCACAGACTTTCGGTCAGCACCAGGGGCGTGAGGCGGTGGCCGCGTTTGTCGGCGGTTATCTGCCGCCGTCCGACCACTTCAAGCTGAACCTGCATTACCTCACCAGCGAATCGATTTTGGTCGACGGCAAGGCGGCGCAGGGGCAGTGGATCATGCAGCAGATCTCGACTTACGCCGATGGCCGCAACGAGCTGTTCGGCACGCGCCTGAACATCGATTTTCGTTGTGACGACGGCGTCTGGCTGATCGCGCATTTCCGCACGCAACGGCTGTTCAATACGGAGCTCTTCACCTTGGGAGCGGGCACATGAGTACTTTCATCAGCGAATTCCTCCTCGGTGGCAACGGCAAGCGCGTCGCCATCAAGGACTCCATCGACATCGCCGGCCATCCGACCCGCTCGGGCAGCCGCGCGTTTGCCGATGCTCCGGCGGCGACGAAAAACGCCGAAGTGGTCGATGCGATCCTCGACGCCGGCTGGCAGATCGTCGGTAAGACCAACCTGCATGAACTGGCGTTCGGCGTCACCGGCATCAACGACTGGACCGGTACACCGATCAACCCGCAAGCGCCGGATCGTGTTCCTGGCGGCTCGTCCAGCGGCTCGGCTTCGGCGGTTGCGGCCGGGTTGGCGGACATCGCCATCGGCACCGATACCGGTGGTTCGGTGCGGGTGCCGGCAGCCTGCTGCGGGATTGCCGGTCTCAAGCCGACTTATGGTCGCGTCAGCCGTGTCGGCGCCCATCCGCTGGAATCCAGCCTCGATTGCGTCGGGCCGTTCGCCAAAAGCATGGACGACCTGATCGCCGCGATGCAGGTGATCTGCCCGGGCTTTGCAATTCAAGACTTGCCGGGCGAAGGCGCCAAGGTCGGTTTTCTCGAGGTGGCCTGCGATGCGCACCTGCAAGCCAGCCTGGGTGCCGCCGCGGACCGCGCCGGATGGCGTCGAAGCAACCTGCACCTGAGCGAATTCGAAGCGGCGTTCGCCGCCGGCCTGACCGTGATCAATTTTGAAAACTGGGCGGCGTTCGGTCACCTGACCGGCAAGGGCCTGATCGGCGCCGATGTGGAAACACGTCTGCTGGCAGCCAGCCGCACCACTCGCCAAGACCTGGCCGAGGCCGAAGCCGTGCGCACGGCGTTCACTCAACAAGTGGACGCGGCGCTGGAAGACTTTGCCGTATTGCTGCTGCCGACAATGCCGACCCTGCCGCCGACCCTCAGCGAAGCCCGCGCCGGCAGCAAGGCCGTGGCCGGCATGACTCCGCTGGTTCGGCCTTTCAACCTCAGCGGCCACCCGGCTCTGACGGTGCCGGTGGAACTCGACTGCGGCGGGCTGAAGGTTGGCCTGCAAATCGTCGGTCGTAAAGGTCAGGACGAACTGGTCTGCGCCTTTGGTGCGCAACTGCAACAGAGCATGGCCGCCGAACGGCCTGGCTCTAAAACAAAATCATAAAAAGAAGCCATGAGGAGAACCGCATGAGCACTCATGAATATCAGCTGATCGCAACGTCGAAAAGCCCCGAAGACCTGGTCCAGCACGACCGCGTCGATGTCTCGCTGTACAACGACCCGGCGCTGTTCGAAGCCGAGCTGGACAAGATTTTCTACCGCACCTGGGTGTGGGTTGCCCACGAAAGCGAAGTGCGCAACAGCGGCGACTTCAAGACCGCCACCATTGGCCGTCGCCCGGTGATTGTCGTGCGCGACAAGAAGAACAACATCAACGTGCTGGAAAACCGTTGCCGGCACCGTGGCGCCACCGTGTGCGAGAAGCACAAGGGCAACGCCACCGGTTTCACCTGCCCGTACCACAGCTGGTCCTATGGCCTGGACGGCAAGCTGCGTGCGCTGCCGTATCCGGATGGCTACGAAGGTATCCTGGAGAAATCCGAACTGCCGCTGACCAGCCTGCGCGTCGAACGCTACGCCGGCATGATCTTCGCCAGCTACAACGACGAGATCGAACCGCTGGAAGACTTCCTCGGCGGCGCCAAGCACTGGATGGACCTGTTCATGAAGCAGGGCGCCGGTTACCCGATCAAGACCCAGGGCGAACACAAGTTCAGCTTCAAGGGCAACTGGAAGATCCAGCTGGAAAACACCACCGACGGTTACCACTTCCCGATCGTGCACAAGTCGTTCATGTCGTCGGTGGATGAAGAAACCTCGGAAATGCTCTCGTTCATGACCGACGAACAAGCCGTCACCCACTCGCTGGGCAACGGCCACAGCGTGATGGTGATGGTGCCGGAGCACGTCGATCTCGATCATGACGACGGCACCGAGCAGTTGCAGGAGCGCTTCGCCCATGTGACTGAAGAACTGTCGAAAACCATGCCGGCCGATCAGGTCCGTCGCATCGTGCGCTCGCTGCACGGCGCCGGTTTCAACCTTAACCTGTTCCCCAACGTGGCGATGTCGATGTCGTTCTTCCGCGTGCTGCGCCCGGTGTCGGTCACCGAAACCGAGATCCGTCACGTTGCCCTCGGCATGGACGGCGGCCCGGAAATCGCCAACCGCGAACGCATGCGCATCCACGAACACTTCCAGGGCCCGTTCGGTTTCGGCAGCCCTGACGATGCCGAGGCCTGGGACCGCGTGCAACGCGGCTCGTATGCCGGCGTCGATGCGCCAATCCTGGTCAACCGCGGCCTGAACCGCGAAATCACCGCTGAAAACGGCGACAAGGTCAGCCACGCCACCGACGAAGGCGGCATGCGCGGTGCCTACGACATGTGGAAAAGGATGATGAGCCAATGAGCAATCACGACACCCTGAATGGTTTTTCCGGCCCGTTGGCCCAGGCCATCGAATTCATCTGGCGCGAAGCCGAACTGCTCGACCACAAGAACTACGCCGAATGGGCGACCCTGTGGAGCGAAAGCGGCAAGTACATCGTGCCGATCGACCCGGACACCGAAGATTTCGAAGCGACCCTGAACTACGCCTACGACGATGCGCGCATGCGTGACCTGCGCATCGAACGCCTGACCGCCGGCTACTCGCCGTCGGCGGTGGACGCGGCGAAAACCATCCGCACGATCTCGCGTTTCCGTCTGGTGGAAGCGGCCGGCGACATCGTCGAAGTCAACTCGGCGCAACTGCTGTACGCCTACAAGCGCGGTGTGCACACGCCGTTTGTGGCTGACCTGAACCACCGTATCCGCTTCACCGATGGCGTGCCGACCCTGGAGCGCAAAGTGGTGCGCCTGATCAACTCCACCGACAGCCTGAGCGCGCTCGGCTTCCTTTTGTGAGGGCAACATCATGAGTCGAGTAGCCCTTGTAACGGGTGCCTCACGCGGACTGGGCGAGTGCATCGCCCGCCGTCTGCACGCGGCGGGTTATCGCGTCGGCCTGGCCGATGTGCGCCTCGATGGCGTGCGGCATCTGGCCGCCGAGCTGGATGGCAGCGGCGCCACGGCCGTCGCCATCGAACTGGATGTGCGCAGCAAGGCCGACTTCCAGCGCGCCCGCGACCTGCTCGCCGCGCACTGGGGCGGCACTGACATTCTGGTGAACAACGCTGGCGTGTCGAAAGTCGCGGCGCTGATGGACATCACGCCGGAAGAATTCGACGAGTCGATGGCGATCAACCTGCGCGGCACCTTTGTTGCCTGCCAGGTGTTCGGCGCGCACTTCGCCGAGCGCGGCTTCGGGCGCATCGTCAACATTGCTTCGCTTGCCGGGCAGAACGGCGGCACCGCCACCGGCGCGCACTACGCGGCGGCCAAGGGTGGCGTGGCGACCCTGACCAAGGTCTTCGCCCGTGAACTGGCGCCCCAGGGCGTGACGGTCAACAGCATCTCGCCGGGTCCGCTGGACTTGCCTGTGGTGCGCGAGACCGTGGCTCCGGAGCGACTGGAACAGATCCTCAAGATGATCCCGGCCGGCACCCTCGGTGACCCCGAGTTCATCGCCGACAGCGTGTTGCTGTTGGTCGCCGACAACGCGACCTCTGTGACTGGCGCGTGCCTGGACGTCAACGGCGGTTTGTTCATGCGCTGAGAAAGCAGGGGTGATTTAGAACCTGTGGCGAGGGAGCTTGCTCCCGCTGGGCTGCGAAGCGGCCCCCAAATATTGCTGACACTGAAGAGTTTTGCGACTGCTGCGCAGTCGAGCGGGAGCAAGCTCCCTCGCCACAGGGTGGTGCCTGGCTCAAGACTGTTAGCTGTCCGAATTAACCGAAATAACCAGTTTTAGGTGATGCAATGATGAAGGTGAAGATCGAAAGGATCGTCGACGAAGCGCTGGATATCCGTTCCTTTCGCCTCGTGCGCAGTGACGGCCAGCCGCTCGACACCTATGAACCGGGTGCCCACGTCGACCTGACCGGGCCGACCGGGGTGACCCGCCAGTATTCGCTGTGCAGCCCGCCACAGGATCGCCGTGCGTATCTGGTGGCGGTGAAGAAAGAGGCGCAGTCGCGCGGCGGTTCGCTGGCGCTGCACGAGCAAGTGGAAGAGGGCATGGAGCTGGAAATGGGTGCGCCGCGCAACCTGTTCCGTCTCGATGAAAGTACCAGCGAACATGTGTTGTTCGCCGCCGGTATCGGTGTCACGCCGCTGCTGAGCATGGCCTACAAATTGGCGGAAAGCGGCCAGCCGTATCGCCTGCACTATTTCGCCCGCTCGGCGCAGTACGCGGCGTTTACCGAACTGTTGGCGACGAACTTTGCTGAATCTGTGGAGTTTCACTATGGCGTGGAGCCCGCGGATCTCGACGCAGCGTTGAGTGAATGCCTGGAGCGTGCCGGCAGCGCCGCCCACGTCTACACCTGCGGCCCGGCACCCTTCATGAACAAAGTGGTGGAAGTGGCGTCCCGCAGTCGCTCGGACGATGCCATTCACCTGGAACACTTCGCCGCAGACCCGGCCGCCAACAGCGCGCCGGCGGGTACGTTCGAAGTGGAACTGGCCAGTTCCGGCGTGGTACTGCAAGTGCCGGCCAACGCCAGCCTGGTCGATGTGTTGCAGGCCTATGGTTGCGACATCGACACCGAGTGCCGCGAAGGCATCTGCGGCACCTGCATCGTCGAAGTGCTGGACGGCTTGCCGGAGCACCGCGACAACTGTCTGTCGAACAAGGAAAAGGCCTCCAACAAGCAGATTTGTGCCTGTGTATCACGGGCGCTTTCCGCTCGTCTGGTATTGGACCTTTAACTGAAAGTCGACTGGAAAGCTTGGGCCGGAGCCTGTTGAATGGGCGCCCGGCGGCCGTCGAAGGAGGAGATGGCTACAGAAGTAACCGTTTTGACGAACCGCTCGATGAAGCGGTCGAAAAATAACAACAAAAACGTGAGGCTTGCGGACATGATTACAGCATCGACGGTGCGCAACGAGGCGTTCGAAAGTTGGTTGAGCCAGGTGAACCAGGCTTGTGGGCGTTTCGATGCCCAGGCGCTGGACACCGATTTCTACGGCGAACTGGCAGAATTTCGCAGCGGTGCGATCAACCTCAGTGTGGTCGACATGGCGCACGTGCATTTGTACCGCACCAGCAAGGACGTCAGCACCAGCAGCGACGGCCACTACTACGCGGTGTTCCAGCTGCGTGGCAGCTCGCAACTGGAGCAGGGCGACAACCGCGCGCAACTGGGCTGTGGCGACATCGCCCTGATCGACGCCAGCCGTCCCAGCGACATGATCTACAACGACGATTGCCGACAACTGTCGTTGATTCTTCCGCGCCAGGTGGTTGAGCGCGGTTCGCACTTCAATGCCGTCAACTGCGCCACGCGCATCGCGGCCGGCAGCCCCCTGGCGGCGATGGCCAACAAGCTGGTGCTGGACACCCGCCAGCAGGACGGGCTGGACATGCAGGAAAGCGAGGCCGTGCTCGATGCCCTGGCCAGTTTGTTGCTGCCGGGCATTAGCGCCCGCGACTGCGGTGCAGACGCCCATGAGCGGCAATTTCGCAAGATCATCGCCTTCATCGACGCGCACCTGAGCGACGAAGAACTGTGCCCCGAGCTGATTGCCCGTGAAGTCGGGATTTCCGTGCGCGGCCTGTACCGGATGTTCTCCAAGCGCGGGCTGGTGGTGGCGCAATACATCAAGCACCGACGCCTGGATTTCTGCGCCGAAAACCTGCGCCGCGCCGATGTCGAGCAGAAGCTTTCGGCGCTGTGTTATGCGTGGGGGTTCTCGGATTCGAGCTACTTCTCGTCGGCGTTCAAATCGCGCTTCGGCGTGTCACCGGGTGCTTATCGCAAGCGGTATAGCCAGATCTGACACCCGCCATTGATGTTGAGTCTGCCGGCCTCATCGCGAGCAGGCTCACTCCTACAGTGGATCTCCAGCGAACACAGAATTTGTGCCTGGCCGGGATCGACCTGTAGGAGCGAGCCTGCTCGCGATGGCGGCCTCATGACTGCCGCAGATCCCTCAGTGCCGCGCCGGCTCATCCACCGGTAAATGCAGCACCTCGCGCACCAGCATGGCGATGCTGCTCACGCCCATCTTCTCCTTGATCTTGGTGCGGTGCACATCAACGGTCTTCACGCTGATGTTCAGTTCCCGGGCAATCACCTTGCTGGCCTTGCCATCGATCACCAGCATCAACACTTCCCGCTCTCGGGTGGTCAGCAGTGCCAGCTTGCCCTGCAGGTTCTGACGCTGCTGCTGATCGGCCTGGGCGTGCACGGCGGTCTTCAGCGCGGCCTGGATGCGGTCGATCATCTGTTGCGGGTTGTAGGGCTTCTCGACGAAATCCAGCGCGCCGTTCTTCATCGCCGTGACCGACATCGGAATGTCGCCATGGGCCGAGACGAAAATGGTCGGCAAGGTGCTGCCGCGCTGGTTGAGGATTTCCTGCAACTGGAAACCGCTGGTTTCCGGCATGCGCACGTCGAGCACCAGGCAGGCGGGCTGCTTGGGGTCGTACTGGCTGAGGAACTCTTCGGCGCCGGCAAAGCACTGCGCCTGCACGCTGACCGACTCCAGCAACCAGGCCAGTGAGGTTCGCAGGTCCTTGTCGTCGTCGACGATATAAACAATCGGTTTACGGATTTCCATCGGGGCTGCCACGAAAGTTTTCTAATTATTGTTTTCGCACGGGAGCGTGCGGCACGCATTGGCTCATCTTTCTGGAGCCAGTATGCAGAATACCCACTGTGGCCGGCCCTTGCGATAAAGAAACCACCTAGTCGACTAGCGGAAACCCAACCCTGCCATGGGGATCGTCAGAATGGTTGTACCGCGCCCGCAGCCTTAGTCTTGTTCCATCACCTACGGGCCGCAAGATAGCGGCCCTCCTGAAGGAAGGGGCATCGACATGGCCGACCTGAGCCAGCAGCAAATCGACTTTCGCAACGCCATGGCGCAGCTGCCTGCCGCGGTGAACATCATCACCACCAACGGCCCCGGCGGTCGTTGCGGCATCACCGCCAGCGCCGTGTGCTCGGTGACCGACTCGCCGCCCACCGTGCTGGTGTGCGTCAACCGCAACAGCGCCACCCACGACGTGTTCCGCACCAACGGCCACCTGTGCGTCAACGTGCTGTGTGGCGAGCAGGAAGAACTGGCCCGTCATTTCGCCGGCATGACCAAGGTGCCGATGGACGAACGCTTCGCTTGGGACCTGTGGGACGACGGCGCCGCCGACGTGCCGGTGCTGCGCGATGCCCTGGTGCAGCTTGAGGGGCGGATCACCGAGTGCAAGGAAGTGGGCTCGCATTCGGTGATGTTCGTGGAACTGACGAAGGTTGGGGTGCGGGAGCCGCGCGACAGCCTGGTGTATTTCAACCGGTTGTTTCATCGCGTTGAGCATGCCGGGGCGCATTGCTGATTGTGGCGAGGGAGCTTGCTCCCGCTGGGCTGCGAAGCGGCCCCAAAAGCTGAATCTGCGATGAGTCAGTCAAACCGCGGTTACCTGTTTTACGACTGCTGCGCAGCCGAGCGGGACGGTGCGGCGATCCGACAAGCTCCCTCGCCACAAATGCGTCCGCTCGATATGCCTGTTTAACGGCTGTAGGCGTCACTTCCTGCAAGCTACAACGTCTTGCGTCGTTGCCTACAGGTACGCCAGAATCCGCCGGCTTGTGCGCCCTGGAGGCCATCGGTAACTTGGTCCGCGTCACTGATTCCCAGTGATCGGGTTTAGCAGCCCGTGGTGTTACGAAGCGCATCTGCATTCCAAACAGTCAGGTCTTTTCATGCCTGGACTTCATGGTAGCTGTGCGCAGGGCGTCTTCGGGCGCGCCGGTATCGTACTCCCCGGTCTGCTAACCTGCGCACAGCTGCCACCCATCGTTTAGCAGCGACTCGGTGACGGCTCCATTTTCGGAGTTCGAAACATGTCAAAGGTTACCCCTGATCCACCAGACAACGATTCCTGCCCCAACCCGGGCCTGCACATCATGGCCGCCCCGCACAAACCCTCCACACTGTTCACCATCAACCCCGACATCGACACCGAAACCCTGCTGGCCCACGCCTGCGAATCGCTGGCCTCGGCGAACGTGATGGTCAATGACCTGGCGGGTTTCCTGGAAGGTACGCACCGCAACACCCTGCTGGGCATCGCGCAAGTGATCATGCTGGGGGAGTTGGCGGTGAATCGGGCGCTGGACAGGCTTGATCCGGCGGGATAGCGGCTCTTGAGGCGGAAGGTAATCCTGTGGCGAGGGAGCTTGCTCCCGCTGGGCTGCGAAGCAGCCCCAAAATCAGCCATTGCGGTGCTTCAGAAGTACCGCAATGACCGGGTTTACGACTGCTGCGCAGCCGAGCGGGAGCAAGCTCCCTCGCCACAAAAGCATCGTTACTGCTGCAAATATTCCCGAGCCAACAAACAAGCCCGCTCAATCAACATCGGCGCCATTTCTATCGCCGTCGGCGTGCCCTGGCGGGTGTGAATCCAGCCCAGGTACGTGGTGCCGCGCAGCATCAGGAACAGCGCCAGTGTCCTGCGATCCGCCTCGGTCAGCGGCTTGACCGCGTTGTAGCCGTCGAGCAGCGCCGCCTTCATCTGCTCATAGCGCGGGTCATCCAGGCAGAAGTACAAGGCCGTGGCCAACTCGAACATGTGCCAGCCAAACCCGGCATCGTCGAAGTCGATCAGGCGCAGGTGCGGGCCTTCGATCAGCAGGTTCTCGGGCACCAGGTCCGCGTGAATCATGCCGAAGTTGCCCAGGTGCCGCCCGTATTGACGCAAGTTCTTGCGCGCCTTGCGCCGGGCCTGTTGCAACAGATCCCGCTGCTCATCGCTGAGCTGCGCAAGCTCCCAGAAACGCCCCCAGAACGGGTTGGCACCGATCAAGCCTTCTTCATCCCAGGCATGCCGGACAAACTCGTCTGGCTGTTGCCAATCCGCCGAGTGCAGATGGATGCGCGCAGCAATCGCACCGGCTTCGTTGAACAGGAAATCGATTTCAGTATCGGCCTGCACCCCGGCCTCGGAAGTGCCGGCGGTGGCGCCTGGCAGCCAGGCGAGCATGTCGATGTGCCGCGCCTCGCCGATGGCCTGGTGGGTGACTTCGATCAGATGGCTTTCATTTTGCGCACGGATAATCTGCGGCACGGTAATGCCTGCGCCGGCCAGGGCTTCCATCCATTGCAGCTCGGAGCGCAGCGCGGCCTCGCAGTGATAGCCATTGCGATGGATACGCAAGGCCACCCGCTGACCGTCGTGGCGGCGGGCCGAGAACACCGCGTTCTCGCGAAACTTCACCAGTTCGATGTCGGCGAATTCGCCGTCCCACTGTTGCAGGGCATGGCGCGCCAGTTCGTGCAGACGGGTCACTTGCTGGTCATGGCTCAGGGTGTCGAATGCAAGGGTGTGGAATTCAGTCATGGCAAAAGCCTCAAATCGCGCTCAGGGCGCTGTCCAGTGTGTCGACGAACAAGTCAGCGTGGTCGAGGCCGAACACCAGCGGCGGGCGCAGCTTGAGAATGTTGTCGCCGGCGCCGATCTTGCTGATCAGCACGCCGTTCTCGCGCATGTCGTTGACCACCTTGCGCGCCTCCAGTCCGGCCGGCTCCTTGCTGGCGTGGTCGCGCACCAGTTCCATGGCGAAGAACAGGCCCTTGCCGCGCACGTCGCCGATGATCGAGTGTTTGCTCGCCAACACTTGCAGGCGTTGCTGTACATAGGCGCCGACGTTTTGCGCATTCATCAGCAGTTGCTGTTGCTCGATCACATCCAGCACCGCCATGCCCACCGCTGCCGCCACCGGCGAGCCGCCGAAGGTGTTGAAGTACATGGCGTGGCGACCGAAGGATTCGACCAGCGCCTTGTGGGTGATCAACCCGGCCAGGGGATAGCCGTTACCCATCGGTTTGCCGAGGGTGACGATGTCCGGCACCACGCCGTGGGCCTGATGGCCCCACAGGTGATCGCCGGTACGACCGAAACCGGACTGCACTTCATCAGCGATGAACAGGCCACCCGCAGCGCGGATCAGCGCCGCGGCCTTGTTGACGAAGCTGGCTGGAACCCGTGGCAAGCCTTCGTTGGCGAACAGGGTGTCGATCAGCAGCGCGGCGGGGCGAATACCCTGGGCCTGCATCGAGGCAATGGCGGTGGCGATGTTGGCTGCGTATTGCTCGGCCAGTTGCGCCTCGGTGGTGCCGGCCGGTGCCCGGTACAGGCACGGAATCGGCACGGCGCGGGCGTGGGCGGCAAAGGGTTCCGGCGAGGGCAGGGCGGTGGTGACTTCGGCCAGTGACGCCGAGTTACCGTGGTAGTTGTAGTCGCTGACGATGATGCCGGTACCGCCACTGGCGAACCGCGCCAGGCGCAGCGCCAGTTCATTGGCCTCGCTGCCGGTGCAGGTGAACATCGCGGTGTCCAGCGGTTCGGCGAAGGTCGCGGTCAGGCGCTCGGCGTAGCGCACCACTTGTTCATCCAGGTAGCGGGTGTGGATGTTCAGCGTGGTGGCCTGGCGGTGCATGGCCTCGGTCACGTGGGGGTTGCAGTGACCGACGCAGGGCACGTTGTTGTAGACGTCGAGGTAGCGGCGGCCATCGACGTCGAACAGCCAGACGCCTTCGCCACGCACCAGATGCAGAGGTTTGTCGTAGAACAGCGGCGAGGCGCTGCCGAGCACGCGATGGCGGCGTTGTAGCAGAGTGTCTTCAGGCATGGTCTGGAACCTCGATGGCGGTGGTGCGACGGTTGCGCAGCAGGTAGTTGAAAATGCACAGGGTGAAGGTCACGGCGAGGGCGATCAGCATCAGCATGTCGAGCTGGAAACAGGCGGCGATCACCACCAGCGTCAGGACCAGGCCCAGCCAGGCAACCAGTTTGCCGCCGACCAGGGTGAACGGCCGTGGCAGGTCCGGTTGGTTGCGTTTGATATGCAGGTACGCGCCGAAGATCAACAGGTAGCAAACGTTGAGCAGCAGCACGACCGCGAGCATCACGGTGGCCGGGTCCACTTCGGACAGCGGCAGGCCGATCATGCCGATCAGCATCAGCGCCGGGTAAGGCGTGCCGCGCTTGCCGGTCTTGCCCAGCCACTGCGGGAACAGGCCATCGCGGGCCATGGCGAACAGTTGACGGGACGCGGCGTACACCAGCGAGAAGAAGGTCGCGATCAGGCCGAACACCGCGCCGCAACCAATCACCTTGGCCAGCCACGAACCCTCACCGAAGGCGCTGTTGCTGGACATCGCTGCGTACAGCGGATCACCCGCCGAACCCACCAGCTCGACACCACCGGCACCCGGTGCGCATACCAGCACCACCAGCGCCGTCACCAGCAGGGTACCGATGGCTGCGAGAATGCCCCGGGGCATTGTGCGGCCGGGGTTGTGCGCTTCCTCGGCTGCCGAACCGGTTTGCTCGACGGTGATGAACAGCCAGATCGCGAACGGCACACAGGCGAAGATGCCGCCGAGGCTGACCGGTGTCGCGACGTTGGCCGGCAATGTCAGCAAATTGGCCAGTTCGACATGGGGCGCCATGGCCACGCCAAACGTGAGCAGGGCGACCACGGCGATCACGCCGGCAATGAACGTCAGGCCCATGGCCTCACCGACACCGCGCATGTGGATGCCGATGATCACCGCGAACAGGGCGATCTTCACCGGCCAGCCACCGAGGCCGAAAATCGATTCGGTGTAGGCGCAGATAAAGGTCGCGGCCGCGCCGGTACCGATGGTCAGCGCCAGTGCGCAAGCCACGCCGACCAGATAACCCACGAACGGCCCGAAGGCACTTTGCGCATAGACGAACACGCCTCCAGCGCTGGGCAGCGCGGTGGACAGCTCCGCCACGCACAACGCCAGGCCGCCGCAGAGCAGGGCCATCAACAACATGGCGATCAACATGTTCAGCCAGCCACCGGCCGCCAGCCCGAAGTTCCAGCCGGAAAACTGCCCGGCCACCACCAACGCAATTCCGAGGCCGGCAATCTTTGGCCAGCCCAGCGCACTTTTCTTGAGCACAGAAATCTCCCGCGACCCGAAGGTCGATTTATTGTTGTTAGTGAGAAATGGAGGGGGTTCAGCGTTGCATTGCAGGGCACCCTGGAGCGGGTATTGCTCCGAGGTCGGCTTCGATACTACGCCCGGGGTGCGCGGCGACATGTTTGCGCGCATGCCATGTGGTTGGTTGTGGGTGCCAGATTTATGTGGGCTGGCGTAGATCTCTGTGGGAGCGAGCCTGCTCGCGATGGCGGAGTGTCAGTCAGCATTGATGCTGGATGTGATGGCCTCTTTGCGGGCAAGCCCGCTCCCACAGGGATCTTTGGTGAACGCAAGATTTGTGTATGGCAAAAATCCAGTGTGGGAGCTTGCTCGCGAAGGTGGTGTATCAGGCACGGCAAATCTCAGATACGAAAGCTCCCCACCAACTGATTCAACTTCCACGTGGGCAACGACAGCGCCGTTGCCCGCGGCCGAGATTAGAAACCGGTGGCGAACACCACCTGGGCGTAGACGTTCCTGTCGTTGTTACCCAGTTGGGTACCACCGTCTTCGGCGCTCTTGTCCGGTTGGTAGATGCCCACCAACGGCATCACGGTCAGGTGGTCGTTGACGTGCCATTCGGCGTACAGGTCGACTTCGTGGCCATCGGTGTTGCCCAGGTTGCGGTCGATGGTGTCGTAGTTGAAGTACATCGCGCCGACGTTGAGGTTTTCCAGCGGCGAGACTTTCAGCGTGACGTTCTGGATGCGCGAGTTGCTGTTGAACGGCCCGGCGTAGTTGCCCGCCACTTCACCCTGGAACCAGGTGCCGTAGCCACGGCTGAAACCGTAGAACAGGGTGTCGTAGCCTTCCGAGAAGCGGCTGTAGCGGTAGCTGGCGCTAGGTGTCCAGACCGCGTCGGAGAAGGTCCAGCCGGCTTCCAGGTACCAGGCGTCTTCGCTGGAGGTGTGAGGCTTGTCCTGCTTGGCGTATTCACCGGACAGGAACAGGTTTTTCACCCCGGCGTTGCCCGCCGCACGCAGGCTGTAGGTCTTCATGCCGTCGCGTTCGAGCTGGATCGGCGAGGCGTACTGTTCATCGATATCGGTGGTCTTGATGTAGGTCAGGCCGACCGTACCGGCCTCGGCCACGTGCTCCAGGGTGCCGACGTACATTTCGGTCTTGGCCTGGGCGCGGTTGTCGGATTTGAGCCACATCAGGTCGCTGCGCCAGCCTTCCTTGCCGCCCAGACGCAATACGGCGGTTTCGTCGAAGGCTTTGCGTGCTGCCAGGTAATAGGCGCCGCCACGGTTGAATTGGCCGTCGGCCAGGCCCTTGCCCATGTTCAGCGCATCGCCATCGATCAGGAAACCGTCGCCAACCACGATGTTCTGGCGGCCGAAAGACAGGTCGACGCCGTCCTTGCCCAACGCCCCGAACAGATCGGCCGAACGCCAGCCGAGGTAGGCGTCTTCGAACTTGGTGGTGCGTTCCGAACCGTCGGTGAAACCGGCGGCATCGCCGTCGCCCCAGGTGCCGGAACTGAGCATGTTCCCCGCGCCGTACGCGGTGCCCACACCGCCCAGGCCTTGATCGAAGCTCAAGCCGTATTTGATGTAGCCCTCGCGCCACGATGAGCTGCCTTCATTCAGGCGACCGGACAGGGCGTAGTTTTCCTGGCTGTGGAAAATGCCGAATACGGCTTCGAGGGTAGCGTTCAGGTGGCTGTCGTCATCGGCGTAGAGTTCATAGGCACCGGCATTGCCGGCACTGATCATCAGCGCGAGCGTCGAGAGACGAAGCAAGGGGGACTTGAGCATGGTGTGGCATCCGTTCTTGTTCTTGAGCGCAGGTTTGCGGTCTGTCCGGATACTAAGGCGAGGCTATTGTTTGCCCTTTTCCCTGTTTGCCAATTAGTTGGTTGTGCATGCCAGATTGCCCGGTTTGGCAGCCCGGCCAATACAACTGGCACGCAGGGCAAAACCTGCGTGCCGGCGACCACCGACAATCCCTACCAGCCTGCCGAAGCACCGTTGCCTCGGCATTTTTAGTGTTGGCGTTCGCCTGCTGGCGGGCGCGTGGATTTTCAAGGTCGTTTTCCTATGTTCACTTCGCTGCGTTTGCCCCTGATCGGTTTGTTGTCCTTCACCCTGGTCCAGGTGGTGTCCGCCGCCGAGTGCGCCCCGGACACGCGCCGTGGTGGCGAGGTGTTTGCCACCGAGTGCAGTGTCTGCCACGCGGTGACCAAGGGCACGACCGGCATGATGGGGCCGAACCTGTTCGGTGTGTATGGGCGCAAGTCCGGCTCGCTGGCGGGTTTCAGCTACTCCCAGGCCATGCGCGACAAAGACGTCGACTGGCAGGCCGAGAACATCACGCAACTGATCACCCAGCCCCAGGCCTTCGTGCCGGGCACCTACATGCCCTACATGGGCCTGGCTTCCGCCGACGACCGCCAGGCGGTCGCGTGCTTCCTCAAAGAACAACACTGATCAGGCCGCAATTGCGCCTGAACAACTCGTCTGAATGAAAGGTGAATTATGAGCAACGTTGAAATCCTGCCCCAGGTTGCTGCATTCCTCGAACGTCGCCACGGCTGCTTCATCGATGGCCAGTGGGTGCTTGCCGAGGGCGACAGCATCGCCGTGGTCAACCCGGCCACCGGACAAACCCTGTGCGAAACACTCGATGCGCCGCTGGAACTCGTCGAGCGCGCCGTGCAGTCGTCCCACAAGGCGTTCAAGTCCGGCGTGTGGTCGAGCCTGCGCCCGGCGGACCGTGAACGCATCCTGCTGAACTTCACCCGCCTGGTCGAAGAACACGCCGAAGAACTGGCCCAGCTGGAAACCCTGAGCCAGGGCAAGTCGATCAACATGGCCCGCGCGCTGGACCTCAACGCCACCGTGGAATTCATGCGCTACATGTCCGGCTGGGCGACCAAGATCGAAGGCCAGACCTTCGATGTGTCGATCCCGCTGCCACCGGGCGCCAAATTCACCGCGTTCACCAAGCGTGAGCCGGTAGGCGTGGTGGTCGGCATCGTGCCATGGAACTTCCCGCTGCTGATCGCCGCCTGGAAACTGATGCCAGCCCTGGCCACCGGTTGCACGGTGATCATCAAGCCGGCCATGGAAACCCCGCTGACCGCCATGCGCCTGGCTGAACTGGCGCTGGAAGCCGGCATCCCGGCTGGCGTATTCAACGTGGTCACCGGTGGCGGCGCCTCCGTTGGCGGCGTGTTGACCTCGCATCCTCTGGTGAGCAAAGTGTCGTTCACCGGTTCCACCGCCGTGGGCAAGAGTGTTGGCGTGGCGTGCATGGAAAACATGACGCGCTTCTCCCTGGAACTGGGCGGCAAGAACCCGATGATCGTGCTCGCCGATGCCGACATCGAAAAAGCCGTGCAAGGCGCACTCCTCGGCGGCTTGCTGAACAACGGCCAGGTCTGCGCCGCAGCCTCGCGCTTCTACGTGCACCGTTCGATCCACGACCAATTCGTCGAAGCCCTGGCAGCTGCCGTCTCCTCGATGCCGATTGGCGCGGGCATGAACTGTGAAGCAGCGATCAACCCGCTGGTGTCGCGCAAGCAACAGCAAAGCGTACTCAAGCACATCGAACTGGCCCGCCAGCAAGGTGCGCGGGTGGTGACTGGCGGCGAGTTGCTGGAAGGCGACGGTTTCTTCGTGCAACCGACCATTCTGGCGGACATCAACCACAGCATGGCCGTGGCCCGTGAAGAAGTGTTCGGCCCGGTGCTGGGCGTGATGCCGTTCGACGACGAAGACGCCGTGATCGAACTGGCCAACGACAACCGCTACGGCCTGGCCGCCAGCCTGTGGACCAACGACCTGGGCAAAGCCATGAACCTGGTGCCGCGCATCGAAGCCGGTACGGTCTGGGTCAACGCCCACGTGCTGCTCGACCCGGCGATGCCGTTCGGTGGCGTCAAGCAATCGGGCATGGGCCGTGAGTTTGGTCGTGCGGTGATCGAGGCTTACACCGAGCTCAAGTCGGTGTGTATCGCCCATTGAGTTATATCTAGCAGTTGGCGCAGCTTACGTTCGGCTGCGCCAGCTACTACAGGGATTTGTCCCACCAGTGCCATTGCGGCGCAGGCAAAACATCTAAAAGCGGTTCATGCCATCGATATTCGCTTAGAAGGCTAAGTGATTGGTTATTGCCTGGGGCGACAATGAACTTTCAGCATGAGTCTGACGGAGCTTTCTGAAAATTATGGCTGCTGTTGCGATCAATGCGGTTTGTTGGTTGTATGGGCGTCATGACTCAACGGTTACTTCAACTTGATCAAGTGTCGTTCAACCTGCCCGATGGGCGCGTTCTGTTCGATCACTTGAACCACACCTTCAATACCAGGGCCACCGGCATCGTGGGCGCCAATGGCTGTGGCAAGTCCTTGCTTGGCCGGATCCTCACTGGCGAGCAACTGCCCACCAGCGGCATTGTCCGTCGCGAAGGTCGGGTTTACGCCGTGCCCCAACTCCTCGAACCCGAACGTTATCCCAGCGTCGCCGCGCTGGCCGGTGTCGACCATATTCTGGCGGCGCTTGCGCGCATTGCCCAAGGTAGCGTCGATGATGACGACCATGTGCTGGCGGTCGACCAATGGGATTGCGCCGCGCGCCTTGAGGTGGAGCTACAGCAGATCGGCCTGGGTCACTTGAACGCCGACGCGCGCACCGACGCACTCAGTGGTGGCGAACGGCAACGGGTAGCGCTGCTGGGCGCGTGGCTATCGAGGGCCGACTGGCTGATTCTCGATGAGCCCAGCAACCACCTGGATATTGATCAGCAACACAAGCTTGCGCAGCAGATCGGGCGCTGGCCCAACGGTCTCGTGTTGATCAGCCACGACCGCAGCCTTCTGGAACACGTCAACGAAATTGTCGAGCTTTCACCCCTGGGGCTGGCGGCTTATGGCGGCAACTACAGTCAATATGCAGCGGCGCGCGAGCAGGAGCAGCAGGCGTTCCAGTCGGCATTACAAGGTGAGCGGTCGCAGGCCAAACGTGAGCAACGCGAGATGATCGTACAAATGGAGCGTCAGCAACGGCGTAATGCCCGCGGTGACCGTCAGGCTCGAGAGGGTAGCCAGACCAAACTCATCACCAATGCCCAGAAAGAGCGCAGCGAAAACAGTCAGGGAAGATTGCGCCTCAATCAACAGGTGGCCCGGGAACAGCAGCAACAACGGATCGCCGAGGGCCGTGCGCGGTGTGCACCGGACATTCAACGCATGATGTTGTCTCCGGAAAGCGTAGTGCCCAATGGCAAGCTGATTGTGCAACTCAACGACCTCATTCTCCCGTTCGGCTACGCGGCACCGATCAATCTGACGTTGACGGGGCCTATGCGCATGGCAATCCTGGGCGCTAATGGCAGCGGCAAGTCGACCCTGTTGCGAGTGATTGCTGGCCAACTGCCGGCGCACGAAGGCGAACTCATCCGCAGTTGCCATGTCGGCTGGCTGGATCAACACGCCGGATTGCAGTATCCCGAACGCACGGCGGTGCAATGGCTCTACGAGAGCAATCCTGAATTGCCCGAAGCCGAGGCACGAACCCGCTTGGCGCAGATGGGGATTGATGCTGACCGTGCGATGCTTAAGACCTGCCAGTTGAGTGGCGGCGAACGCCTGAAAATAGCACTCGCTGCGCAATTGTATGCACGGCGGCCACCGCAATTGCTGTTGCTGGACGAACCAGACAACCATTTGGACTTGCCCAGCCGAATCGCACTGGAGCAAATGCTCAATCAGTATCAAGGGGCATTGATCGTGGTCTCTCACGACCGTGCTTTTTTGCAGGCGATTCATCTGGATAGCGAAGTCCATCTCAAACGCTAGTTGTCCATGTAAGGCTACGGTCGCATCTTTAACACTTTCAAAGCATCACGCGGCAGGCGATCTCGCCAGTTCAATCCCGGCAGCCCCCAGCCGCTTGAGAATTTCAAACAGCAGCTCGCTTTTGATCGCGCCGACCGTGCGTGGGCTGCCGACATAACCGGTGATGGTCAATGTGATGCCTTCCGGTTTCAGCTGACTGAAGCGCAAAAACGGCACTGGTTTATCCAGAATGGATTCATGCTCGGTATAGGTGTCCATCAGCAGGTTTTGCACAAGCTCCGGGTCGATGTCCAGCGGGAACATCAGTTCGAGTATCACCACGCCCTGGGCGCTGCCGCCGAGGGTGACGTTGCGCAGGTTCTGCGAAATCAGGTGGGAGTTGGGCACGATCATGATCGAGCGGTCGGCCAGTTGTATTTCCGTGGCCCGCACGTTGATCCGTCGTATATCGCCTTCGACGCCGCTGATGCTGATCAGGTCGCCGACCTTCACCGGACGCTCGGTGAGCAGGATCAGGCCGGAGATGAAATTCTTCACGATCTCCTGAAGGCCAAAGCCGATACCCACTGACAATGCACTGACGATCCACGCCAGGTTGGTCCACTTGATCCCCAGCGACGACAGCGTGAGCAGCACCACGGACGCGTAACCGATGTTGGCAAACAGGGTGCTGAGCGAGGCGCACATGCCCGGGTCCATCTCGGTTTTGGGCAGGAACTCGTTATCCAGCCAGCGTCGAAAGGAGCGAATCAGGTAGATGCCGATCACCAGGGCGAGGACGGCATTGAGCAGGTTGTCCGGGACGATGTTGAGTTTGCGCAGCCCTTCGCCGCCGAGTACGGCCACGGTGCCGGTGACCAGTTGCCCGAGCGTCGTCCCCACGCCGCCGACAAACAGGGCAATGACGCCGATCAGCATCAGGATGGCGCGGCCAGCCCCGGACATGACGGTGCAGATCTGCTCCAGGCGTGGATTGCCGATGCCCAGCAGTTGTTTGATTACTTTGCCGGTGGGTTGCCGGGGCGAAAAAACGTAGTCGCAGGTGTCCTGGTAGACCTGTGTGAGCAGGTAGAAACCGGCGCAGATGATGAATATCCAGACCATTTCATAGGTGATGAACCGGGCCATCGTCACGTAGCCGATCAACAGGGCGAACAGTGACACCACCACGGCAACGCCGGTGAAGGTGTAAATCAGACCGGCGAAGGTGGTGACGCCTTCGGGGGCTTCGCCGGCAACGATCAGGTCTCTGCGCGTCTTGCTGACACGCAACAACAGCGCACCGATCACCAGTGCCGCGACCAATGCCACGATGCCCCGACCGAACAACACCACTTCGGCGCTCATGCCGGTGACATTGCTCATCTGCACCAGGGTCACAAGCACCAGCAGCAGGCTGGCCAGCAACTGCGGATAAGGCTCCATCGCCAGCGCTACCGGATCGGCAATATCGGGCAGGCGCCATGAGGGATGTTTGGTCGACAGCAGTGCGCGGCTCAGCCCGGTGATCAGCACGCAGGTATAGGCCAGCTTTTCCAGATACTGCGCCAGGTCGTCCAGCAGGGGGGGGTAGGGCAGTTGCCGGGTCCCGGCAAAATGCAGCAATTGCAGGGCGATGCCGGCAGTCAGCACCGTCGCCATCACCGACGCCAGCGCAAGGGAGCTGCGCCGCAGCCGGCCTGCTGGCATTCGATGAAAGCACAGCCACGCCAGGCCCCGGCCGGCGAGGTTTCGACCTACGGTCCAAATGACCAGGGCCAGCAAGAGCAGGGCGGCCGTGATCCCGCGTTGTCCGGGTTGCCAGGCGGCCCGGTGCGTGGCCTTGAGTTGCTCGATGAGGGCGCTGAAACGTTGACGGTCCTCATTCGGAAGAGCGAACAATGGCGACCAGAAACTCGGGCTCAGGATGCTGCTGGTCTGCTGGGTCACTTCCGCTTCCAGCAGGCTGCGCCGGATGCTGGCAATCTGCGTGATCAGCTCGGCGGCACTTATTTTTAGCGCGGCCAGGGTTTTGAGTTGACTGTCGATCTTGTCTTTTTGCTCGCCGAGGGCGTCTCGTTGGGAGGTAATGGCAGTCGTCACCTGAGCGTTCTCGTCAAGCGGCACTGGCCCCAGCACGTTGAGTTGCGCCTGCAATTGCGCCTGTCCAGGCAGCAGCGATGTGGACAGGCGTTCAATCTCCTGAATCAGTACCTGCACCTGGTCCTGTGAGCTTTCCAGCTGGGTGTAATTGGTGGCCAGGGAAACCTGCTGCTTGAGGCTGTTGAGCTGGCTTTGCACCCCCAGCAATTCGCTGTCGGAGATGCTGATGATTGGGGCTGCGGGGGCGGGGGCGGGAGCGGGGGCAAGAGCAGGAGCAGGAATAGGAGCAGGTGCGTCGGCCATGTCCCCCGCCAACAGCCATCCCGTGCTTGCCGCCAGAACCGCGAAGGCGACGTAAATCATTGACTTCAAGACATTGCGCATCGGCGAGCTCGACGGGTTGTTAGTCACATAGCCAATGAGGTTAGGTCATGACACGCACCCTTGAGCATTGTTTTGTCGGAAGTGCCCCATGTGGTTTTCGCTCAAACGCTACTCATGCTGTTGCCGCGCCGGGAAAAACAGTTCGAAGCAGGTGATGCCGTCGGCACTGCTGACATGGCAGGCACCGTTGTGCAGTTGCATGATCGTCGCCACGATCGACAGGCCCAGGCCATTGGATTGGGCCGAGCGTTCGCGGGACTCATCGACCCGGTAGAAGCGTTCGAACAGCCGTGGCAGATGCCGGGCCGGGATGGTCGGGCCGTGGTTGCGCACTTGCACCTGGATGCCGTCGGCAGTTGGGGTGGCGTGGATGCACAGCTCGGAATGTGGCGCGCCGTACTTGATAGCGTTGGCGCACAGGTTGGCCAATGCCCGACGCAGCAGCATCGGCTCGGCCCAGATCAAGCCGCTGCCCCGTGCATCGATGCAGATGCCAACGTCGGTCGCCGGACCTTCGAAATAATCGGCCATGCGTTGCATTTCGTCGGCGGCATCCAGTTCCTGACGCTGGCGCAGGGCACTGCGCGGATCGGTGCGGGCCAGGAACAGCATGTTGTCGAGCATGCGCGCCAGGCGTTCCAGCTCTTCGACATTCGAGGCCAATAGCTGCTGATAGGCGTCGGTGCTGCGGTTCTGCTGCAGGGCCACCTGGGTTTCGCCCAGCAGGTTGTTGATCGGTGTGCGCAGTTCGTGGGCCATGTCGGTCGACACCTGGCCCAGCTGGATGAAGCCTTTGTCCAGGCGGTCCAGCATGGCGTTGAAGGCGTCGATCATCGGCAGCAGTTCCAGCGGCGCGCCCTGGCTGTCGAGGCGTTCGTTGAGGTTGCCGACGTCGATGCTTTGGGTGTGACGGGCCAGGCGCCGCACGGGCAACAGGCCGCGATGCACCAGCACATAACCGGACAGCGCCAGCAGAATCGCCGCGACGCTGGCGAACAGGTACACATTGAGCCGGTAGTCGGCGAGTACGGCGGTGCGTTCGGTCATCAGGCGCCCGGTCACCACTTGCAGGCTGCCCAAGTCACCGGAATCGATGGTCGCCGCCAGGGCGGAAAACGGCACGCCATTGACGCTGGGCAAATGCTGCACGTCGCTCAAAGTCAGCCGATGATCCATGGCCACCGGGCTCAGCACCGGCATCGTCAGGTTGCCCGGGTTGACCACCAGCAACGGCGGTTGGCCAGGGGTGCCGATGGTCAGCAGGGCCTCGCGGTTGCCCATCATGTTCTGGAACAGCGCCGGTTTGGCCTTGATCAGGTCCAGGGTATTGCTGTCGTTGAGGAAAGTGCGCAACTGGTCGATACGGGTGATCAGGGCAATGTCGTCGCGATGGATCAGCTCGCGCTCCAGGTCGCGGTACAGCGCCACGCCCAGCAGCGCCAGTGAGACAAACGCCAGCAGGGCAAACACCAGCGCCAGGCGCAGGGTCAGGGAGTGGCTGAGGCGGGAGGCGGATTGCAGTGGCGTCATCGCATTCATGGGGGCGTTCAGGGTTGAGTGTCGAAGCGGTAGCCGATGCCGCGCACGCTGTGGATCAGCTTGAGCGGGAACGGATCATCGATTTTCAGGCGCAGGCGGCGCACCGCGACATCGACGACATTGGTGTCGCTGTCGAAATTCATGTCCCAGACCCGCGAGGCAATCATCGAACGTGACAGCACCTCGCCCTGATGCGTGGCGAACAGGTGCAGCAGGGCGAACTCTTTGTTGGTCAGGGTGATGCGGTTGCCGGCGCGGCTGACGCGGCGCTTGAGCACGTCGATCTGCAAGTCGTCGACGTGCAGGTGTTCTTCTTCCCGGGTAGGACCGCGCCGGGTCAGGGTGCGCAGGCGTGCCACCAGTTCGGCGAAGGAAAACGGCTTGATCAGGTAATCGTCGGCGCCCAGTTCGAGGCCTTTGATACGGTCGGCGATGTCATCCCGGGCGGTGAGGAACAGCACCGGTGTGTCGGCTTCTTTGCGCAGGCGGCGCAGGACTTCCCAGCCGTCCATCTTCGGCATCATGACGTCCAGCACAATCACGTCGAAATCGTGTTCCAGGGCCAGGTGCAAGCCATCGACGCCGTCCCGCGCCAGGCTCACGGTGTATCCGAGTTCCTGCAGGCCGTTGAGCAGGTAGTTGCCGGCCTTGGGTTCGTCTTCGACAACGAGGATGTTCATGCAAACCTGCCTGATCCGGTCGGGCTACAGGGGCGAGCCAGTGGCGAAAGTGTAGCCCGGTCGGCGGTGAATACGGGCATCCGCTCAGTTCTCACCAATGCAACCTACGCCCTGGACCTGATAGTCCAGTTGGTGCTCACGACCCTGGTGGTCGAGGTAGTTGAACTGCGCCGGAACAATGCCGCACTGGCCGTTGAGGTCGGTCATGGACAGCACTTTGGCCACATCCACCGGGACATAGAAGCCGTCCTTGTCGTGGATGACCGCCGAGGTGGGCTGGGTGGCGGCAAATGCCGAACCGGTGGCGAGCAGGGCGGCAAAACCCGCGATCAACATTTTCATGACGAATCTCTCTCTACAAGGGCAGGGTGGCTGCCGGTGGTTGGCCTGACAGTGAGTTCAGGCTAACGAAGTGATCCGGACAGCCGACCAACAGCTTGATGACAAAGTTGTAATGAAACGCCGGTTGGAACACCGCCCGGAGCAAGCTCGCTCCTACAGGCCATTGGCGGGAGGTTTGAGCAAAACAAATCAACCCACGGATCCATGGCCTAAGCTTGTTCGCAGGCCTATGTTCATCGAACACCTCGATGGGCAAACGGCACCTATAAAAACAATGCAATCAGGAGATGCCCATGTCCGCTTTGATCCGTCGTTTCAGTCGCTGCATGGCCGCCGGTTTGACCGCTGCCGTGCTTGTCGCACCCGCGTTCGCGCTGGATACCGTGAAATTCATGGCCCCAGGTTCCGTGGGCGGTGGTTACGACCAGACCGCCCGGGTACTGGGCAAGGCCATGGTCGAGGCCAATACGGCCAAGGCGGTGACCTTCGAGAACAAGGGCGGGGCGGGCGGGACCCTGGGGCTGGCGCAATTTGCCAACAGCACCAAGGGTGACCCGAATGCATTGCTGGTGGTCGGCGCGATCATGGTCGCGGGCATCGAACAGAACAAACCGCAGATCAGCCTGAAGGATGTGACGCCCATTGCCCGGCTGTTCACCGAGTACAACGTGATCGCCGTGCGCAAGGAGTCTGAATACAAGACCCTCGATGACCTGATCAAGGCCTTCAAGGCCAACCCGACGAGCATCACCTGGGGCGGCGGCTCCAAGGGCTCGGTGGATCACATCGGCATCGCCGAGCTGGCGGGCAAGCTGGATGTGCCGGTCAACAAGGTCAACTACGTGGCCTTTGGTGGCGGTGGCGAGGTGGTTGCCCAGGCGCTGGGCGGCCAGCTCAAGGTGATCACCGGCGGTTACGCCGAGCTGGGCCAATACATCAAGACCGGTCAGTTCCGCGTCCTGGCCATCGGCGCGCCGGAGCGGGTTGCCGGCATTGATGCACCGACCCTCAAGGAGAGCGGTTATGACGTGACGATCGGCAACTGGCGCGGCGTTTACGGTGCAGCGGGCCTCACCCCGCAGCAGCGTAAAGAGGTGATCGACGCGGTCATGGCCGCCACCAACAGCAAGGTCTGGCAAGACAATCTCCAGACCAACGCCTGGACGCCCAGCGTGCTGACCGGCGATGAGTTCGGCAAATTCGTCGAAGAAGAACACGTACGGTTGCACGCCATGCTGGTCAAGGTCGGGCTGCTCTGAGATGGCCACACAGCGCGCAGTGGTGCCGACGCAATTGGCGGTCGGCATCGGCCTGATCGCCATCAGTGTCGTGCTGGCGATGGGCGCCTACCGGTTTCCGCCCGAAATGGGTTTCGTCATCCTCCCGGCGTACGTTTACCCCTATGTCGTGGCAGCCTTTCTGGGTGCCGTGGGCCTGCTGCTGGGGTATCAGGCCGTCAGTGGCGGTTTTCGCGAGCTGGATAACGACGCCACCACGGTGCCGGGTGGCAAAACCGGTGCTGCATGGGTGACAGCGGGGCTTGTCGGGGTGGCGGTGCTGATCAACCTGATCGGTTTCGTGCTGGCCGCCGGGTTGCTGTTTGCCTGTGCGGCGCGGGGGTTCGGCAGCCGTCATCCCCTGCGGGACCTGGCCATCGGCATTGCCTTGACCCTGCCGATCTACTGGCTGTTCAACGCCGGGCTTGGGGTTTCCCTGCCGTCGCTGATCAACATCTGGCTTTGAAAGGAGATCGACACCGTGGACATTCTTTCAAGCCTGGCGATGGGGTTTTCCTCGGCGCTGACGCCGATCAATCTGATGTGGGGGTTCATCGGCTGCCTGCTCGGTACCGCCATCGGCGTGTTGCCGGGGATCGGGCCGGCGCTGACGGTGGCCTTGCTGTTGCCGATCACCGCCAAGGTCGACCCCACCGGCGCGCTAATCATGTTCGCCGGTATTTATTACGGCGCGCAGTTCGGTGGCTCCACCACTTCGATCCTGCTCAACACGCCCGGAGAGTCGTCTTCCATGGTCACCGCCCTGGAAGGCAACCTCATGGCACGCAACGGCCGGGCCGGACCTGCGCTGGCGACGGCGGCGATCGGCTCATTCGTCGCCGGCACCATCGCCACGATTTTGCTGACGCTGTTTGCGCCCATCGTGGCCAGGCTGGCCCTGAATTTCGGCCCGACCGAATACTTCGCGATCCTGGTGCTGTCGTTCACCACCGTGTCGGCGGTGCTCGGCGCTTCGATGCTGCGCGGGTTTGCCTCGCTGGGTGTCGGGTTGACCATCGGTTTGATCGGTCTGGACTCGACCTCGGGCATTGCCCGCTACACCCTCGGCGTGCCGGAACTGGTGGACGGCATCGAGGTGGTGCTGGTGGCGGTCGGCTTGTTCGCGGTGGGCGAGGCCTTGTACAGCCTGCTCTATCAAACCGAATCAAACGAAGGACGGCATCGCCTGACCTCGTTGTGGATGACCCGCGCCGACTGGAAACGCTCGGTGCCCGCGTGGCTGCGGGGCACGCTGATCGGTTTTCCGTTTGGCTCGATTCCGGCCGGTGGCGCGGAGATTCCGACCTTCCTGTCCTATTCCACCGAACGCAAACTCAGCAAGTACCCCAAGGAGTTTTCCGCCAACAAGGGCGAGGGCGCCATCGAAGGCGTGGCCGGCCCGGAAGCGGCCAACAACGCCAGCGCAACCGGGTCTTTGGTACCGCTGCTGACCCTGGGCATCCCGACGTCCGCCACCGCGGCGATCCTCTTGGCGGCGTTCCAGAACTACAACCTGCAACCGGGGCCGATGCTGTTCGAAACCTCCGCGGAGCTGGTCTGGACGCTGGTGGCCTCGCTGTACATCGGCAACGTGATCCTGCTGGTGTTGAACCTGCCGCTGGTGGGGCTGTGGGTCAAACTGCTGCAAATCCCCCGGCCGTACCTGAACGCCGGCATCCTGGTCTTCGCCACCATCGGCGTGTATGGCATGCGCCATTCCTCCTTCGACCTGATCCTGATGTTGGGCATTGGCTGGGGCGGGGTGCTGATGCGCCGTTTCGACTTCCCCGTCGCCCCGGTGATCGTCGGCATGCTGCTGGGGCCGATGGCCGAGAAACAACTGCGCAACGCCTTGTCCATCAGCCAGGGCGACTGGACGGTGTTCCTCACGCAACCGATCTCGGCGTTCTTCCTCGCCCTGACGCTGCTGGTGCTGGTTGTGCCCCATGTGTTGCATAAACGCGGCATCAAGTTGCATGAGGATGATTGAGCAATCCCACAGGGTCATGCAGTGGTTTGCGCGGTGAACCATTGCATGACCGGTGCGCAGGCCGGATGCGCGGCGGCCGAAGGTTGCAGGCACAGCGAGTAAATCCCCCCGGTCTTCAACGGCTCACCAAACGGGATCACCAGTTCGCCCCGTTGAATCGACTCACCGGCCAGGGTCATGTCGGTCATCGCCACGCCCAGGCCCCGGGCGGCGGCATCGAGCGCCAGTTCGTCGAGGTTGAAGGGGATGTGCCGATAGTCATGCAACGACTTGCCGCCATGGGCTGACAGCCAGACCTGCCAGTCATGTTGATCGGAGGAGCGGTGCAGCAACGCGAACCCCGACAGGTCCTCCAGCGAAGCCAATGGCCGGGTCGGGGTGCCAAGCCCTGGTGCACACACGGGCACCAACGCCTCCTCGAACAAGGTCAGGCAATCCGGCGCTCCGGACGGCTCGGGCAGGTAAAGGATATAGGCATCGCTGTCACTGGCCGGCTCGACCACTTCGGTGGCCACGGTTTCGATTGCCAGGGATACGTCCGGGTGATGCCGGTAGAACTCGCTCAGCCTGGGCAGCAACCAGCGCACCGCCAGTGACACGTGCATGCGAATGCGGAACGGGCGCTTTTTCGGCGCGAGCCGGTCTTCGAGGGTGCGCAGCTGTTCGAGGATGCTGCGGGCGCTGGTCAGCACCTGTTCGCCCTCGGCAGTCAGTTGAAGGCTGCGGCTGCTCCTGACAAACAGCGCCACGCCAAAGTGGCTCTCCAGTTGCTGGATCTGTCGGCTCACGGCGCTTTGGGTCAGGCAGAGCTTTTGCGCCGCCTGGGTGAAGCTGCCCGACCCGGCAACTTCGACCAGGGCCTGCAAGCCCTGCAGCGAGGGCACGTGGCGAATCTTGTCCATGCGTTTTCAGAATACCTCGATGATTTAATAACGTTGGTTGCCCGCGTTTGGAGCCTTTAGATTCTAGTCATCGCCACCGTCTTCGAAAACCATTTATGCAAATCCTGCATGCAGTGGGTCGAGACGGAACGCAGAACAAGAACCTGAGGTGACACATGGAAAATATCTGTGGCTGGATTGCGCAAGCGGGGAGTTCACCCCTGCGTGAGCCGCTCAAGGGCACGCAACAGGCCGATTGGCTGGTGATCGGTGCCGGCATCACCGGCCTCAGTGCGGCGCATGCCCTGGCGCAATTGCACCCCCAGGCACGCATCGTGGTCGTTGACCGGCAGCGGGCTGCGCAAGGCGCTTCGGCGCGCAACTCCGGTTTTGTGGTGGCCCATGAGCATCCTGCCGCTGGGGAGCTACTGGGTAGCGACGGGTTTGCCGGGTATCAAGTGGATACGTCCATCGGCCGCGCAGCCGCCGACGAGGTCCGTAAGCAGATTGCCCGCCATGGCATCGAATGCGATTTCAGGGAGTCGGGTTATTTCTTTGCCGTCAGCGATCCGCGCAAGCTGACCCAGGTCGATGCCAAGCTGCAGACCTTGCGTGCCGTGGGCGCCAGCGCGCAGTTTCTGCAAGGCGAGTCGTTGCTCGAAAAACTCGGCAGCCGGCACTACCGCGCCGCGATCTGGTGCGGCAACGGCAATGCGCTGCTGCAACCGGCGAAGTACGCTCGGGGCTTGCTCGATGCCCTGCCGCCGAAAGTGACGGTCTACGAGAACACCGATATCACAGGCCTTGAGCGCCAGGGCAACGGCCAAATTCGCGCCCGGGGCCAAAACGGTTGTGTCGAGGCCAAACAGGTATTGGTCTGCCTGAACGCCTTCATCCCCCGCGCGGGCATCGATGACAGCGGTACATTCGCGATGGAACTCAGCGCCAGCCTCACGCGGCCCCTCAGCGATCAAGAGTTTGAAGCCCTCGGTGCGCCAGCGTCCTGGGGCGTGCTGTCGACCCGTCCGCTCGGGGCCACGGTGCGCCTGACCCCGGATCGCCGGGTGATGATCCGCAACACCGCGGAATACCGCTCCCGGGATCTGTCCTTGAGCGAATTGTCGACCCGCCGCCAACACCATGTGCTGGGGTTGCAACGGCGTTTCCCGATGCTTGGCGAGCAGGACATCGAATACACCTGGACCGGCCATCTCAGCGCTTCGCGTTCCGGGCAGCCGTATTTCGGCAAAGTCGAGGAGGGCGTTTTCGCCGTGGCCGGGTGCAATGGTTCCGGCGTGGCGCGGGGCACGTTGTGGGGCCGCTTGCTGGCGGAGTGGGCCTCGGGTCGTGATTCGCCGCTGACGCAGTCGGTCATTCAACGGGCGCAGCCCGGCTGGCTGCCGCCCAAGCCGTTGCTCGACATCGGTGCCATGCTGCGTATGCGCGTGGAAACGGTCCGGGCCAGAAGCGAAATCTGAAAACACCCATTTCACAACAAGAACAAAAGCACTTCCCATCGAAGGTGATTCAACATGCGCGTCAATACGCTTTCCCTTGTGGCCCTGATCTCGACCTTTTCCGCCGCCACGTATGCCGACGAAACCGTCAATATTTCCAACTGGAACGGCTACATCGCCGACGACACCTTGCCCAGCTTCACCCAGGCAACCGGGATCAAGGCGACCTACGACATCCACGACAGCAACGAAGTGCTGGAATCGAAGCTGATGACCGGCAACACCGGGTATGACGTGGTCAGCCCGTCGAACCACTTCCTGTCGCGCCTGATCAAGGCCGGCGCCATCCAGAAACTCGACAGGAGCCAGTTGCCCAACTGGAAAAACCTCGACCCGGCGCTGATGAAAAAGCTTGAGGTCAACGACCCGGGCAACCAGTACGGCTATCCGTATATGTGGGGCACGGCGGGCATCGGTTACAACGTCGAGAAGATCAAGGCGATCTTCGGCAATACCGACGTCACCCATTCCTGGAGCCTGTTCTTCGACGAGAACAACATCAAGAAGCTCAGCGAGTGTGGGGTGGCGATCATCGACAACCCGACGCAGATCCTGCCGATCACCCTCAATTACCTGGGCCTGCCGCCCCATAGCCATGAGCCGGCCGACTACAAGAAAGCCGAGCAGGCGCTGCTGAAGATCCGGCCTTACGTCCAGTACTTCCATGCCTCCAAGTACATCAGCGACCTGGCCAACGGCAACGTCTGCGCGGTGATCGGATTCAACGGTGACATCGTGCAGGCCGCCGCCAGCGCCAGGGAGGCGAAAAACGGGATCGATATTGCCTACTCGATCCCGGACGAAGGTTCCACGTTGTGGCTGGACATGGTGGTCATGCCCAAGAGCGCGCCGCATGAGAAGAACGGTTACGCCTACATGAACTACCTGCTGGAGCCGAAGGTGATTGCCAACATCAGCAACAGCATCCATTACGCCAATCCCAACAGTGCGGCGGATGCCTTCGTCGACCCGGCGGTGAAGCAGGACCTGGCAATCTATCCGCCGAAGAGCGTGATGGACAAGCTGTTTACCGTCGAGGACTTGCCCGCGGCTATCGCACGGTTGAGCACGCGGCTGTGGACCAAGTTGAAAACCAATACCTGACCGACTGGTGATTCCGGTCAATCAGATGTGACACTGCACCTGTGGCGAGGGAGCTTGCTCCCGTTGGGCAGCGAAGCGGCCCCGGCTCTTCATACGAGAAGCTGGGACTGCTGCGCAGTCCAACGGGAGCAAGCTCCCTCGCCACGGTTACTCGTTTGCCTGAGTCAACGATTCATTCAGGCGTCGATAGCCGGGAAGTCGATGTCGGTCAACGCTGCGTTGTTCAGGTAGTTGGTCAATGTCTGCGAGGCCACATGGGCGATCACTTCGATGATCTTGCCGTCATCGATGCCGGCAGCACGGGCTGTGGCGATCTGTTCGACCGTCAGGTGACCACGGCTTTCGGTGACTTGGCGGGCGAGGGTGGCATAGGCGTTGAGCTCACCCTGACGTGCGCTGAGAATGTCCTGGCCCGACAGCCCGGCCTTACTGGCGAACAGCGTGTGAGCGGCCAGGCAGTAGTCGCAGCCGTTGACCTGCGAGGTGGCAAGGAACACCGCTTCTTTTTCCGTGGCGCTCAAGGACGTCTTGCCCAGTGCGGCCGAGTTTTGCAGATACGAGGCCAGCACCGCCGGGGCGTGGGCCAGTACCTTGAACAGGTTGGGCAGAAAGCCGATTTTCTTCTGCACGCCTTCCAGCAGCGGGCGGGTGGCGTCGGTGGCGTGTTCCAGACTGATCGGGGCAATGCGGGTCATGGTGATACTCCGTGGTGTAAGGCGCGGAATGCGCTGGGTACGGAGCTCATGTTAGGGAGAAGGTCTGGCGTATTGGGTGCAAATCGTCGAGGATATGCGACAGATCGTCCAGAACTGCTTCCGGGAGCCTGTCATGGATCGCTTGTCCACGTTGCTCACACACTTCGGCGTCAATGCCGGCACCTTCCATAGCGGTACGTTCTGCGGCACCGCCGCCTACGACGGCCAACAGACCAGCGGTCATTTGCACCTGCTTCAAGCGGGCGAGTTGCTGCTCAAGATGGGCGACCAGCCGGACCTGCAACTGACCGAACCGAGCCTGATCTTTTTCCCCCGGCCCTATCGACATCGCCTGTTCGCGTCTGAAGCGTCCGGCACGCAACTGGTGTGCGCGACCCTGGATTTCGACGGCGGAGCGGGCAATGCCCTGGCGGCGGCGCTGCCGGATTATCTGGTGCTCAAGCTCGATGAAATCCCGACCCTGGCCGGGACCCTGGAATGGCTGTTCAACGAGGCGTTTGACGGTACGTGCGGACGCGAAGCGGTGATGGATCGCCTGTTCGAGCTGCTGGTGATTCTGTTACTGCGGCACATCTTGAGCACCACTGGCCAGCAACCGGGCATGATGGCCGGCCTCGCCGATGCGCGCCTGGCGCGGCCCCTGAGCCTGATGCACGAAAACCCGGCCAAGGCCTGGAGCGTGGCCGAGCTCTCGGTCGCCGCCAACATGTCGCGGGCCAGTTTCGCCGAGCACTTTCGCCGGGTGGTCGGGCAGACGCCGGTGGATTACCTGGTGAGCTGGCGCATCAGCCTGGCGCAGAAACGCCTGCGCGAAGGTCGACCGATTGCGTTGATCGCCGAGGAGGTCGGCTACGAAAGTCCCTCGGCGCTGGCCCGGGCGTTTCGGCGCAAGACCGGGATGAGCCCGCGGGAGTGGAAGGGCAACTGACCTTGCATATTCCCCTGTGGGAGCGAGCTTGCTCGCGATAGCGGTGTGTCAGACACCTATGCTGTCGACTGACGTTCCGTCATCGCGAGCAAGCTCGCTCCCACAGGTCTAGCGGTGCGGCTTCTTTACGCGTACATCAGAACTTGAACGCCTGACGTCCTACCAACAGCCATTTACCGTCCTGCTTTTGCCAGATCTGGAAGTTTTCGATTTCCGTTGGCACCACTTCAGTGCCTTTGAGCGCTTGCGCCGAGAAGTGATGACGGACCAGTGCGACATCGCCGGAGACGGTAATGGTCTGGTTCTGCATTTCAAGGGTCTTGAAGGCGCTTTTGCCGGTTTCGATGTCGGCGATGAAGGCCTGCTTGTCCTGAATCTTGCCGCTGGAGTGCCCGTAGGTCAGGTTTTCGGCGGTCAAGGCGTTCAGCTCCGGGATGTCTTTGTGCAGCATGGCCTGGGTCAGGTGGTCGACCGCCTGGGCCACGTCCTTGTCTGCGACAGCCGGGGTGGCGGCGACGTAGCCGCTGAACAGGCACAGAAAACCGATCAGCACTTTTGCTTTTTTCATGGGTGTTTCCTTGTTGTTGTAGGGATAGCGCGATAACTGGATGAATATTCATCAGTCATCGTACAACCTATCATGAGATGAAGGAAAAAAGCGAACTTGCCTGGCACCCTTGCCTCGAAGTTAAAAGGGCGATGTCCTGACTTTGAGGTATTGCGCCATGCAGCTTGACCCGCGTTTACGGCTCGACCTGACGTTGCTCATGGTGTTTGTGCTGATTGTCGGAGTGTCGGGGTTTTCTCCCCGCAGCCGGGTGGACTGGGCGCTGGAAAACCTGCTGGTGCTGTTGCTGGTGGGGACCTTGGTCGCGGTTTCTCGGCGATTCCGCTTGTCGGCGATGTCCATCACGCTGGTGTTTGCGTTTCTGTGCGTGCATGAACTGGGCGCCCACTACACCTATTCTCTGGTGCCTTACGATCATTGGTCTTCGGCGTGGTTGGGCTTCAGTTTCGACCGGGCGCCTGGTGTTCACCGCAATCACTACGACCGACTGGTGCATCTGAGCTACGGGCTGCTGCTGGCTTATCCGGTGCGTGAAGTCCTGCGGCGACTGACGCCGCTGCGCGGGTTCTGGCTGTTTTTCGTGACCCTGAACATCATGCTGTCGACCTCCGCCGTGTATGAGTTGGTGGAATGGATCGGCGGGGCCTTCCTGGGCAATGACACGGCGAACGCCTTCGTCGGCGCGCAAAACGATCCGTGGGATTCGCAGAAGGACATGGCCATCGCGGTCGCCGGTGCGTTTGTCAGTCTGTTGCTGGTGTCTTTGCGCGGCATGGCGCAAGAACACTCGATGACCACAGCAAGGTGATCGGGCAGACCGCTTCGGTGGGGGCAGCTGTCGCGGGCTTTGAGGTTGCAGAGCACTGTAGCTGGCTTGCCGGCGAAGAGGTCCGAAAGATCGATGCACAATTCAAGGCCGCCTTCGCTGGCAAGCCAGCTCCTACAGGTCGGGGATTAAAGATATTTATCGGTCACAGCGCCCTCCGATGCACTGGACACCGTCTTCGCATATTTGGCCAACACCCCGCGCTTGTATTTCGATTCCGGCCGCACCCAGCGCGACTTGCGCTCGGCCAGCACGGCATCGGAGACATCCACCGTGATCTGCCGGGTCTCTGCATCGATGATGATCCTGTCGCCATTCTCCACCAGCGCAATCGGCCCGCCTTCAAAGGCTTCCGGCGTGATATGCCCGACCACAAACCCGTGTGAGCCACCGGAAAAACGCCCGTCGGTGATCAGCGCCACCTCCTTGCCGAGGCCTTTGCCCATGACCGCCGACGTCGGTGACAGCATTTCGCGCATGCCCGGGCCGCCCTTAGGGCCTTCATAGCGGATCACGATCACGTCGCCGGGCTGCACTTCGCCATTGAGAATGCCGGCCAGCGCACCTTCCTCGCCGTGATAGACCCGGGCCGTGCCTTCGAAGCGCAGGCCTTCCTTGCCGGTGATCTTGGCCACGGCGCCGGTGGGCGAGAGATTGCCGCGCAGAATGACCAGGTGGGAGTCCTTTTTGATTGGCTGGTCGAAAGGCCGGATCACGTCCTGGCCGGCCGGGTAGTCGGGCACGCTGGCCAGGTTGTCCGCCAGGGTCTGGCCGGTGACGGTCAGCACATCGCCGTGCAGCATGCCGGCCTCGAGCATGCGCTTCATCAGCGGTTGAATGCCGCCGATGGCCACCAGTTCGCTCATCATGTATTTACCGCTGGGGCGCAGGTCGGCGACCACCGGGGAAACCTTGCCCAACTCGACGAAGTCATCCAGGGTCAGTTCGACATCCACCGCGTTGGCCATGGCCAGCAGGTGCAGCACGGCGTTGGTCGAGCCGGCGAGGGCGATCACCACGCGAATGGCGTTCTCGAAGGCTTTGCGGGTCATGATGTCGCGAGGCTTGAGGTCGAGCTTGAGCAACTCCATCACCTGCTGGCCGGCGCGGAAACTGTCCGAGGCCTTGTCGCCGCCAATGGCGTCCTGGGAGCTGGAGCCGGGCAGGCTCATGCCCAGTGCTTCAATGGCCGAGGCCATGGTGTTGGCGGTGTACATGCCGCCACAGGAACCGGGGCCGGGAATCGCCACTTCCTCGATCTGCTTGACCTGAATCTCGCTGATATCGCCCCGCGCGTGCTGGCCCACGGCCTCGAACACGGAAATGATGTCGGTGTGGCCGGCGCCCGGCTGGATGGTGCCGCCATAGACAAAGATCGACGGGCGATTCAGCCGTGCCATGCCGATCAGGCAGCCCGGCATGTTCTTGTCGCAGCCGCCGATGGTCACCAGGCCGTCGAAACCCTCGCAACCGGTGACCACTTCGATGGAGTCGGCGATCACCTCGCGGGACACCAGCGAATACTTCATGCCTTCGGTGCCGTTGGCGATGCCGTCGGAAATGGTGATGGTGTTGAAGATCACGCCCTTGGCACCGGCTGCATTCGCGCCTTTTTCAGCTTCGAGCGCCAGCTTGTCGATGTGCATGTTGCAGGGCGTGACCATGGCCCAGGTCGAAGCGATGCCGATCTGCGGCTTGGTGAAGTCTGCATCGGTAAAGCCCACGGCCCGCAACATGGCGCGTGCCGGTGCCGCCTCCACGCCGTCGATCACTTGAGAGGAGTACTTGCGCAGATCGTCTTTGTCGCTCATGACTGCTCCTATCGCTCATGGCTGTTACTTTCGCTCAAGGCTGTTCCTCACACACTCATGGTGAAAAACAGGATGAGTATAGAAGGCCGGGCGCCCGGGCCCGGACTAACCGGTCTGGAACAGACGCGCGGGTGAGCCTTGTCGTGATATTCTTCGCGCCAACTTGGTTTGACCTGTTCAGTTTGCATGTCCTTGAGACGTGCCGACGGAATCACTGTCGCTCAAGTAGCTGAAGCCAATAAAGATAAAAAGTCAGTTCAGAAGGGACATTAAAGTGGGGCCGATGCGGTTCATCGGCCTTGTGTGCCCACCCTGCAATCCTTGAGTGCCGCACCCGTGACTGCCGTGAAACATGGGGCTGTGCGCGTGAGGATGGAAGGGCGGATGGCGTTTTATCATAGGTGCTACAGATGTTTAAGAAAGTGAACACGGCCCTGCTGGGGCTGGCTTTGTCCATGGGGATGTCTTCTGTCCACGCGGAGGAGGCCAAGAAAGTCGATGTACTGCTGATCGGCGGCGGCATCATGAGCGCGACCCTGGGTGTGTGGCTCAATGAGCTGGAACCTGGCATGTCGATGGAAATGGTCGAGCGCCTCGATGGTGTCGCCCAGGAAAGCTCCAACGGCTGGAACAACGCCGGTACCGGTCACTCCGCCCTGGCCGAGCTGAACTACACCCCGGAAGACGAGAACGGCAAGGTTTCGATCCCGAAGGCCGTTGAAATCAACGAAGCGTTCCAGATCTCCCGTCAGTTCTGGGCCTGGCAGGTTCAGCAAGGCGTGCTGAAGAACCCGCGTTCGTTCATCAACTCCACGCCGCACATGAGCTTCGTGTGGGGTGATGACAACATCAAGTTCCTGAAAAAACGCTACGAAGCCCTGCAAGCGAGCCCGCTGTTCGCTGGCATGCAGTACTCCGAAGACCCGGCTGTGATCAAGCAGTGGGTGCCGCTGATGATGGAAGGGCGTGACCCGAGCCAGAAGATCGCGGCCACCTGGAGTCCGCTGGGTACTGACGTGAACTTCGGCGAAATCACCCGCCAGTTCGTTGCACACCTGCAAACCACACCGAAGTTCGACTTGAAGCTGTCCAGCGAAGTGCAGGACATCACCAAGAACGAAGACGGCAGCTGGCGCGTCAGCTACAAGAACCTCAAAGACGGTAGCAAGACCGAAACCGACGCCAAGTTCGTGTTCATCGGCGCCGGCGGCGGTGCCCTGCACCTGCTGCAGAAGTCCGGCATTCCTGAAGCCAAGGAATACGCAGGCTTCCCGGTAGGAGGCTCGTTCCTGGTGACCGAGAACCCGACCATCGCCGAGCAACACCTGGCCAAGGCCTACGGCAAAGCCTCTGTTGGCGCTCCGCCGATGTCGGTTCCGCACCTGGACACCCGCGTGCTGGACGGCAAGCGCGTGATCCTGTTTGGCCCATTCGCGACCTTCAGCACCAAGTTCCTGAAAGAAGGTTCGTACCTGGACCTGCTGACCACCACGACCACGCACAACGTGTGGCCAATGACCAAGGTCGGCATCAAGGAATACCCGCTGGTCGAGTACCTTGCAGGCCAGCTGATGCTGTCTGACGAAGACCGCATGAACGCTCTGAAAGAGTACTTCCCGAACGCCAAGGCTGAAGACTGGCGCCTGTGGCAAGCCGGCCAGCGCGTGCAGATCATCAAGCGTGACGAAGCCGCCGGTGGCGTGCTGAAACTGGGCACCGAAATCGTCGCTTCCCAAGACGGCAGCATCGCCGGCCTGCTGGGCGCCTCCCCAGGCGCATCGACCGCTGCACCGATCATGCTGACCGTGCTGCAGAAAGTCTTCAAGGACAAGGTCGCGACCCCTGACTGGCAGGCAAAACTGCACCAGATCGTACCGAGCTACGGCACTCAGCTGAACGCCAGCCCTGAGAAAGTCGCTGAAGAGTGGGCCTACACCGCCAAGGTGCTGGAACTGACTCCGCCACCCGCGGTGATCGCACCGGCCGTGACACCAGTGACTGTCGACACTGCTGTTAAGGCACCGAAGGCTAATGCTGCGAGTGATATGGCTCTGTAACTAGAGACCGGATCAAAAAAAGCCCACTGAACCGGCGACGGTCAGTGGGCTTTTTTGTGGGCGATGGCACAGGCAGCGCTTTGAACCCGGAGTGTCTACGCCGTCCATAACGGGGGGTCCTGTCATCAATTGTCAAGTCACTGACGCTCAATGAGAAGCAGACAGTTTGGCCCTGACGATACTGATTTGTTTACCGACCACGGTAAGGCGAAACCGTAAGCCTGATACCTCTCCGCCCTGGCGGGAATTTGTAGGAGCGAGCTTGCTCCGGGCGGCGTTCCGACGATTGACTCAAGTGCGCTACGGTTAGTCAGTAAGCACGCGCTATCGTTAACGACATCGCGAGCAAGCTCGCTCCCACAGTCAGTTGCATCTCAATAAAACAAATCATAGAGAGCGCAGAATGAAGTTCAGCTTTGTAGACAACAGCAAACCGACCCGTCGGCGGGTTTTACGCGATGCTTTCACTCTGGCTTTGGCGGCCTCGCCGTTGGCAAGCCTGGCCAGGGCAGCCGACGAATCCGCAGCGGCCAGCGAATCCGCGGAGGAAGTGACCTTTGCCGCCGGCCCACGACCGCTGGTGCAATACCCGCAAAAACGCCCGTTGACCCTGGTGACCACGCGGCCGCCGCATCTGGAGACGCCATTCCCCGTCTTCAACGAAGGGCCGATCACGCCTAATGACGCCTTTTTCGTGCGTTACCACTTGGCCAATTTCCCGACCAGCATCGATCCGGACAGCTACCGCCTGACGATCAAGGGCACGGTCGACACGCCGTTGTCACTGTCCCTTGCCGAGCTCAAGGCCCTTGCCGAACCGGTTGAAGTGGTCGCCGTGAATCAATGTTCGGGCAACAGCCGTGGCTTCTCGATGCCCCGGGTGTTCGGCGCTCAGTTGGGCAATGGCTCAATGGGCAATGCGCGGTGGGTGGGGGTACCGCTCAAGGCTGTGCTGGAAAAGGCGGGGGTAAAAGCCGAGGCCAAACAAGTGACCTTCCGTGGGCTCGATAAACCGGTGCTGCCAAGCACGCCGGAGTACATCAAGGCGCTGGACATCAGCCATGCCATGGACGGCGAGCCGATAATCGCCTGGTCGATGAATGGCACCGACCTGCCATTTCTCAACGGTTACCCGATTCGCCTGGTGGTGCCAGGCTATTTCGGCACGTACTGGGTCAAGCACCTGAGTGAGATCGAAGTCGTCGACCATACCTTCGACGGTTTCTTCATGGCCAAGGGGTACCGGGTTCCAGACAACGATTGCTTCTGCATTGCCCCCGGCACCACGGCGGCGAAAACCGTGCCGATTTCCAAATTGCCGGTGCGCAGTTTCATCACCAGCGTTAAACACGGCGATGTATTGCCGCTGAACAAAAGCGTGCTGCTCAAGGGCATCGCTTTCGACGGGGGCGTTGGGGTCAACAAGGTTGAGGTGTCGATCGACGGTGGAAAAACCTGGCGCGAGACCCAACTCGGGCAGGACCTTGGCCGTTACTCCTTTCGTGAGTGGACACTGCCGATCACCTTTACCGGCAAGGGCGCCACTCTGTTGATGGTGCGAGCCAGCAACAGTGCCGGCGAGACGCAGCCGCTGCAAGCCGACTGGAACCCCGCTGGCTACCGCCGCCACGTCGTCGAAACCACCCACGTGACCGTCGCCTGAGGAGGGCCGCATGAAACTTGTGAAATGCATGACCGCCTTGCTCTGCGCGGCTCCGGTTTTTCTCACCACCCTGGCTGGCGCCGCGCCGCTGTCCATTACGCTGCCGCCTGAAACGGCGGTGTTCAAGCCCAGCACGATGCCTGGCTACGCTTTGGCGCAGCAGAAGTGTTCTGTCTGCCATTCGGCCGATTACATCAACTTCCAGCCGCCGGGCATGAGCCTGGCGCAGTGGACCGCCGAAGCGGGCAAGATGCAGCACGTGTACGGCGCTCCGATCAGCGACCAGGATGTGAGTGTTATCGGTGCTTACCTGGCGGTGACTTACGGCAGTGCGAAGGCGAGCGATGCCGATGTTCAGGCTGTCTCCAACCCGCCGGCGGATCAGCCACCCACGGTGTCGGTAGCGAAAGTTGCCTCGGCCTTGCTCCAGGACAACGCCTGCCTGTCCTGTCACGCGGTCGATCATAAGGTCGTCGGCCCGGCCTATCACGATGTGGCGGCCAAGTATGCCAATGACCCGCAGGGGCTGGCCCGGGTCATGTCGAGCATTCAGCACGGCGGTAGCGGAAAGTGGGGGGATGTGCCCATGCCACCGTTCGCGCAGTTGAGCTCGGACGACCTGAAAAGCCTGGCGACGTTCATCATGAAGCAGTGAATCAGCGTTAGCCTGATGCACAAAAGCCCACTGATCCGGCAACGATCAGTGGGCTTTTTTGTGGGCGCGGGTTTATTCAAGACATCGAGGAGTTGGTCGCACCGAAGCGCTTGAGAATGTCTTGGTACATTTTGGTCCGCCGGTGATCTTGGCCATAGCCGCCCGCAGCGGCGACGGTGCCGGACTGGACGTGATCCAGGTACTTGAAGATTTTGCCGGGCGAAAGAAACACGACTTTGTAGCCAAGCCCGATCACGCGGTCTTGCAGCTCATAACCGGGCACACGGTCATCGATCTGAAAATGCAATCCCTGCTGCTTCATCAGTCTGCCATTCCACAGCGTGCAAAAGCTTTTCACGTAGGTTTCCCGGTAGGGTTTCGGCTCCTTTGATCGCAGGCCCAGCGATTGCTTCAAGCGTCGGTAGTGGTGCTTGATCAGGCGTGAAGTGAAGCGCCACGCGGTCCTTGGCAGTCCGCGGTTGAGTTGCTCGGTGCAACCGACCGCGATGACGTTTTGATCCTTGGTGCAGTGCTCCATCATCATCGCAAAGACGTTTGCATCGAAGACGAACGTGTCGGTGTGCATGAGGAACAGATAGTCGGTGCTGACCCTGGCCAGCGCCATGTCCAGCGCTTTGCCGTGGGCGATGTGCCCCGGCTCTTTGGTAGGGGCATCGCGCTCGATCAGGTTGATCCAGTCGAGCGAGCGCAAATATTCGACGCTGGCGTCCGCCGAACCGTTGTCGACCACCCAGACCGCAATGCCGGCTTTTTGGACATGCTCCTGCAACAGCTCCAGGCAGATCCTGGTGAGCTCCGGGGTTTTGTAATTAACCAGAACGATGCTGAACGGAGGTTTGGCGTTTGTATCGACACTACCCATCTTCGAAATGCTCGACGACCCGAAAGTGTCGAAGATTAAAGGAACAACCTTAGCCCAAGCTTAATTTCACCTGGGCGGGTTGGCCGTTGGCATTCAGTCGGCGTCGGCTTGGAGAGGCGCTTAGGGTTTGGCCTGGTTTTTCTGCCTCTCTTCGATTTTCGCATCGACCGCCGCGCGAATCTGATCAACGCTGAAACTGGCGGGTTTCTGGCTCGGCGGGTACTCGATGAAGGTCTGCAGGAAGCGCGCAGCCTTGGCCACACCTGCGGCCAGCAGGTAGGAGTTCTTCACGAGCCAGTCGTTGTACTGGTCCGAGACCAGGTCAGCCCGCTCATACGGGTCCATGCGCAGGTTGAACAGCTTGGGCACCCGCAGCGGCACGAACGGGCTGCTCCATACCGCAAAACCACCCGGTTCGCGCTGTTCGGCGAAGACCACTTTCCAGTTGTCGAAGCGCATGGACACCAGCACGCCGTCGTCGTTGAAGTAGTAGAACTCGCGGCGTTGCCCTTTAGGCTGTTGGCCAGTCAGGTAGGGCAACTGGTTGTAGCCGTCCAGGTGCACCTTGAAACTGGTGCCGCCCGAGATAGGTGACCAGCCTTTCAACAGCTTGTCCTTCACCTCGGTATCGCCAGCCGCCGCGAGCAGGGTAGGGAACCAGTCCATGCCCGAAAACATCTCGTTGGACACTTCACCGGCCTTGATCTTGCCCGGCCAACGCACAATCGCCGGTACGCGATAGGCACCCTCCCAGTTGGAGTTCTTCTCGTTACGGAACGGCGTGGTCGCCGCGTCCGGCCAGGAGAACTGGTTCGGGCCGTTGTCGGTGGTGTAGACGACGATGGTGTTGTCGGTGATCTTCAGGTCGTCGAGGGTCTGCAGCAGTTTGCCGACGTCGCCGTCGTGCTCGATCATGCCATCGGCGTAATCGTTGCCGGGCATGCCGCTCTGGCCTTTCATCGATTCACGCACGTGGGTGAACACATGCATGCGGGTGGTGTTCATCCAGACGAAGAACGGCTTGTCGGCCCTGGCCTGTTTCTCGATGAACGTTTGCGCGGCGGCGGTGGTTTCGTCGTCGATGGTTTCCATGCGCTTGGTGGTCAGTGCGCCGGTGTCCTCGATCTTGCCGTCGGCGTAGCTGTGGATCACGCCACGGGGAGTCCGGGATTTGACGAAGTCCGGGTCGTCCTTGGGCCAGTACGGGCGCTCGGGTTCTTCTTCGGCGTTGAGGTGGTACAGGTTGCCGAAGAACTCGTCGAAGCCGTGGTTGGTCGGCAGATATTCGTCGCGGTCGCCGAGGTGATTCTTGCCGAACTGGCCGGTGGCGTAACCCTGGGACTTGAGGGCCTGGGCGAGGGTGATGTCGCGCTTCTGGATACCGATCGGCGCCCCTGGCACGCCGACCTTGGTCAGGCCGGTGCGCAGCGGTGACTGGCCGGTGATGAACGAAGAGCGCCCGGCGGTGCAGCTGTTCTCCGCGTAGTAGTCGGTGAACAGCATGCCTTCGTGAGCGATGCGATCAATGTTCGGTGTCTTGTAGCCGACCACACCCATGGAATAGGCGCTGATGTTGGTCTGGCCGATGTCATCGCCGAAGATCACCAGGATGTTGGGTTTGTCAGCGGCATTCGCCGCCATTGCCATGACCGTTGTCGCCACCAAGGCGAGTTTCGGCAGCCACTTTTTTATGCGAGTCATCTGACTGGCTCCTTGTTGACGGGCGTCGCGCAGGGCGACCGGTTCCGATGTTCAAGGGGCGTCAGAAACTAAACGCCACCCATATCAGGTGGCGTGGTTGTCGATATGCAACACCGCACCGGTGACGCTGGCACCCGCGCCACTGGCCAGCAACAGCAAGGGACCGTTGAGTTCCTGCAGACCCGCGTCGTTGCCGCGTCCGGCGGCAATCACATTGACCCGGATCCGGTGCGGCGTCAGTGACTGGGCCATGGCCCGGCTCATGCGGATCAGGCTGCTGTTGGAGCGCAAACAAGGGTTGGGCTCACTGATCGGTCGGGGCGGCGGTTCGATGTTGACGATGCTGCCGCCACGTTCGGCCTTGATCATGTGCAGGCTGGTGCAATGGACCAGGTGATTGTTCAGCACCACATGCTCACGCTCGGCGCTGTTGTTGATCAGTACATCGATGCTGCCGAAGCGTTCCTCGACGGCCTCAAGCGCCGCTTCGATGCTGGGACGGCGGGCGCTGTCGAGGCTGACGATCAGCACTTCACCACCCTCCCAGCGCAGGTCGGCTACCAGCTGCTCAAGTTGCGCAGGGTATTGCGCGCCGAGGGCCACACGGGCGCCGGCGAGGCTGATCAGCCGGGCGAAATGGGCGCCGAGCCGGGTGGTGGCATCGGCTACCAATACGGTTTTGCCGGCCATGGAAAAGGGCTGCATGAGGTCGCTCATGAAACTGCCTCCATCGGCATAGTGCGGCGTGTAATGGCTGCACGGCGCACGGTTGTGCGAGGTGATGCGATGGGCACGGCACCGAGCATTTTCAGCACCAGTTCCGAGTAATGGCGGATCACGTCGTCGACGCTCCAGCGGCCATCGGCCTGATACCAGACACAGGCATGCGTCAGCATGTTGAACAGGGTGCGCGCCATCAGTTTGGGTTCGGCGCAGCTGAGCGAGCCTTCACGCACGCCTTGCTCCAGCAGATCTTGCAGACCCTTGAGGTAAACCCGTCGCGCCTGGTGGACCTGGGTCAGGGATTGTTCATCCAGGCTTCGCAATTCCAGGTTGCCGAGAATGGCCTGATCCTGATGTTCCAGGTGATAACGCACATGGCAGGCGATGAACGTGCGCAGTTTCGTATCGGCCCGCGCAACGGCGGGGCGGCTGCGTGCCCATGCCTGGGACAACCCCTGGAAATATTCCAGAACCAGCTCCAGCAGCAACTCGCCTTTGCCTTGGTAATAGAGGTACAGCGTCGAGGGGTTGATCCCCGATTCAGCCGCCAGCTGCCGAAGGCTCATCGAGCCGTAGCCATTACGCGAGATCAGTTTGATGGCGGCCTGGCGGATATTGGTTTCAGTCATGTTCATGGTGTGATCCTGCGGTCATCGATCTCAAAGTCAGCAGAGCCAATGTGGCGAGGGGGCAGTTGTGGCGAGGGAGCTTGCTCCCGTTCGGCTGCGAAGCAGTCGTATCTCTGCCGATACGCAGCAACTGACAGATTGTCGGGGGCCGCTTCGCAGCCCAGCGGGAGCAAGCTCCCTCGCCACAGTGGTTTTGCTTGGTGCTTGTCGGTTACTGCAGATTGCCGGCCACCGCGATGGTCTGGGCCGTGATGTAGTTCGACTCCGGCGAGCAGAACAGGTACACGGCGTCGGCCGCTTCCTTCGTGGTGCCCGGGCGGCCCAGCGGGTTGCGCTGGGCAAACGATTTGGCCGCTTCCGGGCTGATGCCGACACGGATGTCGCGGCCTTCGATGTTCACGGTGGCACCGGCATGGGCGTCGGCGCTGGTCATGCGGGTTTCGATGAAACCGAAGGCCACGGCGTTGACGTTGACCTTGAAGCGGCCCCATTCCCGGGCCAGCGCGCGGGTCATGCCCAGTACACCGGCCTTGGCCGAGGAGTAGTTCATCTGCCCGGCATTGCCGTTGAGCGCCGACACTGACGAGATGTTCACCACTTTGCGGAACACTTCGCGCTCTGCTGCGGCGTCCGCCTGGGCCTGCGCCTTGATGATCGGGTAGGCGGCACGCAGGATGCGGAACGGTGCGGTCATGTGGCAGTCGAGAATCGCGTACCACTGCTCGTCGGTCATCTTCTGGATCACGTCGTCCCAGGTGTAGCCGGCGTTGTTGACGACGATGTCGATGCCGTTGAAGTTGTCCATCGCGGTCTTGATGTAGCGCTCGGCGAAATCCGGGGCGCTGACGTTGCCGTGGCACACCGCGGCTTCGCCACCCATCTTGCGGATCAGTTCTGCGGTTTCATGGGCCGGATCGGCGTCCAGGTCGTTGATCACGATGCGCGCGCCTTCGTTTGCCAGTTTCAGGGCGATCTGCTGGCCGATGCCACGACCGGAACCGGTGACCAGTGCGACTTTGCCTTCGAGTTTTGCCATGGGGTGTTGCTCCTCAATTCTTGGGTTTGTTTACAGAGCGATCACAGCGTCACCAACAATTTTGGTGTCGCCGTATTGGTTGGTGGTGCGCACTTCGACCTTGATGCGTTGCTCGCCGTCGACTTCAAAGCGCTCGACGACGGTGCCGGTGCAGGTGATCTGATGACCCAGGTGGGTGATGCCGAGAAAGCGCACGCCGAACTCGCGCAACTGACGCTGATCGACCCACTGGGTCAGCAGGCGACCGAGGTAGGCCATCGACAACATGCCGTGGGCGAACACGTCGGCCATGCCGGCTTTGCGCGCGTAATCGGTGTCGATGTGAATGGCGTTGTGGTCGCCCGACGCACCGGCAAACAGCGCCAGGGTGGTGCGGTTTATCGGCGGCAGCGCCAGCGGTGGCAGGGTGTCGCCGATGTTGATTTTTTCCAGGCTAATCGCGTTCATCAGGATTCTCCGCTTCAGCTGTTGCGCTGCACGAGCACGCTGCGCAGGTCCGCGACGTGCTCACCGTGCTGGTTGGTGACTCGGGTCTCGCGCACCACGAATTCCAGTGCGCCGCCTTTTTTGTCGTAGATGTCGGCGATGCGCACGTCGAAGCGCAGGGTGTCGCCGGCATAGGCCATGCGGTGATAACGGAACGACTCCTCACCGTGCAGGATGCGTGCGGTGACGATGCCCAGCTCAAAGCGCCAGGCGTTGGACGGGATCTGGAATTCCAGCGAGAACAGAAAGGTCGGTGGCAACGGCAGGTTCGGATGCCCCGCATCGCGAGCGGCCTGCTCGTCGAAGTAGACCGGGTTGGTTTCTCCGGTGGCCTTGGCGAAGAAGCGCAGTTGCCCGGCTTCGGCGGTGGCGAGGAAGGTGGGCAGTTGTCTGCCGATGTGTTTTTTGTCGATCATCTGAGTGACTCCTTGATTACCCGGTCGCTTCAGTTTTTCTGGTACACGGTGACGACGCAGGCGCCGCCAAGACCGAGGTTGTGCTGCACGGCGATGCGCGCGTTCGGCACCTGGCGCTGTTCGGCGGTGCCGCGCAGTTGGTGGGTCAGCTCGTAGCACTGGGCCAGGCCGGTGGCGCCCAGCGGGTGACCCTTGGAGAGCAGGCCACCGGAGGGGTTGGTTACCCACTTGCCGCCGTAGGTGTTGTCGCCGTCGTTGACCAGTTGCTCGGCGCCGCCTTCAGCGCACAAGCCGAGGCCTTCGTAGGTCAGCAGCTCGTTCTGGGCGAAGCAGTCGTGCAGTTCGATCACGTCGATGTCTTGTGGACCGATGCCCGCCTGGTTGTAGGCGATGTCCGCTGCCATGCGCGTCATGTCGAAACCGACCACGCGGATCATGTCCTTGGCGTCGTAGGTGCTCGGCAGGTCGGTGGTCAGGGCCTGCCCGGCCATCAGCACGTCGGTGCGCAGGCCATGCTTTTTCGCGAAGGACTCGGACACTACGATGCTCGCAGCGGCGCCACAGGTTGGCGGGCAGGCCATCAGGCGGGTCAGCACGCCTTCCCACAACATTGGCGCAGCCAGGACTTCTTCCGGGGTGACTACGTTGCGGAATACGGCCAGCGGGTTGTTGGCGGCATGGCGGCTGGCCTTGGCGCGGATTTTGGCGAAGGTTTCCAGCCGGGTGCCGTACTTCTGCATGTGCGCGTAACCGGCACCGGCGAACTGGCGGATGGCGGTCGGCAGGTCGGGCATGCCCACCAGTTCGTTGGTCAGCTTGAGGGCGCGCTCGGTGGCCGGGGCGCGGTCGGTCCAGGCGGACTTCAATGCGCCCGGATTCATCTGTTCGAAGCCGAATGCCAGGGCGCAGTCCACCGCACCGCTGGCCACGGCCTGCCGGGCCAGGAACAGCGCGCTGGAGCCGGTGGCGCAGTTGTTGTTGACGTTGATCAGAGGGATGCCGGTCATGCCCACGCGGTACAGGGCTTTCTGGCCGCAGGTGGAGTCGCCGTAGACGTAGCCGGCGTAGGCCTGCTGGATGTCACTGAAGTCCAGCCCGCAATCGGCCAGGGCCAGGCGAATCGCCTGTTCACCCATGATGTCGTAGGGCTCGTTGGTCCCCGGTTTCTTGAACTGGATCATGCCGACGCCAGCAACGAACACTTTATTGCTCATCGTTGTTTTCCTTGTTGTTTGAGAGGTTCAGAGCTTGCGCGCGATCATTTCGCGCATGACTTCACTGGTACCGCCGTAGATGCGGTTGACGCGCATGTCGACGAACGCGCGGGCAATCGGGTACTCCATCATGTAGCCGTAGCCGCCGTGCAGCTGGACCATGTCGTCGATGCATTTCCACAGGGTTTCGGTGGTGTGGAGCTTGGCGATGGCGGCTTCTTCGAGGGTCAGCCGGCGGCGCATGTGTTCGCCCAGGTAGTAGTCGACCATCACCCGCAGGGCGGTGGCCTGGGCCTTGATGTCGGCGAGTTTGAATTTGCTGTTCTGGAAGTCCCACACGGTCTGGTTGAAGGCCTTGCGGTCTTTCACATACTCGATGGTCTGCTCCAGCAGGCGCTCAAGCTTGGCGGCGGCGGACACGGCGATGGAGAAACGCTCTTGCGGCAGCTCACCCATCAGGTAGCTGAAGCCCAGGCCTTCCTCGCCCAGACGGTTGCCCACCGGCACGCGGACGTTGTCGAAGAACAGTTCGGCGGTGTCCTGGGCGTGCTGGCCGACCTTTTCCAGCTTGCGGCCATGCTTGAAACCGGCGCGGCCGGTTTCCACGGCAATCAGGCTGATGCCCTTGGCGCCAGCGGCCGGGTCGGTTTTGCACACGACGATCACCAGGTCGGCGGTCAGGCCGTTGCTGATGAAGGTCTTGCTGCCATTGATCACGTACTCGTCGCCATCGCGCACGGCGGTGGTGCGCACGGCCTTGAGGTCGCTGCCGGTACCGGGTTCGGTCATGGCGATGGCGAGGATGATTTCGCCTGCGCAGATGCCCGGCAGCCATTTCTGTTTCTGTTCTTCGTTGCCGCAACGGTTGATGTAGGGGGCGATCACGTCGGAGTGCATGCCGAAGTAGGCGCCGCTCACGCCAGCCCGGGCGAACTCTTCGTTGAACACCGCGCAGTGGCCGAAATCGCCGCCGCCACCACCGTATTCAGTGGGCAGGGTGATGCCGAGCAGGCCTTCGCGGCCGGCCTTGAGCCAGGTTTCCCGGTCGACCTGACCGGCCTTGTCCCAGGCGGCCTGGCGCGGCAGGCATTCACGCTCGAAAAAACGGCGCACGGTGGTGCGGAACATCTCATGGTCGTCGCGGAAAACGGTTCGGGCGATGTGCACGCAAGACTCCTCAAAAATGCCAGGCCGGCCATAGGCCGAGCGCTTACGCAAGGCGCGAACTGCGCCTGTGATCTGAGGGTTACGATAGGTGGGGGGGCGCGAGTGAACGCCACCCGAGGTGGGTGGCGGTTAAAAAATCACTGAAGACAACACAATCCCTGTGGGAGCGGGCTTGCCCGCGAAGAGGCCAGCAAATTCAACATCTGTGTTGACTGACACACCGCCTTCGCGGGCAAGCCCGCTCCCACAGGTTTCTCTATTGGCAGTTAGTGAGTACCAGTGCCTGGATCACCCTGCGATTCCAGATCCCGCACCCGCGCCACCGCTTCATCGCGGCTGCTGACGCCGAGCTTGCTGTAGATATGGCTCAGGTGCCATTTCACGGTTTCCGGGGACAGCCCCAGCGCGCGGGCGATTTTCTTGTTGGGCAGGGCCTGGGCCAGCAGTCGAACCACTTCGATCTCCCGTTCGCTCAAGGGCTCGATCCCGGCCGCCAGCGGTTTGCTGGTTGCCGCCGTCGCGGGCTTGGTTTTCGAGACCGCAGGCGCTGTGGCCCCGGCGGCCTGCAAGCGTTCGACATAAAACGCCAGTACCGGGTCCAGGACTTCCCGGCTGGTGATATCGCAGATCAGTTTCAACCCGTCCGGATGGGCGTCGATGAGGCTGCGCACCAGGCCGAAGCGTTGCCCTCGGCGCAGCGCCTCCATGACCTTGTCCCGCGCCTGCTCATGGTGACCCCGTTCGGACTCGATCACGGCACTGAGCACCATCAGGCGTACCGCTCCAAGTTGGCGGCGGTGCCTTTCACAGGTTTGGATCAGCTGCTCTATGCGTGCGAAGGCGCCGTCCAGGTCGCCCTGCGCCAGTTGCCAGCGAGCGCGGGCGTTCTCGGCCAGGATGTGGATTTCCTTGAGTGCCGTGTGCCCGGCGTCCGGGTGGCGCGCGTCGATGGCATCCAGGCGCGCCAGCTTGGCCTGGGCTTGTGCGGTTTCCCCGAGTGTCAGCAACCAGCGCACCTGCCAGGTCAGGCAGTAGGCTTGCAGGCGCTCCAGGCCGAGTTTGATCGCGTACTCATCAAGGCGCTCGACGAACGCCAGGGCCTCCTGATGGTTGCCCGCCAGCCATTGCACATTCCACAGCACTTGCAGCACACGCAGCACGGAATCGGGAATCGAGATCCGTTCGAGAATGTCGATCCAGCCCGAGAGCATCTTGAACGCGGCGTCGAGGTCGTTGGTTTCGTACAGCACTTCGCCAAGCAGCGCAGCGGAGAGATAAGTCGCGTCGGCACCGCCCTTGCCGCATTGGCCGGCTTCATGCAACACATCGCGGTAAACCCGTTCCGCCTGGGTCATCTGGCCTTCAAGGGCCAGGCTCAAGCCGATCAGGCAACGACCCTGAAGGCTGCCCGCCGTGGTCCCCAACAGAGGCTGGCCATTGATCAGCAGGTTCGGCCGGTCGAGTTGCACCTGCCGGGCCTTTTCGTATTCACCGCGGTGCATGTACAGCCAGGACAGGATGTTGGCACAGGAGCCGATGGCCACGCTGTTGCTGCCCGCAGGCGGGTTGAGCAATTGCGGCAGGACCGTCATGGCCGCATCGGTGTCATCCCGCTGCAGGGCCAAAGAGGCGCGCAGCAGCGAGATCATGAAGCGGTCATGGACTTCGCTCTCGGGAACGTCGCGAAACAGTTGTTCGAGGCTGGCGGTGCAGGCCACGAAGTCCCTGGCATACAGCTGCATCCGCGTCTTGAGAATGCGCAGCTTGACTCGGGCCTGTACCTGTTCGACCGGCAACAGCCGCACCAACTCGATCAACATGCGCAGGTCGCCATGGGCGTACAGCGCCTCGCAGTGTTGTTCCACCAGATCGGCGGCGGCCGACGGGTCGCCGCCCATGACCGCATGGTGCACCGCTTCATCCAGGTGATTGTGCTCGCGGAACCAGTTCCATGCGCGAACGTGCACCGCTTGCTGCTCGGCGTGGCTTCGCGAGTCGAAATACTTGAGCAGGGTTTCGCGCAGCAATGGGTGCAGGCGATACCAGGTTTCGCGCTCGGCGCTGTCCACCGGAATCAGGAACAGGTTGTCCCGCTCCAGCCGCGTCAGCAGCGCGTTCGCCTCGGCAACCACCTGCGGGTGACCGCTCAAGGCCGCGCACAACGAGGCGCAGAAACGGTTGCACACGGCCATGAGCAGCAACAGGTCCAGGTCGGTCGGTGACAGGTGGGACAACACTTCGACTTCGAAAAACCTGGCGAAGGCTTGATCGTCCCGTAGCTGCGCTTGCACCGACGTTGCCTCTGTGGCGGCAGGCGGGCGATTCTTTTTGCGGCTGACGGCAAGCAGTTGCAGGCCGGCGACCCAGCCATCGGTCAGGTCATGCATCATCCGGGCGTCCCGGGCGCTGATCTCGCCCAACTGCGCCTTTAGGAACTGTTCGGATTCGGCGGCGGTGAAACGCAAGTCCCGCAGGTTCAGCTCCAGCACCAGTTCCTGGCTGCGCAACCGCGCCAGGGACAGCGGCACGACGCTGCGCGATACCAGCGCCAGGTGCAGGTTGGCCGGGGCGTAGTCGATCAGCCATTGCAGGGCCTGATGAATGCCCACGTCTGTCAGGTGGTGCAGGTCGTCGAGTACCAGCACCAGCTCACGGCCACGGCTGGCAATGCTGCGCACCAGAGTGATGACAGTGCGTTCCACGGCTTCGCTGTCGATGCCGCGACCTTCCAGTTGAGTCGCTTCGCGCACGAGCGTCGGGTCGATCTGGCCGAGGCTCGCCAACAGATAGTCAAGAAAGCGCGCCAGTTCGTTGTCATCGGCCGACAGCGTCAGCCACGCCACATCGAACCCCAGCGGCAACAGCGCCTGGCGCCAGGCAATCAGGGTCGAAGTCTTGCCACACCCGGCCGGCCCCTTGAGCACGATGCAACGCAGGCGGCGGGCCTTGAGCATTTGCTCCTGCAGGCGCTCGCGGGAAATCAGGCGCCCCGCGCTGCGCGGCGGAGTCAGTTTGGTACTGACGATCGGGGACTGAACCGGATTGAAGACCTGGCTGGCATGGGTGTCCGATGCATTGGACTTGCGGTGTTTATCCATGGGGCTGTCCGATTCTTTTTTGTTTTGTGAGTGCGCCGAATCTCATCGAGTGTAACCCAGACCATGGGCGGGATGACCCTGTCTTTGGCGGCCACCACCCGATGCGGGTGGTGGTCGGTGGGGCCGGGATTGATCTACTGGATGGCACAACAATAGGAGTGCTGCTGGCGCTCCAGAAGAATCACGGAGCGTTGGCGATGGGCGTACTGAGCGGCATTCGGGTGGTGGAGTTTGAGGCAATCGGGCCGGCGCCGTTTGGCACCATGCTGTTGGCCGACATGGGTGCCGACGTGGTGCGCATCGACCGGCCGCAGAAGGCCAGTGACCTGGGGCCGAAGCTTGAGGGCAAGCGCGCGGACATCACCGGGCGCAACCGCCGTTCGGTCACCCTCGACCTGAAACACCCCGACAGTGTCGCCGTCGCGCTGCAATTGATTGAACGCGCCGACGTGGTGATTGAAGGGTTTCGCCCCGGCACGATGGAGCGCCTGGGCCTCGGCCCGGAAGTCGCACTACTGCGCAATCCGCGTCTGGTCTACGCCCGTATGACCGGCTGGGGCCAGACCGGCCCGATGGCCGACCGCGCCGGCCATGACCTGAACTACATCGCCTTGTCGGGTGTGCTGTCGAGTATTGGCCCGGCCGGTGGTCGGCCGGTGCCGCCGCTGAACCTGGTGGGTGACTACGGCGGTGGCGGCATGTTGCTGGCGATGGGCGTACTGGCGGCGCTGCTCAATGTGCAGCGCGGCGGCACCGGGCAGGTGGTCGATGCGGCGATGACCGAAGGTGCGGCGCAGCTGGGCTCGGTGATCTGGGGCCTGCTGGCTGGTGGTCACTGGAAAGAACAGCGCGGCAGCAACCTGCTCGATGGCGGTGCGCCCTGGTACGACACCTACGAAACCCGCGACGGCCAGTACATGGCGATCGGGCCGATTGAATCGCGCTTTTATGGGCAGATGCTGGACATTCTCGGGCTTTCCAACGCAGACCTGCCCAGTCAGCACGACCGGGCGGGTTGGCCACGGTTGCGTGAGGCACTCACCGCTGCGTTCTTCGGTCGTACCCGCAAGCAGTGGGAGGAGGCCTTCGAAGGCAGCGACGCCTGCGTTGCGCCGGTGCTTGGGCTCGCCGAAGCGGCCAGGCACCCACACGGCATTGCCCGTGGCAGCTTCATCGAGGTCGACGGGGTGGTGCAACCGGTTCCGGCTCCGCGTTTCCTCGGCACGCCATCGGCGCAACCGCAACCGGCGCCCGAGCGTGGTGAGCATGGCGGTGCGGCACTGCGCGACTGGGGCTTCGACACCGCGGCCATCGAGCGCTTGCGTGAACTGGGCCTGGGTTTTGGCGCCTGAAAAACAACATGAAGAATCGCGCAGCGCAGGAGTTACACCATGGCCATTCAGTTCAAGATCATCGATCACGTGGCACTCATCACGCTCGATGCGCAACAGTCGAACAACGCGCTGACCGTCAGCGATCTGATGCACCTGCGCAAGACCCTGGGTGCCTGCCAGGATGACGAGCAGGTGCGGGTGATCGTCCTGACCGGTGCCGGCGAGCGCGCGTTTTGCAGCGGAGCAAGCCACAAGGAGTCGTTGCTGGCGGCATCCGGTTTTGTTGCCGGCAACTTCAAAAGCCGCGAAACCGAAGCCGAGGAGGGCGGCTACAGCCGGCTGTTCGACCTCAGTGACCTGGACATCTGGAAACCGGTGATTGCCGCCATCAATGGTGCCTGCCTGGGTGGCGGTCTTGAGCTGGCGCTGCAATGCGATCTGCGCATTGCCTCGGCCAGCGCCACGTTCGGCTTGCCTGAGGTGTGCGACGCGACCATTCCGGCGGCCGGTGGCGTGCAGTACTTGCTGCGCGCAATTCCAGCGGCCCATGCCATGAAAATGGCGCTGACCGGGGAATCGATCAACGCCGGGCAGGCCTTGGACATCGGTTTGATCATCGATCTGTTGCCCAGGGACCGTCTGCTGCCAGCGGCGCTGGAGCTGGCCGAGCGCATTGCCGCCAACGGCCCGCTCGCGGTGCAGTCGATCAAGCGCCTGGCCTTGCAGAGCGCCCATCTCGCACCCCGGGACTTCGTCACCCAGGCCCATCTGCACTGGGGCTTGCTGCGCGACAGCGAAGATCACGCCGAAGGGCGCATGGCACAGGTCGAGCAGCGTTCGCCGAAATACACCGGTACCTGATCCCCAGAGTCGCGTTCGTTACCTGACAACAATAATTCACAGGAGAACCTCATGTATCTGACCCAAGGCCTGCACCGCGTGCTGCAGCAACGTCCCCATGCCGTGGCGACGGTCTTTCGCGACCGCCGCCGCACCTATGCCGAACTGGCCGACCGGGTGGCTCGCCTGGCCGGGGCCTTGCAGCAACTGGGGATGCAGACCGGCGATCGCGTCGGTCTGCTGGGCCTGAACTCCGACCGGTTCCTTGAGTATTTCCTGGCGACCTGGTGGGGCGGTGGCGTGGTCAACCCGGTGAACATTCGCTGGAGCGTGCCGGAAATCGTCTATTCGCTGGACGACTGCGACACCCGCATCCTGCTGATCGACGACACCTTCCTGCCCCTGGCCGAAGGCATTGCCGGCAGCGCCAGGGTGCGGCCATTGCTGATTCACATTGGCGACGGGCCGTTGCCAGAGGGCATGCTGTCCTACGAGCAATTGATTGGTGAAGCCACGCCCGTGGACGACGCGTTTCGCGGCGGCGATGACCTGGCGAGCATCATGTACACCGGCGGCACCACCGGCCGACCGAAAGGCGTGATGCAGTCGCACATGAACCTGTGGACCGCTGCCGTGGCCCGCGCCGCCGACGTACCGGTGCCGGCGGACGCCTTGACCCTGCACATCGCGCCGATGTTCCACCTGGCGGCGCTGTCGCGGGTGATCCTGATTTCGCTGCTGGGGCTGCCGAGCATTTTCGTTCCGGCCTTCGATGCCCTGGACGTGATGCGCACCATCGAGCGCGAGCGCATCACCGATATCCTGATCGTGCCGACCATGCTTCAGGCGCTGATCATGCACCCCGATTTCGCCAGGCATGACCTGAGCTGCCTGCGCAGCCTCACTTATGGCGCTTCGCCGATTGCCGTGCCCTTGCTGGAAATGGCGCTCAAGGCCTTGCCGAATGTCGAGTTCACCCAAGGCTACGGCATGACCGAAGCGGCGCCGCCGATCTCCGCCAACGGCCCGGAAAACCACAGCGCCGAAGGCATCGCCAATGGCCGTCTGCGCTCGGCCGGGCGCCCGGGGCTGGGGGTCACGGTGCGCATCGTCGATGAACAGGACAACGAAGTGCCCTGCGGCACCGTCGGCGAAGTGGTGGTGCGCGGCCCGAACATCATGCTCGGCTACTGGAACAACCCCGAGGAAACCGCCAAGGCCTTGCGCGGCGGCTGGATGCACACCGGCGATGGCGCCTACATGGACGCCGATGGCTTCATCTACATCGTCGACCGCTTCAAGGACATGATCGTCAGCGGTGGCGAGAATGTGTATTCCGGCGAAGTGGAAAGCGCCATCGCCAGTCACCCGGCCGTCGCCGCCTGCGCAGTGATCGGCATTCCTTGTGCCCAGTGGGGCGAAGCGGTGCACGCGGTGGTGGTGCTCAAGCCGGACAACGAGGTTGCAAGCGCCCAGATCATTGAACACTGCCGTCGGCAGATTGCCGGCTACAAGACCCCGAAATCCGTGGAGTTCCGTGCTGCACTGCCGTTGTCCGGTGCGGGCAAGGTGCTCAAGCGCGATCTGCGTGAACCGTTCTGGCGCGGCACGGATCGGGGCGTGAGCTGACAGCATGTACATGACCCAATGCCTGCAACGCACGCTGCAACAGAACCCGGACCACATCGCGACTATCCATGGCGAGCGTCGCCACACCTACCGTGAATTTGGCGAACGGGTGGCTCGCCTGGCGGGTGCCTTGCAGAAACTCGGCATGGCGGCCGGTGACCGGGTCGGCATGCTGGCGCTGAACTCCGACCGCTACCTGGAATACATCATGGGCGTGTGGTGGGGCGGCGGGGTGCTCAATCCGGTGAACATCCGCTGGAGCGTGCCGGAAATCGTCTATTCGCTGGACGATTGCAGTACTGGCATCCTCATCGTCGATGAGCACTTCGTAGCGCTGGCCGAAGGCATTTGTGCCAGGGCCCGTCGTGCGCCGCTGTTGATTTATGCGGGTGACGGTGACGTGCCGGCCGGCATGTCGGGTTTCGAGCAATTGATTGCCCAGACTGCGCCAGTGCAAGACGCCGGGCGGGGCGGTGAAGACCTTGCCTGCATCATGTACACCGGCGGCACCACCGGGTTTCCCAAGGGTGTCATGCAGTCGCACCTGAACCTGTGGTCGGCGTGCATGCCTCGCATGGTGGACATGCCGCCGATCCACGGCGGCCTGTTGATGCATGTCGCGCCGTTGTTCCATGTCGCCGGCATGGCCCGTGCACTGATTCAGTTTCTGGCCGGTGAAAGCCATGTGCTGGTGTCGAGTTTCGACCCCTTGCAGGCCTTGCAGATGATTGAGCACGAACGGGTCACCGAGACGTTGCTGGTGCCGACCATGATCCTTGCGCTGTTGGCTCATCCTGACTTTGACAAGTATGACCTGGGCAGCCTGAAACGCCTGACCTACGGCGCTTCACCCAGCGCCGGGGATATGGTCGGGCAAGTGCTGGCCAGACTGCCGGACATCGAACTTTCACATTCCTACGGACTGACCGAGGCCTGCCCGGTGGTGTCCAGCAATCTGCCGTGCAATCACACGCCAGAGGCGCGCATCAGCGGCCTTTCACGCTCGGTAGGGCGTGGCGGCCTGGGCGTTAACGTGAAGATTGTCGATCCGCAGGGCCAGGAGGTGCCCCGCGGCACGGTGGGCGAGATCATTGTGCGCGGACCGAACATCATGCAGGGCTACTGGAACAAGCCCGAGGAAACCGCCAGGGCGTTGCGCGACGGGTGGCTGTACACCGGCGACGCGGCGTGGATGGACGAGCAGGGTTACCTGTTCATCGTCGACCGCTTGAAGGACATGATCGTCAGCGGTGGGGAAAACGTTTACTCGGCGGAAGTCGAAAACATACTGTCGCGACACCCGGCCGTGGCGATGTGCGCGGTGATCGGTGTTCCCCATGAGCAGTGGGGCGAGGCGGTTCACGCGGTGGTGGTGTGCAAGCCCGGTGCCCAGGCCGATGAGGAGCAATTGCGGCTGTTTTGTCGTGAATTCATCGCCGGCTACAAGTGCCCCAAGAGCGTGGAGTTCCGCGACGAGCTGCCACTGTCGGCGGCGGGCAAAGTCCTCAAGCGCGAACTGCGCAAGTAACCACACCACAAAACTTTGTAGGAGCGAGCCTGCTCGCGATAGCGGAGTGTCAGACGACGGATGTGTTGAATGTGACGCCGCCATCGCGAGCAGGCTCGCTCCTACAGGGGGGTGTGTTGCCTGCCTGATTTTCGTTGTTCAAATCCCCCGCAATCCGCTACCCGATCCGGGTGGCTTCATCACCCACCCCCCGCCAATACAGTGGACCCACGAACCAGGCGCGTGCCTGCCTGGCAACCCACTGGAGATCCCGATGCACATCAACCGTACCGTCTACCGTGAAGACCACGAAATGCTGCGTGAAACCGCGCGGCGTTTCTTCGAGCGTGAATGCCTGCCCAAGCAGGCGCAGTGGGACGAGGCCGGGCAGGTCGACCGGGAAACCTGGCTCAAGGCGGGCCGCCATAACCTGTTGTGCCTCACCGTGCCCACCGAATACGGCGGTGGCGGTGGCGACTTCGGTCACTCGGCGGTACTGATCGAAGAGCTGTACCGTGCCGGTGTCTCGGGCTGGAGCCTGGGTGTGCATTCGGACATCGTCGCCCCCTACATCGTGCGCCTGGGCACTGAAGAGCAGAAGCAGCAATGGCTGCCGAAAATCTGCTCCGGCGAAACCGTGCTGGCGGTGGCCATGACCGAACCGGGCACCGGCTCCGACCTCAAGGCCATTCGCACCACCGCCGTGCGTGACGGTGACGAGTGGGTGATCAACGGCAGCAAGACCTTCATCAGCAACGGCCTGACTTGCGACATGGTCGTGGTGGTGTGCAAGACCGACCCGAGTGCGGGCGCCAAGGGTTGCAGCCTGATCATGGTCGAGTGCAATCGCGAGGGTTTCCGTCGTGGCCGCAAGCTGGAGAAGGTCGGCCAGCACGCTGCCGACACCGCCGAGTTGTTCTTCGACGACGTGCGCGTGCCGGTGGGCAACCTGCTCGGTGAAGAAAACAAAGGCTTCATGCACCTGATGGAAGAGTTGCCGCAGGAACGTCTGGTGATCGCCCTGTACTGCGCCGCCAAGCTCGAACGCCTGCTGGAGCAGACCGTCGAGTACGTCAAGGACCGCAAGGCCTTCAACCAGACCGTGTGGGACTTCCAGAACACCAAATTCAAGCTGGCCGACATCAAGGCCAAGGCCACCGCCGTGCGCCTGACCATCGACCACTACATCGCCGAACACATGCGCCGTCGCCTGACCGTGCAGGAGTCGGCCATCGCCAAGCTGTACGCCACCGAGACGCTTTGGCAGTGCATCGACGACATGGTCCAGCTCCACGGCGGCTACGGCTACATGCTCGAGTACCCGATTGCCCGCGCCTTCGTCGACATGCGCGTGACGCGCATCTTTGGTGGCACCAGTGAAGTGTTGCGCGAACTGATCGCGCGCCAGTTGTGATCCTTCCCCCTCATTTTCAGGTGACACCATGAGCGAAAAAGTCCTGGTTGCCGGCGTCGGCATGATCCCGTTCCGCAAGCCCAGCGAAAGCCCGACCTATGTGCAGATGGGCTCCGAAGCGATACGCCTGGCCCTGGCTGATGCGGGCATCGACTACAAACTGGTGCAAGAAGCCTATGCCGGTTATGTCTACGGCGACTCCACCTGCGGCCAGACCGTGCTGTACGAAGTGGGCATGACCGGGATTCCGGTGGTCAACGTCAACAACAACTGCTCCACCGGTTCCACCGCGCTGTTCCTGGCGCGCAAGGCCATCGAGTCCGGTTCGGCCGATTGCGTATTGGCGGTGGGTTTCGAGCAGATGCAGGCCGGCGCATTGAAATCCCACTGGGACGACCGCCCGCCAACCCGCGAGCGCTTCCTGCCGATCCTGCGCGGTCTCACCGCCGATATGGATGGCATGCCCCAGGCCATCCGTACCTTCGGTGGTGCCGGGCGCGAGTACATGCACAAATATGGCACCAAAATGGAAACCTTCGCCGCCGTGCGCGCCAAGGCCAGCCGTCATGCAGCCAACAACCCGCTCGCATTGTTTCGCAAGGTGCTCAGCGTCGAAGACGTGATGAACGACCCGGTAATTCTGCCAGGCGTCTTGACGCGCCTGATGGCCTGCCCGCCAACCTGCGGCGGTGCCGCGGCGATCCTGGTGTCCGAGCGTTTTGCGAAAAAGCATGGCCTGCGCCGCGATGTGGAAATCGTCGCCCAGGCGATGACCACCGACACCCCGGAGTCCTTCAATTTCGAAAAGCCGTCGCTGCTCGACTGGGTCGGTACCCACATGACCCACGCCGCCGTGAGCCAGGTCTACGAGAAGGCCGGTGTCGGCCCGCAGGACATCGATATCTGCGAGCTGCATGACTGCTTCGCCCAGAACGAAGTGATCTGCTACGAATCCCTGGGTTTCTGCCCCGAGGGCGGAGCCGAGAAGTTCGTCATGGACGGCGACAACACCTATGGCGGACAGATCGTCATCAACCCGTCCGGCGGCCTGCTTTCCAAGGGCCATCCCTTGGGCGCGACCGGTCTGGCGCAGTGCTACGAGCTGACCCGACAATTGCGCGGCAACGCCGATCAGCGTCAGGTCGACGGTGCACGTCTGGCCATGGCCCATAACCTCGGGCTGGGCGGTGCATGCGTGGTGACGCTGTACGGCAAAGTCAGTGGAGGTGCCCAGTGAGCAGCTTGCTCGACGCCTTTCGCCTGACCGCGCTACCGCCACACGCCGAGGCCTTTCGTGCCGAGGTCAAAGGATTTCTGGCCGAGCATCTGCCGAGCGTCCCGGCGGATGTGCGGGCCCGCAGCTGGACCGGTTTCGACGCCGGTTTCAGTCGCCAACTGGCGCAACGTGGCTGGGTCGGCCTGACCTTGCCGGCCGCTTATGGCGGTGCCGGGCTGGATGCATTCAGTCGCTTTGTGCTGGTCGAGGAGCTGCTGTCGGCCGGTGCTCCGGTGGCGGCACACTGGATCGCCGACCGCCAGAGCGGGCCGTTGATCCTGAAATTCGGCAACGACGCGCAGAAGGATTTTTTCCTGCCGCGCATCTGCGCCGGCAAGGCGTTTTTCTGCATCGGTATGAGCGAACCGAACTCGGGGTCGGACCTGGCCAGCGTGCGCAGCCGCGCCACCCGCTGCCCTGAAGGCTGGCGCCTGAGCGGTCGCAAGATCTGGACCACCAACGCCCATCACGCCGACTACATGATCGCTCTTGTGCGCACCAGTGGTTCGCCCGAGGACCGTCACAACGGGCTGTCGCAATTCATCATCGACCTCAGGCAGCCGGGCATCAGCGTGCGTCCCATTGTCGACCTGGCGGGCGACGCGCATTTCTCCGAAGTGGCCTTCGACGACGTCTTGCTCGGCGAAGACGCGTTGGTGGGCGAGGAGGGCAGCGGCTGGAAGCAGGTGAATGCCGAACTCGCGTTCGAGCGCAGCGGGCCGGAACGTTTCTACTCCAGCGTGGTGTTGCTCGATCTGTGGGCCGACACCTTGCGCCGTCACGGCGCCACTGCACAGGAATCCGCGTTGCTCGGCAGTTTCCTCACGCAGTTGACCTGCCTGCGCAATCTCTCGCTGGCGCTGACGGCGTTGCTCGCCCGGGGCGAAAGCCCGGTGGTGGAAGCCGCGTTGGTCAAGGACATCGGCACTGAATTCGAACAGGCGATCCCGTCAGCGATTGCCTCGGCGATCAGCGCCCATCCGGATGTACCCGTCGATGAGGAGCTGTACCGCACGGTCGCCTACCTGAACCAGGTCGCGCCGACTTTCTCGTTGCGCGGCGGCACCCGGGAAATCCTGCGCGGCATGATCGCCCGCGGCCTTGGCCTGCGCTGATGCACTTCGAATAGGAAAAACTTCATGTTCACTGAAGCCATTGAAAAGATCCTCAGCGACTTTTGCACGCCGGCACTGGTCCGTGCTGTGGAAGGCGGAGACAGCGCCGCAACGCTGTGGAGTGCCCTGGAAGACAGCGGCTTTCTCGAATTGCTGACGCCAGAAGTCGCTGGTGGAGCGGGACTTGCGCTGAATGCACTGCTGCCGATTTTTGTCGCCTTCGGTCGCTGCGCGCTGCCGGTCCCGGCGGCGCAAAGCATTGCCGCCCGCGCTCTGCTGCGTGACTGCCCGATCACACCACCGACCGGCATGGTGACCCTGGCCGGTACAGCCTGTCGCCAGCCCGATGGCCTGTTGTGTGTGCCGCGTGTGGCGTTTGGTTTGTTGGCTGATTTCGCCCTGGTCAACCTGGAAGGCGAGTTGCAGCTGCTCGATTGCAGCCTCGCCCGGCGCGAGTCCACGGGCGTTCACGGCAGTCAATGCGCCACCTTGTACTGGCCGCAGGATTCACTCGGCAGCGCAATCGGCAATAACGGCGAAGAAGTTCGGGTGTTCAACGCCGCCATTCACGCCGCCACCATCGCCGGGGCCATGGAGCAGGTTCTCGCCATGACGCTGGAGTACTGCAACGACCGGGTGCAGTTCGGCAAGGCCATCGGCAAATTCCAGGCCGTGCAGCATCAACTCAGCGTGATGGCCGAGCAAGTGGCCGCCGCGCGCATCGCCGCTGAACTGGCGTTTGCCGGCGATTTGCAGGTGCCGGACCTGATGGCGACGGCCATTGCCAAAGCGCGGACCAGCATGGCCGTGCCTCAAGTCACTGCCATCGCCCACGCACTGTTCGGCGCCATCGGCGTGACCGAAGAACTGAACTTGCAATTGTTCACCCGGCGCCTGCACGAGTGGCGCATCAGCGACGGCTCGGAAACCTGGTGGAACGGCATCGTCGGCCAGGCGTTTCTCGAACAACCGGATACCTGCGCCAGCCATTTCGTGCGTCACGTCACCCTGTCCCCATCGGCCTGAGGATCATTCATGAGCGCGTTTTTGAAATACGAACAGGAAGGTCATGTCGTCACCCTGACGATGAATGACCCCGAGCGACGCAACCCGCTGACCGGCAACAGCGCGGTGCCGGAATTCCTCGAAGCCATTGAGCGAATCGAACGCGACAGCAGTGTGCGTGCAGTGATCATCACCGGCGCCGGCACTGCGTTCTGCTCCGGTGGCAACGTGCGCGACATGGATCGCTACGCGCAGATGTCGGGCATGCAATTGCGTCAGGAATATCGCACCGGCATTCAGCGCTTGCCCTTGGCATTGTTCAATCTGGAAGTACCGGTAATCGCCGCGGTCAATGGCGCGGCCATCGGCGCGGGGCTGGATCTGGCGTGCATGTGCGACATCCGCGTGGCGTCGGAGCACGCGAAGTTTGCCGAGAGCTTCGTCAAGCTGGGGATCATCCCTGGCGACGGCGGTGCCTGGTTGTTGCCACGCATCATCGGTTTGTCCCGCGCTACCGAACTGACCCTGACCGGGCAAATGATCGACGCTCGCCAGGCCGAGCAATGGAACCTGGTGTCCCGGGTTGTTCCCGCCGAGCAGTTGCTGGATGCGGCGCGGGACATCGCCGCGTCGATTGCCGCCAACCCGCCTCACGCCGTGCGCCTGGCCAAGCGTTTGTTGCGCGAGGCCTTGCACACCCGACTCGACACGCTGCTGGAAATGTCGGCGACGTTCCAGGTGCTGTCGCACCAGACCGCCGATCACCGCGAAGCCGTGGCGGCGTTTATCGACAAGCGAACACCGACTTTTACCGGGTGAGTGTCACCGAGCGTAACGCACGGTGAGCGTTGTTCAAACCGGGTTGTTACGCGGCACAAAACCCCATCAATAACGCTGTTTCAAATCACCCGTTCGGGTGTGAGACCCCCAACGGAGCGCCGCTAGCATGGGCGCTCCAACACTTAATCCTTAACCGGAGAAACCGCATGACAACAAAAACAATGCGCGGAGTCTTCCAGCCGAGTCTGCTGGCCGTCGCTGTGATGGTTGCCACTTGCGCGAGCAATCAGGCTCACGCTGTGGCTTTCAATATCGGGGAAATTCAGGGCAGTTTCGATTCGTCGCTGTCGATTGGCGCGAGCTGGTCGGCAGCTGATCCAGACAAGCAATTCATTTCCAACTTCAACTCCCAGGGTGTCACCGGCGGCAAGTCTGCGTCCCGGACCACCGACGACAACCGCCTGAACTTCAAGAAGGGTGAAACCTTCTCGAAGATCTTCAAGGGCGTGCATGACCTGGAGCTCAAGTACGGCGACAGCGGCGCCTTCGTGCGCGGCAAATACTGGTACGACTTCGAGCTGATGGACGAGAGCCGTCCGTTCTATGACATCGACGACTCGGGGCGTGACCGTGCGGCCAAGTCGTCCGGCGCGATGTTCCTCGACAGCTTCGTCTACCACAACTACTCGATTGGCGATCAGGTCGGCAACGTGCGCCTGGGCAAGCAAGTGGTGAGCTGGGGCGAGAGTACCTTCATCGGCAACTCGATCAACAGCATCAACCCGATTGACGTCGCCGCGCTGCGTCGTCCCGGTGCCGAAGTGAAGGAGGGCCTGATCCCGGTCAACCTGCTCTATGTGTCCCAGGGCCTGGCCGACAACATCACCGCCGAAGGGTTTTACCAGCTGCAATGGGACAAGTCGGTGGTCGACAACTGCGGCACGTTCTTCGGCAATGACGGCGTGCCGCAAGGCTGTGATGACCGCCTGGTGATCGCCGGTCTCGACCTGCCACCGGGTGTCGCGAAGAACACTGGCGGTTTGGCTGCCATTGCTGCCGGCACCGACGACGCGTTCATCCCGCGCCTGAAGGACAACGATGCCCGCGACGGTGGCCAGTATGGCCTGGCGCTGCGCTGGTATGTGCCGGAAGCCAACGACACCGAGTTCGGTGCCTACGCGATGAATTACCACAGCCGCAACCCGTTCCTGAGCATCACTCAGATGAGCAACCCGGCCGGTGGCGTGACCTCGGCGCGCAGTGCGCGTTACTTCATCGATTATCCGGAAGACATTCGTCTGTATGGCTTGAGCTTCCAGACCAACGTCGCCGGCGTATCGCTCGGTGGCGAACTCAGCTACCGGCCAAACATGCCGCTGCAGCTGAACACCGCTGACCTGTTGTCCGCCGCGACCTTCGGCGCGACGTCACCGCTGATCACCACCGGTTTCGCCGGACGCACTCTGGGGGCCGAGGTCAACGGCTACAAGCGCATGCCGGTGACCCAGGCGCAGGTGACTGCCACGCAGTTCTTCGATCAGGTCTTCGGCGCCAGTCGCCTGACCCTGGTGGGCGAGGTGGGTTACAACAAGATCAACGGCCTGGGCAAGGCGGACGGTACGGACTTGCGCTTCGGTCGCAGTCCGGCCTTCGGTTCCGGCGAACTGCCGGGCGCAGCGGGAGCGGCCACTTGCCGTGGGACCGCAGCGGGCCTGCCCAACGCCAGCAACCCGGCGCAGGAGTGCAACAACGATGGCTTCTACACCAGCAGCAGCTGGGGTTATCGCCTGCGCGGCAAGCTCGATTACCCGAACGTGATCGCCGGTATCAACCTGTCGCCGAACCTTGCCTGGTCTCACGACGTGCAGGGTTTCGGCCCGAACTTCGATGAAGGCTCCAAGGCCGTGAGCCTCGGTGTCGACGCCGACTACCAGAACACCTACACCGCCAGCCTGAGTTACACCAACTACTTCGGTGGCGATTTCAACACCAACGTCGACCGCGACTACGCCGCGCTGAGCTTCGGCGTGAATTTCTGATGCAACCCTGCCAGAGGAAACTGAACATGAACGCACGTTTAATTCTGCGCGCTGGCGCACTGAGTCTGTCGTTGCTGGCCAGCGGTGTGATGGCCGCGGTTTCTCCGCAGGAGGCGTCGCAACTGGGGACTACGCTGACGCCGTTGGGGGCGCAGAAAGAGGGCAATGCCAACGGCAGCATTCCGGCCTGGACCGGGGGCCTCAAGCCCGGTGCGGCGGCACTCGACAATGGTTTTCTCGGCGATCCGTTTGCCGGTGAAAAACCGCAGTTCGTGATCACGGCAGCCAACGTCGACCAGTACAAGGACAAGCTGACCCCAGGCCAGCTGGCGATGTTCAAGCGCTATCCGGACAGCTACAAGATCCCGGTGTACAAGACCCAGCGCACCGCGGCGTCACCGCAGAACGTCTATGACATCGCGAAAAAGAGCGCGGTGACCACCGAGCTGACGCCCGATGGCAACGGACTGGTGAACTTCACCCAGACCCGTTACTACCCGTTCCCGATCCCGAAGAACGGCGTGGAGATCTATTGGAACCACACCAACCGTTATCGCGGTGGCAACATGGAACGTATAGCGGCCCAGGCGGCTCCGCAAACCAACGGCTCTTACTCCATCGTCGAATACGAAGACAAGCTGGCCTTCCCGCAATTGATGGAAGGTGTCGATGCCGGGCAGGCCGATAACGTCCTGTACTACTACAAACAGGAAATCACCGCGCCGTCGCGCATGGCCGGCAGCGTGATCCTGATCCACGAGACCATCGACCAGGTCAAGGAACCGCGCCTGGCGTGGGTCTACAACGCCGGTCAGCGTCGCGTACGGCGAGCACCGCAAGTGGCTTACGATGGCCCGGGCAACGGTTCCGACGGCATGCGCACCGCCGACAACACCGACATGATGAACGGTGCTCCGGATCGTTATGACTGGAAGCTGGTGGGCAAACAGGAGCTGTACATCCCGTACAACAACTACAAATTGCAGTCGCCGAAGGTCAAGTACGACGACATCATCAAGCCGGGGCATATCAACCAGGACCTGACGCGCTATGAACTGCACCGCGTCTGGCACGTGCAGGCCACGCTCAAGCCCGGTCAGCGTCACGTGTATGCCAAGCGTGACATGTACTTCGACGAGGACACCTGGCAACTGGCCGAGGTCGATCACTACGACGGTCGTGGCCAGCTGTGGCGGGTGGCGGAAGGTTATGCGATCAACGATTACGAGCGTGGCGCGCCGAACTTCGCGATGCTTGGCATCTACGACCTGATCGCCGGCCGCTACAACGTGCTGGCCATGACCAACCAGTCCAGGCATGCCACCACCTATGGCTTGACCGCGAAGATGACCGACTTCACCCCGGCTGCGCTGCGCAACGACGGCATTCGCTGACCGTTCGCCCCCGCCGCAAGCAACGCCCTGTTCGCAGGGCGTTATGCATGGCGAGCCTTGCACCCACCTGATGCGGGTGGCGCGCAAACCGGTGTCCGGCTCAATGATGGAGTCCACTTCCCATCAGCGAGGTCCGCCATGTTTGTGCCACGGCCGCATCTGATCGATGCACTTGAGGGCAAGCAGTGCCGCTTGCAACTGCTTTGCGCGCCTGCCGGATATGGCAAGACGTCATTGTTGCAGCAGTATTTGCAAGGCATTGCGCCGCCGGGGCAAGTGGTCTGGATGTCTTTGGGCGCACAGCCGCAGACGCTGGAGCACTTCATTTCAGGACTGGCGGGTGAATTGGGGCTGGCGGCTGATACTGCGCCGGATGCGGTATTGGCGTTTCTCGATTCAAGAGCTGTGGTGCCTGAGCTATTGCTATCGCGAGCAGGCTCGCCCCTACAGGGGAACGCGGTTAACTGTAGGAGCGAGCCTGCTCGCGATGAGGCCCTTGAGGTAGCCCCAATCCACCTGGTATTCGACGATCTTCCCGTCGATATGCCCGCAGACCTGAACCACTGGTTCGACCAACTCCTGTCCCTCAAAACACCACGACTGCAAGTGTTGGTCACCTGCCGCCAGCGCCCAGACTGGAATCTGCCGCGCTTGATGCTGACCGGCCAGTTGCAGGAGCTGGGCGCCGGGCAACTGGCCCTGCGCCCCGATGAGTTCGAATCGCTGATCGATGCCCTGGCGCCACACACCGATGCACCGGCCAGAGAAAAACTCTGGCATGAGACAGGCGGGTGGTGCGCCGGTATTCGCCTGTCGCTTTCTCTGGAGCAGGCACGGTCCTCACCCTTGCTCGGCCAATACCTTGAGCGCGAACTGTTGTCGCGGCTGAGCCAGGAACAGCGCGAGGTCCTGTGTGGGCTCGCGCATTTGTCCCGATTCAGCGCGGACTTCTGCGAGCAGTTATGGGAAGGCCAGCAGGGTGGTCGGGTATTTCACAGCCTGCTGGACTGCCGGGCATTTCTGTTCCCGGTCGAGCAACAGCCCGGTTGGTATCGCCTGCTGCCCGCCGTGGCACAGGCCCTGCAAAACCAGTTGAGCGCAGCACCGTTGAATCGGTTGCGCCTGCGGGCCTGTCAGTTGCTCAGCGTGCTGGGGCATGTCGATGAGGCGGTGGAGCAGGCGTTGTGCGCTGATCAGCCGGAGGTGGCTGCCAATTACATGGAGCGCTTGTGGCTGAGCTGGATCCTCGGCGAACGTCATCTGAGCAAGCTGATGGACTGGCGTGAGCGTATCGAACCGCAGTTGCTGCACAGCAGCCCGCGCCTGATCTATCTGTGCGCCAAGGCCTTGCTGTTCAGCGGGCGACTGGACGAAGCCGCCGAGTGCCTGGCGCGGCTCGGGCATTTTCTGCCGTTGCCCGATGCCCGGCGCAATCAGCGTCTGCTGGCGAACTGGCAGGCGCTGTACGGCACCTTGCAGGCATTGCGCGGCCATGCCGATTCGGCGCGCCTGCATTGTCGGGCGGCCCTTGACGAGCTGACGGCGGAGGATTGGCTGTCGGTGTTGTTGTGTCATTGCATCCTGGCGCGGATCGCGATGGAGGGCGGCGACTTTGTCGAGGCCCAGTCGCTGCTGGATCACTCACTGGAACTGGCCCGGCGCCAGGGCAGTCATGAGTCGGAAGTGTTGGTCAACGTCGACCGGGCGCGCCTGCTGATGCTTCAGGGGCAATGGGGGCAGGCGCAATCGCTGGTGCGAAGCGAGCTCAACCGACTGACCGTGAAGGGCGCGCAACCTTACCCGTTGCTCGGGCGGCTGCTGTTCATGCAAGGCGAGTTGCTGTTGCAACAGGGCCACACCCACGAAGCCGAAGTGGTGGTGCAGGCAGGGCTGTTGCAGGTCCGCGACTGCTGCGCCCCCTTTGTGCTCAACGCCTACCTGCTGTTGTCGGAAATCGCTTCGCGCAGCCATGACCCGGAAAAGGCCCGCTGGCATTTGCACGAAGCCGAGCGGCGCATGCATTGGGGCAAGATCCACGCGGCGTGTTACCAAGGGCCGATCGCACGGCAGAACGCCCGGATCGCTGCCCGCGAGCAACCGGCCAACGACGACAAGGTTTCGCCGGTTCGCCTGACCGGCGTGGCGGATTACCAGGATGACCTGACGCCCCGCGAGGTCTCGGTGCTCAAGTTGCTGGCCGAAGGCATGTCGGTACGGGAGGTGGGCAGCCGCTTGTTCATCTCGGAAAATACCGTGAAAACCCACGCCAAGAACATCAACGTCAAGCTCGGCGCGTGCCGTCGCACCCAGGCCATCAACAGCGCCAAGGCCATGGGCATCCTCGCTTGAATCCATCGACGTGACGCCACCCACCTGATCCGGGTGGCGGCGTCGCGCCAGCGATGATCAACCATGCAGCCAGACCCTGTGCATTGCAGCCCGACCGTGGCCGCGTCCTGACAAAAACAAGAGAGGTAGTGATGAGCGCCATCGAGAGTTCGACGAGCTGTGACATCCGCACGATCCTGGAAAAACAACGCGCGGCCTTTCAGGCCCGCGAACCCTATACCCTTGAAGAGCGCTGCGAGTTGCTCGACCGGGCGATCGGTTTGCTGGTCAATCATGAGCAGGAAATCATCGAGGCCCTGAGCGCCGATTTCGGCCATCGCAGCCCCGGTTTCTCCAAGGGCAGTGAAGTGCTGTCGCCACTGGCGACGCTCAAGCAGACCAAAGCCGAACTGGCGCAATGGATGCGCTCGGAACAGCGCCAGGCCCGGGCCGGTGAAGCCTGGGTGCAGTACCAGCCCCTGGGGGTCGTGGGCATCGTCACGGCCTGGAACGTGCCTGGCTACATGGTGTTCAGCGGGCTTGCCGGCGCGTTGGCAGCGGGCAACCGGGTGATGATCAAACCGTCGGAATTCAATCCGCATACCTCTGAGTTGATCGCTCGGTTGATCCGCTCTGTGTACGCCGAAGATGAGGTAGCGGTGGTTCTGGGCGGTGCGCAGGTCGGCCAGGCGTTCTGTGGCCAGCCGTTCGACCATCTGCTGTTCACCGGCGCCACCAGCATCGGCAAACATGTGTTGCGGGCGGCGGCGGAGAACCTGGTGCCGGTGACCCTGGAGCTGGGCGGCAAGTCGCCGACGATTATCTCGCGCTCGGCGGACTTCAACGACGCGGTGGCCAAGGTCGTGATCGGCAAGCTGCTCAACGCCGGCCAGTTGTGCGTGGCACCGGACTACGTGTTTGTCCCGCAAGAGTCGGTGGACGCCTTCATCGGCGTGGCGAAAGCCGTAGTGGCGAAGTTCTTCCCGACGCTCAGGGACAACCCCGACTACACCTCGATCATCAACGCCCGGCATTTCGAGCGCTTGCAGGATTACCTGAGCGAGGCCCGCGCCGGCGGTGTCGAGCTGATCGAACTGAATGCCGGTGCTGAAGATTTCAGCCAATCGACACTGAACAAGATCGTGCCGACGTTGCTGCGCAACCCCGGTGACGATTTGCAGGTGATGCAGGACGAAATCTTCGGCCCGCTGCTGCCGATCAAACCCTACGAAACCATCAGCGAGGTCATCGCCCAGATCAACGCGCGGCCGCGTCCGCTGGCCTTGTACTACTTCGGTAACGATGCCGCCGAAGAGGCCCAGGTACTCAGCCGCACCTGTTCCGGTGGCGTGACCCTCAACGGCGTTATGAGCCACGCCAGCACCGAAGGTTTGCCATTCGGCGGCGTCGGCCAGAGCGGCATGGGTGCCTACCACGGCATCGACGGTTTCCGCACTTTCAGCCACGCCAAGGCCGTCTTGCGTACAGCGGCCAACCCGGTCTGAACCCCACATCATTGTTGAGAGAACTGCCATGAAAGCTGCCGTATTCCATCAGGTTGGAGCCCCGCTGGTCATCGAAGAGGTGGGCATCAGCAAACCGGGTCCGCGCGAAGTGTTGATCCGCACTAAAGCGGTGGGTGTGTGCCACTCCGACTTGCACGTCATCGACGGCTCGTTTCCCTATCCCGGCCCGATGGTGTTGGGTCATGAAGCTGCCGGTGTGGTCGAGCAGGTCGGCTCCGAAGTGCGTTCGGTCAAGCCCGGCGATCATGTGGTCACCTGCCTGACGGTGTTCTGTGGCCACTGCGATCACTGCGTGACCGGCCATCTGGCGCGCTGCGTGTCGCCGGAAACCAAACGTGGCAAGGACGAAGAGCCGCGCCTGACCTACGTGCACAAACCGATGCCGCAATTCGTCAACCTGTCCGGGTTCGCCGAGCAGATGCTGGTGCACGAAAACGCCTGCGTGGCGATCCGCCGCGACATGCCTCTGGACCGCGCCGCCTTGCTCGGTTGCGCGGTCACCACCGGCACCGGCGCGGTGTTCAACACCGCCAAGGTGCGGCCGGGCGAGACCGTGGCCGTGATCGGTTGCGGCGGTATCGGCCTGGCCGCGATCAACGGTGCGGCGCTGGCCGGGGCAGGGCGGATCATCGCCATCGACATGCTCGACTCGAAGCTGGAGCTGGCCAGGCAGTTCGGCGCCACCGATGTGATCAACGGTCGCGATGGCGATGCCGCCAAGCAAGTGATGGAGCTGACCCGTGGTGGTGTGCACCACGCGTTCGAATGCATCGGCCTCAAGCAAACCGCCGAGCAGGCGTTCGCCATGTTGGCCCGTGGCGGTACCGCCACGGTGATCGGCATGCTCAAGCCGGGCCTGAAGATCGAACTCGACCCGCTGCAATTGCTCCACGAACGGCGCATTCAGGGTTCGCTGATGGGCTCCAACCGCTTCCCGGTCGACATGCCGCGCCTGGTGGATTTCTACATGTCCGGCAAGCTCAAGCTCGACGAGATGATTTCCCAGCGCATCCGCCTGGACCAGATCAACGAGGCGTTCGATGAACTGCGTCGCGGTGAGCTGGCGCGCTCGGTGATCGTTTTCGAATAAACACCGCAGTTCCCCTGTGGGAGCGGGTAAGCCCCAATGCTTTTGGAGTGGATGGATGGACATTGAATTTTCCCCACAGGAACAGGCCTTTCGCCAGAAAGTCCGGGCCTTCTTGCGCGACAATTTGCCTGGCGAACTGTCCGAGCGGATTTCGTTGGGCAAACGCCTGAGCAAAACGCATCAGGTGCAATGGATGCAGATCCTCGACCGGCAAGGCTGGCTCGCGCCGGGGTGGCCGGTCGAGTTCGGCGGTACCGGATGGAGTGCCGTGCAAAAGCATATTTTCGACGAGGAATGCTTTGCCGCGGGCGCACCGAAGGTGGTGTCGTTCGGCCTGAAAATGGTCGCGCCAGTGATCATCAAGTTCGGCACCGCCGAGCAGAAAGCACATTTCCTTCCCCGGATTCTTTCCTGTGAGGACTGGTGGTGCCAGGGCTACTCCGAGCCGGGTGCCGGTTCTGATTTGTCGTCGTTGAAAACCCGCGCAGTGCGCGAGGGCGATCACTACGTGGTCAACGGCCAGAAAACCTGGACCACCTTGGCGCACTTTGCCGACTGGATGTTCTGCCTGGTACGCACCGATCCCGAGGCCCGTCAGCAACGGGGCATTTCGTTCCTGCTGATCGATATGAAAACCCCGGGCATCACGGTGCGGCCGATCATCACCCTCGACGGCGAGCATGAAGTCAACGAGGTGTTCTTCGACAACGTGCGGGTGCCGGTGGCGAATCTGGTGGGGCAAGAGAATGAGGGCTGGACCTGCGCCAAGTACTTGCTGACCCACGAGCGCACCAGCATCGGCGGGATCGCGCAGAACAAAGCATTGCTCACCCGGCTCAAGCGCATTGCCAGCCAGGAAGTCCGTGACGGTCGGCCGCTGATCGAAGATCCGTTGTTCCGCGCGCAGATCGCCGAAGTCGACATGCAATTGATGGCGGCCGAAATGAGCAACCTGCGCACGTTGGCGGCGACACAAAACGGCGATGTACCCGGTGCCGAAAGCTCGTTCCTGAAGATCAAGGGCACCGAGATCCGGCAGGCCATCACCTACCTGATCAGCAAGGCCGTGGGTCCCTATGCATTGCCGTTCATTGAAGATGAACTGGGTTATGGCAGCGAACCGTTGCTCTACACCGACTACAGCAGCGCGGCCACCTACCAGTACCTGGATGCGCGCAAGGCCTCGATCTATGGCGGCGCCAATGAAATCCAGAAGAACATCATCGCGAAAATGATCCTCGAACTCTAAGGCGCCACGACCATGGATTTCAAACTGACAGAAGAGCAGCTGATGCTGCAGGAAACCGCCGCACGCCTGGTGCGTGACGTTTACGGTTTTGAGCATCGCGAGCAATACCGCCGGAGCAGGCAGGGTTTCAGTGGCCCGTTCATGCAGCAACTGGGTGAACTCGGACTGTGCGCCGTGCCCTTTGCCGAAGCCTATGGCGGCTATGGTGGCAGCGGTGTGGAGAACATGCTGATCATGACCGAACTGGGCCGGGGGCTGTGCCTGGAGCCTTACCTGCACTCGGTGATTTTCGCCGGCGGCCTGGTCGAGCAGTTGGGCTGCGCAGCCCAGAAAGACACGCTGTTGCCGCAAGTCGGCAGCGCCAGCCTGCAACTGGCCGTGGCCCTCGATGAGCCGCAGAGTCACTACCAGTTGCACGACGTTCAGACCATCGCCGAGCCAGTCAGCGGCGGCTGGAAACTTAGTGGCCGCAAGTCGGTGATTATCGGTGGCCAGAGCGCCGGGCTGATTCTGGTGTCGGCGCGCACCAGCGGCGGTGTTCGGGACGAGAAGGGCATCACGCTGTTCCTGGTCGACCCGCAAGACAACGGCGTCAGTCGACGCACCTTCGACACCCTGGATGGGCGGATGGCCTGCGAGCTGTACCTTGAGGACGTGTTCGTCAAAAGCACTGCGGTACTCGGCGAAGTGGGGCAGGCCTTGCCAGCGCTGCGTTATCAGCAAGGCCGCTGCATCGCCGCGCAATGCGCTGAGGCTGTCGGCAGCATGGAAGCGGCGTGCGCGTTGACCCTCGATTACCTGAAAACGCGCCAGCAGTTCGGTCAGCCCATCGGCAAGTTCCAGGTGCTGCAACACCGCATGGTGGATATGCGCATCGAGCTGGACCAGGCCACTTCGATGACCCTGCTCGCCGCCTGCGTGGCCGATCAGGCCGACAGTGACGAGCGCAGCCGCGTCCTGGCCGCGGCCAAGTTCATCATCAGCCGCGCCAGCCGTTTTGTCGCGGACCAAAGCATCCAGTTGCACGGCGGTATCGGCCTGACTTGGGAATACATGTTGTCGCACCATGCCAAGCATCTGCTGATGGTGGCGCGTCAGTTCGGCGATGACGATCACCACTTGCAGGTTTACGCGAAGTTGATGCCGGTGGCGTAAAGCGCGGGGCGGTGGCGCTGGCTATCGTTGCCTGACGTCCTCGAACGAACCTGTGTGCACCTCGCCGCTGCGGGTGTAGCGGGCGATCAGTACCCCTCCGGGTGAACTGATCGAATTCACCAGGGTGAAGGCCGATGCTTGTGCGTTGTCGTCGAACAGGCGCTTGCCGCGCCCCAGCAGGATGGGATGAATCATCAGCCGCAACTCGTCCACCAGGCCGGCGGCAAGCAGTTGGCGCACCAGGTCACCGCTGCCTTGGGTCAGTAGCTGAGGACCGTCCTGGCGTTTGAGCGCGCCGATCGCATCGACCAGGTTGCCCTCCAGCGCATGACTGTTGTGCCAGGCTAGCGAGTCGGCGCGATGGGTGGCCACGTGCTTGGGGGCGGCGTTGAACAGGTCAGCGATGGTGTGATGGGTTGCGTCGGCCTGAATGTGCGGCCAATAGGCGGCGAAGATGTCGTAGGTACGACGCCCCAGCAGCAGCTCGAATGGCTGTGAGAACAGGTCCTGTACGGCCTGGCCGGTGGTTTTGTCGGCGTAGGGCACTATCCAGCCACCGAAGCGGAATCCGCCACTGGAATCCTCCTCAGGCCCGCCGGGCGCTTGCATGACACCATCCAGACTCACGAATGCAGCAACGGTCAATGTGCGCATGCTGATCTCCTGATTGATCCTGGTTTAAGCGTTATCCGCCACAGGAATGACCGACTTCATGTTCGATGAAAGTCGTATGGCGGCTGGTTCTGACAAATGGTAGGTAGTTTTTGTCTTGAAAACGCAATTGCTAATTTGTATCATTTGCTTTCAATTCAGCGAAGCAGGGAACGCAGCGCCAAAACAATAATAAGGTCAAGGCAATGCTCAAAATGCTTCTCGTGTACGGTCATCTGCTCGCTACGTGTATTGCCTTGGGGAGGGTGTTGCAGGCGGATCACAAGCTTTGGAGTTGGCGCAAGGAAATACTGGACCAGGCGAGGCTTGAATACCTCGATGAAACCCAGAAGATTGTCAGCCTTGCGCTGCTGGCCCTTTGGGCAAGCGGACTGTTGCTGGTGCTTCAGGGTTATCTCAATGAAGGCGACGTGTATCTGCTCAATCAGAAACTCTGGGCCAAGGTGACGGTCGTCGCGCTGCTGAGCCTCAACGGTGCACTATTGCATCGAATCGGCTTCCCGCTGCTGCAAAAGGCTCCATTCGTCGCACTGCGCAGTGCAGGCCGCACGCGGCTCGCCTTGTTGGGGGCGCTTTCCATGAGCGGTTGGCTATTCGCCGCTTTCCTGGGGGTGGCTCGAGCATGGAATCACGTGTTGCCTTACCTGCATGTGATGGGCGCATTCGCCGGATTCTCGTTACTGGCCTGTTGCGTGGCACTGGCAGTCGCCGGCAGGGCGGGCAGTGTCGGTGAGCAAAAAAACTCGGTACCGGGTTAGCGATCGACAGACCGTGTTTCGTACCTGTAAACCTCTGGTTTAAAACGTAAAGTACCGCCGCCCATGCCACTCCCGCATGGGCAATCCCCCCTCATCCCCATCTGTGTCCCCAGGCCGTCGGTCGGCTTTCTGCTGCGCGGGTTGACCCAGCGCCAGAAAGGGCTAACTTCTGTGTGTGGGAAAAAATCCCACGCGCAAGAATTCAAAAGAAGATGTAGGTTTGACGGTTTGCTCCCATGCCGCTCCCGGATCGCAACGCGTATGGCGTTGACACTGCTCGCGGTAAATCACCAGGAGAATGCACGATGAACAATTACCTGCTTTTCAAGAGAGGATTGCTGGCGCTGGCAATTGGCGGTGTCCTTTCGGCTTCCATCGTTCTGGTACCAGATTCCATTTCCCATGACTCCAGTGCCTATGCCAAGGATGGTGGTGGTGGTGGTGGTGG
>NZ_LACC01000014.1:122114-180463 GCF_000967965.1 Pseudomonas fluorescens
AACAGCGGGAATGGCGGCAATAGTGGCCACGGCGGTAACAGCGGGAATGGCGGCAACAGTGGCCACGGCGGTAACAGTGGAAGCGGTGGCAACAGCGGTCACAGCAGCGGCGACCATGGCAATTCAGGTAATTCCGGTCCAGGAAGCGCGAATTCCGGTCGCGGTGGTACCCATGCGGAAGCGGGTGACGACCACGGCAATCACGCCCGCGGCGAGGCCGGTGACGACCACGGCGTCCACGTTGGCGGCGAGCCTGGTGATGACCACGGCGTCCACGTTGGCGGCGAGCCTGGTGATGACCACGGTGTCCACGTCGGCGGTGAGCCGGGTGATGACCGCGGTGTCCACGTCGGCGGCGAGCCGGGTGATGACCGCGGCGTCCATGCCGGCGGCTAACCCGGCGACGACAACAGCCGGATCTGAAGCGTTTAGTGGCTCATGCAAAACCCTGGGGACCGGTTTTGCATGAGGCGCGGCAAAAAATACGCACGTGGGTTCATGGGATTATTTCCCACATGGCTATACTGGGGTTATCTATCCAGGAATTCGCTGAATGCAATCGTCCACGTTGCCCACCTCGCTCCTCAAAGCCTTGCGGCATGTCATGCAGCCGCTGGTGCGCCTGATGCTGCGCAAAGGCGTCACCTACCTGGTATTTGCCGACCTGCTCAAGGAGGTTTTCGTCGAAGTGGCGGACCGTGAGTTCCGCCTGGGCGAGAAGGCACCGAGCGACAGCCGCATCAGCCTGCTCACCGGTGTGCATCGCAAGGATGTACGGCGCTTGCGCAATACCGGCGACCCGGCTGCTTCCACGCTTCCGGAAAACATCACGTTCGGTGCGCAACTGGTCAACGCCTGGGCCCGCGCGCCTTTCTGCAACGACGCCGGCCAGCCACTGCCACTGCCTCGATTGGCCAGTGTCGGCGGCGACCGTTCCTTTGACGCCTTGGTAGCGAAGGTCAGCACCGATATCAGGGCGCGGGTGGTGTTGGACGAATGGCTGCGCCTGGGGGTCGTGCGCCTCGACGAACAGGAGCGTGTGCACCTTGAAGCCCAGGCCTTCGTGCCACAAAAGGGCTTCGATGAGAAAACCGCTTACCTGGGGCATAACCTGCACGATCATGCCTGCGCTGCGGTACACAATCTGAGCAGCGAAGGCCCGGCCTTTTTTGAACGTAGCGTCCACTATGACGCACTGGCCCCGATGAGCGTCGAGGCGTTGCGCGAGGCCGTGGCCAGCGAGGGAATGCAGGCCCTGTTGAGCTTCAATCGACTCGCCGCCGAACTGGAATTTCGGGATCTGCCCAGCCTTGAACCGCGTCAGCGCATCACGGTCGGCCTTTACTTCTACACTGAAGCTTCCGATCCCAATTCGCCAAAAGCTCCTGAATCATGACCGTCAAATTGCGCCTGATTCGTGCAATCGCCCTCGCTCTGGGCCTCGGGCTTCCGATTGTGCTGCAAGCCGCCCCAGCCTGTGTCAGCCAGAATGACGCGGGCACCAGCGAAGTGCCGCTCATCCAGGTGCCGGGAGGTACCGGCGGTACGGGCGCAGCGCCTGGCGGCATGGGCGGTACCGGCATCGACACCGACAACGGCGGGATCGGCGGTACCGGCGCACCGCTGAAAAAACGCCCTGGCGGCATTGGCGGCACTGGTGCCGTTGCAGGCGGCGTGGGTGGTACGGGCATCAGCAACGATAACGGAGGAATCGGTGGCACCGGCATTGTCGGCACCATCACCGGGTTTGCCTCGATCTGCGTCAATGGCGTGGAAGTGCACTTCAACAAAAACGTTCCGGTCAACGAGAACGGCATTGCCACCTCCAGTACCAGCCTGGCGATAGGCCAAGTGGTTGCCGTGGAAGCGTTCAACTCACGGCGCGGTCTGGAGGCTGGGCGCATTTCTATCCTGCACGCCTACGAAGGCCCTTTGACAGCCCTGCCACGCGATTCCATGCCCATGCGCGTCATGGGGCAACCGGTACGCCTGGCCAACGGTGCCCAGGTCACTGCCGGTCTGCGCCTGGGTGATCCCGTACGGGTCAGCGGGCTGCGCGATGCTCGTGGCGAAGTGGTGGCCAGCCGTATCGACCGGGCGCCCGGCCTCAAGGAGGCCAGTGCCATCGGCCCGGTGGATCGCAGCGGCTATCTCCAGGGAATCAAACTCAGCAATCACCCAGGCCCGGCGCAGGAAATGCTGGTGCGCGGCCACTGGTCCGGTCGCGAACTGGACGTGAACCAAAGCCGCCCCGATCCGAGCCTGCCTTTCATTGGCCGGGCACACAATGCGGTGATCGAGGGCCTGGTACAGAGCCGGCAGGACCGCCATTTGGTGGTGGGTGGCTTTAATGTGACGCTGGCACGCGACACCGTGTTTGTCGGTGTGCAGGCTTCGCAGCTGACGCTGGATCGACGCGTGCGGATCAACGGCGTGTTCACCGGCGCGCGGGAGGTGCAGGCAACGCGTATCGAATTGCCTCGCGAGCGCTCCGATTCGCCAACAAGTAACCGGCACGGACGACTCGGTTCCAGCGAGCAAGACACCGACAACTCAAGTGGCTCGGGCAACTCGAGCGGCTCTGGCAACTCTGGCAGTTCGGGGGATTCGGGGAACTCGGGCAGTGACAGGAGCGGTCGCTCCGAGAGCGCGGGCAGTGTCATCGACGATACTAGCCACGGGGGCAGTGACAGTCATGGCGGTGGCGACAATATAGAGCGCGTTGACGTGGACAAGTCTGGCAAGTCAGAGCGAGTCGAGAAGGTCGATCAATCCGGCAAAGTCGAGAGAGTGGAGAGGGTAGAGCGGGTAGAGAAAGTAGAGAAGGTAGAACGTCCGGAGAAAGTCGAGAAAGTTGATCGGCCAGAGAAGGTAGAGAAGGTTGATCGGCCAGAAAAAGTTGAGAAGGTAGAAAAAGTCGAGAAGGTTGAGCCGGTTGAGAAAATCGATCACTCCGGCAGGTCGGGTTAAACAGTGCAGCCATGATGCACTTTCGTCATAAGTAACTAGGCTGGGTAAGTCACGCAACAAAACATGCGTGTGAACTTCGATGACGCCAGACACGAGGTGAACATGGACCCCAAGCGCATCCTGCTCGTCGGTTGGCTTGCCAGCCTGGCCTTGCCGGCCTTGGCCGATACCTTCACGACCTCAATCGGAACCGACTACTCGCGAGGCGACTATGGCACCGGTACTACGTCCGAAACCTGGTACGTCCCGCTGGTGGGCAGGTACGAAACCGGTCCCATGACCTATAAGCTCACTGTGCCCTGGCTACGCATCACCAATCCTTCGGTCGGCCCTGACGGCGAGCCACTGCCTGGCGGTTGCGGCAAGGTGGAAAGCGGTCTGGGCGACACCGTTGCCGGTGCCGACTATGCCGTACTCGACGGCAGCGTTAGCGGGCTGTTCGTGGACCTGATCGGCAAGGTCAAGTTGCCCACCGCCGACGAAGACAAGTGCCTGGGCACCGGCAAAACCGACTATTCCGCCCAGGTCGATGTTGCCAAAGCCTTCGGTCCTGTGACCGGGTTCGCTACCCTAGGCTGGAAAAAGTTCGGTGACCCGTCGGGCTCCAACTTCGACAACCCGATATTCGCCGGCCTGGGCTTCGCCATGCCTGTGTTCGCGCGCACCACGGCGGGCGTGTCCTACGACTGGCGGCAGAAGGTTGTTTCCACGGGCGACGAGATCAAGGAAATCACGCTCTTCCTCACGCACAAGCTCAATCAGGAATGGAAGTTTCAGTTGTATGCCGTCAAGGGATTTTCTGACGCCAGCCCGGATGGTGAGGCCGGACTGTTGCTCAGCCACGTTTACTGATTCCTGGCCGTTACCTGCTGCGCGCCCTGTTCGGTATCGACATACCGGGACAATTCCTGCTGGTCCGCGGTATGACGCCATTGTCCGTTTCCGGGCGCTTTGCAGTTCAGTTTTTCTTCTTGATCAGTTTATTGATGTAGTACTTCAGGCTTAAACGATCCTTGGGCCTTGGTTTGTAGTGGGTTTTGTTTCTTTGTGCCGGATCGATCGCCATGGTTCCCGCAGTGTAGTAATAAAGCGCGATAGACCTGCGGGTGATGTGCTCCGGAGTGGTTAAAGGCTCCGGGTGCCCATGATTGCTGTCCTTGTCTGTGTTGAAAATGACACAGCGATTATAAATGGGCAGGACTTTCTTAAGGCAGGTCTTCATGCCGACATCCCAAAGTTCCAGGTTGCCGCCGTATTCCTCCTGCCAGTCTTCATTCAGATAAATGATGATGTTCAGTCTGCGCTCGACATTAAGCTTTTTGTTGAGCCTGAAGTCCGAGTGCACCCCCAGGAAACCACCGCTTTTCGTTTCATGCAGGCCGCCACCGCTAAAGTAGGGGTCGGGTATCAATCCCTCGATGCCTGTGAGCTTTTCAAGAAACTGCAACATGGGGGCCGAGTTAAAGGCGTTGAAAACAGTCTTCAAATAGGCGTCGCATTCGTTGGGGCTGATTTGACGTTTGCGTTGACCTTTATAGCCGCGCTCGTAGAGCATTTCGTTGTTGGTTGGCTCGACCGGGAAGTGCGAGCAGATGCTCGCAATCAGGTCTTCGTGCAAGAAGTTGTCGATGACTATGTGCGGAAATGGCGTAGCCTGAACATAGCTGCCGGTCAACGAGGCACCAAAGGCGCTGGCGGCATTTTGGTCGAAATCAAGCTCCGGGGACAGGGTGATAGGTAGTGCTTGAGTGATGGGTGCCATTACCGCTCCAGTAACTTGATAAAACGACTTTTGGGTGACTTGAAACAGCGTTGAACGCACTGCTCGTTGCGTCTGTTCGTAGCTTAATTTTTTCTGTCGTCCTTGTTCAGACGCTTAAGGATGTTGTTGTACATTTTGGTTCGTCTATGAGTTTTATCATAGCCGCCAGCCGCTGCGACAGTGCCGGCCTGAATGTGATCCAGATAACTGAAGATTTTACCCGGTGATAACATTTCTACGACATAACCCAGCTCGATCATGCGGTCCTGGAGTGTATAGCCTGGCACTCGATCATCCATCGAAAAGTGCATATTGTGCTGTTTGACAAGTTTGCAGTTCCATAGCGTGCAGAAACTTTTCAAATAGACTTCTTTGTACGGTTTTGGTTCTCTGGAACGTAATCCCATGGAGATTTTCAGACGTCTGAAGTGATGTTTGAACAGTCGTGAGCTATAGCGCCAGACAGATCGCGTGGTACCGCGGTTTAATTGCTCGACACAACCGACGGCCGCGACCTTTGGATTTTTCAAGCATTTATTCAGCATCATCGGAAAAACATTCTTGTCGAAAACAAATGTATCGGTGTGCATCAGGAATAAATAATCGGTGTCAATTCGTTCCAGAACCAGGTCAAGTGCCTTGCCATGTGCAATATGGCCCGCTTCTGGTGCGGAAACAGAGCGCTCGATCAAATTGATCCAGTCAAGAGTTCGTAAGTACTCAGTGCTCTCATCGGCGGAATAGTTGTCAACCACCCATACCGGGACGCTGTTGCTGCCAAAATGCTGGTGCAATAAGTCCAGGCATATCTTGGTAATTTCTGGTGTTTTGTAATTTACTATAACTATGCTGAAGGCTTTGGAGCTTTCGGCCAGTAAATCAGGGTTGTTCATCGTTCAGGTGCTCAATGTTTTTGTATTTGGTTATACGAATGATTGAACCTGTATACAGTTCTTGAATGTTTTTTGCGCAAAATCTTGCGTGGCCATAGAGCACAATTTGTTAAGTCGCTTTGTCATGCATAATAACCAAGGCCTGCTCAGGCCCGACGGAGAGCAGTAGAAACGGAGTTCATCGTATAAGGATCTGCTCTGCAGGTAAACATTTTGACTTGATTCGTTACATCATGAGGCTGGACAGGCCAGCGTCTTGGGACGGTGTGAGCCGCTCTTGCGTCGGGCATTACGCGCCGCGTAGATGGGCCGGTTAAGCATGCGTGCGCGCGATTCATTTTCAGGGGGAGCGACCACATCAGGTGCTCCCCATGGGCTTTGTGCCCGACAAGCTTTCGTGAGCCGCTCGTTTGGCTATTGCTTGACCGGTTCAATGTCATTCAATTGCCAGCTCTTATCGAACCAGGGTTTCAGTGGACCGTACAGGCGGAAGATGGTCATCCAGCTTTTGCCCGGTATGGTTTGAATCCAGTTTTCGGCGTTGGCCGGTTTGCTCGGCGCAAAATAGAGATCAACCGATCCGTCGACGTTGGCTTTCAGGCCCTTGGCACTGCTCAAGCTTGGGAACTGGGTGTCTGTCTGGAGCATCGAGCGGGTCTGGGTGTCATACAGCACGACTGACCAAAAGTCTTTGGCGGGGACATTGGCCGGTACTCTTAACCGATAGGTTTTCGCACCATCAAAAGGGTTGCCTTCATTGTCGAAGTTGGCTGCCGTGTATTGCGAGCCGATACCTGGCATGGCGATGGCCATCGCAGGGGTATTGACCGTGGCCGCATAGAAAAACATGGTGCGCGCATCGAAATTTCGGGCGCCGTCATTCAACCACTCATAACTGCCGCCAATGAACGGAGTGGTCCAGTGACGGTCGGGATAGATCAGCGCCATGGGATTGCGGTTATCGAAATCGATTGAGCGTGCCGTGGCATTCCCGACAGCGACCGAGTCAGTCAGGATTTTTTTCATGCGTGCATCAGGCTCGAAGGGTTTGCCTTTCTGCATCCCGATGGCGGCCATGAGCCCGGTCATGTCCGGACCGTAGGCACCTGCAGGTTCTTCCTGGACGATCTGGTTCAGCTCTTCATAGAACTTGAAGGTATTGGCGTGGATGGTATTCATCTGTTTGCCGGAGAGGCTGATGAACCTGGTTTGCGGTGGCGACTTGAGCGACGTCAGTGGATAAACGCGCAGACCTTTTTTCAGGCTCGCTACACCTGGCCTGGTATCACCGTTCTCCATGAATGCACGGCCAAACAGCAGGTTCCCGTAGGTGGGGGACTTCACCACGAAATACCCCTCAGGCAACTTGCCCTCATAGCCTGGCGGGACGAGTACATATTTGCCGCCCTTGCCTTTATCCGGACCTGCGTTACCCAGGTCGACTACATAACGGAACCAGAAGTCGTCGATGACCCCGAGGATATTGGGCGGGGTTTCGATAATGAGCGGACCATCTTTGAGGTCCAGCCAGCTCCAGAAGTAAATAGTCTCGGTATTGGCGGTCAGAAACAGCGACCGTGAATCCATCAGGTTTTCAAAGATCCCGACAGTGCCATTTTCCGCGCCGACTTCTCGCAATCCGGTACGGATCGCCACCATGGAAGCGCCAGGAATGCCGTTCAGAAAGACTTCGACACCACGCAGAAAGTCCAGGTGGTCGTAGAGTTTCCTGGAGGTCTCCCTGGTGGGTACGCCATCGAAGAACTTCAGTTCACCAATCGACGTATCGACGCTGTCTGGCGTCTGGATCTCGGTTGGAATGGGCGTGGTCATTTTGTATGTTGCCGGTTCAGCGAACGGTGCCTGGCCTAGTGTAAGCATCAGGGATGCGGCAAGCGTGGTGCGAATGAATGGGTGCTTGAGTTGCATAAAAACGTCCTGTGTATGTGCGCAAGCCCAAAGTCCTTGGGCCGTTTAAGTGTGCTGAGTTTTCAAGCTCAGGTAAATGCACTCACGCTTGGCGCTGCTCATGGGCACCTTTGAGCTTTGTGAACTAACCAAGCGCCTGGCGTCGATAGGCCATGGGTGTGTTGTTTTGCCATCGTCGAAAAGCGCGCACCAGACTGCTGGTGCTGCTGAATCCCAGTTTGCTGGCAACCTGTTCCAGACTCAGTGCCGGATTGGCCAGAAGCACCAGCGCTTGAGCCTCGCGTGCCTGATCGAGTAACTGGCTGAAGGTCAGGCCCTGGCTTGTCAAGTTGCGACGCAGCAACTTCGGGCAGATGTCCAGCTCGGTCGCCAGTTGCTGGACATCGGGAGTTTCGGTGAGCATGTCGGCCAGGCGCGAACGTAGCGCGCTGGGGGGCAGCGGTAGTCCAAGTTGCGCCAGATATCGCAGGATGGGTTGTTCCAATTGAGCCAGCAGATGCGGATTGGCTCCGGGCAGGGGCATTGCCAGGCTTTCAAACTTGAAAACCATCGCACCACAGGCACAGCCAAACGTTACCGGCAATCCCAGTGCCCGCCAGGGCGTAGGGTCCTTGGGAGGAGGGCGGGGCAATTCCAGGCGACGTAGTAACTGCCGCGCGTGCAAGCCGGTCTGACGCTCGAACAGGCGAATGCAAAAAGCCTGGAAGAAGCAGTCGAGTGCAGCATCGGTAGGACGTTGCGGCCCGTGCCGACGGATTTCCAGGCGACAGTCTCCATTGGCATCTATCGAGAGTTGAGGCAGTGCGATAGTGGTCAACACGCGAATAATCTGTACATGGCGCTGCAAGGCCTCGCCAAAGGTGGCGCTGGTACAGAGTGCCAGGTCAATGCCATAGAACTGTGCGGGCTGAAAGTACCGGGCCACGCGCAAGCCAAACGCTTCATCACCGGTCAACTCGACACAGCGAAGCCAGAGCGGACTGAGTGTCGTCATCGTTAGTCGCAGCTCGCTGTCGAGCATCACCGCAGGGTCGATACCGACACTCAACAGCACAGGCTCCGGATCGATTGCGTAGGCACCCCGCAGTGTGCCGGCGATAGCACTGACCACTGTGGCCAATGTTGACTGGGCCAGCGTTGGGGAGGCGGCTGTGGCATGGCTCATGGCTTTGGCGCAATCGAAAGTGAATGACACAGGATGGCTGGCGGTCCCGGGTTGTGCAAGGCGCGAAAAAAAACGCCCCGACGCTTAAGTCCGGGGCGGTTCAAGGGGGCATGGCCCCAAGCGTCGATGTGGCTGAGCAGCAATCAAAGTCAGGCGCGGCTAACGAAGGGGCCTGGCCAGGTCAGGGCAGCAAAATCACCTGTAGGTTCATAACCCCGCAAAATCATCAGGAACGGCTTGCCGGCCTCGGTCGGCAGCCAGTTCGCGGTTTTATCATCGCCCGGATCATTGGCTTGCAGGTACAGGGTGATCGAACCGTCGGGGGACGGCAATAAGTGCGAACGGCTGCCCACGGAATACCGGTTCAACGGATTGGGGATCACCGTATAGCCTTCGTAGCGGTACAGGTGGATGGACCAGAACGCCCGAGCCTCGGGCAGTTTGCCGGCGGGGAATGTCACGCGATAACGGGCACTGCCGTCGAGCAAGTGGCCAGTCGTATCCTTCTGGTACATCAGATAGATGGTTTCGCTGATGGGCAATGCCACGGTACCCAGCAAGGCCATGCCAGCCCGATAGCGGAAGTCGTCGCCATACGTGCCTATGTGCTTGAGCGGGTACAACCAGCCATTGCTCGACAGATTGCCGGGCAGGTTTTTGGTGGTGGCAGTCACCCTGGCGCGACCATCGATTTCGGCCCGCAACAGACCTCGGAGAATGTCCTCGTCGAGTGTGGAAAAGTCTGATGGCTGGCTGGCGCCCAGGCCAATGGTGGTAAATGTCGACAGCAGGCTGCCGTCATGTTGCGGGGGCGGGCATTCTCGCAACATCAGCTGCAAGGTCTTGAAGTCGGCCAACGCGTCCGCTTGCACGTCTGTCGGTTGGAAGACCTGGGCAGGCGGCGCTTGCCAGTCGGGTTGACCGTACGCGCTCAATGGGCACAGCTTGAAGTGCTCCTGAAGCGCGATCACTTGCTGGCGATCCGCCTCGTCAGTGAAGTACAGGCGCAACACGCCGAACACCAACGGCGAAGGCGCCCGGTAAACCTTGGCCACTTCACTTGGCAGCGTGCCCTGCCATTGCGGGCCGACCATCGCGATCAGTGTCTCGCCAGTCAACTCCCGGTGATTGGGTACACCAAAGCCTACGCCAAACAGGTCACACAGCTGAACGCTCCAGTATCGCGAGGCAATCGCCGGAATGCGCAGCAGCAGTGGCTCCTGCCGCAGGTCACCCCAGAAGTTGGAGTAGAGGGTATCGGTCTGCGGCATGCCCGGCACTGCCGGAGTCACCGTCTGCCGGCGGTGAATAAAGGCGCCATAGCGGTGCTTTTCACCGACCATCGGATCGCCTTCCATCATTCGCTTGTAACGCAGGCGGGCGAAGTAAATCAGTGGGTAGCCATACACGTATGCGGCGAGCCCCAACTGGTAGGCCTGTTCCTCTCGATTGTCGGCGGCCAGCAGGCGCGCACCAGGCAATAGGGCGCCCAGACCACCGATCAGACCGGCGACGGCAAAGCCTTTGAGCAGGTGCCGGCGTTGCTCGAACAGTTCGGTTACATCGTTCAAATCGTCCATCAGCGTGTCCTTGAATACGAAGCGATGAGCAGGCGGGGGAGCCTGGCGGGCTTACTTGCCCAGGCGCTTGAGTTGGGCTGGAGTGAACTCGGCTTTTTGCGTGGTGAAACCGACGTCCATTTTCTTCGGTACTTCGTTGGTCATGTAGTTGGTCGCATAACCGCCGGAGATCAGGTCATAGGTAGCCTCCACCGCAGTGATCGGCAGCTCGATGTCATGCTGCTGGGTCAAGTACGCCTCGTAGTTGCGCCACAACTCGCCGCGGCTGTCGTAGATGTCCGAGGCCATGATTTGCCAGGAGTCCTCATCGATGTAAAAGCGACGCTTGGCATAGACGTGCCGGGCAGTGGGCTTGAGAGACGCCTCGATCACCCAGACGCGGTGTTTTTCATAGCGCACCAGATCCGGATTGAGGTAGCCAGGCTTGAGAATGTCGGCGTACTTGAGTGCCTTGTTGGCCAATTGGAAGGCGTTGTAACCGACCAGCATTTCCTGCTTGCCGATCAGCTTCCAGTCGTAGCGATCCGGGGCACCGTTGTAGCCGTCTACGCTATCGGACACCACCTGGCCGAAGCTGTAGCGTGCGCTACTGTCATAGGCCACTGTAGGCGCGCGACGCACGCGACGCTGACCCGGGATGTACTGCCAGGCCGCACGCGGTTCGGTGATCTGGTTCAGCGGTTCCTGGATCAGGGTCACTTCGCCGGAGTAACGCGAGGGTGTCAGGGTCAACACCCGGTTGAAAAACAGCACGTTGGCGTCCGGTTCAATGTCTGTGACGTTCTCGCGAAAGGCGCTCATCGCATCGTATGTGACCACCGTGGAGTCGCCCCGTGCCTGCACGACGGCCGAGGCGAACTCGCGCCGAACGGCACCGCCACGGAAACGTGTCAGGTGGTTCCACAACACTTCGAGGGCATCGGTCGGTTCGGGAAACGGAACGCCGAACTGGTAGCCTTTGAGGCCATAGCCACCTTCTTCGAGGGACACCGTGGCCAGGTTGGCGCGGGTTTGCTCCTGGTACTTCTGCGGCAGGCGCGCGGTACGGTGGGTCGCAAACACCCGCATGTGGTATTCGGGATAGCGGGAAAACATGGCCTGCTGACCGGGACTGAGCTGGGGCTTGTATTGCGCCAGGTTGCTCTTGTCGACGGTGTACAGAGGCTTCTCCCCGGCAAACGGGTCGGCGTAGTTACCGTCGCTGCTGACGGCTGCGGCACCGGGTTTGAGGCCGCCACTCCAGGCCGGAATACTGCCGTCGGCATTGGCGCCGCGTTCGGCTCCGATGGGCGTCAAGGTGTTGTCCAGTCGAGTGGCATCGCTCTGTTTGGCCAGTGCCGGGCTGCAGCACAACACGGTGATCAGGGAAAGGGCGAAAGGAAATCCGGTCATGGTTAGGTTCATCATCAGAAACTGGCCTTGAGGGTGACCGAGGCGAAGTCGCGGTCATCGAGGGTGGAGAATTTGTTGGTGCCGAAGAAGTCGTTGTAAGCCAACTCCAGCGAGTAGTTGTTCCGGTAGTCGAAGGTCAGCGCCGCACCGGCGGCCATTTGCCCCTCCTGGAAGTTAGGGCCGTAGCCCTCTACGTCATGTCGAAAGTTCAGCGAGGGTGTCACTACCGTGGCCGGAATCAGGCTTTCGAATGCCAGTGCCGCCCGTAGGCGATAGCCCCAGGAGAAACCGGTGGTGAAGCCGTGGGTGTTGCAGAAGTCGGCGTTCTTTTCGGCCGCTTGTGCGGCACTCAAGCCTCCGACCGCAGGCACGAAGCAGGCTGCCCCGTTGTTCTGCACCCGACCGAACACACTGGCGCGGCCCAGGCGTTCTTCCTCCAGATTGATGTCGTCGATCCAGTTGGCACCGGCTTCCGCGGCCCAGGTGAGTTTCTGGGCACCCAGCACGTTGCTGATGTTGTCGGTAGCCCCCAGGCTGTATTGCCAGACTTTCTTGCGCTTGTAGCCTTGCACCTCGCTGCCGAGTGCCGGTGCGACACCGTCGAAAATCGGCGTGCTGGCACCGGCACCGGCGATGGCCGCCACCACATCGGAGGCGTTGTAGGACAGCGGTTGGTTGGGTCGGTAGCTCAGTTCGCTGAATACGGCCGTGCTGCCGACCACACCGTTGAGGCTTATGCCGAACAGGCGGATGTCTTGCGGGTAGACAGTGTTGTACGTGCCGGTAGGCAACGTTCCGGCGGCCAGGCTGGTGCGCACTGACCCGTTCAGGCTCGGTGTGCGGCTGTGGTAGTTGGCGTAGTAAAGACCCAGCTCGGCATCATTGAGTGATTCAAGCGTCTTGTGCAGGGCCAGGCCATATTGCCCGCCATCCTTTGGCCAGTCAGTCGCGCCACGGCTCTCGTAGGCGCGCGCGCGAATCGCCTGCGCAGTGGTCAGGTTGCCGGCTGGATTCACGATGACCTGAGTCATCTGACACCCTTCCTGAGTGTTGTCACTGACTGAGAAGAAGGTGCCGCAGCCGTCCAGTACCGAGGGCCGGAAGTTGTATTGATAGAACCCCTCGAGGCTCAGGCTGTCGGCCAGGTCATAGTTGAAACTGAGCATCTCGACCGGCAACTGGCCTTCCTTGAGCTCCACGCCAGGGCGGTTGAACGCAGAAGCATCCAGCGGGTTGATGGCGTTGATGCCATTTTGCAGGAACAGCGCTTCGCCCCAGGACAATACCTGCTTGCCCAGTTTGACGTTGAGTTGGTGATCGTTGATCTCGAAGTTCTTCCACGCATAAAGATCCAGCACTTCGAAGCCCTGAAATTTTGCAAGGTCTTGCCAGCCGCTGTCATCGAACCGGGTGAAGTCGCCGTTGCCGGTTTCATAGGCATGGTCATACCAGTACTTCACACGCACGAAGGCGCCTTGTTCGCCATCGTTCAGATCGAATTCTGTGAGCCCCTTGAAAATCTGCGAGATCGCGTCGCCCTTGTCGAAGTTGAGCTTGCCATCATCGGCGTTATAGTTGATGCCTGCGCCACGTTTGCCGATTGACCGGGCATCGGCGACGGTCAGTTGATCCGGATCGGCGTTGCGCAGGGCCCAACTGCTGCCCAGGGTCAGTGTGGTGTTACTGGTCAGGCTCCAGTCGTCATTCACTTGCCAGGTACTGGCCTGGGCGGCCAGTGGGCCAGTCAATGTTGCCAGGGTGATACCTGCCACTGACAGGCTTGGGCGCAACCGTGATCGGCGCGGTGTGGGATTGCGAGAAAGGGCGAGTCGTTTCATGCGCTAAATCACCTGTTTTTGTTGTATTGGTGAGTGTGTTGAAGCGCGCATTGAGCTGGCGGTTGGCTGCCAGGTCCGTACTATGTCGCGCTTGCGACGGTGCAAAACGCTGCTCCGCCTGGACGACAACGATGGGAGGGTTTGCTTGAAAAACGTTAATCATTGGCCGACAAATCGTTTCCCTTCACATCGAAATAGACCGTCGTTATGCGTCTGCATAATCAACTCGGGGGTGCAGGAACTGGAGGCTCGCGGTCTGGACTTGCAGCGATTGCAAGCCGACTGGGGCGTGAGTTTGACCAGCCTGCGCCAGCCCCATGTGCGCCTGCCGGCGTTTCTTGCCCGACGCTTCTGGGAAGTGGCACGCGAACTCAGTGGTGATCCAGCCATCGGCCTTGCCGCCGCTCGCCAGAGTGATCCGGGACAGATGCTTGGTCTGGCCTATCTGATGCAACTGATGCCCAGCCGGTTTGCGTCGCTGGAAGAGTTGTCGCGCTACTGGCCACTGTGGACCGGGCACATGGCATTACACATCGAGGAAAAAAACGGGCTGTTGCACGTTGCCTTGCTACCCGGTCATGCCTTGTTGCCAGCAGTTGAAGAACTGGATTTCTGGGGCGCGCTGCAAATCCAGCACCTTAAAGGTTTGCCGGGTACCACCAATGCCATTCGCGAATTACGCCTTCGGCGTCCGCGACCAGAAAACCCGGAGCCCTGGCTGAACCTTGCCGCAGACCTGGTGCAGTTCGATGCCCCACGCGATGAGGTGGTTCTGGACATGGACGCTTTGCGTGAGCCACGCCCAGCCGGCAGTCCGGCCGTCTGCAATGCCCTGGCGAACTCGTTGAAGAATTATGCGACGCAAACCAGCCGTGAATCGGTGCTTGAAGCGGTGGCCAACATCGTGCTGGCTGATCTGGCGCACGCGCCTGGCCTGGATCAAACCGCCGAACGTTTGCACATAACCTCGCGCACATTGCATCGGGCATTACAGCGCGAAGGCTGGACATTCAACGCTATTGTTGAAATTCAACGACGGTACGTAGCGCGCGATTTGCTCTCGAACCCTGAGCTGACAGTGAGTGAAGTGGCTGAACGAGTGGGGTATCGAGAGGTATCAAACTTCAGTCGGGCCTTTCGCCGTTGGTATGGCATCAGTCCTGGTGCCAGGTCGTGATGGGCAAATCGCAGAAAAGCACTCTGGCACAGAGAAAATGAAGCCAAAGGAAAATCTTTGGCGAAATGCTCGCCCTGCAATTCACAGCTTGTAGCCAATCTGCCGCAGCAAGTTCTTGCGCCACAGAATGTCTTCATCACCTTCGATGTCATTGGCACAAAATCCATCCACTACGCCCAGGATTGCTCGCCCTTGCTGCGTCTCGGCGAGAATCACTTCGGTTGGATTGGCTGTTGCACAAAAAATACGGCATACCTCTGGAACCATTTTGATGGTGTTCAACACGTTCAGCGGATAGAAACCGTCACCCAGGAAGATGATGAAGCTATGGCCTGCGGCGATGGCTTTCGCATTCTTCTGTGCCAGTTCAATCATTGAGCTATCGGTGCCAGACCATCGCACCAGGCATTGGCCAGAGGCTTCACAAAAGGCCACGCCAAACTGGATCCCTGGCACGGTATTGACCAGCGCTTCGTGGATGTCCTCGACAGATTTGATGAAGTGCGTCTGACCCAGAATGAAGTTCGTCGCATCCGGCTTTTCGATTTTCAACGTGATGAGTTGCATTTCAAACACCTCCTTTCACGATGTTGCCAAGAGAGCCTGGCAACAAACCAAGCATAGCTACTCATTGGTTATTGCTGCGTCCTCTGTCTGTTTTTGGTCAATTGCTCAGCGCGTGCCCTGGACCTGATATCTGGTCGTTGACACTTGGGCTGACAGGACTAATCTAAGTGATGTGGGAATATTTCCCACGTTGCGATGCCGGCTGGCTCTGAGGGATCGTACGGAAACCGCAGTGGCTCGTTAATACTGCAGATTTATGGCTGTGCCGGTTGGCTGGCCGCTCCAATGGGCGGCCGGGAACTCACTGGACATTGCGTTCGATATGGAGGTGACGACGCAACTCCAAGCGGAGGTGCATCATGCTGCTCAAGAAATGTTTGTTGGCTCTGGCAATAGGCGGGGTCTTGTCTGCATCGACTGTTCTGGTGCCCGATTACATCGGCAGTTTCTCCAGCGTGTATGCCAAAGACGGCGGCAGCGGCGGTGGAGGCGGTGGCGGTCACGGCGGTGGCGGCGGTTCCGGAGGCGGTGGTCACGGTGGTGGCGGCGGTTCCGGAGGTGGTGGTGGTTCTGGAGGCGGTGGCGGTGGTGGCTCCGGAGGCGGTGGTCACGGCGGTGACGGCGGAGGCGGCCACGGTGGTGGCGGCAACGGAGGTGGTGGTGGCTCCGGCAGTGGAGGCTCCGGAGGCGGTGGTCACGGTGGTGACGGCGGAGGCGGTCATGGTGCAGCCGGCCATGGTGGTGACGGTCATGCAGGCCCTGGGCGTGGCGATGCTGACCATGGTGGTATGGCCGGGAACAGAGGCCCGGGCAATGCGCATGACAACGACGATGACCATGGTGGAATGGTCGGGAACAGAGGCCCAGGCAATGCGCGTAACGACGCGCGTGACAACGACGATGACAACGACGCGGATAACGCCGCAGATGCAGCCAGGGAAGCCGCAGAAGACGCGGGTGACGCTGCCAGGGAAGCCGCGGAAGACAGAGGCGCTGCGAGAAATGACGCTGATGTAGCCAGAGACGCGGCCAAGGCTGATGCAGATGCAGCCCGGGACGCCGCCAGAGCTAAGGCGGATGCAGCCCGGGACGCCGCCAGAGCTGAGGCGGATGCAGCCCGGGATGCCGCAAGAGCTGCTGGCGTACCGCGCGCAGATGCAGATGCAGCCAGAGACGCCGCCAGAGCTAAGGCGGATGCAGCCCGGGACGCCGCCAAGGCCGACGCAGATGCTGCCAGGGACGCAGCCAAAGCCAAGGCGAACGTAGCCAGAGAGGCTGACAAAGCCAAGGCGAACGCAGCGAGAGAGGCTGACAAAGCCAAGGCGAACGCAGCGAGAGAGGCTGACAAGGCCAAGGCGAACGCAGTCAAAGAGGCTGACAAAGCCAAGGCGAGGGAGGCCAAAGAGGATGTAGCGGACGCCCCGGATGCCCAGGACGCGCCGGATATCGACGCGGTTGAGGTAGAGAACTAGGCCTGTACGTTCGGTAACGAACACCACGGGCATACCCGTCGATGACGTCCCGGGAGTTTGAAGGATGTATCGGCAATGAGTCGCAAGCCCTGAAGAATCGCGGGGCTTGCGACTTTTTTTTCGAAATCTGTCGCAGGTCCGAAACACTGACGAGGATGACGGTGGAGGAGACGGAACTGGACGGGTAAGCAATTGCCAGCCGTTCACAAAACCCCAAACCCTCCTTTTTCCTGATCCAGCGGATGTAATGGGTTAGTCCGGCACGACAAAATGTGCCGGACACTTCCACCACCGGAATTTACTTGTTAATGGACACAATCGAGGCGCTGTTACCCTCCAGCCGGAAGGAAAACGATACCCGGTCTCCAGGCACCAACCCCGACAACTGATCTTGCGTCACGGAAAAGGCCATCGTCATCGGCGGCCATTGCAGGGCGGGAACGGCGCCGTGGGCGATCGTCACCGTATGCTTCGTAGTATCGATAGCCTTGATCGTACCTTCGGCATTGGAGACCGGAGCCTGTTTTGTTTCCTGCTTCATCTGCATGCCTTCCATGCCATCCATTTTCATGCCCGGCATGTCCTGCGCGTGGGCAGACAGTGATAGCGCGAATACGGTGCTTGCGACTGCAATCAGGGTGAGTTTCATACGACTTTTCCTTGAGGTGTGGTGGGTACAAGCAGAAGGTGCCGGCGGCGCATCAGGCGATACGCTGCCGGAATGACAAACAGGGATAGCAAGGGTGCCGTAACCATGCCGCCGACCATGGGCGCGGCGATACGGCTCATGACTTCGCTGCCGGTGCCGCTGCCCAACAGGATGGGTAGCAGACCGGCAATGATCACCGCCACAGTCATGGCCTTGGGGCGCACGCGCTGCACAGCGCCTTCACGAATCGCCGCAACCAGCCCGCGTTCAGTGCTGTCACCGAGGTCTTCACGTTCGGCCCAGGCGTTTTTCAGGTAGAGCAACATAATCACGCCGAACTCGGCGGAAACACCGGCCAAGGCGATGAAGCCGACCCCGGTGGCGACCGACAGGTTGAAGCCCAACAGATAGAGAAACCATGCCCCCCCAGTCAGTGCGAATGGCAGGGTGGCCATGATCAGCAGGGCCTCATCGAATCGGGCAAAAGTCAGGTAAAGCAACACGAAGATGATCAGCAGCGTGGCAGGCACCACCAGTTTGAGCCGTGCGTTGGCCCTTTCGAGAAACTCGAACTGTCCTGAGTAACTGAGGCTCATGCCTGGCTGCAACCGGACCTGTTCATTGACGACCCGGCGTAGATCGGCGACCACAGAAGCAATGTCCCTGCCGCGCACATCGATGTACACCCAGCCTGAAGGCCGTGCGTTCTCGCTCTTGAGCATCGGTGGGCCGTCACTGACCTTGACCTTCGCTACCGTGCCAAGGGTGATCTGGCTCCCCAACGGGGTGTAGATCGGCAGTTGCTCCAGGGCGCCGAGCGAGTCGCGCCACTCCCGTGGGTAACGTACGTTGATCGGGAAACGTGCGAGACCTTCAATGGTCTCGCCGACGTTTTCACCACCAATGGCACCGGCCACGATGGACTGCACATCGGCGATGTTCAGCCCATAGCGGGCGGCGGCTTTGCGGTCGATATCGACATCGATATAGCGGCCGCCAGTCAGCCGCTCGGCCAGGGCCGAACTGACACCGGGTACATCCTTGGCCACTCGCTCGACCGCCTGGGTGACCGCATCGATTTCCGTCAGGTTGGTGCCGGCAACCTTTACACCGATCGGGCTCTTTATACCCGTCGCCAGCATGTCGATACGGTTGCGAATCGGCGGTATCCAGATGTTGGTCAAGCCGGGCACGCGCACCACGCGATCCAGTTCTTCCACCAGTTTTTCCTGGGTCATACCGGCGCGCCATTGCTCATGTGGCTTGAACTGGATGGTGGTTTCGAACATTTCCAGCGGTGCCGGGTCGGTGGCGGTTTCGGCACGACCGGCTTTACCGAAGACGTGTTCGACCTCTGGCACGGTCTTGATCAAACGGTCAGTCTGTTGCAGCAGTTGCGCCGCTTTCTGCGCCGACAATCCCGGCAGGGCAGAAGGCATATAGAGCAGGTCGCCCTCGTCCAGCGGGGGTAGAAACTCGCCACCCAAGCGCGACATTGGCCATAGCGCGCTGACAAAAACCAATAGCGCGACCAGCAGCGTGATCTTCGGTCGACGCAAAACCGCGTCCAGGGCCGGCTGATAGATTCGAATCAACCACCGGTTCAACGGGTTCTGTTGTTCACTGGGAATTCGTCCTCGAATCCAGTAGCCCATCAGCACCGGCACCAAGGTCACTGACAATCCCGCCGCTGCGGCCATGGCGTAGGTCTTGGTGAAAGCCAATGGGCCAAACAGCCGTCCTTCCTGAGCTTCCAGGGTGAACACCGGAATGAACGACAGGGTGATGATCAACAGACAGAAGAAAAGCGCTGGTCCCACTTCAGCCGCGGCTTCGGTCATCACGTGCCAATGACGTTCACCCTTCAGTTCCTCTCCAGGATTGGCCACGTGCCACGCTTCAATCTTCTTGTGGGCGTTCTCGATCATCACCACGGCGGCATCGACCATGGCGCCGATGGCGATGGCAATCCCGCCCAAGGACATGATGTTGGCGTTGATCCCTTGGTAGCGCATGACGATGAAGGCAATCAGCACCCCCACCGGCAGCGAAATGATCGCCACCAGCGATGAGCGCAAGTGCCAGAGAAAGATCCCGCAGACCAACGCGACGACGATGAACTCTTCGATCAGTTTGTGGCTGAGGTTTTCCACCGCGCGGTCGATCAGCTTGCTACGGTCGTAGGTGGTGACGATTTCCACCCCGGCCGGCAGACTGCTTTTCAGTTCGTCGAGCTTGGTCTTGACCGCTGCGATGGTCTCGCGAGCATTCTTGCCGCTGCGCAAAATCACCACGCCACCGACGGTCTCGCCTTCGCCGTCGAGTTCGGTGATGCCACGGCGCATTTCCGGGCCCAACTGAATCGTGGCGACATCGCCAAGGGTCACCGGCACACCACCCGCACCCAGTTTTAGTGGAATCGCCCGAAAGTCATTGAGCGTCTTCAAGTAACCGGAAGCCCGCACGATGAACTCGGTCTCTGCCATCTCCAGCACGGCTCCACCGGTTTCCTGATTGGCCTTGCCGATAGCCTCGGTCACCGCGGCCTGAGTAAGGCCGAGGCTGGCCAGCTTCAGCGGATCAAGCTGTACCTGGTACTGCTTGACCATGCCACCCACCGTGGCCACCTCCGCAACGTTCGGCAGCGTCTTGAGTTCGAACTTGAGGAACCAGTCCTGAAGCGCGCGCAGTTGCGCCAGGTCGTGTCCACCACTGCGATCCACCAGTGCGTACTGGTAGATCCAGCCCACTCCCGTCGCATCCGGCCCCAACGCTGGCTTGGCGCTGGCCGGCAACCGACTTTGTATTTGACTCAGGTATTCCAACACCCGCGAGCGGGCCCAGTACAAGTCAGTGCCATCTTCAAACAGCACGTAGACAAAGCTGTCACCGAAGAAGGAGTAACCACGCACGGTCTTGGCGCCCGGCACCGAGAGCATGGTGGTGGCCAACGGATAGGTCACCTGATTCTCGACAATCTGTGGCGCTTGTCCTGCATACGGGGTGCGGATGATCACCTGCACATCCGAGAGATCTGGCAGCGCATCGATGGGCGTGCTCTGTACAGACCAAATACCCCAAGCCGTAACGAACAACGTCGCCAGTAGCACCAGGAACCGGTTGGCCACAGACCAACGAATGAGGGCAGCAATCATGGCTGGCCCCCCGATTTATCCAGGCGCTCGACACGCAAGCCATCGTCGGTCTGGCTCACTGCGACCCGAACCTTGTCACCCGCCTTGAGGCCCTGCATCAGCGCCGGACTGGCGAGTGGGAACGTCATCGTCATGCCAGGCATGCCCAGTGTCTTGAAAGGGCCGTGGGCGAGCGTGACTTCTTTTTCATTGATCTCAACGATCTGCCCATCCGCCTCATGCAAACCGGCGGCTGCTCCACTGGGTGGCGACTCTTCCTCCGTACGAGCAACAATGCCCTTGAGACTGGCCTCGGAATCGAGGAGGAACTGGCCAGACGTAACCACCTTCTGGCCTTCTTCCAGACCTTTCAAAATCGCCGTCTTGCCATCGCTTTCCTGCCCGGGTTGCACCTCCACCGGGCGGTAGCGACCGGCGTCTTCGGCGAGCATCACCAGGGCACGGCGGCCAGTGCGAATCACCGCTTCGCTCGGCACCCACAACACACTTTGCTCAGTTGCACGATTCAGGCGGACCTGCGCCGTCAAACCTGGTCTCAGGCGTCCGTCCGGATTGGGTAGCTCGACACGTACGCGAAGGGTGCGGCTGTCCGGATTGGTCTCGGGTAAAATCGCGCTGACCTTGCCACTGAGCGTTGCCCCTGGAAAGGCTGGCAAGCGCGCTTCGACTGCCTGCCCCATGGTGATGGCTCCGGCATCCGATTCCGGAACGGCCACGGCCAGCCAGACACTGCTCAAGCCATTGACGCGTGCCAGAGTCTCGCCAGCCGCCACGGTCATACCCGCACGTACGTTCAACTCTTGCAGCACGCCGCTGATGGGGCTGGTGAGGGTCAGGTTCGGTTGGACTTTGCCACTGCGCTCTACCTGGGTGATCAGCGCAACCGGCATTCCTGTGAGCCGCAGTCGTTGACGGGCCGCAGCCAACAGATCGGCATCACCGTTGCGCTTGAGGGCAAGGAACTCTGTCTGGGCAGCCGCCCACTCCGGCACCAGGATATCCGCCAGTGCCGCATTGGCGTTGAGCAGGTCACCGGGTGCATGGGCATAGACCCTCTCCACAAAGCCCGCTGTACGAGCTTGAATCACCGCGACATCCCGCTCGTTGAACGCCAGGACACCGGTCACGTCGAGGCTGGACTCAAAATTTCCACGAGCGACAGTCGCAAAACGCAGACCGAGATTCTGGGTCAGACCCGGATCGATACTGACGGTCGCACGATCCCCGACGCCGCTGGCGTACTGGGGGACCAGTTGCATGTCCATGAAAGGCGACTTGCCCGGCTTATCGAACTTTTGCTGCGGGTACATGGGGTCATACCAATACAGAGCCTTGCGTTCATCCGGTGAATTGAGGCTCTGCTCCGGGGCGGTACTTGGTATTTCGCTCATGCGCTGGTGAGCGAGCCAGTAGCCACCGGCAACACCCAATGCCAGCGAGATGCCAACCAGCAATACCCGGTTCCATTTTTCAAGGATCATTGGCTGGACTCCCCATAAGCAAAAAACAGACGCGCACTGGTCAGGGCTCGTTGCTCCTCCACATCGATCTGTTTGAGTCGGGCTTCGATGAGTTCTCGTCGGGCGGCAACAACGGCGTTTAGATCGCCCTTGCCGGCACGGTAGCTGGCCATGCTGAGATCGACCTTTTCCCTGGCCAGCGGCAGCAGGCTTTCCTGGTTGCGGCTTACCGCACGATTCAGGCGCTCATAGTCAGCCAGTTCGTTTTCCAGTTGCTGAGTGTGCTCGCGTGACAGGGCTTCGCGCTCAGCCTCAAGCTGGTTGAGTTCAGCCTGTTTGGCTGCGATTTTGGGGTTTTGCCGGGAGTCAGGAAACAGCGGCAAGTCCCAGGACAATTGCACGCTGACCATGTCGCCGAACTGGCGATCGCGATGTTGATAGTCAAGCTCCCAACTCCAGTCTGACTTTTTCTCCGACTCGGCTTCACGAACCTTGGCTTGCGCTTCGCGGGTCATCGGCGCAAACGCGGCCAACTCGGGGTGGTGTTGCAGTTTATGGGTGTAGCTTGAGGAATCGACAGGCCACTGCGGCAAGCTGCCCACAGGCTTGTCGTTGGCGGCGGAGCCAATCCAGCGTTTGAGGGCCGCTCGGGCCTGCGCTCTCTGGAGAACCAGATCGTCCTGTTGCTCCGCCAGTCGAGCCGCTTCTTGCTTGGGCGTCACCGCATCGGCGGGTTGAGCGCGGCCACCGGCAATCTGGGCCCGGACGGTATCGGTCAGCAGACGGTTTTCTTTGTAGAAGTCCTGGAACAACGCATCTTTGCGCTCGACCGAGTAGCTGCTGATCCAGGCCAATGCCGTGGACTGGCGCACGTTCAGTCGTGCAACCCGACGCTCGGCGGCAGCGCGATCAACGGCGGCGTTGGCGACCTCGATGCGAGCTTTGCGTTTGTCACCGTTGGGCATCTCTTGCCTGACCCCGACCATTTGCATGGTCATGAAGTCGTCGTTGATGCTCCAGCGATCCGGGCCACCGATGGGGTAGTTCTGCACACCTGCCAGTAACTTGGGGTCGGGTAATTCACCCGCTGGAATAGCCGCACTGCTGGCAGCCTGAATCTTTGCATCTTGAGCAGCCAGCGACGGCGCATTGTTTTCGGCCAGCCGCAGCGCTTCATCGAGTGTCAATGCGGCAGCGAAGCTCGGCAATGCCAGTACGCTTGCCGCCAGACCGGCCACGAGGGACCAACCTGTGCAATAGCACTTGGAGTTCATGTTTACGATTCCTGTGATCATCCACTGCACGCGTCAAAAAGACATGCGCGCAGCCAGTCCATCCCGCTAATGCGGAATGAGGCTCAATGTTGGACAGGAATCAAACGCGAGGCGGTCGCCATACCCCGGACGAGGTTTGTACGGGCAGGGAATCACTGAAGAAGGAAACCACTACGGGGCTGAACACGGTGACAGGAGGCTTGAGGATCGAGACTTGCAGCATGCCGCCAGTCTTGCATTCCTGGCCCGGCTTGCAGGGCTTGCCATGCTCTGTCGGGCTTTTCATGTCGTTGCAGCAGTCCATTCCCATGTCATCCATCATCGCCATGCCCATTGTCTTCATCGGGCACGGTTCTGTGGGCGCCTGAACACCCGCCATCCCGCTGAGGGGAAGCACCAGGCTAATCACGAAAATGAGGCAAAACCGCAGGTAGCGTTTCATGGGCTGGAGTGTAGTGGCTGAAATGGGCTCTTACAATTGGATGGATGTTCTCACAGCCTGCCGAAGGCCCTGACTCAGGCGATATCACCGTATCTGTATTAAGCCAGCATTATCGCTGACAGAGGGTTTACGCAGCAGGTGCAATGACCCACAAGCGACATGCGTTGAAATTTCCTGCCGCAATCCAGCCTATCCATGGTGGTTTGTGCGAAAGACCGCACGGTTACCTGAGGTTTTTGCACGAATCTTCACGCTGGAGGTCGCACCAGACCGCAATCAGCAAGAAGCGGGCGTTGGATGCCCATCGCTCACTTTTTTGCTGGTTTGCCGCTGGCAGGGATGTGCAGGTACGACATCACGCTTTCAGTCAGTTCGGTTGCCAGTTTGACCGCTTCTTTATTGCGCGCCATCACGCCGGCGACCAGGCCTTCGATCAAGGCCAGTACGGCGATGTTGGAACTGGTCAGCACCGGGTGATCGCAAGGCGCAAACAGCGTGTGCTGGGCAATGCCGGTGAGCGGCGAGGCAGGTGAGTCGGTAATTGCCAGCACCGATGCGCCGCGTTCATTGGCGAAGCGTGCCAGTTGCAGGGTGTCGAGGGAGTAGCGCGGCAGGGCGATCGCCAGCAGCACGTCCTGGTCGGTGATTGCGGCCAGGCGGTAAGCGGCGTTTTCGTTACCACCCTCCATGCTGATGGCCGTGGCGTCCGCACAGAAGGGCATCAGGGTCGACGCGGCGAGGCCGGCGAAGTAGACACTGTTGCCAAAGCCCAGGATGTAGATTTTGCGCGCTTTGATCAGGCGAGTGACGAATGCTTCGAAGGTGTCGGCGTGGTTGTTGCTCGCCGCAGTGGCCAGGTTGCTGCTGGCGCTCTGCAGTTGTTCATGCAGGCCAAACGCGCCGCCGGGGCGATGGGCAAGTTCGTTGCGCAGCTTGTCGACCGGCGACACCATCTGCTGCAACGTTGCGACCAGCTCGGCCTTCATGCCGCTGTAGCCACCGAGGTCCAGGGCTTTGGCCAGACGGTTGACGGCGGCGGGTGAGGTCAATGTTTCGTGAGCCATCTCCTCGATGGTCAGCGTCGCGGCCTTGAGCGGGTGACGCAGGATAAAGTCCGCGACCTTGCGCAGTGACGGCGGCAGATCGGAAACGATTTCCGTCAGTTTGCGCATGACCGGCGCGGCATAGACAGTGGTGTCTTTCGATGGGGTGGGCATATCCGGCTCAACATTTCCTGAAGGTGAGAGAAGGGCTGTGCCTGATGCCCTGACAAGGTTGGCCGGAGTGTATCCGAAGCCAACCTTGTCTGGGCAGCGCCGAGCAGTGCATGGGTGGGGGGCGGCGTTACTTCAGGCTCCCGGCCAGAAACTGCCGGAGGCGTTCGGACTGCGGGTTGACCAGCACTTCACGCGGGTCGCCGCGCTCTTCGACCATGCCCTTGTGCAGGAACACCAGTTGGTTCGAAACCTCGCGGGCAAAGCCCATTTCGTGAGTCACCACCACCATGGTGCGGCCTTCCTGCGCCAGATCCTGCATGACTTTAAGCACTTCGCCGACCAGTTCGGGGTCGAGGGCCGACGTCGGCTCATCGAACAGCATCACTTGCGGTTCCATCGCCAGTGCGCGGGCAATGGCCACGCGCTGCTGCTCGCCACCGGACATATGCGCCGGCCAGGCGTTCATGCGGTGCGCCACACCGACTTTGTCCAGGTAGTGCTCGGCCTTTTCCCGTGCCTCTTTCTTGCCCAGGCCCAGGCCCAGCACATGCACTGGCGCTTCCATGACGTTTTCCAGAGCGCTCATGTGTGACCACAGGTTGAAGTGCTGAAACACCATCGATAGTTGCGAGCGCATGCGTTGCAACTGTTTGGGTTCGGCCGCCTTCAGTCCGCCGAGCTTGTTGGCCACCAGCTTGAGCGGTTCGCCATTGAGCACGATATTGCCCGCATTGGGTTGCTCCAGCAGGTTGATGCAGCGCAGGAACGTACTTTTACCAGAGCCACTGGAGCCGATGATGCTGATCACGTCACCGGCCTGTGCCTGCAGGGAAACGCCCTTGAGCACCTGATGCGCGCCGTAGCTTTTATGCAGGTCTCGAACTTCAAGTTTGTACATGGTTTGAACTCTCTGGAGTCAGTCGCTGAGCAAGCGACCCTGGCGAATGGGGGTGACGCCTGCAACCTTGGCCAGCCACAATCCAGGCTGGGCAAAGCGCAGCCGTTCGCGGGCATAGAGAATGCCGTCGGTGCTGGCGCTCACCACGCTATGGCGGTCGGTCAGCGGGTCGATGACTTCGAATAGCGGATCGCCGACCTTGACCCGGGCGCCCAGCGGTTGCAGAAAACTCACCACACCCGGGTGGGGCGCACAGGCGTACTGCGCGCCGGCGAATGGCATGGCCTGGCAATGGCTCGGCGGTGCCGCTGGCCATTCACCGCTGATCAGGCCTTGTTCGGCGAGATACCCGAGAATGGCTTGGGCACTGTCGAGGCATTGCTCGCGTTCGGTGTCTGCCATGCCCCGCAATTCGATGGTGGTGGCCGCACACGCCAGGGGAATATTGGCTTCGGGAAACAGCTCGGCCAGGCGTAACCATGCAATGGCGCAGGCTTCGTCGAAGGCACTGCCGCCCGCATCTTCGGCCAATAACGTGACCCCCGCGCCGAGGCGAGCGGCCAGTGATTGCAAGCGTGGCCAGATTTGTGGCATCGCATACATCAACATGATCGATTCGAAATCGCAGTGCAGGTCCAGCACCACATCGGCGTCACAGGCATGCTGCAGCAACAGGCGGCGCAGGCCGTCGAGTTCCGAGGTCGGTGCCGGCATGGCGACCAGGGCATCGATCATGGCGCGGCGGATGAGTGCGATGTTGGCATCGGCATCGTCGCCCAATCGGCCTTCCAGCAGTGGCGCAATGGCATCGACCAACACCGGGAAGTCGCGATTGAAATTCTTGCCGCTGGAGAACTCGAAGCGCCCCTGATGGGTGGCCTGGAACATCTGGGCGATACCGATCGGATTGGCCATGGGCACCAACTCGATCACCCCGCTCAGGCGGCCTTGGGTTTCCAGTTCCAGAAGACGGCGCTTGAGCTCGACGGCAACGCGCATCCCCGGCAATTCGTCGGCATGCAGTGACGCCTGGATGTAGGCCTTGCGCGGTCCGCTGCCAAAACGAAACAGTGACAGCGTTCGCTCGGTGCCCGAGGCACTCCACGGCAACAGGTATTGAATGTGCTCCATAGCAGCTCCTTAGTGCTTGCGCGGTGCCAGGTACGCCAGCCAGCGGCGCTCGGCCAGCTTGAACAGGCGCACCAGGATGAAGGTCAGTGCGAGGTAGATGAGGCCGGCGGTGATGAACGCCTCGAACGGTAGATAGAAGCGTGAGCTGACCGTGCGCGCGGCCCCGGTGATATCGACGAGGGTGACGATGGAGGCCAGGCTGGTGGTTTGCAGCATCATCAGCACTTCGTTGCTGTATTGCGGCAATGCCCGGCGCAAGGCCGATGGCATGAGAATGCGGCGATACAGGGTCAGGCGTGACATGCCCATGGCCCTGGCGGCTTCGATCTCGCCAGGGTGGGTGGCTTTCAGACTGCCGGCCAGCAGCTCGGCGCTATAGGCGCTGGTGTTGATCGCGAAGGCCAGGCAGGCGCAAAAGGTGGCGCTGGACAGGTAAGGCCAGAGCACGCTTTGGCGCACCGCTTCGAACTGCGCCAGGCCGTAGTAGATCAGGAACAATTGCACGAGCATCGGCGTGCCGCGAATCACGTAGGTATAGAGCCAGGCCGGGAAGTTGATCAGCGGCGATCGCGACACTCGCATCAGCGCCAGTGGCATCGCCAATACCAGACCCAGCGCCAGGGAAATGAGCAGGACTTTGAGGGTCAACAAGGCGCCATTGAAGTACAGCGGCAGGTTTTCCCAGATCAGGTTGTAGTCGAGAATCATGGGTGGCTCCCCCTCACAATTCGGCGGCTTTGATGCCGACCGAGTAGTGTTTTTCCAGATAGCGCAGCACCAGCAAGGACAGGCTGGTGAGCATCAGGTACAGCGCTGCCACCGCGAGGAAAAACGTAAATGGCTCGTGTGTGGCATCCGCTGCGTTCTTGGCTTTGAACATCATGTCCTGCAAGCCGATCACGGAGATCAGCGCAGTGGATTTGGTCAGCACCAGCCAATTGTTGGTGAACCCGGGGATGGCGAAGCGAATCATCTGCGGCACCAGGATTCGCCAGAACACCTGCGCACCGCCCATGCCATAGGCCACGCCAGCCTCGGCCTGACCCTTGGGGATCGCCATGAAGGCGCCACGAAAGGTTTCCGAGAGGTAGGCGCCAAAAATGAAGCCCATGGTGCAGACGCCGGCAATAAAGGGGTTGATGTCGATATAGCGGGTGTAACCGAGCGCCAGGGCAATTCGGTTCACCAGATCCTGGCCGCCGTAGAAGATCAGCAGGATCAGCACCAGGTCTGGAATGCCGCGAATCAGGGTGGTGTAGCTTTCCCCGAGCAGGGCCAGCCATTTGAGCGGTGACAAGCGAAAGGCCGCGCCGATCAGGCCCAGGGCAATCGCCATGGACATGGACGTCAGGGCCAGGTTTATGGTCAGCCAGGCGCCATCGAGAATGCTCGATCCGTAGCCGTGAAGCATGATGAAGTTCCTCAAGCGAGCGCCGCGAGGCGCGCAAGACAAGCCCCAAGGGACGCCTGCAATGGGCCGGCGCCGGGTCTTGGGTCAGGGGTAAGGCTTACTCGCCGTAGATATCGAACGCGAAGTACCTGGCCATCACTTGCTGGTACTTGCCATTGGCGCGAATGGCGTCAATCGCCGCACTCAGGCGCGCAACGTTGGCACTGTCGCCTTTGCGCACGGCGATCCCGGCGCCTCGGCCAAAATATTTCGGGTCGTTGATGTCGGGCCCTGTGAGCGCGAAGCCCTGGCCGGCGGGTGTCTTGATGAAGCTCTCATCGGTGTTGACGATGTCGGCGAGGGTGGCGTCCAGACGACCCGAGGCGAGATCGAGGAAGGCTTCATTCTGTGAGCCGTAGCGCACCACGACGACGCCGGCTTTTTCCAGTTGCTCGGTGGCAAAACGATCGTAAGTCGAGGAGCGTTGCACCCCGACTTTCTTGCCCTTGAGGTCCACCAAGGGGTCATTGATCACGTTGCCGGCCTTCATCGCGAACTTGCCCGGCGTGTGGTAGTACTTTTTGCTGAAGTCCACGGACTTCATCCGGTCTTCGGTGATCGACATCGACGACAGCACGGCATCGATCTTGCGCACTTTGAGCGACGGGATCATGCCGTCGAACTCCTGAATGACCCACTCGCACTTGACCTTCATTTCTTCGCACAAGGCGTTGCCGATGTCGTAATCGAACCCGCTGACGTTGCCTTCGGGTGTCTTGAAGGAGAAGGGCGGGTAGGCGGCTTCGATACCGATACGCAGGCTGTCTTCGTCGGCATGTGCCAGGAGGCTGAAAGCGCATAGCGCCAGAGCACCTAGAAGTTCTGTCTTGTTCATATTGTTGACTCCCTGGAGGCATTTGGGGGAAACGGATGCCCGCCATCCGGGTTGGCGCGGTGGATCAGTCCTGTGATCGGCGAGGCTATAAATGACACAATAAAAATCAATATGCAAGATAACTGAAAATAAACATGTCAGATTGAGGCGTGATGATGCTCCAAATGGGTCAGGTTGAAGTTGTTGCCCAACCCATGCGTCAGATCCTGATTCTGTTTTTTTGAACTCGGGCTGAACGCACTTATCCAAAAAATGTGGGAATGTTTCCCGCGCAACGATGCCAACTGGCTTTCAGGGATCGTGCGGATACCGCAGTGGTTCGATAATGCTGCAGATTGATGGCCGTGCCGGTTGGCCGGCTGCTCCAATGGGCGGCCGGGAACTCACTGGACATTGCGTTCGATACGGAGATGAGTACGCAACTCCATGCGGAGGTGCATCATGCTGCTCAAGAAATGTTTGTTGGCTCTGGCCATCGGCGGAGTCCTGTCGGCATCGACTGTCCTGGTGCCTGATTACATCGGTAGTTTCTCCAGCGTGTATGCCAAGGATGGCGGCAGCGGTGGAGGCGGTGGAGGTCACGGTGGCGGTGGCGGCGCTGGAGGTGGTGGTCACGGTGGTGACGGCGGTGGCGGTCACGGTGCTGGCGGCCATGGCGGAGAGGGTGGCGATCATGGCGCTGCAGGCCATGACGGCGACGGTCATGGAGGTCCGGGGCGCGGCGATGCTGACCATGGTGGTGTGGCCGGGAACAGAGGCCCGGGCAATGCCCATGACAACGACGCTGACGACGCTGATCACGATGCCGCCGATGCAGCCAGGGACGCTGCGAGGGCTGATGCCAATGCAGCCCGTGATGCGGCCAGAGCGACTGCGGATGCAGCCCGTGATGCGGCAAAAGCCACTGCAGATGCCGCCCGGGACGCCGCCAGGGCTGACGCGGACGCCGCCCGGGATGCCGCAAAAGCTGCTGGCGTAGCGGACGATGACGCAGACGCCGCCAGAGACGCTGCCCGTGCCGCTGCAGATGCAGCGAGGGACGCGGCCAAGGCCGACGCAGATGCCGCCAGGGATGCTGCCCGGGCTACCGCGGATGCCGCGAGGGACGCGGCCAAAGCCGAGGCGAAGGAGGCCAGAGAGGCCGCCAAAGTTGAGGCGAAGGACGCCAGAGAGAATGTGGCGGACGCCCCGGATTTCGACGCGGTTGAGGTCGAGAACTGAACCTGCACGTTCGCAATGAACACGGCAGGCATACCGTAGAAAACGTCCCGGGAGCTTGAGGGACGTATCGGCAAAGAGTCGCAAGCCCTGAAGCGTCGTGGGGTTTGCGACTTTTTTTCGGCTTTCGAGCCTGGGGGAACATTTCTACAGTCAGATCGACCGCTGATTCACGCGCTGAGTCAGTTCCTCTGCGGACTCTTTGCGCTCCGAGTAGCGGTCTACCAGATCGGGGCGATCCCGTAGCAGCAGGGTAAACTTCACCAGTTCCTCCATGACGTCCACCACCCTGTCGTACAGCGACGAGGGCTTCATGCGATTGGCCTCGTCAAACTCCAGAAAAGCCTTTGGCACGGAGGATTGATTGGGGATGGTGAACATGCGCATCCAGCGCCCCAGCACACGAAGCTGATTCACCGCATTGAAGGACTGGGAACCGCCGCAGACCTGCATGACCGCGAGGGTTTTTCCCTGGGTCGGGCGAACGGCGCCCAACGCCAACGGCACCCAGTCGATTTGCGCCTTGAACACCGCAGACATAGAGCCGTGGCGCTCTGGCGAACACCAGACCTGGCCTTCGGACCACTGCATCAGTTCGAGCAGTTCCTGGACTTTCGGGTGATCGGAGGGCGCGTCGTCCGGTAGCGGCAGGCCTGATGGATTGAAGATCCGTGTCTCGGCACCGAAGTGTTCGAGCAAACGGGCTGCTTCCTCGACCAGCAGGCGACTGAACGAGCGCGCACGGGTCGAGCCGTATAGCAGCAGGATGCGTGGCTTGTGCTGATCGTCGCCTCCATGGGCGATGGGCTGGGTCAGTGACGTGTCGAGATTGGGCAGGGGATGGGTCATGGGGGCTCCGGTCAAAGCGTGCCGATGCGGTCGAGTTCTCGCTTCAGCGCATCGCGGTCAAGTTGTGCAAGAGGCAGGTCGAGGAATGCCCGGCAGCGCGTTTCGATGTGCGCCAGGGTTGAGTGGAACGCCGTCGATACCGTCGCTTCATCGCCTTTGATGTCCGATGGGTCTTCCAGGCCCCAATGAGCTTTCAGTGCCGGCCCGAAGTACACGGGGCACGCCTCGCCGGCGGCCTTGTCGCAGACCGTAATGACGATGTCCGGTGGGTTGGCTTCGAAAGCCTCATTGCCTTTGCTGCTCAAGCCGTCGATGGCGATGCCGGCCTCTTGCAACGTGCTCAGGCTGCGGGGCAGCACCTGGCCCTTGGGGAAGCTGCCGGCACTGACCGCCTCAAAACCTTCAGGGGCGAGATGGTTGAACATGGCTTCGGACAGGATGCTGCGACAGCTATTGGCGGTACACATAAACAGAACGCGCATGGTGACTCCTCTTTGCAGTCGCACAGGGTTAAACGCTCAGGCGCAGGGCCAGGGCAGACAAGGTGATGAACAGAATCGGCAGCGTCAGGACCACGCCGACCTTGAAGTAGTAACCCCAGGTAATGCGGATGCCCTTGCGCTCCAGGACATGCAGCCAGAGCAGGGTGGCCAGGCTGCCGATGGGGGTGATCTTGGGGCCCAGGTCAGAGCCGATGATATTGGCGTAGATCATGGCTTCACGCACCACACCGGTGGCGTCGCTGGCCTGAATCGACAGGGCACCCACCAGTACCGTCGGCATGTTGTTCATGCCCGATGACAGCAAGGCCGTGATCAGCCCCGTGCCCAGCGCGGCGCCCCAGATGCCGAATTCGGCCAAGCGGTTCAGGGCCATGGTCATGTAGGTTGTCAGTCCGGCGTTTTTCAGCCCGTACACCACCAGGTACATGCCCAGCGAAAAGATCACGACCTGCCAGGGCGCCTCACGCAGCACCCGTCGCGTTGAAATCACATGTCCACGCGCAGCTACGGCGAACAGCAACGCGGCACAGACCGCTGCGATGGCGCTGATGGGAATGCCCAAGGGTTCCAGGGCAAACAGCCCGACCAGCAACAGAGCCAGGACAACCCAGCCGACGCGGAAGGTCAGGGGATCACGCACGGCGCGTCGCGGATCCATCACGTCATCGAGCGAGTAGTGCCTGGGGATGTCACGCCGGAAAAACCAGTACAGCACCACGAGCGTGGTCGCCACGGCAACGAAGTTGACCGGCACCATGATGGCGGCGTACTCGCTGAAGCCCAGGTCGAAGTAGTCGGCCGAAACGATGTTGACGAGATTGGACACCACCAGAGGCAGGCTCGCCGTGTCGGCAATGAAACCGGCCGCCATGACGAACGCCAGGGTAGAGGCTGGCGAAAAACGCAGTGCGAGCAGTATTGAAACGACGATGGGGGTCAGGATCAGGGCTGCGCCGTCGTTGGCAAACAGAGCGGATACGCCGGCCCCCAGCAGTATCGTAAATACGAACAGGCGCCGCCCGTCACCCTTGGCCCAGCGCGCCACATGCAGTGCGGCCCACTGGAAAAACCCGGCCTCATCGAGCAGCAGGCTGATGATGATGAGCGAGATGAAGGTCGCGGTGGCGTTCCAGACAATGTGCCACACCAGTGGAATATCGTTCAGTGTCACGACGCCTGCCAGCAGGGCCAGGACGGCGCCCAGGGAGGCGCTCCAGCCGACGCCCAGGCCCTTGGGTTGCCAGATGACCAACACCATGGTGAGCAGGAAAATGCTAAACGCTGTAAGCATGCGAAGTCTCGATGAGTGAAGGGTCAGCAGCAGGCGGAAGTGTTGAGCGGACGGTCGCCCATCGCGGCAAGGCGAGTGCTGTCGTTCGCCAGCCAGTCGGCGTTTGCCTGCAAGGTTGTCTCGAGAACGTCGCGAACCCACGCGGGCAGATCAGGGTTGAGCCGGTAATACACCCACTGCCCCTGGCGGCGGTCGAGAAGCAGGCCGCAGCCGCGAAGCTGGGCAAGATGGCGGGAAATTTTAGGCTGACTGTCGTCCAGGGCGCAGACCAGTTCACACACGCATAACTCGCCTTCACGAGTGATGAGCAAGGTGGCCCGGGCGCGGGTTTCGTCGGACAGGCATTTGAATACGGCGGCAGGATTGAGCATTGGCGCGGCTCGATACATATGGTTATTCGAATATACGATTTTCCATATGTATTATGCAAGCCGCTCGGGCTCGAGAAGGGGAAGGCTCGGCCCGGCCAGGTTGTTCAGGTATGAGATAGACTCGAGCCAATTCGGCACAAGGCACAGCAGAGGTGATGAATGGAATCATTTAGCGTACGCGAGCTGAAAGTGACTGACACTCAAGCGTTGCTGGCTTTCGAAATCCAGAACCGTGAATGGTTCGAATCCCATATTGATGCGCGCGCGCCTTCTTTTTACTCGTTGCAGGGTGTCGCCAATCATATCGAAAGCTATTTGTCCGATTTCGCCCTCGGCGCCTGGCACCCGTTTGTCATCGAGGATTGCAGTCAGAGGATCGTCGGTCGAGCCAATCTGAAAAGCATCGACTCTTCGACGGGTTCTGCGCAGGTGGGCTATCGGATAGCTCAGCGCGCGTGTGGCCAAGGGCTGGCAACACTGGCGCTGAGGCACCTGATCCAGGAGGCACGGATGCGCTGGGGACTTTCGCAACTGGTTGCGTTTGCCTTCAAGGAAAACGCCGGCTCCAGAAAAGTACTGGATCGGTGCGGATTCAAGCTTGAGCAACCCTCCTGTAACGACAACACCGGGGGCGAAGAGCGATTCGTCCTGTCGATCAGATAACTGCTTTCAACCGTTCTGAAGGCTTGTAGCAGGTCGCGCCTGCTACTCCTGATCTTCAGGCACCTCTTTCCAGCTGTCATCCGGATCAAAGCGCTTCATCGCCAGCGCCAGTTTTTCACTATCGGGTCCGAGGTCTTTTTCGAACACCTGGCCTTCATGGCTGATCATGAAACTCATCACGCCGGTGTCGTCGTACTTCGCTGGCCAGGCGATCAGCGCAAAGCCCCGGCTCATCTTGTCGCCGATCAGGTAGCTGTAGGCACCGCCCGGTGCCGAAGGACCCTGGCCATGAAGGATGCGGAAGCGGTAGCCGTGCCACTCTTCGTCGGCAATGGCTTTGCCGAACGAAGGCCCCAACGGGCTGATCTGGCCACTGTCGTCCTCGGCCCAGTAGAGTCCGTCGTGCTTGCCGGGGCTGCTGACGATTTTCTGCGCATACTCAAGGGCGCCATCATCGTCTCGATCCACCGACGCATAGTCCATCTGGGCGTCGTGATAGGCCAGTACCGATTGCACCGCGGCAAGTTCATTGCGGCCGATTTGACGGGTACGGATTTCGGCACTGCCGGCCTTCATGTCGAAACGCCAACCGTCCGCGGCCTTGGTCATGGGGATGGGCAGCGTCCAGTTCTCACTGCCAACCGCCAGGATGGCCTTGCGGTCGCTGGTGTTTTCAATGTGGTGTTGCTCGCGGTATTGCTGCAAGAACGCATCCACATCTTCGCGCTGCACGCCTTCGCGGGGGATGTAGCTGTGCCAATCGCTGCCCAGCAGTTCGGTCAGGCGTGCCTGGTCGGAGTGTTCGGTACCCAGTGCTTCGACAAAGGCTTCTGCTGCCTTTTCTGGCGTTGGAAAGGCCTGCTGTGCCGTCGCCATGCACGACCACAACAAGCCGGCGGCTATAACCAGGACATGAGGGAGCAAACCCGTGAGTCCCTTCAATCGAGGATGGTTTTTCAACGGCGGCCCCCCCTTTGACGCGCTGGTGGATTGGACGGCCGGCTGACCTGGTGACCGGCTGAGCGCGAGGCACTGGGGCGTTGGGCGGATGCCTGGCTGGCCCGGCCACGATTGGCCTGGACGTTGGCCTGTGACGGCGAGCGTGCGCCGGCGAACGCATTGTTGCGGGCACTGCCGGCACTGGCGGCGGGCCGATTATTGGTCGCTTGGCGCGTCTGCGCGGAGCCTTCTCTGCGCTGATTCGACTGGGCGCTCTGGTTCCTCGCCTGCTGGGTCTCTCTCCTGGGTTGCTGATTCTCCCGGGTGTTTCTGGCCGTGCCCTGGCTTCTGTCCGCCGTCTTTGGTCTGTCTGCACCGGCCTGCAGCCGATCGCCGCCTGCGGTTCCGGACTGGAGTTTGCGCGTTTGATCACGGGCTTCGCGGTTGCTGGTGGCTGGTCGTTCGATACCGTGCTTGTCCATTGAGGTGCGGGCATTTTCACGGGCCTGGGTGCGTTGGGCATTGTCCCCGCGATAGGCTTCGCGCTGATTGGCTCCGTTCAGTTGCCGGCCGTACTGTGCGCGGCTCGCATTGTCCCGATAGGGCACGCCATTGCGGTGCACCGGGTTGTGCTGCCATTTGTTGTTGGTGATCCGGTTGTTGCCGTTGATGTTGTTGTAGCGATTGACGTCGATGTCGACGTCGTTATTGCCCCAGTCACATTCACCCCACAACGATCCAACGATCGCCACACCGGCACCAAACGCGAGCCCGGCCATCAGCGCCTGGCCAGGGTAATAGGCCGGTGGCGGTGGATAGTACGCGGGCGGCGACGCCGGGTAGGGCCAGGTGCCGTAGGTGGTTGTCGGGTTATACGTGGGGACGTACACCACCTGCGGATCGGCAGGCTGAATGATGATGGTGGAGTTGCTGGCCGGGGCCGCTTCAGGGGCTGGAGCCGCGTTCGTGGTCGCCGGTGCTGGCGCCGCGACATTCTGGATCGTCACGTTCTGATACTGGTTGCTCTGCAGATTGCCGGCTGCCTGTGCCTGGCGACGCAAGCGTTGCGCGCTTTCCATGAGATCGTCGGGCTGCGCCAGGAAGGCATCACCCAGGCGTTGGACCCAGACAGGGTCCTGCCCAAGCAGTGCCAGAACCTGCGGGAAGGCGACCAGTGCCTGCACGCTCGGATCCCAGGGCTGGTTCGCCACCTGTTTGACCGCATCGTCACCCTTGGCGTCCGGGTGGGCTTTGGACCAGTTGACTGCCTCGCCGACTTCCCCGGGGTAGGTGGTGGCCATCAGCACCTGTGCAAACAGTGGGTCCGGGTATAGCGCAATGGGCGCCAGCATCTGATCCAGCTGTTCCTGGGTAAACACCGGATCCTTGGTCACCGGCGCGGCGGGCGCGGTAGTGGCCGCGCTTGCCGGTGCCGGAACCGGGGCCGGTGCGGCAGCGGTCCCATCCGTACCCAGTGCCAGGCAGGACGATCCGCTCAAGAGCAGTACAGCCGACAACGCGTAAAGTAATGGATTGTGCATTGCACCCCCCATGGGGTCAGGCAGGCTTGAAATGAGTGGATCGATCCCTGGCAGGTGAAGCCGACATTGCAAGCCACAGAGCCCGGCCTCGACACCGCTTCCTAATGGTAGCAGTTGATTCGAAGAGTCAAGGCTGCCTGTAAAATTGCCCCTCGATCACTGGGCGCTGGCATCGCTTTCGTGTTCTTCGGCGAATGCCATGAACACATCCAGGTCCAGCACATCCAGCTTGATCTGGGCGATGAACGCCGAGAAGGCCAGGTTGGCGGCCAGCAGGCGCAGGTCGCTGGCCCAGGCCGGAAGATAGACCGGCCCCTTGAGCCAGCCGGATTCGAACAGGGGCGCCAGGCGCACGGTGTCACCCAGGCTGAGGCGCCCTGCAAACAAATGCCCGACCAGTTCCGGCCGGTTATCGCGAATTGCGATACGCAGCAGGGTGTGGACGCCGAGCAACCCGGTCAGGTAAGCGGCATCCTTGGTGAAGGCCGAACCACCCCGCAGGTCGGCGCCGCGGAACACCCGTTGGGTTGAACGGAAGGATTCCTCTTCTGTCTGACCGGCCGCCAGAAAACCTTCGAACACCTGGATGAAATCGGCACCCTCCAGCGCCTGCTGGACGGCGAGCACGCGCAGGGCCAGGCGACGCAGGCGATTGATGTCCATGCTGCCGGTGAACAGTTCGGCCAGGGTGGCAATGCCTTCCTGGGTCTGGGTCGTGCGGGGCGCCCCCAGGCCCAGGCTTGTGAGGTTGGGCTGGCGCGCGCCGTTCTGTGCCGTGGCGACATGCACGAAGGCCTCGTGTTGCAACAGCTGTTGCTTGTCCAGCTCCGAGAACAGCGCGCTGGCCCGCAGGCGAATGCGGCTCGATCCGGCGATGGCCTTGGCGGCCAGGTTCGGATCGAGCACGACCGTGATCTGCCCGACGCCGAAGAAGCGGTCCAGTTCCGGTTGAATCCAGGCGGCGAACGCCTTGGCCGGGATCTCGGCCGGGCAGGGTGGAATCCGCGCACCGCCCAGCAGGGCGTCGGTGGTCTTGAGGAAGAACCGGGCCGCGTCGAGCATGCTCAGTTGCAGGCGTGTGTAATAGAAATCCGGGCGCCGGTACAGCGCCGACGAATACTGGGTAAAGGCGGGAGTGCCAATGGCCCCCAGCATGTGCCCGGCCGTGGCATAGCTACGGGCGGTCATGGCCAGGTAATTCCCGGCCGGATGCCCCACATCGCATTGACTGATAAAGGTTTCCAGGGCGGCGATGTCGGCGCTGTGGTCGCGAGGCTGCAACTCGACCCTGGGTAATTCGGCACGCCCGCCGCGCCATTTCGCCAGGAAGTCTTCCTCGACGCCATCGGGCCAGGACAGGGCATCGAGCACGCGGATCTTGCGGGTCAAGCCGGGTAGGGCGGCATCGAGTTCGGACAGGTCGGCGGCGCTCATGGAGTTCTCCTTGAGGGACGAAGTGACGTTACAAAAGCTTAGTCGTCTCGCGCGGTTGTGTGTCGATCCGGGACTACTCCATGACCGCTGCCGGTTCTTCATGTGCCTGGGTTTTTGGGGTCTTGATAATCAGCAACAACGGCATGACCGCCAGTGACAGCAGCATCAGCAGCTTGAAGTCATCCACGTAGGCGATCCAGCTGGCCTGCACGTTGACCAGCGCGTCCAGGGTGGCGCGGCCGGAGGCGGCCATCGGGTCCAGGTAGCTCTTGATCGACCCTGCGTCGAAGGCCCGGTTGAAGGGCGTGATGTAGGCACCGATCTGTTCGTGGTTGGCCTGGATGTTCTGGGTGAGCAGCACGGTCACGATGGAGATCCCGACACTGGAACCGACATTTCGCGACAGGCTGTAAAGCCCGGTGCCTTCGGCGCGCAAGGAGGCGGGCAGGGTCGCGAAGGCAACCGTGGTCAGTGGCACAAACAGCATGCCCAGGCTGGTGCCCTGGATGAAGCCGACCCAGATGACGGTCTGCATCGACACGTCAGGCGTCCAGCCGGTCATCAGCCCCATCGACAGCGCCGACAAGCCCAGGCCCGACAACAATAAAAGGCGGGTATCGACCTTGCCCAACAGTCGGCCGGCGAGGAACATGGTCAGCATCGTGCCCAGGCCACGGGGGCCCATCACCATGCCGGCGGTCAGCACCGGATAGCCCATCAGGGTTTGCAGGTAGGGGGTCATCAGCGCCAGTGAGGCCAGGTAGGTGATGCCGACGATGAAGATAAAGACGACGCTGATCGCAAAGTTGCGATCCTTGAACAGCTTCGGGCTGATAAAGGGACTGTCGGTGGTGAAGGTGTGGACCAGGAACACGTACAGGGCGACAGCGGCCACTATCGCTTCGACGAGGATTTCACCGGAAGCGAACCAGCCCAGCTGCTCGCCCCGGTCCAGAAACAGTTGCAGGGCCATGATCGCCACGCTCAGCGAACCGAAGCCGAGCCAGTCCAGGCGGGTCGAGGTGTCGGTGGTGGTTTCGCTGACGTAATAGACGATCCCGGCCAGCGCCAGCAAACCAATGGGCAAATTGATGAAGAACACCCAGCGCCAGCTGAAACTCTCGGTCAGCCAGCCGCCAAGCATCGGCCCCAGTACGGGGCCGACCATGACCGATACGCCGAACAGCGCCATGGCGGAGCCGCGTTCCTTGAGGCTGTAGATGTCCAGCAGAATGCCCTGGGACAGAGGCACCAGCGCCGCGCCCGCCAGGCCCTGCAGCAGGCGGGCGAGGATGATTTCTTCCAGCGACTGCGCCAGGCCGCAAAGGATCGACGAGACCACAAAGCCGACAATCGCCCACAGCAGCACGCGTTTGCGCCCGAAGCGCCTGGCCAGAAAGGCGGACGGCGGCGTCATGATTGCCGCGGCGACGATATAGGACGTCAGCACCCAGTTGATCTGGTCCGAACTGGCCGAGATGCTGCCTTGCATGTAGGGCAGGGCGACGTTGGCGATGGTGGTGTCGAGCGCTTGCATGATCACCGCGAGCACGACGCAAGCGGTGATCATCCCGCGATGGGCCACCGCTTCGGTCGGTGCCGGGTTATTCATGGGCCAGAGCCGGGGCCGGGGCCTTGCTCGCCAGCAGCCCCGAGAACAGGTGCGGCAGGCCACGGGCCGAGCCGGTGTCGATCTCGGCCTGCACGCTCATGCCGGTGCGCAGCGGTGGTTTTTCTCCGGCGTCATCGATGCTGATGCGTACGGGAATCCGTTGCACGACCTTGACCCAGTTGCCCGTGGTGTTTTGCGCGGGCAGCAACGAGAAGCTCGAACCCGACGCCGGGCTGATGCTGTCGACGGTGCCGTGCCACTGCACGCCGGGGTAGCTGTCGACGCTGATCTCGACGGACTGACCGGGCTTCATGTGGGTCAGTTCGGTTTCCTTCGGCGACGCCGCGACCCACAGGTGTTCGGCCGACACCAGGCTGATGCCCGATTGGGGTGGTTGCAGGTAGGAGCCGACTTGCAACGAATCAACGTTGGTCACGACACCGTCAAACGCAGCCCTGACCACCGAGTTGTCCAGGTTGCGCTGTGCTTCGTCGACAGCGGCCCGGGCGATCAGATACGTGGACTGTTGTTCGACGGGGGTTTCGATACTTCCGCCCAGTTGCGCCAGCACCATTTGCGCAGTGGCCCTGGCCACGGTGATTTTTTGCCGGGTGCTGTCCAGCGCATGCTTGGCATCGTCGTAGTTGGTTCTGGAAACCGCAGAGACGCTGAGCAGGGTTTGCTGGCGCTGGAAGCTGGCCTGGTAGTAGGCGAGGTCGATTTGCGCCTGGTCGATTTCGGCCTGCGCTTGCCTGTAATTGGCCTGGAGATTGAGGATCTGGTTGCGCACATTGCTCAACTGCGCCCTGGCACTGGCCAACGCAATCTCAAAGGGCTCCGGCTTGAGGGTGAACAGGACCTGGCCCTTGACCACCCGCTGGTTGTCATTGACCTCAACCGAGGCGACCAGCCCCGAGACATCGGTGGAGACACCGACATGATCGGCCTGGATGTAGGCATTGTCGGTGGAAATGACCTGCCCGCCCGAGACATACAGATAGCCGCCGAGCACCAGCGCGATGGGTAGCAAGGCGAAGAGCGTGGTGCGCACGAGTTGCCGTCTCTCAATCATGACGATGCTCCTGTTCTTCAACGGGAAGACTGCAAGCTTCGATCAGGTTGGACCTCATCCGCTTCATCATCTGCAGCAGCAGTTGTTCCTCCTCGGCAGAGAATCCGCGCGTGGCTTCCTGGCGAGTCACTCGGCCCATGTCACGCATGAGTTGCAGTAGCGGATGAGCCTGCTCCGTCAAAAACAGCAGGGACAGGCGTCGATCCGTAGGGTGGCGACGTCGCTCGACCAAACCGCGTTCGGCCATCTTGTCCAGCAGACGCACGAGGGTGATCGACTCCAACTCCAGTAAGTCAGCGAGCCCTTTTTGATGAATGCCCTCGTTGGTCGACAGCATGGCCAGCACCTGCCACTGCGAGCGGGTGAGGCCGACATGCCGCGCGCGTTGTTCAAACCGCTTGCGCATCAGCCGGGCGCTGTCATGCAGGGCAAAACCAAGGGTCAATGCGTCGGTCATGGTGAAATCTGCTGCGGAGGAGTTAGCTCATCATAGTTGAGCTTGTGATTAGTCAGCTATCTATATTTGCGGAATTATTCAGGTGAATCGATTCTCCCCGTGAACCTGCCTTTCGACCGGTAAACCCGGCCTCAGAGCAGACTCCACGACACCCCGACGTACATCGCCATGCCCTCGCCAGGGGTGGAGCGTGCCGCGTCCAGGCCTTTGTCGTCGTAGCCCGGCGTGACCGTGGCGGCATAGTGCTTGTCGGTCAGGTTGCGCAGGTCCAGCCAGGTCTGCCAGTCGCCCTTGGGCGCGTTGTAGCCCAGTGTGGCGCCGAATATGGCGTAGGGATCGGCGTAGTAGCTGTTGGCGTAATCGACCGCCACCTTGGACACCCATTGCGTGTTGACCGCGGCGAAAAAGCCTTGTGGCCAGTCGTAGCGCAGTTCGCCCTGGTAATAGTGCATCGGCAGGCCCGGCAGGCGGTTGTCGCCGAAGCGCTCATCGTCGCGGTAGTGGAAGTCACTGAAGGTATAGCTCTGGCGCAGGCTCAACAGGCCGCCATCGTCCGGCGACCAGAGGGGGCTCAGCAGGCTGGCTTCCACGCCCTGGTGCACGGTAGGGCTGGCGTTGAGTTCGTAGGGCGTGGTGGCGTTGGCGTCCGGCAGCACCGACAGCAATTCGTGGCGCACCTGGGCGTAGTACCAGGCCAGGCTCCACTGCCCCAGCGTGCTGTCACCGCGGCCGCCGATCTCCAGGGTGGTGGCGGTCTGGTTTTGCAGCGTGACCGGTTCGCGCTGGGCGCCCGTGGCAACGCCGCTGCCTGCGGGGAATCGGATGTTCGAGCTATAGATCAGCGACCACGGGTGCGGTGCCTCGACCGAGCGGCTGAGATTGCCGAACAGTTGCAGGTCCGGAGTCAGTTGGTAGCGCAGACCCACGCGCGGGGCGTAGTCCCAGTCGTGCAGGCTGGTCTTGCCACCACTTTGCGGGTAGGTGACATCGCTTTCACGGCGGGTGTAGATCGCGGCGAGGCCGGTGGTCAGCCACAGGTCGTCGGCGATCTCCAGGTCATTGCCGGCATGCAGGACCGTGTCCGAGCCCTGGTAGGTGAAGTTGCGGATCAGCGTGCCCGGTGCGTAACCGGCGGTGTTGCCGGTGGGGATGCGCACGAACTCGCTGGCACCGGCGTTGGGCAGGTGCTTGGTCATTCGCAGGCCCAGGGTGCTTTGGCTTTGCAGACCCCAGAGCGTGTCGCGACGCTTGTAGTCGAACGTGCCGCTGACGTCCGTGTACGCCACCTTCAGGCGGTTGGGGCCCTCGCTCAAGTCCATGGGATAGTCGTGGTAGACCAGGCCGGTCTGGATGCTCGAATCGTCATCGATGTAGTAGGTGGTCTTGTTGCCGATAAAGGTGCTGCCCGGTTCGTCGCGGTGGTCGTCCCGCGCCACATAGGCCGGGTTGGCCGCCCGTGGGTCATGCTCGATGGAGTGCTTGGTCACGCGTCCCGCGAGGTCGTTGTCGGTCTGGCGGTGGCGCAGGTAGAAGCGTGTTTCAAGGTTCGGGTTGAAGCGATAACCGAAGTTGGCGATGACCCCCTGGCTCTCGCTGGCCGTGTGGTCCTGGTAACCGTCGGCGTTGGCGTCGGTCATGGCCACGTAGTAATCGAAGTCACCCAGCACCTGTCCGGAGCTGACCTGACGCTGCTGATAGCCGTGACTGCCCATTGCGTAGCGTACCTGCAACTTCGGCGCGTCGTAGCCGGTATGGCTGACGTAATCGATGGCCCCGCCCAGGGCCAGGGCGCCCCAGTCGAAACCGTTGGCGCCGCGCAGCACTTCCACATGGTCGAGCCACAGCGGTTCCAGCAATTCGTAGGGCGTGCCGCCGGGGCCGGTCAGCGGCAGCCCGTCGAGCAGGGTGTACAGCCCCGAGGCATGGGCACCCGGTGCGCGGTTGATACCTGACCCGCGGATCGAGATTTTCACCCCTTCGTTACCCGCCGACTGGGCATAGATCCCCGGCTGGTAAGCCAGCACATCCTGGTTGCTGGCCACGCGGCCTTGCAACGGGCGGCGCATGTCGACCACGTTGGTGCCGCCGGGCACTTGGGCCAGCCGGGCCCTGGCGTCCTCGATCCCCTGATCTTCGTCGCTCTGGTCCTCGGCGCCAATCAGCACCTGTCCCAGCTCCAGGCCCTGAGCCTCGGTCATGGCCGGACAAACAAGGGCCAGGCCCAGCAGCGCAGCGGGCAAGGAATGAGGCGAGGGCATTGGGGAAACTCCAGACGTACGGAAACGGGCAATGAACAGTGCGACGCAAGAAGGAACGGAGGGAGCACATGGCAATTTTGTTATTTTTTGCCCGCCAAGGGCTGGCGGCTATCGGTTCAGCAGCGGTGCCAGCAATGCACACATACCGCGCCAGTGCGAACCTTCCCAGTAAACCCGTTGGCAGGCGTCGCAGCGCAGGAAGTGCGAATAGAGGGCGCCAATGCGTGGCGGCACCTGCGTGCGGGCCAGTTCCAGGCTGATCTCGTGCAGCGGCAGGTTGCAATGAAGGCACAGGCTGAATGGCCGCGCACTACGCGCCAGGTCGAGGCGCTCGTACAATTCGCGCAGCTGCAGCGACGGTTTCAGGGCATGCACATAACAGCCGTGGCTGATGATTCGCCGCTTGAGCAGTTCGCGGTCGCGGGTCAGCACGATGCGCCCTTGCTGCGCAGCGATCTCGGCGATCTCGCCATCCTCGAAGCCATTGTCGTAGAGAGTGTCGAAGCCGCTCATGCGCAGCAGGCTGGCCAGCCCGCCAAGGTGTGCATCAGCGACGAAACGCAGCACCCGTAAAGGTTGCGCGCGAACCTTCAGCAGCGGGCTGATGTCCAGCGCTTCGAACTTGGGATACACCGCCAACCGGTCACTGTCGAGGATCACCCGCTCCAGGCCCACCGACTCGCCGTTGAGCAGCACCAGTTCGACCTCGGTGTGCGGCACTCCGAGCGCCTCGATCATGTGCTTGACCGTGGCCCCTTGCGCGCACTGGCAGGTGAAGGGCTGCCGCCGTCGTTCGGCCGGCAGGAAATCGTTGAGCTCATCAAAGAAGCGGAAAGTTGCACTGGTCATGTTGAACAGTATGGCAGGGCTGCGGGGGGAGCGTTCCTGGTCGGGACATCTACTGATGTCACCCCTGATCTTGAAGATATTGAATGACCGTTGTTGGCTGATTGCTGCCTGTCACGACCGGTTGAATCCACTACCCATAGCAGTCAATCACCCAAGGCGCTACGCTCGCAGGCACGCTCCTTCAGGTACTGACAATTACGACATGAAACGCATACTTGATCGTTTACGCGTCTGGGCCAGAAAGCTAAAACGGCAAACCATGGTTCTCTGGTTTTGCTATCAGCATCCGCAGACACCCTGGTTACCCAAATGGATTTCGGTTTTTGTCGTGGCGTATGCGCTGAGTCCAATCGACCTCATTCCTGATTTCATTCCTGTGCTTGGATACTTGGACGACGTGATCATCTTGCCGCTTGGCATTCTGCTCGCTATTCGCTTGATGCCTGTGCAGGTGCTCGAGGAGTGTCAGGTCAAAGCGAGTGAGTGGGAGAAAAGCCAAGTGAGGCCGCCAGCGAACAGGTTTGCTGCGGTAATCGTTGTATTTGTTTGGTTCGTTGCTGCGGGGATTTTGGGGGCTTACTTTCTTTGAATAGAAGTCGCGTCCCCATGACCGCTTCTGGCCGTTTGTTGCCTGTCACGAAAGGCAGCCACCAAGCCAGGCAGACTCACGGCGACAACCCTTGTTTTCTCAATAATCACAATGATCCCAGCATGCTCCACGTACTGACGCCTGCCATTCGCGATTACATTGCTGCAATCAGTGCATTAATGTCCTGCAATCACCCCATCTTGTTCATCAGCAGGTCAGTTCTCACACTGAGGCCACTTGTTTGATAGCGGCTTCTGACTGAAGGAGAAATGACCATGGTATCTGCGATCCGGTTTAACCAGTTCGGCAACCCTGAAGTACTCAACCTGGAGACGTTGAGCGAACAAACGCCAGGCCAGGGCGAGGTCTGGCTTGAGCAAGAGGCTGTAGGTGTCAACTTTATCGACGTTACCCAGCGCAAGGGGGCGGTGCCCATAGCGTTGCCATCCGGGCTTGGGCTGGAAGGCGCTGGGCGTGTCGCAGTTGTGGGGGCGGGTGTCAGTAACGTACGAGTAGGGGATCGCGTGGCCTATGTCACCGGCCCTATCGGTTCCTATGCTTCGGCCCGGATTTATCCGGCAGAGCGGCTGGTCAAAATTCCGGATTCGCTGTCGTTCGATGATGTCGCAGCCGTCATGTTCAAGGGCATCACTGCGCAGTACCTTTTGAAAACCACCTATCCCGTAGGGCCCGGCACAACCATGCTCCTCTACGGTGTGGCTGGAGGACTGGGGGAAATCATGGTGCCGTGGGCAAAACACTTGGGTGCCACCGTGATCGGCGTGGTTTCAAAGCAGGCCAGTGTCGAGAAAGCCCAGGCGTCGGGATGCGATGAAGTGCTGGTGTTCGATGCTGACAACCTGGCTTGCGAAGTCGCTCGTATCACCGAGGGTAAAATGGTCGACGTCGTCTATGACCCGATAGGGCGAGTTTCTTTCCAGGCATCCCTGGATTGCTTGCGACCACGGGGTCTGATGGTATCGTTTGGCGCTTCATCGGGTGCGCCGTCAGCCGTGGAGTTGTCGACACTCAATGCCAAAGGCTCTCTGTTCCTCACTCGTCCTTCGTTGGCAGCCCATACGGCGAGCGCTTCCGAGTACCAGGAGCGAGCACAGGATGTGTTGGCCGCCATCGGTGCGGGTATTATCAAACCTTCGGTCCGGGCAAGCTACTCTCTGGCGGATGCAGCATTGGCGCATGCGGACCTGGAGTCGGGGCGTTCATCGGGGGCGATCATTTTAAAACCATGAATCTTGATGTTCTGAACAATCAGCACAGTGACGAAATCGCTGCGTTTCTGGCCGTGGCCTCGCAAGGCTCATTTGTCGGGGCTGGCCGGCTATTGCAGCGACACCCAACCGTCGTCTCAAAGCGACTCGCCGCAATGGAAAAACGCCTCGGCGTTCGGCTCGTGGAGCGCTCCACCCGGCAGGTTCGAATGACTGAAACAGGCGCCAGGTTGGAGCAGCGCCTGCGCTCGGCCATCGAATTGATGAATGAAGCGCAGCAGCAAGCGTCCGAGGGCGCCAGCGAAATCCGCGGTACGTTGCGCCTTGCATTGCCGGCAGCCATGGGCAGGCGTTGGCTTGGCCCGATGCTGCCGGAGTTTCTCAAGGCTCATCCGCATGTCTCGATCCTTGCAGACTACAGCGAGCGTCTGGTCGACATCATCGATGAAGGTTTTGACGCGGCGATCCGAATCGGAGAGTTGGAAGACAGCCGGTTGATCGCCAAAAAACTGAGTGACCATCGCCGGATACTCTGTGCCTCGCCTGCTTATATCAGGCAGCACGGCATGCCCGAAACGCCACAGGACCTGATCAGGCACAACTGCCTTCGCTTCAGCGGCCTTGCGTCTTTTCCCCAGTGGAGACTCCATCGCGGCAATGAGCTGCAGACGATTTCTCCCAAAGGAAACCTGACGGCCAATGACAGCGAATCATTACTGGCAGCGGCCCGCGCCGATGCGGGAATACTGGGGGCAGGTGACTGGTTGATGAGTCGTGATATTGCTGCCGGGAGGCTGTTGCATGTCCTTCCCGACTGGCAATTGGATTCCGCCGGTGGGGTCTATCTGGTCAGGCCATCGGCCAGGTTTCCGGGCGCGGTGGTCGTCGCCTTCAAACAATGGATCGAGTCAAAGTTCATCCCCGCGCCCCCATGGGACATTTGACCGGTTGACCTTCAGTTCCGAACTGACCGACACATGGCTGCCGGTCATGTGTGTTTACAAAATCAGGTGGTGATTCACTTTTTCCATTGGATCAAAGCCAATACAGGGTAGCTGCGGACCACAGCCAGCCGATGCAGAGGGTGATAGCAAGGTAGATCGCCACAATCATCAGAGGCTGATTCCACATGACACACCTCCCATAACCGCTTTTTTTACAGGGGGGGCCTGGTAAATGGGCGCTCGCACGAGCAATACCGCAATCATCAAGCCATTTGAGTGAAAGACGCATTTGTCAGAACACTCCAAGGGTGAACTCCATCGCCAGTACAGCGGACAACGCCAGCGTCATCACCAACACAATAAACATCAGACTCAACTCAGCGAGCTGCTTATAAAGTGGCATCGGCCGTTTCGTGATTCGAGCCATTGATCTATTAGTGGAAGCCATCACCCCATCCTCACGTTTGCGTGGAACACGCACCACAGGCTTGACCTGGGCAACAAGGCGATGGAACTGCATGGTGGTGTCGCTCGTTTCATTTTTCACCCCTCGCGTCATGCCTAATCTGGCGAGCCCCGCCGTTTCCATGATGTCCGGGACGACAGCTGTTGCGGGTATCAGGTGCGGTGCAACTAATGAGCCATTTCAATAGAGCGAAGAAAAAACTCAAATGAATTAACAAGCTGCGTCTGAGGGTTTCAAGCGAGAAAAGGGGGGAGGGGGAATGTTCCTCAAATTTGGTGGCAAACGACTGGTTGGGTGGGTGTAGTACCCCATTTATGGAGAGAGTCGCGGCCCTGTTTCACCGATCGCTTTTGGCAGGGGCTACTTGCCCCTGAGGCAAGGTGGATATAACGGGGCGGGAAGGGCCGCTTCTGTCTGTAGTTTCAATCGGTCGAAGCAACACACCGAATTCTGTTTAAAAGACCAGTGAGTTTTCGGCACCGCACATTACCCCGCGGAGAAACTCCGATGCCGGGAATTAAGTAACCGCTACTCAAGCAGTTGATCAATCAACACCGCGTTGGTGTAGATCAAACTGCCGTCACTCGCTCGGTGCCCGACCAGATGAAACTGACCGCGCTCGTCGTGCAAATAGACACGCATCTGGCAGTCGGACAAGGGGGCGTATCCCTCGGGCATGATCAAGTCCATCGAGTCCATATCGACATCGACCATGGCTTCACGCTCGTGGGTCTTCTGCAAGCGCTCTTCGGCCTGCTCCAGACGGACATGCAGAGGTCCGTCGACGTAGAAATGGACTTCCCCCATCGGGGTGGACTTTTGGGCGCCGCTGGTTTTGCACCAGCCTTCGATCGTCAGGGCACTCATGACGAAACCTCCCATGTGGATTGTTGGAATCGGTAGCTATCGTTGCTTCTCAATGCCTTCACTTATGTTTGATGACTGCACAAGGGCAGGGTTCGACTTTTGGCGCCGCTTCTGGCCAATCCCTGGTGTCCGTCATCAAAAATTCAGTATAGCCGGTCGCCGGGCCTCACCTGCCAACCTCACGGTAAACCGGATGGGCTCTATACTTCCTACTGACTTTGCCGCCCGGATGGGTGGTATTTGTCTGCCCTGCTTGGACGTCAGTGGCGATGCGTTTGCATAACCAATGAACAACAGGAATAGGATGAAGAGGAAATGGCAGTAGCAATTATCCTGATACTAATCGTTATTGCATCAGTGCTATTCCACATACTTGCGCCTTGGCAGGCGACACCGGCGGCTTCCAACTGGGGGTCCATAGACACCACCCTGTTCATCACCTTGATCATCAGCGGAATATTTTTCATTGCCATCACGGTATTCATGGCAGTAGCGGTGATGCGGTATCGTCACAAGGAGGGTGCCAGGGCGGCCTACCAGCCAGAAAATAAAAAGCTGGAACTATGGTTGATTATCGTTACCTCGATTGGTATTGCCGGGATGTTGGCGCCAGGGCTGGTTGTCTACAACGATTTCGTCCGGGTGCCTAAAGAGGCTTACGAACTTGAAGTAATCGCCCAGCAGTGGCAGTGGGCCTTTCGTTTTCCCGGCCAGGACGGGAAGTTGGGCAAGTCGGATATCAAGTTTGTTGATTCCGCCAACCCCCTCGGCCTTGATCCCAAGGATCCTGCAGGGCAGGACGATGTGCTTGTAATGAATAATGAAGTTCGCCTTCCGCTCGATCGGCCGGTGAAAGTCTTGCTGCGCGCTAAAGATGTCCTGCACGATTTCTATGTGCCGCAAATTCGCAGCAAGATGGATATGGTGCCAGGGATGGTGTCGTACTTTTGGTTTACGCCGACTAAAACCGGAAAATACGAAGTCCTTTGCGCTGAATACTGTGGCGTAGGTCATTACAACATGCGCGGCCATATGATCGTGGAAGAGCAGGGCGTCTTCGATCAATGGCTCAAAGGTCAGCCGACTTTTGCGCAGACATTGACGACAGCTGCCAAACCCGGTCGAGACAGCGTGCTGGAAAAAGGCCGCCAGTTGGTCGAACAACTCGGCTGCAAGGCCTGCCATAGCCAGGATGGCGGTGCCAGTCTCGGACCGGGATGGAAGGGGTTGTACGGCCGCACTGAACAGCTTGCCGATGGCACCCGTGTGCAGGTCGACGAGGCCTACCTGAAAGAGTCGATTCTCGATCCGAAGGCCCGACTGGTACAGGGCTACCCGCCGGTCATGGTGGCCTATACTCTCAAGGACGATGAGCTGGGTGCTGTCATCGCCCTGATCAAATCACTGGGTGCTGCGGGGCAAGTCGATGAACCTTCGACCGGCGAAGCGTCGAGCCCGGGTGAAGACCTGGTGGCGCAGGGACAGCGACTGGCCGGGTCGCTCGGCTGTCTGGCCTGCCACAGTGTCGATGGCAACAAGGGAGTCGGCCCCAGCTGGCTGGGCCTGTATGGCAAGACGGAAACCTTTGCCGACGATACGAGCGTAAAGGTCGATGAGGGCTATATCAGAGATTCGGTTCTTCATCCCAATGCCAAAATCGTCAAGGGCTATGCAGCTGTCATGCCGGCCCTGGCTCCGAGTGACAAGGAGCTGGATGCACTGATCGCTTTTATCAAATCCAAAGCGAATGCTGACGCTGATTCGAACAAGGCGGAGCCAGGGAAGTAGCCGTAAAACAGCCAGGAATACACTGAAACTTCGGCAGGAGGATGACGTGATGGCCTATGCGGAGCAAGCCGAAACAGAAGCACTGCACGAGCCCAAAAGTTTCCTGACCAAATACATCTGGAGTCAGGACCACAAGGTCATAGCCATTCAGTATTCGTTGACGGCCATCTTCGTGGGGCTTATCGCTCTGGTATTGTCCGGCTTGATGCGCATGCAGATAGGCTTTCCCGGTAGTTTGGCGTTCATGGACGCCAGTACTTATTATCAGGCGATGACCATGCACGGCATGATCATGGTCATTTACTTGCTCACGGCCTTGTTTCTGGGTGGCTTCGGCAACTATCTGATCCCGCTGATGGTGGGCGCCCGCGACATGGTCTTCCCCTACGTCAATATGCTCAGCTACTGGTTTTACCTGGTGGCGGTACTGGTGTTGCTCAGCAGTTTTTTTGTCCCTGGCGGCCCCACAGGTTCCGGCTGGACGCTCTATCCGCCACAGTCCATTTCCCAGGGGACACCGGGGGTCGAGTGGGGCATTGTCCTGATGCTCGTCTCACTGGCGATTTTCATTGTCGCGGCCACCATGGGCGGGTTGAACTACGTCACCACAGTGTTGCAGGCGCGCACCCACGGCATGACCCTGTTTCGCATGCCGCTCTCGGTATGGGGCATCTTCATGGCCTCGATCATGGCCTTGTTGGCGTTCCCGGCGTTGTTTGTCAGTGCGGTGATGATGCTGTTCGACAAACTGTTGGGCACCAGCTTCTTCATGCCGGCGATGATCTCGCTGGGGCAGCAGCTCGATCACCAGGGTGGCAGCCCGATATTGTTCCAGCACCTGTTCTGGTTCTTCGGCCACCCGGAGGTCTATATCGTTGCTCTCCCTGCGTTTGGCCTGGTCTCCGACTTGATCAGTACCCATGCGCGTAAAAACATCTTCGGCTACCGAATGATGGTGTGGGCCATTATTGCGATTGGCGTACTCAGCTTTGTGGTCTGGGCGCACCATATGTATGTCAGCGGAATGAACCCGTACTTCGGCTTTTTCTTCGCCGTCACCACCTTGATCATCGCGGTGCCGACCGCGCTGAAAGTCTACAACTGGGTGCTGACCCTGTGGCAGGGCGACATCCACTTGACCGTGCCGATGCTGTTTGCCCTGGCCTTTATCGTCACCTTCCTGGTCGGCGGTCTGACCGGGTTGTTCCTTGGCAATGTGATTGTGGACATCCCGCTCTCGGACACCTATTTCGTCGTGGCCCATTTTCATATGGTCATGGGGGTTGCACCGGTCCTGGTGGTGTTCGGCGGTATTTATCACTGGTTCCCGAAAATCACCGGGCGCATGTGGAACGACACCCTGGGCAAGCTGCATTTCTGGATTACCTTTCTGGGCACCTACGCCATCTTCTTCCCCATGCACTACCTGGGTTTCCAGGGCATGCCACGTCGCTACTACGCCTATGAAAACTACGCGTTCATCCCGCAGTCCGCGCAAGACTTGAATGCCTTCATTACGGTGGTCGCATTGACGGTCGGCGTTTCCCAGTTGCTGTTCCTGTTCAACCTGTCCTGGAGTGCATTCAAGGGCAAGCCCGCAGGCAGCAATCCCTGGGGCGCGGCCAGCCTGGAATGGCAAACGCCGGACACCCCGCCGAAACACGGTAACTGGGGAGAGAAGTTGCCGGTCGTGCATCGCTGGGCCTATGACTACAGTGTGCCGGGGATAGAGCAGGATTTCGTGCCGCAAACGGTCTCCGCCGAGGAGCTGGAGCACATGCGGCAACTCAGTGCCGGGACCAAGATAGCGGACGTCAAGCCATGAACAGGCTGCTATTGAGAAACGCCGACGGCGCTGATCCTGGCGGCAGCTGGAGTCGCGACCCTGAGGGTATTCAGGCCGGCGAGGGTGCCGATAGAAGGCAAACCGCAAGGATAGGCCTGCGCTTGTTTCTGGTGGTGGTGAGTTCGTTATTCTTCCTCTTCCTGATCGCCTTTGTCGCCCGTTCACAAATGGCCGACTGGCTACCCCTGACAGAGCCTTTGGCGCCGTTAGGCAATCTCCGACCGCTCTGGCTGAATTCGGCTTTTCTGGTATTGAGTTGCATCGCACTGCAGTGCTCGCGTATGGCCGCCCGAAAGGCTCGGTTGGGCGCAACTGTCATTGGTTTTGCATTGGGGGGTGTCTTTGCCATTGCCTTTCTGGCGGGGCAACTCTGGGTCTGGCAGCAGTTTGTCGCCTGGGGCTACTTTGTCGCCAGCAATCCGGCCAACAGTTTCTTCTACCTGTTGACCGGTCTGCATGGGCTCCACCTGCTGGGCGGGCTGATCGCCTGGTGCTGGATCGTCGCTAAGTTCCTGCGTCATGTGCCACTGGCGCAACTCAGCGCCAGCGTAGAGCTCTGTGCCATCTATTGGCATTACTTGCTGGGCCTTTGGTTCGTGCTGTTCGCGCTGCTGGCCAGCTCGCCACAAACCTATGACGTCATCGCCAGATTCTGCGGCCTGAGGTGAACATCCATGGCATTGCTCCCGCAAGTCGAAGCCCAAGCCCAAGCCGAGATCAGTTCATCCAATCCACCAGGTTCGCTGCCTGCACCGGGATGGCAGGGCATCGCCAACGATTGGTCCTCGGATAAAGAGGCCTTCAAGCAGGTGCCCTGGGGCAAGGCGATGATGTGGATTTTCCTGCTCAGCGATACGTTTATATTCACCTGTTTTCTGACCGGCTACATGTCGGTACGCATGACCATCACCAGCGCCTGGCCGAACCCCAGTGAAGTGTTCGCATTGACGATCGGCGGCAGGGAAATCCCGCTTATCCTGATCGCCATCATGACCTTTGTGCTGATCAGCAGCAGCGGCACCATGGCCATGGCCGTCAATTTCGCCTATCGCCGTGATCGCGCGAAAACCACGGCCCTGATGCTGGCGACCGCTGCCCTGGGGGTGACTTTCGTCAGCATGCAGGCATTCGAATGGAGCAAGCTCATCGCAGAGGGGGTGCGTCCCTGGGGGAACCCCATGGGCGCGGCGCAATTTGGCGCCTGCTTTTTCATGATTACCGGTTTTCACGGACTTCATGTGTCAATCGGCGCCCTCTACCTCAGCATTGTGGCGCTGAAAGTAAGGCGCGGAGATTATGAGCGCTCCGGGAACTATCAGAACGTCGAGATAGCCGGGCTTTACTGGCACTTCGTGGATCTGGTGTGGGTATTTATTTTTGCATTCTTCTATTTATGGTAGAGGAGCACGGGTGATGGCACATGCTCAGGGTCAGCAACATCCAATCAGTTTGTACCTTAAGATCTGGGGGCTGTTATTCGTCCTCAGCACGCTGTCGTACCTTGTCGACTATTTCCACTTCCATGGTTACCTTCGGTGGACCCTGATTATTACTTTCATGTTGTTGAAGGCAGGTTTGATTGTCTCCATCTTCATGCATATGGCATGGGAGCGCCTGGCCATGGTCTACGCCATACTGGTGCCGCCTCTGTGTTTACTGGTGCTCATCGGGCTGATGGCCACCGAGGCAGACTATGTCTTCCTCAGCCGGGTCATTTTCTTTGGCCAGTAAGCAGCTTTTCGGATGGCCTTGAGTCTCCAGGCACTAACCCGATATCACTCGCTTGAACTGATGCCATTTGTGCTGCCAGGCCACTGTCCAGTGCGGGGCTGCCGCTCCTGTGCCGGCGATCTTCAGCTTCGGATGCTGATTGATGACCTGGTCCAGTACCGATTCCTGATTCGGTTCAACATCCACGAAGAAGATATGTTTGCCTTCTTTTACTGCCTGCTTGAAATTGCGGAAGTGAGTGTTCGGCACCTGGAACCCGAAAAAACCGCCTTCCCAGATGCAGAAGCCCAATACAACAATGGCAAGGAAGATAAAGGGCATCCAGCCTGCGGGGGATTCGGTCCAACCCATCCAATAGGCGCCAAGCAGGACCAACGCCGCGAGTGGCACACCGATCACCGCACCAATCTCACCAGAGTGAACAGCATCCTGTTCCATTAGTGAACTGATCTCGTGGAGGTGATGTTCTTCTACATCAGCGACTTTTTCACTTAGTACATGAATCTGTTCGGAATTGATGCCGCTGGCTTCCAATTCATATTCAACGGTTTCAAGATCGTTGAGATTGTCACTGATGTAATAGTGCCGGTTCATGCCACACCTCCCGTCTCGGGTTAGCTGTAGACCTCCTCTGTCCGGCAGCAGTTGGTAGTTGTACTGTGGGGAACGTTGCACACCCCGTGCAATTTGAAAAAAGTATAGCACTCGCCATCCTGCATACCGGTCGCTAGCTGATCTGCACAATGACCGGACCTTCCGTCACGATTGGCGGGTTCGCGTGGATATTCGATGCATTTTTCTGAATCCATTCACGCGCGACTTTCAGGCTTGCATCGCTGCCGGCCTTGTCCGTGCAAACAGTCACCGACGTGCCACCATCACCCGTATTCAACAGTGTGTAGCTGACGAGGCCAGGCACTGTCCGCAGGGTAGCTTCGACGTCGGCATTGCGCTCTTCCAACAGTTCGAAAAACTGCTTCGCTCCAGTACCCAGGTAGGTTCTTATCACCGCATACATAGTCGTCTCCCTTGGGAGTGCCGCCTTGGTGCCAATCCAGATCCGTTGATGGCCGCAATCACTTTAGGTTTCAGTTCGTCCTGATTTATTAAGCTTAGCCAAATGCTGGCGACAGTCGTATCGCAACGACCACCGGCCGCTTTTGGCTGATTGCGGCCTGCCACGACCGTCAGAGAACGACCCGAGTATCGGCCTCTCAGGATGGCAGGGGGTTATCTGCTCCCTGGTAGCGGCAATCGCAGTAGCCACCCAGGCTATCGCAGCAGACACAGAGAAACCAAAACCTGCATCGGAGGCCACCAAGACTAAATCGCCCCTGATTTCATTCACAATGAATGACTGCACAGCTCATTGCTGCCTGTTGTGAAGGGGGCCATCGACGGTGGATTCAACCGATCAGGAAGTGATGCAAGGGGGAAGTCGGAGAAATATCGTCTGGCTCTCGGTATTTGATGCTCCGACGGTGCGGCGGCACGACCTCCAGCTGATTGCAGTCATGCACAGCACCACTGGCCGCCTTGAATTTGGTGGCATAGGTGGGAGATGGGTAAGCCAAGATTTTACCTCAGAAAAGAGAACTGGCATTTGATCTTGCTATGGACGAGCTCCTAGACCTCTAGCCTTAGTCCTTAAAATAACCTGGTTATTTCATTCAAGACCCGATCCTGGATTTGAGTACTTGGTCTGTGGCGATAAGCCACTGCTAAAAAAGCAACTCCTTCGTAGTCGCAGCGGATCGAAAAAGTCATACCTTCACGAAACCCAAAGACTGATCTGTCTCCAGCATCAACAAAATATCTCGCTTTTGTAAGAGCCGCTCCGGCGTGCTTCAGGCAGTCAGTTTGGCTAAGCGAGTGTTGTATCCAGCTAGTAGTGACACGCACAGACGAAGTCTCGCTATCATCGATAGGTGGTCGAGTAATTTCTTTGGCAGGTGTAATAATATTTTCGTTACTGGTGCAAGCAGTCAGCCCCATTGAGATAACAGTAAATAAAAAGCCAAAACGAAGTCTCGAATGCTTAAGTGAGTTTCGCATCGCGGGGCGTTCCTCTGACGATGTGCAATGAATGAAGTTGCAGTTACTAATGTAATAGCGGATTTCTGATCTTTTGCTACCTGTCATCAGCGAATGCGACCAATGGTCGTACGTAGACCCGTCATGTGGTTTTTCTCGATTTTTATGCTGACAAACCGAACATTCAGGTGAATCATGTCGCCCACGGGGTGAACCATATCACTCAAAAAGTACCTTTAGGTCACATCCCATATGTCGATAGTACGTTAGCTCAAGCCGCTCTAATGCATAATCCTTACCTGCCAAGGTAAGTTAAAAAGTGGTGGCGTCGAACGTACCTCGTGTCACTTTTTGCCTCACAAGACGTTTAACTTTGAGTTGCTTTAAATTGGCTTAAATTTTTAACGTGCTGAGTGAGGTAAGTTTGCAAGCTAAGTCTAAATTTGAAACTTTCCTGAACTTTGCAGTCGTCCGATGTGCTCAGTCTTTCGACTTTTATCAACATGACTAGATTTCCTTCGCATGGTGGCTCAGTCCCTTCGGACTTTGAAATATACCTGCCACATGTACCACGCCCATCAGCGAGTTGAGCACGGTGGCCGGGGCTTCGTGCTTCACGCCGTCATGACCATGACTACGGGCCTCGAAGCCGACGGCGTCGATGGCGCAATCCACTTCCGGTTCGCCGGGCAGTGCGGCGATCTGTTCGTGCAGCGGCGTGTCCAGGGACAGGTCGGCGATCTCGAAGCCCTGCGACTTTTCTCGGGCCATCAATCAATGGATGTTCCTCGGTTGAGGTGAGACACGGGCGGCCACCGCCACCGCCACCGCCAAATCGTTGAACTCAGATACCTCCATTGCACAGGACATGGGTGTGCCGCGCCAGCATGAAGCAGGCGCGGCGTATGTCAGGGTTTTCCTCGAGCGTAGTTACTGGTACGCCTTGTCCCGGTCACAGAGCACTTTTATCGAGCATGGCGCTTGTGCCAGCCCAAATCGGGGCATTGGTCATTATTTTATTCAAAAACCGACATGTGGATGTCGGTGACAAGTAAGTTGTCGTTTATAGACATCTCTCGCGTATATGCTACGAAAGTGCACAGCGTTGATGAGCGCAGGCACAAACTCAAGCGTTTTCCTTATGGCTCCCTCCCTGCAAACCCTCAGCTTAGAGACATTGGATGATGTCGTTTTTGGATCCGTTCAAACATATGTAACTGGGTATGACCTTTGCAGGTTGAACAGGAACAAACCCACCAACTTTTGGATGGGAGAATAAAAAGAGCCTTTGCCTGAGGCCAATCACTCGCTTTGTGTGAGGAGATACCGCGATGACGACGTTCAACTCCGGGGCCCAACCCCAGAACCGTGCGCCTCAATCCATCGGCTTTCTGCTGCTGGACAATTTCACGCTGATTTCTCTGGCGTCCGCTGTAGAACCGCTGCGGATGGCCAACCAGTTGTCCGGTCGCGAGCTGTATCGCTGGACCACCCTCACCGTCGATGGCGGCCAGGTCTGGGCCAGTGATGGCCTGCAAATCACCCCTGACGCCTCCATGCACAAAGCCCCGCCAATGGACATGATCATCGTTTGCGGTGGCGTCGGCATTCAGCGCACCGTTACCCGTGAACACGTATCCTGGCTGCAAAGCCAGGCCCGCAAGGCCTGCCGTCTCGGTGCGGTGTGCACCGGCAGCTGGGCCCTGGCCTGCGCCGGACTGCTCGATGGTTTCGATTGCAGCGTGCACTGGGAGTGCCTGGCGGCGATGCAGGAAGCTTTCCCGCGGATAGTAATGAGTACCCGTTTGTTCACCCTCGACCGTAACCGTTTCACCAGCTCCGGAGGCACCGCGCCGCTGGACATGATGCTGCACTTGATCAGCCGTGATCACGGGCGTGAACTGTCCGCTGCGATCTCGGAAATGTTCGTCTACGAGCGCATCCGCAACGAACAGGATCACCAGCGCGTGCCGCTCAAGCACATGCTCGGCACCAATCAACCGAAGTTGCAGGAAATCGTCGCGCTGATGGAGGCCAACCTCGAAGAGCCGATCGACCTGGACGAACTGGCGGTGTATGTCGACGTGTCCCGTCGCCAGCTGGAGCGGCTGTTCCAGAAGTACCTGCACTGCTCGCCGTCGCGTTACTACCTGAAGCTGCGTCTGGTCCGTGCGCGACAGTTGCTCAAGCAAACGCCGATGTCGATCATCGAAGTGGCTTCGATCTGTGGCTTCGTGTCCACACCGCACTTCTCCAAGTGCTACCGCGAATACTTCGGCATTCCGCCGCGTGACGAGCGCGTCGGTTCCAATACCGCGCAGCAGGTGGCGATGATGCCGCTGCCGCAAGCATTGGTGCTCTCGCCGTTGGCTGGTTCGATGTCAGCTTTGAGCCAGGCACGTAACGAATCAACTTTTGCCAGCGTTCGTCTATAAATCTTCACCCCTATCCTGCGAAAGTGTGATGTTCGCAGGATAGGGGAGGGCGCTTCATTTTAGTGTTGCGCTGAGGCAGGACTTACTCGACGGCTTTGACCATGTCT
>NZ_LACC01000015.1 GCF_000967965.1 Pseudomonas fluorescens
GAATCTGCCGTCAAGCACTGATTCGGGTTTCTATCGATATGTGCAAAAACACTGCTTATATATAGACGCGCCAGCAGGGAATGCGCAGTATATTGCCCAACACAAATAGAAATACCCTTGATGCCTATATTTTGGACGATGCCACGTAATGAATGATCAGCCTCGCAGCCTAGCTTCTACCCTGTTCTCGGTTGGGCTGCTGCTCATAGCCATGGCGTCGATCCAGTCCGGAGCCTCCCTGGCCAAAAGCATGTTCTCCGTTGTCGGCCCACAGGGGACGACAACATTACGACTGATTTTTGCCAGCGTGATCATGATGCTGATATTGCGTCCATGGCGGGCAAAACTCACCGCAAGGTCCCTGCGCACCGTCATCGTCTACGGGATGGCGCTGGGCGGCATGAACTTCCTCTTCTATATGTCGTTGCAAACCGTCCCGCTGGGCATCGCGGTGGCGCTTGAATTCACCGGCCCGCTGGCGGTGGCGATCTACTCCTCGCGTCGCGCGATCGACTTCTTGTGGATCGCACTGGCTGCCGTCGGCTTACTGTTACTGATACCGACGGGAGAAGCGACCGCCGGTATCGATCTGGTAGGCACCGGTTATGCCTTGGGTGCCGGGGTCTGCTGGGCACTGTACATTTTGTTCGGGCAAAAAGCCGGGGCCGACAATGGCGTGCAAACCGCCGCGCTGGGGGTAATGATCGCTGCGCTCTTCGTAGCCCCCATAGGTATTGTCCATGCAGGTTCCGCTCTGCTGAGTCCGTCATTGATCCCTATAGCCCTCGGCGTCGCCATCTTGTCCACGGCCCTCCCCTACACACTGGAGATGGTCGCACTGACCCGCATGCCGGCCAGGACCTTCGGCACACTGATGAGTATCGAGCCTGCCTTCGGCGCGCTATCTGGCTTGCTGTTCCTTCACGAATACCTCTCGCTGTCACAGTGGATGGCAATCATGTGCATCATTCTGGCATCCGTCGGCGCCACCATGACAATGAGCTCTGCCACCAGGCCAGCAGTAGCGGCAGATTGAGAGCTGATATGTCACGGGTCTGGTATTTGCCGCTCAATTAGGCCATGTTTAGCCTCGCAACCCAGAGTCATACCACGGACAATTTCAGAAAGGGATATCGGTACGCGTCTAGCGAAAGCGAATGCAGCCAGACCCGGGCACAAGATCCGGGGACGCTATAAGGACAGTAATGAAACGAATGTTGATACTGATCGCCGTACTTGCAATTGCGGGCTGCGCAGCGACCTCGGAAACTCAGATCAAGCACGGCAAGAAAGGGCTACACATCAACTGTTCCGGACTGTCTTCGTCCTGGGACAAATGCTACGACAGCGCCGCCAATTCCTGCGCACCCAAGGGGTACAAGGTCATCGCCAAGTCGGGAGATGCCGTGGAAGAGCCCGGCGATTATCCGTTTGGCCTCAATCCTGCGGGCTATACCAGCCGCAGCATGATTGTCATCTGCAAATAGGCAGGGCCGTTGCGTCAGGTCCTCGGACTGGCGATCTGACGGCCAATTTCCTCGTAGCTGGACTTCAGCACTGTGCGCTGGATATCCGGGCTAGCCAGCATGCGCGCCACGACCAGCGCGCCAATACATTGCGACAGAATCGCCCACGCCAGGCTGTCGCTTTGCAGGACACCCGCCCAACTTTCCTGAAGCCGACAAATCCAGTGCTCTGCCTGCTGGCGGACAGTCACGTCGGAACGGGAAATTTCCGCCCCCAATGCCGGTAATGCACAACCGGATTCCGGATTCTCGACGTGAGACATACTCAGGTACTGTTTCAAGCAGCGCTCAAGCTTGTCACGGTCCTGCCCCTCCCCCAGTCGCGTCAGGCTTTGTCCCAACTCACGCTCGACAATGCTTGCGAACAGCTCGTCTTTCGACGAGAAATGGCTATAGAAGGCGCCGCCACTCAAGCCAATCGCTTTCATCAGGCCGTCCACGCCCACCGTTGAAAATCCGGACTTCTTGGCCGATACCGCACTGCTTTCCAGCAGCCTTTGCCTGGTTTCCAGCTTGTGACTGGCCGAATAACGCATTGTCCTTCCCCCTGGATTGCTCGTCTTGACGTCTGTCGAATCATAGCATAACGTTCGTTTAGTTAACGATCGTTTACCAAAAGGGATCTACCCATGAATAACAAGAAGGTCGTACTGGTCGTCGGTGCAGGTGATGCCACGGGCGGCGCCATTGCCAAGCGTTTTGCCCAGGAGGGTTTTGTTGCCTGCGTCACCCGGCGCAGTGCGGACAAGCTCCAGCCACTTGTGGATGCCATCAAGGCCGATGGTGGCGAGGCCCACGGTTTCGCCTGCGATGCCCGCAAGGAAGATGATGTGGTAGCACTGGTCGAGCAGATCGAAAGCGAGATCGGCCCCATCGAGGCATTTGTCTTCAACATCGGTGCCAACGTGCCGTGCAGCATTCTCGAAGAAACTGCACGCAAGTATTTCAAGATCTGGGAAATGGCCTGCTTTTCCGGTTTTCTCAATGCGCGTGAAGTGGCCATTCGCATGGCCAAGCGCCAGCGGGGCACGATTCTGTTCACCGGTGCCACTGCTGGCCTGCGTGGCGCAGCCGGGTTCGCCGCATTTGCCGGTGCCAAGCACGGCATTCGTGCGCTGGCGCAAAGCATGGCCCGAGAACTCGGCCCGATGAACATTCACGTTGCCCATGTCGTCGTCGACGGCGCCATCGATACCGATTTCATCCGCGACAGCTTCCCAGAGAAATACGCGACCAAGGATCAGGACGGCATCCTCAACCCCGAACACATTGCCGAGAATTACTGGTACCTGCACAGCCAGCCCCGCGACGCCTGGACTTTCGAACTGGACCTGCGCCCCTGGAGCGAACGCTGGTAAGCCCTCCCCTACAACAATAAGCAGAGTGCACAGAACATGAGCAAAACCGTGGAATTCCTTTTTGACCTGGGCAGCCCCACCACCTACCTGGCGTACACCCAGCTACCGGCAATCTGTGAGCAAACCGACAGCCAGCTGATCTACATCCCGATCCTGCTCGGCGGTGTGTTCAAGGCCACCGGCAACGCCTCACCAGCGACCATTCCGGCCAAGGGCCGCCACATGATTCAGGACCTCGACCGTTATGCCCGACGCTACGGCGTGCCACTGAAATTCAATCCGCACTTCCCGATCAACACCCTGTTGCTGATGCGTGCCGTGACCGGCATTCAATTGCACCATCCCGAGCGTTTTGTTGCCTTCATTGACTGCCTGTTCAAGGCCCTGTGGGTCGAAGGCCGCAACCTCAATGACCCGGCAACCGTGGCGGCGGTGTTGAGCGACAACGGTTTCGATCCCAATGAAGTGCTGGCACTGACCGCCGACGAAACAGTCAAGGCAACGCTCAAGGACAACACCGAGAAAGCGGTGCAGCGCGGCGTATTCGGCGTACCCAGCATGTTTGTCGATAACCAGCTGTACTTCGGCCAGGATCGACTGGACTTCGTGCTCGAAGCCTTGAGCTAAGCCCCGACCACCAACCGCCCCGTCGCCGCTCCCGACAAGAGCCGCAGATGGGCGGTTTTTGTGGTTTGCCCCGGCGAGTCGTCGCCAATTCGCCAGGGGCAGAGCCTTTGTCGACTAAATAAGCCAAGCGCTGGAGACAGCGCCCGGGCTACAGCCAATCAGATAGCCGCGGTGCGGGTATTGAGCCACTCAAGCGCGGCATCCTCGACCAACGGACTCAGGCGCTCGCGCACTTCGGCGTGGTAGGCGTTGAACCACTGCTTTTCCTCGACCGACAGCAGCGAGGTTTCCAGGCAGCGCGTATCTATCGGGCACAGGGTCAGGGTTTCGAACTTGAGGAACTCGCCGAATTCGCTTTTGCCTGCCTCACGGTTCATCGCCAGGTTTTCGATCCGCACACCCCAACGACCCGGACGATAGGTGCCCGGTTCAATGGACGTGATCATGCCGGGTTGCATCGCGGTTTGCGGTGCAGGTGCGGCCTGATAAGCGATGACTTGCGGACCTTCGTGGACGTTCAGGAAGTAGCCGACGCCATGACCGGTGCCGTGACCGTAGTCGACACTTTCCGCCCAGATGGGCGCACGGGCGATGGCATCGAGCAGCGGCGACAGGATGCCTTTCGGGAACTGCGCGCGGGACAAGGCAATCACGCCCTTGAGCACGCGGGTGCAATCGCGTTTTTGCTCATCGGTTGGTGTGCCCACCGCAACCATCCGCGTGATGTCGGTGGTGCCACCAAGGTACTGGCCGCCGGAGTCGATCAGCAGCAGACCGTCCCCTTCGATCACCGCGTGTTCTTCTTCGGTGGCGTGGTAGTGCGGCATCGCGCCATTAGCGTTGAACGCGGCGATGGTATTGAAGCTCAGCGACACATAATCCGGACGGCGCTCACGGGCGGCGGTGAGTTTTTCATCAATGGTCAGTTCGGTGATGCGCTCACGCCCCAACGCCGAGTCCAGCCAGGCGAAGAATTCGCACAGCGCTGCGCCGTCCTGTTCCATGGCCTGACGGATGTGTTCGGCATCGGCCAGGCTTTTTTGCGATTTGGCCAGGGTGGTCGGGTTCAGGCCTTCGATCAGCTTCACCCCGCTGTTCAGGTTGTCCAGCAACCCCGCCGTGACCCGCGCCGGGTCGACTTGCAGGCTCGCACCGCTCGGCACGGCGCGCAGTGCGGCGGCGACCTCGCTGTAATCGCGCAAGGTCACGCCGTCCTGTTCGAGGATGGCGCGCAGCTCGGCGCTGACTTTGCTCAAGGCGACAAACAGCGTGGCCTGCTGTTGATTGATCAGGGCGAAAGAAACAAACACCGGGTTGAACGACACGTCGCCGCCACGCAGGTTGAACAGCCAGGCGATATCATCCAGGGTGGCGATGAAATGCCAGTCGGCACCCCGCGCCTGAAGGGTTTCACGCAGCTTGGCGAGTTTTTCGCCACGGCTGACGGTCGCCTGTGGAGGCAGGTGCTGATAGATCGGTTCGTTCGGCAGGCCTGGGCGGTCGCTCCAGACGCCGCTCAACAGATCGATGTCGGTGCGCAGGCGAGCGCCGCGCTCTTCAAGCTTGGTGCCCAGGGTTCGTGCCGAAGCCACGGCCATGACCGCGCCGTCGACTGCGACAACGCCACCCTCGGGGGTTTGCTCGGCCAGCCATTCCAGTGGCCCGGGTTGACCCGGTTGCAGCTTGACCAGATCAATACCGCTGCCCTTGAGTTCCTTGGTCGCCTGCTCCCAATAACGGCTGTCGGCCCAGACGCCGGCAAAGTCCGGGGTCACGATCAGGGTGCCGACCGAACCATGGAAACCCGACAACCACTGGCGCCCTTGCCAGTAACCCGGCAGGTATTCGGACAGGTGCGGGTCGGCCGACGGCACCAGCAAGGCGTGAATGCCCTCCCGGCTCATCAGTTCGCGGGTTTGCGCCAGGCGCTGAGGCACCGAGCCATTGATCGAAAGCTGCGTATTCATCGTGTCTCCTGCTAATCACTTGTTCATTATTGTTGAGTGCCGATCAACGTCGGCACTTCGTCGCCCTATTGCCAGAATGCCGGAGCACTGGCGCAGGCTGCCTTGATCAGTTGAACCGCCTGGTCGATGTCCTGCTCGGTGGTGAAACGCCCGAGGCTCAAGCGGATGGTGCGGCCGGCCGAGCGGGCATCGAGCCCCAGGGCCAGCAGTACATGGGATGGGGTATTGCTCGCGGAATTGCAGGCCGACGTCGCGGAAAACGCGATCGAGGCCAGCAACGCCGCCGGGTTGAACTCGCCTTCGCTGAAGGTAAGGCTCAGGGTATGGGGAATGCGCTGGGTCGGGCTGCCGTTGAGACACACGCCGGGAATACTCTGCAATTGCTCGAGCAAGCGTTCACGCAAACGCACGATGGTGGCTTTCTCTTCATCGAACGCAGCCGCCGCCAATGCAAAGGCCGCGCCCATGGCCACAATCTGATGGGTCGCCAGTGTGCCGGAACGCAAACCGCCCTCATGCCCGCCGCCATGGATCTGCGCCTGCAAACGCTGTTGTGCACGCGGACCGACGTACAACGCGCCGATACCTTTGGGGCCATAGAGCTTGTGCGCGGAAAACGACATCAGGTCCACCGGCCACTGCCCGAGATCGATCGCCACTTTGCCCGCGCCCTGTGCGGCGTCGACATGGAACAAAGCCCCGCGATCACGCACGACCTGACCGATGGCGGGAATGTCGTTGAGGGTACCCAGTTCGTTGTTGACCAGCATCAGCGACACCAGGAAGGTGTCCTCGCGCATGGCTTCGCTGACCGCTTGCGCGGTGATCAGGCCCTCGGCGTCCGGCACCAGATAGGTCACCGCGACACCGGCATCCTGCAGTTGCCTGGCGGTATCAAGAATGGCCTTGTGTTCGATCTGGCTGGTGATGATATGGCCGCCGCCAGTGCCGCGGGCCTGGGTCACGCCTTTGAGCGCAAGGTTGTTGGATTCGGTGGCGCCGGAGGTCCAGACGATCTGCCCGGGCGTCGCGCCGACCAGTTCGGCGACCTGGTGTCGCGCCTGTTCGACCGATTGCCGGGCCTGCTGGCCGAAGACGTGGGAGCTGGAGGCCGGGTTTCCGAAATTGCCGGTAAAGCCCAGACACTCGACCATCACCTTGATGACCCGCTCATCCACCGGCGTGGTGGCGGCGTAATCGAAATACAACGGACGTTTATTCATAAAAGACTCGCAGAGCGTGTTCCGGGATCAGGAAGCTCGTGACTGCAAACGGCAAAGCGCAGCCTTGTGAGCTGCGCGCTGTTTTCAGAACGCTACCAATACCTGATCGGATGCCGTTAAAGAAGAACTACTTCATTTAATAGTGCGTAGGAACGCTCCTGAAAACTCAGCTTAACAGGCATCGGGCAAGCGGTTGAAGCAATGCGTCAGCTAAAGCTTTCGAGCAACAGCGGATACAGCGAACCCACGAGCAGCGCGGCCATGCCCCAATTGAACAGGCGCAGCCAGCGGCGATCTTTCAGAACATTGCGCAACAGCGTGCCGCAAGCGGCCCAGACACCGACGCTCGGCAGGTTGATGATCGCAAAGACGGCCGCGATCACGATCACATTCGTGAAGTAACCCTGCATCGGTGTGTAGGTGCTGATGGCGCCAATGGCCATGATCCAGGCCTTGGGATTGACCCACTGGAACGCGGCGGCACCCAGATAGCTGATCGGTTTCGCCTCGCCCTGCTGACTCTCCGACATGGGCCCGGAATGGGCGATTTTCCACGCCAGATACAGCAGATACGCCGCCCCCGCATAACGCAGAACGGTGTAGAGCAAAGGGTAAGTCTTGAATACCGCACCAAGGCCAAAGCCGACCGCCACCACCAGTACAAAGAAGCCACAAGTGATGCCGAGCATGTGCGGAATCGTGCGGTTGAAGCCGAAGTTCACCCCGGATGCCAGCAACATGGTGTTGTTCGGGCCGGGTGTGATCGAGGTGACGAGGGCAAACAGGGCGAAGCCCAGCAGCAGGTCGAGTGAGAGCGTCATGGGTGGCAGTCCGTCAGGGTCGGTCAGGTGTTGACCCTATCGCACACCCCGGACGAAACCCATGGACAGTTACGCGAAACTTGGAGCAGTACAGTTTCGCTTCAGCTTGAACGACCGTGAAGCTGTACAGATCGCCCGGCGTTCATTTCACCCTGATTGTCGAAGTTGAACGACTTTTGCGGCTGGCCGAGCAGTTCGGCTTTTTTCGCGTGGTATTCGTCGAAGGACAGACCGCGGCGGTTCAGCGCCTCCAGTGCCAGTTCCTTGCTTTCTTCAGCCGTGTAAGGCCGAAGCTCAGGGGAAACATGGCTGGCACATCCGGTGAGTACTGAGACGGCGAGCATCAGCAAAGTGGCAATCATCGGTTTCATTTTGGCGTCCTGGCGACTGGGTTCAAGGCAATGAACACAGGCTACTCGCGCCTCCCGGCCAGCAGAAATCAACGCTTTCAATAGTGGCTATCAAGAAATGGCGATCATTGTCGATTGCCGGGAGAACGCGGGCCGGGAGCGCACTGGTTGGAGCCGGCCTGATGGCACTTGAATGGCGCTGCTGCTCGTCGGGCAGTCGGTGAGGCGAAAAAGGCTGGCCTATATTTATTCGGTCGTACAACGGCACAGGTACTTTCCATTCACAAAACAACAACAGGGAGATCCATCATGAGCGTCAAACCCATTCCAGAGGGGTATCACAGCGTCACCCCCTATCTGGGCATCAACAAAGCCGCCGAAGCCATCGCGTTCTACAAAAAAGCCTTTGGCGCCGTTGAAATCATGCGCCTGGACATGCCCGGTGGCAGTGTCGGCCACGCTGAACTGCGCATCGGCGATTGCCCGATCATGCTGGGCACACCGTGTGATCAAGGGCCGCTGAGCAACCCGGACAACTCGCCGTCCGTGGGTCTGCATTTGTACGTAACGGATGTCGACAAGTCCTATAAACAGGCGATCGATGCCGGCGCAACCGTTGTATCGGAGGTCAAGGATCAGTTTTACGGCGACCGTTCGGGCACCTTGAAGGATCCCTACGGGCACCTGTGGTTCCTGGCCACGCGCAAGGAAGACCTGACCCAGGAACAGATCGAGCAACGGGCGAAGGAGATGTTTGCCCAAAGTTGAAATCCCAGGTGTTGGAGCGGGCCGCTTCTCGAGCAGGCTCGCTCCAACAGGGACCCCGCCTTCAACAGCACCGCCGACTTGCTGATCACTTGCGCAAGCAAGCCCGCCCACAAATATCGGCAATGAGAAACATTTTCTTTCATTTCCCCTTTCGGGATTTCCCCTGCTCATCCGTCCTACCTAGATGCAGTCCTTTCGCGTAGGCAAAAGCCACGACTGGACCTTCAGGGCGCTCATCCCTGCGAAGCCCGCAGCCGAGCTGCCTCTCATCGAGCCAAGACCTCCAACATGTCAAAGAAGTCCCGTTCAAAAATCTGGTTCCTGGTCCATAGTTGGCTGGCATTGCCGATCTGGTTTTTCGTGCTGATCGTCTGTGTGACCGGAACCCTGGCCGTCATCAGCCAGGAGATCGTCTGGCTGGCCAACCCGCCAATGCGCGCCAGCCAGCCCTCGGACGATGCTCCGCTGCTCAGCTACCAGCAGGTCATCGAGGCCATCAACAGGGCCGAACCGCAGACCGTGGTGCAGAGCATCAGCCGCCCCGACGAGTCGCACTTCGCCCTGGATGTCGAAGTCAGCTACCCCGACGGGCGCTCGGTGGTGATTTATGTCAATCCGTACAGCGGCGTGATCCAGGGTGTCGCGCCGGAGTTCAACTTCCGCGCCTTCACCCGCGCCCTGCACGCTTGGTGGCTGGTGCCGTTCACCAATGGTTACAGTTGGGGCTGGTACCTGGTGTCGTTTCTCGGCTTGCCATTGCTGGCGTCGCTGATCACCGGGCTGGTGGTCTACAAACGCTTCTGGAAAGGCTTCTTCCGTCCGACCCTGCGCATTCGCCACGGCGCGCGGATTTTCTGGGGCGACTTTCACCGCTTGAGCGGCATCTGGTCGATCTGGTTCATCGCGGTGATTTCCGTCACCGGCACCTGGTTCCTGATCCAGGCATTGCTGTCCGATAACCAGATTTCCATTTCCACGGAACAGATCATCCCGGCGATGTCCCGCGAAGCGGTGCCGCTGTCAGCCGATGGCTCGCCCCCACCGCGTATCGACCTTGATCGCGCGATTGAAATCGCCACCCAGGAAATCTCCGGGCTGGAGGCCAGTTTCGTCAGCCTGCCGGGTAATGCCTACAGCCACCTGGATGTCGGCGGACGCGGTTGGTATCCCTTGATGTTCCAGACCGCCACCATCAACCCGTACAACGGCGAAATCGCCGCCTCGCGCCTGATCTCGGACCGTTCGGCCCTGGAGTTCGTCACCGAGTCCATGCGCCCGCTGCACACCGGCGATTTCGGCGGACTGTGGATCAAGCTGATCTGGGCATTCTTCGGCCTTTTGCTGAGCATGATGGTGCTCAGCGGCCTGCTGATCTGGACCAAGCGCACGGCGCTGGCCACGGCCAATGCCTTCAAACGCAACAACAAGAAACAGCTCGACACCGCGATACAACCGGCCACGAATAACGAAGTGTCGGGGGTCGAACTGTGAGCAAAGACATTGCAGCCCCGCAACCCTCGCGCCTGAGTCTGTTCTGGCACAAATGGCGCTTTCACCTGAACGTCCTGTTGCTGCTGATTCCACTTGGTTTCATGCCCAAGTACTTTGCCGACGAGGCATTGATGCGCGGCGACAGTGGCCTTGGCGAACGGGAAGTCGGCGAAGTCCGGGTCGGTCCCTGGAGCCTGCGCCTGGCGGAATTGCGCAATTCAGCCCCGATGCTCGAAGGCCCCGCCGGCTACATGAAGGGTTTCAACGCCGCGCTGTGCGAGGCCTGTATCGGCCAGGTCAAGGCCACTTACCTGCGCATCGGCAAGCCCCGCAGCCTGCGCGCCGCCGGGGTGATTTTCTTCGGCGCCCCGTACCGCATGGGCGCTTCGCTGCCCGTCCCGGAAAAGACCACGGCCGACGCCGAACTGTGGATCACCATGGAAGGCTGGGACGGCGCCATGCATCAGGCATCCATTCCTTTGAGCCAGGCCTCCCCCGCCACCATCGCCTGGTTGAACAAACAAGGAGGCAAACCATGATCAACCCTCTTCGCCCGCTCAACACCCTGTTGCTGGTGCTCTGCGCCGGCTTCAGCCCCAGCGCCCTGGCCCACAACCCGATGTGCGAATGCAAGGCCATCGACGCGGAGCAGATCAAGTGCACCGGCGGTTTTTCCGACGGCAGCGGCGCTCCGGGCGTGACCCTCGATGTGATCGGCTACGACGAAACCATCCTGGTGCCGGGCAAGCTCGGGCCTGATTCGACCCTGACCTTCAAGAAGCCCGGCACCGAGTTCTATGTGCTGTTCGATGCCGGTCCCGGTCACGTCGTGGAAATAGACCAAGCGGACATCGAGGCACCATGAGCACTCCAACGACCCAAGTCGTGCGCCCGGCCGGTGCCGGTCACGAAACCCTCTACGTTCTGCTGTTGTGCCTGATGATCTTGACGGTGGCCGGCTCGGTGGTGCTCTGGCGCGGTGAGTCCCTTGAGGTGAGCAGCGTCAGCAGCCATCAACTGGATGCGCGCCGTGACCTCAGTGCATCCGAGCAAGGTATCTATGCCGATCTGCGGGTGACGCTGGACGAGATCCATTTGCTGCGCCAGGAGCAGCAAACGTTGCCGACTCCCGAGGCCCTCGCCGAGGAAGGTTTTGCCCCGTTTGCCCAGGATGCCAGCTCCGTCAGCCGGGGCGGCCATGCCTGGCAATTGCTCGACGCCAAGGCCTATTTCGGCCAGAGCCAGACGCCGACGGTCACCGGTTCATTCCTGATGCGTCTGGCCGCAGCCAATGGTGCACCGGACATCTGGCTCAACCGCGCCAGCACGCTCACGGCACCGGCCGACCTCAGCGACGTCGCGCTCGAAAGCGCCGGCTGGCAGCAGGTCGTCGCGCAATTCGATGCCGGCGTGACCCGCCAGCACCGGCACTGAACCCTCGCCTTTTTCCGAGAGAAGACCGCTTTCCCATGCCCAATTCATCTCACCGTTGTTTTTTGCGCCTGCTGCTGGTCGGCTTGTTCGCCTGCCTGTTGCCATCACTGGCCAGCGCCGACGAAGCCAAGCGTCTGCGCATCGGCATCACCCTGCATCCTTACTACAGCTACGTGGCGAACATCGTCGGCGACAAGGCCGAGGTGGTGCCGCTGATTCCGGCCGGTTTCAACCCGCATGCCTACGAGCCCCGCGCCGAAGACATCAAGCGCATCAGCGGGCTGGACGTGATCGTGCTCAACGGTGTCGGCCATGACGATTTCGCCGACCGCATGATCGCCGCCAGCGAAACCCCAAAGGTCCCGGTGATCGAAGCCAACGAAAACGTACCGCTGCTGGCCGCCACCGGCGTGGCAGCACGCGGTGCCGGTAAAGTGGTGAACCCGCACACCTTCCTGTCGATCAGCGCCTCGATCGCCCAGGTCAACAACATCGCCCGGGAGCTGGGCAAGCTCGACCCGGCCAACGCCAGGACCTATACCGAAAACGCCCGCGCCTACGGCAAGCGCCTGCGCAAGATGCGCGCCGACGCCCTGGCCAAACTGACCCAGGCACCGAACGCCGAACTGCGGGTGGCCACCGTGCACGCGGCCTACGACTACCTGTTGCGTGAGTTCGGCCTGGAAGTGACAGCTGTGGTCGAGCCAGCCCACGGTATCGAGCCAAGCCCGAGCCAGCTGAAAAAAACCATCGATCAACTGCGTGAGCTGGACGTGAAGGTGATCTTCTCGGAGATGGATTTTCCTTCCACTTACGTCGACACCATCCAGCGCGAGTCCGGGGTGAAGCTGTATCCGCTGTCGCACATATCCTACGGCGAATACACCGCCGACAAGTACGAAAAGGAAATGACCGGCAACCTCAATACCGTGGTGCGGGCGATTCAGGAGTCGGGGGCATGACATCGAAGGAAACCATCCTGGCCGATGCAGAATCCCCTGTGGGAGAGAGCCTGCTCGCGAAGGCGTCCAGTCAGTCAATATCATCGTTGACTGACACACCGCTATCGCGAGCAAGCTCGCTCCTACAGAGTTCGGGGCCGATGCTGGATTTTGCTGACGTCAGCCTGGCCCTTGGCCGCACGACGATCCTCGACCAGGTGACCTTCAAGGTCCGCCCCGGCAGTGTGCATGCACTGGTCGGCCCCAACGGCGGCGGCAAGAGCTCGCTGATCAAGACCCTGCTCGGGCAAATGCCGCACCAGGGTCGTTTGAGCCTGCAATGGCCCGCCGGGCCGGGGACCATCGGCTATGTGCCACAGGCGCTGGAGTTCGACCGGGGCTTGCCGATGACCGTCGAGGATTTCATGGCCGCCATGTGCCAGCGTCGCCCGGCCTTTCTCGGCTTGAGCAAACACTACGCGCCAGCGATTGGCGAGGCGCTGGAGTGGGTCGGCATGCAGGACAAACGCAAGCGCCGCATGGGCGCGCTGTCCGGTGGCGAACGGCAACGGGTGTTGCTGGCCCAAGGGCTGATTCCGCCTCCGCAATTGCTGGTGCTCGACGAACCGATGTCCGCCCTCGATGAGGCCGGCATCCAGGTGTTCGAACGCTTGCTCGGCGACTGGCGAGCGGCGGGCATTACCGTGCTGTGGATCGAGCACGACCTGGAAGCGGTCGGGCGCCTGGCCGATCACGTCACCGGGCTCAATCGCCGGGTGCTGTTCGACGCCACGCCGCAACAGGCGCTGACACCGGAGCGTCTGTTGACGCTGTTCTCGACTCACCCACGGAGCCCTGCCTGATGAGTTACGAAGCTTTTCGCCTGATGGTCCAGGGCTGGGCGTCGTCGGGTTATCTGCCCGAGGCGCTGGCCTATGGGTTCGTGGTCAACGCCTTGATCGCCGGACTGCTGATCGGCCCGGTGCTGGGTGGCCTGGGCACGCTGGTGGTGGTCAAGCGCTTCGCGTTTTTCTCCGAGGCGGTCGGTCATGCTGCGCTGACCGGCGTGGCCATCGGCATCCTGCTCGGCGAACCCTACACCGGGCCTTACGGCAGCCTGTTCGGCTACTGCCTGCTGTTCGGCATCCTGCTCAATTACCTGCGCAACCGCACCGGCCTGGCGCCGGACACCTTGATCGGTGTGTTTCTGTCGGTGTCGCTCGCCCTGGGCGCGAGCCTGCTGCTGATTCTGGCAGGCAAAATCAACGTGCACATTCTGGAAAACGTACTGTTTGGCTCGGTGCTGACGGTCAACGGCAATGACCTGCTGGTGCTGGCCATCGTCGGTTCGCTGGTCATGGCCCTGGCCTTGCCTTTGTACAACCGCATCATGCTCGCCAGTTTCAATCCGCAACTGGCGGCGGTACGCGGGGTGGCGGTGAAAACCCTGGATTATCTGTTCGTGATTCTGGTGACGCTGATCACCGTCGCCGCCGTGAAGGTTATCGGCGCGATTCTGGTGGGCGCCCTGCTGGTGATTCCGGCCGCCGCGGCACGCCTGCTCAGCCAATCGCTGAAGGGCTTTTTCTGGTGCTCGGTACTGATCGCCACCGTCAGCACCCTGTGCGGGATTCTCGCGCCGATCGTCTTCGACCTGCCGATCCCGTCCGGTGCCGCGATCATCCTCGTGGCCGGCATCGCCTTCGCCCTGGCCGCCTTCGCGCGCGGCGTCGTCCCCAGCCTGAAAGGGAACCTTGGATAAATGACTTTTTCACTGCGCCAACTGACCCTCGCCGTCGCCCTGTGCGGGCTGGCGACAACGACCATGGCCGCCGACAACGGCAAACCGCTGCGTGTACTGGCCTCCTTGCCGATTACTTATGGGCTGGGTGAAGTCTTGCTCAAGGGCACCGATGTCAGACTCGAACGCGCCGCGCCGGCCAACCTGCCCGGCAGCCGCCAGACCGCCTACTTCACCGGCCGTGGTGCCCCGGCGCTGGCCAAGCTGGCGAACGATGCCGATGCGGTGATCGGCCTGCGCTCACTGTGGCCGGATGACCCGCTTTACCCGATCTCCCGGCGCAGCAACATCCGCATCGTCGAAGTCGACGCCGCCCGCCCGTTGGACGGCGCCCTGCCCGGCATAGCCGTACAGCCCGACAACAAGGTCGACGGGCTGAACAGTCAGCCGTGGTTCTCCAGCAATAACATGGGGCGCATGGCCGATGTAATGGCGGCGGACCTGGTGCGCCTGGCCCCCGAGGCCAAGCCGAAAATCGACGCCAACCTGGCAGCGCTCAAGCAGCGTTTGCTCAAGCTCAGTGCCGCCAGCGAGGCGCGGCTGGCCAATGCGGACAACCTCAGTGTGATGAGCCTGAGCGATCACTTCGGCTACCTGATCGGCAGTCTCAATCTGGAATTGATCGGCCTGGACCCACGCGCCGATGCCGAGTGGACACCGGAGGCGCTAAAGCAGTTGGGCACAACCCTCAAGGACAATGACGTGGCGGTGGTGCTGCATCACCGGCAGCCGTCAGATTCGCTGAAAGCGGTGATTGCCGGGTCGGGTAGCCGGTTGGTGGTGTTGAGTACCGATGCCGAGGATCCGGTGGCGGAGCTGGAGGGGAATGTGGATCTGGTCATCAAGGGGCTTAGTGGCGTGTAACCTCAGTTGGACCGCGTTATCGTTCTTCGCGAGCAAGCCCGCTCCCACATTGGAAATGCGGTCCCCTGTGGGAGCGGGCTTGCTCGCGAAGGCGGCCTTACAGACAACACAAACTCCAGACCTGAAAAAGCCCGCCGACTGTTACCAGTCCAGCGGGCTTCTTTTGGCGTGACGGATCAGTGCGCCAAAGCCGCCGGCTCGTCCATTTTCTGCCGCAGGCTCAACGGACGCATGTCGGTCCAGGTCTCTTCAATATAAGCCAGGCATTCCTTTTTCAGCCCGCTTTTGCCCACGGTGCGCCAGCCTTGTGGCACGGCTTTGTAGTCGGGCCAGATCGAGTATTGCTCTTCGTGGTTGACCACGACCTGAAAGAGGATGTCCTCGCGGTCGAATACTGATGTCATGGTGTCTCTCCATCGTTTTCGGGCGGGCTGCGCTGTGTGCGCAGCCGCTATGTAGAAAGAACGTTCCGCAGGGCGGAAAATTTAAGGATTGGCAGTGGCGGCGACCAGGGCCCGGCCGAAGATTTCGGCCACGCGATCGATCTGCACAGCGGTAATCACTAATGGCGGCAGGAAGCGCACCACCGCGCCATGGCGACCACCGAGCTCCAGGATCAAGCCACGCTTGAGGCATTCGCGCTGCAGCAGGGGTGCCAGGCGGGCGAAGGCCGGCGGATGGCCTTGGGCATCCAGTGCGCCGGTCGGGTCGACCAGTTCGATGCCGAGCATCAAGCCACGCCCGCGAATGTCACCCAGTTGCGGGAAGTCCCGCTGCAGGATGCGCAGGTGCTCGGCCAGGCGCTCGCCCATCGCGGCGGCATGCTCGCAGACCTTGTGCTCCACCAGATAACGCATCACCGCGGAACCGGCGGCCATGGCCATCTGATTGCCACGGAACGTCCCGGCATGGGCGCCCGGCAGCCAGGTGTCGAGCCAGTCGCGATAGACCACGACCGCCAGCGGCAGACTGCCGCCGATGGCCTTGGACATCACCACGACATCGGGAATGATCCCGGCATGCTCGAAGGCGAACATCTTGCCGGTGCGAGCGAAGCCACTCTGGATTTCATCGACGATCAGCGCGACACCAGCCGCTTCGGTGATCCGCCGCACACCGCGCAACCAGTCCAGATCCGCCGGGATCACCCCGCCCTCGCCCTGCACCACTTCCACGATCACCGCCGCCGGCAATTGCACGCCAGCCTCGGGATCATTGAGCAGGTTTTCCAGGTAACTCAGGTTGGCTTTCACCCCTTGCGCGCCGCCGAGCCCGAACGGGCAGCGGTAATCGTAAGGGTACGGCATGAACTGCACGCCGCTGCCGAGCAAGGCACCCAGGGGCTTTTTCGGCCCCAGGCTGCCCATCAGGCTCAACGCGCCCTGACTCATGCCGTGATAACCACCCTGGAAAGACAGCACGGTGCTGCGACCAGTGGCGGTACGCACCAGTTTCAGTGCTGCTTCCACGGCGTCGGTGCCGGTCGGGCCGCAGAACTGGATCTTCGCTTCAGCGGCCAGGGCTGCTGGCAGCAAGCCGAACAAGTCCTGGACAAACCGGTCCTTGACCGGCGTGGTCAGGTCGAGGGTATGCAGCGGCAGTTCATCGGCCAGCACTTGCTGGATGGCTTCGATCACCACCGGGTGATTGTGTCCCAGGGCCAGGGTCCCGGCTCCGGCCAGGCAATCGATGAAGGTTCGACCTTCGACGTCTTCGACATACAGGCCCCTGGCGCGCTTGAGTGCCAGGGGAATGCGCCGTGGATAGCTGCGGGCGTTGGATTCCTGCCGGCTCTGACGGGCCAACAGCGGCGATTCGTTGAATTGATAAAGCGTCTCGGCGGGCGTCGCCGGCTGCTCTTCGATAAGGCTGGTAGCGACTGACATCTCTCGACCCCTCAATACGCTGCTGATAGTGACCAAAACTGCACACCGGGCAGGTGCGCGGTCCGGTCACGGGGCGCACTTGTCAGGTTTTCCTGTTCTGGAAACGCATCAGCGCTGGAAGGATTTAGGCGGATGGAGAGAAGTTACAGTCGACGGCAAACACAGTTCCCCGGTGGGAGCGAGCCTGCTCGCGAAAGCGGTGTATCAGGCAACATTGATGTCGACTGACACGACGCCATCGCGAGCAAGCTCGCTCCCACAGGTTTTTTCAGTGCTTTTCAGATCGGTTGCAGTGGCATAGTCAGTTCAACCCGCAAACCGTCCGGCCGGCTATCGAAATGCAGCGTGCAACCGCAACGCTGAACGATGGCCTGGACAATCGCCAGCCCCAGACCACAACCGGTGCTCTGACCGTTGCGCCAGAAGCGCTGGGTCAGGTGTTGCAGATCTTCTTCGGCAATCCCCGGCCCATGGTCGCGCACCACGAACTGCACACGATTGCCGGTGGTTTCCAGGCTCAACTCCACCGTTTTGTCCGCAGGGGTATGGCGCAGTGCGTTGTCGAGCAAGTTGCGCAGCGCGGCAATCGACAGCACGGCGGGCATTTGTACAGGCGCGGCGGAAACCTTACCGGGCGCCTGAAACCTGATGCGCTGGCGATCGCCGCTCGCCGCGTCCTGGATCGCCAGTTTCGCCACTTGCTCGGCGTTGCACTGCACACCATCGTCAAACGACAGACTGCCCTCGACTCGCGCCAGCAACAGCAACTGTTCGAGGGTCCGGTGCATGCGGTCGGCGCCCTCTTCGGCCCGGGCCAGGGACTGATCCCGGGCGCTACCTTCAGTCATCCGCGCCACTTGCAGGTGGGTCTTGATCGCGGTCAGCGGGCTACGCAGTTCGTGGGCCGCGTCACCGGTCAGGCGACGTTCGCGCTCGATGGTCTTGCCGATGCGCTGGAGCAACTGATTCTGGGTTTCCAGCAAGGGCTGCAGCTCGCTGGGCAGCGGCTGGATCTGCAAGGGTTCGAGGGAGTCGGCGCTGCGGCGCATCAAGGCGTCGCGCATGCGGTTGAGCGGCGCCAGCCCCTGGCCGATGCCCAGCCAGAGCAGGCACAGGCAACCGAGCAGCGCCACGCCCACCGGCACCGAAGCGGCCAGCAGGATCGACATGTTCAACGCCTCGCGCTCGATCTGCCGGTCGGCGGTGGTGATACGCAGATCGCCCCGGGCCAGTGTGAAACTGCGCCACGGCGCGCCGTCGATCATCTGATCGTGAAAACCGAGTTTCTCGGCCTCCAGGGTCTGCTGCGGCTCGGTGTGACTGCGGGCGAGGATTTCACCGCGCAACGAACTGACCTGACAGGCCATGCCACCCGGAATGTTCAGTTGTTCGGCGCTGAAATGGGTGCCCTCGCCCTTGCTCGGCACGGGCGGCAGTTGCTCCATCAGGCCGGCGACCATGCGCGCCGAGGCCACCAGGCGCTGGTCGAGGGAAAACATCATTTGATTACGCAAATCGCTGAGCATCCAGGCCGCGGCCAGGGCCCAGATCAAGGCAAATGCGGCGCCGAGCGTCAGGCTCAGGCGCAAACGCAGACTCATCACTTCGATTCTTCTCCGCCATCAGCCGGCCCCAGGCGATAACCCAGGCCGCGCACCGTCTCGACAATGCCGTTGCCGAGCTTGCGCCGCAGGTGATGGATATGGACGTTGAGGGCGTTGCTTTCCAGCTCATCGTTGAAACCGTAGACGCTGTCCTTGAGCTGCTCGGTGGACAACACGCGGCCACGGTTATGCAGCAAGGCTTGCAGCAATGACTGCTCGCGACGCGACAGGTCCACTGGCTGCCCCGCGAGCGTGGTTTCGCGGCTGCTCGGGTCGTAGGTCAGACGACCGTGCTCGATCAGATTGACGCTGCGTCCCGCTACCCGCCGTAATAGGGTATGTAAACGCGCGGCGAGTTCGCGCAGGTCGAACGGTTTGAGCAGGTAATCGTCGGCGCCGGCTTGCAGGCCGTCAACCCGGTCGGTGACCGAATCCCGCGCGGTGAGAATCAGCACCGGGATTTCCAGGCCATGGTGACGCAACTGCTGCAGCAACTTGAGGCCATCTTCATCGGGCAGGCCGAGATCGAGCACCATCACGTCGAACTCCGCGACCTTGAGCATCGCCCGGGCGGCGGACGCCGTGGCGACGTGTTCCACGGTCAGGCCCTGGGCGGTCAGGCCGGCGACGATACCGCTGGCGATCAATTCATCGTCTTCGCAAACCAGTACGTGCATGGGGAGCCTCGTAGAAATAAAGCCTATTAAGCCGTTGACCGATTAAGTCGACATTATGCCGCAAGCGCCATCGCTACAAGGCCAGGGCGGTTAATCATCGGTTAATCGCCACCCGCCACTGTGCACCTCATTAGCACAGGGCAAAGGCTTATCCATGCGTCGTCTGTTTTTACTTTTTACCCTCTTGATCGCGGGCCTGGCCCAGGCGGGAACCAATCCGTTCGACACCAAACCTGAATTTCTCCCGGTTGATAAAGCCTTCACGTTTACCTCTGAACGTCTTGAATCCGGTGAAACCCAGCTCTATTGGCAGATCACCGACGGCTACTACCTGTACCAGAAACGCCTGAAGTTCGACGGATTGCCGGTCGGGCAGCATCCTGCGTTGCCGGTAGGTGAAGCCCACAGCGACGAGTTTTTCGGTGAACAGCAAGTCTACCGCCAGGGCCTGGAACTGAAGATTCCGGCTGGCGCGAGCGGTCAGGTCAAGGTCAGTTACCAGGGCTGCGCCGATGCCGGTTTGTGCTATCCGCCACAAACCAGAGTCGTGGACCTGGGCAATGCCAATGCGCTGAATGCGGCCACTGAAGCACCGGATCAGGCGCTGGCCAGCAGCCTGCAACAACGGGCGCTGGGCTGGAGCCTTTTGCTGTTCTTCGGCTTGGGCCTGTTGCTGGCCTTCACGCCTTGTTCATTGCCGATGCTGCCGATTCTGGCCGGGTTGATCGTCGGCAGCGGCGCCACGCCCAGACGTGGATTCGCCCTGGCCAGCAGCTACGTGATCAGCATGGCGCTGGTGTATGCGGCAATGGGTGTCCTGGCCGCCTCCCTCGGGGCGAACCTGCAAGCCTGGTTGCAGAACCCTTGGCTGCTGGGCAGTTTCGCGGCGATTTTCGTGCTGCTGGCGCTGCCGATGTTCGGCTTCTTCGAACTGCAACTGCCGGTGGCCTTGCGTGATCGCCTGGAAAACGTCTCGCGCAATCAACGCGGCGGCAACCTGATCGGTGCCGGGGTGCTGGGGGCGCTGTCCGGTCTGCTGGTGGGCCCGTGCATGACCGCACCGCTGGCCGGCGCCCTGCTCTACATCGCGCAAAGCGGTAACGCGTTGCATGGCGGATTGATTCTGTTCGCCATGGGCATCGGCATCGGTGTTCCGCTGTTGCTGCTGGTGACCGTCGGCAATCGCTTCATGCCCAAGCCCGGCGCCTGGATGAACCTGGTCAAAGGCATTTTCGGCTTCCTGTTCCTCGCCACCGCATTGCTGATGCTGCGCCCGGTGCTGGACGAATCCCTGTGGGTCGGCTTGTGCGGTGCACTGCTGTTGATCGCGGCCTACAGCGCCTGGAAACAGTCGGAAGGTTTTGGCCGTATCGCGCACCTGTTTGGCGCCAGTTCGTTGCTGCTCGGTTTGTGGGGTGGCCTGTTGGTAATCGGTGCGGCCGGTGGCGGCGATGATCCGTTCAAGCCATTGCAGGTCTACCGCGCCTCGAACCAGGCGGTGGCCGCCGTGCCGGTTGGCCACGATGCCTTCACCACCGTCAAGGATCCGCAGGCACTGCAACGGGAACTCGACGCCGCACACGCTCAGGGCCAGTGGGTGCTGCTGGACTACTACGCCGACTGGTGCGTGTCGTGCAAGATCATGGAAAAACAGGTCTTCGGTAAAACCCGTGTCCTCGAAGCCTTGGGCGATGTGCGCTTGCTCCGACTGGACGTCACCGCCGACAATGCCGCCAGCCGCGAACTGCTCGGCCGTTACAAAGTGCCAGGGCCGCCGAGCCTGCTGTGGATTGGCGCGGACGGTGAAGAGCGGCGCAGCCAGCGCATCACCGGCGAGGTCGATGCCGATACTTTCCTGCAACGCTGGACCATCACCCGAGACGCCCGTTAATGCTGACCTTCACCCTCGGCACCTTTGCCATCGCGCTTAATCACCTGCTGCTGATCAGTGCACTGGCGCTGGCCACTTTTGTCGGCTGGCGGGTTGCCAAGCGTGGTGGTGAAAACCCCGAGTCGGTGCTGTTCAGCCTGTTTCTATTGGGCATGCTGGCGGCCCGAATCAGTTTCGTGGCGGTCTATTGGGTGCATTATCGCAACGACCCGTGGCAGGTCATCGACCTGCGCGATGGCGGTTTCCTCGCCTGGCCGGGGGTGGTCGTGGTTTTGCTCGCCACGCTGTATCGCGGCTGGCGTCGCCCGGGCCTGCGCCGTCCATTGGGCTTTGGCGTGGCCAGTGGCCTGGCATTCTGGCTGTTGGCGACGTTCTCCCTGTCGATTTATGAACAAGGCACACGCCTGCCGGAAATCACCCTGCGCAACGCCGCCGGCGAAACCGTGCAACTGGCCGACTACAAGGGCGGCCCCTTGGTGATCAATCTCTGGGCCACCTGGTGCCCGCCGTGCCGCCGGGAAATGCCGGTGCTGGAAAACGCCCAGCAACACCGGCCGGACCTGACGTTCCTGTTCGTCAATCAGGCGGAAAGCATGCAAAGCGTCGCGACCTTCCTGGAAACCCAGGGCCTGAGCCTGTCCAACGTGCTGTTCGACGGCAGTGGGCGTCTGAGCCAGGCCGTCGGTTCCATGGCGTTACCGACTACGCTGTTCTACAACCCCGAGGGTCGCCTGCTGGGCAGCCATCTGGGCGAGTTGTCGGAAGCCAGCCTGGCCCGCGCACTGGAAAATTTCGACACCGTACCCGCCACCTCTTCAAGGAAATTGCCATGCCCCGCCTCCGCCACCTGCTGACCCTGAGCCTCGGTGCTGCCCTGTTGCACCTGCCATCGGTGCAGGCCGAAGAGTTGCCCGATGCGATCAAGAAAATCGAGGCCAAGGGCGCGAAAATCGTCGGCCAGTTCGACGCCCCCGACGGCTTGCGCGGTTATGCCGCGCAATACCAGAACCGCGGCATGGCGCTGTACCTGACCCCGGATGGCAAACACGTGTTGCTGGGCAACCTGTATGACGCCGAGGGCAATGACCTGAGCAGCGCACCTTTGCAGAAACTGGTGTATGCCCCGATGGCCAAGGAAGTCTGGGCCAAGTTCGAAACCAGCAACTGGATCGGCGACGGCAAGAAGGATGCGCCACGCGTGGTGTACCTGTTCAGTGACCCGAACTGCCCCTACTGCAACATGTTCTGGGAACAGGCCCGGCCGTGGGTCAAGGCTGGCAAGGTGCAGTTGCGCCACATCATGGTGGGCATCATCCGCGAAGACAGCCCAGGAAAATCCGCCGCACTGCTCGCCGCCAAAGACCCGGAAAAAGCCCTGCAGGACCACGAAGCCGCTGGCAAGGACAGTTCGCTCAAGGCCTTGAAGGAAGTGCCGCCGGCGATTCAGGCAAAATTCGCGGCCAACATGCAATTGATGGAAGAACTGGAGTTGCAGGCGACACCAGCGATTTTCTACATGGACGACAAGGGCAATCTGCAACAGCAGCAAGGCGCGCCGTCGCCGGACAAACTGGCAAAGATTCTCGGGCCGAAGTGACTTCAGCGCCGCCATCGCGAGCAAGCTCGCTCCCACAGGGAAAGGTGATTACCTGTGGGAGCGAGCCTGCTCGCGATGGCGTCGGTAGATTCAACTAAGCCCGGCCGGCCAAAAATGCCAACAAGGTTTGAGTCACAAACGCCGGATTCTCCAGATTGGAAATATGCCCCGCCTCCGGCACCAGCACCCAAGGGCAGCCAATCAGCTCAGCCATTTCACGGGCTTCACTCGGTGGCCGAGGCTTGTCCTGATCGCCGCACATCACCAGTGTGGTCGTTGCGTCCAGTTCGCCCAGACGCGATAACTGGTCATCCCGTCCAAACGTAATCCGCCCCATCGGCACGATACTTTCACGCAGACGATCCGCAGGCAGAGCCACGAGGGAAGCATGAAAATCCCGGTAGAGCGCCGACTGCGGATCAATGCCCGGCCGGAAGAAAATCGGCACCACGATATCCAGCAGCGCTGGAGTGATGACACCCGCCTCTTCGATCTGCTTCAACAGTGAAAAGTAATACTGGCGAGTCGGCTCCGGTTCGGCGCCGACGTAGGTGTCCATCAACACCAGGCCATTGAGCCGGTGCGCAGCCGACAGCGCCAGGCGCACGCCCCACATGCCACCGACCGACAGGCCGACCAGCGTGACCCGCTCGATGTCCAGATGGTCGAGCAGGACCAAGGCCTGACGCGCCAGGTCATCCAGCGATGTCGTACCGACAGGCAAAGGTCCGGATTGGCCATGCCCCCACAGGTCCAGTGCTATCACCCGATACTGCTGCGACAGCGCAGCAATCTGCGGCGCCCACATGGCCTGGTCCCACAGATAGCTGCCGGCCAGCAGCACCGCCGGGCCGGTGCCTTGATCGATGTAGTGAAGGGGTTGTCCGTCTATCGTTACGAAGGGCATCGACTGTCTCCGCGAGTAAAAATGGAACCGGAAGACTGAGCGGCAGACAGTCCCTCGTCAATCGCTGGAGTGTGTGCGTTTGTGCCACCGCCTTCGCGGGCAAGTCGGATCGCCGCACCGCCGCTCCTACAGGGATTTATGCTGATCACAGATGATGTGTTCGCCACAAACTACTGTGGGACCGAGCTTGCTCGCGATGGGGCCATTACTGACGCCAGGGAATCAAAACCCCTCCAGCTCCGCCATCAGGTCATTCAAGCGATCCACCTTCTCCTCGGTGAGCTCGCTGGCCGCCAACCCGTCGATGTACCCGGCCAGTTCTTCCACCGTGCTGCACTCGAACATCGCTCGTAGCGGTACCTCCCGTTGCAGGGTTTTCTGCACCCGCGAGGCGATCTGCGTGGCCAGCAGCGAATGCCCGCCCAACTCGAAGAAGTTGTCGCGTACGCCCACTTTCTCGACCTTCAATACCTCAGCCCAGATGTCTGCGAGGGTCTGCTCCAGGTCATTGCGCGGCGCCTGGTAATCCTGGCTTTGCAGTTGGCCGATCTCCAGCGCCGGCAGGGCCTTGCGGTCCAGTTTGCCGTTGGCGTTGAGCGGCAGCTTGTCCAGCCATAGCCAATGCAGCGGCACCATGTATTCCGGTAACTCGGCACGCAGGCGCTGCTTGATGCGCTCAAGACGATCAGCTGGATTGAGTTGCGAATCCGTCGCGACCAGATAACCAACGAGGTGCTTGCCGTTAACGCCTTCCTGCACGCCCACCGCCGCATCGAGGACTTGCGGTTGTTCATGCAGGCGAGCCTCGATTTCGCCCAACTCGATGCGATAACCGCGAATCTTCACCTGATGGTCGACCCGGCCGACGTATTCCAGCACACCGTCACTGCGACGACGGGCCAGGTCGCCGGTGCGATACAGGCGCTCACCCGCTGCGCCGAACGGGTTCGGCACAAACACCGGGGCGGTGCGCAGCGGATCGCTGACATAGCCGCGACCGACCCCGGTCCCCGCCACGCACAGCTCACCCACCGCGCCCAGCGGCACCAGTTCCAGCGCTCCGTCGAGCAGGTACAACTTGTTGTTGTCGGTCGGCGTGCCGATCGGCAGGTAGCTGCCGCGAGTCGAAGCTATATCAACGCGGAAGAACGCCACGTCATCCGAGCATTCGGCCGGGCCATAGGCATTCACCAGGCCGACCTGCGGATAGCGCAGCAACCATTGATGCGCCAGTTCCGGCGGCATCGCCTCCCCCGTCGGCAGCATCCAGCGCAGGCCGTCGAGGTTCATGCGTTCCTGGGCAAGCATGCCCTGGATCAGCGACGGCACGCTTTCCAGCACGCTGATGCCCTGGCTTTGCACATGGGCGAGTAAACCCTGGGGATTGTGGGCGATGGTGTTAGGCACGATGTCCACCCGGGCGCCGAACAAGGGCGCGGCGAGGAACTGCCAGACCGAAATATCGAAGCTTTGCGACGCGGTTTGGGCGATCACGTCGGCGTCGCTCAGGTTCAGGTACGGCACCTTGCTCAGCTGGTTGTTGAGCATGCCACGCTGTTCGACCATCACGCCTTTGGGCAAACCGGTGGAGCCGGAGGTGTAGATCACGTAGGCGAGGTTGTCCGGGCCGCTGTAGACACCAGGATTGTCCGCCGACAGCGCAAGGGCCTGGACTTCCTCCCAGACCAGCAGACGCGGCCGGCTGGCGCAGCCGAACTCCTCGAGCAAGGCCTGCGCCTGCTCACGACACGCTTGCGTGCACACCAGCAATGGCGTGCGGCTCAGATCGATGATCCGGCTCAGACGCTGACTCGGCAACCCTGGGTCCAGAGGCAGGTAACCCGCACCGGCCTTGAAGCTGCCGATGATCATGCCCAGCAAATCGAGGCTGCGTTCTGCCAGCAAGGCTACCGGTTGATCGCGCCCGACACCGGCGGCGATCAACGCATGACCGAGGCGGTTACTGCGCTGGTTCAGCTCCAGATAGCTGTACTGCCGGTCCAGACAACTGGCGGCAATCCGCTGCGGGTGCCGGGCGACTTGCGTTTCAAACAATGCAACGTAGCTCTGCTCCAGCGGGTAATCCTGTTCGCTCTGGTTACAGCCATGGATGAGGAAGTCCTGCTCCTCGCCCCCCAGCAACGGCAGGTCGGCCATGTCGCCATGGAAACCCTCCACCAACGCCAGCAGCAGACGCTTGAACTCACCGAGCATGCGCTCGACCGTAGCCTCATCGAAGTAGCGCTGGTCGTAGGACAGGTGCAAGCCCAGGTCATCTCCCGGATAGCACACTGCCGTCAGCGGGAAGTTTGTATGGGTCCGGCCCGAGTCCGAGGTCGCGTTGAGGCTCTGCGCACGGTCCAGCACCGAGACCTCCACCGGGGCGTTTTCGAACACGAACAGGCTGTCGAACAGCGGCTGGCCTTTGGGCAGTTCGCTTTGCTCCTGAATGTTCACCAGTGGCAGGTATTCGTATTCACGCAATTGCATGTTGTGGTCGAGCAGACCGCTGAGCCACTGGCGCACGCTGCAACGCTGGCCGTCCTCGGGCATCTTCACCCGCAGCGCGATGCTGTTGATGAACAGGCCGACGGTGCGCTGCATCTGCGGCATCTCCACCGGACGCCCAGCCACGGTGACGCCGAACAGCACGTCGCGATCACCGCTCAAGCGCCGCAGCACCAGCGCCCATGCCGCCTGGGCGAAGGTATTGATGGTCAACTGATGGGCCTGGGCCAGTTCGCGCAATCGCGCGCCGTCACGGGCATCGAGCCTTGTATAGCGGTCACCGACTAACATGCCGCCGCTGTCGCCGGCATGTTCGCGCAGCAATGGCCGGTCGCTCGGGATCGGCGTGGTCCGTTCGAAACCCTGCAAGTTGGTTTTCCACCACTGTCGCGCTTCGGCCAGGCTCTGGTGCTGCAGCCAGCCGATGTAGTCGCGATAACGCGGCGGTACCGCCAGTTTCGCTTCCCGGCCTTCGCCGAGGGCGCTGTAGATCTCGAAGAAATCATTCATCAGCAGCGAACGGCACCAGGCATCGATGAGGATGTGGTGGTTGCTCATCATGAACCAGTAGCGCACCTCGCCCACCCGGATCAAACGCAAGTGGAAAGGCGCCTGGTTGAGCAGGTCGAACCCTGCCTCGCGTTCGGTCTTGAGCAAGACTTGCAGCTTCGGCTCTTGCTCGGCTTCGGCGAGATCGCGCCAGTCGAGGTATTCGATCGGCGTGCTGCCCGGTTTGTGGATCACTTGCAGCATGTCTTCGCCCACGTTCCAGCAGAACGACGCACGCAAGGCTTCGTGGCGGGCGATCACTGCTTGCCAGGCCTGGGCGAAACGCTGCGGGTCGAGATCGCTGTTGATACGGTAGCGGTCCTGCATGTAGTACAGGCCGGTGCCCGGCTCCAGCAAGGTGTGCAGCAGCATGCCTTCCTGCATCGGGGTCAGCGGGTAGACATCTTCGATGACGGCGGCCGGGACCGGCAGCGCATCCAGTTGCGTCTGGCTGAGATTCGCCAGCGGGAAGTCCGACGGCGTCAGGCCGCCCGCGTCGTCGCGCAGGCAATGCTCGATCAGGCTGTTCAACTCACCGAGGTAGGCATCGGCCAGCTCGTTGATGGTTTGCCCATCGAAGCGTTCGGCGCTGAAAGTCCAGCGCAGTACCAGTTCACCGCCATACACCTGACCGTCGACGCTCAACTCGTTGGGCAACGGGGCATTGCCATCGTGGGCCGCGCCGATGGCTTCATCCAGTGGATGGAACAGTGCGTCCACCCCGAAGCTCTGGTCGAACTGGCCGAGGTAGTTGAAGGTAATCGGCGCCACCGGCAACCTGGCCATGCGCTGACGACTCTGGTCATCGGCGAGGTGGCGCAGCACGCCATAACCCAGGCCTTTGTGCGGCACGGCACGCAGTTGCTCCTTGATCGCCTTGATCGACGCACCCTGCCCCGCGGCTTCTTCGATGTTCGACGGGGTCAGGCGCAGCGGATAGGCGCTGGTGAACCAGCCGACGGTGCGGGTCAGGTCGATGTCGTCGAACAGCGCTTCGCGGCCGTGGCCTTCCAGTTGAATCAGCGCCGATGGCTGACCGCTCCAGCGGCACAGCACGCGGGCCAATGCAGTCAGCAGCAAGTCGTTGACCTGGGTGCGATAGGCACTCGGTGCCTGTTGCAGCAACTGTCGCGTGCGCTCGCTGTCGAGACGCACGCTGACGGTTTGCCCATGCCGGTTCTGCCGCCCGCCCTCGGGATGATCGCAGGGCAAATCGGCAGTGGGGCCGGCCAGTTGCGCCTGCCACCAGCCCAGTTCTTCGCGCAGGGACTCGCTGCCGGCGTAGGCTTGCAAGCGTGCGGCCCAGTCCTTGAAGGCGCTGGTTTTCGCCGGCAGTTTCACCGACTGCTGCGCATCCAGTTGGCGATACACGGTTTGCAGATCGTCCAGCAGCACGCGCCATGAAACGCCATCGACCAGCAAATGATGAATCGCGATGAACAGCCGTTGCTGACCTTCGGGACCATCGACCAGCAGCACGCGCAGCAACGGCCCGTCTTCCAGGTCAAGGCTGCGCTGGGCATCGGCGAACAAGGCCGCGCATTTGTCCATGGACGAAACGCGTACCTGCCACAACACCGGCGCGTCGGAAATCCCCTGGTGTGTGGCCTGCCATTGGCCGGCGACCTTGCTGAAACGCAGGCGCAAGGCGTCGTGCTGTTCGATCACCGCCAACAGCGCTTGCTCCAGGCGATGGGGTTCGAGGGCGACAGTCGGTTGCAGCAACAACGCCTGGTTCCAGTGCTGGCGTTGCGGGATGTCGGTGTCGAAGAACCAGTGCTGGATCGGCGTCAGATTCGACTCGCCCATGATCAAACCCTGCTCGGCGCTGACCTGCTCGCTGCGGCTGGCCACGGCGGCGAGGGTCTGCACGGTCTGGTGCTGGAACAGGTCGCGAGGGCTGAAGTGGATGCCCTGCTGCCGCGCCCGGCTGACCACCTGGATCGACAGTATCGAGTCGCCGCCCAGCTCAAAGAAGTTATCGTTGAGGCCGACCTGTCCGACGTTCAGCACTTCGCACCAGATCTGCGCGAGGGTGACTTCAAGCTCGTTGCCGGGCGCCACGTAGTGTTGGCGATTCAGCTCCGGATCCGGTGCCGGCAGCGCGCGGCGGTCGAGCTTGCCGTTGGCGGTCAGCGGCATGCTGGCCAGCAGGATCAGGTGCGTGGGCACCATGTAGTCTGGCAGTTGCGATTTCAGATGCGCCTTGAGGGCTTCGCGCAAGACCGATTGCTGCGCTTCATTCTGTTCAGCGACGTCAGTCACCAGATAGCCGACCAGTTGCTTGCCGCTCGGGGCATCGAGGGCCAGCACCACTGCTTCACGGATCGATTCGTACTCCAGCAGACGGGTTTCGATCTCGCCGAGCTCGATGCGGAAACCACGGATCTTCACTTGATGGTCAATGCGTCCGAGGTATTCCACCAGGCCGTCAGCGCGCTGGCGCACCAGATCGCCGGTGCGGTAGATACGCCCGCCGCTGGCGGCAAACGGATCGGCGACAAAGCGCTCCGCGGTCATGCCCGGACGCTGGTGATAACCCTGCGCCAGGCCCGCGCCACCGACGTACAACTCACCCGTCGCGCCTTGCGGCACCAACGCCAGGTCGGCGTCGAGAATGTAGGCCACGCGGTCGCCGATCACGCTGCCGATCGGTACGCTGCCGGCGCCCTCTTCCAGTACTTCAGGGGCAAGACTGGCCAGCGGCATGACCACGGTTTCGGTCGGGCCGTAGGCGTTGAAGAACTGGCTCGGCTGGAAGGCTGCGCGAATGCGCGCCAGATGTTCACCAGTCAGCGCTTCGCCGCCGGTGATGATCATGCGCACAGGCAGGGTTTCATTTTGCGTAGCCAGCCATTGCGCCAACTGGCTGCCGTAACTCGGGGTGAAGCCGAGGATGTTGATGTGATGACGACGGATCAGGCCACAGATTTCTTCCGCGTCCCACTGCCCTTGAGCCCGCAGCACCACTTGCGCACCGCTGAGCAACGGCACCAGCAAGCGCTCGGTGGCGGCGTCGAAGTTGATCGAATAGAAGTGCAGTTCGCAGTCGTCGGCGCGCATGGCGAAACGCTCGATCACCGCGCGGCAGTGCATGGCGATTTCGCCGTGGGTCACCACCACGCCTTTCGGTTTGCCGGTCGAGCCCGAGGTGTAGATCAGGTAGGCCTGATGCTGCGGCAGGCTGATCAACGGCAGCTCGGTGTCCGGGTAGCTGGCCAGTGCAGCGGCATCTTCTTCAAGGCACCAGCGGCCGACGGTCGCCGGCAACTCGCCCAACGCCTTGAACATCGCCGCATCACTGAGCAGCAAACCGATACCGCTGTCTTCGATCATGTAATGCAGGCGGTCCAGCGGGTATTCCGGATCCAGCGGCACATAGGCGCCGCCGGCCTTGAGGATCGCCAGCAGGCCGACGACCATCTCCAGCGAGCGCTCCAGCGCCAGGCCCACGCGCACCTGCGGACCGACACCGCGGTCACGCAGCATCCACGCCAGGCGGTTGGCGCGGCTGTCGAGTTCGGCGTAGCTCAAAGTCTGCCCGGCAAAGGTCAGGGCCGGAGCGTCTTGGCGCAGCAAGGCTTGCTCGGCGAACAGGTGATGGATGCATTGATCCAGTCGATGCTCGCCCGGCTCGACGCCGAGGCTGTCGAGCAGGTGTTGTTGTTCACCGCACGCCAGCAGCGGCATTTCGCTCAAGCGCTGCTGCGGATCGGCAATCAGCGCCTCCAGCAGGTTGCGCCAATGCCCGGCCATGCGCGCAATGCGCGGTTCGTCGAACAGATCGGTGCTGTAGGTCAGGCAGCAACCCAGGCGATGGTCGAGGTCGGTGACTTCCAGGTTGAGGTCGAACTTGGTCGCGCGGGCATCGTTGGCCAGGTACTCGACCGTCATGCCGGCCAGGCTGCGACTTTGCTGGAATTCCCAGCGCTGCACGTTGCACATTACCTGGAACAACGGGTTGTAGGCTGCGCTGCGGGGTGGTTGCAAGGCTTCCACCAGATGATCGAATGGCAGGTCCTGATGGGACTGGCCTTCGATCACCGTGTGGCGCACCTGCTCGAACAACTCGCCCACGGACATCTGCCCGTCGAGCCGGCAGCGCAGCACTTGGGTGTTGAGGAATGCACCGATCAGCCCCTCGCTTTCCGGACGAATGCGGTTGGCCACCGGCGCGCCGATGCGCAGATCGGTCTGACCGCTGTAGCGGTACAGCAGCGTGGCCAGGGCGGCGGTCATGGTCATGAACAGGGTCAGGCCGTTTTTCGCGTTGAAGGCGCGAACATTTGCCGCGAGCTCATCACTGAGGTCAAAGCGATACAACTCACCCTGATGGCTTTGCACCGGCGGACGCGGTCGGTCGGCCGGCAGCTCCAGCAGTGGATGTTCACGGCCCAGTTGCGCGGTCCAGTAATCGAGCTGGCGCTGACGCTCGCCGGACTCCAGCCACTGACGCTGCCACACGCTGTAATCCAGGTACTGCACCGGCAATGGCGCCAGCGGTGATTCACGATCATCGACGAACGCTTCGTACAGCGCGCTGAGCTCCCGGGCAAAAATGTCCATCGCCCAGCCTTCGGTGACGATGTGGTGCAGGGTCAGAACGAAGTAGTGTTCCTGTTCGGCGGTCTTGACCAGGCAGGCGCGCAGCAGCGATCCGGTTTCCAGATCGAACGGCTGGTGCGCTTCGTCGTCGGCCAGTTGCTGGACCTGCCACTCGCGGACTTCAGCCTCCAGCGCGGTGAAATCCTTCCACGCCATGCGCACGCCGCTTTGTGCGTGTACTTGCTGGCGGGCGACGCCGTCGATGCTCGGGAACGTGGTGCGCAGGGTTTCATGACGCAGGATCAGGGCTTGCAGCGCCGCCTCGAAACGCGCCACGTCGAGCACGCCGCGCAGCCGCGCCATGCCGCCGACGTTGTAGGCCGGGCTGTCGGGCTCCATCTGCCAGAGGAACCACATGCGCTGCTGGGAATAGGACAGCGGCACTGGCTGGCTGCGGTCGATTTTTTCAATCGGCGGCTGCTTGTTGGTACTGCCGCTGGCCTGGATCAGGCGAACCTGTTCGGCAAAGGCACCGAGTTCGCTGTGTTCGAACAGCGCCCGCAGCGGCAACTCGACGTCGCAGGCCTGGCGGGTGCGGGAAATGATTTGCGTGGCCAGCAGCGAGTGGCCTCCGAGGGCAAAGAAATCATCGCGCAAACCGACTTGCGCCAAACCCAGCACTTCGCGCCAGATGCCGGCGATGCGTTGTTCCAGTTCAGTCACTGGCTCGACGCGTTCGCGAACCTGCCACTGCGGTTCCGGCAAGGCGCGGCGGTCGAGTTTGCCACTCGGGCTGAGGGGCATTTCATCCAGGCGCATCAGTTGCGCCGGCACCATGTATTCCGGCAGTTCGGCGGCCAATGCGCTTTTCAGGCGCGCGGTTTGCTCGGCTTCCTCCCCGGCATTTTCCGTAGTGGTGTAGTAACCGATCAACTGCGCCCCGGCCACGGTGTCGCGCACCAGCACCACGGCTTGCGCAACGCCGTCCTGGGCCAGCAGCCGCGCCTGGGTTTCTTCCGGTTCAACGCGGAACCCGCGCAACTTGACCTGCTGATCGAGGCGACCGAGGTATTCGATCACGCCGTCCGCCGTCCAGCGCGCCCGGTCGCCGGTGCGATACAGGCGTGCGCCCGGCTCGCCCAACGGATCGACCACGAAGCGTTCGGCGGTCAATGCCGAGCGACCGAGGTAACCACGGGCCAGGCCAACGCCGCTGATGCACAGCTCACCCGGCACGCCGGCCGGTACCGGGTTGAGATCGCTGTCGAGTACACGGCAGATCACATTGCCCAGCGGCCGGCCAATCGGCGAGCGTTCACCATCGGCGCTGGAGCAATGCCAGTGGGTGACGTTGATTGCGGTTTCAGTCGGGCCGTAGCGGTTGTGCAGTTGCACCGCCGGCAGCTGCGCCAGCACCCGGTTGCGCAGCTCCGCCGGCAAAACCTCACCCCCGGAGAACACCCGGCGCAGGCTGGTGCATTCAGCGCTGAGCGGTTCTTCGATGAACAGCGAAAGCAGCGGCGGCACGAAGTGCAACGTGGTCACGCCGTACGCTTGCACCAGCTGCGCGATGCGGTGCGGATCGCGGTGTTCGCCGGGACCGGTGATCAGCAAACGCGCGCCAGTGATCAGCGGCCAGAAGCACTCCCACACCGACACGTCGAAACTGATCGGTGCCTTTTGCATCAGCACATCGGTTTCGTTCAGGCGATAGGTGTCCTGCATCCATTGCAGGCGCTCGGCCAGCGCGGCGTGGGTGTTGCCGACGCCTTTGGGCTGGCCGGTGGAACCGGAGGTGTAAATCACATAGGCAAGGTTGTCGCCGTGCAGGTGCAGCCCCGGCGCATGGCTTGGCCAGCTGTCCAGGTGCAGGGTGTCCATGGCGATCACGCTGACGCCGTCAGTCGCTGGCAGGCGCTCAAGCAATCGGGTTTGCGTCAGCAGCAATTCAACACCGCTGTCGCTGAGCATGTAGGCCAGGCGTTCGGCCGGGTAATCCGGGTCCAGCGGCACGTAGGCGCCACCGGCCTTGATGATCGCCAGCAGGCCGATCAGCAGCTGCGGCGAGCGCTCGCAGGCGATGGCCACGCAGACGTCCGGACCGACGCCTTTGTCGCGCAGGTAATGGGCCAGACGGTTGGCCCGGGTGTGCAGTTCGGCGAAGTCCATCTGGCCGCCGTCCCACACCAGCGCAGTGCGTTGCGGGGTCTGGCGTGCCTGCTCGTTGAGCCATTCCGGCAGCCATTGGCTGGCCATTGCGCAGGGTGCAGTGGCCCAGTCCGATTGCTGACGGTGCTCGGCAGCCGTCAACAGAGGCAGGTCACCGATGGCGGTGTCCGCTTGCTCGCAGACAGCCCGCAGCAGGTTGCTGAAATGCTCGGCCAGACGCCCGATGGTCGCGGCGTCGAACAATTCGCTGGCGTAGTCGAAGGACAAGGTCAGGCGACCGTTACGGTCCTCTTCGCTGTGCAACTGCAAATCGAACTTGGCTTCGCGGCTATGCCAGGGTAACTCTTCGGCCAACAGCCCCGGCAAGCGCTTCAAGGCGCCGAGGTCTCGTTGCTGATGGTTGAACATGACCTGGAACAGGCCCTGCTCGCGGGCCTGCGGGAAGACTTCCAGCAGTTGCTCGAACGGCAGGTCCTGATGCGCTTGTGCACCCAACGCGGCCTGCCGGGTCTGCGCCAGCAGCTCAACGAATGGCAGGCGTGAGTCCACCTCGGCACGCAGCACCTGGGTATTGATGAAGAAACCGATCAGGCCCTGGATTTCCAGGCGCGGACGGTTGGCATTGGGCACGCCGATGCGGATATCTCGTTGGCCGCTGTAGCGATGCAACAAGGTCTGGAACGCAGCCAGCAACAGCATGAAGGCGGTCGATTCATGGGCCTGGGCGGTCTGACGAATCGCATCGCTCAGGGGAGCGCTCAGACGCAGGGTATGGCGAGCGGCGCTGTGCAGTTGTTGCGCCGAACGCGGATGGTCGGTGGCCAGGCTCAGGGTTGGATGCTCATCACCCAAGCGGTCTTTCCAGTAGGTCAGTTGACGTTCGCCCTCCCCTTGTGCCAGCCATTGGCGCTGCCAGTTGCCGTAATCGGCGTACTGCGTCGGCAATGGCGCCAGCAGCGCTTGCTGGCCTTGGGCAGCCGCCGCGTACAACCGGGAGAGCTCATCGATCAACACATTCAGCGACCAGCCGTCAGCGATGATGTGGTGCATCGTCACCAACAACTGATGGTCTTCGTCGTCGAGGCGCACCAGCGTCACCCATATCAACGGGCCTTTCTCCAGATCGAACTGGGTCCGCGCTTCGTCCTCGCGAATCTGCTGCGCCCGAACCTCACGCTCGGCAGCCGGCAGGTCGCTGATGTCGATCAGTTGCAGGTTGAACCCGGCCGTCGCAACGACCTGTTGCAGCGCCACGCCGTCGCGCTCGAAAAAACGTGTGCGCAGGGATTCGTGGCGCTCGATCAACTGCTGGAAACTGGTGCGCAAGGCGTCCTCATCCAGCTCACCGCGCAGGCGCAAGGCACCGGGAATGTTGTAGGCGCTGCTGTGCGGATCGAGTTGCCAGGTGATCCACAGGCGGTTTTGTGCCAGGGATTGCGGCATCGGTTGCTGGCGCGACAGCGCCATGATCGCGCCCTGGGCCAGGCCACCGTCCTGTTGCAGACGCGCCACGACATCGGCGAATGCGCCGAGGGTCGGCGCTTCGAACAGCAGGCGCAGGTTCAACTCCAGCCCCAGTTCTTCCCGCAGGTGCGCCACTACCTGCGTCGCCGCGATGGAGTTACCGCCGAGCAGGAAGAAATGATCGTCGGCGCCCACCTGCGCCACTTGCAACTGCTCACACCAGATCCGGCCGATCAGGCTTTGCAGTTCGGAGCCCGACTCGACCCGGTCTGCACTTTCGGTGGCGGCCGACGGGAACATCGCGTAGCTGTCGAGACTGCCGTCCGCCAGGCGACTGCGGCACGCCGAGCGTTGCAATTTGCCGCTGGACGTCTTGGGCAGCGCGCCCGGATTAAGCAGCACCACCACGCTCGGCGCTTGCTGATATGCCTCGGCAACGGCTTGGCGAATGGCTTTGATCAAGGATTCCGGCGGCAGGATTTTCTGCACACTGCGGCTGATTTCGGCGGCGATGCCGATGCCTTCCTGTCCATCAACCGTGAAGGCGAAGGCTGCAACCCGGCCTTTGCGCACCACTTCCACTTCGCGCTCGACGGTCTGCTCGATGTCCTGCGGGTACAGGTTGTGCCCGCGCACGATCAGCATGTCCTTCAGGCGCCCGGTGATGAACAGCTCGCCGCTGCGCAGGAAGCCCAGGTCACCGGTGCGCAACCAGGTCTGGCCGGCGTGCCGGACGAAGGTCTTGGCGGACGCCTCGGGGTTGCGCCAGTAACCGGAGGCGATACTCGGCCCGCTGGCCCAGACTTCACCGACGACGTTGTCGGCCTGTTCGGTGAGGGAGACCGGGTCGATGATCAGCACCGCGTGCGCCGGTTGGCTGATACCGCAACTCATGAGCGGGCTGCCCTCGCCCACTTCGACACGGTTCTGCGCCAAGGCCTGATCGTCCACCCGCAGGTTGCCGATGCCTTGGCCGCGCGCTGTGCCGGCCACGAACAAGGTGGCTTCGGCCAGACCGTAGGAGGCCATGAAACTGTCCGCGCTGAAGCCGCAGGCTGCGAACTTCCCGGCGAAGCGTTCCAGGGTGTCGAGGCGAATCGGCTCGGAACCGGAATACGCTACGCGCCAGCCACTCAGGTCGAGCCGCTCCAGGGCCGACTCGCTGACTCGCTCACTGCACAAGCGATAGGCAAAATCCGGCCCGCCGCTGATGGTGCCGCCGTATTCGCTGATCGCCTCCAGCCAGCGCAACGGCCGGCCGAGGAAATACGCCGGGGACATCAACACGCAAGGCACGCCACTGAAAATCGGCTGCAACAGGCCGCCGATCAGGCCCATGTCGTGGTACAGCGGCAGCCAGCTGACGATGACGTCATCGGGGTTCAGGTCAATGCCGAAACCGTGGCGAATCAGCAATTCGTTGGCCACCAGATTGCCGTGGCTGACTTGCACGCCTTTGGGCAGCGCGGTGGAGCCGGAAGTGTATTGCAGGAAGGCGATGTGATCGGCCTGCAAGTCCACCGCGAGCCAGCGCTCGGCCAGTGCACCGTCGAGGGTATCGACACACAGCAGCGGCGGCGCCCCTTCGATTTGCTGCAACCCATCGCGCAGCCCGGCACTGGTCAACAGCAAGCGTGGCTGGGCATCGCTGATGATCGACAGCAGGCGCTCCTGATGATGACGGCGCGTCGACTCCGGCGGATAAGCCGGCACCGCGATCACCCCGGCGTACAGGCAACCGAAGAACGCCGCGACGTAATCCGGGCCGCTGGGGAACAGCAACACGGCGCGGTCGCCAACTTCTGCCTGGGACTGCAACGCGCCGGCAATTGTCCGCGCCCGCAGATCCAGTTCGCGATAGCTGAGCACCACCGCCTGGTCCGGGGTCTCGGCGAGAAAGCGCAGGGCCACCCGATCCGGCGTCAGGGCCGCGCGGCGCTGAAGGGCTTGGACCATTGTGCTGGGGAGTTCGAACGCGTCGGTCATGAGGTTTCCTGCCTGAATTCGGCTTGCATGTGGAATCGGTTTTCTGACGTCGCACCCTGGTGGAGGGCGCGCAGGACGCGGTCTTCGCCGACCGCGCAAGGCATTGGCAATGCGGTTGTGACCCGGGCTGCTGCCCGGTTCCATTCACCAATGAGAACGGATGACGTCTGGAAATAATTAGTCGCGAGCCGGAACACAAAGCGGTCTGAAGTGAGTCAGCGTGTCGCAGTTCTCACTCCGCACCTTTAGAGCGCACTAGTTCTTTTTCTCATTTGACAATCATTATCATTAAGCCTAATTTGTCGCTCGATGTGTAGGACGGCCCCCCGGTTTTTCGCCGTCCCACTAACCTTTTGGCAGCAGGGTGATTTCCATGATGGAACCAGTATCCACAAGCAGGTGCGATACACCGCTACTTCAGGCATTCGTCGACAATCGACTGATTCTGGTGAAGATCGCAGCCCGAATTACCGGTTGCCGCTCACGTGCCGAAGATGTTGTGCAGGATGCATTCTTCCGGTTGCAATCGGCCCCGCCCATCACCAGTTCGATCAAGGCTCAGCTCAGCTACCTGTTCCAGATCGTGCGCAACCTGGCGATCGACCACTACCGCAAGCAGGCGCTGGAGCAGAAGTATTCCGGCCCTGAAGAGGAAGGGCTGAATGTGGTGATCCAGGGTGCGTCACCGGAAACGTCGCACATCAATTTCTCGACGCTGGAGCACATTGCCGATGCTTTGACCGAGTTGCCGAGCCGCACCCGCTACGCCTTCGAGATGTATCGCCTGCACGGCGTACCGCAAAAGGACATCGCCAAGGAACTCGGCGTCTCGCCGACCCTGGTGAACTTCATGATCCGTGATGCGCTGGTGCATTGCCGCAAGGTGTCGGGCAAGCGTGGGGATATGGCTGCCCGCCAATAAGATCCGAGATCTGCGGCGCGCCCTTCGCGAGCAAGCTCGCTCCCACAGGGTCCTGCGAACACAGGGCAAATGTAGGAGCGAGCCTGCTCGCGAAGACTGACTCAAGACCACAACGAATCTTGAATCTCAAGCATCAGGCCAGTCTGCACCGATCAAAAAACCGCTCCCGCCCCAACACCATCAAGGCCGCGCGCTTGTGCGGGAAGTCGAACTCTTTCTCGCAGTGAAAGCGCTGCTCCTGCATGTACCCGATCATCTTCGCGTTATCGGCACGCGGCTCGGCAACCACGCGCTGGGTGCGCGGATCATCGAGAAACAGGTAATGCACCAGCGCCGATAACCAGCTCTCCACCTTGTGCGGACCGCGATGGTTTTCTTCGCCCACCAGCATGTGAATGCCACGGTCGTAATTCCCGACCTCGTAGAACGGTGCGATGCGATCTTCCCTGGCCCAGTAGGCTTCAAAATAAGCGAACGGCTGGTCGTCAAAACAACCGATCAGCGTCAGCGTGTGCGGGTCGGCGTCGAGTTTGCTCAGGTATTGGCGATGCTGTTCGAGGCTGCCCTCCTCCTGCCAGAAACTCGCGACGCGCGGGCTGTTCTGCCAGCGGTTGAAATGTGCCAGGTCTTGCTCGATGTCCAACGTGCGAAGAGAAACCCGGGTGCCCAAACGCGCATCGAAACGTCGATACACTTCACCCCGGGGCTTGACCGGCCGCCGTGGATGACGCTTGCCGTCGGTGATGAGCATTTGCTGCGGGTAGCTACCGGTCAGGGAATGCCCCAGCCACGGCTGCGGCAACTGCCAGAACACGGTGCGCTCGCAGAGATACTGGCCACTGACGGGAGTCGGAATCAGCAGACCGCTGGACACGGCTTCGTCCGGCACGTCTTGCAGTTGCCAGGTCAGACGCTGGCAGTCGGGGTCGCGAGCGAACAACCAGTAACAGGCCGCCCACAATGCCGCCCCTTCAGGGCGACTGAAGCGCTCCTCCAATTGCACGTGCAACTCTGGGCCACGACTGAGCCACAGGGCCGGCAACGGCTGCCCTTCCAGGCTGAGGCTCAGGCGGCAATCGGTTTCATCAGCGGCAAGACGACTGCCTGTCGGCAGACACAGGGCAGTCAGGTCATTCAGATTGGGCATGGGTCGGGCTCACGATAGTCGTCGACAGTTCAACGAAGTGACGTGAGCCAGGGCGGGAAATTTAGCCAGAGACCATCAATTGGCGACTTGTGGTTCCGGTGCTTTGTGCGGGATCGGCACCAGCGCAATCTTGTACGGATCGAAAATCCTCAGCATCTGGCCGTTGTCCCGCAAGCCTTGCAACAGCTTGCCGAAGGCTTCGCCAGTGATGGGCGCGGCCGGACGCAGAATGGCGTAGTGGTGATAGACCTGGTCGACGCGTTGGGACGCCAGCAACTCGCTGGCGACTTTTTCATTGCGCAGGAAGTAGTCGCTCAGGTACGAACGCGTGACCAGGGCGATGTCGGCCCGGCCGCGCAATACCATCAGCAGATTACTGTCATGGGAATAGGTCAACGTGGCGTTGTAGTTTTTCGCAAGGTACTGGGGGTCGGCATTGAAGTTGGCGAACTCGTAGTGATAGCCGCTGAACAGTGCCAAGCGCTTGCCGCTCAGGTCGGCAAAATAGCTTTGCTGTCGATCGGGCAGGCGTTGCGCGACAAAAATTTCGGCGTCCTCCAACCCCATGTCGACGGCCGTGTGGGGGATCTCTTCCCAACCCCAGGCGGGATTCTCGAAGATGGCCATGTCGACCCGGCCCTGCTTGAAATCACCGAAGCGCCGGGGAATGGAAGTGGGCACCAGGACAAACTGGTAGTCAGTTTGCGATGCGTTCAGGGCCTCGACCAGTTGCGGCAGCAACCCGGTATCGGCCCCGGATTCCGGGCGCACGGTGTAGGGCGGAAAGTGCGCGGCACCTATGCGCACCAGTTGCGCTGCCTGGGACGGCATCATCGTCGACGCCGCAAGCATCGCCAGCAAAAGCCGCGAGGCTGACCGAATTGGCGAACCCATCAAAACGCCCCCACTCCCCAATAAAACGGTACCAATGCATTCAAGCTAGGCGGTTTCGGCAAGTTAGCCAGTTTAATGCTGGCCAATACAAGCTTATTGCCGGTCTTCGAGCACCAGAATCAACGCCTCATCGGCCAACTGATCGAGGCTCATGCTGCCGCCGGCACGAAACCAGGTGGTGGTCCAGGACAATGCACCGGTCAGGAAGCGGCGGGTGATGAACACATCACCACGGATAAACCCGGCGGTCTTGGCTTCACCCAGCACCTGCAGCCAGATGTCTTCGTAGATGTCCCGCAGCGCCAGGACCTTGGCCTGACCCTCCTCGGACAGCGAGCGCCATTCGTAGACCAGCACGGCCATGGCCTCGCCGCTACCGCCCATGATCGACTGCAACTCACAGCGGATCAGCGCCAGCACCTGCTCGCGCACACTGCTAGCCTCGGCGATGGCCGCACGCATCAACGCGGTGTTGTAGCGGATGGTCTCCTCCATCACCGCCCGCAGGATTTCGTCCTTGCTCTTGAAGTGATGGAAAATACTCCCGGACTGAATACCCACGGCGCCGGCCAGGTCGCGCACAGTCGTGCGCTCATAGCCTTTGTTGCGGAACAGGTGGGCCGCCACTTGCAGCAGCTTGCCGCGGGCGCTGTCCGGGTCGGTCAATTGGCCGTCGTCGACCAATTGGCGCATCACCCTCAGGGCTTTTTGCTCGTCCACCCGTTCTCTCCTACAGTCGTTCAATCAATAACGCCGATCCCCCCGAAAACAGCGGGGTTGCGCGGGCAATTTAAGCGCATGGATGCAGCCAAGCAAGCGCTTGGGCAGAAGATAATCAAGTCATTTACAAACCAAGCGCTTGCTTGGTAATGTCGACGCACTTCGGTTGGAGGTGGCTATGGAATGGACTGCGCCTAAAACAATTCGCATCGGATGTGCCAGCGCCTTCTGGGGCGATACCTCGACCGCTGCCGCGCAACTGGTCGAACACGGGCAACTGGACTATCTGGTCTTCGATTACCTGGCTGAAATCACCCTGTCGATCATGGCTGGCGCACGGATGAAAGACCCCAAGGCCGGCTATGCGGGTGACTTCATCGAAGTGCTGGCGCCCTTGCTGCCGCAGCTCGCACAGCAGAACATCCGGGTCATCAGCAATGCCGGCGGGGTCAATCCCCAAGCCTGTGCCGCCGTCCTGCAAGCGGCCTGCGACAAGGCCGGGGTGGCGCTGAAGATCGCCGTGCTGCTGGGTGACGATCTGCAACCGCAATTCAAACAACTGGGCAACCTGGGCATTCGTGAAATGTTCACTGGCGCGCCCCTGCCATCGATGTGCGTCTCGACCAACGCCTACCTCGGCGCACCCGGCATTGTCGAAGCCCTGCGCCTGGGGGCGGACATCGTGATCACCGGGCGCGTGGTCGACAGTGCGGTGGTCAGCGCTGCGCTGGTACATGAATTCGGCTGGTCGTGGCACGACTACGACAAGCTCGCCCAGGCGGCATTGGCCGGACACATCATCGAATGCGGCGCCCAGTGCACCGGCGGCAACTTCACCGACTGGCGCGACGTACCCGACTACGAACACATCGGTTTTCCCATCGTCGAAGTCAGCGCCGACAGCCAGTTCATCGTCAGCAAACCCGAAGGCACCGGTGGGCTGGTCACGCCGCTGACGGTGGGCGAACAGATGCTGTACGAAATCGGTGACCCCCGCGCGTATCTGTTGCCCGACGTGGTGTGCGATTTCACTCAGGTCAAACTGCTGCAACAAGGCAAGAACGCCGTGCAGGTGCACGGCGCCAAAGGCCTGCCGCCGACCGCTCAATACAAAGTCAGCGCCACGTACCCCGATGGTTTTCGCTGCACCGCCAGTTGCCTGATCGCCGGCATCGATGCCGTCGACAAGGCGCGGCGGGTCGGTGATGCGATCATCAACAAGACCTCGGAAATGTTCCGCCAGCGCGGCTGGGCACCGTACAGCGACGTGAGTATCGAGTTGCTGGGCAGCGAGGCCACCTACGGTCCCCATGGCCAGCGTCAGGACAGCCGCGAAGTGGTGATCAAACTCGCGGTGCGCCATCCGGACAAGCAGGCATTGATCGTGTTCTCCCGGGAAATCGCCCAGGCCGCCACCGGCATGGCGCCGGGGCTGACCGGCATTGTCGGTGGCCGGCCGACGGTGTATCCGCTGATCCGACTGTTCTCGTTCCTGATCGACAAAACCGCCTGCACGCTGGACATTGATTGCATGGGCCAGCGCCACCCGTGTGCCCTGCCCGCCCTCGATGTGCTCGACCCGCTGGACCTGCCAGCCCTGCTCGCGCCACCGAAACCGCTTGGCCTGGCCGACGCCAGCGTGGCCCTGGTCAAACTGGCGGTCGCCCGCTCGGGCGACAAGGGCAACCACAGCAACATCGGCGTCATGGCCCGCGCACCCGATTTCCTGCCATGGATTGCAGAAGCCTTGACCCCGGAAGTGATCGTCGACTGGATGGGCCACGTCCTCGATCCAATCCACGGGCGGGTCGAACGCTGGTACTTGCCCGCCAGCCACAGCCTGAATTTCCTGCTGGAAAACGCCCTCGGCGGCGGCGGTGTCGCCAGCCTGCGCATCGATCCGCAAGGCAAGGCCTTCGCCCAGCAACTGCTGGAAATCCAGATCCCGGTGCCGCAGCGCATCGCCGACCAGTTCAACTAGAGGATTGCCGCCATGGCCTACGATTCGATTTTCAAAGCCGATTTGTTTGCCGGCCAAAACATCATCGTCACCGGTGGCGGCAGTGGCATCGGCCGCTGTACCGCCCACGAACTGGCGGCCCTCGGCGCCCATGTACTGCTGGTCGGGCGCAAGGCCGACAAGCTGAAAACCGTTGCGGCGGAGATCGCCGAGGACGGCGGCAAGGCTGATTGGGCAGTTTGCGACATCCGCGAGGAAGAACTGGTGCAGCACCTGGTCAGCGAATTGATCCGCAAGCATGGCCCCATTCACGGCCTGGTCAACAACGCTGGTGGGCAGTACCCGTCGCCCCTGGCCTCGATCAATCAGAAGGGTTTCGAAACTGTGATGCGCACCAATCTGGTGGGCGGCTTCCTGATGGCCCGGGAAGTGTTCAACCAATCCATGAGCAAGCACGGCGGGGCCATCGTCAACATGCTCGCCGACATGTGGGGCGGCATGCCCGGTATGGGCCACTCCGGCGCGGCACGTTCGGGCATGGACAACCTGACCAAGACCGCCGCGTACGAATGGGGTCATGCCGGGGTGCGGGTCAACGCCGTGGCGCCGGGGTGGGTTGCCTCCAGCGGCATGGACACCTACGAAGGCGCCTTCAAGGCCGTGATCCCGACCCTGCGCGAACACGTGCCGCTCAAGCGCATCGGCACCGAATCGGAAGTCAGCGCGGCGATTGTTTTCCTGCTCAGCCCGGCAGCGGCGTTCGTCAGCGGCAGCACCTTGCGCATCGACGGCGCCGCCAGCCTCGGCGGCCGCGCCTGGCCGATCCACAAGGCGACCAACAGCGAGTCGTACAACGGTTTCCACCGCGCCTACATACCAGACGTGTTGAAGGACAAGGAATAACCCATGCCGGTGATTCAGTCGCAACTCGATCCCCACAGCCAGCCGTTCGCCCAGAACCGTGCGGCGATGCTGAGCGCCATCGAGCAAGTTCGCGTGCTCGAACAGAACCTGCTGAACAAGGCGGCCGAAGCCAGGCCGAAGTTCGAAAAACGCGGCCAGTTGCTGCCCCGCGAACGTCTCAATCTGCTGCTGGACCCCGGCGCGCCGTTTCTCGAACTGGCCAGCCTGGCCGGCTACAAGCTGCACGACGACAAGGATGGCAGCTCCGCCGGTGGCGGCTTGATTGCCGGCATCGGCTATGTGTCTGGCGTGCGCGTGTTGGTGGTGGCGAACAACAGCGCGATCAGGGGCGGGACAATCTCCCCCAGTGGGTTGAAGAAATCCCTGCGCCTGCAACAGATCGCCATGGAAAACAAATTGCCGGTGATCACCCTCGCCGAAAGCGGCGGCGCCAACCTCAATTACGCGGCGGAAATTTTCGTCGAAGGCGCGCGCAGCTTTGCCAATCAGGCGCGAATGTCGGCCATGGGCTTGCCGCAGATCACCGTGGTGCACGGCTCGGCAACGGCGGGTGGTGCCTATCAGCCGGGATTGTCGGATTACGTGGTGGTGGTGCGCGGCAAGGCCAAGTTGTTTCTCGCAGGTCCCCCACTGCTCAAGGCCGCCACCGGCGAAGTCGCCACCGATGAAGAACTGGGCGGCGCCGAGATGCACGCACAAACCGCCGGCACCGCCGAATACCTGGCTGAAAACGACGCCGACGGTGTGCGTCAGGTACGCGAGATTGTCAGCCTGCTGCCGTGGAACGAGCAGTTGCCTCCACTACCCGAACGTCGCTGGGAGGAACCGCTCTACCCCATCGACGAACTGCTGGGCTTGATCCCTGATGATCCGAAAAAGCCCTACGACGTGCGCGAAATCATTGCCCGTCTGGCCGACGCTTCGAACTTTCTTGAATTCAAGGGCGAGTTCGATCAGCAGACTGTGTGCGGTCATCTGAAAATCCAGGGCCGCGCCTGTGGCTTCATCGGCAACAACGGCCCGATCACGCCAAAAGGTGCGAGCAAGGCCGCCCAGTTCATCCAGCTGTGCGACCAGAGCCAGACGCCGCTGCTGTTTTTCCACAACACCACCGGGTTCATGGTCGGCACCGAATCGGAACAGCAAGGCGTGATCAAGCACGGCGCGAAGATGATTCAAGCGGTGGCCAACGCCCGGGTGCCGAAGCTGACCATCGTCGTCGGTGGCTCCTACGGCGCGGGCAACTATGCGATGTGCGGACGCGGCCTGGACCCGCGTTTTATCTTCGCCTGGCCCAACAGCCGCACCGCCGTGATGGGCGGCGCGCAAGCGGGCAAGGTGCTGCGCATCGTCACCGAGGCCAAGCAGGCCAAGGACGGCCTGGTGCCCGACCCGAAAATGCTCGACATGCTGGAACAGGTCACCGCGCAGAAACTCGACAGCCAGTCCACGGCGCTCTACGGCAGCGCCAATTTGTGGGATGACGGTTTGATCGACCCGCGCGATACCCGGACCTTGCTGGGTTACTTGCTGGATATCTGTCACGAGGCCCAGGTGCGGCCATTGCAAGCCAACAGCTTTGGCGTAGCCCGGCTCTAGGCCGGCTCAAGGAGAACAATAAAAATGATCTTCACCCAGGAACACGAAGCACTGCGCCGCACCGTACGCCAGTTCGTCGAGCACGAGATCAACCCCCACGTCGATGAATGGGAAAAGGCCGGGCGCTTCCCCATCCACGAAATCTTCCGCAAGGCCGGCGACCTCGGTTTGCTGGGCATTTCCAAACCGGAAAAATTCGGTGGCATGGGGCTCGACTACAGCTATTCGATCGTCGCCGCCGAAGAGTTCGGCACTATCCGTTGCGGCGGCATTCCGATGTCCATCGGCGTGCAGACCGACATGTGCACCCCGGCGCTTGCACGGTTCGGCTCTGATGAGCTGCGCGAGGAATTCCTGCGCCCGGCCATCAGCGGTGAGCAGGTCGGCTGCATCGGCGTCTCCGAAGTCGGTGCCGGTTCCGACGTGGCCGGGCTGAAAACCACGGCGCGCAAGGACGGCGACGATTACGTGATCAACGGCAGCAAGATGTGGATCACCAACTCACCGAGCGCCGACTTCATCTGCCTGCTGGCCAACACCTCGGACGACAAACCGCACATCAATAAGTCGCTGATCATGGTGCCGATGAACACGCCGGGCATCAGCTTGAGTTCGCACCTGGACAAGCTCGGCATGCGCAGTTCGGAAACCGCCCAGGTGTTTTTCGACAATGTGCGCGTACCGCAGCGCAACCGCATCGGTCATGAAGGCGCGGGGTTCATGATGCAGATGCTGCAGTTCCAGGAGGAACGCCTGTTCGGCGCGGCCAACATGATCAAGGGCCTGGAGTATTGCGTCGACAGCACTATCGAATACTGCAAGGAGCGCAAGACCTTCGGCAACGCGCTGATCGACAATCAGGTGATCCACTTCCGCCTGGCTGAACTGCAGACCGAAATCGAATGCCTGCGGGCGCTGGTCTATCAGGCCACCGAGCAATACATCAAAGGCCAGGACGTCACGCGCTTGGCCTCCATGGCCAAGCTCAAGGCCGGGCGGCTGGGCCGCGAAGTCAGTGACAGCTGCCTGCAATACTGGGGCGGTATGGGCTTCATGTGGGACAACCCGGTGGCCCGGGCTTACCGTGATGTACGGCTGGTGTCGATCGGTGGTGGCGCCGACGAAATCATGCTGGGAATCATCTGCAAACTCATGGGCATTCTGCCGGGGAAAAAGAAATGAGCGGCCTGCCGGTTTGCCAGACCTTGCTGCTGGAGCTGCACAACGGCGTTTTGCACATCACCCTCAACCGCCCCGAATGCCGCAATGCGATGAGCTTGCAGATGGTCGCCGAATTGCGCTCGGTGCTGGCTGCGGTACGCGATAAACCAGGGGTTCGTGCACTGGTGATCGGTGGCGTCGGCGGGCACTTCTGTGCCGGCGGCGACATCAAGGACATGGCCAATGCCCGCGCTCAAGGCTCGACTGCGCACCGGGACCTGAACCGGGTGTTCGGCGCGCTGCTGCAAGAGGTGCAACACGCACCGCAAGTGGTGATCACGGTGCTGCAGGGTGCGGTACTCGGCGGCGGTCTCGGCCTGGCCTGCGTCAGCGATATCGCCCTGGCCGATCACCAGGCGCAATTCGGCCTGCCGGAAACCAGCCTCGGCCTGTTGCCGGCGCAGATCGCGCCGTTCGTGGTGCAACGCATCGGCTTGACCCAGGCCCGGCGCCTCGCCCTGACGGCGGCGCGTTTTGATGGTCACCAGGCGCGGCGCATGGGGCTGGTGCATTTTGTCGAGCATGATCCGCAGGCCCTGGCCGAACGTCTCGATGAGGTGTTGGCCCATGTGTTGTGTTGTGCGCCGGGGGCGAATGCGGTGACCAAGAAACTCTTGCTGGCGAGTGCCGGACAGCCGTCGGATGAGTTGCTAGATCAAGCGGCTGAATGGTTCAGCGAAGCGGTGACCGGAGCCGAAGGCATCGAGGGAACGATGGCCTTCGTGCAAAAACGCAAACCGGGGTGGGCCATTTAAAAGCTTCGCGAGCTTGCTCGCGATGAGGCCCGACCAGACACCGCTAAAAATCAGAGAGCCTACCCATGCCCGGACTCAAAAAAATCCTCATCGCCAACCGCGGTGAAATCGCCTGCCGCATCCAGCGCACGGCCCAGGCGCTGGGCTATCGCACGGTCGCCGTGTTCAGCGACGCCGACGCCGATGCACTGCACGTGCAGATGGCCGACGAGGCGGTCAACATCGGCCCGGCCCCGGTGCAACAGTCTTACCTGAACATCCCGGCCATCCTCGACGCGACCCGGCGCACGGGCGCGGATGCGATCCATCCGGGCTACGGCTTCCTCTCGGAAAACGCCGGGTTTGCCCTTGCCTGCCGGGATGCCGGTATCACCTTCATCGGCCCCAGCCCCGAGGCCATCGAACTGATGGGCAGCAAGCGCCTGTCGAAGATCGCCATGATCGAAGCCGGTGTGCCGTGCATCAACGGTTATCAGGGCGCCGGGCAGGACGACGCCACCCTGAGCTGCGAAGCCGAGCGCATTGGCTATCCGTTGATGATCAAGGCCAGCGCTGGCGGCGGTGGACGCGGCATGCGCCTGGTGCACGACGCCAGCGACTTGCTGGAACAGGTTCGCACCGCGCGCTCCGAAGCCCTGAACGGCTTTGGCAGCGGCGAACTGATTCTTGAACAAGCACTCATCGAACCCCGCCACGTCGAGATCCAGTTGTTCGGTGACCGGCATGGCAACCTGATTTACCTCGGCGAACGTGATTGCTCGGTGCAGCGCCGGCATCAGAAAGTCATCGAGGAAGCGCCCTGCCCGGTGATGACCACTGAGTTGCGTCAGGCCATGGGCGAAGCGGCGCTCAAGGCCGGGCGAGCTGTGAAGTACGTCGGTGCGGGCACTGTGGAGTTTTTGCTGGATGCGCGCGGGCAGTTCTATTTCCTGGAGATGAACACCCGACTGCAAGTGGAGCACCCGGTGACCGAACTGATCACCGGGCTGGACCTGGTGGCCTGGCAGTTGAACATCGCCGAAGGGCAACCACTGCCCTTGCGCCAGGAACAGGTGCAACTCACAGGCCACGCCATGGAAGTACGCCTGTATGCCGAAGACCCGGCCCAGGGCTTCCTGCCGCAAACCGGGCGCGTCGTGGCCTGGGAGCCGGCATTGCAGGACGGCGTGCGGATCGACCACGGCCTGATCGAAGGCCAATTCATCAGCCCCTTCTACGACCCGATGCTTGGCAAGCTCATCGCCCACGGTGCAACCCGCGAGGAAGCCCGGCGCAAACTGCTGCGGGCGGTACAAGACAGCGTGCTGCTGGGCCTGCAAAGCAATCAACGCCTGCTTGCCAGCCTGCTGGAGCACCCGCAGTTCGCCTGCGGTGATTTCAGCACCAGTTTCATCCCGCAGCACTTCGCCGACCACCCCTGCCTGCATCCCGAAACCCCAAGCGCGCAGCACTTGGCCATCGCCGCCGCCCTGTTCTATCAGGCCGCGGCGCAGGCTCACCCGGCCCCGCTTGGCGGTTGGCGCAACAACGCCAGCGTGCCGTTGCACTATCGCATCGGCCTTGAGGATCAGGACTGGCCGGTAGCATTGCAGGCGATCCCGGGCGAGCCGTTGCGCATTCAGGTCGCCGAGCGCAGCCTCGAACTGAAGATCATCCATAGCGACGGACGCTGGGCCACCCTCGAAATCGAAGGCGTTCGCCAACGCCACGCCTACCGTCTGGAGGCCGGGCGTCTCTGGCTGTTTACCCGGCCGGGCAGCCTGCAGTTCGTGGATCGCACTCAGGCGCAGGTTACCGGCCAGGCCAGTGTCAGCTCCGGCACCCTCAAGGCACCGATGGACGGGGCGATTGTCGACGTCCTGGTCAACGAAGGCAGCAAGGTGACCAAGGGCCAACTGCTGGTGGTACTGGAGGCGATGAAAATGGAGCATCCATTGAAGTCGGGCATCGACGGTGTTCTGAAACGCCTGCAAGTCAAAGTCGGGGATCAGGTGAAAAACCGGCAGATTCTATTGGAGGTCGAATAAGCCGCTAGGCGGAACCGCCGGGTTTGGCTACGCTCAAACCCTACAGGACGCGGATACCAGGAACCCTGCAATGCCTCATTGGCTGGTCATTGATCTGGAGGCCACCACCGATGAAGGGGGTTGGCCCGTAACGGATATGGAAATCATAGAAATCGGCGCCACCCTGGTGGACCGCAAGGGTCGCGAACTGGACCAGTTCCAGCGCTTCGTCCGGCCTTTGCGGCGGCCGTTGCTGACGCCGTTTTGCCGGGAGTTGACGCACATCACCCAAGCCAACATCGACGCCGCGCAACCGCTGGGCGAAGTCTGGCCGGCATTTGAACGCTGGCTCGGCCAACACCAAACGCGACTTGAAGGCTGGGTCAGCTGGGGCGATTACGATCGCAAACAACTGCTTCAGGATTGGCAGCAGCTGGGACTCGCCAGCGTGCTGGCCAACGTGCCGCACATGAACCTCAAACAGCGCTTTGCCAAGGCCCGGCGCCTGGAACGCCCGCTGGGGCTCAACGGCGCCCTGCAACTGGCCGGCCTGCAGTTCACCGGCCAGCAACACCGGGCGCTGGAAGATGCGCGCAATACCGCACGCCTGCTGCCGCTGGTTCTTCCGCTTTAGACAGGTGACGACTCCCGGGGCCTTGTGCATACTGGCCGGCCCTTTTTAGCCCTTTTCGAGGAATCGCCCATGTTTAAAGTCAACGAGTACTTCGACGGCACCGTCAAGTCGATCGCCTTTGGCACCGCAGAAGGTCCAGCGACCATCGGCGTCATGGCTCCGGGCGAGTACGAATTCGGCACCAGCCAGCGTGAAATCATGCACGTGGTCAGCGGCGCACTGACCGTCAAACTGCCGGACAGCAGCGACTGGGAAACCTTTGCCGTCGGCAGCCAGTTCAACGTGCCGGCCAACAGCAAGTTCCAGCTGAAAGTCGCCGTCGACACCGCTTACCTGTGCGAATACCGCGGCTAAACCTGCCGGGCTTCACTGCAATAAAAAATGCCCGTGTTTTTCGACACGGGCATTTTTTATTCTGCGCAAAATTACTCGAGGATCTCCACCGGCATGCCGACTTCGAGTCGACCGTTGCCCTCGTTGACCAGGTTCTGGCCGAACATTGCGCCGTCCGCCTGGGAACGGTATTTCTGCAAGGTGGCCAAGGGTTCGCGGTCTTCGCTGCGCTCCCCGGTTTGCGGGTCGATGGTGGTCAGGATGCAGCGTGAACAGGACTTGACCACATGGAACTCGACCTCGCCGATACGGATACGCTTCCAGCCGTCCTCGGCGAACGCTGCACTGCCTTCGATCACCAGGTTCGGCCGGAAACGCAGCATCTCCAACGGACGCCCGACCCGTTGCGACAAGTCCTCGAGAGAGGCCTGGCCTATCAGCAACAGCGGATAACCATCGGCGAACGCCACCTGGTCGTCATCCTTGCCGTAACCGGCCTCCGTCATCCGCGCACGATCCAGCGGCACCTGCACCAGGCGAGTCGGTTTGCCAATGAACTGGCTGACCCAGGCCCCAGCTTCATCGCCTGCATCGGGGACTCGCAAGGTATCGCGCCAGATCGTCACGCCACGCAGTTCTGCACCGTTACCGGGCAAGGCTATGTCGATCGGCGAATGGCCGGGCGCGCTGAGGGTCAAGCCACCCTCGGCATTCCACAGCGCCGACAACTGGCTCATCTGCGCCACCGCACGCTGTGTCAGGAAGCGCCCGCTGGCCTCGTCCACCAGCATCCAGCGGCGATCGCCGTCCAGCCCGAGTTTATCGAGACCGATCACCTGCAAGGTCTCGCCCTTGGCGGACTTCAACGGATAACGATACAGCGCACTCAGACGCAACATGGCCAGCTCCCTGGTAGGTAAAAACGCCACCCTATACGAGCTTGATCAGCGAATCAAAGAGCAAAGACCTGTAGGAGCGAGCTTGCTCGCGATGGTGTATCAGTCACATCAGTCCTGGATGTGCCGACGCCTTCGCGAGCAAGCCCGCTCCCACAGTTGTGCGGACCCGCTTAGGCCGGCACTTCGTCAAGCATCAGGCGCTGGCGCACCACGTCGACCAGCTTGTCCGGCTGGAATTTGGAGAGAAAATTGTCGCAACCGACCTTTTTCACCATCGAGTCGTTGAAGCTGCCGGACAGCGAGGTGTGCAGCACCACGTACAAGCCGCGCAGGCGCGGGTCGTTGCGAATCTCGGTGGTCAGGCGATAGCCATCCATTTCCGGCATTTCCGCATCGGTGAAGACCATCAGCAGTTTTTCGGTCATGTTCACGCCGGTATCAGCCCAGGCCTTGAGCATGTTCAAGGCCTTCAACCCGTCGCTGGCGATGTGCATCTTCACGCCCAGCTGTCCCAGGGTATCGCGCAATTGCGCCAGGGCCACGTTGGAGTCATCCACCAGCAGCACCTCACGGCCACGGGCACGTTCCAGCACCGGATCCTCGAGCTTGGCGCGGGAGACCTTGGCGTTGTACGGGACGATTTCGGCCAGGACCTTTTCGACGTCGATGATTTCAACCAGCTGGTCATCGACCTTGCTGATGGCCGTCAGGTAGTGCTGGCGGCCGGCGCTGCTCGGGGGCGGCAGGATGGCTTCCCAGTTCATGTTGACGATCCGGTCCACGCCACCGACCAGGAAGGCCTGAACGGAACGGTTGTATTCGGTGACGATAATCGTGCTGCCAGGCCCCGGCACCAACGGGCGCATACCAATGGCCTGGGACAGGTCGATCACCGGCAGGGTCTGGCCACGCAGGTTGACCACGCCGCACACAAAAGGATGGCGCTGCGGCATCAGCGTCAACTTCGGCAGCTGCAGGACTTCCTGTACTTTAAAGACGTTGATTGCGAACAATTGCCGTCCGGCGAGCCGGAACATGAGAATTTCCAGGCGATTCTCACCCACCAGTTGCGTGCGTTGGTCTACCGTGTCGAGAATGCCGGCCATCAATGACTCCAGGTCTTGTTCGGATGAATTCACTTCAGGAAGGTTATCGGCTGTTTTTGCCGAAGCTTGACCCTCTCTAAAATGCCACGCCCGGCCATTGATGTCACATTAACATCATGCTTTACTGGCGCTGTGATTACATCTGCTGCACTTCTGCGCCAGCGCGACCCTTGTTTGCGCGAAAGGTTCCCCTGCGTAAGGGATTCCCCTATCAACAATCAGGTGCAACCTGATATTCGCAATATCCAATAGCCATTAATGTGACGCCATTCTCATTGCATGAACGGAGTCAGGCTTTTGTGTGCGATCGCAAGTCAGTGGCCAACCACCCTCTCGTGTTCCCCAGCCTGTTTCCGGGCCAGCCACAGTTCGTTCACCCGACGACTCGGCAATGCCGGGGTTCCGACCGCCCTCGTCGACACACACGATATCCCCTCATTTGACATGACGTTGTGGAGATAAGTATGCCGAACGACCGTAAAGAGTGGGCCCAGCGGCTCCCGGAGTTTCTTGTCGAGGCTGAAACACTCCTGGCTAAAACCGAGGAATGCCTGAGCCATCTGCAGTTGATCTGCAATGACAAGGACGCTATCGACTGTCTGCTCAGCACACTGCTCAAGCTGGCCAACAAGGCCGATGCCCTGGCATTGGCGGCCGTGTCTGAATTCTCTCTGCATATTCATGGCCTGCTGAACCACGCACAGAACACCATGAGCCTGCACGACGACGCGCTGAATGCCTTGAAAGACTGCCTGACCCTGATTGCCTGGCAACTCGAACTCATCGACCAGACCACCGGACAGCTCAGTCTCGACGACAGCGAACAGGCCACCCTGATTGAAGCTTTTGCCTTTCAGGTCGGGCAAAGCCGGTTTCAACCACCGGTCAACTCCAGGCCCTTCACCCTCGTAGCCTATTCGGAACGACAGGCCTGAACTTGCCAAACATGCCGTATGGCGTGTTTTTGGTTATCAATACCGCGCTGTAACTTGAGTGCGCACATGTCGCAAATGAATATTTCATAGCTGTAAGCGACATCTTTAAGCAACCACTATTGCCCATCGACAATTGCGCGCCTGCCTTGACCAGGGTATTGCCTGGTATCAACAACAAAACCCGGGGCAACCGGCATTTTGCAGCGGCAACAACCAACTTGTTCCATTATGGAATCATCGTCCAGACGACTGGACTCCTGACTTTTCGGACATACATACGGACGCGACCAACGGTATCTTAAGTGCTAACATGCCGCCTGTTAGTTGACGCCAATTAATGGCAGTGTGATTGCAGCCGGATACAGCTCGCTGCAGTTCGGACCTGAACGCGTCGGCGCTCCACATTAAAAAAACAGGGGCCTGTCAGCCAGCATGACCGGTCAGCCCGCAGCGAACATCCATTGGCTCCATCCGCTATGCACGCCAGCCTCAAGTCAATCGCCACGTGGCCACCTTCCCGAGCAAATGCACGCGTATTCACGCTGTTGCTATGCGTCTGCTCGACCCTCGGCAGCTTGCTGGTCCATGGATTGTCCATCCCGTTGCCCCTGTCATTGCTGGTGCTCAATGTTGCGGCGCTGACCAGTGTTGCCGTGCAGTACTGCCTCTCGCGCAAATCGATCAAATTCCAGCCTCAGGAACTGGCCGACCGGCTGTTGCAGGTCCAGGAAAACGAGCGTCACCGGCTGAGCCGCGAACTGCATGACGACATCGGTCAATTGCTGACCGCCGCCAAACTGCAAAGTGACTGGCTCAAACGCCGGATGCCCGAAGAGCTCCAGGAACAATGCACGGTCCTCTGCGACACGCTGGAAGAAACCCTGGCCAAAGTTCGTGACGTATCCGCCATTCTCAATCCCCGGCAGTTGGCCAGCCTTGGGCTGGAAGCCAGTCTGCGGGCGCACCTGCTCAAGACTTTGGCCAACACCCCGGTGCACTGGAGCCTGGAATGCCAGCAGCGCCTGACCGGCATACCGGAGGAAATGGCCGTGGCAGCTTTCCGTATCACCCAGGAAGCGGTCACCAACATCCTGCGCCATGCCCAGGCCAAGAACCTGCTAGTGTGCCTGCAGCGTCTGCCCCAAGGCCTGAAGTTGCAGATCAGCGACGATGGTCAGGGCTTCGCCCCCGCAACAGACCCTGGTCGTGAAGGGCAGCGCGGTATGGCCGGGATGTCGGAACGGATCGATCAACTGGGCGGCACACTGACCGTTACCAGCGAGCCGGGCAAAGGCACTCAAATCGAAGCTCTTTTTCCCTGGGCGCCCCGTGCGCTCGAACGGGCCAGTTCGAATAAGGTTATGCATTGACTTGTAATTTACTACTGGTGGATGACCACTCGCTGATCAGGGCTGGCGTGCGCGCCCTGGTAATGGATCTGCCCGGCTATGCCGTCATCGGTGAGGCCAGTGACGGCTCGCAGCTGCTCGAGATGGTCGGGCATCTGTCCCCGGATATTGTCCTGCTGGATATTTCGATGCGCCAGACCGGCGGCCTCGAAGCCTTGCAGCAGCTCAAGCGGGTGCGCCCGCAGAGCAAGGTCCTGATCCTCTCGATGCATACCGACCCGGCCCTGATCATGCAGGCGCTGGAGTCCGGAGCCCATGGTTACCTGCTCAAGGACACCACGGCGACCGAACTCGAACACGCGCTGGAGGCCTTGCGCAACAACGAGCGCTATCTGAGCCCGGCCATTGCCCACACGGTGATCAACCAGGCGTTGACCCGAAACCAGAAGCACCCACCCGAACCCGCCGACTCGCACAACCTGACGGCACGTCAGCTGGAAATCCTGCGGTTGATCGTTCGCGGAAAATCCACCCGAGAGATCGCCAATGGCCTGGGGCTGAGCGTCAAGACCGTCGAAACCCACCGTTCGCAGATCATGAAGCGTCTGCAGATCTACGATGTGGCCGGCCTGGTACTGTTTGCCGTGCGTGAACAAATCATCAGCCTCGATGACTAGGCACCTCACCGGCATGTAACAGCGGCGAATCGTCTGGCAGATGCACGAGTAACGCCGCCGGGCGAACCGAGAAACGCAGGTTGTCCCCCTTCCAGGGCGGGCGCGCACGAATAACATGCTGTCGACGCCAGATGCCCCCCCCGTTAAAAGTCGAAAGAAAACGAATTGTTTCCAGTCGGAAGGATTTGATCCCTACACGGCAGGATTTTTCTTACAAAACGTGAGGAATCGGCTCAATTGACCACAAATCCGAATTGGTAGACCTTGGGCTGCAAGACATCACAAGGACGTGCCATGCAACGCCAAAACCTCGCATCACCGGCCATTTCGGTCTTGCCGCTCACAGATGATAAAAATGCAGGCCATCGAGCTGAATGCCGCAACAGCACAAAAGCCACGGGAGAAGTTGATATGGAACCTCGCGTCACCGAGCTGGAAACACACCTCAAGTGCATACGCAGGGACATGGAAGAAGCCCGGGATGACGTCAAATCCATCAAGCACCGACTTGCCTATTCCGCCTGCGGAACAGCCGTGATCCTCGGCCTCCTTGGCTGGATCGCCAATAGCCGTTTCGAGCAGGTTATTTCATTGCTTCTGGCACACTGAGTTGCCTTCAACACAAAACCCGGTTCAATCAACCGGGTCTTGTGTGACAAAGCCGCTGAAGCTATCAGCTCAGGACTTCGCTCAACGGAATGAAGAAAACGCTATCGCCCTGAACCAGCGTGCGACCTTCCAGGACTTCCACCAGTCCATCAGCCCAGGCAGCGCTGCGCAGCACACCGGAACTCTGGTTTTTGTAGATCGTCGCCCTGCCGTTTTCCAGCCGTCCGCGCAAATACTCGCGCCGATTGCCGGGCTGGAGCCAGTCAAACCCTGCCGGCACCTGCACCTTCAGCGGCTCAACGTCCTGCACTCCCTGACGACGCAGGAGATAGGGCCTGGTCAACAAGGCAAAGGTCACGAGGGTCGATGCCGGATTGCCCGGCAAGCCAATTACAGGTACACCGCGAAAATGCCCGAACGTCAGCGGTTTACCGGGCTTGATGGCGAGTTTCCACAGCGTCAGTTCGCCCTCTTCGCGCAAGGCGATGCCCAGAAAATCGGCTTCCCCCACCGATACGCCACCGGTCGAGAGGATCAGGTCGACACCCTTCAACTCACCTAATCGGGCGCGAGTGGTTTCCAGATTGTCCGGCAGAATTCCCGCGTCAACGACCTCACACCCCAAACGCTGCAACCAGCTACACAACAACACGCGGTTGCTGTTGTAGATCTGTCCCGGGCCCAGCGTCTGCCCCGGCTCAATCAACTCGTCGCCGGTAGACAGCACCGCCACGCGCACCTTGCGAACCACCTCGAGCTCAGCGCATCCCAAGGAGGCAGCCAATCCTTGCTCGATCGGCCCCAGTTGCGTACCTGCCGGCAAAATCAACTCGCCGACGGTGGTTTCCTGGCCTTGTGGGCGGATGTTCTGGCCTTGGGTCAAGGCTTGAGTGAAACGTACTCGCTCATCGGCCTGAACCTCGGCGTTTTCCTGCATCTCGACGCAATCGGCACCGGCGGGAACAGGCGCCCCGGTGAAAATGCGCGCACAGGTGCCTGGCTGCAACGGACCGGGGGCCTGGCCGGCAAACACCTTCTGACTGACCAGCAACGGCTCTCCCGTCCAGTCAGCCATACGCAAGGCATAACCGTCCATGGCGCTGTTGGGCCAGGGCGGCAGATCAAGCGTCGACACCAGGTCTTCAGCCAGTACGCGCCCCTGTACCTGCGCCAACGGCAAGCGTTCACGCTCGACAATCCTCGAGGCCTCGGCCATTTCCAGCAAGCGCGCCAACGCCTGCTCGACAGGCATCAGGCTGCCAGACTTGCCAGGCTTACCCACGGGATTCACAAGGCGCTGCCTGTTTCAAATGAGGCACGAAATTGCACGGCCGATGCCGCGAATCCAGTTGCTCGGCCAGTATGCCGTCCCAAGCGGTGCGCACGGCATTGGTCGAGCCCGGCAAGCAGCAAACCAGCGTGCCGTTGGCCAGTCCAGCCAACGCCCGGGACTGAACGGTTGAGGTGCCGATATCGGCAACCGAGATCTGGCGGAACAGCTCACCAAATCCATCGACCTGTTTGTCCAGCAGGCAACCGACGGCTTCCGGCGTGCTGTCACGTCCAGTAAAACCGGTACCGCCGGTGATCAGCACCACCTGCACGACATCGTCGGCAATCCAGTTGGCGACTTGCGCGCGAATTTTGTAGAGGTCATCTTTGAGCAACACCCGGGCGGCCAAGTAATGACCGGCAGCGGTCAAGCCGTCGACAAAGGCCTGGCCTGAGGTGTCGGTTTCCAGTGTGCGGGTATCGCTGACAGTCAGCACTGCAATATTCAGCGGTGCGAAAGGTACATCAGCCTTGGCTTTCATAGGCTCGTCCAGTTGTAGGAGAAACAGCCCGGTGTTATATCACAGCGCTCCGTTTTTTCGCCGCCCCCATGGAGGCCTGCCATGACCACGAATTCACAATTGCCACCCTGCTCCATTCTGCTCCTGGCGGGCGGGCGCGGCCAACGTATGGGTGGTCGGGACAAAGGGTTGCTGGACTGGCACGGCGAACCCCTGATTGCGCATCTGCATCGCAAGACCCGCCCGCTGACCGATGACCTGATCATCTCCTGCAATCGCAACCTTGAGAAGTACGCCCCCTACGCCGACCAGTTGGTCCACGATGATGAAGGTGACTTCCCCGGGCCACTGGCCGGTATTCGTGCAGGCCTGAAAGCTGCTCGCCATAGCCATCTGCTGGTCATACCCTGTGACGTTCCGGGCATCGATGCGGCGCTGATCGGCACTATGCGCGAGGCCGCCAATCTGCATCCGGACAAGCCGCTGATGGTGCGGCACGATGACCACTGGGAGCCGTTGTTGTGTGTGATTCCCGTGCAACACAGGGCAGCATTTGAAAATGCCTGGAACGAGGGTGAGCGCAGCCCTGGCCGGTTGATGCGCAAGCTCGGCGCAACCGCGCTGCAATGCCCCGACAAGGACCCACGATTGGCCAACCTCAACACGCCGGAACTTTTAAGCGGTCATGGCACTGTGTCAGACTGATATTCATCAGGAACTTGCGCAGACGGTGCACGTCTCAAGTTCAGCAACCACAGAATTCTTATTCGGAGACACAACTCATGACTCAACGGACCCTCGCCACTTTCATGCTCGCACTGGGCCTTGCCACCCTCGCCGGTTGTGCATCGCCTACGGTGATCACCTTGAATGACGGTCGCGAAATCCAGGCCGTCGACACGCCGCAATTCGACAAGGATTCCGGTTTCTACGAATTCGAACAGCTCGATGGCAAGCAGACCCGCATCAACAAAGATCAGGTTCGTACCGTCAAGGAGCTGTAATCCTGGTGCCACCGGATACAGAAAAGCCCGCTTGATGCGGGCTTTTTCATGCCTGGAGAACAGCGCGCCAGGATCGCTTATCAATCACCATTGCAGGGTGATTTCACTCTCGAACTCTCGCGACTGGCCCGTGACCGGATCGATAAACTTCAGCCCCTGAGCCAGCAGTTTCAAAGGATTTGCATAGTCATCCTGCGCATCCTTGAGCACCTCGGGGTAAAACGGGTCGTTGCAGATTGCGGCGCCCAACGCCGCCATATGTACCCGTAGCTGATGTTTCTTGCCCGTCACCGGGTAAAGACCATAACGCCAGAGATCCTCCTGCTTTTCCCTGACTTCGACCGCCGTCTCGGTATTGCTGGCCCCCGGACCTTCCTGCATGCGGAAGAACGGTTCGCCATCGACCAGTCGGCTTTTATGCACCAACGGGAAAGCCAGGTCGGGCAACGCCTTGGCGATGGCCTCGTAGCGTTTTTCGATCTGCCGGGTTGGAAACAACGACTGATAAGCCGAACGAGTCTGCGGGTTGGCGGAAAACAGCACCAGCCCTGCGGTGTGCCGGTCAATGCGATGCAATGGCACCAGGTGCGGATTGTCCAGACGCCGGATCAAGCGCCTGAGCAGCGTCTGTTCGACGTATTCGCCAGCCGGTGTCACAGGCAGGAAATGTGGCTTGTCGGCCACCACAAGATGCTCGTCCGCGTACAGAATCGACTCGATCACCGGGATCGGTTTTTCATCCGGAACTTCGCGAAAATAATGAATCCGCAAACCTTCCCTGTACGCCAGATCGAGGGCAATCGGCATGCCCTGTCCATCGAGGACCCGGCCACGGGCAATTCTGTCCAGCCATTGTTCACGACCGATGGCGCTGAAATGCTCGCACAGGCAATCGACAACGGTCTGCCACGGGCCAGGTGGCAAGTAGAGCGTACTGGCCTGACTGTGTGCCGCGGAAAAAGAAGAAGTGGACATACGAAAGCTCTAGCCTCAGTGCAGAGCGGCATTATCCAACAGCAAGGGGAATGAACCTAGGGGGCGTTCTCAATTAGTTTTCCCGGCGTGAAAACTAATTGAGAACGCCCCCTGGAGGAGATTCCTCAAGCCGGGATCTGTGTGCGCGCCGCCGCTTCGGTGTACTCCTTGAGCCAACGCAGTACATCGACCGCCTCCCAGCGAGCGGGGTCATACAGGGCGTACAACAACCCCTGATAACCCACGACATCGAGTTGCCGGTGATAACCCGCGCGCTGAAACAAGGCTTCGATTTCTGCGAAACAGGTATTGAAATGCGTTTTGTTGAAGGGCGTTTTCCCCTCGGTCACCAGACCATCCAGACGCAACTCAAGGACAGCCTCGCGCACGACGTCCGCGGACATCCGGTTCACGCTGTTCTTCAACTGTTCGACATTGACCACGATTCATCCCTCTGACGCCCGGGCTTGCCAGCTCACTCCCGAAAATCAGGAACGGCAAGGCAGGCACCACGAATAACTGTATACGCATACAGTATCCGATCAACACCGAATAAGCCAAGGGGATCAATCGCAAAGTTCGACAGACGGAACACGCCACCAGCGCAAGAACCGCTTAATGCAGGAACGCCACCACCTGATCGGCACTGAACGGCCAGCCCAGTTCAGCACCGGTATCGACTCGCCGCAACACCGGAATACGCAGGCTGTAGGCTGCGAACCATATTTCATCGTCGGCGATGTCCACCAGTTCCACCAGCAGACCGCGCTCGACGAATTCCATCAACATGGCTTCGGCTACTTCACAGAGATGGCATCCAAGGGTGCCGAACAGCTGACATTCGGGAAGCATGAGCGCTCAACCAGAAAATGAAGTGACCATTCTAGGCCTGCCCCGAAAAACCGTCGAGCCATTGAGGCCCCTGCCCTGATGCCACCGACGATAAAGAGACCCGAGTCAGTCCTGGCTCACGGCGCCGATCTTGTGTATCGACAGGTCCGCGCCGTAATACTCCTCTTCCTGACTCAGGCGCAATCCATGCAGCGCCTTGATCACGCCATACACCGCAAACCCGCCGGCCAGCGCAACCGTGATGCCCAGTGCCGTGCCGATCAACTGGCTGATCAGGCTGACCCCGCCCAGCCCACCCAAAGTGGTCTGGCCGAAAATGCCGCAGGCGATGCCGCCCCACACGCCGCACAAGCCATGCAACGGCCACACACCCAACACATCGTCGATGCGCCATTTGCCTTGGGCCGCGGTAAAGCACCAGACAAACAACGCCCCCGCGACGGCACCGGTGACCAGCGCCCCCACAGGATGCATCAGGTCAGAACCGGCACAGATTGCCACGAGCCCCGCCAACGGGCCGTTATGCAGAAAGCCGGGGTCATTGCGCCCGACAATCAGCGCCGCCACCGTACCGCCCACCAGGGCCATCAACGAGTTCACCGCCACCAGCCCGCTGACACCTTGCAGGGTTTGCGCACTCATGACGTTGAAGCCGAACCAGCCAACAATCAGGATCCACGAGCCCAGTGCCAGAAAAGGGATGCTTGATGGCGCGAACGCGACCAGCCGGCCCTCGCGATACCGGCCATTACGCGGCCCGAGCAACAGCACCGCCGCCAGTGCCAGCCAACCGCCCATGGCATGCACCACCACCGAGCCGGCAAAATCATGGAAACCGGCGCCAAAGCGCTCCAGCAACCAGGCTTGCAAGCCCAGATTGCCGTTCCAGACAATGCCTTCGAAGAATGGATAGATGAACGCGACAATCAACGCGGTTGCACACAGTTGCGGGACAAACCGGGCGCGCTCGGCGATCCCTCCGGAAATGATCGCCGGGATCGCCGCGGCAAAGGTCAGCAGGAAGAAAAACTTCACCAGTCCATAGCCATGGTCGGCATTGAGCACGGCCGCTGGCTGCATGAACGTCACGCCATAGGAAATCCAATAGCCTATAAAGAAGTAGGCCAGTGTCGAAACAGCGAAGTCGCTGAGGATTTTCGACAACGCATTGACCTGGTTTTTCTGTCGCACGGTTCCGACTTCGAGAAAGGCGAAACCGGCGTGCATGGCCAGAACCATGACCGCACCGATCAGAATGAACAGCGTGTTGGAGCTATGGACCAGGGTGTCCACAGCGCTTTGCAGATTTTCCATGGAATGGGCAGACCTTATGGCAGAAAAAAAGCACCAAAGCAGTTCGCGATGGCTGCCCATGCACCAATTTGCAGCTTCCAGGGATCAGCAGACTGATCCCGTTGAACCACTTTGGCGCACGGATGCCGCCCAGGAAAAACGCGCCCCGGACGTTTACGCGAGTTTTTGATTGTTGGTCCTACGGTTTTACTGAAATCATGCCCGGCAATAACGCAATGGTGCGGACCGGCGCACCACGACTCAGCAAAAGTTGTACCAGCCATTTGTACTGAACCTTCGCCGAAGGCTCATACTCGAACGCATCAGAACGCCACTTAAGGAGATCCACCATGGCCCGCACACAGGCAAAGACTGCTCAAGAAATCCTGATGAACGACTTTCAGACACTGGTCAGTGACACCGAACGGTTGCTGGAGCACACCGCGACCCTGGCCGGCGATCAGGCCGACGAGTTGCGCGAGCAGATCCACGACAGTCTCTTGCGTGCCCGTGAAACCCTGAAACTGACCGAAGACTCCCTGCGCGAACACGGCAAGGCTGCTGTCACCGCCACTGAAGACTATGTCCAGGCCAACCCTTGGCAATCCGTCGGGATCGCGGCCGGCGTGGGTTTCCTGATCGGCCTGCTGGCCAGCCGGCGCTGATATGTCGATCGGCGAATCCGGCCCGTCCATGACGGGAACCAGCTCCTCATCGCGGCGCCTGGGTGCTGCCTTCCTTGGGTTGCTGCACAGCCATGTCGAACTGTTCGGCATCGAATTGCAGGAACAAAAAGCCCGCACCGTCAGCCTGTTGCTGTTTGCCGGCCTGGCGCTGGTGTTTGCGTTGCTGCTGCTGGTAGGGCTGTCGACGCTGGTGCTTATCCTGTTCTGGGACACGTATCGCCTGGCCGCCATCATCGGGCTCTGTGTGTTCTACTCCCTCGCCGCCATATTCTGTGGGATGCGCCTGAGAGCAGCGATTTTCGATGAGTCCTCGCCCTTCCACGGCACCCTGGAAGAGTTGGCGAACGATCGGGAGCGCCTGCTGCCATGAGCCTGCCTGAATTGCCACAAAACAGCTCGCGCGCGGAAATGCGCAAGGCCCTGATCCGCCTGCGCATGGAAATGCACCGTCAGGAAATCCGCCACGAATCCGCGCAACTGCTGCAACCCTTGCAACGGGTGCGCGGGATGACGCAAAACCTGCAGGACGGCTTCGGCATCAAGCACGCTCCACTCTGGGGCGTGGCCGCCGTCACCTTGCTGGGTTTTCTGACCGGAAAGGGTGCAAAAAACGGGGGTGGTATCAGCAGCCTGACCCGGCTGATCCGCCTCGGCACCTCACTGGGGCCGCTGATCAAACTGATCATGCAGGGCTCTTCGCGCAAAGACTGATCAGTTTTTTCTGGCTGTATTCTTGCCATATCGACGGGATGTGCCCCTCTATCGAGGGGTGCAATCCTGTGCGCCTACCCGGTCAACAGGCACCCTCCAAAAAAGATCTTACAAGGAGGCCTCGATATCGACGCCGCCAGGTTGTAGTTCCGCTTGCAGGTCATGGCGCGAAACGGGAAGCTAGGCTATCAGTCACCTGACGGAGAGACCCCGCCTTGGATTGGCACACCCTGCTTACCCGCGAACGCCTCGGAAAACCTCTGCACAGCCCTGAAGAACTCGGCCGCAGCCCTTTCCACAAAGACCACGACCGCATCATTTTCTCGGGGGCTTTCCGCCGCCTCGGGCGCAAGACCCAGGTCCATCCGGTGTCCAGCAACGATCACATTCATACGCGCCTGACCCACTCGCTGGAAGTCAGTTGTGTGGGTCGTTCACTGGGTATGCGCGTCGGCGAAACCATCCGCAAGACTCTGCCCGAATGGTGCGAACCCAGCGACCTGGGGATGGTGGTGCAATCGGCCTGCCTGGCACACGACATCGGCAACCCGCCGTTTGGCCATTCCGGTGAAGACGCGATCCGCCATTGGTTCCAGCAAGCCGCCGGCCGTGGCTGGCTGGATGCAATGAGTGAGGCCGAGCGCAATGACTTCCTGAATTTCGAAGGTAATGCCCAAGGCTTTCGGGTACTCACCCAACTGGAGTATCACCAGTTCGACGGCGGCACCCGCCTGACCTATGCAACGCTGGGCACGTACCTGAAGTATCCATGGACGGCCAGGCACGCCGACTCGCTGGGCTACAAGAAACACAAGTTCGGCTGTTATCAGAGCGAGCTACCGCTGCTGGAGCAGATCGCCCATAAACTCGGCCTGCCACAACTGGAGGAGCAACGCTGGGCTCGGCATCCGCTGGTGTACCTGATGGAGGCCGCGGACGACATCTGCTATGCGCTGATCGACCTGGAAGACGGCCTGGAAATGGAGTTGCTGGAATACGCCGAAGTCGAATCCCTGCTGCTGGGGCTGGTGGGCGATGACTTGCCGGAGACCTATCGCCAGCTCGGCCCCGACGATTCGCGCCGACGCAAACTGGCTATCCTGCGCGGTAAAGCCATCGAGCACTTGACCAATGCCGCGGCCCGCGCCTTCGTCGAGCAACAGGATGCGCTGCTGGCCGGTACACTGCCCGGCGATCTGGTGGAACACATGCACGGTCCCGCCAAGCGTTGTGTGCTCAATGCCAAGGACATGGCCCGCAAGAAAATCTTCCAGGACAAGCGCAAGACCCTGCATGAGATCGGCGCCTACACCACGCTGGAAATCCTGCTCAACGCCTTTTGTGGTGCAGCGCTGGAGCAGCACAATGGGCGTACGCCGTCGTTCAAGAGCCGCCGCATCCTTGACCTGCTGGGCAACAATGCACCCGACCCTCACGGCCCGTTGCACACTTCGTTTTTGCGCATGATTGATTTCATCGCAGGCATGACCGACAGCTATGCCAGTGACATGGCTTTGGAAATGACCGGCCGCGCCAGCCACTGAAGTGAATCGGTTGGTCAGCCATTACGGCATTCGTTATGGCTGATCCCCCCTTGAACATCCAACAGCACTCAAGTTTCGTCGAATCGCCCTACAGCACATGGCGAGCAAACTGATCGCTTGCCCGGTACTCTCGCGAAACAATCGCCCTCCCTTCTGTTCGACAGATGAAGTGCACCCATGGCCGAAGACGATCTACGCATCCTCGTGGTGGAAGACCATCCTTTCCAACTAATAGCCACTCAATGCCTGCTGGAAAGTTATGGCTTCACCCGGCTGACGACCACCGACAGCGCCAAAGGCGCTCTGCAGCAACTGCTCGGGGCCGAGCAACCGTTCGACATCCTTTTATGCGATCAATGCCTGCCCGATCTGACGGGACTCGAACTGGTCCGGTTCGCCAGCCAGCGAGGGCTGATCAGGCAAGCGATCATTCTGAGTAGCCTGACGACGTCTGAACTGGATGAGCTTGAAAAAACGGCCACTAAACACGGGCTGCCATTATTGGGTTACTTGATAAAACCACTGAAACAATCTGAATTTAGAAACTTGTTGACCTCAGCACCACTATAGAAAAAAACATATAAAAGCTGACAAACACAAAGTGAAAAACCTACAAACAACTTCCTTTTAATGCACATCCATGGGCTGGACTTTTTTCAGCCTTCCTAATAAGAAACCTAGTTAATACGTAGTCCCATTCTTTTTAATCTGTAGGATTTCTCCTATATTGCTGCTACAGCTCGGTCAGTTCATGCGTCCCTTCTAGTATCTGAGCTATGGTGCGCGCTTTATTTGAGCTCGCATGGGACTTGATTATGAACTCCGTTTTTATTGTCGACGATCACCCGGTTATCCGCCTTGCCGTTCGAATGTTACTGGAGCATGAAGGTTACAAAGTCGTCGGCGAAACTGACAATGGGGTCGACGCCATGCAGATGGTTCGCGAATGCATGCCGGACCTGGTCATTCTCGACATCAGCATTCCAAAACTGGATGGCCTGGAAGTGCTGTCCCGATTCAATGCAATGAGCACCCCTCTTAAAACACTTGTACTGACAGCACAATGCCCGACACTTTTCGGTATTCGTTGCATGCAATCGGGTGCATCGGGCTATGTCTGCAAACAAGAGGCGGTCATTTTCAAGATAAATTAAAATTTTTCAGGAATATTGAATTGTAAACATCTAGGATCGAGCCAAGCCACAGTCCTTTTGGCGGAACTCCATTTACCGGTTTGCGCGTTGGGTGGCTCGGTGGCTGGGCCCCGCACCAACACTACCCTATCCGCACCCTCTGATCCCCTCGTGCAATCCGAGCATAGCTCTCCGCATCCAGCAACTGCTTTAAGCCGCTCACTCCTGGTCAAGATGGCTAGGGGTGCAGGTAAAATCCGTTGTAAATGGCTGGTTAGGTCCGTTGCAAATGAGTGGTCAAGTCAGTGCAATTGTCCAGGTGTCAGCGGTTCTGGAGAAGTGGCTCCAGCCAGCGGCGAGTTCAGCTAGTCTTCCGGCACCAGTTATTCGAGGACGACACCCATGCCAGATAACTCTGAAGCCAACATAGCCACAGCGGACGCTCTCACACTACTCCTGCACAACCAGCACGCGATATGTGCGGCCATTGAAGAGGTAACCAAGTGGCTCTCTGAGAATGGAGTGGAGAGTGTTTCCGCTAACGCGATGGGGGCCATGGAAACGCTGGACAAGAATGCACGAGCCATCACCGATGCAATTATGCGGCTACGCCATTCATGAGCATCATCTAATGCCCGATGCTCCTCTTAAATGAACAAATCCCGATTTAATGCGGGAAAAATGGGATTTTTTGGAGAGTGGGGAATTTCATTCCCCTTGACCAACCATTTGCATTGCCACTGACCAGCTAATTGCATTCGAATTGACCAGTAATCGCCATCGTGACGACCGACAGAGAACGACCCTTAGCGGACATCACCTCAACGGCCACTGGTATGGATGAGCCAGGCTATTAAAGCCGCGAAAGGAGCGAACAGTACCAAGCAGCCGACAGCGACTGCCCAGCCCCAGGCAAAACCGCTTTCTCCCTTGAAACGGCCGCCACTAAGCAAACCCAGCACATAAACGCCAATGCGATGAGCCAACAGGTTGATTACGATATCGAAGATGAACTCCATTTTTGATCCTCGTATTTCCTTGCCGGTTTTTCTACGCACATCCGAATGACTATTCTGGCCGATTTCTGCCTCTCACGAGGGGCAGAAAACGACCCAGGCTGTGTAAAAACGCAGGCACCGATTTTAAGCTCCCGTTGCTACGTAAAAACTGCCCGTACTTGGTGAAGTAGCGGAGCTGAAATTTGCGTAGGAATGGGGTTTTCGCTCTTCTTCTGACAGTCAAACCAGCTCCAAAACGTTTTTACACAGCCTCGGCCGATTGCTGCCTGTCACGAAGGGTAGCAGTCGGCCAACAGTTGCCTCAGGACTTCGTGTCAGCATCGCGGATTGGCCTGAGCACTATCGCGCCTTCTACTAACTCGATACTCAGTGGATCACCGAGGCCGACGTTCATTCCTGCAAGGATGTAAGGTGGAATATCAATTATTACGTCTCCGCTACCATCGCCGGCATCTTGGTATTTCACAGTCGACCGTACTGATTCGCTCATTGTACTTTTGCCTCACTCTTAGTCATAGCTGGTGTACTGAGTTGAATGGATATTCTGCTACCGAGTGGGTGTGATCGATAGCTAGACCAGGTCGCCCAGTACCTCTCTAGCAAGCGCTACTCTGTCCATCCTCCGATTCACATGGTCGACCGGTAGCCGGATAAGGCGCTCGAACCAATCAGGGTCGAATGTGATGACTTGGTTGTGAATGTCCGCAAGGCCTCCTTTACGCCCTAGCGACACCACAAGCTCCATGGTCTCCAGCAAACCGACCGCCTCGTTGTCTTTGGCTATGCGATGACGAATGAAGCTCATCTTGAGGTCAATGAAGGCTCCTTTAGTCCCGGGTTTGCCCTTTGTGTTTAAGCGGCCATAAGCGTCGACTTCGGCCTCGGGGACATGGACGCCAATAGCATCTGTAAGCTCGGTATTTCCCTTCACCTTTTGGGCGAACAAGGGCGTGGCATCAGACATATACGCGAAGATCCATGGCACATTGCGTAGCGTCGCACCGGTATAAAGGTAGCCCGCCTCTCCCTTGTAACGCTCAAGCATGCCTCTCAGCGCATTCAAGGACAGCACCACTTGGGTTTGCTTCTCTAAGACATAAACCACACGGTCGAACTGCTCGATCAACAGCGCCACGATTTTCCGTGGAATACCGTCGAAACGGCTTTTTCGAGCGGTCTGTTCGTGTTGGCGTGGCTGGTAGTACGGGCAGTTATCTCGGGCTTCGACATCAAGCGGGGCAACGCCCAGGACACCCGCAACCGTGTGCTTGCCAAAAGGTTTTTTTACATTCGCTGGTAGTTCGTATAGGCCAACTAACTGGACAGGGTTATCACAGGCTGGGCACACCGCGAATTGGGAGCGCCTGTTTCCACTACCGTCCTGGTACCACGGCTCTCGGCATCGGGTGTCTTCTTCGAACGAATCCTTGTCTATAGACCTGGCTGCTGTGTGTTCGATGCGCAGTTTGTAGACGTCCATGTACGTTGAAACCTCTCACCTTGGGAACCCAGATCTTAGCCAGCATGGGCGAAAGGGAACAGGGCCAAGTAAGCATGACAGGTGTGTTGACTGCCACTTGGTGGAGAGGTAGTCAAAACGAGCTTGGAGAGTGTCTAGAAAACTGGGGACGATTCACCCTCTTCGAAAATTGAAGGTCGCGACTTCACCCTGTGCCCCTAGGGAATCGCCCGAACCCAGCCTCTAAGCACCCCTCCTGGCAGGCCCCAATGGTGATGTCCAACTTCTGGGTCTGGGGGGCAGTTCAGATTAGGTGGACACCACCGCCTTAAGCGATGGCATCAGGAAGGTGCGTTGCCCGGACGGTTACACGGAGGGGGCGGCCGCTGTTGTGCCAGCCATCAGTTTGAAGCTTTCGCCTCTGCAGCTAGGTTCTGTAAACATTGTTCGGTGAACTTAAGCTTCTCCGGTGTGATGATGCCCCGGTTCGCCTTCAACATGCTCCAGTATGTCGCTTTTATCCAGCCGTCATAGCAATGCACGGTTTCGCCAACCTGCATGCCCACTGCATACATCTTGGAAAGCGTGATCGTAAGAACGAAAAATACGGGTGCTATTAGCAGGATGCTCAGACTGGCCCTGTAGTAGGGCTTCAGGTACTTAGTGTACTCGCGCATCAGGAAGTAGATGTTCTCCTGGTGCTGCGTATATTGAGTATCCAGCGCGCGGATGGCGTCAAAGTCTGAAGCAGGAACCAGCACTTCGCGCTCGGGAGAAAACGGTGCTTTGCGCGTAGCCGCCAATCGTTGTAGCTCGGCAAGTGAGTCTCGCAATACGCGGACGCTGCCTTCACGGTCGACCAGGTCGCGATATGAGGCGTACTTGAAGACTCTTGGTGCCGTTGCCTTGTACACCAGGATGAAGGCAAAAAACGATAGGCCGCTCACCCAATACAAGTAGAGTTCGAAGGGGAGCAGTTCTTGTTTGTTAGCGGCCTGAGAAACAGACAGTGCTAGAGGCACGATAGTCAATGCCACAGAGATGAGCACCAAGGCCTTGCTGTTGGCGACCATAGACAGTATTTGCCAATCATTAGTAAAGGCCAGCTCCTTGACGTTGCAGGCCCGGGCAACAATTATCACCGTGAGCAAAAGGCCCGCGAATATATAGTACAGCCAGGGGGTGCCCTGCCCTAGGGAGTACTCGATCAGCAGTTTCGGGACGACGGTAACGACTAGTCCGATAAACAGCCCCCAAACTATTCGTACGCAAGGTTGGTTCCACTTGTCGAGGCGTTTCTGGGTAGGATTTTGGTTAGTTTGCTGGTCACAAGGGACTGACATTACTTCTTCCTTTTTGAATGGCTAAGCGACCGAGCGTCTTGGGGGAGCTGGGTTATTCGCAGGCGAGGCCTCTCTTCACACTTAGGAGAGCGATTCCTTGGTAGCATTGTGCCATTAAATGGCGCCGAATGTGATGCACCTGACATGGCGCAGTTGAACTGTGGGAGTAACCAGTGGTTTTGAAGGTGTTGGTTTAGTCAGCGGAATGGCTTCGGCTTGGCGATGATTTGGCTGGTGTCTTCGCGGCCATTGACCGCTTCTACAGGGGGACGCAAGTACGACATAGCCCTCTATGGGAGTGGGCTCTACGCAGAGAGCACCGGTCCTCAGATAGGCCTCTTCGTCTGGTGAAACTACAAAGATGCGAAGTCCTAGAGCGCTACAGAGTGCGGTTTGTGCTTGATGCGATGTTAGTTCCAGATTCAGCTATAGACGTTCTCGGCCAGGTCGACGCGCAGGCCTACTTCGATCAAGACTCCTTAACGGTCGAAATGGTCAGGTACTTCCATGATCATGACAATCCCATAGATCCATTTGCAGACGACACGTCTGTAGCCGTACCGCCGAAGCTAATCAAGGAGATGGGTTTTTACCTTGTGCGGGTTAGTCGAACTTGGGACAAGGTTTTCTCATGGGGGAGAGCAACGTGTCATCGCGATTCCTATCAAGCGGACTCTTCCGTCGCGCAAGGTCGAACAGCTGATGTGCGGAAGTAAAAAATACGCCAGCATTTAGCGTTCAATAAGGGAACTTGCCCCGGAATTTAAAGGCCGAATAGTTAGCGCTAAAAGATGGCCATACTCTGCCATCCACTCGTTTAACGGTAGATGACGCCATCTTATTCGGGCTCATTTTTTTGGGTCAAACGTTAATGCACTTTTACCCCAGCCAGTCTGCCACTCCACCATCCCGAAGCCGTGCGGCGACGTTTTTGCGTAGGCAGTTGCGCACTCACGCCCGGGGTTCTGCTCCGTCGACTGTTTTGGCCCAATAGCTAAACCGCAGGGTTGTTCCTCCTTCTTTAGTTTCTCCACCATCGATAAGCTGCTGGCGATCAGGAATCTGGCTGGAGAGAAATCACTCAGCTGAAATGCCTCCACGTGTGCCCAGCGCGCTATAGCGGTCCCCCAGTCTAGAATTGGAACAAAAACCCAGTCCGGCTGATAAAGCTTAATAAGCTGAGAAGCCAACGGGCTGGATTTTATATCTTGGCAAATGAGTACAACGCATCGCCCAAACCCATCTAAATCAGCGACAACAACTTCGTCACCCGCGTGATTATGCTCCATGAGCCGACCATTATGGCCAGGAACAAGCCCGAGATCTTCGGAGCGGGACGTGTCCAATCCAGCCTGCCACATTTTTCTTTGGCGCCAAAGCTCAACACCGGAGCCATTGAACACGCGAGTTTCATTCCAAGGTAAGCCATCTCGAGTTTCGATCGTATTGCCAGAACCAGCGAGCAGAATCCGCGTGCGACCAGGTTTAGCGCTAATCAGCGGGCTAAGTCTATCCGCTGCGCGAGCATCCACCATCAATTCAGCAGACATCACAATATCCGCGTAACCAATGTCACAAAGGACGGAGTCAATTACCGCAGCCGCGTCAATGTCCTCGCTGAGTTTGAAGTCAATATACGCATGCCCATTTCGCTCAACTCTTTCTATTAGCAAATGTTCATCTAATTGCGCTATTGGGATAAATGCAACTTTTTCCGAGCCGCTCGAACTAGGGGCCAGCCCAAGACCTTGACTAAGAGAGCGATCTTTGGCGATCGTACACACTCTGATTGGCCTCTCGTCAATTAAGAACTCTGTTCGTACTACCGTCAGGAATGCGAACTGATCGAGGAAAGAGTACGCACTTGATGCGAAATCACCGCGAGGTGAGCGAACCAAAGGCCCCCTTGGAACCAACTGATGAGTCTGCGTAGAACTGAATGCACCGTTATCTAGTCGCTCAAGAACAATTTTGCGCATCCAATGTGATAAGGGAATCCGATCAAACAACTTACTTCGATTTAACGTTCGAGGATGGACGATCTCGAAAAAATCATCTATTGCGGCAAGAACGTACATTATTCTGCCATTCAGAACGGCAGGATTATCTCCACGCTGTAAATTCTTGAGCGCTGCATAAGAGTCCGAAGCACTAGAAATTAATATCGACTCGCCGACGGCGTGCTTAAATTCCGCGCACGGTAATTTAAAATTCTGCACATCAGGACCACTCCACTTGCGGGCAAGCTCCCAATTTTCCATGAATAAGTCAGCGGGAGAAGGCATTATTCAATCGTCCTCGGGCGAGTTACTATCGTGTCTTTTTCCTCGCACAAATAAGCGATTCTCCAACACACTATTATGAGCTTCTATATGTACACCCACGCGATCAAATAAAGTAGAAAGTAAGTCAAACTCATTCATCAATAATGTCCAATCTTCTTCTTTAACACTATGCCGACGACGAATAAGCCCTTTAAGCACAAGCGACGCTGCTTCAGAGAAGGCTGTACATATCACAAACGAGCGTGACCGATCTTCATGCTTTATAACAACTGAAACCAACTCGCGAGCTATTTTAAAGAAATCTACAGCCTGCTCTGGGTAGCGCCCATAATAATTACCAAGTTGAACTCTAGCTCTGTTATCTCCTCCAAATAAGGCCTCACAGAACTTCACGGTCAAGGCGTCACTGCCGCTTTCAATTACGACTCTACTCAAGGTTATAAAGCGAAGCACTACCCTCTGAATAGACCACCCGCTAGCAGCAGCTTCAACCGCATGCTCAGCTGCTTCTCGCACGCTTAAATAAGGCCTGGGAAGCTCAGTAAATCTGATATGAATATTAAATTTTATTCTGGACAGCACACTTGACGCGTTGTTTCTTAACGTATACTTTTCAATCAGACTAAGCGATTCAGCAAGATCACTGCGTGCAGCTTGATAATTCCCCATCTGAATTTCTATTTCAGCTTTAAGCCGGCAAACGTCAACATCAATCGCGACAGTCTCAGCTAACTGATCTTGGGCAAGTTTATGTCCAGTGAGATCTTTGCTCAGAGCGACAATTTCCCCTATCGTTCTCTTGACTGCCTCAGCCTTCTTCATTTCGACATAGATCCACGCAGCCTTACGTCTGTGCTCTATACGCCGAAGTTTCAGGTTGATGGATGAAAAGCCCGCTAGGATTATATCGAGCTCCTCCAGCAAAGCCAGTTGAACTTCATGCTCAAGCATATAACCGTGAAAATCTACTACTTCAGAAAGCTTACTCTCAAGAGGGATATTCCACATATCAGGTTCAACGCTAGCAATAGCGCGAAGCAAATCAACAGCAGCCATTTTAATTGATATTATTTCGGCGAGATCATCCAGATTTTCAGCAACGTTATCGCACGCTCGGACTAATGCTTTCACATAGTCTGGATCAAGATACTCTTCATTTACAATCAATTCTTGAGCGCTTTGAGTAAGCTGTTGTAGCTCCGCAACCGCCGATTCTGAATCGCGGGTTGCTAGGTTCTCTAGAAACTCTTCAGTAGCATGTCGAGGCAATAGTCTGCGCTTAACCAAATCTATTGTTTCGGCTTTTATGACTGGAACGTTAATACTCTTCCCTACAAGCTCACTTGCCAATTTCGCATAATTCAACGTCAACTGATCGAATTTCGGGTCGGTAGCAACAAATGGTGCGAGAGTTTCATAGGATGGAATACTATCAATCGCAGGTATTGCCAAATTCTTAATATCTTCTTGAATCGCCAAGTTGGAAAAACCTCCAACTCTGACCAACTCACTAACAGCGCGCGCCTTGGCGTCGCTGACTTCAGAAGATTCAGTACCAACAACGCGCATACGCATGGGTACTGCCCTTAGAGAGACCTCTTCTTCTCGACGCTCTCTAATTGCAGAAGCAACACGCGCAATACCATCGATATTTTGACGGTTGAGCACAAAACACAACGCAACTTCGTCAGGCATTTGCATTGTGCAAATACCGGCAACATCAGCAAAGCCCGTACGACTATCAATAAGAATTAAATCGTACTTAGATTTTGCCCATGTCTTTAAATGTTCAAGTAGGGCTCCACCTGCATACTTATCAAAAAAATCGCTCCAAGAAAATTTAGAGAGTGCGTCTTCATAAAAAAGCTGCTCTTTTCCTACCGTTAATCCACCTGCACTAATATAGTCAAGCTTAATATTTTTTTCGAAAAGTCCTGGCCCAATTAGAGGTTTAACACACTCCTCAAAAATGTCACCTGAACTCGCCTTATCAAAAAGTAACTCCACATCTTCAGAGCTTTGCGCCTGCTCGGCACCTGCACTCCAATCCCAAAAGATATTTAGCAATCCTCGGGTGTTTTTTAAGGCTTTTGCTTCTGCTCCGTCGTGAAGGCCGCGAAAATAATAAGCTAATCCTGGCGCTTCCATATCCCAGTCCATGACAAGCACTTTGTAACTGTCCAACGCCGCTAAGAACGCGACGTTAGCAAGACTCATAGTTCGGCCTACGCCCCCTTTGTAGGAGTAGAAAGTTACAATTTTCGATTGATTCATGCTGACATCCTCTCAGCACGATTGCTAACGGAACGACTGAAAGCAATCTGGCGTTGCATAAATGGCTGTGAAGACTCCTTCCTACTTTCAAGTGCAACTACAGCGCTATCTCTAGACACTTTCGGAACTGGCGCATCGAAACTCTTTTGCACCCTTTGCTCTTCATGTATTTGCCTAGCCGTTGCAGAAAGGGAATTAATTACAGTTGTACCGACCTTTTTGGATGTAGTAATTCCCAATTCTCTAAATTTTCTTAGCTTACGGCTGACGTTTTCTTCTGTTTGGCCTACAATTTTAGAAAGCACTTTGTTGCTAAGTGACTGTTCAAACAAAGCGCTTATATATGACACATTCGCCGGATCATTCAAAAATTCATTGAATTCGGCACTAACTTTTCTATCCAAACCCTGTGCAGCCAAAAGTTGGGCAAGGCTAAGCATACCCATCTGATATGCCTCTCTATGCAAGGAATCTGCCTTGTTGGCTGCTTGGACAGCAAGCTGGACATCAGCAGAGCAACGGGTCAATGCACTCTGATAGAGCTGCACTATCGCATCGTGGATTTCGCCTGATTTTTGGCGTGATGCGCTTAGCATGGCTTCCTCGAGCCAATCGGCGAGGATGGTGCCTGAATGCCGACTAAGGCCCAGTGGTTCCTTCGGATTTTGCAGCAGTTCCATAAGAACGTTACCGGCCGTCATAGTATTCCCCTCTTGGTCTAGGGGAACTATAGGCGCAAATCAAGTAACGATCAACGATGAGCTGGCATCACCGAGAGCCTTTCGTCCTCTTTTTATTCGGATTGACGCCGTACAATTGACTTCTACTTTCGATTTGTGAGCCATCACAGTCAATTTTGCTAAAATCGCCGGATTTCTGTCGCGTGTCATTGATCATTATTTGATTCCGATAATGAGCAGGCCGCTCCCGTTACGGACCCGCTCAAAAACAGTAAACAGGCACGCTCAATGTGCAGACCGCACTCATCAACGCTCAGATTGCGAACTCAGCCGCCCAACAGAACGCTTCCATCCAAGCGCTACAGCAGGAATCCGGCAGTATCACCGCCCAAGCGGCGGTCATCCAGGCTCAGGCAGTCCTGCAAGAAGCCATCAGGGCCAAACACCAGAGCGGGTGTCCGAGCAATCAGTTGCGCACTTATGCCATACCGAAACTGGATAGCGATTACTTCGACGAGGAAAAAGAATTTTGAGCCTCGTCATTCGTTTCTCGGCACCGGGGAGGGCTAGTAAGCGAGCACTGGACACTAGCTCCCCTATGATCAAAAGAACCATTACCAATCTGATTCCAGCTCGGTGCTAAGGTGGATACCCATCACCTTGGCCTTGCGGTATCTCAGCGGCTCCGCATTGATCTCTAGGGCAACAAGTCGACTTGCAGCGATGATCAAGCTGTTGAAGCGGTCATTGTTAATGGCGACATATGCGATGAGCCTTTTGCCAGTCGCTTGCATAGAGCCGATGCAGCGAGGAGCCGACTTGTCGCTTAGGAGTAGTGGGTCAACGTGTAGGTAGCATTCTAGGGTTGGGTATTTGAATGCTTCAGGGTATCGAACGGAGCCGTAAAGCTTGATCGCAGTATGCTCTGAATAATGGTGACCGATTGGCCTGGTATCGGTAGGCGTGGCCATGCTGAAAGACCATGACATATCCCATCCCCATATCCGGGCTTGTAGGATTGTTCGCTCAACGGTGGCACGATTCCGACTAGCCATAGCATTCACCCTCCCCGTTTGAGTTGGCTACCCGACCGATATTGCCTGTTTCATCACTGCCGGTCAGCCGATCGGGCTGGGATTGCGAGTCACCTCTGAGTTCTTCAAGCCCGAAGGTAACGTGGTGCCTTTCAGCGATCGGGTTATGGCGGGGCTGCTGCACGCGGTAGTAGCAATAGGCATAGGTCATGAAGAAGGAAGCAGTGCGCCATGGTTCTACGTGCTTAATAGCTGGGGCCCTCAATGGGGTTTAGTCGGCCACAAGCTGTCATCAGCGTCCACGAAATGTAAAGCGAATCGAGCCAATCACAACCTGGCATCCGGAGCCTAGAGCGGAGTGCTCCCGCGCTATGGAGCTCCACTGAAACCGGTGGGTCATGGACTAAATACTTATCGAAGGACTTGGTACGTGTTTTCCATCGTCTGAGGGCGTGTCAGCTGGCTGCCGGTGGTGGTGGACGCGTACCTATTGAGGCGAAAAAGAATTTCAGATAGGTACCGCCGTCCTCTACGTCGAGAGGTAGCCTTGGCACACGTTATCCAAATAGGTATCACTGAGTGTCCCAAGCACCTACCGAAGCAGTACAACATTGCGAAACCCTCCTGCGAACCATGATGGAGGATCTCCAGGCCAAGTGCATCTGGCCGAACGTGCGCAGCATCATTGACGGCCTGCTCAAACGCCGTATTGAACTAGCAGACGTCTACGAGGAGGTTTACACCTCATTGGCTCAGGCCCCGAGGGCCCTTTACATATTTTGGGATGCCTTCGTCCACGCTGCTGACGGTTGGAATCCTGAAAAGAACCGAGCAGCCCGGCAGGCGCGTGAAGAATTGGTAGGGATCAATAGTCGAATCAGCGAGCTCGCTGATCAGATGGCAGCATTGCTCTGTCGGCGCGATGACCTTCATAACCATTCGGGGTTTAGCTCGGATACCCACTACCACATTCTAGATATCGTGCAGGAAGCTTCGGAACACAATGATCTCTACGAGAGCTACGTGAAGGATGATATGGATCGTCTCCAATACCAGTACGACCTCAAGTATTGGCCGGCATTGAGCGAGGTGGTTCAGGCCATCGGCATCGATGCTGAGAGAGCTGAGGTTACCGCCAACAATCCGGCTACTGCGGCTGCCACGGAAAGCCGGAAATCAGGGCGCTCGGACTTTGTGAAGGCGTTCCTGGCTCGTATTGACGACAACAGAGTGAGGGAGTGCAGCTTCATACCCAACAGCTTTGCTCTTTCTGACAGCGGCTTGGCCTCACTGGTTAACTGCGGGTTGGACTTGAAAGTCGAGGAGCTAGTCGACGCCGATTTCATCAAGCGATTCCGGCAAAGGCAGCGGCAGGCGAAGAGAGCCTGATTGCATTGGGGCCAGCTACCAGATCGCTGGTCGACTATTGAACGCCAAGTCGATTTCCTGCAATGCGATCTCGGCCAGCAGGTTGGAGATACTTCCTCTTGGTCCGCAACGGTGATGGGGACGCCCCGAAGGGATTCTTCGTCACCCACAGCACCCTATACATCCCACTGGAGTAGCCACACAAATCTCATCGTAGGGTATGGTCGGCAATTTCAGTACCAACGCCTGGCAATTGTCCGGTGAGACCTTGAATCTCGTTCGAAAATCCAACCAATGAAATCTACCCAGTAATGATTGAACTCTCGTGCGATTAGCACACTGGATTTGAGCCGTCTTTTATTCTGCTAATGTTTTATGAGAGATCCGACGGAGGTACCCCTCCTCGGACATTATCAATATAAGCACTGTGATCTCCAACAAGGGGAAGTAGCATGCACGCGCCTTCAAGTTCCCGCCTAGTGGGTGTCGTTGTCTTCGCCGTGTTGTTGGTTGGATGCGGCTCCTGGCTGCAGGACAAGGTAAAACGGCTCGTCGACGGCGCGTTCCCGCCCGTCGATTACGCATCGGCGCAGACGGAAGCGGTCCAGCGATCACTGCCGGAGCTTGAGGCCGTGACATCGCCCTCGTTGTTGCTCAACGTGCCGGCGGAGGAACTCGAAAAAGGGTTCGCCGCACAGTTGAAGACGGCAGAAGTAAAAGGCATCACGATCGAGAACGCGAAAATCGAGGCAGGTCCACAGGGCTTCATGCTCTCCGCCGACGTGAGCGGGACGCTCCCCGAGCCCAAGGGTACCTTCAAGGCAACGGTGAAGGGTTGGGTGACGGTCTCGGTCGCCGATAATGTGGCCACGCTTAAACCCGGCCTCTCCTCGGCTACGCTGACCTCACTGGACCTCGATGGATGGTTCTCTTGGGGCGGCGATGCTGCAGCTTCGGCAATCAACAGTGTGCTGAAGGATTTCATCAGTAACGCCAACTCTCAGATCAAGCCGATCGAATACAAGTTCGATCCGACTCAGGTCGGCCTTAGCCAGCCCATCGAGATCAAACTGCCTAATGACAAAACAGTCATTCTGCCAGAGGTCAAGCTCGGGAAAGTCGCAGTTCTCGTATCACCGCTTGGGTTGCACCTCCTTGCCGATCTCGAGAGTGCGTCGGCAGCGACGCCCCCGGCGACCGGCACTTGCGACAAGTACGACTGTTATGCGGAAGCCTTCTGGGTCAAGGCGGACAAGATCAAGCCTGGCCTGAAGCGCGGCACCGGTGGTATCTACCTGGCCGATGCTTTCCTAAGCAAGCTGCTCACACCCGCGTTCCCGCCCATCGAGCTCGCCGACATGCGTCTGGATGCTCTCCAGAATCTTGTACAGGCACTAAACTTCAACGGCCAGGTCGCTTTGGGTGCCAGTATCAGCGCCCCGCGCCTGGCCAAGGCACTCAAAGAGGCCATGGTCAATCTGCTTCCGGCCACCCCTGAGGCAACCCTCGGAGAGCCAGTAATCGAGTTGGGTGAGCAAACCATCGAGGTTGAAGTACCTGTTAGTGGCAAGATCGATAGTGCCAAGATCAGCTACAAGGGCAAGATCCGCGCTGGTGGCGTGATCGCGTCGACAGCAGAATCGCTCTACTACCGGGTAGCATTGGTTGGTCTCCAGCTCGAGTCAGTCGAGCACGAAGGGGGACCTATCAGCCCGGCGGCGTTCATCGGATCGATCAATGGTCTCGTTGCGCAGCTTCTGCCGTACATCAACGGTGCTCTCGACAAGCAGCCGATCTCCCTTCCCCTGCCCAAGATCAAACCGGTGTCGGTGGCCACAACGGGCGTCCAGATCACGCCGGCTGAACTGACAATTCCGCCGCCCTCAGGTGTTCTTTTGATTCCCAGGCTCGACAAGAGCGGGCTGCGTGTTCTCGTAGTCGAAGGCGTTGGAGTGGCGCAGAACACGGTGTCAGGGATGGACATCAGCGCTGAGCGCGCTATCAGCGGGTCGCTCAAGCCCGAATTCAACCGCGACGCTTCCGCGCAATGGTTTGCCACACCTGCGGTGCAGTCCATCGCACTGATCATCACTAAGCGCAGGATAAATGGACCTTTCGGAATCAGTTTCGACGTACCGGTGATTTCTACGCCGACACCTGCGCAGCCAACTCCGCCACCTGCTCCCGCACCAGTGCCTGGTCCTGCTCCAGGGCAGACGCCCGAGGACTATGCCAACATGCTGTTCCAGCAAATGTGGGCAACAGCACTTCCAGACCAGGCGCAGTGGGCTGAAGGCATGCCCGATATCCGCGCGGCGGCTGCCACAAGCTGGATCGTCGGCACAGTCAACACAATCTTGCAACATAACCAGATTGCCATCGATGTACCGTTTGACAGCGGCATCACCCACTACGATACGGGGAAAATTCGCCTAGCAGGACAATTGGAAGCTAACTGCGCTGCAGAGCGCAACTGCTCGCGGGGTGACTGCCCGTTGGCCTCCTGCAGCACCAACAGCTGCGATTGGAGTTGCCGCCGGCACGGGCCGTTCAACACTTCGTGGGACGATCCTTTCTGTAAGGCGGGTGAAACCGCCTGCAATGTCCGCGCGGAGGCCGAGCGGGGTGCCTGCAATGTTCGTGCGAATGCCGACCAGACAGCCTGCAATGTGGCCGAGGAGGCGAAGCGCGGCGCGTGCAACATTCAGAAGGAGGCTGAAATTCTAGGTTGCAACATTGCAAAGGAAACGGTAGCTGCCATCAAGCAGATCGATGGCATCGGTACGGCCAACGGCGATGTGCGAGCTGCCGGTGGGGCCGCCATCCGCTCGCCAATTCTGAAATTCAACCGAGGGGACTCTGTGGTGTCGCTCCAGATGGATGCTGCAGCGAACATCACGATGAGCGGGGACATCTACTTTACGCCCTACGATATCGGCCACATCCTAGCGTGCCCATTCAAGGGTAGGGCGGCAATAGAGGTGCATGGATCTATCCCCATGAAGACCTACACGATCACATCGACGATCAAGGACGGCGGTGCGGGACAGGATGGCTCTCACCAGCTTCAAATGGAGTTCAACTCGATTCCGGTGAAAGGCTCGCTGTCGCCTGCCCCCGTGGACGCTTTCCTCACCCAGAACCCGCAGATATTCCTCACATGCTCTCCTGTGGTCACGGGGCCGCTGGCGGCCGCCGCACTCCTTGGCAAGGTTCAGGCTTTCGTCCCGGGCGACATTCTAGGCGCGATTGAGAAGGCGATTCCTGACAATCAGGAGTTGGGCTTCGCCGCGCTCAAGGCGGTCACTGCCGGGCAGATCGATGTTACAGCACCTATCCCGTCTATCCAGGTCACCGTTCCAAAACTTGAGGCCGTGATCCCTGGCGGGAACGTCTCTCTTGAGGGCGTCTGGAAGGATGGAACGTTGGTTTTTAGCGGGAGCTGACGACCAGTATTTCTTGATCTTGGGCATGAACACTCCTTCAACTCGGTGTGAGCTTTTTCGAAAGGATCCGCGCTAACGGGTTAGAGCCCAAGCGGCGCAATACGATCAGCTCCTCGATAAGCCATACCCAAGCCTCGGAAATGTGTGCAGGTCGGTCTTGGTGCATGTGGTTGAAAATAAGATGAGGATCTCACGATGATCATCGATGCCCTGAAGCGCGTGCGCCTATCGGTGAGCGAAGCGTTGTGCGTGTGCATCTTGTCGTTGCTGACGGTTTGGATGCCATCGGTCAACGCCTCCGAGCCTCTCGAATCCCGGCTTGCGTTCTGGCGAGCTCAGGCATTCAAGTGCAGGGTCCCAGGAAGCGAAATTACCTTCCCTAGTCGTCCGACGGGTAACGAGAGCCAACCATGCGACGACGGCGACATGACGCTCTTCAATGGCCTTTTGTGTGCGGCCGGAGAGGAGGACGGCTGCAAAGCGGTGGCCGATGCGCAAGATCCGAGCACTGGACAATGGTTCCGCTCCCCGCGCATCCGGCTTCATGGCAATGACCGTGGCGGCGCAGACTTTTCTCCCGATATGGCGTTGGGCGTTGAACTCTACTTGGTGAAGACCGGCGACACTGAACGAGCCTGGAAGTGGCTAATGTGGCTGCACGAGCATGTACCGTGCACCTTCGATAACCCCTTTGGAGATAGCTGCTGGCTTGAGGGTATTCCACGATTTTGCGTTCAGAAGGGCTGTGAGATCCGACACGGGGATGCAGCAAGCCTCGCCTTGACAGTCAACTACCTGCAAACCAATTACCGTATGCAGGCTCTGCCGCATGGACGCCTTCGTGGTCATCTGGGGAGCTTTTCCGGGTATGGTCCCGGCATAGCGGAGATCGATGCAAAGGTCAACAAGCCCGGTTACTCGCAGCACCTAGTGGGCGTGACCATCCTTTTGATGCGTAATGCGGGGCTGCTCGATGATCGAATCAACAATGCGGCTAAAACCCTCTCAGAACGAAATCCGAAAAACGCATTTTTCACGTACCTAAGTCGTGGCAACATTGACGGAGAAGCTTTGTCGCAGACCCTAACGCTTTGCCCGGCAGTTGATCGCCTACCGACACCACCCCTTCACCAGTGGCAATGGGAGCGTGACGATGCCAACGAAGCATGGCGGAACTCCTGTTATTGGGATTGCATCTTCATGGCGAAACTCTTGGGGGCCTACTGAACAGACTTGAACGCCGTGTGTCGGCGCTGACACGATTTTGACCCTGGATGCTGATTTTGACTGACCCATATGCAGGCTCTGAAATCCCGCGTAAGACCATCGTCTGCTGAGTATTTGGATGGGTTAATGAACTCAGGCAGTCTGGGTCAGCCCCCTCAGCGCCAACAACCAGCCTTCTCGTTGTTGGCGCCGACCGTCGAATGAATGGGAGCGCGCCCCGTCGTTGCCGGAGTACTCGGCACACTCCGTGGCGTGACATTTACACCTGGTCAGAGGGCGCCTTGGTCAGTTGCTTGATGGTTTCAAAAACCTGCTCAAGCAGCTGGTCGGTGGCCAACAGGCGATCCATGTTGCGCCCTACGTTTTCCTCGTAGACGCTCGACAGCCATTTAAAGGCCCTCCAGTCCCGATAGATCAGGTGCTCAGGAATTGGATGGGCACACTCCCTCAGTTGCTCAATGCACCCTAGCTTGCCGTTGCTGACAGGCACCAGTCCGTAGTGAAGAGCATCCGTTGCGACCTCGATCCTCAGCAATGCGCCTTCGACACCGATGTCATGGAACATTCCAACGTTCTTTGGCCTCATGCCCTTGATCCTGAACCAAGCGCAGCAGCTATCCTCATTGAATTCCAAGCCTGGGAACCCGGCCGGCGGGTGTGCACGCGTGTAGGTCTGCGACAATGATCGGTCTACGGAGTCAAAGAAACGCTGCAGCGCGGCACCCTTTGCAAATGGAAGGGCCTCAGCAATAGCGTCTGCGGATTTGAAGTCGTTGCCGGCAGAAATCAACTGGATCAGCGCGCGCTTGGTGTTCTGGGTCATGGACGTTCCAGTGATTTTACGGACGATGTTCGCGTATTGAATCAACGCGTGCTGAAGCGCGGATGTATCGGCTGCTGCAGCGACACATTTTTCAAGCCAGTTCAAGATGTGCTCTCGGTACGACACACGCCGATAGGCAACTCCTCGACAACTGCTCACATCGGCGTCGGTGCCCAGCAGGGTGAGGTACAACAGATCCCAAAGCTTGCCTGACGCCTGGCCGACATGAGCGTATCTCTTGAGTTGCTCATCCCCATCCTCGGCATCGACCTTGTTCTCGATGAGGACTATTCGGTTCGGTAAATGAATAACGATGTCGACGCGCCCCTGCACGGCAGCAAATGTCTCCTCTTTGCGCACGCGAGCCTCCGCCAGGCGCGGCTCGTGTTCAATCCCCATGTGGGACAGGAATAGCCCAAGGAAGAGCGGTCCCTTTCCATGCCGTCCTCGGGGGTTCAATATCTCCGCAAGCATCGCTGAGTGAGTGTTGACTTCGACTCGCTCGGTTTTCGTGATGGTGAACAGGTTGAAGGCTTCGCCCGATGCTGCCTGCTTTGCTTGGGACTCCTGCACCAACGCTCCTGCCCTGCTCAATAGCAACTGTGTCTTTTCCATGAACGGCCACACTCTGAATGTCGCCGCATTCTACGGTGACTTTGCCAATACCAACTGGTGCAGGTGCAAGGCACCGGTATGTCCCTTGCTCAGAAGTTACATTGACAAAGATCGGATAATGCTCAGAACAGCCTTTACTGGGTCAGTTTTCGGTTAGCGGCAACAGGACAGGTCGGCATCTGCCAGTTAAGGTCCTGGCCTAGGTCAGTGTGAGATTTCATTGTTGTACTGGAGGGATCGTTTGACGCGTGATGGGTTTATCAATAAACCTTGTTCTGGCTGTAGGTACCTGACTGCTATCACAGGCGTCGACCCAAGCAATACCTCGTTGCAACTATCCACATCCCAAGGTAACCGTTCGCTGCAGACCACTTTGACTAAACTGGTCCATACCGCCTTATAAGCCGAGCTTTTCGATGAAGACTACTGGCTCACCCAATTCCCGAGTTGAGGTCTATACGCAGGAACGAATGGTCAACTGGATAGGCCCGCTTCAACTGCTTCGCACAGGCTTTCGAGTGGCGGTGGCCACGACATTGGGTGCGTTCGTTGACCAGCGCGAAGTACAGGCGTCCCTACGGCCGGCCAGTGAAAATCAACCGATTAAAGTGGAAGGAAACGCTGACGGCGAGGTTTGGGTCGACTACCTGGCCGACACGGGGGACGGCTGGGACTCGACCTACTCCATGGCCTTGTGCGTGAGCCACACCGTTCAACTCCAGGATCAAGACCTCACGCTTCCACGTGGCCACATACTCCTGCTCGGCGGCGACCAGGTCTATCCTACCCCGGCACAATGCGGCTACCGTACCCGCTTCCTTGATCCTTTCCGTGCCGCTTCGCCGGCACCTGTACCGGCCTGCCCGCCTAGGAGCGCGGAAGACCCCATCCCTGTTACAGATCCCCGCTTGATGTTGGCCACCCCTGGCAATCACGATTGGTATGACGGACTGCGGGCATTCACTCAGTTGTTCTGCAACAAAAAGCCCATCGGTGACTGGGAAACGCGCCAGCGCACCAGTTACTACGTCGTCCAGTTGCCTGGCGGCTGGTGGATTTGGGGATTGGATCTGCAATTAGAGTCAGCGATCGACCAACCTCAACGTGACTATTTTGAACAGCAAAAACGGTTACTTCAGTCCGGGGATCGCGTGGTGGTCGTGACCCCCGAACCTAGCTGGCTGGACGAGGCTGCGAGTTTGGAGCGCGGGCAGCAGAGCACCTTCCCGTCGATCGAAACGCAGACTCCTCGGTTTCGCAGCCTGCGAGACATCGAAGAGCTCTTAGGTGCATATCTGGCCGTCGTACTGACAGGTGACTTGCATCACTATGCCCGGTATGCCCCCTCTGACAACTCAGGTGCGCCACATCGCATAACGTGCGGGGGGGGCGGCGCGTTCCTGCATGGCACGCACCAACTGCCAGACACGCTTACTTCAATTAAGGTCGGTGGCATTGAGCAGAACTATGCACTCAAGGGGGTGTACCCGGAGAAGGAAGCCTCAGAGCGACTACGTGATCGAGCTTGGCGGCTACCCACACGCAACTTCGCCTTCTGCACCATGTTGGCCATGTTCTACATGCTGTTCGGTTGGATAGTCCAAAGCGCGAGCCTGGTGTCCCATCCTGTGCGAGACGGTCGCAGCCTGATGGAAAGGATGTCCGAACTGGAGTTTGGTTGGGGCAATCTGATCGAAGTTTGTCACCAACAGGCCTGGGCCATGGCGAACAGCCCTGCGTCGGTGATCATCGCGCTGGTCATCGTCGCGGCCGGTGGGGCGTTTACCTCGGCCGACGTCATGCGCGGGAAATGGTTGGCATTCTTCGCTGGCTCGGCACACGGTCTATTACACCTATGCTTGGCAGTCGGGATGCTGTGGCTGATGGCCCGGATCAATATCCATTACTTGGGCTGGGATGTATTTGATCTGCTACAGGCGGCGTTGTTTGGCTTGGAATCCTTGCTGCTCGGCGGATTCCTTGGAGGCCTCCTGTTCGGCGTATGGATGGTCATGGCCAACAAGTGGTTCGGACTTCATGCGGAGGCAGTGATGTCCTCACAGCGCATCCCCGATCACAAATGCTTTCTCCGGATGCGCTTCACATCCGAGGATCTCACCATTTACCCGTTGAAACTGGGTAGGGTTTGCCGCCGCTGGTCGTTGGCGCCAGCGATTCAACACATTACCCAAAAGCAGCGGAGCTGGCGTATACGTGCGACGGCCGGCACGATTGGACCACGTTTTGTGCCGGCGACTGGGCAGCCCTCTCCAATTGAGTCCCTGCAGCTCATCGAGCCGGCTATCGCTATTTTGCGCAGTTCTTCATCGAATACCGAGAATCCACTGCCAAAGGGTCGATGCGACACTTCTCTCTAGCGTTGCAGGCTGACGCTCAGCCGATAGAACACTAGACGGATGTTCCCATGGAAGGAAACGGAACGTCCTTGGAGCACCCATACCCAGTCATCGCGCAGGACCGCCTGTCTGCGAGGTAAACGAGGAAGAATCATGCCCCTCGATTCACACCACAAAGTACTAATTGGTGTGGCCATCATCGGCCTTATCGCTGCAGTTGGCGCTGCACTGATCAGCAATTGGGACAAGATAGCTGCAAAGCCTACCTATTAGGATGGGGTGGCCCTGCTGGAACTCGCGTTCGAAAAGACACTGGACGTATTCTGACCGTTGGTCAGGTCAGGCGATACGAAGGCTCAACTGGTAATGGGGCGCCTCTATTTCAAATTTCAGACAACCGACGAATACCTTTATCGCGCTGAATTTTGGCTCCAAAAGGCTAAAGATCAAGGCGTGAAAGACGCGGAGTCCATGCTAGAGGATGCGGAAGACAAATTGCGCGCCCAAGTGGTTAGTGCAAAGAAAGAAGGTACGTGGAACCCTTGGGAAAAACGGGCTCATGCGTAGCTATGTAAAATCTGAAGAGTCTGCTTTTCAGGATTACTGATTGCTGGACCGTCAGCCATTCGTTGAGCGCGCTTCGACTGATACTGACATCATCAGGTCTACTGCATGTTGGATCTGTGTGCAACTGAGCGAAGCTGTATAGCATTGAGGCGTGGAGCGAAATCCAGCGTCGTGACGCGGCGACAATCAACCCCGTCTCCTTGATCGCCCTAGCGCAAGCATTTTAGGGGTCTTGGCCCCATCTTGGTGGCCCCGGACAGTCACAGAAATCGCAGGTTGCGACAATATTAATACTCTAGGTCTTGCCGCCCAAGGGGCGATTTGAGGTGGTGCGCAAGTTTTGCGTTTTCTACGCAGCAGGCTGGAGTGCACGCAATATCGGCTCTGGCCGCGACAGTTTTGATTCTCTGAAGCCAGGATGTGAGGACCCTAGCAGCTTGGCGCTGGTCTGCTCAATCAGAACACGGCGTAACTGAGGTTGGCCAGGTCCTTGTCGACTATGGTGATTGCTCCGGCGGGTCTACATAGGTAGCGCTGGAAACGCCCTGCAAACTTTCACCTGGTGCGCTAGGGCTCAGATGTCACGCGTCCCCACCGGCTTAAACGACTGAATTTTTTTGGACTTGTACCTTCTCGATGGGGTGCCTATCACTGCTGGCTGACGCTTATCATTCTCCGATATGACAAGCGTCCGAGTTTCAGCTTCTACGTAAATGCTAAAAACTCCAACTTCCAATATGCACACCAAGGCCACCATTGGGTTTGATGGTTATGTCAGGGAGCGCGTCATCGATTGCTTTGCCGGCACCCTCGACCGCTTTGCGCAAGTCATTATTGGGGCCCGGCCCCTGGGTCATGTCTTTCCAGGCATTCTTTGCGAACTTGACGATATCGTTATTAGATCCGAATTCGATTGGCCCTAGCAGGATGGCAATTTCCGGATCGCCCGCGCATCCTGGGACTGGAGTTTGTTGCTTAAGGAGCTCGGTCACTTGCCCTGCGACGATTTTGGCTTGCTCTTGAACAGCTTTTTGCGCCTCGTCCAAATCCTTCTCGGTGTAGCCAATCTTCATCGGAATGAGCTCCAGCGCCACCGTAGTGTGGATACCTGACAGATCTGTTTTGATCGATTCCGGCACCAGTCGAACACTAAATCCACCCGTTGGCGGAACCAGAGCCCAAGGATTCTTCTTGATGCGCTCATCGCGCTTTTCAGGGTCAGTTTCAGTCCTAGGGTCGTCGGCTGGACTGATGACAAAGAGCTGTCGATTGTCCAGCAGACTAATCATACCGATCTGGCTGCGCCCAAGAGGCATCACTACGTTAGCGCCCACCTTTGGCACGGAAATCCATCCCAAGTCTATCTTCAGCACACCATCCGTTGTGGCCGTAGCCTTCAGGGCATCGCAGGACAGGTGAGAATTCAAGACAGCCACTTTTAGCCCATTTGGCCCTTGAATTACATTTGTTTGGGTCGTGATGTTGATCGTTCCCGAGCCCGCGCCGTCAATCCCGACGCTTGTGCCCATGCCTCCCCCTATAAGAGGGTCGAAATGAAAGTGGATGTTGGCCTTCAGAGATGCATTAACTGGCATCACCATCCGTAAACCATCATTTAGCCAGTCGATGGACGGTTTACCAAGCTTCAGCATCGCCGTTCCACTTCTACCGTCAACTAGCTCAGCGTAAGCACCGCCGTCTCCTAGCAGGTCGTCATGCCACTTTGTCTCCGCCAGGCGGCCATCTCGCGCAGTTGTTTGAATGGTTAAAGTACGTGACGCGTCGCTCAACTCGCTCAGCTTGCCAGCCACCGAGGTCAGCAGGTTAGGTGACAACCAAACACTCAGTGTTTTGGGGGCTCCAGTGAACGCAGTAGTCTTGGCCCGAACCTCTGCAGTCAATGCCTTCACTGCGTCGGCCAGTTCGCTCTGAGCCGGCGGCGTAGCCGGTAAAACGAAGTCTTGCCCTTCATTGGACTGGCGCGCCATCAACCAGATTCCTTCAGGCCTAAACACAGGAGAAGCGAAAGACAGTTTTTGCTCAAGAGCGGAGCTCGGTAGAGAGGCATCGTAGGTGATCGTGGCCCCAGTATCCTTATTGACGACTTCCTTGGATCCCTTGATATCAACGCCGACGTCAAATTTGACTGTGTCATTCATCGGCACGCGGAGCTCGAAGAGTTGCGGTTTGGCAAGCGCAATTGCAAGATCTGGCGCAAGCTCGTCCCATAGATTATTCAACTGAAACAAGCCAATCCGTGCGGCTGGTGCAAGCTCCAGTGGCTCAATCCTGAACTTAGCGGTTACTTCGCCAGGCTTGCCGTTTTTGACAGGCTCGGTTCCTCGATAAGAGATCGAACCAGTAAGCCTCATCTGCAGTTCGACGTCGTCCTTGTTGGCCACAAGTAACATTTTGACTAGTGTATATCCGAGCTCTGGCTCAACTGAGACAGACTTTACAGTTATTGCGGTCCCACTTAGCATCTGATCAGTTGGTAAGTATTCCAGCTTGTAGCCTTCGAGCTGCTGAGTGACAGCTTTTAGCACAGAGTTACCTATAAACACCCCGGCAGACCAATTCTGCAATTGCTCTCGCCCGTCGATCGATCGGCGCGTGACGTCCAGGGACTGCCATTGAGCTTCAAGGCGGTTTTTAAGGGTGATCTCCTTCATGCCACTCCAACCAAACCAAATCAGTAAGAGCATAAACGCCGCAGCAGTACCGAGAGTGAACTTACCTTTGCGACTGCCGAGCCAGGTATTAATTTCGGTGGGCATGATTGACATCCTGTAGAGGCGCAGGTTCGGGTTATCGTGGCGAATTCTTCTGAATCAATCCACGGTTTAACTAAAAGTCCCAGTTAATTTTGATCAAGCCCGCGTCCTTTTGAGCAATTGCCGCCTTTACCGGACCTCTACCATCGGCGGGGCGAATGTGTAGCGATCCGATGCCTACAACTAGGATCTCTGTTTCGCCAGTAAATCTTATTTTTTCTCCACGGGGCTCGCCGAAGGAAAATATCCCCATACCGATTTGGCATGTACGTTCCGGTTCACAAGCCACTACATAAGTGGCCCATGCGTAGACATATTCCTCGAACCAAGTCCAGTCTTCCGTCGTAGTCTTCTTGACCCAAGTCACCGAAGCACCGGCGATGCCCGCCATGAGAGAGAAGGCCGCTGTAATAAAAACCGTGCGAGCTTTAAGTTTCATCGGTCTACGCCTTGAAGAGTATTTTTAAGACGCAAGCTTTATGGTTATAGCAAAGGCATCTCATCGCCGCCATGTTTCAATTAATTGCGATAGAGGACATTGATCTACGGGTGGCGGAGGCTACCTACCTCACCTATCAAGTGCTGTCTGACGACGCCGGACACGTTTCGGCCTCATCTCTGGGACAACTTCATCGAACCACATGTAGGTCGGATAGGTCGGAGGTAACCGACCGCGAGGCGGTTTTTTTCGTCTGGCATTTGTAAACTTGATGATCATCACCACTAAATACGAAGTCAGGTCAGACACAAGCCAATCCCGCTTTTACGATATGGCGGAAGGCGATCGGATCAAGTGGTGCAAATAGTATTCCAGCACAGTTGAGAATTTTTTCAGAGATTCTTTATATTTATTTGTAATTTGCAAATCCATAATGTCGATCAAATAATCTTTATAGTTGGTTGCTTGTGATCAATTGCTAAGCTATAAAAATTAGTCAGAGAAATAGTCTTTATGTAGTTATAGCTTCTGCCCAGACTGTGTGAGAGAAGATATTCGTACACTCGGATTTCCTTTTTGGCATAGATTGCACCACCAACATGTAGAGGTTTGTGCGAAGCATAACGTTGTTCTGCAAAAGAATTGTCCATTCTGCAAGAGAGGATTTTACTTTGAAATCCACGGATTAGAAGTGATGTGGAATGGTTGCGAAGGCCATAGTCTTGCGGAAAGCGTAGCGATAAATAACAGCGATCCTTTCGAGTATAAGAGATCAAGAATTTTAAGCGAAATGCATTCTAGCCTGTTGGCGCTGATGCGATTTTGACCCAGGCTGCCGGAAATCGTTAACCCACCTCAATACATCAGTAAACGATGTCTAGGCGCGGGATTTCATAGGCCGAATTTAGGTCAGGCAAAATCAGCAGCCTGGGTCAAAATCGCATCAGCGCTAACAACGTGTGCTTCCCGTTCTCTCGCCGTTACTGATCTTCGCTTTATCCAAGGTGAAACTCGTTGGTAAGGACTTTGCCACCAACACCGGCGTACGAAGGGTAAACAATGTAGTCTTCGTACTTTCGTTGGGTCTAACGCTACAAGCAGGCGCACACACCTCTGAAGCAGACGCCTAGGTAGGTGCCCCTGTAGAGCGGGGCACCTACCGTGCAGCTACTTCTTACTGGCCGCTAGTAATAGCCTTGTGAATGGTATGGCCTAGGCTGTGAGATTTGAGTTGGTCAGGATCACCCTTCATGTAGGTGAGAAGTTCGGTGCTGGTGGCATAGTCCCGGTATGAATCGGGAAGCCGATCAATAATCTCTTCGCTCTCAAGCAGAAGTTCAGCCAGCGATGGGCTTGCATCAACATCAACCAGTGCGTCGATACGTCGAGCCAATGCATAGAGCCAGAGGTTCACTTCATGCGCTCGAATGTGCGACTGCCAGCTCACCTGAGCGCTGAAAGGTTGACGAATCGTTCGAGCCAGCGCATTGAAGATCTTCCACAGCTCAGCGACGATCGCTTTCTGATCTTCTGGCGCCAAATAGCGGGTCAATGTGGCAAGTTCGTCAGTGAAAGCACCATCTGCCTCCAGCTTGAAATACAGGCTGTTGTTGTCTTTCAGTGAGCCGCGCCATTGGCTCGCCAATTCATTGAACCATTCTCTGGAGACCTGAGCCGTGTCTACTGTCTTCTGTTCGAGCATGGGAAGAAGCAATGACTCGAGAATCCAAGGCGTGAAGTGATGCAACCTTCCAAGACGCCCGCGCACAGGCTGCAGGATGTCCTGAAGTTCTTGATCAGACAGTGGTCCTTGAAGTGATTGCGTCAGCTTTGAAATCAGCTGGTGCTTGACGTCCGACTCCTCATAGTTCGCTTCGTTGATCAGCCAGCAAAGAATGGTTCGATGAGCGCCGGCAGGTGTTACCTGATCGATAAGGCCAAGTGTTTCAACGCCCCACGCGCCTTTGTTGATTGCATCCTTGAAAGCATGCAGACCCACCCAGGTGACGATGCTTGTCTCACTTTGTAGGAGGGCTTCTATTTGTACTGGGTGCTTGTCGAAGCCGATCGATAGGCAGATGTGCTTGAAGACCTCAATGACCAATACGTTAGGACGCAAGCCTTTGACGTGTTGCGCGCACACTTCGCTCAACCAGCTGACAAGCGCCTGTGGTGCATGTGACCAGAGTAGCTTGAGGGCATAGTAGTCACTCCATGAGATATCGGGTGGCGAGTAGCGGAAAGCAGCGTCGGGATCATCAGTGGAAAGCAGTAGCTTGGTGAGGTCTTGCGAGCGATAGTGCTCAAGATCCAGCAGCGCCTTCCGGGCTCTTGGCTGTAAAGCACCTTGGCGTGCAGGATTGAGGTGTTCGAGCAAGGCGCTCTGCAGCGCCTGCGGGAAAGGCTTGCGCTCCTCTGTGTACAGTTGGCCCGCTTGGCAGTGTGCCAGCACATGGCCAAGAGCATCCCAGGCCGAGTGGAAATCTTCGAGAGGCAGACCTTCGGTCCAGAACTTGGCAGGGATACTCTCAAACATTTCTGGATTGAGCTTCCCATCCTTGATCTTGCCCTTGGCCTCCAACTGATTCATCAACTCAGCACCAGACAACCCTGCGAACTCCAGATCATCAAGCCACCAAGCCAGCACATCGCCCGCGCGAGGGGCGTCAGTGAAACAGGAACGATGGTTCAAGCCCTTCGGTTCCTCGTCTTCTTTCTCGGATTTAATAAATGAGGTTGAGTCGAAAATCAGCTTGGCGGTAGGTACCTTCTTGCCCTCACCATGTAGCGTGCTTTGAATGATCTGGTCGCAGTACTCGAAGACATGCGGCATCACATCCAGAGGGATAGGTGTTGCCAGCAGTGGGTAGTTATCATTGGCGCGTTGTATCGAGTTGGAAAGCTGATAGCCGGCCAGCGGGCGACCGCTGGCTGATCGAATCAGGATCATTCGGTCATGGATCTTGCTTTCAGGAACGGCCAGCACTTTGAGGCGAACATTGCCGAAATAGCCATTGCCCCAGCCAGTGCACTGGTTGAGAAGATTCTGAATGCGGTTCGGCTGATCAGCGCCTGCTTTGCCATCGTCCTTCGACTCTTTCTCGGTCGTGATGATGAGATAGTCGCCTGCCGCAGTGCCCATTCGATGAAGCAGATCAATGCCTGCGTCCTCCATGAATGGATCGAACCAGGCAATCTGAGCGTCATGGTGGTTCTCGAAGATCTTACGGAGCCATTCCGTCAGTTGTATCCGGCTGGTGCCACCGCTGTCGGTAAGCGTAAGGAAGAAGCGCCCCTTAGAGGTCTTGGGGCAGAGCTGCTTCATGGTTGTTTCGGTGGCGCTGTTGAGAGCTACCCATGGATCAGCTGTATGGCCTCCCAGCTGTGAGCGCGAATCTCGTAACGCACGGCCTACTCGCGCGGTGGCTTGAAGTTTCGCTTGCTCTTTCGGCGGGACGCGTTTCTCCAGCCAGCTCAGCTTTTCGTTCGAGCGGATAGGCTCGACCATCTGCATGTTCAGGTTCATGCTGCGGACGAAGTAGTTACCAGTCTGTAGCACCAGGAAGGAGTCGCCGAGGTCATTGAGCGCGTAGATTTCCAGGGTGAATGACGTACAGATCTGTTTCTCGAAGGCTTCAAGCCTGAAGCCATGCTTCAGTGGGTACTTTTCGTGCTTGTCCAGCCGAGCTGTATGGGTGGCCAGTACGCTGTCGGCACTATAAGCATTCACTACGACCAAGAGGTCGGACGCGTCATGGGTCATTGGCTCGGACAGCTTGAGAGAGGCGTCATCTCCCTTCAACGTGATGTCGTACTTACTCTTTTCCGCGCGATTTTGGCCGGGGATGCAGATGAACTCAAAATCCCCTATCCGCCATGCATCCAGTGCCGCGAAGTCCAGCCCGGTATCTGCGTTCAGGCTCTGGCATGCGGCCTCTGCGATCTTTCGATCCGAACCCTCTGCCATGTTGAAGGTCTCTGACTTGCTGTCGGACGAAATGGCCGCGCTGTCCACGCTGGCATAGTTGGTCGGGCTGAGGCGGCTGGTGCGGAATTGAAAGAAATCTCGCGTCGGTAGGTGCATGACCGGGCGGGCCACAGGGTTGCCCCCGAAGAGGGTAGCGCCCACCTTGCTGTTCAGTTTGTCATCGAGCTGGATATCGGCCAGCTGGCTGGCAGCATGCAGTGTTGCACCGGAAAGGAAGTGCTTCAGGAATATCTTGAGTTGCTGCGTTGATGTGTACAGCGTCAGGGCATGTGTCTTGGCGGAGCAGCCATCATACACGGGCGTCTTGCTGCTGGAGGTACCGCTCCACTTGTGAGACTGGTGGGTACCAGGCAGTGATCGGCCATAGAGGAACCGCAGTTCGGCGGACCCTGCGCGTTCGATTTCAAGAATCCAGATCTGGGTAGCGGTAGCGAGTTGGCCGTCACCAAAAAGTTCATGAAGCCGGAAATCGGAGGCCAGTGTGTCGAGAGCATCGGTCATAGCGCATCCTTTTGCTTGGTCAGAGAACAGGTCTGGTGCGCAATGCTGAAGGCGTAGCGGCATAGACTTGCGTCAATTTGACATCAGTTTCATTGACCGAACAATGACGGAGCGCAATGTTGGCTAAGAATCATATGGTTCTGAACTTCTGGGGGATCCGATAGAGATGGGTAAGACCATCGATTACCGAGTGTCCAGGTAGGTCAACGATTTCCGGCAGCTTGGGTCAAAATCGCATCAACGCCAACATTTAGAGGCATGCTGGATATGCTCGACAGCCTAGACCCGTAGTAAAACATCCCTGCCGTGCTGCGGCCGGCAGGGGTTTTTCCCGAAATCACGCCAAAGTGAATTACCGCGCGGGGAGTTCTGTGAAGCCAGCCTTGATTAGGCGTTCACGCATCGCACCCAAGCAGCTGTTGGGAACGGCTATGGCCCGGCGGCTGACGAGTCGCCGGCTGCGGTAAAATTACCTAAAAGCCGCGTCGTTTCTGGCTGCGACAGTTTTAATTCTCTAGAGCATCTCTCTGGCCCGGCATTGGGGGCGGTTGCGACAGTTTTGCGTTTCCTCCACAAGAGGCTACAGGCCGCGAAACACGGTATCCTTCCGCGACAGTTTTAATTCTCTAAATTCAGGGCACGACCTGATCCATCTCGGCGAGGAACCGTTCGCGGCGAGTTTGCTTACGTTTGCCGGCGTATTCGAAGTCGGAAAAGCTCATCTGGCTCATGGAGGGCTCGGGGCAGGTGATGAGGTTGTATTTCAGCACGTTTGAAGACTTGTTCGGAGTTTCCCTAGAGACGCCTAGGGAAGGTCTGAAGTAG
>NZ_LACC01000016.1:0-159 GCF_000967965.1 Pseudomonas fluorescens
GGTGTAAGTCACCGAACCGCCTTCAGCCACGGTGGATTTGTCCACGGTCAAAGTGGCAATGACTTCGCTGACGGTGTCGGTGATGACCACGTTAGCCGCCGTGCCGTCGATCACCAGGTTTTCGAAGGTCTTGCCGTCGACGCTGGCCGAATCGACGGT
>NZ_LACC01000016.1:170-1863 GCF_000967965.1 Pseudomonas fluorescens
GGTCGGCGCGACGTTTTCCTGTACGCCGCCATTGCCTTCGATGCTGACGGTGACTTTGTCGCCCTGGTTGTCGCTCGGGGTGCCCGAACCGGGTTCGTCGGTGACTGTGGTTTCGACGTTGGTCTGGCTCAGGGTCAGCTTTTCGAAGTTGTCCGCGCCGGTAACCGATTCCAGTTTGTTGACGATCGGTGCCTGGCCGCCGGTGAACACGTCATCGGCAGCGGTGATGGTCGCCGTGCCAGTCGCGGTATTGGCCGGGACTTTGATTTGTGTGCCGTCAGTCAGGGAGAAAGTGAGTTCACCGTGATTGTTCAGCGGCAGACCGGCCGCGTTGGTCAGGGTCACGGTGTAGGTGACTTGGCCACCTTCGGCCACGGTGGATTTGTCCGCGGTCAGGGTGGCGATCACTTCGCTGACGGTGTCGTTGATAGCAACCGACGCAGGACCGCCAATGACCAGATTCTCAAACGTCTTACCGGCAACGCTAGCATCAGCGATGCCCAGCGATACGCTACCGCCATCCTTGTAAACGTCATCACCTTGCGCCGGCAATGCATAGCCAACTTGAGTTGCGCCTGCGGCGATGACCACAGTTTGGCCATTGCTGAGAGTCACCGTCAGGTCGTGATCTAACTTCTGGTCGAGTTTGATGGTGAAAGTCGGTGCCTGGTTCTCCAGCACCGGACCAGCGCTTTCGATGGTAACGGTGACCTTGTCGATCACATCGGAAATCGTGGTGACTGCTGGAGTGTTGTTGAGCACCAGGTTTTCAAAGTTGCCGCCGGTGGTGACGGTGATGGTGGTGCTGACGGTGCTGCCATTCACATAAACATCGTTGGCCGCAGTCGGCACGTTGACGCTGCCGCTGGTCTGACCCGCTTCGATGGTGATGACCGAGCCGTTGCTCAAGGTCACGGTCATCGGCGTACCGGCCGGGTTGGTCAGGGTCGCGGTGTAGGTGATCTGGCCGCCTTCGGTGATGTTGCCGGTGGCGGTTAGGGTCAGCCCGGTGTTGTCCACGGAGTCGGTGATGGTGGTCACAGCCGGGGTGGTGTTCGGCACCAGGTTTTCAAAGTTGCCGCCAGTGGTACCGGTGATGGTGGTGCTGACAGTGCTGCCATTCACATAAACATCGTTGGCCGCAGTCGGCACGTTGACGCTGCCGCTGGTCTGGCCCGCTTCGATGGTAATGACCGAACCGTTGCTCAAGGTCACGGTCATCGGCGTACCGGCCGGATTGGTCAGGGTCGCGGTGTAGGTGATCTGGCCGCCTTCGGTGATGTTGCCGGTGGCGGTTAGGGTCAGCCCGGTGTTGTCCACGGAGTCGGTGATGGTGGTCACAGCCGGGGTGGTGCTCGGTACCAGGTTCTCGAAGTTGCCGCCGGTGGTACCGGTGATGGTAGTGCTGACGGTGCTGCCGTTGACATAGACGTCATTGGCCGCAGTCGGCACGTTGACGCTGCCGCTGGTCTGACCCGCTTCGATGGTGATGACCGAACCGTTGCTCAAGGTCACTGTCATCGGCGTGCCGGCCGGATTGGTCAGGGTGGCGGTGTAGGTGATCTGACCGCCTTCGGTGATGTTGCCGTTGGCCGTCAGGGTCAGGCCGGTGTTGTCCACGGAGTCGGTGATGGTGGTCACAGCCGGCGTGGTGTTCGGCACCAGGTTTTCGAAGTTGCCGCCAGTGGTACCG
>NZ_LACC01000016.1:1950-189391 GCF_000967965.1 Pseudomonas fluorescens
ATGGTAATGACCGAACCGTTGGACAGAGTGACGGTTACTGGCGTCTGCGCCGGATTGGTCAGGGTGGCGGTGTAGGTGATCTGGCCACCTTCGGTGACGGTATTGCCGGCCGTCAGGGTGACCGTGGTGGTGTCGACGGTATCGGTGACCTGGGTCACGGCGGGGGTAGTCGGCGGCGTCACAGTGATGCCGTTACCGCCGCTGGTGCCGGTGACGGTTACTTCGATCTGGGGCGCGTCGTTATAGACAGTGTCGTTCGCAGCCAATGGCACGTTGACGGTGCCGGTGGTCGAGCCTGCGGGAATCACGATCACGGCGCCGTTGGACAACGTGACAGTCAGGTCGCTCAGCGGTGCCTGGGTCAGGGTCGCGGTGTACACCAACACGCCACCGGCCTCGGTGATGGTCGGCGTGGCACTGAGGCTGAGGACTGATTCACTCGGGGTATTGGCATTAACGTTGGCGTTGGTGGTCTGGCCACCCAGGATTTCCAGAGTTGTTTGCCCGGCAGAGTTGATACCCGCGGTCGGGAAGCCAATGCTCGGATCGACGCGGCCAGCGGTGGCGTCGAGCATCACGAAGCTATGACCGCCACCGGCGGCACCACCAGAACCCGACGCCGTCGGGCCCGCAGCGGTAGCTTCAAGGTCTTTGGTCGGGTCGGCACCGGCGACAATTGCTTGTTGCAGCTCTTCAACCGACGGCGCGGCTTGCGCGGTGGCAGCTGCCAGGTCAGTGCCGGAGTCCGGGGCGTCAGCGCTCCACTGGGTGTCACGGCCCAGATCCAGGGTGCGGCCATCGGCCAGTTCCAGGGACACGGCACCGGAAAGGCCAGTGTCGATCTGGTCACCGGCATACAGTTTGTCGCCTTCAACTAGAACGCGGCGGATGCCCTCGGGGGACACCACGAATACCTGACCGACAATGCTTTTGACGATGGCAACAACACTGCTCATTGAAGACTCTCCGGGGTGTCACGTTCAGTTGACTTCCATAGACCTGATGGCGTCTGCGCCGACCAGTCTGGACGTACATTGCAAAATGGATGCACAAGTTTGACGCAGCAATTAGTCAATATTTTGGCTATATTTTTTCGCTATTAACTTTATGCCAAACTATTGACCTTCTGGATGCCATCCTAAACAATCGTCCCAGTAATGTCACATTGATATTTGAGCTGTGACCTGTCCTCGGTATGTGATCCAGTTCCGCTTTTGAACTTTCCGACATACGGTCATTCCGCTCGCCATCTTCCGACACAGCGCGTTCTTTTGCTGTGATTCAAGACAAGAAGTTCTGGGAAATTCCTACAATGCGTTCGCCTTTGTTCATGGCAATACCTTTCGCCCTCGCCGCGTCTTTCGTCCAGGCGCAATCCTTACCAGAAGCCATGCAACAAGCGCTGGATGTCCATCCGGAGGTCCAGGCGGGCGTCAACAGCCGGTTGGCAGCGGACTATCAGTTGAAGGCTGCGAAGGGTGGGTACTTGCCACGGGTCGACCTGCTGGGCGGTTACGGTCGTGAAGGCACCGATAGCGTGAATACGCGCACGGACAGCGGCAGCAACAATCACTTCGAAACCCTGAATCGCAGTGAGTCAAGTTTGCGTCTGACCCAGATGGTCTTTGACGGTTTTGCGACGTCCAGCGAAGTCGGGCGTCAACAAGCTACCGTCAACTCCCGCGCCTACTCGCTGCTGAGTACCTCCGAGCGCACCGGGCTGACCGTGGCTCAGGTCTATCTCGACGTGCTGACCCGCCGCGAATTCGTGCGTCTGGCCGAGGAAAATCTCAAGAGCCACCAACGTATTTACGACCAGATCCAGTTGCGCACCCAGCGTGGCGTCGGCAGTGGTGCCGACCTCGATCAGGCCGAGGCGCGGATGGCCCAGGCGCGCAACAATCTGATCACCGAGCAGACCAATCTGGCTGACGCCGAAACCAACTATCTCTCCGCTGTCGGCCAGATGCCGGATCAACTGGAGCGCCCGGCGAGCTTCCTGGCGCTGATGCCGGCCAACCTGAATGAAGCCCGTGCGCAGATGCTGGAAAACAGCCCGATCCTGCGCTCGGCCGAATCCGATATCGCCGCTGCCGAGAAGCAGTACGACACGGCCAAGTCGACTTTCTACCCGCGCTTCGATGCTGAGTTGGGTCGCTCCGCGGACAACGACATTGATGGTCAGAACGGTCACAACAACGAATGGCAAGCCATGCTGCGCATGCGCTTCAACCTGTATTCCGGCGGCAGCAACAAGGCCGATCTGGAATCCAAGTCCTACCTGTCGAACCAGGCGCTGGATATCCGCAACAACGCCCTGCGCCAATTGAATGAAGAGCTGGGCCTGGCCTGGAACGCGCTGAACAATGCCAATGCGCAGGTGCCGATCGCCCAGCAATACGTCGATCACAGCACCGCCGTGCGTACCGCCTACCAGCGTCAGTTCAGCCTCGGTGAGCGTACCCTGCTCGATTTGCTCGACAGTGAGAACGAACTGTTCTCCTCTTCTCGCCGTCTGGCGGAGATCAAGAACATTCAGTTATTTACTCAGTACCGAATCAAGGCGACCATGGGCGAGTTGCTCAAGAGCCAGGGAGTGGTCGCACCATTGGCATCCGTTGTGCAGAACGACGTGAAGCCCAAGGTCCAATTGCCCGGTATGAATTGAGCAGGACCTTCATTGTTCAATTGTTAGCCAAGAGTGCCGAGCGTGGAATCAGAAGTCAGTCGGGTTCAACTCATTCATGATCCGCGCGCGTTGCATGACGATCCGTTACTGGATGGTCTGCTCGCTCTTTGCATGCTGCACCAGAAACCTGCCAGCGCGGCAATGCTGACCACCGGCCTGCCGCTGCCCGAGCAGCGCTTGAGTGTCGAGTTGCTGCCTCGTGCGGCTGCTCGCGCCGGGCTGCAAGGTCGGGTGCTGCAACGCAAGCTGGAGGATATTCCGGCGATTGCCATGCCTGCATTGTTGCTGCTCAAGGACGGTCGCAGTGCCGTCCTGCTCGGCTGGCAAGGCGAAGACCAGGTGCGGGTACTGCTCAGCGAAAGCGATGGCGGTGAGTCCCTGGTCAGCCGCGAACTGTTGGCCGACGACTACACCGGCAAGGTCTTTTTCGCCCAGCCGCAGCACAAATTCGACGTCAATCACGGCACGCTGATTCCGCGTGCGCGCTCGTGGTTCCGCGACACCCTCAAGCGTTCGCGTTGGTTGTACGCCGACGCGATCGCCGCCAGTTTTCTGATCAACATCATTGCCATGGCCGCGCCGTTGTTCGTGATGAACGTCTACGACCGCGTCGTGCCGAACCAGGCCGAAGCGACGCTCTGGGTGCTGGCACTCGGCATCACCGGCGCCTACCTCTTCGACCTGATCCTGAAAAGCCTGCGCAGCCTGTGCCTGGATCTGGCCGGCAAGAAAACCGACCTGATCATCTCGGCCACGCTGTTCGAGCGCATCGTCGGCATGGCCATGAAATACCGGCCGGCGCGGGTCGGCAGCTTTGCCCAGAACATCCATGAGTTCCAGAGCCTGCGCGACTTCCTCGCCTCGCTGACGCTGACCAGCCTGATCGACCTGCCGTTCACGATTCTGATCTTTATCGTCATCGCGATCCTCGGCGGGCACCTGGTGTGGATTCCGGTGCTGGCGTTCCCGATCGCCTTGGCCATCGGTTATGCCTTGCAGAAACCCCTGGTGGCGACCATGGAGCGGACCATGGCGCTGGGGGCCGAGCGTCAGTCGAGCCTGATCGAAACCCTGGCCGGCCTGGATGCGGTGAAGGTCAACAACGCCGAAAGCGAACGCCAGTATCAGTGGGAGCAGACCATCGGCACCCTCAGTCGTCTTGAGTTGCGGGTGAAAATGCTCTCTGGCCTGGCGATGAACATCACCTTGCTGATCCAGCAACTGGCCGGGGTGATCATGATCGTCTTCGGCGTGTACCAGATCATCGACGGTCACCTGAGCATGGGTGGCTTGATTGCCTGCTACATGCTCAGTGGCCGTGCGCTCAGCCCGCTGGCGTCACTGTCCGGGCTGCTGACTCGTTATCAGCAGGCGCGGGTGACCATGACCTCGGTCGACCAGATGATGGAGCTCCCCCAGGAGCGCAATTTCGAAGAACGTCCGCTCAGCCGCAAGGTGCTGCAGGGCGGTATTGAATGTCGCCAGCTCAACTTCACCTACCCGCAACAGCAGAACCTGGCGCTGAAGAACATCAACCTGTCGATCAGTCCCGGCGAGAAGGTCGGCATCATTGGCCGAAGCGGCTCGGGCAAGAGCTCGTTGGCGAAATTGCTGGTGGGGCTGTATCAGCCGGATGACGGTGCGTTGTTGGTCGACGGTGTGGATATCCGCCAGATCGACGTCAGCGAACTGCGCTACAACATCGGCTACGTGCCCCAGGACATTCAGTTGCTCGCCGGCACCTTGCGCGACAACCTGGTTTCCGGCGCGCGGTATGTCGAGGACGAACTGGTGCTGCAAGCCGCAGAACTGGCCGGCGTCCACGAGTATGCGCGCCTGCATCCGCAGGGCTACGAACTGCAAGTCGGCGAGCGCGGGCAGAACCTCTCCGGTGGTCAACGGCAAAACGTCGCCCTGGCCCGTGCATTGTTGCTCAACCCGCCGATCCTGCTGCTCGACGAGCCGACCAGCGCCATGGACAACACCGGCGAAGAGCGCCTCAAGCAGCGCCTGGCAGCGGTGATCGAAAACAAGACTATGGTGCTGGTGACGCACCGGGCATCGCTGTTGTCGCTGGTGGATCGGCTGATCGTGATCGACCGCGGGCAGATACTCGCCGACGGCCCGAAAGCCGCGGTGATGGAAGCGTTGAAGAAGGGGCAGATCAGTGTTGCTTAAGTCGGGTAAGGATTCGATCCGTCGCTACTTCAAAGGCTCTGCTTCGCTTGAGGGCCAGCCACTTCCGGAGGTCAACAAGGCGCTGATCGAGGATGCGCCACGGGTGGTGCGGCTGACGATCTGGGCGATCATCGCGTTCTTCGTGTTCCTGATGCTCTGGGCCAACTTCGCGGTGATCGACGAGGTGACCAAGGGCGACGGCAAGGCGATTCCGTCGTCGAAGATCCAGAAAATCCAGAACCTTGAAGGCGGTATCGTTGCCGAACTGTTCGTCAAGGAAGGCCAGATCGTCGAAGCCGGCGCACCGCTGATTCGCCTGGACGACACGCGCTTTGCTTCGAACGTCGGCGAAACCGAGGCCGATCGGTTGTCGATGCTGCTGCGGGTCGAACGCCTGAGCGCCGAGGTCGAAGATCGCCCGCTGAACTTCCCCGAGGATGTGCTCAAGGCCGTGCCGGGTCAGGCCAAGAGCGAAGAGTCGCTCTATATAAGCCGCCGCCAACAGTTGCACGATGAGATTGGCGGCTTGCAGGAGCAACTGATCCAGCGCCAGCAAGAGCTGCGCGAATTCACTTCCAAGCAGGCGCAGTATCGCCAGCAATTGGGCTTCCAGCGCCAGGAAATCAGCATGTCCGAGCCGTTGGTGGCCCAGGGCGCGGTCTCGCCGGTGGAAGTCCTGCGCCTCAGGCGTGCCGAAGCGGAGACCCGTGGTCAGCTCGACGCCACTACCCTGGCCATTCCGCGTGCCGAATCGGCAATCAAGGAAGTGCAGCGCAAGGTCGATGAAACCCGTGGCAAGTTCCGTAGCGAAGCCCTGACCCAGCTCAATGAAGCACGCACCGACCTGAACAAGGCCCAGGCCACCGGCAAGGCCCTGGAAGACCGGGTCAGCCGGACGCTGGTCACTTCGCCAGTGCGGGGCATCGTCAACAAGTTGCTGGTCAATACCATCGGCGGGGTTATCCAGCCAGGCAGCGACCTGGTGGAAATCGTACCGCTGGACGACACCTTGCTGGTCGAGGCGAAGATCCGTCCGCAGGACATCGCGTTCCTGCATCCGGGACAGGAAGCGACGGTGAAATTCACCGCCTATGACTACACCATCTACGGCGGGTTGAAGGCCAAGCTGGAGCAGATCGGCGCCGACACCATCACCGATGAAGACAAGAAGACCACCTACTACATCATCAAGCTGCGCACCGACCGCAGCCACTTGGGCACCGATGAAAAGCCGTTGCTGATCATTCCGGGGATGGTGGCTTCGGTGGACATCATCACCGGCAAGAAGACCGTGCTGAGCTATCTGCTCAAACCGATCATCCGCGCGCGGGCCGAGGCGCTGCACGAGCGCTAGATCTGTAGTGGATTCACTGGCCCCATCGCGGGCAAGTTGGATCGCCGCATCGCCGCTCCCACAAGGTTCTTTGTTGAAACACGATCATGTGTTTGACACAAAAACCTGTGGGAGCCGGGCTTGCCCGCGATAGCGTCCGCCAAAACACTACAACCCTGTCAGAAAGTGATAAATAACGTCACACCGCGATTCCTCCATTCCCTTAGCAATCGCCATATCGTTATTCGTTAACGGTATTTAAATTTCAATTCTTATATCTATAAAGTCAATCTCCTGCGTACCTGCCGACCAATCGGCGCGCCGCACGACACGAACCAACACGGGACCTCCGTGAGTTTCTGATCGACGCGCGCGCCTTTGAGCGTGCCGTGCGTGGGAGTGATTTATGTCTGCAGCTTCAGCTTCGCCAAGCATCGCGCCACAATTCTTTGAAATCCGCCCGTTCAGCGGAGCGGTGGGCGCCGAGATCATCGGTCTCGATTTGTCCCGTCTGATCAATGATCAGGACTTCGCCCGCATTCACCGCGCGCACCTGGATCATCACGTGGTGGTGTTCCGCGACCAGCGCATCACCCCTGAGCAACAGATCGATTTCAGCCGCCGTTTTGGCGTATTGCAGATCCACGTGCTCAAACAGTTCCTGCTGGCAGGGCATCCGGAAATCCTCATCGTTTCCAACATCGTCGAGAACGGCCAGAACATCGGCTTGGGCGACGCCGGCAAGTTCTGGCACTCCGATCTTTCTTATAAGGAGCTGCCGAGCCTGGGCTCGATGCTGCATGCCCAGGAGCTGCCGTCAGAAGGCGGCGACACCTTGTTCGCCGACATGCACAAAGCCTGGGACAGCCTGCCGCTCGCGTTGCGCAAAGCGGTGGAAGGTCGCTCGGCGGCGCACTCCTACACGGCGCGTTACAGCGAAACCAAGTTCGAAGGCAACTGGCGCCCGACCCTGACCCCGGAGCAACTCGCCCAGGTCGCCGAAGTCGTCCACCCGGTCGTGCGCACCCACCCGGAAAACGGCCGCAAGGCGTTGTTCGTCAGCGAGGGGTTCACCACCTGCATCGTTGGCCTGCCGGAAGACGAGAGCCAGCAACTGCTGACCGAGCTCTATGCCCACAGCGTGCTGCCGCAAAACATCTACCGCCATCAATGGCAGCCCAATGACCTGGTGTTCTGGGACAACCGTTCGCTGATCCACCTCGCCGCCGGATGCCCCAGCCATCTGCGCCGCAAGCTGTATCGCACCACCATCCAGGGCGACGCGCCTTTCTGATTTGTCGGAGATCTGATCATGTCCAAACGTCTTCCATTCGCACCGCTGGCCGCGGCCATCGGCCTGGGTTTCAGCCTGATCGCCGGCAGCCTGGTGGCGCCGACCGTGGCCCACGCCGAAGGTGAAATCCGCATTGCCGAACAGTTCGGCATCGTTTACCTGCTGCTCAATGTGGTGCGCGATCAGAACCTGATCGAGAAGTACGGCAAGCAGGAAGGCATCGACATCAAGGTCGACTGGACCCAACTCTCCGGCGGCGCGGCGGTCAACGATGCGTTGCTGTCGGGCTCGATCGACATTGCCGGCGCCGGTGTCGGCCCGCTGTTGACCATCTGGGATCGCACCCACGGCAAGCAAAACGTAAAAGCCGTGGCTTCCCTGGGCAACTTCCCGTACTACCTGGTGAGCAATAATCCGAAAGTCAAAACCATCGCCGACTTCACCGAGAAGGACCGCATCGCGGTGCCGGCGGTGGGCGTGTCGGTGCAGTCGCGCTTCCTGCAATACGCGGCGGCCAAACAGTGGGGTGACAAGGAGTTCAATCGCCTCGACAAGTACACCATCGCCGTTCCACATCCCGATGCGACAGCGGCGCTGGTGGCCGGCGGCACCGAGCTGAGCGGGCACTTTTCCAACCCGCCGTTCCAGGATCAGGAACTGGCCAATCCCAATGTGCATGTGGTGCTGAACACCTATGACCTGCTCGGTCCGAACTCGCCGACGGTGCTGTTCGCCACCGAAAAATTCCGCAATGAGAACCCGAAAACCTACAAGGCATTCATTGATGCGCTGACCGAAGCGGCCACGTTTGCCCAGAACGACAAAGGCGCGGCGGCGGACACTTACATCCGCGTTACCAAGGCCAAAATCGACCGTGCCGCGTTGCTGAAAATCATCGACAACCCGCAGTTCGAATTCAGCATCACGCCGAAAAACACTTACCCGTTGGCCGAGTTCCTCTACCGCGTCGGCGCGATCAAAAACAAACCGGATTCATGGAAGGATTACTTCTTCCAGGACGCCAAGCCGCTGCAAGGGAGCTGATCGAAATGAACGCTCCTTTGCAAGGCCACACGGTCAGCAAACCGATCGCGGCAGCCCAGGCGCTGCTGTCGGTCGATAACGTCAGCCTCGAATACCGCACGCCGCAGCGGGTGGTGCGGGCGACCCATCAAGTCAGTTTCGAGATCGATCCGGCGGACCGCTTTGTCCTGCTCGGGCCGTCCGGTTGTGGCAAGTCGACGTTGCTCAAGGCCGCCGCCGGCTTCATCCAGCCAGTGGAAGGCGAGATCCGTCTGCAGGGCCAGCGCGTCGATGCGCCGGGGCCGGACCGGATCGTGGTGTTCCAGGAGTTCGATCAACTGCCGCCGTGGAAAACCGTGAAGCAGAACGTGATGTTTCCGCTTCTGGCCTCGAAAACCCTCAAGCGCAAGGAGGCCGAAGAGCGGGCGCTGCACTATCTGGAAAAAGTCGGCCTCGCCGCATTTGCCGATGCCTATCCGCACACTTTGTCCGGTGGCATGAAGGCGCGCGTTGCCATCGCCAGGGCGCTGGCGATGCAGCCGAAAATCCTGTTGATGGACGAACCCTTTGCCGCGCTCGATGCCCTGACCCGGCGCAAGATGCAGGAAGAGTTGCTGCTGCTCTGGGAGGAAGTGCGCTTCACGCTGCTGTTCGTCACGCACTCTATCGAAGAGGCGCTGGTGGTGGGCAATCGCATTCTGTTGCTGTCACCCCATCCGGGCCGGGTGAGGGCGGAAGTCCACAGCCACCAATACGATTTGCATAGCCTGGGCGGTGTGGCGTTTCAGGAGTCGGCGCGACGTATTCACCGGCTGTTGTTCGACGAAAGCCAGTCACCGCAAGCCGAACATGAACTGGATTTCGCCGACATCCGCATCGCTTATTGAGCCAGTTGAGAGGAGGGTCCGATGAGCCATTTATCATCCCCGCGTGAAGAGTTCGAAACGGTTTTGCAGCCACTGACCAGCGTGCCGCTGGAGCGTGAACTACCCCTTGGCCAACGCCTGTGGCAGCAGGGCTGGTTGCGTAAAAGCCTGATCCTTGTGTTGCTCGCAGTGCTCTGGGAGGCCGTTGCGCGCTATCAGAACAACGACCTGCTGCTGCCGAGCTTTTTGCAGACCTCACACGCGCTGTACGACGGCCTGCTCAGCGGTGAATTGCTAAGCAAGGTGTGGATTTCCCTGGTGGTATTGCTCAAGGGCTATCTGATCGGCATCGTCCTGGCGTTTGCCCTGACCACACTGGCGGTGTCGACGCAGTTCGGTCGCGATCTGCTCAGCACCCTGACCTCAATGTTCAACCCCTTGCCGGCCATCGCCCTGCTGCCGCTGGCGCTGCTGTGGTTTGGATTGGGCCAGAACAGCCTGATTTTCGTGCTGGTGCATTCGGTGCTCTGGGCACTGGCGCTGAACACCTACGCTGGCTTCCTCGGCGTCTCGGAAACCCTGCGCATGGCCGGGCGCAACTACGGCCTCAAGGGCATGCGTTTCGTGCTGTTCATCCTGATTCCGGCGGCACTGCCGTCAATCCTCGCCGGGCTGAAAATCGGCTGGGCGTTTGCCTGGCGTACGTTGATTGCCGCTGAGCTGGTGTTTGGTGCGACCAGTGGCAAGGGTGGGTTGGGCTGGTACATTTTTCAGAATCGCAATGAGTTGTACACGGACAAGGTGTTTGCCGGGTTGGCGGTGGTGATTCTGATTGGGTTGCTGGTGGAGAACCTGGTGTTTGATTCGTTGGAGCGGGTGACAGTTAGGCGGTGGGGGATGGTGCGGTAAAAATTGTTAATGGCGCGTTGGCAAATGCAATCAGGTTCCTGGATTCCAGCGACGGTCATGGGCATTAGTTCTCCTCAGCGTTTGGCCACGCCGCACCTGTGCATTTCTGTTTACAACCTCTGCGGCTGGCAATGGCTGAACGGGAACCTGCTGAACAACCGGTGCCGGATGAGGTGCTGCAATATTGAGGTTTTCATACTGTGGTGGCCGCTGTTCCATGTGATAGACCTTATATTCCTGAGGGTTGAGCCCCGCAGCTAAAGTGTCTTTATTCGAGAGCATGCCGCCAGACTTTGCCTGGTTGTAGGTCGGTAGTCCTTCAGAGTTAGTCGGCTTTCGACCTGCGCTGCTACCGGCCTGACGAGGGGCGTTCGAGTTTGTCGCTCGTGGTACACGCCCACCCGATGACCCTTGAGGCGAGGCAAAAAAGGAAGATCCAGGAAAACCGGGTGGCTGCTGCGGGTACGGCGTGGCCTGGACTCCGCTATGTAGCTCAGCTGCGTCGTTTGTCCAGCGGGGCAGGGACTTGGGGCCGGCAAGGTACCCGGTGGCGGAAAAAATACCGTCTAAGTCTTTTGTTTTCTGAATCGGTATGTGTTGTTGCAGGGTGCGTGCAGCATTGGCAGCAACCGTCGTATCGATTATGGGAAGTGGCCCTCCGGTCCGATAATTGGGTAAGCGAAACTTGAGTGATGCTTTGAAGTCGCTCGCTGCGAGCGCCAATGCTATCAGCGGGTTATGCCCTGTCGGATCCGACCTGTTCACCGGATCCCCCACGCAATACATATACGCATTCAACCCACCCCCACGAAACGGACTCCAGCTGTCCGGACTGTGAAAACGCATCAATTGCGGGTTGTAGGCGCGGTAGCCGTTGCCCAGTAAATACCAGCCAATGTTGGCTTCACGCAGTTGGCCATTGAACCCCAGCCCTGTCTCGACTTTCTGCTGCGCGGACTGCTCGCCGTAAGCTGAGTAGGCGATGGTTTGGGTCTGGCCGTCGACGATTTCGCCAATGATGGATTGGCTGCGGTCGGTTGCCAGCAGCACTACCCGTGGTTCGCTGCGGTTGACTGGTTCATCAGGTTTGGCTTGGCTCATATCGGGAGTTTCTTGGAATAAGTGGACTTGCCTTAAGTTCTACTCGCTTGAGCCCGGCTAGAGAACTATCAGAACTGATAGTGGTTCGAGTCGCACATTTGGGCCGGCGCAGATGGATGCGGTGACTGTCCGGCCGCTTTCGCGAGCAGGCTCGCTCCCACATTGGTTCTTTGTCGTACACAAATTTTGCGACCACCTTGGATTCCCTGTGGGAGCGAGCCTGCTCGCGAAGAGGCAGGTACAGTCAAAGCATCATTCGGAGGATGTTTGCTAGCATTGCATCTGACTCAATCAAGATCAGCCACGAGTGCTCACCATGCAACTCCCAGACATGAACCTGTTGGTCGCCCTCGATGCTTTGCTCGACGAGGGCAGTGTGGTGGGCGCGGCGCGGCGGATGAGCCTGAGCCCGGCGGCAATGAGCCGGACGTTGACGCGCATCCGCGAAGCCATTGGCGATCCGATCCTGGTGCGCGCCGGCCGTGGTCTGGTGCCGACCCCCAAGGCGCTGGAATTGCGCGAGCAGGTGCGCAGTGTGGTGGAGCAGGCCGGGTTGCTGTTTCGTTCGGCTGATGCGGTGGAACTGAGTTCGCTGCGGCGGAGGTTCAGTATTCGGGCCAACGACTTCTTTGTCGGTGTCTACGGCGGCAAGCTGTTCGACACCCTTGATCGGCAGGCGCCGCACTGCGAATTGCGTTTCGTCCCGGAAGGCGATGGCGATGACGAGGCGTTGCGCGAAGGGCGGATCGATCTGAGTATCAGCAACACCCGGCCGTTGACCCCGGAAGTGAAGATTCAGAACCTGTTTTCCACCCACTTCGTTGGTCTGGTGCGTGAGGATCATCCGCTGCTGGACGATGAGATCACGGCTGAGCGCTATGCGGGTTATTCCCATATCAGCATGTCCCGGCGCGGCATCGCCCGAGGTCCGATCGATACCGCGCTCAATGCCCTGGGGCTGGAGCGGCGGGTGGCGGTGATCGCGCCGAGCTTTCATGCGGCGATGTTTGCCTTGCCCGATTCCGACCTGATTCTGCCTGTGCCCAAAGAGGCGCTGCTGAGCGTGCGACGGCTCGGTCTGAAGCTGCGCTCGTTCGACCTGCCGATCCCGTTGCCGACCTTGATGCTGACCCAGGCCTGGCATCCGCGTTTCGACAAGGATCCGGCCCACCGCTGGCTGCGGGAAACGCTCAAGGCGTGTTGCGATGAAACGTGGTTGGCCGCTCAACCTGAAAGTCACCGCTGAACCCCTGTGGGAGCGAGCAAGCTCGCTCCCACAGGGTTTTGTATTGTTGCGTCAGACGCACTTATAACCTGCTGATAAGTTGATTTTCGTCAGGCATCACGCTTCCTAGAATGCTTCGGTCTTTCCACGCCGGAGCTTGCAGTACATGACTTCCCTTACGGTCACGGCACCTGTTGCTGCGGCCAGCACGGCAGCCGCTCCAACCGTCTTCGGCCCGCGGATCATCATCGGCCTGGTAGGCGTATTGCTGGCGGTGCTGGTGTCGGGCCTGAACGAGATGGTGACCAAAGTCGCCTTGGCCGACATTCGCGGTGCGTTGGCCATCGGCTACGACGAAGGCACCTGGCTGGTCGCCTGTTACACCGCGACGTCAGTGGCGGCCATGGCGTTTGCGCCGTGGTGTGCGGTGACGTTCTCGTTGCGGCGTTTCACCTTGTGCGCCATCAGCCTGTTCACCCTGCTGGGTGTGTTGTGCCCCTTCGCCCCGAATTACGAAAGCCTGCTGTTGCTGCGCACCTTGCAAGGCCTGGCGGGCGGGGCATTGCCGCCCATGCTGATGACCGTGGCCCTGCGGTTTCTGCCCGCCAATGTGAAGTTGTATGGCCTGGCCGGTTATGCCCTGACGGCGACATTTGGCCCGGGCCTGGGCACGCCGTTGGCCGGGCTGTGGACCGAGTATGTCGGCTGGCAATGGACCTTCTGGCAAATCATCGCGCCGTGCCTGACTGCCATGGCCGCAGTGGCGTATGGCTTACCCCAGGACCCGCTGCGCCTGGAGCGCTTCAAGTCCTTCAATTGGCGCGGTGTGCTGCTGGGTTTTCCCGCCATCTGCATGCTGGTGATCGGCATCCTGCAGGGCAATCGCCTGGACTGGTTCGAGTCGAACCTGATCTGCGGGCTGCTCGGTGGCGGGCTGTTGTTGCTGGTGTTGTTTTTGACCGGCGAGTGGTCGCAGCCGATTCCGTTTTTCAAGATGCAGATGCTCGGCATCCGTAACCTGTCTTTCGCCCTGCTGACCCTGGCGGGCGTGCTGGTGGTGTTGCAGGCGGTGATCATTATTCCGTCCAGCTACCTGGCGCAGGTCCAGGGTTATCGCCCGGTGCAGACCGCGCCGATCATGCTGCTGGCGGCGCTGCCGCAATTGATTGCGCTGCCGTTGGTGGCGGCGCTGTGCAACTTTCGCTGGGTCGATTGCCGCTGGGTGTTGGGCATCGGCCTGAGCATGCTGGCGCTGTCGTGCGTCGGCGGCTCGCAACTGACGTCCGCGTGGATTCGCGATGATTTCTATGTGCTGCAATGGCTGCAGATTTTCGGTCAGCCCATGGCGGTGTTGCCGCTGCTGATGCTGTCCACCGGCAGCATCAGCCCGATGGAAGGGCCGTTTGCATCGGCCTGGTTCAATACCGTCAAAGGCCTGTCGGCAGTCATCGCTACCGGTGTGATCGAGGCGTTGACCACGGCTCGCCTGCATTTTCACTCGACCATGCTGGTCGACCGCCTCGGCAATTCGCCGCTGGCCGAGCACGACAGTGCAGGTCTCGCGCATCGTCTGCATGAGCAAGCGGTGGTGCTCACTTCCTCTGATCTTTACCTGTGCATGGCCGTTGTCGCCGTGACCTTGGTCCTGCTGATTTTCTGGCTGCCGACGCGGATCTATCCACCGCGCGCACCGACCTGAATGCTCCACTGTTACAGAAGGTTTTTATGAACACTCAAGCAAAGCAGAAAGTCGCGGTGGCCGTGGCCGCCGCATTGGCCGTCGGCGTGTTGCTGTACCTGGCGATGCCCGGCCTGTTCGGCAAGCGTACCCAGCAGAACACCAACGATGCTTATGTCTCGGCGGATTTCACCCTGGTCGTACCGCGGGTTGCCGGGTTTATCAGGCAAGTGCTGGTGGAGGACAACCAGCAGGTCACGGCCGGACAGTTGCTGGCATTGATCGATGACCGGGATCTACGCGCAGCCGCCGAGGCCGCCGATGCCGAAACGCTGGTGGCCAGGGCGCAACTGCAAAACGCCCGGGCGACCCTTGAGCGCCAGGCGTCGGTGATTGCCCAGGCGCAATCCTCGGTGGTTTCGGCCAAGGCGGAAATGGCCTTTGCCGAGCATGAACTGAGCCGCTACAACCACCTTGCCGGGGTGGGCGCGGGCACGGTGCAAAATGCGCAACAGGCGCAAACGCGCATCGACCAGGCTTCGGCACGATTGGCCAATGCCACGGCGGTACTGGCGGCGGAACGCAAGCAGGTGGAGATCCTCACGGCCCAGCGCGATGCAGCCGAAGGGGGCTTGAAACGGGCGCAAGCGAAGCTGGAAATGGCCAGCTACGAGTTGTCCTATACGAGGATCGTCGCGCCACAGGACGGCATGGTCGGCGAACGCGCGGTGCGGGTCGGCGCCTATGTCACTCCGGGCAGCAAAATCCTCGCGGTGGTGCCGCTGGCGCAGGCATACGTGATGGCCAATTTCCAGGAAACCCAACTGACGGATGTGCAACCGGGGCAGGCTGTGCAAGTGCGCGTCGACAGTCTGGGCGGTGCGGCATTGAACGGTCGTGTCGAAAGCATTGCACCGGCCACCGGGGTGACGTTCGCCGCAGTCAAACCGGACAACGCCACCGGCAACTTCACCAAGGTGGTGCAGCGGATACCGGTGAAGATCGTGCTGGAGCCGGGACAGTCGCTGGCCGAGCGCTTGCGGGTGGGGATGTCGGTGGAGGCGAGTATTGATACCGGCAGTAATGCGTCGTCTGTGCGTGAGGTGACTCAGCGATGAGTTTTCTCGATCGGAATATGTACCTGTGGCGAGGGGGCTTGTCGGATCGCCGCACCGCCCCGTTCGAGTGCGCAGCGCTCGCCAAAGCCAGGGCCGCTTCGCGACCCAACGGGGCGGTTCGGCGTTCCGACAAGCCCCCTCGCCACAAGAGACTCGTTCAGTCTGCGGTTTTGGCGTTGAACTTACTGGCAGTCAGCGGCTGTACCGTAGGACCCGATTTCCAAAAGCCCGAAGCCACCGAAATCGCCGAATGGTCGAAACCATCAAAGGCAGCCGCCAGCCAGGCTGTCACCGAAACGATGACCGAGCGCTGGTGGGAAGTGTTCCACGACCCGAAACTCTCGGCCCTGAGCCAGCGCGCCCTGACCGACAACCTCGACCTGAAACTGGCCAGCAGTCGCTTGCAGCAAAGTCGTGCAGTGCGTCAGGTCATCACCGCCGAGCGCTACCCCAACACGGCTGCCAGCGGTCGTTACGGACGCAACCGCAACAGTGGTGAAGGCCTGAACGATCCGTCAGGACACAACGGCCAATCCGCCTTCAACCTGTGGGATGCCGGTTTTTCCGCTTCCTGGGAGCTGGATTTCTGGGGCCGCGTGCGGCGGGAAACCGAAGCCGCCGACGCCAACCTGGAAGTCGCCGAGAACGACCGACGCGGCGTGCTGCTGTCGGTGCTGGCCGAAACCGCCCAAGACTACATTCAGCTGCGCGGTGTGCAGAACACCCGGCTCGTCACCGAGCAGAATCTCGACGTTGCCCGCCATAGCCTGAAACTTTCGCAACTGCGTCTGGCTGACGGTGTCGCGACGGATCTGGATGTCGCCGAAGCCGCCGCACAAGTGGCGGCCATCGAGTCACGCCTGCCCGCATTGGAGCAACGCCAGTGGCAACTGATAAACGCCTTGAGTCTGTTGATGGGCGAGCCGCCCCAGGCATTGGCGGTGGAGTTATCCACAGACGCACCGGTGCCACAAACGCCGCGTCAGGTCGCCATTGGGTTGCCCTCGCAATTGGCTGAACGTCGACCGGACATTCGCCAGGCCGAAGCGCGGCTGCATGCCGCCACTGCCAGCATTGGCGTGGCCAAGGGCGATTTCTATCCGCGAATCACCCTGTCGGGGAACATCGGCTCCCAGGCCATGCAGCTGAGCGATTTCGGCTCCTGGGGTTCGCGTTCGTTCGGGATCGGCCCGCAATTCAGCTTGCCGCTGTTCGACGGCGGCCGCTTGCGTGGCGTGCTCCAATTGCGTGAAACGCAACAACAGGAAGCCGCTATCGTTTATCAGCAGACCGTGCTGCGTGCCTGGCATGAAATCGATGACCAGTTGACCGCCTACAACGCCAGTCAGTTGCGCCGCGACAGCCTGGCCGAGGCCGTGCGCCAGAACCGCATTGCTCTGGACACCGCGCAACAACAGTACGTTGAGGGCGTGGTGGATTTCGTCACCGTACTCACCGTGCAAGGGGCGTTGCTGGCGACGCAGGAGCAGTGGGTCGAGAGCTCGACGGGCGTGTCGTTGGCGGCCGTCGGGTTGTACAAGGCATTGGGTGGGGGTTGGGAGTCGGTGTATCCGTTGGCTGAGATGGCGCAGCGCTGACGGTGCAGCCGCCGGCTATCGCTTCATTATCGGGTCAGCATCGACGTTGCTCGGTTTGACGCGCTAAAGTGATGCGCAAGTAATCTGGCTCTTCACTCAACGTCGCAAGGGGAGGCAATGGAGGCGCGCAGAGAAACGCCGATGGGCGACACTCAGGGACCGCACGCCAATCCTGGTTTCGCCAGGGGCGCGCAACCGTTGATCCGCTGGGCGCGAGAGCATTGGCTAGTGCCGATTCTGGTATTGGCCGCGCTGGTGCGCTTTTACGATCTGACCGCTGCCGCGATTTGGGGCGACGAGGGTTCCAGCCTGCTGCTGGCCCGTTATTCAATACCTGATATCTGGTTGCACGCCGCCTACGACGTGCACCCGCCGCTGTACTTCATGCTGCTGCACGGCTGGATCGCGATGTTTGGCGACGGCATTTTGTCGATCCGCTGCCTCAGTGCCCTGCCGGGGATCGCCTCGGTCGGGCTCGGTGTGTGGCTGGTCGATCGGCTCGCCACCCGCCGTGCCGCGATCTTCGCCGGCGTCCTGCTGGCCCTGCTGCCCACGGCGGTGCGCTACAGCCAGGAAGTGCGAATGTATTCGCTGCTGGGGCTGTGGTTGCTGGGGGCAACCATTGCGCTGGTGTACTGGATCCGCAAGCCGCAGCGCCGGCGCTATCTGGTGATCTATGTCGTGCTGATGAGCGCGGCGTTTTACACCCATTACTTCACGGCCCTGTGCGTGCTCTGCCATTGGTTGTACCTGGGGATCATCCGCGTGCAGCCGGGGCATCGTCTGCGGCACATCCAGCGGGGTGACTGGTGGCTGGCCAATGTGGCTATCGTGGCGCTGTATCTGCCGTGGCTGCCGGGATTCGTCGACCTGCTACGGCACCTGGACCAACTGAAGGCCAATGGCGATGTTGGCTGGGAGTTGCCCGTCAGCCTGGACTCCTTGCCGTCGATGGTCTGGTCGTTGCTGACCCAGGACGACGGCGAGAACCTGCCGCCACTGGTCTTTATTGCCTTGCCGCTGGCCTTGCCGTTGTTGGCGTGGGTGGCGCTGGCACGTGATCGAAGCGTGTTCCGCGGCAGTGCGTTGCTCGCGCTCTACACCTTTGTCCCGATGCTGCTGGTGTTTGCGGTGTCGTTTTTTTCGCCGATATTCATTGAGCGCTACCTCACCGCGTATGCCCTTGGCTTGCCGCTGTTGGCGGCATTGGCAATCGACCGCTTGTACTCCGGTTCCCGGGTGCTGGCCCTGACGGTGCTGGTCCTGTTTGTCGGTGTGGAACTGGTGGGGCTGAAAAACAACGCGACGGTGGACGTCCATGATCAGGTCAATGTCCTGGTGGAAGACGTCAACCTGCATTTTCAGCCGGGGGACAGGATCGTTACCAGTGACATGCTCTGGTACTTGAGTTACGTCTACTACAACCGCACCAGTACCCAGCCCCTGCTCTACACCCCACCACGGGCCGATGGCACCTCGAGCCGGCCGAACGACTATGGTTTCGGTACCTTGACGATGCCAGACGTGTATCTGGACCACTTGAGCGACCTGCCCAAGGGCACGGGACGAACCTGGCTGATCAGTACCGCCGACGTACCTGACGAGTTCGCACCGTTGCCGGCGCAATGGCATATCGCTCGTCAGATGAAGGCTGGCGGTGTTGCCGCGAGGTTGTACCTGTCCGGCAATACCGGACAATGAGTGGCGTCATCGCAACCTTCATGGTTTCGACGACAAGTCCGCCATGCCCTTGAGCAACTCGATCGGCAGTGGAAAGACGATGGTCGAGCTCTTGTCGCCGGCAATCGAACTCAGGGTCTGCATGTAGCGCAGCTGCATGGCCCCTGGTTGGCGGCCAAGCATTTCGGCGGCCTGCATGAGTTTTTCCGAGGCCTGCAATTCGCCTTCGGCGTGGATCACCTTGGCTCGCCGTTCCCGTTCGGCTTCGGCCTGCTTGGCGATGGCGCGGATCATCGATTCGTTGAGGTCCACGTGTTTGATCTCGACGTTGGCGACCTTGATGCCCCAGGCGTCGGTCTGGGCATCGAGCACTTGCTGGATGTCCAGGTTCAAGCGTTCGCGTTCGGCCAGCAGTTCGTCCAGTTCGTGTTTACCCAGCACCGCCCGCAGCGTGGTTTGCGCCAATTGGCTGGTGGCGGCCAGGAAATCCTCGACCTGGATGATTGCCTTCTGCGGATCAAGTACGCGGAAATACAGCACCGCGTTGACCTTGACCGACACGTTGTCGCGGGTGATCACGTCTTGCGGCGGCACGTCCAGCACCACGGTGCGCAAATCGACCCTGACCATTTGCTGGACCACCGGAATCAGCAGGATCAGACCAGGGCCCTTGACCTGCCAGAAGCGCCCGAGCTGGAACACCACCCCGCGCTCGTATTCGCGCAGGATGCGGAACGTCGCCCCCGCCAGTGCGATGATCAACAATAGCAGCGCGACAAGACCCAATTGCAAACCCATGACTATTCTCCGCCCGGCGCCGCGTCAGCCGCGGCCACTTGCAGCAGCAAGCCCTTGCGCCCCACCACCCGCACCTGTTGCCCGGGTTGCAGCGGCGTTGCGCTGAGCACTTGCCATCGTTCTCCTTGCAGATGAACCCAGCCGCCATAGGCGTTGCCGAGTTGCACTGACGTGACCGGCGTTTCGCTGCCGACCAGCCCGGCATCACCGCTGACGGTGTGGCGCGGTCGGGTCTTCAGGGCGTGAAACACCAGGTAGATCAGCAAGAGTGCGCTGATCAGTCCCAGGCCGATCATCAACGGCACGGGCACTTCGGTATTGGACAGGATCACTGCACCGATCACGAACATCACGATGCCGCCCAAGCCGATCACGCCGTAATTGGGCAGGGCCGCCTCGGCGATCAGGAACGCGATGCCGAAGGTGATCAGCCAGATCCCGACGGGGTTGGGCAGCAGCACCACAACCGTGTCGGCAGCACCGGCCGATCCGCTCAACGCCAACAGCAACGCAACTGCACAGCAACGCGTGATCACTTGACCCTCCGGGAGAGTCGTGGAGTGGCTCTGCATACAGTTTAGTTGAGCCTTGGCCTGTATGAATTTTGCTCAATTGTCATCGTCGGCCGATGGGCGGATTTCCCGCCGGATCGCGCCGGCGGGCCTAGACTTTTACTACGCAAGCCAAGCTTTAATCATCGTCCGCAAGCGATCATGGCGGACACCGAGGTGCATCATGCGTATGGCAAGAACCGTGCAGCGAAGCCTGGAAAAGGCTCAATGCGAATATGACATCGTCAGCCACCCACACTCGGCCAGCAGCCTTGAAACGGCGCGGGTCGCAGGTATTCCTGCCGAACGGGTGGCCAAATCGGTGATCCTCGACGATCACCATGGGCATTACCTGATGGCCGTGCTACCCGCCAGCCGTCACCTTGACCTGAGCAAAGTCCGAAGCAGCGGTGAGTGGCAGGTTTCCCGCGAAAGCAACCTGGCGCACCTGTTCGATGATTGCGAACGCGGTGCCGTACCGGCGCTGGGTGAGTCGTATGGGTTGGAGGTGGTGATCGATCCGATGCTGACCCGGCAGAAAGACATCTATCTGGAGGCCGGCAACCACGTCAACCTGGTGCGCATGGACATGCCCGAGTTTCTGAAAATGGTGCCGCATGCCGAGGTGCGGGAGTTGAGTCATTGAGTCTGCGGTGTCTTCGCTGCCATCATCGCGAGCAGGCTCGCTCCCACAGGGAGAACGAATTTTCCTGTGGGAGCGAGCCTGCTCGCGAATGACCGCGCAGCGGTCCCTAAATTGGTAATCAGGAGTTCGTCATGGAAAATCCGACCCACAACCTTCCATCCCTGTTCAAGCAACTCGGCCTGCCGGACGACGCCGAAAGCATTGATAAATTCATCGCCACCCATTCACCGCTCAAACCGGAACTGCACCTTGCGGATGCTTTTTTCTGGAGCCCGAGTCAGGCGGAGCTTCTGCGTGAGGAGATACTCGATGACGCGGATTGGGCGGAGGTGGTGGATCAGTTGGATGTGATGTTGAGGAAGGGGCGGGGGGTGTAGAAAACTGATAGGCGGTGCTCAACCGAGGTTGCTCTGAATACAATAATTGACCAGAATTAAGACCTCATTTGAGGTCTTAATTATGCAAAGTGTTTTGGCTGATATGGCTGTCAGCGTGTCTGAACTAAAGAAAAACCCCTCTGCCGTTTTGAATGGCGCCCATGGAGGGCCCGTCGCAGTGCTCAATCACAATCGTGTCATGGGGTATATGGTCCCTGCCGATGTGTTCGAAGCCATGATGGAGCGCCTGGATGATCTGGAATTGGCGGAAATCGTGCGTTCTCGTCGTCATGAAACACCGATCCCGGTAACGCTGGATGACTTATAAGCTCGAATTTCTGCCGTCTGCACGCAAGGAATGGGACAAGCTGGGGCACACGCTACGTGAGCAATTCAAAAAGAAGTTGGCAGAGCGGCTCGAAATGCCTCGAATCCCTTCCGACTCACTCCATGGCATGCCCGACTGCTAAAAAATCAAGTTGAAGTCATCGGGATATCGACTCGTCTACGAGGTGATAGATGAGCGCGTCGTCGTTTCTGTCGTTGCTGTAGGAAAGCGCGAACGCAGTCAAGTGTATGAGCGAGCCAAGAAACGTTGATGGCTCTTGGCAGGTCGCTGTTACGTATTTGTTTCAAAACTTGACGGAAAATCCCCTCCAATGCAATATTGATAGTTAGCAAACTAACAGTGTGTATTGTCCCTCGTGCCGAATAACCTCGACGTTCTCCAGATGAACATCAGCAGCGCCATGGTGGTGGCCGCCAGGCATTGGCGCAAAATCTGCCAGACCACGCTGGCCAACTATGGAATCTCCGAAGCCTGCGCCGTTCCGCTGTTGATGATCGGGCGTCTGGGCGAGGGTGTGCGCCAGGTGACGGTGGCCCAGGCAGCAGGGATGGAGAGTCCGTCGCTGGTGCGCCTGCTCGATCAGTTGTGCCATGGCGGCTACGTCTGCCGCACCGAAGATGCACAGGACCGCCGCGCCAAATGCCTGAGCCTGACCGAAACCGGTCGGGAGCTGGTGCAGGCGGTCGAAGTGGAGCTGGTGCGCTTGCGCCACGAAGTCCTGGAAGGCATTGACCAGAGTGATCTGGAGGCTACGCTGCGGGTACTGAGAGCATTTGAAGCGGCCACGCCGCCATCGGTGGCCAACTCTTGAACGGATTTTTCTCGGGCATGCCCCCGGCGCGGGACTGGTTCTACGGAGTCCGCACTTTCGCCGCATCAATGATCGCGCTGTACATCGCCCTGCTCATGCAAATGCCGCGTCCGTACTGGGCGATGGCCACGGTGTACATCGTTTCCAGTCCGTTTCTCGGCCCCACCAGTTCCAAGGCGCTGTACCGGGCGGTCGGCACCTTTATCGGCGCTGCGGCGGCGGTTTTGTTCGTGCCGATGTTCGTGCAGAGCCCTTACGTGCTGGTGGTGGTGATCGCGCTGTGGACCGGGACTCTGCTGTTTCTGTCCCTGCATTTGCGCACGGCCAACAACTACGCCTTGATGCTCGCCGGTTACACCTTGCCGTTGATCGCCCTGCCAGTGGTGAACAACCCGCTCGGCGTATGGGACGTGGCCGAAGCGCGGACCGAGGAAATCTTTCTGGGCATCGCCGTGGCGGCGGTGGTCGGTGCGATGTTCTGGCCCCGGCGCCTGGCGCCGGTGTTCAATGATTCGGTGAGCAAATGGTTTACCGATGCATCGACCTACAGCCTGCGTTTCCTTAGCCGCAACGTGCAGCCTGAAGAAGTCAGTGCGTTGCGCGCGTCGATGGTCGCCACGTTCAACTCCCTGGAGCTGATGATCGGTCAGTTGCCCCACGAAGGCTCGCGTCCGCAGACAGTGCGTAACACCAAGGAATTGCGCGGACGGATGATTCACCTGCTGCCAGTGATCGATGCCCTCGACGACGCGCTTTACGCCCTGGAACGGCGCACCCCGGAGCTTGTGGACAAGTTCGCACCCTTGCTGGCCGCCACCACCGAATGGCTCGAGCACAAGGATGCCGATCTCGACCGCTGGCAAGCCTTGAAGGATCAACTTGAGGCCCTGCAACCGGCTCCCGAAGCGCTGGATGACCGCAAGCAACTGCTGTTCTCCAACGCCATTTACCGACTCGGCGAGTGGATCGATTTGTGGCAGGACTGCCGCAGCCTGCAATACGCCATCCAGTGCGAAAGCCAGGACAGCTGGCGCGCGGTGTATCGGCACTGGCGGCTGGGACGGCTATCCCCGTTCCTGGATCGCGGCCTGATGTTTTATTCCGCGGCGTCCACCGTCACCGCGATTATCGTCGCTTCGGTGCTGTGGATTCTGCTCGGCTGGACCGATGGCGGCAGCGCCGTGATCCTGGCGGCGGTGGCGTGCAGTTTCTTTGCCTCGATGGACGACCCGGCGCCGCAGATTTACCGGTTCTTTTTCTGGACTGCGATGTCGGTGGTGTTCGCCAGCCTTTATCTGTTTCTGGTGCTGCCCAACCTGCATGACTTTCCGATGCTGGTGCTGGCGTTTGCCGTGCCGTTCATTTGCATCGGCACCCTGACGGTCAAGCCGCAGTTTTACCTGGGCATGCTGCTGACTCTGGTCAACACCTCGTCCTTCATCAGCATTCAGGGCGCTTACGACGCGGACTTCCTCAGTTTCGCCAACTCCAACCTGGCCGGCCCCATGGGTTTGCTGTTCGCGTTCATCTGGACCCTGATTGCCCGGCCGTTCGGTGCCGAACTGGCGGCCAAGCGCCTGACCCGTTTCAGCTGGCGTGACATCGTCAGCCTCTCCGAGCCGGCCACGTTGTCTGAGCATCGGCTTCTGGGCATACGGATGCTCGATCGGTTGATGCAGCATCTGCCGCGCCTGGCCATGACCGGCCAGGACTCCGGCGTGGCGCTGCGGGAAGTGCGGGTGGCGCTGAATCTGTTGGACCTGCTCGCTTATACGCCGCGGGTCCTTGGTGTGCCGCAGGTGCTGCTGCGTCAGGTGGTGGCCGAGGTGGGCGAGTACTTCAAGGCCTGTCTCAAGGCCGGTGAACGCCTGCAGGCACCGAGCCCGTTGCTGATGACCCTCGACCGCACACGTCGCGCCCTCAGCGGTGCCGGTGATGACGAAACCCGTCGGCATCTGCTGCACGCCCTGAGCGGCCTGCGCCTGGCACTGTTGCCCGGCGTCGAATTCGTCGGCTCCGCCGAGCCCGAAGAGCCGCTTCCCCATGGCATTGATGGAGCGCCTTTATGATCGGTGACCTGGATATGAGCGGGGTGTTCCTGCCCACGCTGCTGGTGCTGATGGGCATTACGTATGTGTTGTACCTGTTGGTGCACGGGGTGCTGACGCGCCTGCACTTTTACCGTCTGGTCTGGCACCGGGCATTGTTCAACGTGGCCCTCTACGCCTTGCTGCTTGGCGCCGTGGACTCACTCAGTCGATACCTGATGACATGAAAAAACCGTTTCTAACCCTGGGTCGCGTGGTGTTGACCCTGCTGATCGTGAGCTTCGCCGTTGTCGTGGTCTGGCGCATGGTGATGTATTACATGTTCGCGCCCTGGACCCGCGACGGGCACATCCGTGCCGACATCGTGCAAATCGCGCCGGATGTCTCCGGGCTGATTCAGGAAGTGGAGGTGCGCGACAACCAGTTGGTCAAGCGTGGCCAGGTGCTGTTCAGCATCGATCCTGACCGCTTCAAACTGGCCCTGCGCCAGGCGAAAGCGGCAGTCGCCGACCGCGAAGAAACCCTGGCCCAGGCCCAGCGCGAGGCCAAGCGGAACAAGGGGCTTGGCAACCTGGTGCCGGGTGAGCAACTGGAAGAAAGCCAGTCGAAAGTGGCCCGCGCCCAAGTGGCCTTGATGGAAGCCCAGGTGGCGGTGGACAGCGCGCAGCTCAACCTCGACCGCTCGGTGATCCGCAGCCCGGTGGACGGCTACGTCAACGATCGCGCGCCACGGGCCCAGGAGTTCGTCAGCGCCGGGCGTCCGGTGTTGTCGGTGGTCGACAGCAACTCGTTCCATATCGATGGCTATTTCGAAGAAACCAAACTGAACGGCATCCATATCGGGCAAAGCGTCGACATCCGGGTGATCGGCGACAATGCGCGCCTGCGTGGGCATGTGGAGAGCATCGTCGCCGGCATCGAAGACCGCGACCGCACCAGCGGCAACAACCTGCTGCCCAACGTCAATCCGGCGTTCAGCTGGGTGCGGTTGGCCCAGCGGATTCCGGTGCGGATCGCCTTCGACGACGTGCCGGAAGATTTCCGCATGATCGCCGGGCGCACCGCCACGGTATCGATCATCGACGATCAGAAACGGGAGCCGGCGCAATGAGCAAGGCCTCGGGTTTGGCGGTCGCCGGATTAGGCTTGCTGCTGTCGGCGTGTCAGATGGTTGGGCCGGATTATCATTTGCCTGAAGAGGCGGCTGTCCATCGTCCAGACTTGCAGGGCGATCTGGCGGTCGACGGTAAAACGGTGGTTTCCGCGCCGGTGCCGGCCGATTGGTGGCGCCTGTACAAGGATCCGCGACTCGACCAATTGGTGCAGCAGGCCATGGCCTCCAACACCGATTTGCGCGTGGCGGCGGCCAGCCTGTCGCGATCCCGCGCTCAGGTCGATGAGGCCGAAGCGGCAGGTGGCTGGAGCGGCGGCGTGAAAATGGGCGCCCAGCGTTTGCAGGAGTCCGGCCAGGCCTTCCTGATACCGGAAAAAGTGCCGGTGGCCAACATCGGCGATATCGGCATCAGTGCGTCGTACCAGTTCGACCTGTTCGGCACCTTGCAACGCGGTATCGAAGCGGCCAAGGCCAATGCCGATGCGACGCAGGCCGCCGCCGATACTGCACGCATCACCGTGGTGGCCGACGTGGTTCGCGCCTACACACAAGTGTGTGCAGCCAATGAAGAGCGGGAAATCGCCCAGCACTCCCTCGACCTGCAAGCCCAGAGCACCACGCTGATCCAGCGCCTGCGCGATGCCGGGCGAGGCGACGAAACCCAGGTCACCCGTTCGCAGACCCAATTCAAATCCCTGCGCGCCGACATGCCGCGCTATGAAGCCGCACGTCAGGCCGGGCTGTATCGTTTGTCGATGTTGCTGGCCAAGCCGGTGGACCAGTTGCCGGCTGGCACCGCCACCTGTGACGAGCTGCCAAAAATCGCGCAATTGATCCCGGTGGGCGATGGTGCCGCGTTGCTCAAGCGTCGTCCCGATGTACGGCAGGCCGAGCGTCGGCTGGCGGCCTCGACGGCCGGAATTGGTGTCGCCACGGGCGAGCTGTACCCGAACATCAGCATCGGCGCGACCATCGGTACCGTCGGTATCCTGGACGATCTCGGCGACCCGTCTACCAACCGCTGGGGCTTCGGTCCGTCGCTGACCTGGAACGTGCCGACCAACGGCGCCCGGGCGCGCATCCGCGAAGCCGAAGCGGTTACCCAGGCGACCCTGGCGCATTTCGACGGGGTGGTGCTCAACGCCATTCGCGAAACCCAGACCGGCCTGGCCCAGTACACGGCATTGCTGCAGCGCCGCGACGCACTGGCCGATGCCGAGCAATCGGCAAAACTGGCGGCCGACCAGACCCACCGCTTCTTCCAGGCCGGTCGCGCCTCGTTCCTGGCGGACCTGCAAGCCACCCGCGCCTACATCGACGTCACGGCGCAACTGGCGGCCGCGAACACCCAGGTTGCCGCCAGTCAGATCGATTTGTTCCTCGCCTTGGGCGGCGGTTGGGAAAGCGGACGAACGCAAGCGTCGAACTCCGGCAAACCCTGAGGCCGTTGCTATGCTTTGAAGAGTTGGAGGGCGCCCCGTGCAAAGCGCTCTTTCTTCGCACAAGGCTCGCGCAGTTCAGGGGGAAACCAATAATGAAAAACCCTTATGCTCTCGGCTTCTGGTGCGCCATCGTGGCGTTGGTGCTGCTGTCGGCCACCTATTTCTACGGCATCATGCTGGCCCACCAGATCGACAAGGCTCTGGCGTTCCTCGACAGTGCCGCCGCGCTGATTGCCGTGATGTCCATTGCGGTGGTGGCCTGGGCCTCGGTCCAGAACCAACGCATCAAGAAAAGACAACTCGAACAAGGCAAGACCCTGGTCCTGATCTGGGACACCAAGGTGGCGCTGCGTCGTGTCGAAACGGTGTTCGACCGTTATTTCTGGGGCAGTTACTGGCAACCGGGGCGCACCTTTCAGGAAGTCATGGGCGAATTGACCGGCACTCCGCTGGAAAAAAGCCTCGAGAGCCTGAAAAAACAGTGTCTGGCGCTGGATCGGCAGGTGGCTGACGACGGTCGGCACTGGCTCAGCAATGCCCGGGAACTGGCGGATGTCGCCACGGCCATGGCCCGCGAACGCTATCAACTGGACGTCTGCGACCCGCGTTCGGAAGTGACGGGCGGGGCGGTGATCAACCGCGACTTCGAAGTGCTGGTGTACACCTGGACTGCGCGGCTCAAAAGTTTTGATCATCAGTTGGATGAGATCGAGGTCCAATACTCTTGAGTTGATATTGGCTGTTCGATCGCCATCGCGAGCCTGCTCGCGATGGCGAATGCATTGACTGCGAATATCTCCAACCGTGTCACCACCCCCAAAGACACTCTTTCACCTTTAAACATTGAGCCGTTCGTCGCGCCCGGTGCTAATCTGCAATTCACTTTCAGCGCAGTCGAGCCGCAACCCGTCATGGGTTCAGGGAAGACGACCTCACTTTCAACAACGGACATTGAACGGGTCATACATGAATAAATCAGCAGGCGTGCTACTGGGAATTGTTGTCGCAATCGGTGCCATCAGCGCAGGCGGAGCCTGGTTCACCGGCACCAAAATCGAAGGTGTGCTGAACACCTCGATCGCTGATGCCAACAAGGAATTGCAGGCGGCGATGGTCGGCTCCAACGGCACCGCGTCGCTGGAACTGGTGTCGCTGGAGCGTCATGTGTTCAGCAGCACCGCGCACTATCGCCTCAAGGGCGAAGGCGAAATGTTCGGCGAAGCGCCGGTCGAGTTGCTGTTTGTCGATCACATCGAACACGGCCCGTTGCCGTTCTCGCGCCTGATGTCGCTCAAATGGCTGCCGGTCCTGGCGACCAGTCACTACGAGCTGGAAAAGACCCCGCTCACCGAGAAGTGGTTTGCCGCTGCCAAGGACAAGTCCCCGCTGACCGGCGTGGTCAATATCGGCTACGACAACGCTACCAATGGCACCTTCGAGTTGCAGCCGTTGGAAATGGCCCTGGATGACAAGTCGAGCATGAAGTTCTCCGGCCTGAGCATGGACATCGACGCCAGCGCCAAGGCGCAGAAGGTCAAGGCCAACGGCTACATGGACAGCCTGAAGGTGACCACCGTGTCCGAAGACCAGGCGCCGGTGCAGGTTGAGTTGAACGGCCTGACCCTGGCCAGCAACCTGACAAAAAGTACTTACGGTTTCTACACTGGCGAGAACGTCGTTGAATTGGCCAGCGGCAAATCGACTTTCGGCGTCAAGCAGTCGGTGCTGGACTTCAAGAAGTTCGAAATGAAGAACCTGACTGAAGAAAAGGGCAGCAACGCCTCCGGACGTGCCGACTACAAGGTCGGTGACGTGTCTTTCAACGGCAAGACCATCGGTTCCGGTGCGCTGGCCATGAGCCTGAAGAACCTCGACATTCCGGCGACCTTGTCATTGATGCAGGTTTACCAGACCAAACTGCAGCCGTATGAAAGGGCGGCGGCCGAAGCAACGGCGGCCGGCCTGCCGGCACCAGAGCTGAAACTGACCGAAGCCGAAGAGGCGCTGCTCAAGTCCAGCCTGGAAAAACTGCTGGCGGCCGGACCACAAGTGGCCCTGGAAAACCTGTCGTTCAACACCGCCAACGGTGAGAGCCGCGCCAACATGGTGCTCGACCTGACCAAGCCACAAGCCATCGATCTGCCAACCGATCAGTTGGTCAGGCAGTTGATCGCGCTGCTGGACTTCAAGCTGCAAGTGTCCAAAGCCATGTTGGTCGATGTGCTCACCGTGCAGTCGCAAATCGACGGTCAGACCGACGCCAAGCTGATTGCCGACCAGGCCACCGCCACCGCGGACATGTTCAGCAGCATGGCGGTCGGTAGCCAACTGGCAAAACTGGACGGCAACAACATCGTCACCAACTTGCGTTACGCCAACAATCAGGTGGACTTCAACGGCCAGAAAATGACCGTCGAAGAGTTTGCCAGTTTTGTGATGAGCAAGTTCGCAGATGCCAGTGCCACTGAATAACGGCGGCTGTTAACCCTGCAACGCCCGGCCTCTGCATCGCGCAGGCGCCGGGCGTTTTGCTGTCCGGCATGTCTAGGGGACGTCACGGATCAGGCGCCATGCCTCTTCCCAGGGCAAGGATTGTTTCATCCGCTCGGCGAGCATCGCCATGGCCCGGTCCATCTCGCAGGCTACCGCCGCCGACACCACGCCGTTTTTTCCGAACAGGCCTATGAACGGCGGATCGTAAGGGTCGCCCTTGAACTCGACTTCGTCCCAGGCCTCGGCGTGCCCGAGGTAGTCGTAGGTTTTACCGAAATGCCAGGTCCAGAAATACGGCACGTCGAGGTAATGCTCGTCACCGCCCAGCATATTGGCCGCGGCGATCCGCGCCTGCTGTTGGGCCAGTCGCCAGTGTTCGATGCGCAGGTATTGGTTGTTCAGCGGGAACGTGGCGATATCGCCAGCCGCCCAGAGGCCGTCGGCCACGCGCATTGCGCCATCGACACGCAGCGAGTGGTCCTGCTCTATCGGCAACCCGGTAAAGGCCGCTGTGGCTGGCGTGACGCCAATGCCGACCAGCACCAGATCGGCCGCCAGGTGTTGGCCGTTGTCCAGGCGCACGGCCTCGACCTTGTCCGTCCCTTCGATCTGTACCGCATTGCCCTGGGTATGAAACTCGACGCCATTGGCTTCATGTCGCGCGCGAATGGCTTTGCCGACCGTGTCACCGAACTGTTTGGCAAACGGCACCTCGTGGCGGGCCAGCACGGTCACGTGCAGGCCAAGCTGGCGCAGGGACGAGGCGGACTCCATGGCAATGAAACTGTCACCGATGATCACCACCCGCTGGCCGGCGCTGGCGCTGTCGAGAATCTGCTGCGCATGGGCTTTGGAGCGTAGGACGAACACTTGCGGCAGGTTGGCGCCGGGCAGCGTCAGTGTGTTAGGCACGCCGCCGGTGGCCAGCAGTGCGGCGTCGTAGGTCAATGATTGGCCGTCAGTCAGCCGCAGCGTGTGGTTTGGCGTATCCAGGCTTGCAACTTCGCCTCGCAGGCGCTCGATCCGCTGCTCGCGGTAAAAGTCCTCGTCGCGTAGCGGCGGGACTTCGTCCAGAGGCATCTCCCCGGCGATCACGTACTTGCTCAGCGCGGTGCGGTCGTATCCGGCATCGGCTTCGCGGTCGATCAACAGCAATCGGCCGCCGAAACCTTTCTCGCGCAAACACGCTGCCGCCGCCGTGCCTGCCGCGCCAGCGCCGACAATGATGAAGGTTCGTGAATCGTCGGCCGGTGGCGGGTGGGCACCCGGCATCGGCTGGTCGCCGACCCAGATGTCGCCGTCACGGACTTCGAGGGGATAGCGCTTGAGGCTGTCCAGGGCTGGCGGCTCACACAGCCCGCCATCCTCGATCCGAAACTGCGCCTTGTGCCACGGACAGGTCAGGCGCCCAAGACATATCGCCCCGTCCGCCAGCGGGGCTCCGGCATGCGGGCATTCGGCCTGATAAGCGCGCAGTTGATCGCCGGTCCGCAACAGCAGAATTTTGCTGTCCCGGACCTGCACTTCCAGACCCCGGTCTTCGGGCACATTGGCGACACGCGCAACGCGATGCAGAGTCATGATCGCTCTCCAGACAGACGTTTCACTTATGAGTCTGGTACTTATCGCGAGGTTCAGCCAATTCCCCCCTGCCACGACGTGAACGGTCCGGCTATAGTTTGCACGCCGACGACGGCCCAACACGCACAAGGTGCTCCGGTATGCCCCGATTGACCTCAATGAACCCTTGGCTCGCGGCCTTGGCAGTCGCCCTTTGCGTGCAGTTTCCGGCGCAGGCCCAGGAACGTTTCACCCTGAACATTCCCGGCGTCTCCGATGACCGTCTGTTCACGTCCGCCGCCGCCAGCGACTCCGCAGGTTGTGGCGGACATAATATTTCCCCGGCATTGAACTGGAACGCCGGCCCGGCAGCCACCCAAAGCTACGCCATCGTCATGCACGACCCTGACGGCCAGAAAGGCCAGGGTGTCGATCAGTGGGTGCACTACGGCATCAAGGCTGTCACCCACCAGATCCCGGCCGGCGCCGGTAGCAAACCCGGCCTCGAAGGCGTCGGCGGTACCAACAGCAAGGCAACCACCGGCTACATCGGCCCTTGCCCGCCCGTTGGCGACAGCGCGCACCACTACATCATCCAGATCTACGCCCTGGACCTGGCCCCGGACGCCTTGCCCGCCGGCCTGACCCGCGCGCAGTTGCTGGAAAAAATCAAAGGCCACGTCCTGAGAAACAGCAGCGTGGTGCGGCGCTATCACCGCTGAAGGCTGATCGCCCCGGCGGATTAGCAGAAAACTGAAGTGCGCGGCATTCCGGGGATTTGGCATCCACCCCCGAAAGCGCGCACTATCAGGCTATAGCCGATGCGTTGGAGGATGCCGTGGCAAAAAAAATCGACCGCATCGCCCAAATGCTCAACTGCCCACAAAAGGGCGAGGAACTGCGGCGAGCAATTACCGAGAGTCGCAAGGATTTTCTGCTGAACCAGCCGGAAGAAGACGTGGTTGAAGACGACGACCTTGAAGAGGAGATTTTCGAGGACGACGAGGACGATGATGAGTACGACGAGTTCGACTGGACTACAGAATGAAAAAAAACCGCTTCGGCGGTTTTTTTGTGGGTCCAGGTAAAAGCCCTTATGTGCTGTGTCTGGCGTACTTGCTAGTGTCAGAGCCCATTGGGGAGAAATTTGGTTGCGCCGCTGACATCATCGATTTTCTTGATGCGAAAGGCTTTCAGGCAAGTTTCGTCGCGGGTGTTGGCGTCAGAGCAAAATTGCTTGATGAAATCGGCAAAGACCATGTCTTGGCCATTAACGGTGAGGACGCGCTTGTAATATTCACCATTGATGCCTTGGGCTTGACGACTGGTAGTCATCTCCTGATCCACCACCAGTTGTCCGTGCAGGTCGACAGCTGGAACCTGGGCTTTGGGGGCTTCTTTGGAGCAGGCGCTCAGCAGTAGTCCCGCAGCAATCAGCGTACATAAACGCAGCATATGAATTCATCTCTGATAACGGATGCCCCGGACCAGGGTCCGGGGAAGATCGATAGGAAGATTACTCGCCGAACAAGCGGCTGGAGCGGTTGACGTCAGCCTTGCCGGTATCTTCCAGCAGAGACTTGGCACCGGAGGTCACATTGCGTGCCGAGTCGGCTTCAGACTGGATCACGTCGGTGCGTGCCGCGCTATCACGCAACTCCGCATCGATGTAGTCGTTGGCACGTGCGGTGCGCGCGCGCTTGGCCTGTAGTGCCAGGCGGCGCTCTTCCAGGTCCAGTGCGCGCAATTCGTCTTCGAAGCCTTCTTCACGGGTTTGAACACGCTTATGTTCAGTTTCTTGTGTCTTGCGCTGCTCGAGGGCCCTTTGTTGCGCAGCTTGCTGTGCCACTGCCCGTTGCCGACGATCAGCAGCGCTACGAGCTTCCTCGCGTGCCCGGTCGGCTGCCGCCTGACGGAGGCGTTCGGCCTCAGCGGCGGCTTCAGCCTGTTTGGTTTGCTGTTCGATTTGATACAGATTGTCGAATTGGCCTGCCAATGTCGGCATGGTGAGCAGTGCGAGGACGGAGCCCAGAACTATATGTTTCATGTCCGACCCCTTAGCTTTTCTTGGGTTCTGGACAGGTCGCATTCGGCTGAATGCGTGTTTCGTTGGAGATCGTCATCACCATCAGGGATATTTCGCCAACCTTGAACTCACAAGGGCGACCCACCTGGGCAGAAGTGAAGATCTTGCCGCTTTCGGAATAACCAATCAGCACGCCCGGTACGAGGGTGGTGTCATTGACCATCGAGCCCGCCATGGCGCCTGCAGCGCCACCGGCTACACCGCCGACAATGGCCGTGTCAGTGTTTTTAGTGTTGCCCAGTGCGGCACCACCGATCAGACCCAGTACCCCGCCCGCCATCATGGCTGCTTTTTTGTTCTTTTCGTTGCTGACTTTTATCTTGCTCGGCGAAATCGTAAGGATTTTGACGGTTTTAGCTTCCTGCTGAGTGTTTACCTGAGTGGCGTCGAATACATCTGCTTGATACTCCTCACCACTCGTTTGGCAGCCAGCAAGAACGGCAGCAATCGAAAGCACCAGGCAGCGTTTTAACATCATCATTTCTAATATCTCTATGAGCGTAAGAAATCCCGAAAGGGACAATCCATTGTGATTTGAGGCAATGTGCCATCATTTTAATCAAACTCAAGAAGATAAGGCCAAGGAAACTTTGGAGAGGATGTGGATTAGGTGCTTTAGGCCGTTTCAAAGCCCGCAGCCTGCTGCTGATGCCGATCACTGGCATTTTCCTGATGCTCGGTAACGGCTAAGGGTTGAAAGTCTTCGACCAGCAGATGGTCGCCAGGAACGGCATGGATATCGGCGGGGTGGCCAGCCTCGGGAGGCTGCATTCGCTGCTGGCCTGGCTGTTCGTGATTTTAGTGGTCGGCCACTTCGGTGCGGCGACTATCAGCAACCGTTGAACGGGGGGGCATGAGTTTCCTAAAAACAACACCCACAAAAAAGCCCCAGACCCATAAGACCTGAGGCTTTCTCGCTACAACGTATGGTGCACCAGGCGGGATTCGAACCCACGACCCCTGCCTTCGGAGGGCAGTACTCTATCCAGCTGAGCTACTGGTGCAGCGGGCGCCATGATACGCATATGCACTGCGGGCGTCCATGCTGCTGAATCGCCTGCGTTTTTTTAAAGCTGTAACGCACGTTTGCTACGTTGATCAGAAAAAATAGGCAAAAGCGTCGTTTTCGTTCTTTTTTTCGAACAGCCTATTGTCCTTTACCCCCTTTGATCCTAGGATTCGTTTGAGATTTCAAACGCTCTTGTCTGGGTGCTGAACCGCACGATTTGAATCAGTGCGCTATTTATGTGCTTCAGCCCGGTGAATGATTTCCCTGACGGCAGCCTATCGAGGCGCCTTTCTACAATCATAATTTGCTCCGCATTCGTTGCGGTGCTGTTAAGGAAAGCCGACATGCAGCTTAAAGACACCCAGTTGTTCCGCCAGCAAGCCTTCATCGATGGCGCGTGGGTTGATGCGGACAATGGTCAGACGATCAAGGTCAACAACCCGGCAACGGGCGAAATTCTGGGCACCGTGCCGAAGATGGGCGCTGCCGAAACCCGCCGTGCGATCGAAGCTGCTGACAAAGCGCTGCCGGCCTGGCGTGCACTGACCGCCAAAGAACGTGCGACCAAGCTGCGTCGCTGGTTCGAGCTGATCATCGAGAACCAGGAAGACCTGGCTCGCCTGATGACCCTGGAGCAAGGCAAGCCATTGGCCGAAGCCAAGGGCGAAATCGTTTACGCCGCGTCCTTCATCGAATGGTTCGCCGAAGAAGCCAAGCGCATCTACGGTGACGTGATTCCGGGCCACCAGCCAGACAAGCGCCTGATCGTGATCAAGCAGCCAATCGGCGTGACCGCTGCAATCACCCCGTGGAACTTCCCGGCTGCAATGATCACCCGTAAAGCCGGCCCGGCCCTGGCCGCCGGTTGCACCATGGTGCTCAAGCCTGCTTCGCAAACCCCTTTCTCCGCCTTCGCCCTGGCCGAACTGGCCCAGCGTGCCGGCATCCCGGCTGGTGTGTTCAGCGTTGTTTCCGGCAGCGCCGGCGACATCGGCAGCGAGCTGACCAGCAACCCGATCGTGCGCAAGCTGTCCTTCACCGGTTCGACCGAAATCGGTCGTCAGCTGATGTCGGAATGCGCCAAGGACATCAAGAAAGTGTCCCTGGAACTGGGCGGCAACGCTCCGTTCATCGTGTTCGACGACGCGGACCTGGATAAGGCCGTCGAAGGCGCGATCATTTCCAAATATCGCAACAACGGTCAGACCTGCGTCTGCGCCAACCGCCTATACATTCAGGATTCGGTCTACGACGCGTTCGCCGAGAAGCTGAAAGTGGCTGTGGCCAAGCTCAAGATCGGCAACGGTCTGGAAGCAGGCACCACCACTGGCCCGCTGATCGACGAAAAAGCCGTGGCCAAGGTGCAAGAGCACATTGCTGACGCCGTTTCCAAAGGCGCCACCGTGCTGTCCGGCGGCAAGTCGATGGAAGGCAACTTCTTCGAGCCGACCATCCTGACCAACGTGCCGAACAACGCTGCCGTGGCCAAGGAAGAAACCTTCGGTCCATTGGCTCCACTGTTCCGCTTCAAAGACGAAGCCGACGTGATCGCAATGTCCAACGACACCGAGTTCGGTCTGGCCTCGTACTTCTATGCCCGCGACCTGGGTCGTGTGTTCCGTGTGGCTGAAGCCCTGGAATACGGCATGGTCGGCGTCAATACCGGGTTGATCTCCAACGAAGTCGCGCCGTTCGGCGGCATCAAGGCCTCGGGCCTGGGCCGTGAAGGTTCCAAGTACGGCATCGAAGATTACCTGGAAATCAAATACCTCTGCCTGGGCATCTAAGCCGGGAAGAGCATTGCTTCAAGCGCAAAGGGCACGAGAGCGCTGTCCCTTTGCGCCGCTTCAAACCGGAATTTTCTCGGTGGCCGGGAACGCTGTGGCAGTCGATCATCGCATGCTGCCGCCGTTGCTCCCCGTCGCTTTATCCTTGAACCACGCCGCCCGATGAGCGGTGAATGAGGAATGTATGAGCAAGACTAACGCTTCTTTGATGGCCCGCCGTACCGCTGCAGTTCCACGTGGTGTTGGCCAGATTCACCCGATCTTCGCCGATTCCGCGAAGAACGCGACCGTAACCGACGTTGAAGGTCGTGAGTTCATCGACTTCGCCGGCGGTATCGCCGTGCTGAACACCGGCCACGTGCACCCGAAAATCATCGCCGCCGTGACCGAGCAGCTGAACAAGCTGACCCACACCTGCTTCCAGGTTCTGGCCTACGAGCCGTACGTGGAAGTGTGCGAAAAAATCAACGCCAAGGTCCCAGGTGATTTCGAAAAGAAAACCCTGCTGGTAACCACCGGCTCCGAAGCCGTGGAAAACTCCATCAAGATCGCCCGTGCCGCCACTGGCCGTGCCGGCGTGATCGCCTTCACCGGCGCCTACCACGGTCGCACCATGATGACCCTGGGCCTGACCGGTAAAGTCGTGCCTTACTCGGCCGGCATGGGCCTGATGCCAGGCGGCATCTTCCGCGCGCTGTACCCGAACGAACTGCACGGTGTGAGCATCGACGACTCGATCGCTTCCATCGAACGCATCTTCAAGAACGACGCCGAGCCGAAAGACATCGCCGCGATCATCATCGAGCCGGTTCAGGGCGAAGGTGGTTTCTACGTCGCTCCGAAAGAATTCATGAAGCGTCTGCGTGCCCTGTGCGACCAGCACGGCATCCTGCTGATCGCTGACGAAGTACAGACTGGCGCTGGCCGTACCGGTACGTTCTTCGCCATGGAACAGATGGGCGTTGCTGCCGACCTGACCACCTTCGCCAAATCCATCGCTGGCGGCTTCCCGCTGGCCGGTGTGTGCGGCAAGGCCGAATACATGGACGCCATCGCTCCAGGCGGCCTGGGCGGCACCTACGCCGGTAGCCCGATCGCTTGCGCCGCGGCCCTGGCCGTGATGGAAGTGTTCGAAGAAGAGCACCTGCTGGATCGTTGCAAGGCTGTTGGCGAGCGTCTGGTAACCGGCCTGAAGGCCATCCAGGCCAAGTACCCGGTGATTGGAGAAGTCCGTGCCCTGGGCGCGATGATCGCTGTCGAGCTGTTCGAAAACGGCGACAGCCACAAGCCGAACGCCGCAGCCGTGGCGTCCGTTGTGGCCAAGGCTCGCGACAAGGGTCTGATCCTGCTGTCCTGCGGCACCTACGGCAACGTTCTGCGCGTCCTGGTACCGCTGACCTCGCCGGACGAGCAACTGGACAAAGGCCTGGCGATCATCGAAGAGTGCTTCTCCGAGCTCTGATCCCCAGTGTGACCTGATCCACAAAAAACCCGCTTCGGCGGGTTTTTTTATGCCCCTTGAAACACATCCCGTGCATTAGCGCTGTATCGAATGGCCAGCATTGGCTAAGGTTCCTGCATTGCCAGGGAGAGCTGTATGACAACTGTCATTTTACCCGCCGTTCCAAGAGTCCTGATTGCCGAGGCCGACCCCTGGTCCCGGGATCTGCTCAAGGAAGTGTTGTTGAACGTACGCTGCGATGCGCGGCTGGATTTGTGCGCCGATGGCCAGCAAGCGCTGGAACTATTGGCCGCCAACCCCTATGACCTGGTCATCGCCGACTGGGAGTTGCCGGGCGTCGATGGCCTGAATGTTCTGCGCAACGTTCGTCAGCGCAAACGCAACCCGCCGCTGCCTTTCATCCTCATGAGCAGTCGCAACGACAGTGCCAGTGTGCGCGAGGCCTTGCCGCTGGCGCCGGCCGCGTACCTGACCAAGCCACTGAATATGGAAAGCCTGACCCATCGGTTGCAGGGGTTGCTGCTGAACGCTGGCGAAGAAGTCTCGTGCGAGGTGCCGTCGCTGGCACCGGGCATGACGTTGTCGGTGTTTCTGGAGCGTCGCCGGGAGTTGGCCGACGGCGCCCCGCTGATGACCGACGTACAAGTGGCGGTCAAGCGCAGCCTCAATCCCAATGGCCTCGACCTGACGGTGCTGGAAGACGAAATCCGCACCGATCCGCAGGTCACGGCCGTGCTGATCGCCGCTGCCAACAGTGCGGCCCAGCACCACGGCGCAGCTGTGCAAACCCTGTCCCAGGCGCTGCATCGCCTGGGCACCGGGCAGAGCATGAACCTGATTCTCGGGCTGGCGCTCAAACGCAGTGCTCGACTCAGTGACCCGCAATTGGCCGACTATGCCGAGCGTTATTGGGATCTGTCACTGCACACCGCCGAATACGCGCGCACTCTGGCGCGCTTGCTCGATCTGGATCAGGAGCGCTGCTATTGCGCCGGCATGTTGCATCGTCTCGGCGATCTGGCGTTGCTGCGCTGTTTGCAGGAATGGAAGCAGGCCGGTGGCGAACTGGACGAGCTGGAGGAAGTGGGCGAAGCGCTGGTTGAATTTGGCGCGGCCTATGGTTCGGCCCTGCGCACGCGCTGGCGCCTGCCACTGGAGTTGCGGGAACTGATTGCGGCGGTCTACCAGCTCGGTGGCGGGGTTTACTCCCGCGAAGCGCTGGTGATGAACATGGCGGCGCAAATGGCCCGCCTTACCGAGCATGAGGGCATCGAGGAGCTGGCGAAGAGCCGGACGGCGCGGTTGCTCAAGATCGGCTTGCCGGAGTTGATGCGTTTGCGCAAGAAATGAGGGCGAACGCGATTCCCTGTGGTGGCCTGTCAGGCAGTGACAATCCGGTTCTTGCCCTCGCGCTTGGCCTGATACATCGCGGCATCCGCCCGGGAAAACAGGCTCTCCACGTTTTCGTCCGTGGCGGTCAGGCTGGTCAGGCCCTGGCTGACGGTGATGCCGAACGTCTGGCCTTCATGGGTGAAACGCAATCGCTGAATCTGCTGGTGCAAGCGTTCTGCCACTTGCAGGGCCATCTGCGGCGTACAGCCGGGAAACACCGCTGCGAACTCCTCACCGCCAATGCGCCCGAACAGGTCGCCACGGCGAAACGCCGCGCGGCCGCTTTCGGCGATGCGTTGCAACACGTTGTCGCCTTCCTGGTGACCGTAGGTGTCGTTGATGATTTTGAAGTCATCGATGTCCAGCATCAGGAACGACAGCGGCTCGCCCCGTTGCCGGGCGTGTGCGAACTCGCGATGGGCGCATTCGAAGAAATGCCGGCGATTGCTGCTCTGGGTCAGGGCGTCAGTGGTGGCCAGGCGATGCAGCTCGGTTTCCATCCGCTTCTTGTCGGTGATGTCTTCGGCGATGCCGACGATGATCACCGGCTGCCCCGGCTCGGCCTGGCGGTTGACATAGCATTTGTCGCTGAGCCAGCGCACCTGGCCATCGGCGGCAATGATTCGATACTCGCGATCTTCGACGGCGCCTTTGTCCAGCGCTTCGGCCAGGCTGCGTTCGGCATAGTCCAGGTCGTCAGGGTAAATGCTGTCGCGCCATTGATTGCAGTCGGCCAGCAGCAGATCAGCCGAACGGCCAAAGATCCGTTCGTAGGCGGGGCTGACGTAAAGCACCTGGCGGGTTTCCCAATCGAATGCCCACAGCACCGCGTTGACGCTCATTAGCAAGGTGTTGAACAACTGATCGCGTTCGCTCAGGCGTGCGACTTCGCCTTGGGCGTGCATCAGCGCTATCAGGGTCTGCGCGGCCTCGGGCCAATGTGACGGAGATGAGTCTTGCAGGTTCTTTTGGGCCATCGACACAAATCTCAAAGGGCATGCCGCGCGCGATCGCGGCCAACATCAAGCCCGCCGGGGATGGCGAAGTGTCTTTGAGATAGGGCTTTTCAGATGAAGTTCCCGCCTTTCGTGGCGAGGGAGCTGGCTCCCGCCGGGCGGTACTGATGGCGCGATATTACAGTCACACCACATAACCCTGTGGGAGCGAGCAAGCCCGCTCCCACAGGTTTTTTCAGACAGCGGCAGGACGCAGCGAGTAGGTCTTCAACTGATCGGCGAATTCTCGCAGGGACTGAATCCCGCTGGCTTCGGCTTCGTGTATCCAGTCCTTGATGGCCGCCAGCATGTCGTGACCATTTGAGCTGGTCTTGACCCAGATCTGCTGCAGGGCCAGGCGTTTCTCGTAAATTACCTTCAGCGCCTGACTGTGCTCGAGCATGTTCTGGATGCGCACGTGGTGTTTGTCATCCAGCAGGCTGGTCTCCCGCGAAAGCAGGCGTTTGGCCCGGTGGAACTGGTGACGTACCGAGTGATCGACCTTTTCCAGCTCTTGCTTGACCAGCGGGCCGATCACCAATTTGCGGTACTGGGCCATGATCTGGAAGCGGTTGTTGAGGATCGCCATGGCGGTGTCCATGTCCAGGTTGCCCTTGCCTTCGACGCGATGGGCAATCGGCGCAACCCGTTGAACCTTGGCCAGGCGCAGGAAGCTGAAGACTTGAATCCACGCCCAGCCCAGGTCGAATTCCCACTTCTTCACCGACAATTTTGCCGAGTTAGGGTAGGTGTGATGGTTGTTATGCAGTTCTTCGCCACCAATCAGGATGCCCCACGGCACCAGGTTGGTCGCCGCATCGCGGCATTCGAAGTTGCGATAGCCGATGGCATGGCCCAGGCCATTGACCACGCCGGCAGCCCACACCGGGATCCACATCATCTGGATGGCCCAGATGGTGATGCCGATGGTGCCGAACAGCAGCAGGTCGATAACGCCCATGATCGCGATGCCCAGCAGCGGGTAGCGGCTGTAGAGGTTGCGCTCGATCCAGTCTTCGGGGCAGTTCTTGCCGTAGATGCGCAGGGTCTCGGGGTTTTCCGCTTCGGCGCGGTACAACTCGGCGCCTTTGCGCAGCACCGTGGACAAGCCCTTGATGACCGGGCTGTGCGGATCATCGACGGTTTCGCATTTGGCGTGATGCTTGCGGTGGATGGCGGTCCACTCGCGGGTGTTCTGCGCCGTGGTCAGCCACAGCCAGAAACGGAAGAAATGCTTGAGCCCCCCATTCAGCTCCAGGGAGCGATGGGCGGAGTAACGATGCAGATAGACCGTGACGGCGATGATCGTGACGTGGGTCATCAGCAGGGTGACTGCTACCAGCGACCAGGGCGACAAGCCAAGAAAACCTTCGTACCACATAGGCTGTAGGGCCCTCGATAAAGAAAAAACAGCCGTTGCATTATCACTAAGCCCACACAGAAAACCAGTCGCCCTTTCAGATAAGAGTGGCTGGATGTGTCTTTAAACTATAATTCCAACCTATTTGTAGGGACATGGATCGCCGGATGTCTGCCACCTATCGCGATGCCTTGCGCGCAGCGCTGCTCTATCTGTTGCTTTCTGTGGTTTGGCTGCAGATCAGTGGCTATTTATTGAACAGTTTCTTCGATAGCTCTGCCGAGCGACTGCGATGGCAACTGATCAACGGTTATGTCTGGGTGTTGTTCAGCGCCGGGTTGATCTTCATTGCCCGTGCGCGGTTGCTGCGGTGTCTGGGTATCGGCGCCAAGCTGCGTGAACGCGATGCCGACCGCATGCGCTTGCGCCAGGCAGCGGCCGTGTTCGACTGCACCCGCGAAGGCGTGCTGGTCACCAATCGGGAAGGCGTGATCGTCCATGTGAACCGGGCGTTTATGGAAATCACCGGTTACGGGTGTGAGGACGTACTGGGGCAGCGGCCCAATCTGTTCAAGTCCGGGCGACATTCCCCCGAGTTCTATCAGGTGATGTTTGCCACGCTCGCCAGTGTCGGGGAGTGGAGTGGGGAAATCTGGAACCGGCGCAAAAGCGGCGAGATTTACCCGCAATGGCAAACGATCCGCCTGATCCACGACGATTTCGGCCGGCCGAGCCAATATGTGGCGGTGTTTACCGACATCAGTGCAATCAAGAACTCCGAACACGAGCTGATGCACCTGGCGCACCACGATCCGCTGACCGACCTGCCGAACCGCCTGCTGTTCACCGACCGCGCCGAACAGGCCCTGGCCTCGGCACAGGTCCACAAGCGTGGCTGCGCGCTGCTGATGATCGATCTCGATCACTTCAAGATGATCAACGACAGCCTCGGGCACACCATTGGCGACCAGTTGCTCAAAGCTGTGGCCGAGCGCCTGGGCGCCATGTTCGGCCCGGGCATCACCCTGGCCAGGCTGGGCGGAGATGAATTCGCCGTGCTCGCCGAAAGCTGTCCGCAACTGGTTCAGGCCGCTGCGTTGGCCCAGCGGATCATCGACGGCCTCAAAGCACCCTTCTCAATCGATGACCATCAATTGTTCATCAACACCAGCATCGGCATCAGTCTGTTCCCCAGCGATGCCTTGAGCGTCGAGCAACTGTTGCGTAATGCCGACTCTGCACTGTTCAAGGCCAAGAGCACGGGGCGCAATGATTATGCCCTGTACACCGAAGAGCTGACGGCCCACGCCCAGCAACGGGTCGAGATCGCCTTCGAATTGCGCCGCGCCCTGGACCGGCAAGAGCTGCGGGTCCATTACCAGCCGGTTCACGACCTCAAGACCCGTCGCCTGATTGGCGTCGAGGCACTGGTGCGTTGGCAGCACCCGCAGCGGGGCCTGGTGTCGCCGGCGGAATTCATTCCGGTCGCCGAACGAACCGGTCTGATTGCTGAAATCGATGCCTGGGTCATGGCGCAGGCATGCCGGCAGATGTGCCAGTGGCAGCAGGAGGGGGTGGTGTTGTCGTTCGTCGCGGTCAACGTTTCTTCGCGTCTGTTCGCCCGTCGTGAGCTGTACCAGCAGGTGGCGCAGGTCTTGCGCGAAACCGGGCTGGAACCGGCGTTTCTGGAGCTGGAAGTCACTGAAAGCGCGGTGATGGAAGACGCGGAAGTCGCGCTGGAACAGATGCATCGCCTGCGCGAGCTGGGTGTGCGCCTGGCCATTGACGACTTCGGCACGGGCTATTCATCTCTGCTGCGACTCAAGCGTCTGCCGGTGCAAAAGTTGAAAATCGACCAGGGCTTCGTCGCCGGGTTGCCGTGGGATGAGGACGATGCGGCGATTTCACGGGTGATCATTGCCTTGGCACAAAGCATGGGCATGCAGGTGCATGCCGAGGGGATCGAGCAGGTCGAACAGGCGGCTTTCCTCCTCGAGCAGGGGTGTGATCTGGGTCAGGGTTACTGGTTCGGGCGGCCGGTGCCGGCGCTGCAGCTGGATTGGGCTCATGCCCCGGTCATCGCCTGATTTACAAAATCCCTGTAGGAGCAAGCTCACTCCCACAGGTTTTTGGTGTGTCTGAAAGAGGGTGATTCACCTCAAGCCCTTGTCCCTTCAAGTAATCTCTTCTGGTTATATAAACATTCTTAAATAGTCTTTTTAAGAATATCAACACCTCTCTAGTATTGCTCTCAAGCCGCAAGCAGTGCCGACACTGCGAGGCAACCTCTCAGTTGAAGGAGCAGCAATATGAGCGCATCCCTGCGTAGCGTCGACGGTCAAGACGAAGCCACCATCCTGCGTGAAATCCAGAGTGCCCTGCGCGATCTGCGCTTTGGCGCCGTGGAAATCACCGTGCACAACGCCCAGGTGGTGCAGATCGAGCGCAAAGAAAAATTCCGTTTGCAGCAGCCGGGCAACAAGCCGGGCTGAGGCGAATCAGGCAACGCGATATCCCATAAGAAAAAGCCAACACACCAAGAATTCCAGGAGCTTTCACCATGTCGTCGATTCGTTATTTCGCTTTGGCCGCCCTGGCCAGCGCCCTTTTTGCCGGTTCCGCCGTTGCCAAGGACTACGAGCTGCTCAACGTGTCGTACGACCCGACCCGCGAGCTGTACCAGGATTACAACGCCGAGTTCATCAAGTTCTGGCAGAAAGATCACGCAGGCGACACCGTGAAGGTCCAGCAATCCCACGGCGGTTCGGGCAAGCAAGGCCGGGCGGTGATCGATGGCCTGCGGGCCGACGTCGTGACCCTGGCCCTGGCTGGTGATATCGACGAAATCGCCAAGCTCGGCAAATCCCTGCCGGCCGACTGGCAAAAACGCCTGCCGGAAGCGAGCACGCCTTACACCTCGACCATCGTGTTCCTGGTGCGCAAGGGCAACCCTAAAGGCATCAAGGACTGGGGCGACCTGGTCAAGAATGACGTCTCGGTGATCACGCCGAACCCGAAAACATCTGGCGGTGCGCGCTGGAACTTCCTTGCGGCTTGGGCCTATGGCCTGAAAGCCAATGGCGGCGACGAAGCCAAGGCCAAGGAATACGTACAAACCCTGTTCAAGCACGTGCCAGTGCTGGACACCGGCGCTCGCGGCTCGACCATTACCTTCGTCAACAACGGTCAGGGCGACGTATTGCTGGCCTGGGAAAACGAAGCCTTCCTGGCCCTGAAAGAAGAGGGCGGCGCCGACAAGTTCGATATCGTCGTGCCTTCGCTGTCGATTCTCGCCGAGCCACCGGTGGCGGTGGTCGACAAGAACGCCGAGAAAAAGGGCAACGAGCAGATCGCCGAGGCCTACCTCAAGCACCTGTACAGCCCGGCCGGCCAGGAAATCGCGGCGAAGAACTTCTATCGTCCACGTGACAAGGATGTGGCCGCCAAGTACGCCCAGCAGTTCCCGAAACTGGAGCTGGTGAGCATCGACAAGGACTTCGGCGGCTGGAAAACCGCACAGCCGAAATTCTTCAATGACGGGGGCGTGTTCGACCAGATCTATCAGGCGCAGTAATCTTAAATAGCCATCAACGAGCCCCGGATTCACCTCCGGGGCTCAGTGCGTTCTCAACCAAGGACTTTTATGTCGCGTCGTATCTCCCCCGTCATACCCGGCTTCGGGCTGACGCTGGGCTACACCTTGGTGTACCTCAGCCTGATTGTGCTCATACCACTGGCGGCAATGTTCGTGCATGCCGCTCAACTCACCTGGGATCAGTTCTGGGCAATCATCTCGGCGCCACGGGTGCTGGCGGCGTTGAAGCTCAGCTTCGGCACCGCCCTGTGTGCCGCGATCATCAACGGCATCATCGGCACGCTGTTGGCCTGGGTATTAGTGCGCTATACCTTCCCTGGACGAAAAGTGATCGATGCAATGATCGACTTGCCGTTCGCGTTACCCACGGCGGTGGCCGGTATTGCACTGACGGCGTTGTACACCCCTACCGGTCTGGTCGGTCAGTTTGCAGCGGATCTGGGTTTCAAGATCGCCTACACCCCTCTGGGCATCACCCTTGCCCTCACTTTTGTGACACTTCCATTCGTAGTACGTACCGTACAGCCAGTATTGGCGGATATCCCCCGTGAAGTGGAAGAAGCGGCAGCGTGCCTGGGAGCAAAACCCTTGCAGGTTTTCCGCCATATCCTGTTGCCGGCACTGCTTCCGGCATGGCTGACCGGTTTCGCTCTGGCCTTTGCCCGTGGGGTCGGCGAGTACGGTTCGGTGATTTTCATCGCCGGCAACATGCCGATGAAAACCGAGATTCTGCCGCTGCTGATCATGGTCAAGCTCGACCAATACGATTACACCGGCGCTACCTCCATTGGTGTACTGATGCTGGTGGTTTCCTTCGTCCTGTTGCTGCTGATCAACTTGTTGCAGCGGCGCATCGAAACCCCATAAGGAGGCGCACCCATGTCCCAATCGTCTATTGCTGCCGCTTCCTCTAACGCTGCCCGTCGTGGCAGTGCGACTTCGCGGCGAATCCTGATCGGCCTTGGCTGGCTGATTTTTGCGCTGTTCCTGTTGTTGCCGCTGTTCATCGTGGTGTCCCAGGGCCTGAAGCTCGGCCTCGGGGCGTTTTTCACCGCGATCTTTGAGCCGGACGCGCTGTCGGCGCTGAAGCTCACGGTCATCGCCGTGCTGATTTCGGTGCCGTTGAACCTGGTGTTCGGTGTCAGCGCCGCATGGTGCGTGAGCAAGTACTCGTTCCGCGGCAAGAGCATGCTGGTCACACTGATCGACCTGCCGTTCTCGGTGTCGCCGGTGATCGCCGGTCTGGTCTATGTGCTGATGTTCGGCGCCCAGGGCCTGTTTGGGCCGTGGTTGCAGGATCACGACATCCAGATCGTCTTCGCCCTGCCGGGCATCGTGCTGGCGACGATTTTCGTCACCGTGCCGTTCGTGGCCCGTGAACTGATCCCGCTAATGCAGGAACAAGGCACTCAGGAAGAGGAAGCTGCGCGCTTGCTCGGGGCCAACGGCTGGCAGATGTTCTGGCACGTCACTGTGCCCAACATCAAATGGGGCCTGATCTACGGCGTGGTGTTGTGTACCGCGCGGGCCATGGGGGAGTTCGGTGCGGTGTCGGTGGTTTCCGGGCACATTCGCGGGGTGACCAACACCTTGCCGTTGCACGTCGAGATCCTCTACAACGAATACAACCACGTGGCCGCGTTCGCCGTGGCGAGCCTGTTGCTGATCCTGGCGCTCTTCATCCTGCTGCTCAAGCAGTGGAGCGAAAACCGTATTAACCGCCTGCGCGCCAGCGCCGCGGAGGAATAATTCATGTCGATCGAAGTGCGTAACGTCAGCAAGAACTTCCATGCCTTCAAGGCGCTGGACAACATCAGCCTGGACATCCAGAGCGGCGAACTTGTCGCGTTGCTCGGTCCGTCGGGCTGCGGCAAGACCACGCTGCTGCGGATCATCGCCGGCCTGGAGACCCCGGACCAGGGCAACATCGTGTTCCACGGTGAAGACGTTTCCGGCCACGACGTGCGTGATCGCAACGTCGGTTTCGTGTTCCAGCACTACGCCCTGTTCCGCCACATGACGGTGTTTGACAACGTCGCGTTCGGCCTGCGCATGAAGCCGAAAAACCAGCGTCCGAGCGAAAGTCAGATCGCAACCAAAGTTCACGAACTGCTGAACATGGTGCAACTGGACTGGTTGTCGGATCGCTACCCGGAGCAACTCTCCGGCGGTCAGCGCCAGCGCATTGCCCTGGCCCGAGCGCTGGCGGTGGAGCCGAAAGTGCTGCTGCTCGACGAGCCTTTCGGCGCCCTCGACGCCAAGGTCCGTAAAGAGTTGCGCCGCTGGTTGGCGCGCCTGCACGAAGACATCAACCTGACCTCGGTGTTCGTGACCCACGACCAGGAAGAAGCGATGGAAGTCGCGGACCGTATCGTGGTGATGAACAAGGGTGTGATCGAGCAGATCGGTTCACCGGGTGACGTTTACGAAAACCCCGCCAGCGATTTCGTCTATCACTTCCTCGGTGATTCGAACCGACTGCACCTGGGCGAAGACAAGCACGTGCTGTTCCGCCCGCACGAGGTGTCGCTGTCACGCCATGAACTGGAAGATCACCACGCGGCTGAAGTGCGCGATATTCGACCGCTGGGCGCGACGACGCGGGTGACGTTGAAGGTCGAAGGGCAGAGCGATCTGATCGAAGCCGAAGTGGTCAAGGATCACGACAGTCTGGTCGGGTTGGCGAAGGGCGAGACGCTGTTCTTCAAGCCGAAGGTCTGGCAGAAGGTTGCCAACATCTAAAGCAAAAGCTTCGCGAGCAGGCTCGCTCTCACAGGGATTCTATGTACTCCGTAGATCTCCTGTGGGAGCGGGCTTGCTCGCGATTGCAATCTAAACAGCCGCACGCTTCGGATTGACCCGCACCTCACCCGCCCGCGCCTCAATCTGCTCTTTCAGGTCATGCCGCATCCCCAGCATGAACGCCAGCTCGGCCACCACGAACAACGGCCCGACAATCAACCCGGTCACGTCATCGACAAATGCCGGTTTGCGCCCTTCGTAGTGATGGCCGACAAACTGGATCGCCCAGCCGATCACGAACATCGCCACGCCGCTGCCCAGCCAGACCAGCGTGCTTTGCTGCGCCAGCGCATGGCCTGCCCACACCGACAGACCGAGCAATACCGTCATCAACACGCCCAGGCGCAACTCCAGGCGCAGGTAAAACCATGCCGATGCCAGTGAGACGAGCACCGCCGGTGACATCCACACGCCGCCCAGCGACCATTCGGGCCGCGACAGCAACACCGCGACGGCCACCACGATCAGCGGAATGCCGATAAAGTGCGAGGCGATGTTGCGCGGGTCACGGTGGTAGGCGGCGTATTGACTGAGGTGGTCGACGAGGTTTTTCATTGTTGTTCTCCTGTGGGGTGATTGATCATGCCCCGGGGGTCACTTCCCGCTCTGTCAGCCAGGCGACAATCTCTAGGAGTTTTCATGGATATGCAGGTCTGGCGTCCACGCCTGATGAGCGGTCAGTGGTTCAGCCATTTGCCTGTTTCCCTTCAGGATAGCCTGCTGTCGGCGGCCAGGCTGCGGCGCCTGTCACCGGGTCAGCGGCTGTTCAAACGTGGCGATCCGCCCTGCGGCCTGTACGCGGTGCTTGAAGGCGCGGTGCGCGTCGGTGCCGTGAGTGAGCAGGGCAAGGAAGCATTGCTGAGCCTGGTGGAGCCGCCGCACTGGTTCGGCGAAATCTGCCTGTTCGACGGTCAGCCGCGCACCCACGATGCCTACGGCGCGGGCCAGTGCACGCTGCTGCACATCCCCCAGAACACCTTGCTGGCGCTGCTCGATGAGCATCCGCAGCACTGGCGGCAACTGGCGTTGCTGATGAGCCAGAAATTGCGCATGACCTTCATCAACCTCGAACAACTGAGCCTGTTGCCGGCCCCGGCACGGCTGGCGCACCGCTTGCTGATGATCGCCGAAGGCTATGGCGAGACCGCCCCACCGCGCCGCGTCCTGCAACTGCCCCAGGAGCAGCTTGCCGCCATGTTGTCGCTGTCACGCCAGACCACCAACCAGATCCTCAAGGAGTTGCAGGGGCAGGGGGTCATCGGGCTGAGTTACGGCGAAATCGAAATCCTGGATGCTGCCCGGTTGCGGGTATTGGCGATGGTTTGATGCCCGGTAGGGGGGGGCGTCAGCAAATGTAGCTGGACTTCAATCATGATCTGCACTAAATACAATGCATAATCGTTAAGTTGATAAATTATGCACTGTATACGATGCGCGGTGGTGAAATGGAAAACCTTGGCAAGCTGATCCGAACCTTACGCAAGGAAAGAAAACTCTCCCAGCAGACACTGGCACAGCAATACGGAATGAGCCGGGCGACGATCTCCGGCATCGAAAACAACACCCTCTCCGAAATTGGTCTGCGCAAGGTCGAGGCGATCCTCAATGGCTTCGGTTATGAGCTGACTGCCGTGCCGCGACAGTCGAAGCGGCCGACGCTGGACACCCTGAAAAAGGTGGATTTCCATGGATGAGCCACAGGAAAAGGATCGACTGGCTATCAGCGTTTCCAACAGTGCGGTGGGAGTCCTTGGCCGTGGTCAGTCTCCTGTTGATACCGTGTTTGCCTACGCCGAAAACGCGCCCGAACAAAACGCCGTCTCGTTGACCATGCCGGTGCGGCTGGAGAGCTACGCGTGGGAGTCGGGCGTTCCACCGGTTTTTGAAATGAATCTGCCTGAAGGCGCCCTGCGCGATGAATTGACTCGTCGCTTCAGCAAGGCCGTCCGAGGGTTTGACGATTTTTCGATGCTTGCCATCGTCGGCCCGCACCAGCTCGGAAGAGTCGGCATTTCAAAGGCCCAGGGTCCGGGCGACCAGCCACCTGAAACCAGCCTGGCGGACTTACTTGTACATGATGGTGCGCAAGGTCTGTTCGAGGACCTCTTGCAGACCTATGGCCAGTACTCAGGCGTTTCCGGTGTACAGCCGAAGGTACTGGTGCGTGACAGCGCGTCAACCATCGATCGATTGTCCCACCGGGGGGCGACGCATCTGGTCAAGGCCTTTCGTCCTGAGCAATACCCGGAGCTCGCTGCCAATGAATATTTCTGCATGCGGGCGGCGTTGCATTCGGGTCTTGAGGTGCCGAAGTTTGAACTCAGTGAGCACGGCAAGTTTTTGATCGTTGAACGCTTCGACCTGAATGAAAAAGGTTACCTGGGGTTCGAGGACTTCTGCGTGCTCAATGCCTGGCCATCAAAAGCCAAATACGATGGTTCGTACGAAGGTGCGGCCAAGCAGATCAAAGCCTTTGTTTCTCCGCCTTTGCTCAATCAGGCACTGGAGTCGTTTTTCAAAATCGTCGCGCTGTCATCGGGTCTGAAAAATGGCGACGCGCACCTCAAGAACTTTGGCGTTCTTTACGAAGACTGTGGTGTCGATGCACCAATCAGCCTGGCACCTGCCTACGACATCATCACCACGTCGGTCTACATCAAGACCGATAGCATGGCTTTGCTATTGGGCGGATCGAAGGCGTGGCCCAAGCACAAAATGCTGATGCGATTTGGTCGCTCCGCCTGCAATTTGACCGAGGGGCGCTGTAACGAATTGCTGCAACAGGTCATCCATGGGATGGCAATGGCGATGGGCGAGATGGGCCATCACATAAAGGCAAACAGTGCCTTTGCCGAGGTTGGAGAGGCGATGCTGGAGCAGTGGAACGAGGGTATTGCGCGCAGTCTGGTCAAAGGCTGATCAGCGCAACCCATCCCGAAACTGCCCAGGCGTCATCCCCGTCCAGCGCTTGAACGCGCGGCTGAAGCTGCTGGTGTCGGCAAACCCGAGCAGATAACTGATCTCGCTCAACGAACATTGCGGGTCACGCAGGTGCAGCAGCGCAAGGTTTTCGCGGCTTTCGTTGAGCAGTGTGTCGAACCGGCAGCCTTCATCGGCCAGGTGCCGTTGCAGGCTGCGCAGGCTCAGGTGCAGGGCCTTGGCGATGTGTTCGGCGCTGGGTTCGCCTTCGGGCAGTTGTTCTTCAATGGCATCGCGGACCTTGCGTTCCCACGTCAGCAGCTTGAGTTGCGCCAGGGTGCGCTTGAGCACGGTTTCGTTGTGTTCGGCCAACTCCGGGTTGGCGTCGTCCAGGTGGCTGTCGAAGTCGATGAGGGCGAATTCCAGCCGGTCCTCGTCGGCGCCGAAGTGCACGGGCGAGCGAAAGACTTTATGCCATTGGTGCGCGTCTGCCGGCTCCGGGCGGCGCAGGTAGGTCGCCAGCGGCGCGTAGTCGCGACCCAGGCGATTGCGGCAGGTGCGCACGTAAATCGCCATGAACGCATCAATGGCTTCGAGGGCCGGGGCCGGGTTGCCCATCGGAATTTTCAGGCGGAAACAGTAGCGATCTTCGGCGCGGGTCAGTTCCAGTTCCAGGGCATCGCTGACTACCTGGTGATAGCGCACGATGCGCTCGAACACTTCCCGCAGGCTGCCGCTGGCGACCAACGCATAACCCAGCGCATGGAAGGTAGTCGGGCTGACGAAACGCGAAACCCGCAAACCAATCGCCGGGTCGCCGCTGGCCTGCACCGCCAGATTCCACAGGTGCGTGGTGCCCGACAGCGGATAACGCGCGTTCGGGTCGTCCATCAGTTGCGGGTCGAGCCCCGCTTGCTGGCACAGGGCGGTGCTGTCGATGCCCAAGGCATCGAGTTGCTTGCGCAGGGCGCGGGTCCAGCTGGCGAGGGAGGTCGGTTCAGTCATGCTGATTGGCGCTTCCAGTCAACAGGTTGGCGTTCTCGGCTACCGCGTTGCGAGGGTTCGCAAGGCAGGATGCAACCATCAATAACCAGAGGATGGAAGCATGGACCGTACTTCTGCAAGCCCCCAACGACTGAATGCAGCTCAACGATCGGCCCATATCCGTGAAGTGGTGCTGGCCAGAGGTGTCGAGTTGCGCGAGCAATACCCGATTCTCAAGCATCAGGACGCCCTCGGCGCGGGCATTCTGGCCTTCGCCATCGCTGGTATGGTCGGTTCGGCGGCGCTCTACGTGAGCGGGCACATGGCATGGTGGGCGTGCCTGCTGCTCAACGCTTTTTTCGCCTCGTTGACCCATGAGCTGGAACACGACCTGATCCACAGCATGTACTTCCGCAAGCGGAAGGTGCTGCACAACCTGATGATGGGGTTGGTGTGGCTGGCGCGGCCAAGCACCATCAACCCGTGGATTCGCCGCCATCTGCACCTCAATCACCACAAGGTGTCGGGCTCTGAAACCGACATGGAAGAACGCGCCATCACCAACGGCGAACCTTGGGGCATCGCGCGATTCTTGATGATTGGCGACAACATGATGTCGTCGTTCATCCGCATGCTGCGGGCTAAGACCTGGGCGCAAAAGATCAGCATCGTCCAGCGCACCCTGAAGGTCTACGCACCGCTGGCGCTGATGCATTGGGGTACTTGGTACGTGTTTCTCGGCTTCCACGCAGCGAACGGCATTGCGCATCTGATGGGCGCACCGATCGAATGGTCGGCAACGACGTTGTCGGTGATGCAGGTGATCGACATCGCGGCGGTGGTGATCATCGGCCCGAACGTGTTGCGCACGTTCTGCCTGCACTTCATCAGCTCGAACATGCACTACTACGGTGACGTGGAGCCGGGCAACGTGATGCAGCAGTGCCAGGTGCTGAACGCCTGGTGGCTGTGGCCGTTGCAGGCGTTCTGCTTCAACTTCGGCAGCAGCCACGGGATCCATCACTTTGTGGTGAAGGAACCGTTCTACATCCGTCAATTGACCGTGCGGGTGGGGCACAAGGTGATGCGCGAGATGGGTGTGCGGTTCAATGATTTCGGCACGTTTGCGCGGGCCAACCGGTTTGAGCGCAAGGAAGAGGCGGTAGGTGTTAGGACACAAACCGCTCAAGTCTGACTCGTACTTGTGGCGAGGGAGCTTGCTCCCGTTGGGCTGCGTAGCAGCCCCCTTCGTTTTCGGGATAAGGGGGTCGCTTCGCGACCCAGCGGGAGCAAGCTCCCTCGCCACAGGGGGTAATGTTTAGTCTGGCTGAAACGGCGACTCACTCAATATCACCCCAGTCTCATCCACATACCGCTGCCAATGCTCGATCAAGGCACTGAGCTTGTGCGGTTGGCTCGACGCCAGGTCATGAATCTCCCCCGGATCACTGCCAAGGTCATACAGCTGCCAGGTCGCCGGCCCCACCGGTCCCGGGATGTACACCGCCTTCCATTGGCCCTGCCGAATCGCCCGTCGCCCAAACAGTTCCCACCCGGTAACGGTGTGCTCGTCATGCACTTGCGCCGTCTCGCCCGACAGAAACCCCAGCCACGACTTGCCGCGAACTTCCGCCACGGGTTTGCCGTGCCATTGCTTGCCCGGATGGCGCACGCCGGCAAGATCCAGAATGGTCGGCGTGATGTCCATCACGGTGCCGAAACCGTGGCTGATCTGGCCCTTCAGCGGCAGCTGCGGGTAGTGCACCAGCGCCGGAACACGGATCCCGCCCTCGGTGGTGAAGGCTTTGAACAACCGCGACGGCGCGGTCGCCACTTGCGCCCAGTTCGGCCCGTACCAGACGTAGGAGTTGGCGCGGCCGATGTTGTCCAGGCTGTTGTCGTAATGCTGGTTGAGATAGGTCAGCAACTGCGGGCCGAATTTCGGAAAGGCCTCCAGCAGCGCCCCTTCGGCACCGTTATCGGACATGAACAGGATGAAGGTGTTGTCCAGTTGCCCTTGCTGGCGCAAGTAATCGACGACGCGCCCGATGTTCCAGTCCATGCGCTCGACCATCGCCGCGTAAACCTCCATGGCCCGCGCAGAAATTTGCCGTTGCTCATCGCTCAGGGCATCCCACTGTGCAGTCAACTGGATCAACGGATGCGGTTCGACATCGGCCTCGATCAGCCCCAGTTTCTTGAGTTTTTCCAGGCGCTCAAGTCGCAGCACTTCAGGGCCGGCGTCATAGCGCCCGCGGTATTTTTCCACCACCTCGGCCGGCGCCTGCAATGGCCAGTGCGGCGCGGAAAACGGCAGGTAGGCGAAGAACGGCCGGGTCTGGTCGCGCTCCTTGAGGTATTGCAGCAGCTTGTCGCCAAAGGCATCGGAGGAATAGAAATCCTTGGGCAGCTCATCGATGAATTGGTCGTCTTCGATGTACAGCGCCGGGGTGGATTTCAGCAGCCGTGGCGTCGTTTCATCGTAGGTCGGCTCGAAGCCGTAATGGTTGGCGGCGCCGGGCAACAGCGAAAACGAACGCTCGAAACCCCGGGCGTGAGGCGCCCGTTCTGCGGTCAGGCCCAGGTGCCATTTGCCGCTCATCAAGGTCTGATAACCGGCCTCGCGCAGCAGCTCGGGCAGGGCCACCACGCGGTCGTTCAGATGCCCTTCGTAACCCGGTTTGCCGATCAGGTCCGGGGTCAATGCTTCGGCCATGGTGCCGATGCCGGCGATGTGGTGGTCGGTGCCGGTGAGCAGCATCGAGCGGGTCGGCGAGCAGGTTGGTGCGGTGTGAAAATCGGTCAGGCGCAGGCCATTGTTGGCCAATGCATCGAGGTTCGGCGTGTTGATTTCACCACCGAAAGCGCCGAGGTCGGAAAAGCCCAGGTCATCGGCCAGGATCACTAGAAAGTTGGGACGTTGCGGCATCAAGATTTTCCTTTTTCAGTAGGCAATGAAGGACAACGGCAGATCGCGGACCTGCACCGGCACGGGGGGCTGGTAGTGATCGTCGCTGGTGAGTTCGTGAAGCAGTTCTTCGCGCAGCTGGTGGAAGTCGAAACTGCTGCGCTGGCGCGGATGGGGCAGGGCAATGTCGACCACTTGCTTGATCCGCCCCGGACGCGGCTCCATCACCACCACGCGGTCGGCGAGGAAGATCGCTTCCTCGACATCGTGAGTGACCAGCACGGTGGTGATTTTTGCCCGGGCGCGGATCGCCAGCAGTTCGTCCTGCATCTGCTGGCGGGTCAGCGCATCGAGGGCGCCGAAGGGCTCGTCCAGCAGCAGAATCCGTGGGCTGGTCACCAGACCACGAGCGATGGCCACGCGCTGCGCCATGCCGCCGGAGAGCTGGTGCGGATAGGCGCGGGCGAAGTCGCTCAAGCCCACCAATTCGATAAAATCGCTGATGCGCTTGTGCTTTTGTGCAGCGCTGAGTGGCTCGTTGACCAGGCCCAGGCCGATGTTGTCGGCCACGCTCAGCCACGGGAACAAACGGTGTTCCTGAAAGACGATGCCGCGCTCGCCGCCGATGCCGGTGACGGCTTTTCCGTCCACGCTGATCTGCCCGCGAAACTGCGTATCGAGGCCCACCAGCAGCCGCAGCAAAGTGGATTTGCCGCAACCGCTGGAGCCGACGATGGCGACGAACTCGCCCTCGGCGATGTCCAGGTTGAATTCACGAATGGCCTCAAGTGTGAAGCCGTCGACGTCGAAGGTTTTGCCCACGTGATTGAAGCTGACAATCGGTGCGTTCATGCGTGTCTCCAGCGAGTGGCGCGGATTTCCAGGCGTTGGCCAATGAGGTTGAGCAGGGCACCGGTCAGGCCCACCAGCAGCATGCCGGCCATGATCAGGTCCATGCGCAGCAGTTGCTGGGCGCCGATCATCTGGCTGCCGATGCCGCCGTTGGACGGCATGAAATATTCGGCGCCGATGGTGCCGAGCCAGGCGTAGATCAGGCTCAACCGAAGCCCTGCAAAAATCCCCGGCGCAGCGCCCGGTAGCACCAGTCGACCGAGGCGCTGGCGCAGATTCAGGCGCAACACCTGCGCGGCCTCGTTCAGTTGCGGCGACAGGTGGGCGACGCTGCGTTGGGTGGCGATAAACAGCGGGAAAAAGGCGGCCAGGGCAACGAACACCCACTTGGCCAATTCCCCCAGACCGAACCACGCGGTGAGCAGCGGCACCCAGGCGAAAATGGCGATCTGGCGGATAGCGGCGAGGGTTGGGCCGAGCACGCGTTCACTGGTGCGCGACAACCCCAGCAGCAATCCCAAGGTAAACCCGAGCCCGCCACCGAGCAGCAATCCGCCAAGGGTTCGGCCCAGGCTCAGGGCCATGCCGCCAATCAGCGTGCCGTCGAGCAGGCCATTCCAGGTGGTGTGCAGGACGGCCAGCGGGCTGACCAGAATGTTCGCGTCAATCCATTGCTGATCCGAGGCCAGTTGCCACAAGGCCAGAAGCGCCAATGGCAGCAGCCACGGTTGCAATCGCTGCCAACCTTGATAACGCGGCCCGCGACGGATTTCGGCGGTAGCCGGGTGGGGCCAGTGCACCAGTTTCCTGTCCAGCAGGCCGATGCCGCGATCCATCGCCACGCCGATCAAGCCGATCACCACGATGCACACGAACACGATGTCGAGCATGAACAGCTGTCGCGCCCAGACCATCAGGTAGCCGATGCCTTCGCTGGAAGCGAGCAGCTCGACAGCGAGCAGTGAAGTCCAGCCGGCGGCCAGCGCGAGGCGCACACCGGCCATGAATGCCGGCAGCGCGGCAGGCAGCACCAGACGGCGGATCAACAGGTGCCTGGGCAAGCGCAACACGGCAGCGGCTTCGCGCAGCTTTGGTTGTGCGTCGCGCACGCCGACGAGCGCATGCAGGGTCACCGGCACCACGATGGCCTTGATCAACACCACCAGTTTCAGCACTTCCCCGATGCCGAAAAACACCATGAACAACGGAATCCAGGCCAGGGTCGGGACTTGCGCCAACCCGGCGAAGGTTGGAAATACCAGACGCTCCAGTCGACGACTGAAACCCAGCGCCGCACCCAACACAGCACCTGCGCTGATCCCGGCCAGCAGTCCCCAGAACAAGCGTTGCAGGCTGATCCACAAGTGGCTCCACAACTCGCCTTGGGACAGTTCCAGTGCGCTGCTCCAGACCAGGCTCGGCGCCGGCAGGATCTGCTCGCTCATCCAGTGATTGCGGCTGGCGAGCCACCAGAGTGTGAACAGGGTGATCGGCAGCAACCAAGGCAACAGCCGACGATTCAGGCTGGGCCAGAGGCGCTGGTTTTCCAGTGGTGGCGCGGCCAGCGGCAGGCTGAGAAGGGAAACACGGGCCATGGATGACCTCCGTTGTCGGTGTATGCAAAATCGATCTATAAAAATTCAATTCAATGCTATTGAGAGATAAGCAAAGCCATTTAAGGCCTCCAGCTCAGCTGCATCCAATGCATTCGAAGAATATTTTCGATGCCGTTCCTGCATACCTGGCCAAGAGGCCCGGATGCGTTGATATAGATCTAAACGATCTAAAAATGTGAATTTATAGTATTTAAATGTTGGTTCCACTTCGGTCTACTTTCGGCTCCTCAACGCCCGTTGCCCCAAGGAGCCGCACCCATGAACCTTCCCTTCAAACGTGTCATCAGTCTGTTCGCCGCACCGGCCCTGGCGGGGCTGCTGGCTTTCACGGTCAACGCCGATGAGCTCAAGGAAATCCGCATCGCCGTGCCGGACCTGAGTGCGGGGACCCAGCACAGTGGTGGCGGTGTCGTGGATGTACTGCGTGATCAACAGATCTTCGAAAAGGCTTTCGCTGATCAAGGCATCAAAATTCAGTGGAGCTTCTTCAAGGGCGCAGGCCCGGTGATCAACGAGGCGTTCGCCAACGGTCAGGTTGACCTGGCCTACCTCGGCGATCTGGCGGCCATCATCGGCAAGTCCAATGGCCTGGATACGCGACTGCTCAGCGCCTCGGCGCGCGGGGTGAAGCATTACCTCGGCGTAGTGCCGGGTTCGGGGATCAAGACCCTGCAGGACCTCAAGGGCAAACGCGTGGCCATCTTCCGTGGCACCGCCAGCCAGTTGTCCTTCGATGCGGCGCTGGCCAGCCAGGGGTTGAGCGAGAAGGATGTGAAAGTCATCAACCTCGACTTCAACGCGGCGGTCGCGGCGCTGGCGGCGAAGCAGATCGACGCCTCGTGGGGCGGTTCCGGGCTGACGGCGTTGCAAGCCAAGGGGCTGGCCGAGTTGCCGCTCAATACCAAGGACCTGGGCGGCGCCGGCAGCGTGCAGGCGGTGCTGATAGGGACCGGGAAGTTTGTCGATGCGCATCCGGAGGCGGTGGCGAAACTGCTCAAGGCCCAACAGCAGGCCGTGGAGTGGCTGACCCGGGACAGCAACAAGGACGCCTACATTCAGTTGGTGTCGGGGCTGGCGAGTTATCCACCGGTAATTCTTTCTCAGGATTTGAAGGATCAGAAACTGAGTGAGGTTTTCCCCTCGACGCTTGACCCGGTGTTCCTTGGCAAATTGCAGGATGCCGTGGACCTGGCGTCGCAGCAGAGGCTGATTCGCAAGTCGTTCAAGGTGAGCGATTGGGTGGCGCCGGAGTTAGCTGCTGCCGGCCTTTAAATTATTACCTGTGGCGAGGGAGCTTGGTCCCGCTGACCGCCGAAGCGGTCCCAATCCTTGTATGCATTCAACTGAGTTCAGTTGACTGGATTGCGACTGCTGCGCAGCCGAGCGGGAGCAAGCTCCCTCGCCACAAAGACATCAAACGGCCACGGCCATCTGCTGCCTGTCCACCGCCACCAACGTCTCGATCATCGCCCGCGCCGCCGGTGACAAGCGGAACCCGGTGCGGCTGACGATCCCGCACCGTGCATTCATGCTCTCGATGTTCTGCGGCAGGTTGCGCCAATGCAGTAACGCCAGTGAACCCTGGGCGATGTCTTCAACAAACGCTTCTTCAGTTCCCACACCAATCGCATTCGATTGCAGCACCACTTTCACCAGCGCCGGGAAATGTTCGGTCTCGATGCTCGGTGAAAAATCCACCCGCCCACTGAGGTTCGCCAGCAGCTTTCGAATGCCTGGCGGGATCATCGTGGTCGCCAGCGGGTAATCGAACATGTCGTTGGTCGACAGGCTCTCCTTGGCCAGCAGCGGGTGCTCGGGGCGGCAGAAAAACACACCGCGCTTGGGCGTCAGGGCCTGGGTCTGGAAGTTCGGGTCGGATTCGAAATGGCGGATGTCGGCGATGAAGAATTCGATCTCCTCACGGCTCAGCGCACGGCTGAGTTTTTCCCAGTTATCCACCTCGAAACAGGTGCGCACTTTCGGGTGCGCGTTGATGAATTGCGCCACCGCATCCGGCACCAGTTTCACCGCAGGTGCCGGGCCGCAACCAAAGCGCAGTTCGCCGGCATCTAGCTTGGTCATCTGCGTCACTTCGGCATTCAAGAGGGCCGCGCCTTGCACCAGGCTGCGGGCATGTTGCAGCACCACCAGGCCTTCGGGGGTGGGGCGCAGATCCTTGTTGCCACGGTCCACCAGGACGCAGCCGAACTCGTGTTCGAGCCCCTGAATGCTGCGGCTGAAGGCAGGCTGGGTAATGCCCATGGCCTCGGCCGCACGCACGAAACTGCGGTGTTCGTCGAGGGCGATGAAGTAACGCAACTGGCGAAGATCCATATGCTTTTCCGGCATCCTAAAAATAGCTCGAAGGCATTTGCGACGAGGGTTGACTGAGGTTTTAAATGCAACCTCTTATTCCGTCAACGAAGCATGTAGATATCTATTAGATCCAAATAGAATATAGATAGAGCAGTGTTTCGCGGCCGGTTCAACCGCAAGCAGTCTGATGAGGGTCTACCCATGAGCAATGCCGCTTTCGCAGTACAACCCGCTGTTCACGCGCTTGAAATCCATCCGGTGGCCGGTCGCATCGGTGCTGAAATCCGTGGCGTACAGCTTTCCGGCGAGCTGGATGCCGCCACTGTTGAAGCCATTCAACAGGCACTGCTGCAATACAAAGTGATCTTCTTCCGCGAGCAGACCCAGCTCGACGATCAACGCCAGGAGGCGTTCGCCCACCTGCTCGGCGAACCGGTGGCGCACCCGACCGTACCGGTGCGCGAAGGCACGCGTTTTCTGCTGGAGCTGGACGGTGCCGAGGGCCAGCGAGCCAGCTCCTGGCACACTGACGTGACCTTCGTCGAGGCCTACCCAAAAGCCTCGATCCTGCGCTCGGTGGTGGCCCCGGCTTTCGGCGGCGACACCCTGTGGGCCAACACTGCCACCGCCTATGACGGGTTGTCGACGGAGCTGCGTGAACTGGCCGACAAACTGGTCGCCGTGCACAGCAACGAATACGACTACGCCGGCACCCGGCCTGACGTCTCGGCCGAGAAGCTGGAGCGCTATCGCAAGATCTTCACCTCGACCGTGTACGAGACCGAGCACCCAGTGGTCCGCGTGCACCCGATCAGCGGTGAGAAGAGCCTGTTGCTGGGGCATTTCGTCAAACGCATCAAGGGCTATTCCCAGGCCGATTCGGCGCACCTGTTCGGTCTGTTGCAGAGCCATGTGATCCGCCAGGAAAACATCGTGCGCTGGCGCTGGAAGGCTGGCGATGTGGCGATCTGGGACAACCGCTCCACCCAGCATTACGCGGTGGATGACTACGGGACCCAGGACCGCATCGTGCGCCGGGTGACGCTCAAGGGCGAGGTAGCGGTAGGTGTGAATGGGCAGGTCAGCCAGACGGTGAAAGGGCCGGATATCGACGGCGTCTGACCTGACGCTATCGCGAGCAGGCTCGCTCCCACACTGACCGTGTGAACACTGGAGATCCCCTGTGGGAGCGAGCTTGCCCGCGATGGCGGCCTGGCAAGCAACAAAGAATATACTTTGATCGGGAACCCCGCCTTATGAGTCCGTTGCACGTCGCTTCAACCTCTTCACCCCAACGGCTCAAACGCCTGCCACTGGCCTTGTTGCTGGCAGGCAGCGCCAGTTGGACCCAAGGCTATGCGGCCGAAAGCGCTACCCCTGAATCCACACCTGCCAAGACCGCCACGGCCGACAGTGCACAATTGGAAACCGTGACGGTCACCACTCGTCGCCGCGAAGAAAGTTCGCAGGATGTGCCGACGCCGATGAGCGTGGTCAGCGGCCAGACCCTGGAAACCCAGCGGGTCTATCGCATCCAGGATCTGCAGCAGCTGGTGCCCAGCGTCAACGTCGCCTACATGCATGCGCGCCAGTCCAGCGTGTCGATCCGTGGCCTGGGCAACAACCCGGCCAGCGATGGCCTGGAAGGCAGTGTCGGCCTGTACATCGACAACGTTTACCTTGGCCGTCCCGGCATGGCCGTATTCGACCTGATGGACATCGAGCAGCTCGAAGTACTGCGTGGTCCGCAGGGCACCTTGTTCGGCAAGAACACCACGGCCGGCGTGATCAACATCAGCACCCGCGCACCGACCTTTACCCCGGAACGCAGCATCGAATCGTCGGTGGGCGAGGATGGATACTTCCAGACCAAGGGCACGATTTCCGGCCCACTGAATGACGAACTCGCCGGACGCTTTTCCGCGTATCGCACCCGCAGCGATGGCGATATCAAGAACGAATTCGATGGTCACAATTTGAACGGCGGCTCGCGCGATGGCTTCCGTGGCCAGTTGCTGTTCAAGCCCAACGAGTCATTCAACCTGCGCTGGATCGGCGACTACAACGAGGAAGACTCAAGCGCCGGCACCCGGGTGTTGTTCAACACCGGGCCGACCATCAATGGTTTCAATCTCTATCAATCGCGGGCCAATGCGGCGGGTGCGACACTGGTTGACGGCACGCACCGCAAGGTCAACCTGAACAACGACCAGCACGTCACCGTGCATCAGGGCGGCACGTCGGTCGAGGCCAACTGGACGCTGCCAAGCGACTTCACCCTGACCTCCATCAGCTCCTATCGTTGGTGGAATTTCACCCCGCGCAACGATGACGGCCTGAACGTAACCGCCTTCCGCAACGCCGGCGTTTCGGTGGAGGATAAGCAGTATTCTCAGGAGTTTCGCCTGGCGTCGCCTGCCGGTGGATTCTTCGATTACGTGCTCGGCGCCTATTACTTCGGTTCCGATCTGGACAACAAATCCTTCACCTTTTACGGCCCGCAAGCGGACATCTGGAACGGCACGCCAAACGGTGCTTTGAACAACATCGACAGTGTTGGCAACGGACATATCGAAACCAACAGCTTCGCGCTGTTCGCCCAAGGCACCTGGCACCTGACTGAGCGTCTGGATTTCACCGCCGGGCTGCGTGGCACCTATGAAGAGAAAAACGCCAGGGTCACCCGTGATGCACCGGCCGGTGGTGCAGCGGTCACCGGTGCGGCGGCTGCGGCTCGACGTGCTCGCGCCGGCGTCTTCGATTCCGGCGATCTGAACCAGTACAGCTCCAGTCCCTCGGGCCTGTTGAACCTCAGCTACCGCCTCACCGACGACCTGCTCACTTACGCCACGTTGTCCCACGGCGAAAAATCCGGCGGGGTCAACCTGGCCGTCGGCACTGCACCGGTGGCCGGTGCCGATTCGCTGCTGATCGGCACCGAGCGCGCCAACAACGCCGAGCTCGGTTTCAAGAGCACCCTGTGGGACCGTCGACTGCAACTCAACGCCAACCTTTTCTGGACCCAGGTCAACGGCTACCAGACCAACGCCTACGACGACGTCAACCGCGTGCAGTTCCTGACCAACGCCGGCTCGGTGCGCTCTCGTGGCGTGGAGTTCGAAAGCACCCTGATCCCGCTGCGCGGCCTGACGCTGAACATCAATGGTTCGTACAACGACGTCAGTTACCTCTCCTACAAGGATGCGCCGTGCCCGCCGGAAGTCAGCCTGGCGCCGGGTGCTCCAGCGTCCTGCGACCTCAGCGGCCATCAAGTAGTCGGTGCTTCGAAATGGATCGGCAACGCCAACGGCGAATACAAATGGAACCTGAGCAACGGCTTCGAAGAGTACGTCACCGCCAGCTATGCGTTTCGCTCCAAAGCGGTGGGCACGGTGGAGGATTCCGACTTTGGGCAGATCCCGAGTTATGCGGTGGTCAACCTGTCCACCGGCCTTCGCGGCGACTTCAACCAGGGGCAGTGGGACGTTTCGTTGTGGCTGAAAAACGCCTTCGACAAAACCTACTACACGACGCTGTGGACGGCCGCCAATGGTGGTTATGAAGGCTTGCTCGGCACACCGCGAACGCTGGGCGTGACCGGTCGATACGACTTCTGACGGCGAAAAACCATGCCTTGGATGAATACTTTCAATGCGGGAAAGGCATCGGTTTTTTTCCACTACGCCGGAGCCCTTGAACGGCGGGCTCTGGCGGTGGGTTGATGGTTTTATATATTCGCTTAAGGTCTAAACATAAGTTTAAACATTACTTTAAGAACTAAGTGTTCCACCCAATGATTGCTCTACCAGGACGTCGTCGGGGGATGTTCAGTACGACGTTCCGGTAAATCGCAAAGAGACCGCAGGGAGTTAAACAATGGGCAATGTCCAGATCGCCGCCAGTGCACATGAGGTGCTGTGGCGCCAGGCACCCGGTGGTGAGTTGGTCGACCTCGGCCGACCGCACCGGGTGCCCTTGGGCCAGTTGCGTTTGCAGCGCGCGCCCAAGGGCGTCCTTCGCCGACGGGAAGCGATCGTGCTGGGCGTGCTGGCGTTGCTGGTGCATGGCGCGGTGATCTACTGGGTCAATCAACAGCCGACCACCGTGCTGCCCATCGTGCCGCCGGAGATTCCGCCGATGACCATCGAGTTCTCGCGTCCGGCGCCACCGGTGGTCGAGCCGCCGCCACCGCAACCTGTCCAGCCTGTGGTGGAGCCGCCTGCTCCCGTGGAAGACGAACTGGCGGTGAAACCACCTCCACCGAAGCCGGTTCCCAAGCCCAAACCTGCCGCCAAACCGGTAGCGAAGCCGGCGCCAAAAGCCGTTGAACAACCACCTGCGCCGCCACAACCGGCAGCGCCTGTCGCGGCCCCGGCGCCACCTGCACCGCCTGCGCCCGCACCTGTGACACCGGCCTCGGCCACCGCCGGTTACTTGAAAAACCCGGCGCCGGAATACCCCTCGCTGGCCCAGCGTAAAGGCTGGGAAGGCACGGTGTTGTTGCGCGTGCATGTGCTGGCCAGCGGCAAGCCCGGCGAGATCCAGCTGCAGAAAAGCAGCGGTCGCGATGCACTCGACGAAGCCGCGCTGAACGCGGTGAAACGCTGGAGTTTCGTGCCGGCCAAGCAAGGTGATGTCGCCCAGGACGGCTGGGTCAGCGTGCCCATCGATTTCAAGATTCATTAAACCGAAACCAAATTCGCGCGAAACGTTTACACGAGGAATACACCATGACGTTACTGGCATCTCCACTTGAATCCATCGAAAGCGCGGTGATCTGGCTGCTGGTGGTTTTTTCCGTCGCGACCTGGGGGCTGGCATTGACCAAGGGCGTGCAGTTCGCTCGCCTCAAGGCACAGGATCGAAAGTTTCATCAACTGTTCTGGGCCGCTTCGAGCCTCGACTCGGCGGCGGAACTGAGCGAAACCCGGCCCGGCGCGGCAGCCCGGGTTGCACAGGCCGGTTATGCGGCAATCCAGGTGGGCGAGACGCCACAGGCGGCGGACTTGAGCCAGGCGATCAACCATCAGGATCGTCTGGAGCGTGCCTTGCGTCAGCAGATCGTGCGTGAGCGCCGGTCGCTGGAAACCGGGTTGGCGGTGGTCGCGAGTATTGGCAGCACCTCGCCGTTCATTGGTTTGTTCGGCACGGTGTGGGGAATCATGGAAGCGTTGAAAGGCATCAGCGCGGCGGGCTCGGCAAGCCTTGAAACGGTCGCTGGGCCGATTGGCGCGGCACTGGTCGCCACCGGCGTAGGGATCGCCGTCGCGGTGCCGGCGGTGCTGGTTTACAACTATTTTTTGCGTCGTTTGAAACTGACGGCGGCGGACCTGGATGACTTCGCCCACGACTTCTACAGCCTGGCGCAGAAGAGTTCGTTCCGTGTGCTGATCCACCCGACGGTGCACAAGGCGACAGCCCAGGGCAATGCGCAGAAAGTGAAGGAGGCGTCCTGATATGGCCTTCTCCACGCAAGACACTGATGAGGTGCTCAGCGAGATCAACGTGACGCCGCTGGTGGATGTGATGCTGGTGTTGCTGGTGGTGTTCATCGTCACCGCACCGCTGCTGACCAACGCCATTCCGATCAACCTGCCAAAGACCGAAGCGGTGGCGCCGGTGGAGCAGAAAGACCCGTTGGTGGTGAGCATCGACGGTGCCGGCAAACTGTTTATCAACAAGGACGAGATACAAGCGGACTTGCTGGAGTTCAACCTCAAGTCGGCGAAGGCCAAGGACCCCGAGGTGCGTGTGCAGTTGCAGGCGGACGATGGGGTGAATTACGGCGAAGTGGCGCGGGCCATGGCGTCGATCGAGCGAGCAGGGATTACCAAGTTGTCGGTGATTACTGCGCGTTAACAGATTTTCGTTTTCCGGGGCCGTCTCCTTGGCAGGGTGCGGCCCTTTTTTTGCCTCGATTTCAGCAGCACCACTAATCCAGCAGGTTATGCGTTATATATTCAATATAGGTCTTAATAAATAGCTTCTTATTCCTTAACGAATATAAATCCTCTCCCTATACTCGACCGGGAACAGACACGCAGCAGGAGAGCTCCCCCCATGCGCAACGAATCAATTCGCTACCTGATTGTGCCGGGCTGGCAAGGATCGCCAGAAGATCATTGGCAAAGCCACTGGCAGAACAGCCTGCCGAACAGCGCACGGGTGGAACAGGCCGACTGGCTGACGCCGCGCCGTGAAGACTGGGTCGCGGCGCTGGCCGAGGCGATTGCCGCCGACAGCACGCCGGTGATTCTCATTGCCCACAGCCTGGGTTGCATCACCGTCGCCCATTGGGCAGCGAGCGCCCCGGTGCAGTTTTTGCGTCAAGTGCGCGGCGCCTTGCTCGTCGCGCCGGCAGACGTCGAACGCCCGGCCTGCGCGCCGGCTTTGCGCAACTTCGCGCCGATTCCGACGGATCTGCTGCCATTCCCCAGCCAGATCGTCAGCTCCGACAACGACAGCGCCGTCAGTGCACCGCGGGCCCTGGAGCTGGCGCGTAACTGGGGCGCCGAGGCGGGGATTCTGGCGGGGGCAGGGCATATCAACGTGAAGTCCGGTCATCAGCGTTGGGAGCAGGGTTTTGCCTATCTCTATCGCCTGCAAAACCGCATGGAACACCACGCCCTGCGCCGCGCTTGAACACTTTTTTTATTTAACGCCCCCGTCTCCCGGCGGTTTTGGGCGGGAGTCTGCCATGAGCTTTGAAACCTTCGGCCAGCCACTGCTGACCTTTCCCGATGCCGAAAAAAGTCCCCTGAGCATTCGCGCCAAGGCGCTGGTGTTTGTCGATCCACGGTCACGGCAATTACGTGAAGACCTCGAACAACTGGCCACGCGTTCAGTGTCAGTGCTTATCCGTGGCGAAACCGGCACCGGCAAGGAATTGTTGGCCCGCCATATCCACCGCGCCAGTGATCGCGGCGGGTTGTTCGTGTCGGTCAACTGCGGCGCCATCAGCCCGACCTACGCCGACGCCGAGTTGTTTGGCTATGCGGCGGGCAGCTACAGCGGCTCGGCGAGCAGCCGCGCCGGGTGGTTCGGTTCGGCCAACGGCGGCACGCTGTACCTGGACGAAATCGGCGATTTGCCGCTGCCGATCCAGATCAAATTGCTCGCCGCGCTGGAAAACCACGAAGTCACCCGCGTCGGTGCCCAGCAGCCGAGCCCGGTGGATGTGCGTCTTGTGGCGGCCACCAGCATCGATCTGGCCCAGGCGGTTGCCGCCGGAAAATTCAATGAACGGCTCTATCACTACCTCAGCGAAGGCCAGCTCGAACTGCCGGCACTGCGCGAACGCACGGGTGACATCCTGTCGCTGGCCGAATACTTCCTCGGGATCTACAGCCAGCGCCTCGACTTGCCAGTGCCGCTGATCAGCGAAGCGGCGCAGCTTGTACTGGAACGCCACAGTTGGCCGGGCAATACCCGGGAACTGGAAAACATCATTCACTTTGCGCTGCTGGTGAGTACGGGCGACGAGATTTTGCCGGAGCATCTGAACCTGGCGGAGCCCTCGATTTCACTCGAAAAAATCGAGCAACACATTGTTTATACAAGCAAAAATGGTACTGCCAGCGAGCGTTCGGCACTGAAACGCCTGCTGGAAAGCCTGACGCAGACGCTTTAACGCGCTGTATGAACAAAATGGAATATGAAGCTGAATAAACGTTATTGTTCGGGAATAAAAAATCCCGGTATTGTCCGCTTCACGCCAGCGATAGCACTTCACTGGCACTCTCATATTCAAGCCGTCGCCACAAGCGACTGTGATTTTCGATAAGGACACTGCATGAAAAAGGTTCTGTTGTTCACCGCACTGGCGGCTGCCCTGACCACGGGCCTGGCCCAGGCTGGCGAGAAACTGGTGGTTGCCGCGACCCCGGTGCCACACGCCGAGATTCTCGAGCTGATCAAGCCAACCCTCGCCAAAGAAGGCGTGGACCTGGAAATCAAAGTGTTCACCGACTACGTTCAACCGAACGTTCAGGTCGACCAGAAGCGTCTGGACGCCAACTACTTCCAGACCCTGCCGTACCTGAAGAGCTTCAACGAAGGCAAAGGCACTCACTTGGAAACCGTGATCGGTGTTCACGTTGAACCCTTCGGTGGCTACTCGAAGAAAGTCAAAACCCTGGCTGAGCTGAAAGACGGCGCGACCATCGCCATCCCGAACGAAGGCAGCAACAGCGGCCGTGCCCTGATCCTGCTGCAGAAGGCTGGCCTGATCGAGTTGAAAGACCCGAAAAACGCCCTGGCCACGCCGAAAGACATCGCCAAGAACCCGCACAACTTCAAGTTCAAGGAACTTGAGTCCGCGATGTTGCCGCGCGTGCTGGATCAGGTCGACCTGGACATGATCAACACCAACTACGCGCTGGAAGCGGGTTTGAACCCGGCTAAAGACGCTCTGGTGATCGAAGGTGCCGATTCGCCTTACGTGAACTTCCTGGTGGCCCGTCCGGACAACAAGGACAGCGTAGCCATCCAGAAACTGGCCAAGGCCCTGACCAGCCCGGAAGTGAAAGCCTTCATCGAGAAAAAGTACAGCGGCGCGGTACTGCCTGCGTTCTGATTCGCGAAGTAAACCCCTTCAAGGTTTCAAACGCCGACGGCTGATTTAGCGTCGGCGTTTTTTTATGTGTATCCCTGCGGCGAGGGCGCTTTTGTGGCGAGGGAGCTCGCTCCCGTTCGGCTACGCAGCAGTCGCAAATACCGGCAAAGCGGTGTGTCTGGAAGAGTCTGATCGCAGGTTTTGGGGTTGCTCCGCAACCCAGCGGGAGCAAGCTCCCTCGCCACAAAAAAACAATCCAGAGCCTGCTGAAAACCTTCAGGCCGGCTTGGCCTTCAAGGCCTTGCGCAACGCCATCAAGATTTTCAGAATTTCCTGCGGATCCAGCCGTTGCGGCGGTTGTACGTCTGTCATGTTCTCGTCCTTGTGAGGTTTGGCCGGGAGTCTGGCCAAAAGTGGTTCGTCCTTGGAGCGGCGTTTTGAAAAAAAGATCCTTCCTGCGGCGCAATGGAAAGTAGCTGTCCTCTCTTGTCTGGGCAAACCCGGGCGTCAGTTTTCTCTCGGCACTAACAGTTCTGCTAGGTGCCGACGCATTCAAGCGGGTGCAAACTGCTTCCCTCGCCGGGAGTTGACCCTCATGAGCGCATTGACTCGCCCCCTCAATCGCTACCGCTATGATGCCCTTGACCGGCTGGTCGAGTTGGAGCCGTTGGAGCTGGAAAAGCTGACCCGGTTCTATCGCGGCGAACATCTGGTGACGCAACTGAAAGGTCAGGATGGGTACTGTGTGCTTCAACACGACAGGCAACTGCTGGCAGTGCAATCGTTTGACGGCGCCGAGCGCAACAGCCAGTTGCTGGTCACCGATCAGCAACGTTCGGCATTGCAGATGGCCGGACCTGACGGAGTTGTGCTTCAGGTCTACGCGCCCTACGGTCATCGGCGGGTCGAAAGTGGTACCGGCGGTTTGCTCGGATTCACCGGCGAAGTGGTCGATCCGGCCACCGGCCATTACCTGCTGGGCAACGGGCATCGGGCGTTCAACCCGGTGCTGATGCGCTTCAACAGCCCGGACAGTTTGAGCCCGTTTGGTCGGGGTGGGTTGAATCCGTATGCGTATTGTTTAGGCGATCCGGTGAACTTCAGTGATCCGACGGGGCGGTTCGTCAATGTGCTCAAAATATTCACCAGCACAGGAGGCCTGTTCAGCTCGCTCCTCACTTTGAAGCCTTCTGTGTCTTTTAAAGTCGCCAACAAGGCTTTGGCGAATGGAGCCGTATTTCGAGCAAGTCCTAAGCAAATCGTTGGTGCAATGGCCTCCGCTACCGGCGGAATCATGGGTGTAGGAGTGGCTGCGACAGGCTTGGCGAGTACCATCATTGCCGCGGTTGATCCTGAATCTCCGTTGATCACACCGTTGGCTTTTGTATCTGCAGCACTGGTGACCGGTGCTGTTCTGGGCAAGGCAGGTTCGGCCTGGGTTGCGCTCGATCCAAAAGCCATCGCTGGGTTAAAAGCACTGGGTGAAAAACAATCAGGTGTGAAAGGTATCGCCGTATCCAGGAGCTCAAGGCCCTCGAACATTTTGTTGCCGCGAAATTATGAGCCATCAGCACCGGATCCATCACAGTTCACACCAGCGGCTAACGCGCCGCCACTGGACTTGTTTGATGAAAGACCTTTTAACTGGATGACACCAGAGATCGATGCTGCGTTGAGAAATCTTGGTGGTGAAGCATCATTATTTAAGTTCGGTTCGTCGCGGCGTAGTTCTATAAGCAGTATTCGCAGCACTTAGCTCTGTAAATCCTGCTTGCGGAGGTTTGCTTGACTTCACTCCGGCCAATACCAAGCCGGCTCATCCAGCATCCGCTGTCCGACAATCCCGGTCTGCCCGAGATTCCTCTCCAACACGATGCAATTGCACTCCGGGTCTTCCTGCAACGCCGAAATCAAGCGCCGGGCATGGGACACCACCCACACCTGGCACTGCTCGGACGCGCGGATGATCAAGCGCGCCAGCGCCGGCAGCAGATCCGGGTGAAGGCTGGTTTCCGGTTCGTTCAGCACCATCAGCGTCGGCGGCCGTGGCGTCAGCAGCGCCGCGACCAACAGCAGGTAACGCAAGGTTCCGTCCGACAACTCGGCGGCCGACAGCGGCCGCAACAAACCTTCCTGAAAGAACTCGATGGCGAAACGTCCACCCGGCAGTGGTTCGATGTTCAGTCGTGCGCCGGGGAAGGCATCACTGATCGCCGCCCACAATGCCTCGGGGTCGCCAATTTCGATGATCGTCTGCAAGGCTGCCGCCAGGTCGCGCCCGTCGTGGTGCAGCACCGGCGTGCGGGTGCCCAGTTGAGGTTGCCGCACCGGGGCGTCGGCATCGCTGCGAAAGTGATCGTAGAAGCGCCAGCGGCGGATGAACTCGCGCATCTCCAGTACTTCCGGCGAACCGCGCAGGCTGCCGACCTGATCGAACAGGCTGTCGAAAGTCGGTGTGTGCTGCGCCAATACATCCCACTTGCGATCGGCGCGGGCACGGATCATCGGACCGTCACGATCGACCAGCAGACTGGCCGGGCGATAGAACGCTCCGGCCCACAGGCATTCGCGCTTGATCTGCGGGTCGAGGCTGAAATAAGACGGGATGGGCGAGCTGCGCCCGGGCAGCATGAAATGGCCATTGGAGTCGGGCAGGCCGAGGCTGATCGAGTAACCGAAGTCGTCACTGGCAAACCCCAATCGCAGGCGTTTGACGCCCTGGCGCACGGTGGGCTCGATGGCGACTTCGCCGGTGCGCATGCGCCGGGAGATGTTTTCCGGCCCGGCCCAGAAGGTCGAGTCCAGGCCACCTTCACGGGCCAGGGCATTGACCACGCCGCCGTGGGCAGTTTCCGCCAGCAGGCGCAGCGCACGGTACAGGTTGGACTTGCCGCTGCCGTTGGGACCCGTGATCAGATTCAGCCGGCCCAGCGGGATCACCAGTTTGTTGATCGAGCGGTAATTGGCCACGGCGAGAGTCTGGAGCATGTGAATTCCTGAAGCGGTATGAAACGAGTCGGCCATTGTCGGGTACGTGAAGGCGTCTATGGCAAGTGTTTTAGGCTGAACCCGCTTCGAATTTTTTCTTCATAAGACGCTCGTGCAAGGTTCCCATCCTGTTCTAAGCTCTCTGTCGTGTTGTACATGAAAAAGGCCAAGGAGTTTGCATGGTGGTTCCGGGATTGAAAGTAGTAATGGCCTTGAGTGTCGTCACCCTGCTGACGGCTTGCGACGAGAAAAAACCCGTGCAGGAATACCTGCCACGGGTGTTCGTGCAAGTCGTCAAACCGGCGGATTACGCGGCTTCGGTCACCCTCACCGGTGATATCCAGGCGCGGATACAGACGGAGCTGTCTTTTCGTGTGGGTGGCAAGATCATCCAGCGTTCGGTTGACGTCGGTGATCGAGTGACAGCCAAGCAAGTGCTGGCCCGGCTCGACCCGAAGGATTTGCAGACCAGTGTCGATTCGGCCCAGGCGCAAGTCGTCGCCGAACAGGCGCGGGTGACCCAGAGTGCGGCGGCGTTCGTGCGTCAGCAAAAATTGCTGCCCAAGGGTTACACCAGCCAGAGTGAATACGACTCGGCCCAGGCAGCCTTGCACAGTAGTCAGAGTGCCTTGAGCGCTGCCCAGGCGCAGTTGGCCAATGCCAAGGATCAGCTGAGCTATACGGCACTGATCGCCGATGCACCGGGAATCATTACCGAGCGTCAGGCCGAAGTCGGCCAGGTGGTGCAGGCGACCATGCCGGTCTTCAGCCTGGCCCGTGACGGCGACCGGGATGCGGTGTTCAACGTCTATGAATCACTGCTGGCCGAGAAGCCGAAAGATCAAACCATCGTCCTGAGCCTGCTCGACAACCCGGCGATCAAGACCACTGGCACCGTGCGCGAAGTCACCCCCTCGGTGTCGGCGCAATCCGGAACCGTGCAGGTCAAGGTCGGCCTCGACAAACTGCCCGACGGCATGCAGTTGGGATCGGTGGTGAGTGCCACGGCCAGGGGATCGGGCAAGTCGGCCATCGAGTTGCCGTGGTCGGCGCTGACCAAAAACATCAGTGAGCCTGCTGTGTGGATTGTCGACGACAAGGGCAAGGCCCAATTGCATTCGGTCACGGTCAGCCGCTACCTGACCGGCAAGGTCATCATCAGCGACGGGTTGAAGGACGGGGACAAAGTCATCATCGCGGGCGGACAACTCTTGCACCCGGACATGGAAGTCGAAATTGCCGAAAATACTTACAAGGATCTGACGTGGGGAGCCAAGCCATGAAGCCTTTATGGGCGTTGTCCATCGGGCTGGTGCTGAGCGCCTGTTCCAAAAGCGAACCGCCGCCAGCGCCGGTACGGCCGGTGCTGTCGATCAAGGTCCAGACCTTGAACGAAGAGGACCTGGGCCGCTTCGCCGGCAGCATCCAGGCGCGCTATGAAACCGATACCGGCTTCCGTGTGGGCGGGCGAATCGCCAGCCGTAACGTCGATGTCGGCACCGAGGTGGAGAAGGGTACGCTGCTTGCCACCCTCGATCCTTCCGACCAGCAGAACCAATTGCGCTCGGCCCAGGGCGATCTGTCGAAAATCCAGGCGCAACTGATCAACGCCAAGGCCACGGCCCAGCGTCAGCAAGCCTTGTTTGACCGCGGGGTTGGCGCGCAAGCGCAACTCGACGAGGCCAACACCGACCTGAAAACCACCCAGGCCTCACTCGATCAGGCCCGGGCGGCCGTCAACCAGAGCAAGGACCAACTGGGCTACACCGAGCTGCGCGCCGACCATAAAGCCGTGGTCACCCAGTGGAGCGCCGAGGCCGGGCAAGTGGTGTCGGCCGGTCAGCAAGTGGTGACCCTGGCGCAACCGGACATCAAGGAAGCGGTGATCGACCTGCCCGATACGCTGGTCGATCAACTGCCCAGCGATGTGGTGTTCCTGGTCGCTGCGCAACTTGATCCAAGCATCAACACCACCGCCATCATCCGTGAGATCGAGCCCAAGGCTCAAAGCGCCACACGCACCCGTCGCGCCCGCTTGACCCTGGCCGAAACGCCGCCCGGCTTTCGCTTGGGTACGGCCATCAGCGTCTCCCTGAGCTCGGCGATCAAGCCGCGTATCGAGTTGCCGGTCACCGCGCTGCAGGAGGTCGATGGCAAGCCACGCATCTGGGTGATTGATGCACAAAGTAAAACCGTCTCCCCCCGTGACGTCACCGTGATCAGCCGCACCGACAGCACTGTGGTGCTGGCCGACGGCGTGAAGAACGGCGAGCGGGTGGTCAGTGCCGGTGTGAACAGCCTCAAACCGGGGCAACAAGTGAAAATCGACGAGGACAGTCAATGAAAGGGCCTTTCAACCTCTCGGAATGGGCCCTCAAGCATCAGTCGTTCATCTGGTATCTGATGTTCGTCGCATTGCTGATGGGTGTGTTCTCGTACTTCAACCTGGGGCGCGAAGAAGACCCTTCGTTCACCATCAAAACCATGGTGATCCAGAGCAAATGGCCGGGGGCGACCCAGGAGGAAACCCTCAAGCAGATCACCGACCGGATCGAGAAAAAGCTCGAAGAGCTCGACTCCCTCGACTATGTAAAAAGCTACACGCGCCCCGGTGAATCCACGGTGTACGTGTACCTGCGCGACACCACCAGCTCCAAGGACATCCCGGAGATCTGGTATCAGGTACGCAAGAAGATCAACGACATCAAATACCAGTTCCCGCAAGGCATACAGGGGCCGTCGTTCAACGACGAGTTCGGCGACGTCTTCGGCTCGATCTACGCTTTCACCGCCGACGGCTTGACCCTGCGTCAGTTGCGCGACTACGTGGAACAGGCGCGCATGGAAATTCGCGGCGTGCCGGGGTTAGGCAAGATCGAGATGGTTGGCCAGCAGGACGAAGTGCTGTACCTGAACTTCTCCACACGCAAACTCGCAGCGCTGGGCATCGATGAGCGTCAGGTGGTGCAGAGCCTGCAATCTCAGAACGCCGTGACCCCGGCGGGTGTGATCGAGGCCGGGCCGGAGCGGATTTCGGTGCGCACTTCAGGGAAGTTCGCTTCGGAGAAAGACCTGGCCGAGGTCAACCTCAAGCTCAACGACCGCTACTATCGTCTGGCCGACATTGCCGAAATCAGTCGCGGTTATGTCGATCCGGCCTCGCCGGAATTCCGCTACAACGGCAAGCAGGCCATCGGCCTGGCGATTGCCATGCAGACGGGTGGCAACGTCCAGGCATTCGGCAAGGCCTTGCACGCCCGTATGGACCAGTTGACCGCCGACCTGCCGGTGGGTGTCGGCATTTACAACGTCTCCGACCAGGCCGTGGTGGTGGAAGAGGCCGTCGGCGGCTTTACCAGTGCCTTGTTCGAGGCGGTGGTGATCGTGCTGCTGGTCAGCTTCGTCAGCCTTGGCGTGCGCGCCGGGCTGGTGGTGGCGTGCTCGATCCCGTTGGTGCTGGCGATGGTGTTCGTGTTCATGGAATACAGCGGCATCACCATGCAGCGGATTTCCCTAGGTGCACTGATCATCGCCCTCGGCCTGCTGGTGGACGATGCGATGATCACCGTTGAGATGATGGTCACGCGCCTGGAGTTGGGCGAGACCAAGGAGCAGGCGGCGACCTTCGCCTACACCTCCACGGCGTTCCCGATGCTCACCGGTACGCTGGTGACGGTAGCGGGCTTCGTGCCGATCGGCTTGAACGCCAGCTCCGCCGGTGAGTACACCTACACCCTGTTTGCGGTGATCGCCTGCGCGATGCTGGTGTCATGGGTGGTGGCGGTTCTGTTTGCGCCGGTGATCGGCGTGCACATTCTCAGTGCCAACGTGAAACCCCATGAAGGCGAACCCGGGCGCATCGGCAAGGCGTTCAACGGCGGGCTGCTGTGGTGCATGCGCAATCGCTGGTGGGCCATCGGCATTACGGTGCTGTGTTTTGTGCTGGCGCTGTTCAGCATGCGCTACGTGCAGAACCAGTTCTTCCCGTCTTCGGATCGCCCGGAAATCCTGGTCGACCTGAACCTGCCGCAAAACTCCTCGCTCGACGAAACCCGCCGGGCCGTCGATCGCCTCGAAGCCACGCTCAAGGACGATCCGGACATCGTGCGCTGGAGCACCTACGTCGGTCAGGGCGCGATCCGTTTCTACCTGCCACTGGACCAACAACTGCAAAACCCGTTCTACGCGCAGTTGGTGATCGTCAGCAAAGGCCATACCCGTGAAGCCATGATGCAGAAGCTTCGCGAGCGCTTGCGCAACGACTTCGTCGGCATCGGCGGCTATGTCCAGGCACTGGAAATGGGCCCGCCGGTAGGGCGTCCGATCCAGTACCGGGTCAGCGGCAAGGACATCGACCAGGTGCGCCGACATGCCATCGACCTGGCCACGGAGCTGGACAAGAACCCGCACATTGGCGAGATCATCTACGACTGGAACGAGCCGGGCAAAGTCCTGCGCATCGACATCGCCCAAGACAAGGCGCGGCAACTGGGGCTGTCTTCCGAGGATGTGGCCAACCTGATGAACGGCATCGTCAGCGGCCAGACGGTGACCCAGGTCGATGACGACATTTACCTGATCAACGTGGTCGGTCGCGCGGTGGATTCCGAACGCGGAACGCCGGAAACCCTGCAGAACCTGCAAATCGTCACGCCTAGCGGCACGTCGATTCCATTGCTGGCGTTTGCCACCGTGCGTTACGAACTGGAGCAGCCGTTGGTATGGCGTAGGGATCGCTTGCCGACCATCACCATCAAAGCAGCGATTCGTGACGAGATCCAGCCGACGGACCTGGTGAAAATCCTCAAGCCGTCCATCGACGCTTTCGCTGCCAAGTTGCCGGCGGGCTACAAGGTCGCCACCGGTGGTACGGTGGAGGAAAGCGGCAAGGCCCAGGGGCCGATTGCCAAGGTTGTGCCGCTGATGCTGTTCATGATGGCGACCTTCCTGATGATCCAGCTGCACAGCGTGCAGAAGCTGTTCCTGGTGGCCAGCGTTGCGCCGTTGGGGCTGATCGGCGTGGTGATCGCGCTGGTGCCGACGGGCACGCCTATGGGCTTCGTGGCGATCCTCGGGATTCTGGCGCTGATCGGTATCATCATCCGTAACTCGGTGATCCTGGTGACCCAGATCGAAGAGTACGAGCAGAAGGGCTACGCGCCGTGGGATGCGGTGGTGCAGGCCACCGAGCATCGACGTCGGCCGATCCTGCTGACCGCTGCGGCGGCGAGCATGGGGATGATCCCAATTGCCCGGGAAGTGTTCTGGGGGCCGATGGCCTACGCGATGATCGGCGGGATCGTCATCGCCACCTTGCTGACGCTGCTGTTTTTGCCGGCGCTGTATGTGGCCTGGTACAAGATTCGCGAGCCGAAGAAAGAGGCGCAGTAAGGGCGAGCGCTTCGCGCTCTATTCGCGGGCAAGCCCGCTCCCACAGGTTGACCGAGTTGTTCAGGAAAACTCGGTTCCCTGTAGGAGCGGGCTTGCCCGCGAAGGCGTCGGAACTGGCTACACAGCTTTACGCCAAACACTCGCCAACCAAGGCTGCTGCTCCCGCGGCAGCCCGGCCGGCCGGTAGTAATGCTCCAGCTCCACAAACCCCGCCTCGATCAACAAATGCTGCCAGGCCGCCAGGTCGTGATACGACCCATAACGCGGCCCGTTCCAGCCTTCCTGATTCTCGCCACGGGGATTGGAACTGAACAACACCCCGCCTGGCTTCAGCGTTCCCCACAATTGCTTCAACACCCGTGGTAATTCCTGACGCGGAACATGAAACAGCACCGCGTTGGCAAAGATCCCGTCGAAACGCTCGGCCAGCAGATCAAGCTTCAGGAAGTCCTGCTGCCACACCTCGCAACCGCTGTCCTCACGGGCCATCTGCGCGAACTTTTCCGAACCGTCGAGGCCGACTGCCTTGTGGCCCATATGGGTGAACGTCTGCAGATCGCGTCCAGGCCCGCAGCCAAAATCGAGAATGTCGAAAGGTGCCTCGCCCTGAATGTGCCGCAGCAGGGCATCGATGTTCTGGCTGACGTCGTGATCGCGCGTGCCTTCTCGGAAACTTTCGGCCGTCGAGTTGTAGTGGCCCAGGGTCGTGGTGGTGATCTGTTCGAGGTCGTCGGGTGTTTGCTTCATGGTCGGCTGCGCAGGCAATTTGGATTCACCGAATATACGCCATGGCGTCGGGGGCTGCTGCGCAGCCCATCGCGAGCAGGCTCGCTCCTACAATGATTCGCGTCGTGCATAAATATTGTGTGCACTGAGGATCAACTGTAGGAGCGAGCCTGCTCGCGAAGGCGATATCACTGAAAACAGAAGATTCAGCCCTTTTTCATCCCCAAACACTCAATGGAGTGATCCACCATCGCCTTGGCAATTTCCAGCAAATGCCAGATCGAGTACACCATCGCACGGTCGGCGCCCTTGAGTTGATCGCCACACTGATACGCCGTGACCGAAGCACAGCGCAGCAGGTCGGCGACATAGAGTTGGGTGTCTTCAAAACTCACGTCCTTGCTGACGTTGTAGAAGCGCATTTCATCGGGTGGTGTGGGTTGTTTGCCGGTGAGGTGGAAATCAATGGCGCGGTAAAGCGCGGAACGATCTCTGAGCAAATCATCGGTGACGGTTTCGTTGGTGGGATTTTCGGGAGGCGGATCGGGAACGGATTTTTTCATGAGTGTTGCTCCTATTGCTGCATGGGAGCCATCACTTATCGCCTACTAAACGATTGGGTGGCGGCTGTACGCAGGTTAGTAGGCCGGTCAATAGGAAAACCGGTGCACCCGAAGGTGCCCCACGCACAGCCACCATATTCTGCATGCGGCAAAATTTGCCGGACATGAGCATGGAATCGCTATGCGCCTATTGTTCCGGGCTACTAAACCCGATCACTGATGAGCAGTGACGGACCGAGACTAGCCACCGGATTTGGCAGGCGCAAGCGAGCGAAATGATCTAGGAAATGTCCTGCAAAGGAAAGGGAACAGGCCTGCGGAACGGCTGATTTCCCTGTACGAAAACTTCCCTCTGGAAGTATGTGATCACCTGTGGCGAGGGAGCTTGCTCCCGCTCGATTGCGCAGCAATCGTAAAATCTGTCCCCCGAATTTCACTGACACACCGCACTGAATGGTTTGGGGCTGCTTCGCAGCCCAGCGGGAGCAAGCTCCCTCGCCACAAAAGCATGGTGACCTTCAGCTCGTCAGCGCTTGTTCAACCCCCGCGCCAACCGGTCCCCACCCAACTGAATCACCGCCACCACCGCCACCAGCAACACAATCACCGTCAGCATGATCTGGCTATCAAAGCGCTGATACCCATACCGATAGGCAATGTCCCCCAACCCACCCGCGCCAATCGCCCCGGCCATGGCCGATGAGTTGATCATGGTGACCAAGGTGATGGTGAACCCGCCGACAATCCCTGGCAGCGCTTCCGGCAACAACACATGCCAAACGATGTGCCAACGCCGGCAACCCATGGCTTGCGCTGCTTCTATCAGTCCATGATCGACCTCGCGCAAGCTGACCTCGGCAATGCGTGCAAAGAACGGCGTGGCCGCGATGGTCAGCGGCACTACGGCCGCCCACACGCCGTAGGTGGTGCCGACGATCAATCGGGTGAACGGAATCAGCGCCACCATCAAAATCAGGAACGGAATCGAGCGAAACAGGTTCACGAACGCGCCCAGTGCGCGGTTCAACGCCGGGGCTTCGTAGATGCCGCCCTTGGAGCTGGTGACCAGGATCACCGCCAGCGGAATGCCCGCCAACAGCGCGATCAACGACGACACGCCGACCATCAAGAATGTGTCGATAAAACCCTGCAGCAAGCGATCAAACCACATAGCCCAGTACCTCCACCTGTTGCGCCCAATGGGAGGCGCGTTGACGCAACTCTTCGGCACCGAGAGTCGAGCCGGTCACCGCCAGTAGCAGTTGCCCGAGGGCATGGCCCTGAATCCGTTCCACGCCGCCTTGCAGCAATCGCACACGGCCTCCGAGGGCACTGAACAATGCCGCCAGGTCCGGTTCGTCGCGTTGGCTGCCGGTGAACTGCAAGCGCAGGACCACGGCGGCGTCCGATGACTTTGGCTGCGGCTGCAAACGGCTTTGCAGCTCTTTCGGCAGTGCGTATTGCAACGGTGCCAGCAATGTCTTGCTGACCTCATGCTGCGGATTGCCGAACACTTCCCACACCGGCCCTTGCTCGACGATGCGCCCGTGTTCCAGGACAACCACGCGATCACAGATCTCACGGATCACCGCCATCTCGTGGGTGATTAGCACAATGGTCAGGCCCAGGCGCTGATTGATCTCGCGCAGCAGGCCGAGGATCGACTGCGTGGTCTCCGGGTCCAGCGCTGAAGTGGCTTCGTCGCACAGCAGAATTTCCGGGTCATGCACCAACGCCCTGGCAATGCCCACGCGCTGTTTCTGCCCGCCGGACAACTGCGCCGGGTAAGCCTTGTGCTTGGCCTGCAAACCCACCAGTTCCAGCAGTTCACGGACCTTCTGCTCGCGTTGTTCCTTCGGCACGCCAGCGACTTTCAACGGCAACTCGACGTTCTGCCAAACGGTCTTGGCCGACATCAGGTTGAAGTGCTGGAATATCATGCCGATGCGCCGACGTAGCGCCACAAGGCGGTCTTCGTCGAACTCGCCGATGTCCACTTGATCGATCAGCACCCGACCGCTGCTCGGCTGTTCCAGTCGATTGATGGTGCGGATCAACGACGACTTGCCAGCGCCGCTACGACCGATGATGCCGAACACTTCGCCGCGCTGGATCGCCAGGTCGATGCCGTGCAACGCGGCCACCGGGCCTTGCTGGCCGTTGTAGGTTTTGCCCAGGCCGATGAAGCGAACATGGGCATGGTTCAGTTCGGGATGCAGTTCAGTGTGCTCGGCGCTTTGCGGCTCTGGAATCTCCAGTCGCCGTTGGATGGCGGCGGTCATGTTCAGCTTTCCCAACCGGCTTGATAGAGCTTGCCGTGAGCTTTATCCAGTGCGGCGCGCACAGCGGGTGAGTGCTGGTAGATGTCGACGAACTTGATCAGGCGCGGATCGGTTTTGCTCTTGGGCTGGATCACGAACTGAATCACGTACTCCTTGTGATCGAGGCCGTCGAACAGCAATGCGGCGCCGGCATCGAAGGTTTTCGACAAGCGAATGTAGGCCGGGTAGCCCTGCACCAGATCGGCATCGTCATAGGCGCGTACCAGTTGCACGGCTTCGACCTGGAGGATCTTGATCTTCTTCGGGTTGGCGATGATGTCTTCTTCGGTGGCCTTGTAGCCGACGCCGGGCTTGAGGGTGATCAGGCCGGCCTTGGCCAGCAGCTGCAAGCCACGACCACTGTTGATCGGATCGTTGGCGATGGCCACGCTGGCGCCTTGCGGCAGTTCGTCGAAGCTTTTGTATTTCTTCGAGTAGAGGCCGACGTTGTTGATGATGCCCGGTGCGAACGGCACCAGGTCGAAACCCGACGCAGCCTTGGCGTTTTCCAGGAACGGGATGTGCTGGAAGTAGTTCACGTCGATGTCGCCTGAAGCCAGGCTTACGTTCGGCGCGATCCAGTCGCTGAACTCCACCAGTTCGACTTTCAGGCCTTGTTTGCCAGCTTCTTCAACCGCCGCTTCCAAAGGAATGGCGAAGGCGGCGGTGGTGCCGATTTTCAGCGGTGCGTCGGCGGCGAAGGTCACCGAGCTGAAGAGGCCGAGGGCCAGGGCCAGTGCTTTGACTGGGTGGGAGAAGTAGTTCTTTTTCATGATGAGTTATCCAGTCAATTATCAGTATTGGGTTCACATTTGTGGCGAGGGAGCTTGCTCCCGCTGGGCTGCGAAGCAGCCCTGAAGCATCCGATAAGGTGCGACAGATAAATCGGATCAGCAGATTTTCGACTGCTGCGCAGTCGAGCGGGAGCAAGCTCCCTCGCCACAGGGTTTAGTGTCGGTAGTGCGAGCCGGTGTGCTGTTCAGGCAAAAACGCCTCCTCGCGGAACAGCTTTTCTCGCAAGGTGCCGCTGTCATACGCCGTCTTGTACGAGCCCCGCCGTTGCAACTCGGGAATCACCAGCTCGATGAAATCCTCATAGCTTTCCGGCGTGACAATCCGCGTCAGGTTGAAACCATCGAGACCGGTTTCGGCAATCCAGGATTCCAGTTCATCCGCCACCTGCTGCGGTGAGCCGACCACGGTGATGTAACGCCCGCCGAGGGCGTGTTGGTCCAGCAGTTTGCGTCGTGTCCAATCATTGTTCTGAAGGTGTTTGGTGGCAGACTGGATCGCGTTGCTCTTCACGTACTGGATCGGCTCGTCGATTTCATATTGGGAAAAATCGATCCCGGTGGACGCCGAGAAGTGCGCAACGCCGGCTTCGGCACTGGCGTAGCTCAGGTATTCGGCGTGCTTGGCCCAGGCCAGCTCTTCGGTGGCGCCAACGATCACGTTCAGCCCCATGAACACCTTGATGTCCTCGGGATTGCGCCCGGCTTCGACGGCGCTGGCGCGCACCTTGTCCACCTGCGCCTTGGTCGATGCCTTGGTCTGGCCACTGATGAATACGCACTCGGCATGTCGCCCGGCGAACAGCAAGCCGCGATCCGAACTGCCGGCCTGGAACAGCACCGGCGTGCGCTGCGGCGAGGGTTCACACAGGTGATAACCCTCGACCTGATAGAACTCGCCCTTGTGCTCGACCTTGTGCACTTTGTCCGGCTGCGCGTAGATCCGCTGCTGCGGATCGTTCAGCACCGCGCCGTTTTCCCAACTGCCCTCCAGGAGTTTGTAGAGCACTTCCAGGTACTCGTCGGCCTGGTCATAGCGGCGGTCATGCTCGACCTGTTCACTCAGGCCCATGGCCTTGGCGGCGCTGTCGAGATAGCCGGTGACGATGTTCCAGCCAACCCGCCCACGGCTCAGGTGATCCAGCGTCGACAGGCGTCGGGCGAACAGATACGGCGCTTCGTAAGTGAGGTTGGCGGTCAGGCCGAAGCCAAGGTTTTTGGTCACCGCCGCCATCGCGGAGACCAGCAACAACGGATCGTTGACCGGCAACTGGATCGACTCTTTCAACGGCACGTCCACCGAGTTCTGGTAGACGTCGTAGACCCCGACGATGTCGGCGATGAACAGGCCGTCGAACAGCCCGCGCTCCAGCAGCTGCGCCAGTTCGGTCCAGTATTCGATCGTGTTGTAGCGGGTGGACGTGTCGCGCGGGTGTGTCCACAAGCCATGGTTGATGTGCCCGATGCAGTTCATGTTGAACGCGTTGAGCAGGATCTTTTTCTTGGCCATTCAGATGGTCCCCCGCAGTGGCGGGTTTTCATCGTTGAGGTAGTAATTGCCCACTGCGTGATACTTCCAGCGCACCGGGTCGTGCAGGGTGTGCACCCGGGCGTTGCGCCAGTGGCGGTCGAGGCCGTGTTCGATCAAGGTTGCCTGGCTGCCGGCCAGTTCGAACAGCGTGCTGCCGGCGGCCAGGGAGATTTCGGTGCTGAGGGCGCGGGCTTCGGCGACGGCAATCGACGCGGCGGCGACCGTCTCGGCCTGGGTGTCGTCCTGGGCCTTGTCGAGGTATTCACCGGCACGCTCCAACAGTGCTTCGGCGGCGTGCAGGCGAATGCTCAGGTGGCCGAAGCTCTTGAGGGTCAGTGGATCGTCCGTGGCTTTTTCGTGGGTGGCGTCGATCCACGGCCGGGTTTTGGTGCGCACGAAATGCAGCGCATCTTCATAGGCAGCGCGGGCGATGCCGGTGTCGATGGCGGCATGGAGAATCTGCGCCAGCGGGCCGACCGGGGTCGGGCGTTCGAAAGCGCTCTGAAAGGGGATGACATCTTCGGCAGCGACGTAGACATCTTCGAACACCACCGAACCGCTGCCGGTGGTGCGCTGGCCGAAGCCGCTCCAGTCGTCGATCACACTCAGGCCCTTGCTGTCGCGTGGGACGAACGCCAGTTGCTGCACGCCGTTTTCATCCACCACCGAGGTGGGAATGCGCTGGGCGTAGATCGCGCCCGTGGCGTAGAACTTGCGACCATTGATGCGATAGCCGCTGCCGTCACGAGTCAGGCTGGTGACGCGATCGTGTGCGGTTTTGGTGCCGAGTTCGGCCAACGCATTGCCGAAGCGCTGGCCGGCCAAGACTTCGGCGTACAGGCGTTGCTTCTGCTCGTGGCTGCCGTTCACCCGCAGTACTTCGAGGGCATAGAAATGGTTCTGCGGAATCTGCCCCAGGGAGCCGTCGGCCCGGGCGATCAAGGCGATGACCTTGGCCAGGGTGACGTTGGAAACACCGGCGCCGCCGTATTCCTTTGGCACGCTGATGCCCCACAGGCCCGAGCGGGAAAACACTTCCAGTTCCGGGTGTGGCAAACGGCGCTCGCGGTCGCGTGTGGCGCTGTCGCGTTTGAAGTCTTCGGCAAGGTCGCTGGCGACGATCAGGGCTTGCTCATCGCTGGTGATGACAGCGACGTGGTGAGAACTTGTCATGTGTTTCTCCAGAGCTCTGGCAAAAAGTGTTCTGGTCGTCAGATCCAGGAATGGCGATTAGGCAGCGTGCCGTTGAGGCGATAGGCGCCGACCGCGTGATACTTCCAGCGCACCGGGTCGTGCAGGGTGTGTACCCGGGCGTTGCGCCAGTGGCGGTCGAGGTTGAATTCGGCGAGGGTCGCGCGGCTGCCGGCCAGTTCGAACAGTTTTTCGCTGGCCAGCAACGAAATCTCGGTGGTCAGCACTTTGGCTTCGGCCACCGCAATCGAGGCGCGGGCGGCAGACTCGGCGGTGAGTGGTGCGGCGCTGACTTCATCGAGCACTTGTCCGGCCTTGCGCAGCAGCGCTTCGGCGGCGTGCAATTCGATTTTCAACTTGCCGATATCGGCGATCACGTACAGGTCATCGCTGGCCCGTTCGGCCTTGGCGTCGATCCACGGCCGGGCGCGGGTTTTCACGAAGTCGATGGCGTCGTCGATGGCGCCTCGGGCGATACCGGCGTCGATGGCCGCTTGAATCAGCTGCGAGACAGCACCCTGGATGTTCGGCGTGTCGTTGATCCGCCAGTTATCCACCACCAGTTCGGGATCGGCCTGCACGTTGTTGAGCAAAATCGTGCCGCTGGCGGTGGTGCGCTGACCAAACCCGGACCAGTCATCGACGATGCGCAATCCCGGTGTGCCGCGCCGGATGAACGCCAACACTTGCTTGCCATCATCGTTCAACGCTTTGACCGCGACCCAATGGGCGAACAGTGCGCCAGTGGAATAAAACTTCTGGCCATTGAGGACGCCGTCAGCGGTGATGCGTGCCTTCAGTTCCAGGGTGTTTTTGCTGCCGCGTTCCGGCCCGGCATTGCCGATGCGCCAGCCATCCAGGACGCTTTTGAACAGCTGTTTTTTTTGCGCTTCGGTGGCGCTGCCGAGCACCAGGTTAAGAATGCCGAACTGGTTTTGCGGGATCTGCCCAAGCGCCGGGTCTGCCGCGGAAATGATCGCGAAGACCTCGGCCAGGGTAACGAACGAAACCTGCGGGCCACCGTACTCGCGGGGGATGGAAATGCTGCCCAGGCCGCTGCGGGTGAACTGTTCTATTTCCGCCCACGGCAGCTTGCGCTGACGGTCCCGTTTGGCCGCTTGCAGGCTGGCGACTTGCGCCAGTTCGTGGGCCGCCTTGATGGCTTGAGCGTCATTGCGCAAGACTTTTGCGGGCAACAACAGGGGGGCGATGTCCAGGTCACTCTGGACGTTTGCATCTGCCAGACTGGACATCAGTGCCGCTCCTTGGCTGCACGCAATGCCCTGGCGATCTGCACTGGGGTGATTGTGTTCCGGACCATACCTACCTCACATCTTATGGAAGCGCCGCTTGTGGCCGCGCATGAAAACAAGGATGTCCGGTGGTCCGGTGTATATACCCTAAACGTGTATAAATATTTTATGAACTAACTTTTAGGAATATACATAGAAGGATGATCCCCCACAGAGGCTTCTTCATCGTCTACGGGGTTCAGCAGCCTTGAGGGGCTGTTTCTTCGGGACTTTCAGATAGGTATTTGCACACCCGATCTTCAGCGTACGGGCTGGCGCCCAGCGGGAGTTATTACCCACCCGGTCGAGAATGCAGTACGTCACTTCCAGCCGCAGGTCTTCGCCGGCTTCGAGGATGATGGCCGGCGGTATCCAGACCTGAACCGGCTGACCCACATCGGCGGACTTGAGCCGTGGCAGATCCATGCGCACATCGCCCCAGCGCAAGGTGATTTCGTCGTCGACGGCCATGTTCAGGTACGGTTCGATGGTCAAGGGAACACCGCGTTTGACCTGGCTCGGATTGACCCCCTGACGGCGAATCGCCTCGGGAATGCCCACCGGTGCCAGGCACTGGTTTTCATCGCCGCACAACGCGGAGGGTTGGCCGCCGGGGCAGTCGAGTTTGATCTGCACGTTTCGGCCGGCCGAAACCACCGGGTCTCGACCAACCTGCATGACCCGGTAGTGAATGTGCGAGGTACCGTTGGCGACAAAACTTTCAGGCACCCGCAGTTGCACCGGTTGGCCGGCATCGCTGGCCGTCAGCACGCGGGAGGCTACGTAGCAGTTGTCCCAGAACAGTTCGATCAGGTCGCCTTCGTCCATGGCGGGGTAGGGCGCCACATCGATGAGCAGGTGCGCCGCGCAAGTGACGTTGATGCCGGTCTTGTTGGATTGCGCCAGGGTCGGGGCCACAAGCCCGGATTTGTTCGAGGTGCTTTTCATGAAGTCTCCTTGAAGTCTTGCAACGAAGTCCGTTTCTGGGAATTCAAAAACTAAATATCGAGCAGCAAAACCATTCATTATTTTTAATTGAAATAATGGACTGGGCGTGATGAGTGATGTAGGTCGGAGACTAGATAAGAGTCAGGGTGGGCAAGTGTCAATGAGATTTGTTAGTTATGGCTGAAGTGTGATGTTATTCAGAAAGTTCCTACGGTGCTAAGTAAGTAAACCATGCCGGTGTGTCGAATTTGTCCGCTGAAAGTGGCTGTAAATTGGCAGTTTGGCGCGCGTGGTCGGCTAGGATCTGCGAAAGGAACCGGGTGGTGAGATGGAGTTTAATTGTTGCGACGCATATATATGTACCGCGTTCGCGTACAAAATATGTATATCGAATAGAGGGGGTTAGTTTGGTATTGGTAAAATATTTTTTCGGGGGGCGTCACTTCCGTCCATGGAAGGTGACTATTGTTGAGCGGGCTTGTTAGTTGTGGCTGTTGTTCAGGAATTTGCTGAGAAATTGTTTTGTCCGCTCTTCTTTCGGGTTGGCAAACAACGCCTTCGCTTCGCCTTGCTCGACGATCACACCCTTGTCGAAAAACACCACACGGTTGGCCACGTCCCGGGCAAAGCCCATTTCGTGGGTGACGATCACCATGGTGCGCTTCTCTTCGGCCAGGCCGCGGATGGTTGCCAATACCTCGCCCACCAACTCCGGGTCGAGGGCCGAGGTCGGCTCATCGAACAGGATCACTTCCGGTTCCATCGCCAGCGCCCGGGCAATCGCCACGCGCTGTTGCTGACCACCGGAGAGGCGACGCGGGTAGGCGTCTTCCTTACCCGCCAGGCCAACCTTGGCCAAGAGCTTTTTACCCAGGGCAACGGCATCGGCGTGCGCGATCTTCTTCACGATGATCGGGCCTTCGATAACGTTTTCCAGAGCGGTGCGATGGGGGAACAGGTTGAAGTTCTGGAACACGAAACCTACGTGCTGGCGCAAACGTCGCACCAGGCTCTGCTGCTGGTTCAGTGGGCGGCTGGTATCGATCTCGATATCGCCGACCTTGATCCGGCCGCTGGTGGGTTCTTCCAGAAAATTCAGGCAGCGCAGGAAGGTGGTCTTGCCCGAACCGCTAGGGCCGATGATCGCGACCACCTCACCTTCCTTGACCTCAAGATCGATGCCATTGAGCACGACTTGACCCTTGAACTGCTTTGTCAGTTTTTCCACGACAATCATTGGGTCAGGACTCCTGGTCGTGCCGATTGACCCGCGCTTCCAACTGGTTCTGCAGGTGCGAAAGCACCGTGGCCAGGACCCAGTAGATCAGTGCGGCGGCAAGATACATGGTGAAGATTTCGAAGGTGCGGGCGGTGATCAGCTGCGCCTGACGGAACAGTTCTGGCACCTGGATGGTAGCGGCCAGCGCGGTGTCTTTGACCAGCGAAATGAAGCTGTTGCCCAGCGGCGGCAATGCGGTGCGCATCGCCTGCGGCAGGATGGCCCGGCGCAGGGTCTGCGCGCGGGTCATGCCGATACTGGCAGCGGCTTCCCACTGGCCGCGCTCGATGGAGCTGATCGCGGCACGCAGGATTTCACAGGCGTAGGCGGCCATGTTCAGCGAGAAGCCGATCAGGGCCGCCGGCAGCGGATCCAGTTCCAGACCCAATTGCGGCAAGCCGTAATAGATCACGAACAGTTGCACCAGCAACGGCGTGCCGCGAAAGAACGACACGTAGATGCGGGCGATCCAGCTCACCAGTTTGAAGCGCGACAGGCGCATCAGCGCAAGACCGAACCCCATCACGAGGCCGAAGAACATCCCGCCCAGGCTGAGGATGACCGTGTAATACGCGCCCTTGAGCAGAAAGGGCGCGGAGTCCAGTGCGAGTTGGAAAGCTTCTCCCATTATTGAGTGACGTCAGCGTTGAAGTATTTTTCCGAGAGCTTTTTCAGGGTGCCATCGGCGCGCAGCTTATCGATTGCCTTGTTCACCGCGGCCAGCAGTTCAGGCTCGCCTTTACGCAGGGCGATGCCGGCTTCCTGACGGGAGAACGCATCACCGGCGGCGGTGGTGTCCTTGGCCTTCTTGGCGTATTCGAGTGCGGCCAGACGGTCGATCAGAATGGCGTCGATACGGCCGACACGCAGGTCCTGGAACTTGGTCGGATCATCTTCGTAGGTGCGGATGTCAGCGGTCGGCACATTGGCTTTCACCCACTCTTCGTAGTTGGTGCCCAGGCCTACGCCGACTTTCTTGCCGGACAGGTCAGTGGCGGACTTGATGTTCAGCTCGGCGGCCTTCTTCGTCAGCACCAGCGCCTGAATCCCGGAAACGGTGTACGGCTCGGAGAAGTCATACTTTTTCTTGCGCTCTTCGGAGATGGTCACCTGGTTGATCACTGCGTCCAGACGCTTGGATTCCAGGGCCGCGAGGATGCCGTCCCATTTGGTCGGTTGCAGTTTGACCTTCACGCCCAGCTCTTTGGCCAGGGCTTCGGAGAACTCGACTTCGAAGCCGGCCAGTTTGCCGTCGGCGTCGACGAAACTGAACGGAGGGTAAGTGCCTTCCAGACCGACGTTGATCACGCCAGCGTCTTTGATTTTTTGCAGTTGCTCACCGGCAACGGCTTGGCCAATCAGGCCGGCGCTCAGAGCCAGGCCCAGCGAGCCCACCAGCAGATTGCGACGTAATGCGGAAAAATTCATGACAAGCCCCTGTGTTTTCTTATGGAAGACGCTTAAGGAAAGTTGGCAAATTCGGGATTCGGACGACTGCGATATCCTGCCCTAATGCAGCTTATGCGTCTCGCTGCAAATTCGCCTGCGGCGTGACTATAAGATGATGCCGTTAGATAGGAAAATAATAAATATTCTATTTGTTATTCAATAATTGAATATGAAGGCGATCCATTGTGGCGAGGGGGCTTGCCCCCGTTCGGCTGCGCAGCAGTCGTAAAATTTGTTAGCCCGGTTCCACTGAAACTACGCGGTTGCAGGTTTTAGGGGCGCTTCGCACCCCAGCGGGGGCAAGCCCCCTCGCCACAGGTATTGCGACTTGTTCACAGGCAAGCTCTCTGCCGCTCAAGCGTGTCAACCCGTCAGATAATCCTTATAGGCAAACAACGCCGGCGCCCCGCCGGTGTGCAGGAATATAATCGGACCCTCGTCGAAACGCTGACGCCCGATCCCGTCCAGCAAGCCCGCCATGGCCTTGCCAGTGTAGACCGGGTCCAGCAGCAAGCCTTCCTGACTCGCCAGCAGCTTCACCGCCGCCAGTGTGCCGGCATTCGGCTCGCCATAACGCGGGGCGAAATACTCGTCCCACAACTCGACCTTGAAAGCCTCCGGCAGATTCACGCCCAGCAACTCGGCGGTGCGTTCGGCCAGGCCTTGAACCTTTGGCCGCTGGTCTTCATCGCTGCGCGAAACCGTCACGCCGATTACTGGCAGATCCGGCAGTGCTTCACTCAGGGCCAGTGCCAGGCCGCTGTGGGTACCGGCGCTGCCCGAGGCCAGGACCACGGCGGCGAAAGTCAGGCCGGTGTCCTTGATCTGCTCGGCCAGTTCCAGCCCGGCGCGCACGTAGCCCAGGGCGCCCAGCGCATTGGAGCCACCGATCGGCACCAGGTACGGCTTCTTGCCGTTGCTGCGCAGTCGGTTGGCCAAGGCTTGCAGTTGCTCGTCGGCGTTGTCGAGGTTTTCCACCAGTTCGACCTTGACATCGAACAGGTCGAGCAGCAGCCGGTTGCCGTTGCCGGTGTAATTGCTGTCGTCAGTGCCGAGAGGGTTTTCCAGAAGGGCTACGCAGCCCAGACCCAACTTGGCGGCAATGGCGGCTGTCTGGCGCACGTGGTTCGATTGCAGCGCGCCCGCCGTGATCAAGGTGTCAGCACCCTGGGCCAAGGCATCGGCGGCCAGGTATTCGAGTTTGCGCAGCTTGTTTCCGCCCATTGCCAGCGGTGTCAGGTCATCGCGCTTGACGTACAGGTCTCGGCCCAGCCAGGTCGACAGGCGTTCGAGTTTTTCGAGGGCGGTGGGCTGACCGAGCAGGTCGAGGCGGTTAAAGCGGGCGAGCTGTTGTTTGATCATGAGTCCGTACTGGCGGTTGAAGATCTCAGGACTATAGGCACGCCAAAAAGTTGGGGCAACCGCCAATCGCTTATAGCCAATCGAACTGAGCACAGCACTATTGGTTCTTAATTTGCCTCGTGACCCTTGCCGTAAAGTAATCGCCGTCAGTGCGGCCAGACAGTCCGGCCGCCCGTGAGGAGTTTTTTACCGTGAGTGAGCGTTCCAGCCATTGGCAATTGCAGACCATCGTCAGCCAGCTGCGCACGGCACGTGAACAGTGGCGTGCACAAAACGGCCGGGCCAGCGGCGAGCAGGGCGGTCGAGAATTACCGTCCCGCGCAGCCATGGCGGACATTCTCGAGGCCCTGTGTGGTGCGTTGTTCCCGATGCGCCTGGGGCCGGTTGACCTGCGCGAGGAGAGCGAAGACTTCTACGTCGGCCACACCCTGGATGTGGCGTTGAATGCGCTGTTGGCCCAGGCGCGACTCGAATTGCGCTACGCCGCGCGCCACAGTGACCAGGCCGAAACTGAAGTCGAAGCCCGGACCATCCAGATCATTCAGGACTTTGCCCTCGCTTTGCCTGGGTTGCGCAGCCTGTTGGACACCGACGTGCTCGCGGCCTATCACGGTGACCCGGCGGCGCGCAGTGTCGATGAAGTATTGTTGTGCTACCCAGGGATTCTGGCGGTGATTCACCATCGTCTGGCCCATCATTTGTATCGCGCCGGGCTGCCGTTGCTGGCGCGGATCAGCGCGGAAATCGCTCACTCCGCTACCGGCATCGACATCCACCCCGGAGCGCAGATCGGCCGCAGTTTTTTCATCGACCACGGGACGGGTGTGGTGATTGGCGAGACGGCGATCATCGGCGAGCGCGTGCGGATCTATCAGGCGGTGACCTTGGGCGCCAAGCGCTTCCCGGCGGACGAAGACGGTCAGTTGCAGAAAGGCCAGCCTCGGCATCCGATTGTCGAGGACGACGTGGTGATTTATGCCGGGGCGACGATTCTCGGGCGGATCACCATCGGTCAGGGTTCGACCATTGGCGGCAACGTCTGGCTGACCCGCAGCGTGCCGGCGGGCAGCAACCTGACCCAGGCGAATCTGCAGCATGATGATGGGGCGCAGAAGTAGGCCTTTGGATCTCCGTTGACTGGTCTGGCCTCATCGTCGGAACGCCGCCCGGAGCAAGCTCGCTCCCACAGGGTTTCCTGGCGTTCACAGCTTTTGTGTTCAACCCGGATCCGCTGTGGGAGCGAGCTTGCTCGCGATTGGATTTCAAGCCGAATCGAGTTGTTGGTCTTCAGCAAATTTCCTCCCTTGAGCTAGCGTAAGAACACCACCGCCGAGCCCTGCGATTAGTCCTTAGCCCCCTATTCATGTTTAACTTGAACGTTCATTCAAGTTAAACCGGCGGTTCGCTGCCCGCTCACAACAGGAGGCTTGCCTTTGCTGAGTCCGATTTCTACAGCCACGTTTTACCCCTTCGAGGTGCACCGAACATGAGTGCATCGTCCATCCCTCCAAGCGGTCTGATCCGCATGAATCCGCCGGTGTTCTGGTTCTCGGCGAGTTTCATCCTGTTGTTTGGTGTCGTTGTCATCGCCATGCCCGAGCACGCCGGTGCCTGGTTGCTGGCGGCGCAAAACTGGGCGGCCAACACGGTCGGCTGGTATTACCTGCTGGCGATGACCCTGTATCTGGTCTTCGTGGTGGTCACCGCCTTGTCCGGCTACGGCAAGATCAAGCTCGGTGCCGACCACGACGAACCCGAATTCAGTTATTTGTCCTGGGCCGGCATGCTGTTCGCCGCCGGGATCAGCATCACCCTGTTTTTCTTCTGCGTGTCCGAGCCGCTGACCCACATGCTGCAACCGCCCCAAGGCGAGGCCGGTACGGCGGATGCGGCGCGCCAGGCGATGCAGATTCTGTTTCTGCACTGGGGCCTGCATGGCTGGGGCGTGTTCGCCTTTGTCGGCATGGCGCTGGCCTACTTCGCCTACCGGCATAACCTGCCACTGGCCCTGCGCTCGGCGTTGTACCCGCTGATCGGCAAGCGCATCAATGGCCCCATCGGCTACGCGGTGGATGGCTTCGGCATCATCGCCACGGTGTTCGGCCTCGGTGCCGACATGGGCTTCGGCGTGTTGCACCTCAACTCGGGCCTGGACTACCTGTTCGGCATCGCCCACACCCAATGGATTCAGGTCGGCCTGATCACCTTGATGATGGGCGCGGCGATCATCGTTGCCGTATCCGGCGTCGACAAGGGCGTGCGGGTGATGTCCGACATCAACATGCTGCTGGCCTGTGCGCTGCTGCTGTTCGTGTTGTTCGCCGGCCCCACGCAGCACTTGCTCAACACCCTGATCCAGAACCTCGGCGATTACCTCGGCGCCTTGCCGATGAAGAGTTTCGACCTCTATGCCTACGATAAACCCAGCGACTGGTTGGGCGGTTGGACGGTGTTCTACTGGGCCTGGTGGATTGCATGGTCGCCGTTCGTGGGCCTGTTCATCGCACGGATTTCCCGTGGTCGGACCATCCGCGAATTCGTTTTCGGCGTGCTGTTGATCCCGCTCGGCTTCACCCTGGCGTGGATGTCGATCTTCGGCAACAGCGCCATCGATCAAGTGCTCAACCACGGCATGAGCGCGCTCGGCATGTCGGCTATCGATAATCCGTCGATGACGCTCTACCTGCTGCTGGAAACCTACCCGTGGAGCAAAACCGTGATCGCGGTCACGGTGTTCATCAGCTTCGTGTTCTTCGTCACCTCCGCCGACTCCGGCACCGTGGTGCTGTCGACGCTGTCCGCCAAGGGCGGCAACCCCGATGAAGACGGGCCGAAATGGCTGCGGGTGTTCTGGGGCGCGATGACCGCATTGGTGACCAGCGCTTTGCTGTTTTCCGGCAGCATCGATGCGTTGAAGTCGGCGGTGGTCCTGACTTCGCTGCCGTTCTCGTTGATCTTGCTGTTGATGATGTGGGGGCTGCACAAGGCGTTTTATCTGGAATCGCAGAAGCAGATTGCGCAGATGCATTCACTGGCACCGGTCTCGGCATCCCGGCGTGGCAAGGGTGGATGGCGCCAGCGCCTGAGTCAGGCGGTGCATTTCCCGTCGCGGGATGAGGTTTATCGTTTCCTCGATACGACGGTGCGCCCGGCGATTGAAGAAGTGTCTGCCGTGTTCATCGAAAAGGGTTTGCACGTAGCGACACACCCGGACCCGGCCAATGACAGCGTCAGCCTGGAAATCGGCCACGGCGACCAGCATCCGTTCGTGTATCAGGTGCAGATGCGTGGCTACTTCACGCCGTCGTTTGCCCGTGGCGGTATGGGTTCCAAACAACTCAACAATCGCCGCTACTACCGGGCCGAAGTGCATTTGAGCGAGGGCAGTCAGGACTACGATCTGGTGGGCTACACCAAGGAGCAGATCATCAACGACATCCTCGATCAGTACGAACGGCACATGCAGTTCCTGCATCTGGTGCGTTGATCAAGGCCCTCACGTCTCGGTGGTCAACACCATGAACAACACCAGCGCCGCCACCGGGACACCGAACACGGCGCTACCGACCACCAGTTCGGTGCTCAATGGCTGGCCGGCATGCACTATGCCGACTGCGGCATTGATCAGCGTCAGCGCCAACCACAGCACGATAAAACTGTAGGCCAGGGTTTGGCGGGTGAAGCCGATGTTCTCGCCGATGTAGAGCATCAGCGCCAGGAGGATCAGGCCGAAGGTGGTGATGATGGTGGTGTGCATGGTGAGTGCTTCCGCTGGATTTTTTGCCTGACAAACCGCTATCGCGGTGTCTGTTTGAGCATAGTTAAACCAACCCACCATTGACCCGCAAAATCTGCCCATTGACCCACGCTGAATCCGGCCCGGCGAGGAAGGACACGACACGGGCAATGTCTTCTGGCTGACCGAGACGCTCCAGCGGCGCCATCTTCGCGAAATTCTGAATCTGCTCCTCACTCTTGCCGTGCAAAAACAGCTCAGTCGCCACCGGCCCGGGAGCCACCGCATTGACGGTAATGTTGCGCCCGCGCATCTCTTTGGCGAACACCTGGGTCAGGGATTCCACTGCCGCTTTGCTGGCGATGTACACCGCGTAGCCCGGCAGGTTCATGCCGACGGTACTGCTGGAGAAGTTGATGATCCGGCCACCGCTGTTCAGGCGGGCCGCCGCTTCACGCAGGGTATTGAAGGTGCCGCGAGCGTGGATGTTGAAGTTCTGCTCGAACAGTTCATCGCTGTGTTGCGCCAGCGGCAGGACCTTGAGGATGCCGGCGTTGTTCACCAAAACATCGACCTTGCCGAACTGGGTTTCAACCTCGTCGAACATCCGGCGCACGTCGTCGGCATTGGCCACATCGGCCTTGATCGCTATGGCCTGGTGGCCGGCCTGACGTAGCTCCACCACCCGCTTCGAGGCTTCGGTGGCGCTGCTGGCGTAGTTGATGGCAACGGCGAAACCTTCGCTGGCCAGTTGTTTGGCGATGACCGCGCCGATGCCGCGGGAGGCGCCGGTCACGATGGCAACTTTCGGTGTTTGATGAGTCATGTTGGTGTTCCTGTCGATGGGGTGTGAAGTCAATTTCACATGTTTACTCAGGGCGATAAATGCACGAGAGTTGCCTTGACTGTTCAATAATCGCCAACAATCGAGTGCCTGGAGTGAGCTGTGGACCAAGTCAAAGCGATGAAGGTTTTTGTGCGGATCTACGAGCGCAGCAGCTTCACGCAGGCTGCCGATGACCTGAACCTGCCACGCGCGACGCTGACCCACACCCTGAATCAGTTCGAGGCCTGGCTGGGTACGCGTTTGTTGGAGCGCAGCACGCGTAAAGTGCGTCCGACGCTGGACGGCGAGGCGTATTACCTGCGTTGCGTGCAACTGCTGGCAGAGCTGGAAGAAGCGGAATTGGCGTTTCGCGGTGTGGCACCGAAGGGGCGGCTGCGGGTGGACTTGCACGGGACATTGGCCAAGCATTTCGTGATCCCGGCATTGCCGCAATTCATGGCGCGTTATCCCGACATCGAGCTGTCCATCAGCGAGGCTGACCGTCAGGTCGACCTGATCACCGAAGGTATCGATTGTGTGTTGCGCGCAGGAACATTGGGCGACTCCACGCTGATCGGCAAACGTGTCGCCAACCTGCGTCAGATCACCTGCGCCAGCCCCGCCTATTTGCGCAAATACGGCGAACCGAAAAGCCTTGCCGACCTGAGCCAGCACCGTGCGGTGAACTACGTTTCGCGCACGACGGCCAAATTGTTTCCCTTTGAATTCATGGTGGACGGTGAACTCAAGGAAGTGGCCATCGACGGTGCGGTCTCGGTGTTCGGCGCAGAAATCTACGCCGCCTCGGCGATTGCCGGACTGGGCCTGATCCAGTGCCCGCACTACCGGATGGAAACGCAAATTGCCCAAGGGTTGGTCAAGGAAATCCTCACCGACACCCCACCGCCATCAATGCCGGTTTCAGTGCTGTACCCGCACAACCGACACATGTCGCCCAGGGTCCGGGTGTTTGTGGATTGGTTGGGTGAGGTGTTTGCGGGGGCGCGGTAGCTTGTCAGCGGGAAATATGTGAAACGTTTCAGCAATTAGTCGAATCAGGGGTTTTCTGGCGTTTGTCCGGGCGTATGCTGGGCGACTGGCGAAGCAGTCGATACCAGATTCAAGACAGACAAGAGAGGATTCGATGACTTACACCGCTGCCGAAAACCGCTACGACTCCATCCCCTACCGCCGCGTGGGCCGCAGCGGGCTGGTGCTGCCGGCGCTGTCGTTGGGCCTGTGGCACAACTTCGGCGACAGCACGCCGATCGATACCCAGCGCGCGTTGTTGCGCACGGCGTTCGACCTGGGCATCAACCACTTCGACCTGGCCAACAACTACGGCCCGCCGTATGGCAGCGCCGAGATCAACTTCGGCCGTTTACTGCGTGAAGACTTCAAGCAGTACCGCGACGAACTGATCATCTCCAGCAAGGCCGGTTGGGACATGTGGCCCGGCCCTTACGGTCAGGGTGGCGGCTCGCGCAAGTACGTGCTGGCCAGCCTTGACCAGAGCCTGCAACGCCTAGGCGTGGACTACGTCGACATCTTCTATTCTCACCGTTTCGATCCGGACACTCCGCTGGAAGAAACCGCCAGCGCGCTCGCCACAGCGGTGCAGCAGGGCAAGGCGCTGTACATCGGCATCTCGTCCTATTCCGGGGTGAAAACCCGCGAAATGGCGGCGTTGCTCAAAGAGTGGAAAGTGCCGCTGCTGATTCACCAGCCGGCCTACAACCTGCTCAATCGCTGGGTGGAAAAAGACCTGCTGGATACCACCGACGAACTCGGCACCGGCGTGATTGCCTTTACCCCGCTGGCCCAGGGTTTGCTGACCGACAAATACCTCAACGGCGTGCCGTCGGATGCGCGGGTCAACCGTCCGGGCGGTGGTTCGTTGCAGGCGTCGCATTTGTCCGAGGCCAACATTGCCCAGGTGCGGGCACTCAACGAAATCGCCAAGCGTCGCGGCCAGAGCCTGGCGCAACTGGCGCTGGCCTGGACCCTGCGCGATCCTCGGGTCACTTCGGCCTTGATTGGCGCGAGCCGGCCGGAGCAGATCATCGAGAACGTCGGGGCGTTGAAGAACCTGAGCTTCAGTGCGCAGGAACTGGCGGAGATTGACCGGTTTGCCCAGGAGGGCGGGATCAATCTTTGGGAGAAGCCATCTACTGCGGAATAGGTGATCGGCACTGGATTTCTGGTGCCTGTTCCTGCCTCATCGCGGGCAAGCCCGCTCCCACAGGTTCAGCTGTGTTCACAGATTATGTGTACGACTCGGACCCTGTGGGAGCGGGCTTGCCCGCGATGGGGTCAGATTGGTCAATAAAGAAATCAGGGTTCAGCGAAAGAAAGGCACATCCCCCAATACCGTTGCCCGCTGCATCACCCGCCGCGCCGGGCGGTAATCGTCCACCGCGTAATGCTGGGTCACGCGGTTGTCCCAGAACGCGATGTCGTCCTGCTGCCAGCGCCAGCGAATGGTGAACTCCGGTCGCGTTGAATGGGCGAACAGGAACTTCAGAATCGCCTCGCTCTCGGTTTCCGACAGCTCGTTGATCTTCGAAGTGAAGCCTTCGTTGACGAACAGCGAGCGGCGCCCGCTGACCGGGTGCGTGCGGATCACTGGGTGCGACAGCGGCGGATTCTTGCGCCGTGCTTCCTCCCACTGGGCCAGTGCCTCGGGCGTATTGCCATAGCGTTCCAGCGGAAACGAACGAGTGAAGTCATGGGTAGCGGTCAGACCTTCGAGCAAGGTTTTCAGCGGCGCCGACAGAGCTTCATACGCTGCAATCCCGCTGGCCCACAACGTGTCGCCGCCAAACTCCGGCAGCAGCTTGGCACTGAGCACCGCGCCCATGGCCGGGGTCGGCAGGAAGGTCACGTCGGTGTGCCAGATCGCGTTGTCGCGCACGTCGGTGACGGCGGTGTCGAGGATCAGCACTTCGGGTTGCTCCGGCACATTCGGGTAGATCGGGTGAATGTGCAGGTCGCCGAAATTCGCGGCGAATCGCGCCTGTTGCTGTGGCGTGATCGGCTGGTCGCGAAAGAACAGGACCTGATGCTTGAGCAGGGCCTGTTCGATGGTATCGCGCTGCTCCAGGTTCAGCGGCTGGCTGATGTCGACGCCGCTGATCTGTGCGCCGAGGGCGGAGCTTAGGGGGACGATGGTCAAGTCACTCATGGTGGTTCTCTTCAATCTGGAGGTGCCAACTGTGGGTGCGAGTAATCAGTGAGTTTGGCCATGCCACGGCACCAATTTGCGTTGCAGGGCACGCAGGCCCAACTCCATCGCGAAGGCGATCAGTGCAATCACCAGAATCCCCAGTACCACCACATCGGTGACCAGAAACTGCGCGGCCGATTGCACCATGAAGCCCAAGCCGCTGGTGGCGGCGATCAGTTCGGCGGCGACCAGCGTCGACCAACCCACGCCGAGGCCAATGCGCACACCGGTCAGAATGTCCGGCAAGGCACTCGGCAAAATGACGTGGCGAATCAACTGCACGCGTGTTGCGCCCAGCGACTGCGCGGCACGCAATTTGGCCGGGTCGACCGTGCGCACACCGGTGGCGGTGGCGATGGCAATCGGGGCGAAGATCGCCAGGTAGATCAGCAGCACTTTCGACAATTCACCGATGCCGCACCAGATCACGATCAGCGGCAGATAAGCCAACGGCGGAATCGGCCGGTAGAACTCGATCAGCGGGTCGAGCACACCACGGGCGATACGGTTGGCGCCGATGGCGATTCCCACCGGCACGGCGGTGAGAATCGCAAAGCCGAGGCCCAGGCCGATACGACTCAGACTCGCGCCGAGGTGCTGCCACAGGGTTGAATCCATATAACCCGAGGTCGCCAGCAGCCAGCCTTTTTGCAGCACGGCGGAGGGCGGCGGCAGGAACAGCGGCTCGATCAAACCGGTCGCCGTCACGGCCCACCAAATAGCAACGAGAACGACCAGCGTCAGCACACTGATCCAGCGAGTGCTCAAGCGGCGACTTACCGGAATCACGGCTGAGCCAGGCGTTATCGCGGCGACGGGAATTTCGTAGCTGCTCATGCGCGCTCCTGCCGCTGGGCGGCGCTGCGTTGGGAGAACACTTTGGCGAGTACGTGTTCGCGGGTTTCGATAAAACGCGGGTCGGACTTGATCGAGCGAGCCGACTCACCGGCGGCATAACGCTGACCGAAATCGAGGCTCAGGCGCTCGACGATTTGCCCCGGGTTGGGCGCCAACAGAATCAGGTCGGTGGCGAGGAACACGGCTTCTTCGATGTCGTGGGTAATCAGGAACACCGGCTTGGCGGTGCGTTGCCAGACTTGCAGCAACAGCTCCTGCATCTGCTCGCGGGTGAAGGCGTCGAGGGCACCGAAAGGTTCGTCCATCAGCAACACACGCGGATCGGCGGCGAGGGCGCGGGCCAGGCCGACACGTTGCTTCTGGCCGCCCGAAAGCTGCCAGATGCGGCGTTGTTCAAAACCGGAAAGATCGACCAGGGCGAGCATTTCCTGGGCGCGAGCTTCGCGTTTGTCCCGGGCGATACCGGCCAGCTCCAGGCCGAACCCGACGTTGGCCAGAACGTCTTGCCACGGCAGCAGCGCGTCGTCCTGGAACACCACGCCGCGCTCGGCGCTCGGGCCTTTGACGGGCACGCCGTCGAGGGTGATACGCCCGGCGCTGGGTTCGACGAAACCGGCAATCAGGTTCAACAGCGAAGTCTTGCCACTGCCGGACGGGCCAAGGGCGACCAGCAATTGCCGGGGCCCCAGGCTCAGTGAGACATCCGCCAACACCGGTTCCGGATTGCCGGGGTACTGTGCGCTGATGCGCTCCAGCTGTAGCAAGGCCATCGCATTGACTCCCGATCAGTTGGTGATGAACTTGGCGCTGACGTACGGCGCGTAGTCCGGCAGTACCGCCTCGACCTTGCCTTGCTCCTTGAGGAACGCCGCGGTGTCGGTGATGGCTTTGGTGGTCGGCGCGCCGAGGGTGAGCACCTGGTCAGCCGCCAGTGGGTAGACGTTGCCTTGCAACAGCAATGGAATGTCGCTGGCCTTGGCGCCAGACAGTTTTACAAGCTTGTCGACGTTGCCCTGGTTGGCCAGCCAGGCTTGCGGGTCTTTGCGGTAATCGGCGTAGGCGTCCAGGGTCACTTTGGCGAACGCGGTGACGATCTCCGGGTGCTTCTCGGCGAAATCCTTGCGCACGATCCAGGCGTCGAAGGTCGGTGCGCCGAACTTGGCCAGCTCGCCGGAGGTGATCAGTACCTTGCCGTTTTCCTTGGCGACACCGAGGGCCGGATCCCACACGTACGTGGCGTCGATGTCACCGCGTTTCCAGGCGGCAATGATCGCGGGTGGAGCCAGGTTGAGAACGGTGACTTTCGACGGGTCGATGTTCCAGTGCTTCAGCGCGGCGAGCAGGCTGTAGTGGCCGGTGGAAACGAACGGCACGGCGATCTTCTTGCCGATCAAGTCTTGCGGGGTCTTGATCCCGGAGCCGTCGCGGGCGACCAGGGCTTCGGCGGCGCCGATCTGGGTGGCGATGAGGAAGGTTTCGACCGGGACTTTACGGGTGATGGCGGCGGTCAAAGGGCTGGAACCCAGATAGCCGATCTGCACGTCACCGGAGGCGATGGCGGCGATGATGTCGGCACCGTTGTCGAATTTGCGCCAGCTGATATCGGCCTTGGTGGCCTTTTCGTAAGCGCCGTCAGCCTGGGCGACTTTCGCCGGGTCAACGGTGGTCTGGTAGGCGACGGTGAAGTCGGCCGCCTGGGCAAAAAAACTCGCGGTAGCCAAGGAAGCGGCCGCCAGCAAGCGTAGAGGGAAAGTCAGTTTCATCAGAAAGCTCCTTGTCAGGCGACCGATTGTCGGCGTGAGAAAGAGACTAAATGATCTAAGAATTCGAAAATAAATAACTTTTTCGAATTAGCTTATGAGGGGAATATTGAGGAGCGACAGCTGAATTGTGGCGAGGGGGCTTGTCGGAGCGCCGAACCGCCCCGTTCGGCTGCGAAGCAGTCGTAATGCAGGCAACTCGGTTTACCCTAAATACTGCGGTGTCGGTCTGATCTGGGACTGCTGCGCAGTCCAGCGGGGGCAAGCCCCCTCGCCACAGGGGACCTGTGTTTGACGGTTAGTTACTGATCGCCAGAATGCTCGCCTGGTACGCCCCGACGAACACATCGAAATCACCGACTTCGTTCTGTTCCAGCTCAGCCTGCTGAGCCAGCGACGAACGCGCCCGCTCTTCAAACTTCGCCTGCTCCTCAGCCGGCAAAGGCTCGCTGCGGAAGAACTCGGCATGGGCCTGGCTCTGGCGCAGGGAGAACTGGGCGAAGCTTTCCTTGTGCTCGGCCATCGACGCCAATACCTGGGCCGACGGCGTCAGGGACGGGTCCTGGACCTTGGTCATCTGGGTGTCCAGCGCCTTGCTGTGGGCATCGCCGCCATGGCACTGGTCGAGCATCGCCGCCAGAGGGGCGATTTTTTCCAGCAGCTCGCCGGCCCATTCCTTCAGGTCAACCGGCTGGCCATCCCGTTGCAGTTGCAGGCCCGGACGACGACCTTCCTTGACCACGCTGAGGAAGTTCGAGGTCGCGTTGCCGCAACTGGTGTTGGTCAGCAGCGGGCTGTCATTGAGCGCGCAGTACAGCAGGAACGCATCGAGGAAGCGCGACTCGGTAAGGTCGATGCCCATCGGCAGGAACGGGTTGATGTCCAGGCAGCGTACTTCGACGTACTGGATGCCACGGGCCATCAGCGCCTGGATAGGACGTTCGCCGGTATAGGTCACGCGTTTCGGGCGGATGTTGGAGTAGTACTCGTTTTCGATCTGCAGGATGTTGGTGTTGAGCTGTACCCACTCGCCATCCTGGTGGGTGCCGACTTCGACATACGGCGCATACGGCGTGGCCACCGCTTTGCGCAGGCTGTCGGTGTAGCTGTTCAGATCGTTGTAGCACGGCGTCAGGCCAGCCTGGGCGTTGCTCTGGTAACCCAGGTCGCTCATGCGCAGGCTGGTGGCGTACGGCAGGTACAGGGTATGCGGGTCCAGTTGTTCCAACTGGTGCGAACGACCGCGCAGGAAGCCGGCGTCCAGTGCGGGTGAAGCACCGAACAGGTACATCAACAGCCAGCTATAGCGGCGGAAGTTGCGGATCAGCGCGATGTAGGACGACGACTGGAAATCGCGGTCGGTGCCGACAAAGCCTTCGGCCTGCTTGAGCAACGGCCAGAGTTTTTCCGGCAGGGAAAAATTGTAGTGGATGCCGGCAATGCATTGCATGGTCTTGCCGTAACGCAGGGCCAGACCCTTGCGGTAGACGTACTTGAGCTGCCCGATATTGGACGTGCCGTAATAGGCGATCGGGATATCTTCCTCGGCCGGCAACGGGCACGGCATCGATGGGCTCCACAGGTACTCGTTACCGAGCTTGCTGTAGGCAAAGCGGTGAATGCTGTCCAGGCTCGCCAGCGTATCGGCAGGATCGGGCAGGGCCGGGGTGATGAACTCCAGCAGCGACTCGGAGTAGTCGGTGGTGATCTGTTCATTGGTCAGCGCGGAACCCAATTCTTCCGGGTGCGGCGTTTGCGCCAGGCGACCTTCATCGGTCACGCGCAGGCATTCACGTTCGATGCCGTGAAGGCACTGTTCGAGCAGAGAGAGGTTAGCGCGCTCGCCGAGCAGAGCCAGGCGGCGGTTGAGAAGTTCGCTCAAGTTGGATTCCTTCACGCGTCAGTCGCCCCAATATGGGGGTGGGCAAGACGGTCTACAAGGGTGAAGTTAAAACTGGCGTTTTCGCCTGGTTTTGGAGCCGCACTGAACCGGTAAATAACTGATTGCAGTAATCCCTGTGGGAGCAAGTCTGTGGCGAGGGGGCTTGCCCCCGTTGGGCTGCGAAGCAGCCCCAAAGTCTCTCATATACCAGGATTTTGTGAGTGCTACGCACTCAAACGGGGGCAAGCCCCCTCGCCACAAGCCCGCTCCCACAGGTTGCGTACTGCCGAAATTAACTCAAATTGATGACGACTAGCTACAGGACAGCGAACGTGCCTTGTGCTTTTGCGACCAGTTTGTCGCCCTGCATCACATCGGCCTCGACCACCAGTGTGCGGCGGCCCGGGTGGATCACCCGCGCCGTGCACATCACCTCGCCATCTGAGACGGCTCGGATGTAGTTGATCTTGCACTCGATGGTCGCACTCTGCTGGTCAAAGCCGTGGGTGCTGGAACAGGCCAGCCCCATGGCAATGTCCACCAGGCTGAACAAGGCCCCGCCGTGCAGCTTGCCGCCGCGATTGCGCAGCTCCGGTTCCAGCGCCAGGGCGACTTGCGCCACCCCGGTTTCCAGACTGTGCAAGCGGCAGCCCAGCAGCTTGAAAAACGCGCTTTCGGTCAGCCCGGCGGGAATGTCCATCAGCGTTTCTTCAACTGCTTGGCATTGGCGAACAGCGAAGCCATGGCATTGTTGCTCGGTGCTGCCGCCGTGGTTTCCTTGCGCGGTGCGGTGTTCTGGGACTGGCGTGGCGCCGACCCCGGACGCGCGCCGCGAGCGCCGTCGATCTTCTCGCCCGGGGTGTCGCTCATGCGCATCGACAGGCCAACGCGTTTGCGCGGGATGTCGATTTCCATGACCTTCACTTTCACCACGTCACCGGCCTTCACCGCTTCCCGTGGATCCTTGATGAACTTCTCCGAAAGTGCAGAGATGTGCACCAAACCGTCCTGATGCACGCCGATATCGACGAAGGCACCGAAGTTGGTCACGTTGGTCACCACGCCTTCGAGGATCATGCCCAGTTGAAGGTCCTTGAGGTCTTCGACGCCTTCCTGGAACTCGGCGGTCTTGAACTCGGGACGCGGGTCGCGGCCGGGTTTTTCCAGTTCCTGGAGGATGTCGGTCACGGTCGGCAGACCGAAGGTTTCATCGGTGTACTTCTTCGGATCGAGGCGCTTGAGGAACGCGGCATCGCCAATCAGCGAGCGGATGTCACGGTCGGTTTCGGCGGCGATGCGCTGAACCAGCGGATAGGCTTCCGGGTGAACCGCCGACGAGTCCAGCGGGTTTTCGCCATTCATGACGCGCAGGAATCCAGCGGCCTGTTCGAAGGTTTTCTCGCCCAGGCGCGCGACTTTCTTCAGCGCAGCGCGGGTCTTGAACGCACCGTGCTCGTCGCGGTGGCTGACGATGTTCTGCGCCAGGGTCGCGTTGAGGCCGGAGATCCGTGCCAGCAGCGCCACGGACGCAGTGTTCACATCCACGCCGACGGCGTTCACGCAGTCCTCGACCACCGCATCCAGGCCACGGGCCAGTTTCAGTTGCGACACGTCGTGCTGGTACTGGCCGACGCCGATGGATTTCGGATCGATTTTCACCAGCTCAGCCAACGGGTCTTGCAGGCGACGGGCAATCGACACGGCGCCACGGATCGACACGTCGAGGTCCGGGAATTCCTTGGAGGCCAGCTCCGATGCCGAGTAAACCGATGCGCCGGCCTCGGAAACCATGACCTTGGTCATCTTCATGGCTGGGTATTTTTTGATCAGCTCAGCGGCCAGCTTGTCGGTCTCGCGACTGGCGGTACCGTTGCCGATGGCGATCAGGTCCACCGAGTGCTTGGCGCACAGGGCGGCGAGCACGGCGAGGGTCTGGTCCCATTTGTTGTGCGGCACGTGCGGGTAAACCGTGGCGTGATCCAGCAGCTTGCCGGTGGAGTCGACCACGGCGACCTTGCAACCGGTGCGCAGGCCCGGGTCGAGGCCCAGGGTGGCGCGTGGGCCGGCCGGGGCCGACAGCAGCAGGTCGTGCAGGTTATGGGCGAACACGTTGATCGCTTCGGTTTCCGCGCCATCGCGCAGTTCGCCCAGCAGATCCGTCTCCAGGTGGGTGTAGAGCTTGACCTTCCAGGTCCAGCGCACCACTTCGCCCAGCCATTTGTCGGCGGCACGGTTCTGGTTCTGGATGCCGAATTGCTGGCCGATCATGCCTTCGCACGGGTGCATGGTGCCCGGCAGTTCGTCGCCGACTTTTAGCGCTGAGCTGAGGATGCCTTCGTTGCGACCACGGAAAATCGCCAGCGCGCGGTGCGACGGCATGCTTTTGAGCGGTTCGTCGTGTTCAAAGTAATCGCGGAACTTGGCGCCTTCCTCTTCCTTGCCGGCAATCACGCGGGCACTGAGGGTGGCTTCCTGCTTCAGGTAGTTGCGCAGCTTGTCCAAGAGGCCTGCGTCTTCGGCGAAGCGTTCCATCAGGATGTACTTGGCGCCTTCGAGGGCAGCCTTCACATCGGCCACGCCTTTTTCCGCGTCGATGAAGCGTGCGGCTTCGGTTTCCGGGTTCAGGGACGGGTCGTTGAACAGACCGTCGGCCAGCTCGCCCAGGCCGGCTTCCAGGGCGATCTGGCCCTTGGTGCGGCGCTTCTGCTTGTACGGCAGGTACAAGTCTTCGAGACGGGTCTTGGTGTCGGCGAGCTTGATGTCGCGTTCAAGTTGCGGGGTCAGCTTGCCCTGCTCCTGGATGCTGGCGAGGATGCTGATACGCCGTTCGTCGAGTTCTCGCAGGTAGCGCAGGCGCTCTTCCAGATGACGCAATTGCGTATCGTCGAGGCTGCCGGTCACTTCTTTCCGGTAACGGGCGATGAAGGGAACGGTAGAGCCTTCATCGAGTAGCGCGACGGCCGCTTCGACCTGTTGTGGGCGTACACCGAGTTCCTCGGCGATGCGGCTGTTGATGCTGTCCATAAAACCACCTGACAAATTGTGAAAGCAGGCTCGCAGGCGCAGAGATAGGACCTGGGCGAGTCTGGTTGAGCGGCCTGGCCTGCGCCGCTACCTGGATCAAAAGGTATCCCGTTGACCCGTGAAATCGAACAATTACTGCCGACGCCATGAAAAAAAACGCGTCCGTCTGTAGTACCTGTCTGACGTTGCCTGACACAAAAGGCCGCGCATTATAACCAGCGTTCCGGCATTCGGGGACATCGCGGATTGCAGGTGCAATGGCCGGTTTTCTGGCGCTGGAGGAAAAATCTGCTAACAATGCACACGGTGCGTATAACGGCAGCTACGCCATAATGCGCGCCGAGATCAAAGGAGCATCCAATGAGCAGCACTGCACAAACTGCTGAAGGCGAAAAAATTCTTATCGTTGACGACGATCCGGGGCTCAGCAGCCTGCTGGAACGTTTTTTCGTCAGCAAGGGCTACCGCGCCCGCGCCGTACCGAACACCGAGCAAATGGATCGCCTGCTGGCGCGCGAAGTGTTCAACCTGGTCGTCCTCGACCTGATGTTGCCCGGCGAAGACGGCCTGACCGCCTGCCGCCGCCTGCGCAGCGCGAACAACCAGATTCCGATCATCATGCTCACCGCCAAGGGCGACGAGCTGAGTCGTATCAAGGGCCTGGAGCTGGGCGCCGACGATTACCTGGCCAAGCCGTTCAACCCCGATGAGCTGATGGCTCGCGTCAAAGCGGTATTGCGTCGCCAGTCGGCTCCGGTGCCTGGCGCCCCGGGCAGCGAAGACGAAAGCGTGACCTTCGGTGACTACGAGTTGTCCCTGGCCACCCGCGAGCTCAAGCGCGGCGAAGAAGTGCACATGCTCACCACCGGTGAGTTCGCTGTACTCAAGGCTCTGGTGATGAACGCACGTCAGCCGCTGACCCGCGACAAACTGATGAACCTGGCTCGTGGCCGCGAGTGGGATGCTCTGGAGCGTTCCATCGATGTGCAGATTTCTCGTCTGCGCCGGATGATCGAGCCCGATCCGTCCAAACCGCGTTACATCCAGACTGTCTGGGGCGTGGGTTACGTGTTTGTACCGGATGGTACCGCCACCAAGTGATTGGCGATTTGTAGGAGCGGGTCATGCGGACAGCGGATCAATCGATCCTGTCCGCAGACTCGCGATCCGCAATATGCGAGCATCGCTCGCTCCTGCAAGTGTTTAACGGTTATCCATGAAAACCCCCGTTTGGTTCCCCCAGAGCTTCTTCTCCCGCACCCTTTGGCTGGTGCTCATCGTCGTACTCTTCTCCAAGGCACTGACCCTGGTTTATCTGCTGATGAACGAAGACGTATTGGTGGACCGCCAGTACAGCCACGGTGTCGCCCTGACGCTGCGCGCCTATTGGGCGGCCGATGAAGAAAGTCGCGGCAAGATCGCCGAGGCCGCGACCCTGATACGGGTGGTGGGTGCCGGCGTGCCGGAAGGCGAACAGCACTGGCCTTACAGCGAGATCTACCAGCGGCAGATGCAGGCGGAGTTGGGTGCCGACACTGAAGTCCGGCTGCGCATGCATTCGCCACCGGCGCTGTGGGTCCGGGCGCCAAGCCTGGGCGATGGCTGGCTGAAAGTACCGCTTTATCCCCATCCGCTGCGCGGCCAGAAAATCTGGAACGTACTGGGCTGGTTCCTCGCCATTGGCCTGCTGTCCACCGCTTCGGCCTGGATCTTCGTCAGCCAGCTCAATCAACCTTTGAAGCGTCTGGTGTATGCCGCGCGGCAACTCGGTCAGGGTCGCAGCGTACGCCTGCCGATCAGCGATACGCCGAGTGAGATGACCGAAGTTTACCGCGCCTTCAACCAGATGGCCGAAGACGTCGAGCAGGCCGGTCGCGAGCGTGAACTGATGCTGGCCGGGGTGTCCCACGACTTGCGCACGCCATTGACCCGCTTGCGCCTGTCCCTGGAGCTGATGGGCGATCACACTGACCTGACCAATGACATGGTTCGTGACATCGAGGACATGGATGCGATTCTCGATCAGTTCCTGGCGTTCATTCGTGACGGGCGCGATGAGTCGGTGGAAGAGGTTGACCTGAGCGACCTGGTCCGTGAAGTTGCCGCACCGTATAACCAGACCGAAGAAAAAGTGCGGTTACGCCTGGAGCCTATCCAGCCGTTCCCACTGCGTCGTGTGTCGATGAAGCGGCTGCTGAACAACCTGATCGGCAACGCGCTGCATCATGCTGGCAGCGGTGTGGAGGTGGCGGCGTATGTATCCGGGGATACCAGCGCACCGTATGTGGTGCTGAGTGTCATGGACCGTGGTGCCGGTATTGATCCATCGGAACTGGAAGCGATTTTCAACCCGTTCACTCGCGGTGATCGTGCCCGGGGTGGCAAAGGTACCGGATTAGGTCTGGCGATCGTGAAGCGGATTGCTTCGATGCATGGCGGGAATGTTGAGCTGCGTAACCGCTCGGGCGGTGGGCTGGAAGCTCGGGTGCGGTTGCCGTTGGGGTTGATGTTGCCGCGGGATGCTGTTTAGCAAACACAGAGGCCTTTGTGGCGAGGGAGCTTGCTCCCGTTCGGCTGCGCAGCAGCCGCAAAACCAGACAACCGTGTCCGAAGTGCAAGAACACGATTGTGGGATTTGGGAGTCCTTCGGCCTGGAGCGCCAGCCCGGTCCAACGGGAGCAAGCTCCCTCGCCACAGTAGATGAGCCTCAGCCCTTCCCTTTGGTCCGCGTCATATTCGGCCCACCATTCTTCTCCAGATGCTCGATGATGATCCCCGCCACATTCTTCCCGGTGGTGGTCTCGATCCCCTCAAGACCCGGCGACGAGTTCACCTCCATCACCAACGGCCCGTGATTGGAGCGCAGGATGTCGACGCCTGCCACCGCCAGCCCCATGACCTTCGCCGCACGCAACGCCGTCATGCGTTCTTCCGGGGTGATCTTGATCAGGCTCGCGCTGCCACCGCGATGCAGGTTGGAGCGAAACTCGCCGGGTTTGGCCTGGCGCTTCATCGCTGCAATTACCTTGTCGCCGACGACGAAGCAGCGAATGTCCGCACCACCGGCTTCCTTGATGTACTCCTGAACCATGATGTTCTGCTTGAGGCCCATGAACGCCTCGATCACCGACTCCGCGGCCGTGGCGGTTTCGCACAGCACCACGCCGATGCCCTGGGTACCTTCCAGGACCTTGATCACCAACGGCGCGCCGTTGACCATTTCGATCAGGTCGGGAATGTCATCGGGGGAGTGGGCAAACCCGGTCACCGGCAAACCGATCCCGCGACGGGACAGCAATTGCAGCGAACGCAGCTTGTCCCGGGAACGGGCAATGGCCACCGATTCGTTGAGCGGAAATACCCCCATCATTTCGAACTGGCGCAGCACTGCGCAGCCATAAAAGGTCACGGAAGCGCCGATCCGTGGAATCACCGCATCGAAATCCTCCAGCGGTTTGCCGCGGTAGTGGATTTGTGGCTTGTGGCTGGCGATGTTCATGTAGGCGCGCAAGGTGTCGACCACCACCATTTCATGGCCACGCTCGGTACCGGCTTCGACCAGACGACGGGTGGAATACAGACGCGGATTCCGCGACAGCACAGCGATCTTCATGCAACACCTGTGGAGGAGGTAGATACCGGGAACACCGGCTTGTCTTGTACATACTTGATGCCCGGATTGACCACCAACTGGCCGTGGATCAGGGCTTTGGAGCCGAGCAGCAGGCGATAACGCATGGACTTGCGGCAGGCGAGCGTGAACTCGACCCGCCAGACCCGATCACCAAGGGCCAGGGTGGTGCTGATCACGTATCGCACCTGCGCGTGACCGTTTGAGCTTTTAATGGTTTTCATCGTCACCAACGGAGCTTCGCAGCGTCGGTGGCGCAGTTGTACGACGGAACCCAGGTGGGCGGTAAAACGCACCCACTGCTCACCATCGCGCTCGAACGGCTCGATTTCGGTGGCGTGGAGGCTTGAGGTGCTGGCACCGGTGTCGATTTTTGCCCGAAGGCCGGCGACTCCCAAATCCGGGAGCGCCACCCACTCGCGCAGACCGACAACGGTCAAATGGTCAAATGTCTTCAATAGTGCTCAACCGGTAAAACCGCTCGGGCCGCATACGGCCGGATTCGCGGTATTCACGCAGAATAATGATTAAAAGGCGACAGATATCTACGGCCCGGATTTCCAGCCTCCCAAGGAGGTTATGGAATGTCAGCATTGTAATCCGAGCCGGTGAAATTCTTGGTACGTCAGAAACGGTAGTACAGTTCACCAATATTTCAGAATGAGGAAATTCCATGGCACAAAAAAACGAAGAGGACGACAAAGTCCGCCTCGATAAATGGTTGTGGGCTGCACGATTCTACAAAACCCGCGCCCTGGCCAAGGCGGCGATTGAAAGCGGCAAGGTGCATTGCCGGGGCGAACGCTGCAAGCCGGGCAAGGAGCCGCGTATTGGCGACGAATTTGTGATTCGCACAGGTTTCGAAGAGCGCACGGTGGTAGTCCTGGCACTGTCGATCGTTCGTCGCGGCGCACCGCAGGCGCAAACCTTGTATGCCGAAACCCTGGCCAGCATCGCCAAGCGCGAAGAGGCCGCGGCGCAAAGAAAAGCCGGAGCCCTGGGCGTGAGCACCGACGGTAAGCCGAGCAAGAAGCAGCGGCGGGATTTGTTCAAGTTTCGTGGCAGCAGTAACGACGACTAATACAGATATTTCTTGGGCGAGTGCCAGACCGCTATCGCGGGCAAGCCCGTTCCCACAAGGGTTTGTGCCGTTCCTGTGGGAGCGTGGCTTGCCCGCGATCGAGTGCGCAGCACTCGCCAGGTTTCACCGCGCCTTCAGGCCAAGACTTGCAATTGACCCGGTGCGCATCCATATCTGTGCCTGGCCAGCAGTGCATCGCAAGGACGATATCGCCGCTCGTCGAAAATCACACACAGTCTCTGACCTGTAGGCCATAACCACATTGCCAGCAGTGCAGGACGGGAAACGACCCGGAACCCATCAGCGCTTGTTCCACCTTGCTTGGATCAGGCCCGGATTGTTCATAAAATGCCTTTCATGGCTGAACGTTGCGCACCCGAGGGGTGGCGCAAGGGCAATTTCTTGTTTCCTGTAACCTTTTTCACTACTTCAGATACCCAGACCTATGACCGATCACGCGGATAACGACTTCACACAACGCTTCATCTTCGATGACAGCGACACCCGTGGCGAGCTGGTCTCGTTGGAGCTCAGCTACGCCGAAGTCCTGGCCAAACACGCCTACCCGCAGCCGGTCGCGCAACTGCTCGGCGAGCTGATGGCGGCCGCATCGTTGCTGGTCGGCACGTTGAAGTTCGATGGCTTGCTGATTCTGCAGGCACGCTCCGAAGGCCCGATCCCGCTGCTGATGATCGAGTGCTCCAGCGAGCGTGACATCCGGGGTCTGGCCCGTTACGAGGCCGACCGCATTGCCCTTGACGCTACCCTGGCTGACCTGATGCCGGACGGCTCGCTGACATTGACCGTCGACCCGAAACGGGGCCAACGCTACCAGGGCGTCGTCGATCTGGATGGCGAAACGTTGTCCGACTGCTTCACCAACTACTTCGTCATGTCCCAGCAGATTGGCACCCGCATCAAGCTCTGTGCCGATGGTCGTCGCGCCCGTGGCCTGTTGCTGCAGCAACTGCCGGCCGACCGTTTGAAAGACGATGACGAACGCGCCGCCAGCTGGCAGCACATCACCACCCTGGGTGGTACGCTGACCGCCGATGAGCTGTTGAGCCTGGACAACGAAACCGTGTTGCATCGCCTGTACCACGACGAGCAGGTGCGTCTGTTCGATGTGCAGAAGCTGCGCTTCCGTTGCAGCTGCTCGCGCGAACGTTCGGCCAATGCGCTGGTCAGTCTGGGTATGGAAGACGCGCAGCAATTGGTGGTCGAACACGGTGGCAACATCGAAATCGATTGCCAGTTCTGCAACCAGCGCTACCTGTTTGACGCGGCCGATGTCACTCAATTGTTCGCCGGCGCGGGTATCGAGACGCCGTCAGATACCCGTCACTAAAACGGTTCAGCGCAGGTAAATTCACTGCCTTGCGCCGGATTAACGCCGTTACGACAGGAGGGGTCTACTTTTTTTGGGCTTTTCTGGCATAATCCGGCCCACTTTTTCCACGGTAGTAGTGCACGACTTTCTACTACAAAAACGTTTGGAGCACTCGGCCACTGGCCGACGGGGAACCTCATGACGCAAGCCAACAATGCCGTGTACACCGATCTGAGTGTTGATGATCTGGTTAAAGAAGCCCTCAACCGTGGTGAAGGCGAGCTTGCCGATACCGGCGCACTGGTTGTTCGTACCGGTCACCGTACCGGCCGTTCGCCAGTCGATCGTTTCATCGTTGAAGAGCCTAGCACCCAGGCCGCCATCGCCTGGGGACCGATCAACCGCAAGTTCCCGGCCGACAAGTTCGACGCCCTGTGGGCTCGCGTTGAGGCATTCAACAACGCGCAAGAGCATTTCGTTTCCTACGTACATGTAGGTGCGGCTTCCGAGCACTACCTGGCTGTGAAGATGACCACCCAGACTGCCTGGCAGAACCTGTTCGGCCGTTGCCTGTTCATCAACCCAGCTCAGTACAACCCGGCGGGTCGTGACGAGTGGCAAGTCCTCAATGTTGCCAACTTCGAGTGCGTACCAGAGCGTGACGGCACCAACTCCGACGGCTGCGTGATCCTCAACTTCGCACAGAAGAAAGTGCTGATCGCCGGCATGCTTTACGCCGGTGAAATGAAGAAAGCCATGTTCTCGGTGCAGAACTTCCTGCTGCCGGCTGCCGACGTACTGCCAATGCACTGCGCCGCCAACATCGGCGAAGAGGGCGACGTGACCCTGTTCTTCGGTCTGTCCGGTACCGGCAAGACCACCCTGTCGGCCGACGAAAGCCGTTACCTGATCGGTGACGACGAGCACGGCTGGGGCGAAGGCGTTGTGTTCAACATCGAAGGCGGTTGCTATGCCAAGTGCATCGACCTGTCCGAGAAAAACGAGCCGGTTATCTGGAAAGCCATCAAGCACGGCGCGGTATTGGAAAACGTCGTTATCGACGATGCCAAGCACGCCGACTACGCTGATGTCAGCCTGACCCAGAACAGCCGCGCCGCCTACCCGCTGGAGCACGTTGCCAAGCGCTCCGAGAAGAACCTCGGTGGCGAGCCGAACGCTGTGATCTTCCTGACCTGCGACCTGACCGGCGTACTGCCGCCAGTGTCGATCCTCAACGAAGAACAAGCGGCTTATCACTTCCTGTCCGGTTACACCGCTCTGGTCGGTTCGACCGAAATGGGTTCGGGCAGCGGCATCAAGTCGACCTTCTCCACCTGCTTCGGCGCACCGTTCTTCCCGCGTCCGGCCGGTGAATACGCTGAGCTGCTGATCAAGCGCATCCGCGGCTTCGGCTCCAAGGTCTACCTGGTCAACACCGGCTGGACCGGCGGTGGCTACGGCGTCGGCAAACGCTTCAACATCCCGACCACTCGTGCCGTGATCGCAGCGATCCAGAGCGGCGCGCTGATCGGTACCGAGACCGAGCACCTGGACACCATCAACCTCGACGTGCCAGTGGCCGTACCGGGCGTTGAGACTGGCCTGCTGAACCCACGCAACACCTGGGCCGACAAGCCATCCTACGACGAAGCCGCCAAAGCACTGGCCGGCCTGTTCATCGAGAACTTCAAGAAGTTCGAAGTGAGCGACGCGATCAAGGCTGCTGGTCCAAAGCTGTAAGCGCTGGATTGAGCTAACGAAGAAGCCGCCCCTCGGGGCGGCTTTTTTGTGCGCAAAATTCAGTTTTTCGTGGGCAAGTCAGAATGCGTAGGACCGTTACAGGCCCTCGAGCTCATCCGTGTCCCAGCGTTGGGCCTTGATGGCCCGGTAGAGCATGCCGATGGTCAAAGGCACCTTCTCGCCGCGACCCTTGGCTTTTCGCTTTAGATTCACGTCAAAGCCGTCGGGCTGGAAATAGCGATAGCTGTCGAAATCCACGAAATCGATGGCGAAGTGGTCTTCCAGGGTTTCGATCAAATGCCGGGCGTCTGCACCGTTGCAGCCCAGGTCGAAGTTGATCGAGGTGCCGAGGCTGATGGTTTTGCGTTCGGGGAAGCCGAGTTCTTCATGCAGCAGTTGCATGAGTTGCTGCATCAAGTGGTCGTCGGGGAGGTTGGGGGCGAGGTTCATTGAGGGAGATCCGTTTGGGCCTGAACGGATCTTATTGGTCGTCGGACTTGAGAGGAAGGGCCGGCTGAGTTGATTGCTTCTGGCTCAGCGTTTTCAGTTTGCACGGAGGACCGACGTTCACCCCGCAGGATCTCGCTCATTTGTTGCACGCTTTCCATTAGCTCATCAAAAAAACTGCTCATGGTTTCCTTCTGTATCCGATGAGGGAATTGAGTGGTTTGTTTCCATCGGAGCAATTCTTGTTTCTTGATCGCTCCTGCGCAGTGCGTGGGAGCGATCTCCATTAAAGATCAGACCGGGGCTTTCCAGTTGAGCATGCGTTGCTGGGCGACTTTGAGCAGGTCGCAGCCGTCCTGGGTCAGCAGGTAGAGGGCGTGGGTGATGTGCGGGATGTCTTTGATGTCGCCGTGTTTGAAGCATTGGCAGTGCAGGGTTTGCAGCAGGTCACTGGAGGCCCGGATGCGCTGGAGGGCGGCTTCGAGGATGTCTTGCGGGTTGGCCTCTGTGTCGATGATCAGGGGCGGGGTGTCGGTTAAGTTCGTTTTGAGTGGACGATATCGATTTGGAAATGGATTTGGTGTGGCCACTGAAGAAAACCTCTAGTAAGTGGAAATGTGCGTTCTCTCTTATTCGAGTGACCAAGCCCGAGTCGCTGATTTGGCAGCGACAGTCCGGACTATATGTTCGAGCCACTGGCTGGCGATAGCCGACAAGTTGTCTTGTTTTGTAGGACCTTGCCGAAGCTTTGATAGGGCGTTGCTGACAGACTTATCCACAAGTGCACCGCGTTATCGTTCTTCGCGAGCGGGCTCGCTCCCACAGGTGGTGGTGCTTCAGCCGGTGAATTTCGGCAAGCGCTGGCGGGCGATGTCGAGCAGGTCGTTGCCGTCCTGGGTCAGCAGGTACAGGGCGCCGACGATCTTGGGGATGTCGCTCGCTTCGGCCTGTTTGAAACACGTGCAATAAAGGGTTTCGAGCAGGTCGCTGGCGGCGCGGATGCGTTGTCGGGCGGCGTCGAGGATCTCGAAGGGGTCAGCCTCGGTATCAATGACCAGCACAGGGGTTTCGCTGTAGCGGGTCTTGAGCGGGTGATAGCGGGCTGTCAGCGTGTCGGTTTTTTTCATCGAGTGGGTCCTGTGCGAAATCGGCAAGTGTTCCCGGGCAGGCCGAGACACTGTTTTCAGCCGCGCCGGAAACTATAGAAGGGTGTGGCGTTGCGGGACAAGACGGCTGAAATGGACAGGCTTTGTAGGGTATTTATCGTGCTCCGAGGATAAGGCTTACACATTGTCGGAGATTTGTGCGACGAAGCCGCTGCCGGTAAAAATGCCTACTGGGTTATCAGTCGCTATTGAGCAAGTATTGGCAGAGGGGGGCTTTGGAAACTGTCGGGTATTCCGAGTTTTGCGGTGGGTGTGCTCGCGAAAGCGATCTGTCAGTCGCCCGACTCCCCAAGCCCTTCCCGCCATTCGCTGTATCATCCGGTATCGTTTTTGCCCCCGACCTTTTCTCGACTCGCTGCGATCGCCGGCTAGGCTTTTGACTCCGCAGCAGTCAATGGAGTGACAGCTTATGCACAACACCCTGGAACAGGTTTTCGGTTATCCACAATTTCGACCCGGTCAGGAGGCGGCCGTCGGTGCTGTGCTGGCGGGGCGCTCGGCGGCGGCGATTTTCCCCACCGGTTCCGGCAAATCCCTTTGCTACCAATTGCCGGCGCTGTTGCTGCCGCACCTGACGCTGGTGGTCTCACCGCTGCTGGCGTTGATGCAGGATCAGCTGGCGTTCCTGCAACGCCACGGCATCTCGGCGGGCAGTATCGATTCTTCGCAGAATCGCGAAGACGCCAGCGATGTCATGGCCCGGGCGAAGTCCGGCGAACTGAAGATTCTGATGATCTCCGTGGAGCGCCTGAAGAACGAGCGCTTCCGGCATTTTTTGCAGCAAGTACCGATCTCGCTGCTGGTGGTGGACGAGGCGCACTGCATTTCCGAATGGGGGCATAACTTTCGCCCGGACTACCTCAAGCTTCCCGACTATCAACGCCAGTTCAACATCCCGCAGGTATTGCTGTTGACCGCAACGGCGACGCCCAAGGTCATTGCCGACATGCAGGCGAAATTCGCCATCGCCGTCGACGATGTGGTGACCACCGGTTTCTATCGCCCGAACCTCAATTTGCTGGTGGAGCCGGTTCGCGGAGCGGACAAGCGCAGGCGTCTTGTCGAGTGGATGAGCCAGCGTCCGGACCAGCCGAGCATCGTCTATGTCACCTTGCAGAAAACCGCCGAGCACATCGCTGAACACCTGAACCGCAACGGCATTCAGGCCGAGGCTTATCACGCCGGGTTGCCCCACGAGCAACGGGAAGCGATCCAGCGCCGATTCATGGGCGGGCAGTCCAATTGCATCGTCGCCACCATCGCTTTCGGCATGGGTATCGACAAGAGTGACATCCGCAACGTGGTGCATTTCGACCTGCCCAAATCCATCGAAAACTACAGCCAGGAAATCGGCCGCGCCGGGCGTGACGGGCAGCCGTCGGACTGCCTGGTGTTGGCCAACCGCGACAGCCTCAATGTGCTGGAGAACTTCGTCTACGGCGACACGCCCGAACTGGATGGCATCCGTTGCGTGCTTGACGAGATGCATGCCGCTGCAACCGAAGGCCAGTGGGAGTTTCTGCTGGGGCCGTTAGCAGACCAGAGCAATATTCGCCAGTTGCCGCTCAAGACCTTGCTGGTGCAACTCGAATTGCGCGGGCTGATCGCCCCGCGCTACGCGTACTACGCCGAGTACCGTTTCAAGTATGTGCAGGAGCCCGAGGTGCTATTGGCGCGTTTCGAAGGCGAGCGCAGGGATTTTGTCGCTGCGATCATCCAGACCTCCAGCCGCGCCCGGACCTGGGCCACGGTGAATTTCGAGGCGTTGTACGAGCAGCATCAGGCCGAGCGCAGTCGGGTGGTCAAGGCACTGGATTACTTCCAGGAAAAGGGCTGGGTGGAGCTCGAAAGCAAGCAGATGACCGAGGTCTACAGCGTGCTGCTAAGCGGTTTCGACAGCGCCGCATTGAGCGAGGAACTGCACAGCTATTTCACTCGGCATGAGCGCACCGAGGTCGCGCGGATTCACGCGATGCTGGACCTGTTCGCCACCGACCGTTGCCTGGGTTATCGCTTGGCCGAGTATTTCGGTGATCACAATGCCCCGCAGCAATGCGGGCATTGTTCGGTGTGTCATGGGCAAGTGGCGCGGCTACCGGCACCACCGGAGTTGCCGGCGCTTGTGGATAAGAATTTCGAGGCGCTGTGTGGCGGTTTTATCCACAGGCACGAGCAGCACACGGGCAACCTGCCATCGGCTGAACGCGTGACACGGTTTCTGTGCGGGATCAGCGTGCCGTTGTTCACAAAGCTCAAGGCGCGGTCGATTCCCGGGTTTGCGGCGCTGGAAGATTATCCGTATGCCGGGGTGCGCAGTTGGGCCGAGCGGCATCTTGCCGGCTGAACCAAAACCCTTTGGGATCTCAGGGCCTGGCAGTGCTACATCCATCCGCTGAATGTTGCTCATCACAGGAATAAATTTCAAAAAAACCCGGTGGCTGACTATGGTGGTGGCTGTCTTCGGATCGCCAACAAGAGAACAAAACATGAGCCAGACACCGTCGAATATTCAGCGCGCCGCCGTCATCGGCGCGGGCACCATGGGCCGTGGCATTGTCATGTGCCTGGCCAACGCCGGAGTGGCCGTGCAGTGGGTCGACAACAATCCGCAAATGCTGGAGCAAGCGCTGGCCACCGTGGCGGACGCCTACGCTCACAACGTACGTCAGGGCCGCATTGATCAGGGCGAGGCCGATGCCCGTGTCGCGCGCGTGACTGCGGCAGATGGGTATGTGGCCATCCGCGATGTCGACCTGGTCATCGAAGCAGTGTACGAAAACCTTGAGCTCAAGCAGAAAATCTTCCGTGAGCTCGATGGCTTGCTCAAGCCTGAAGCGATTCTGGCGAGCAATACTTCGGCACTGGACATCGATGCCATCGCCGCAGCCACACGCCGGCCGCAGCAAGTGCTGGGCCTGCACTTCTTCAGCCCGGCGCACATCATGAAACTGCTGGAAATCGTCCGTGGCGCGCAGACTGCACCGGCGGTGCTCGACGCGGCGCTGGCGCTCGGCCAGCGCATGGGCAAGATCAGTGTGGTGTCGGGCAATTGCGACGGTTTCATAGGCAACCGCATGCTCAATACCTATGTGCTCGAAGCGCGGAAAATGCTGCTGGAAGGCGCTTATCCGTATCAGGTGGACGCAGCGCTGCAGGGCTTCGGTTTCGCCATGGGGCCGTTCCGCATGTTCGACGTGGTGGGCGTCGACCTGCAATGGCGCTCGCGCCAGTTGTCCGGTATCGGGCAGGATGCACCGGAGGTCCAGGTGGATAACCGTTTGTGTGAGCAGGGACGTTTCGGCCAGAAGAGTGGCAACGGCTTTTATCACTATGAACCGGGCAGTCGTCAGGCCGAACACGATCCGCAGGTCGACGCACTGGTGCTTCAAGTCAGTGAGGAACTGGGGTTCCAGCGCCGCGAGATCGGCCCGGAAGAGATTCTCGAGCGCTGCTTGCTGGCACTGGTCAACGAAGGCGCGAAGATCTTGCAGGAAGGCATTGCCGGGTCGGCTCACGATATCGATCTGGTCTACCTCAACGGTTACGGTTTCCCGGCGGACAAGGGCGGGCCGATGGCCTGGGCGGATCAGCAAGGGTTGGCGGACATTCATCGGCGCTTGATGGACCTTGAAACGCGTCAGGGCGATCACTGGAAACCGGCGCGGGTGATTGGCGAGTTGGCGGCGGCTGGCAAAGGCTTTGCTGACAAGTGATTGTTGTGGCGCCTGTGAGGGCGCCTTCGTCGGATCGCCGCCCGGAGCAAGCCCGCTCCCACATTTGATCTTCGGTGAACACAGATTTTGTGTACGACCGATATCCAATGTGGGAGCGGGCTTGCTCGCGAAGAACGATAACGCGGTTTTCGCCTTAGACTTGGCGACCCAACTCCAGGAATCAACGCTGATGCCCCAACGCACCGACTACCCCCACTTCCAGCCCATCACCACCCGCTGGCACGACAACGACGCCTACGGTCACGTCAACAACGTGACCTACTACAGCTTCTTCGATACGGCGGTGAACACTTACCTGATCGAAGTCGGTGGCCTGGATATCCATGACGGTGAGGTGGTGGGGTTCGTGGTGAGCTCTTCCTGTGATTACTTTGCTTCCATTGCCTTCCCTGACCGCATCGAGATCGGTCTGCGGGTGGGCAAGTTGGGCAACAGTTCGGTGCAATACGAACTGGCCGTGTTCAAGCAAGGGGAAGATGAAGCCTGCGCGGCGGGGCGCTTCGTGCATGTGTTTGTCGATCGTGCGTCGAATCAACCCGTGGCGATTCCTGCCGGGTTGCGCGGTGCGCTGGAGCGTCTGGTGGTTCAGTAAGGCAAAAAAAATCGCAGCCCTTGGGCTGCGATTTTTGATGTACCAGTTATAGCCAGGCGATGGATGCCTTAGTCGTCGTCGTGCCAGCGATGCTTGCGGTGGCCATAGGCATGGCCGCGGCCCGGATGGCCGTCACGGTAGTAACGACGATCACCATGGCCGCGATAGTAACGACGATCGCCGTCATCATCATTATCGTACTCTTTGCCCATGTGGTTACCCAGCGCGCCACCGGCACCGCCGCCTGCTGCGGCGCCGATCAGGCTGCCGGTGGTGCCGCCCAAGCTGCGGCCGACCACGTTACCGCCTGCAGCACCCAACGCGCCGCCAATGGCTGCTTCGCCACGGCTGTGTTTGTTTGCGCCGACGGCGCTACCACCCGCGCCACCCAGGGCCGCGCCGATGGTGGAACCTGTACTGCCGCCTAACGACTGACCGACGACCGAGCCTAAAACCCCGCCCAATGCGCCGCCTACGCCGGCTTCGGTAGTGCCGCCAGCAGACGCAATACCGCTGACCAGGCCAAGGGACAACAAGAGAATCGAGGAGAACTTCATGGAGGAACCTCAAGGGGATGACGGCGCGATCCTGAGGCTCTGGAATGGGCGTGACAATCGAAATCCGACGAATAACACGACCTGTATACAATATTGCAAGTTACTGTTTTTTGGGCGGAACTTAACGTTTTTTTGCCGGTCTTTTACTTATTCGCAAAGGCCGTTTTCATTAGGAAACGGCCTTTTTTGTGGGCGATTGGAAAGTGCAGGGTCCGGAGTCTTTGGTGATTGGTCTGGCCTCATCGCGAGCAAGCTCGCTCCCAACAGGGGACCATCGTCGAGCACAAATTTTGTGTCCGCTTAAGATCTGAATGTGGGAGCGAGCTTGCTCGCGATGGGGCCAGTTCAGACAACCTGTTACGCCGACCTGGCCATGATCAACCCGGTCTCACTCGCCGCTTCCAGCCGGATCGCCACAAACTTCGACGTCGGCGTATGGCTGCCATCGCCGGTGCTTTCCAGCGGCACCAACGGATTCACTTCCGGATAGTAGGCCGCCGCTTGCCCGGCCGGGATATCAAACGCCAGCAGCGTGAAGCCTTTTACCCGACGTTCCACGCCATCGTCCCAGAGCGAAACGATGTCGGCCTTTTGCCCCGGCTTGAAGCCCAGGCGAATAATGTCGGCTTCGTTGACGAACAACACGTCCCGCTGGCCTTTCACACCGCGATAACGGTCGTTGAGGCCATAAATGGTGGTGTTGTACTGATCGTGAGAACGCATCGATTGCATGATCAGGTCCGGCAGCACACCAGTGGCGCGGGTGCGTTCGTGCACCAGGTCTTTGGGCAGCGCGTTCGAGCGGAAATTGGCCCGGCCCGAGGCGGTGTCCCACTTGCGTGCACCGGCACTGTTGCCCAGGTAGAAACCGCCCGGGTTCTTGACCTTCTCGTTGAAGTCCTTGAAGCCGGGAATGGTCTCGGCGATCAGGTCGCGGATGCGGCTGTAGTCGGCCACCAGCCAGTTCCAGTTCACCGGGTGGCTGCCCAGGGTCGCGGCAGCGATGCCGGCCAGGATCGCCGGTTCCGAGCGCATCTGGTTCGACAGCGGCTGCAGCTGTCCATTGGAGGCGTGGACCATGCTGAACGAGTCTTCGACGGTTATCGCTTGCGGGCCTTGGGTCTGGATATCGATGTCGGTGCGGCCCAGGCACGGCAGGATCAGCGCGTCCTTGCCGTGGGTCAAATGGCTGCGGTTGAGCTTGGTGCTGATCTGCACTGTCAGGTCGCAGTTTCGCAGGGCCTGGAACGTGCGCGGGCTGTCCGGCGTGGCCTGGGCGAAGTTGCCGCCCAGGCCGATGAAGACTTTCGCCCGGCCTTCAGCCATCGCATGAATCGCCTCGACCACGTTGTGGCCGTTGTCGCGTGGCACCTTGAACTGGAAGCGCCGCTCCAGGGCATCGAGGAACGCGGCAGGAGGGCGTTCGTTGATGCCCATGGTCCGGTCGCCCTGCACGTTGCTGTGGCCACGCACCGGGCACAGGCCGGCGCCCGGCCGGCCGATGTTGCCGCGCAGCATCATCAGGTTGGCGATTTCCTGGATGGTCGCCACCGAATGACGATGCTGGGTGATGCCCATGGCCCAGCACATGATGACGTTCTTGCCTTTGGCGTACATGCGCGCCGCTTGCTCGATTTCCACCAGGCTCAGGCCGGACTGCTCGACGATCTGCTCCCACGGGGTGTCGTCGATGACGGCCAGGTAATCCAGCACGTTGACGCTGTGCTCGTTGAGGAAGTCGTGGTCGAACACCGCCGGCTCACCGGTTTTCTGCGCGTCGCGCTCCCACAGCAGGAGGAATTTCGCCATGCCGCGCATGATCGCCATGTCGCCACCCAGGGCCGGGCGGAAGAATGCGGTGTTGGTCGGCTTGTCGCCGTTGGTGAGCATTTCGATCGCGTGCTGCGGGTGCTGGAAGCGCTCCAGGCCACGCTCCTTGAGTGGGTTGATGCACACCACTTGGGCGCCGCGCTTCACCGCTTCGCGCAGCGGTTCGAGCATCCGTGGGTGGTTGGTGCCGGGGTTCTGGCCCCAGACGAAAATCGCATCGGCGTGTTCGAAGTCGTCGAAGGTCACGGTGCCTTTGCCGACCCCGACGCTTTGCGACAGCGCGACACCGCTGGCCTCGTGGCACATGTTCGAGCAGTCAGGGAAGTTGTTGGTACCGTAGGCGCGCACGAACAGTTGATAGAGGTAGGCCGCTTCATTGCTGGCCCGGCCCGAGGTGTAGAACTCGGCCTGATCCGGGCTCGACAGGCCGTTCAGGTGTTTGGCGATCAGGGCGAATGCGGCGTCCCAGCTGATCGGCTTGTAGCGATCGGTCTCGGCGTCGTAGCTCATCGGCTCGGTCAGGCGGCCCTGGTATTCGAGCCAATAGTCGCTTTGTTCCTGCAGCGAAGTGACGCTGTGTTTGGCGAAGAATTTGGCATCGACACGGCGTTTGGTCGCTTCCCAGTTCACCGCCTTGGCGCCGTTCTCGCAGAACATCACCATGCCCTTTTCCGGAGAATCGCCCCAGGCGCAACCCGGGCAATCGAAGCCGCCGTTCTGGTTGGTCTTGAGCATGATGCGCAGGTTTTTCAGCGCGTTGTCGCTGGTCAACCAGGCCTGGGCCACGCTGATCAGTGCGCCCCAGCCACCGGCCGCGCCTTTGTAGGGCTTGTAGCGAGGGACGGGTTTCTGATCGGCTTGACGGTGTTGACTCACGCTTGATTCTCCAACGTTGGGCTGTAGACCCGCGGTGCATTCTTCTGTGGCAGATGGATGAGATTGAGGTTGTGGCGACGGGCCCATTGCACGGCAAGGCCCGTAGGTGACGACAGGCTGACCAGGGTCTGGATGCCGGCGCGCAAGACTTTCTGGATCAATTCGAGGCTGCAGCGGCTGGTGACAATTGCCAGGCCGCCAGCGGTCGGGATCTTCTGGCGGATCAATCCGCCGATCAGCTTGTCGAGGGCGTTGTGGCGGCCGATGTCTTCGCGACCGAGCAGCAACTCGCCTTTGTCGTTCATGAACACTGCCGCATGCACCGCACCGCAATGCTGGCCTAAGGGCTGGAAGGCGCCGATGCGCTCGCGCAGGCCATCAAGCCACTCGACCGGCGGCAACGGGGCGCCGGGCAATACCTGAAGGTCCGGCAACGCCTGCTCGAGCGCTTCCACGCCGCACAACCCGCAACCGCTGGTGCCGGCCAGCTGCCGACGCTGCTGCTTGAGGTTCCAGAACGCGCGATTGGCGATGGTCACTTGCGCGTATTGCGCCGACCCCGAGCCGCTGAGTTGCAGGTCGTAGATGTCCGTGGCGTCCTGGATGATGCCGCTGCCCAGGCTGAAGCCGACGATGAAATCTTCCAGGTCCGTGGGCGTTACCAGCATGACCGCCTGGCTGATGCCGTTATAGGCAATCGCCAACGCAACTTCTTCGGCCAGCGCGGTGCTGGCCGATTCGGAGTATTCGAGATTGCTATAGCTGTACGTCTGGCTGGCGGCGGGCGCGGGCGTTTCGAGGGCAGGCGCCGCGCATGCAGGGCGCTTGGTGTTCATGGCATCACCGACGGTTTGATCAGCTTTAAGACTAGGCGCGGCAAGTTGTCACGTCTAATCGCTAATACTGATCTACCGATAGATACCGTCGATCAAGCACCAATCAGCGATTGTTGATAGAGGGTAAAACAGGCTTCTGCCAGCGCTGAGCGCGGTGCGCTGCGACGCATGATCAGCCCCAGGCGGCCGAGGGTCTGGGCGTTCTCGATCGGTTGCAGGCGCAAGTGTTCGGTCAGCCCTTCGAGGCCGCCGTCCAATGGCATCACGGCGCAACACAGACCGCCGTGCACGGCTTGTAACAGTTGATGCACGGCATCGGTCTGCAACAACGGCTGCGGGGTCAGACCACGGCTGTGGAAGTTGTGGTCGATGGACTGGCGAAAGTGCATGCCGCTGGTGAGCATGCCCAGCGGCAGCTCAATCAAGGATTCCCAGCTCAGCGGCGCCTCGCCAAAGGTGAAGAAGCGTTGATCGTACAGCAGGCCCATGCGGGTTTCGCTGAAGGCCAGGGAGTCGAAGTGTTCGGTGTTGAGGCGCTCCAGATAGGAAACACCGAGATCCAGGCGATTGTTCGCCAATTGCTCGAGGATCTGCTCCGAACTCAGGGCCGAGAGTTCGAAGCGCAGGTTCGGGTGTTCGGCGTGCAAGCGTTGCATCAGTGGCAGCGGATCGAAGCTCGACAACGGCACTACGCCCAGGCGCAAGGTGCCGACCAGATTGCCGCGACAGGCAGCCGCCTCGGCGTACAAGCCGTCGTAGGCCGCCAACACCGTGCGCGCCCAGGCCAGCACCCGCTCGCCTGGCGCGGTGAAGCCTTCGAAGCGCTGACCGCGATTGACCAGCGGTAGGTCGAGTTCTTCTTCAAGGCTGCGCAGGCGCATGGACAGGGTCGGCTGAGTGATGTGGCAGCGCGCGGCGGCCTGTCCGAAATGGCGGGTTTCGTCGAGCGCGATGAGGAATTTCAGCTGCTTGATGTCCATCTGCGCTCCAGGGGGTGGGAAGGTGCGGATTCTATCGCAAGCGGGGTCATTGGTCGGGTTGGATTCGTAAGTGACGACCGTGGTCTAGGCTTTGACGTCTGGAACCCGAAACCCAAGGAGAGTGCACCATGAGTCTTTTGAGCTTTGTGAAGGAAGCAGGCGAAAAATTGCTGGATTTGCTGACCCCAGGCAACGCCAATGCCAGTGAGCAGTTGAAGGAGCACATCAGCAAGGTCGGCTTGGGCAACCCGAATGTGCAGGCGACGGTCGATGGCGACAAGGTCACGGTGACCGGTGAAGTGGCGAGCCAGGAAGAGAAGGAAAAGATCCTGCTGGCGGTGGGCAATATCGCCGGGGTTGGCAGTGTGGATGATCAGATTACCGTGACTGGGCCTGTCGTTGCTGCCGCAGTGTTTGTCACCGTCGTGAAGGGCGATACCCTCAGTGCGATTTCCAAGCGCGTGTACGGCGATGCCAACAAATACAACAAAATCTTCGAGGCCAACAAGCCGATGCTGTCGCACCCGGACAAGATCTATCCAGGGCAGTCGTTGCGGATTCCTGAGTAACACCAAATCTGTGGCGAGGGGGCTTGCCCCCGTTGGAGTGCGAAGCACTCCCAATTCGGCCAATGCGTTCTTTCCGATAGATCGCGTCAGCTGAAAGGCGACTGCTGCGCAGCCGAGCGGGAGCAAGCTCCCTCGCCACATTGACCGCGCCAGGTTCAAAGCCCCGCAATCAAATCCCGATAATCCCCGACCGCCGCAAACTCCGCCGTATCCTTCGGCCCCTTGCGGCTGTCCGGCTCACGCACGGCCAGCAAATGCGCCACGCCAAAGTCCCGTGCACTGCGCAGGATCGGCAACGTATCATCGATGAACAGGCTGCGCGCAGGATCGAAATCGATATCGGCTTGCAGCGCATCCCAGAACTGCGGGCTTTCCTTGGGGAAGCCGTAGTCATGGGAGCTGATCAAACGCTCGAAGTAGGGCGCCAGTTCGATTTTTTCCAGCTTCAACGACAGCGCATCCCGATGGGCATTGGTGATCAGCACCACGCGCTTTCCGGCCCGTTTGATCGCCGCCAGAAAGGTGTCGGCATCCGGGCGCAGGGCGATCAGATGCGCGGTTTCCAGTTTCAGGTCGCGAACCGACAGTTTCAGTTCGGCGCTCCAGAAGTCCAGGCAGTACCACTGCAACTGGCCGGCATGGCGCTCGAACAACGGCTGCAGTTCCATCTCGGCCATGGCCCGGCTGACCCCGTGCAGTTCGGCGTAACGCTGGGGCAGGTGCTCCATCCAGAAGTGGTTGTCGAAATGCAGGTCCAGCAGCGTGCCGTCCATGTCCAGCAGAACGGTATCGATGTCGGACCAGGGTAATGAAGGCATGGCAACGTCTCGGGCAGTAGAAAGATTTCTGGCGTAAACAATCGGGAAAGCCGCGTTATAGTAGCGCGTTCACGCCAAGGAGCTTTGCATGCGCCAGAAACCCACCATACTCGCCCGCGAAATTGTCGCCACCAGTCGATTGTTCTGCGTGGAAGAGCTGAAGCTGCGCTTTTCCAACGGCGTGGAGCGCACGTATGAACGCCTGGTCGGCAAGGGTGCCGGGTACGGCGCGGTGATGATCGTGGCGATGCTCGATGCCGAGCATGCGGTGCTGGTCGAGGAGTATTGCGGCGGCACGGATGAATATGAAATGTCATTGCCCAAGGGTTTGATCGAGCCGGGCGAAGACGTGCTGGCAGCAGCCGAGCGTGAACTCAAGGAAGAGGCCGGTTTTGGCGCGCGGCAACTGGAGCACCTGACCGAGTTGTCGCTGTCCCCCGGTTACATGAGCCAGAAGATTCAAGTGGTGCTGGCTACTGACCTCTACGAAGCGCGTCTGGAAGGCGACGAGCCAGAGCCTATGCGGGTGGACAAGGTCAATCTGCGGGAGCTTTCGGCGCTGGCGCAAAACCCGCAATTTACCGAAGGCCGTGCCTTGGCGGCGCTGTACCTGGCCCGAGACCTGTTGACTCAGCGCGGAGCGTTCCAGCCATGAATTTCCCGCATCCGTTGATGGCGCCGGTAATTGAGCTGGCCTTGCAGGCCGGTGATGCGATCCTGCCGTTCTGGCGCACAGGTACGGCCGTCACGGCGAAGGCTGATGACTCGCCGGTGACCGCTGCTGACCTGGCCGCGCACCACCTGATTCTGGCCGGGCTGACGGCGCTCGATCCGAGCATCCCGGTGCTCTCCGAGGAAGACGCCAACATTCCCCAAAGCGTGCGGGCCGGATGGCAGCGCTGGTGGCTGGTCGATCCGCTGGATGGCACCAAGGAATTCATCAACGGCAGCGAAGAGTTCACCGTCAACATCGCGCTGATCGAAAACGGTCGGGTGGTGTTCGGTGTGGTGTCGATGCCGACCAACGGGCGTTTTTACGTCGGTGGTGCGGGACTCGGCGCCTGGCGTGGCGATAAAGGTGGCACGCCCGTGGCGATCAAGGTGCGTGATGCATTAGCGCCCGGCGAGTCGTTCACCGTGGTGGCCAGTCGTCGCCATTCGAGCCCGGAGCAGGAGCGTTTGCTGGCGGGGTTGAGCGCCAGCCTTGGCGAGCTGCAACTGGCCAATATCGGCAGTTCGCTGAAGTTTTGCCTGCTGGCTGAAGGGACGGCGGATTGCTATCCACGCCTGGCACCGACTTCCCAGTGGGACACGGCTGCAGCGCAAGGTGTGCTGGAAGGTGCGGGCGGTGAGGTGCTGGAGTTGAGCGGTGAGCCGTTCAGTTATCCGGCAAGGGAGTCGCTGTTGAATGCGTTCTTCCTGGCGTTGCCGGCGAAGGCGGCTTGGCGGGAGAAGTTGTTGGAACTGGCACGGTCCTGAGCTCGCCTTTACTTTGTGGCGAGGGGGCTTGCCCCCGTTGGGCAGCGAAGCTGCCCCAAATCTGCCCTCGCGCAGTATCCGTTAGAATCGGTTGTCTGGATTGCGCCTGCTACGCAGTCGAACGGGGGCAAGCCCCCTCGCCACAGGTGTTGTGTCAGCCGGTTCAGCGGTGCAACACGTACTGCCCGACAAACCTAACCGCATCCTCATCACGGCCTTCATTGACGACCCGCGTATGCAGCGTCAACCGTGCTCGGCTGTATCGCTGGAAGGTGGTCAGGAATTTCTTCCAGATCACCGGGTCCGGCGCCTGGCAAATGGCATTGGCATCCCCCGTCACCGGCAGCGGATAGCTGATCTGCCCTTCCTGAATAACGATGTGCCCGTCGGTAATGCCTTCTTCCTTGAGGCGCAGATGCAGCCAGCCCCAACCGGCCAGGACCGCGCCGCAATACAGGCTGCCACCGAACATGGTGCTCTTGTGGTTGACGTTGGCTTCCAGCGGCAAGTGCAAACGCAGTTGCTGGTCATGCCAGTCGAGCACTTTGAGGCCCATGTCCCGGGTGAGAGGAATGTCGTGATGGAGAACGGATTCCAGTTGTCGACTGTCGCGGCTCATTGAGGGGCCTCTGGCGTGAAGTGGATGATTGGACGGTAGCTCAGTCGAGGTCGTCAGGGTGGGCCGAGGCACCACTGTCGGCGAAACTCAGACCGTGCTTGCGCAGTTTGTCGTGCAGGGTCTTGCGGGGAATGCCGAGGGCTTCGGCGACGCTGCGCACCGAGCTGTGCGAGCGTGCCAGTTCGGCGGCGATGAGGGTTTTTTCGAAGTTCTCCACTTGCTCGCTCAAACCGCCGCTGACGGCTTCGACCCTGTTGCCAGTGCCGCCTTCCGGTGTGCTGTTGTCGAGGGCCAGTTCCAGCCCGAGGGCAAAACGTTCGGCCGCATTTTGCAGCTCGCGCACGTTGCCCGGCCAGGTGTGGCGCAGCAGCAAGGCACGTTGTCCCGGTTGCAGTTCATGGGGCGGCAAGCCGTGGCGGGCACTGGCTTCATCGGCAAAATGCTGGAACAACATCAGCGCATCTTCGCCCCGTTCGCGCAGCGGTGGAATCCGTAGCGGCGCGACGTTCAGGCGGTAATACAGGTCGGCACGGAAACGCCCTTGATCCGCTGCCTGACGCAGGTCTTCCTTGGTGGCGGCGATGATGCGGATGTCCAGCGGGATCAGTTGATTGCCGCCCAGGCGTTCGACCACCCGCTCTTGCAGCAAGCGCAGCAATTTGACCTGTACATCCAGGCTCATGCTTTCGATTTCATCGAGGAACAGCGTGCCGCCATTGGCGAATTCGAACTTGCCGATGCGGCGTTTCTGCGCGCCGGTGAAGGCGCCGGGCTCGTGGCCGAACAGCTCGCTTTCGACCACTGATTCGGCCAGGGCACCGGCGTTGATTGCCACGAACGGTCCGTTGCGGCGACTCGATAAATCGTGCAGCGCCCGGGCCACGACTTCTTTGCCTGCGCCGGTTTCGCCGAGGATCAGCACATCGGCCCTGGTCGCCGCCAGGGCGCCGATCTGCTCGCGCAGGCGCAGCATCGAAGGTGAGTGGCCAACCAGCCGCGTGCTCAGCTCGTTGCGGTCACTCAAGGCCAGCCGCAGGCTTCGGTTGTCCAGCACCAGCCGGCGCAGGGCCAACGCGCGGCGCACACTGTCGAGCAGGGCGTCGCTGGCGAAGGGTTTTTCCAGAAAGTCATAGGCCCCGGCGCGCATGGCCTGCACGGCCAGCGGCACATCGCCGTGGCCGGTGATCAACAGCACCGGCAGCTCAGGGTCCTGGGCGTGCAGTTCAGTCAGCAGTTCGAGACCGTCCATGCCGGGCATGCGGATGTCGCTGACCACCACCCCCGGCCAGTCGCGTTCAAGTTGTGCGGCCAGCCCTTTGGCTTCGGCCAGCGGCAGGATTTTCAGGCCGGCCAGGTCCAGCGTCTGGCTCAAGGCCTGGCGCAAGTGGGGATCGTCGTCGATCAACACGACCTGAATGCGGTTGTCGATGGTCATGCACTTCGGTCCTCGGACGGTTGCAGGCTCACGCCCGGTGCGCCTGCGCGCAGCTTCAGGGTAATCAGGGCGCCGCCCTCCTTGTGGTTGGCGAACGACAGTTCACCGCCGAAGGCGCGCATCAGGGTTTCGCAAATCGCCAGCCCCAAGCCGAGACCCTGGGTGCGGGTCTTGGTGGTGTAGAACGGCTCGCTGGCGCGCCCAAGGGCTTCCATGCAAAAGCCGGGGCCATTGTCGCGAATGTACAGGTTGACGCCATCGGCCGTGGATTGGGCACTGAGCCAGAGTTTACGTGGCGGGCCTTTCTCCGTCAGGGCATCCAGGGCGTTGGCCAGCAGATTGCCGAGTACCTGGCGCAGGCGGGTTTCCCCGGCCTCGACCCACAGGGTGGCGGCGGGCAAGTCGCGGATCAGTTCGACTTCCATGCTGCGTCGACGCTTGGCCAGCAAGGCCAGGGCATCGTCCAGCGCCGGTTGCAGGGCGACGCTTTCCGGGGCGTGCCGATCGCGTCGGGCAAAGGCGCGCAGGTGGGCGATGATCGAGGCCATGCGACCGGTCAATTCGCTGATCAGCTTGAGGTTGCCGCGGGCATCGTCGGTGCGCTGGTGATCGAGCAACACTTCGGCGTTTTCCGCGTAGCTGCGAATTGCTGCCAGCGGCTGATTGAGTTCGTGGCTGATGCTCGCCGACATGGTGCCCAGTGCCGACAATTTGCCGGCCTGCACCAGATCATCCTGGGCGCGGACCAGCTCCTGCTGAGCCTGTTCGCGCTCCAGCACTTCCTGTTTAAGGCGCCGGTTCAGGCCTTCGAGATCGCTGGTGCGCTCGGCGACCCGGCCTTCCAGCTCGCGACGAGCCTTGGCTTCGAAAGCAATGCGCTCGAGGTAATGGCGGCGGCGCTGCATCATCAAGCCAAGCAACAGCATCAACACCAACAACGCTGCGCCACCGATGGCCACCACCGTGCGCACCGGACGGTCGATCAAGGTGCGCGGGGCGAGGATGCTGACGTCCCAGCCGGTTTCGGCGATCTGCTGGGTCTGGGTCAGCCAGGCATTGGGGTTGAGCTTCAGCGGTTTTGGATCGCGGGTTGGATAGGGCTGGATCGCAGTGATGGCTTTGCTTTCGTCTTCGCTCAACGAACGGGTCGAGCGGAATCGCCACTCCGGTCGCGAGGTGAGAATGACCACGCCGTTGTGATCGGTCAGCAGCAGTTGCTCCGGGGTTTTGCCCCACAGGCTTTCGGTGTGGTCGAGGTCGACCTTGACCACCAATACGCCGACGATTTTTTCGCCGTCGCGCACACCGGCGGCGAAGAAGTAACCGCGCTTGGCGGAGGTCGTGCCCAGGCCGAAAAAGCGCCCGAGCCGCCCGGCCATGGCTTCGCTGAAATATGGCCGGAAGGAAAAGTTGCGCCCGACGAAACTGTCGTGTTTGTCCCAGTTGGAGGCGGCCAGGGTCTTGCCGGTGGCGTCCATCAGGTACATGACTTCGGCACCGGTCTGGGTGGCGATGTTTTTCAGCAGGCGGTTGGCATTGCCTTGGGTGACGCCATCGTCCGGCGCGCCGAGCACGGCACGCAAGGCGGGCAGGTCGCCGAGGATCTGCGGCAACACTTCATAGCGGTGCAGGGTACCCAACAGGTTGGCGACGTAGAGGTCGAGGGTCTGACGATTCTGACTGGCCAGCTCGCTGCGGTAGTAACGCTCGGCGAGATGCTCCAGCGGCCACAGCAACGGCGCCAGGCACAGTGCCAGCAGGGCCAGGCTGCGCCAACGGGGTCTGGGGGGGAGAGTCGGTTTCATGAGCAGCATGCGCCTGTGGGTACAGGCGCATTATGCCTAGGCTTGCCCGCCTTGGGTCAGCTGCATCTTGATCGGCCAGCTTCAGCCGGCCTTTCAGGCAAAGACGTCGGCATCCTTGAAGAATACGCCGGCCTGATCTTTCGCCGACAGCTGCGGCGTGTCCTCCAGTTGCCAGTCGATGGCCAGGTCCGGGTCGTCCCAGCGAATGCTGCGCTCGGCCGATGGCGTGTAGTAGTCGGTGGTTTTGTATAGGAACTCGGCAAACTCGCTCAAGACCACGAACCCGTGGGCGAAACCTTCCGGAACCCAGAGTTGGCGATGATTGGCGGCAGACAGGCGCACAGCGACCCATTTACCGAAGTGCGGTGAGCTGCGACGGATGTCTACGGCGACGTCCAGCACTTCACCGGCCGTGACGCGAACCAGTTTTCCCTGGGTATTTTCCAGTTGGTAATGCAGACCGCGCAGCACGCCCTTTTGTGAACGGGAGTGATTGTCTTGAACGAACTCAGTGTCCAGTCCGGTGGCCTCTTTGAAAGCCCTGGCGTTGAAGCTCTCGTAGAAGAAACCACGTTCGTCACCAAAGACCTTGGGTTCGAGGATCAGAACACCGGGCAGGTCGGTGGTCACTACATTCATGGTCTTTCTCCAGTAACAGGCGTTTGATGGCCGCCATTCTTGCGCAAAGTGCAGATCGAGGCGAGTACGCAGGGATAAAACGCTCAATACCGCCCCGACAAACGACCGGCGCCGGCAGTGGGGGGGTTGCGTATCGCCCGAACCAGTGGCGATATAGGCGCCTAATAAAATTTCAGGGGTCGTTGTATGCCGCTCGCCACGTTGATTCATCGCGCCAGTTTGCCCAGCCCGCAGGTGTCTGTGGAGCAAGCGCTAGGGCTGCTGGAAGAACATTACGGGCTCAGCGGCAGGTTGCAGGCCCTTGGCAGCCAGCAAGACCTGAACTACCGCGTCGACAGCGAGCGGGGACGTTTCGTCCTGAAAATCTGCCGTGGCGACTACTCGGTACTGGAGATTCAGGCACAACACGCCGGGCTCAAGCATCTGGGCGAGCACCCGGATGTACAGGTGCCGCATGTTATCGCGGCGAAAAACGGTGCAGACCTGCTGTCGCTGGACGTGGACGGCCAGGCGGTACACGTTCGCCTGCTCGACTACATCGAAGGCCAGCCGCTGACGAGCCTCGGCCATTTCAACCCGACGGTGGTGTCCGGCTTCGGGCGCCTGTGCGGTGAAATGGACCTGGCCCTGGCGGATTTCGACCATCCGGGGCTGGTGCGAACCCTGCAATGGGACGCCCGCCATGCTCACGCCCTGATCGCGCATTTGCTGCCGGTGATCAAGGATGAAGCCAAGCGCAAACTCATCGTCGAAGCGTCCGGGCAAGCCGAGCGGCATTTGCAGCCGCTACAGGACAAACTGCCGGTGCAGGCCATTCACATGGACATCACCGACGACAACGTGGTGTGGCAGCGCGATGCGCAGCGCCATTGGCAGTTGCAAGGCGTGATCGATTTCGGCGACCTGGTGCGCACCTGGCGCATTACCGATCTGTCGGTGACCTGCGCCGCGCTGCTGCATCATGGCGAGGGCGATCCGTTCTGCATTTTGCCGGCAATCCAGGCGTATCACGCGGTCAACCCGTTGCAACACGAAGAACTGCTGGCGTTGTGGCCGCTGATCGTCGCCCGTGCGGCGGTGTTGGTGCTCAGCGGCGAACAGCAGGTCAGCATCGATCCGGGCAATGCCTACAGCCGCGATAACCTGGTCCATGAGTGGGAAATCTTCCGTGTGGCCACGTCGGTGCCGTTGGCGCTGATGGAAGCGGCGATCCTCACCGCCGTCGGCCAGAACCTGCCCACCATCGGCAGCGAAGGCTTCGCGCCGCTGTTGCCGAGCCTGGTGGGGCGTGAGTTCGCCTTGATCGACCTGGGCGTGCTCAGTCCGCATTTCGAAGCGGGGAACTGGGAGCAGGAGGGCGTCGATCAGCGCCTGCTGGATGAAGCGGCCGTGGCACATGGCCTGGCGGCCAGTCGTTACGGGCAATACCGCCTGTCCCACACCCGCCCGGACAGCGCCGCTGAACCGGACACTTGCCCGTTGCACGTCGAGTTGCGTGTGCCTCAGGGCACAGCGGTCGAAGCGCCGTTTGCCGGGGTGGTGCATCACCCATCGGTGGGCGTGCTGCAATTGGACGGCCCGCAACTGAGTGTGCGGCTTTGGGGTGTCAGGCCGTCTCTGCACAGCGGCGCAGCCCTGGTCAAAGGCCAGGTACTGGGCTCGGTCAGCGGGCCATTGATCGTGCAGTTGTGCCGTGGCGCGTCGATCAATGCGCCGTTGTTCTGTACACCTTCGCGCGCGGCGGCCTGGCAAGCATTGTGCCCTTCGCCGGCAGCGTTGCTGGGGCTGGCCTGTGACGCCGAAGCCGAGCTCGACGGCCCGACCCTGCTGGCCCGGCGCGATGCCAGCTTCGCCCGCACGCAAAAACACTACTACGTCGACCCGCCGCGCATCGAACGCGGCTGGCGCAACCATTTGATCGACATGCAGGGCCGTTCCTACCTCGACATGCTCAACAATGTCGCGGTGCTGGGTCACGGCCATCCACGCATGGCCGCCGTCGCCAGCCGCCAGTGGTCATTGCTCAACACCAACTCGCGCTTCAACTACGCTGCCGTGGCCGAGTTCTCCGAACGTTTGCTGAAGCTGTCCCCTGACGGCATGGATCGCGTGTTCCTGGTCAACAGCGGCAGCGAAGCCAACGACCTGGCGATTCGCCTGGCGTGGGCCTACAGCAGCGGCCGCGACATGCTCAGTGTGCTGGAGGCCTACCACGGCTGGACCGTGGGTGCGGATTCGGTGTCGACCTCGATCGCCGACAACCCCAAGGCGTTGAGCAGCCGCCCGGACTGGGTGCACCCGGTGACCGCGCCAAACACCTATCGCGGTGAATTCCGTGGCCCCGACAGCGCACCGGATTATGTGCGCAGCGTCGAACACAACCTGGCGAAAATCGCCGAGCAGAATCGCCAACTGGCCGGTTTCATCTGCGAACCGGTGTACGGCAATGCCGGCGGTATCTCGCTGCCACCAGGCTATTTGAAACAAGTCTATGCAATGGTCCGGGCTCGGGGCGGCGTGTGCATCGCCGACGAAGTGCAGGTGGGCTACGGGCGCATGGGCGATTTCTTCTGGGGCTTCGAAGAGCAGGGCGTGGTGCCGGACATCATCACCATGGCCAAGGGCATGGGCAACGGCCAGCCACTGGGCGCGGTCATCACCCGCCGGGAAATCGCCGAGGCGCTGGAGGCCGAGGGTTACTTCTTCTCGTCCGCCGGCGGTAGCCCGGTCAGTTGCCAGGTTGGCATGGCCGTGCTGGATGTGATGCACGAGGAAAAGCTCTGGGAGAACGCCCAGGTCGTAGGCGGGCACTTCAAGAAGCGCCTCGAAGCGTTGATCGATATTCATCCGTTAGTGGGCGCGGTGCACGGTTCCGGTTTCTATCTGGGCGTCGAACTGATACGCAACCGCGAAACCCTGGAGCCAGCCACCGAAGAAACCACCGCACTGTGCGACCGTTTGCGTGAACTGGGGATCTTCATGCAGCCGACCGGCGATTACCTGAACATCCTCAAGATCAAGCCGCCGATGGTGACTTCGCGCCAGAGCGTGGATTTCTTCGTGGACATGCTGTCGAAGGTGCTCGCGGAAGGGCTGTAAACACATCCCCCTGTGGGAGCGAGCCTGCTCGCAATAGCGGTCTTTCAGTCGAAAAGTATGTGACTGGAATGGCCTCATCGCGAGCAAGCTCGCTCCCACAGGGGTGGTAGTGCTAGTTCGATTGATATCGGCTTTCGATCGGTTGTTTTTGTAACTCTGGATGTAAGGTGCTTTAAAAGCCGATATTTATCGGATATAAAGTGGCCAGTCCACGGCGTGTATCAATGCGCTTCCATTTCTGTCAGGTATCAATGTCACTCCGGAGTCCTGAGCCATGACCACGTTGAACAGCTCCCCTCGCGCCGACGGCTTCTACATGCCAGCCGAATGGGCACCCCAAACCCAGACCTGGATGATCTGGCCCGAGCGCCCGGACAACTGGCGTCTGGGTGGCAAACCAGCACAAGCCGCCCACGTGGCAGTGGCCAAGGCCATCGCCCGTTTCGAACCGGTGACCGTGGCGGTTTCCGCCGGCCAGTACGAAAACGCCCGTGCCCGTCTGGACGTGCCGAATATTCGTGTGGTGGAAATGTCCAGTGACGACGCCTGGGTCCGCGACACCGGCCCGACCTTTGTCATCAATAACAAGGGTGAAGTCCGTGGCGTGAACTGGGACTTCAATTCGTGGGGCGGCTTCGACGGCGGCCTGTATTCGCCATGGAACCGTGACTCGCAGGTCGGCGGCAAGATCCTTGAGATCGAGCGCAGCCCGCGCTACTGCACCGAAGGCTTCGTGCTGGAAGGCGGTTCGATTCACGTCGACGGCGAAGGCACCCTGATCACCACCGAGGAATGCCTGCTCAATCGCAATCGCAATCCGCACATGAATCGCGCAGAAATCGAAGCGGTGCTGAGTGCAAACCTGGCTGTGGATAAAATCATCTGGTTGCCGGATGGCTTGTTCAACGATGAAACCGATGGTCATGTGGATAACTTCTGCTGCTACGTGCGCCCGGGTGAAGTGCTGCTGGCCTGGACCGATGATCCGCAGGACCCGAACTACCCGCGCTGCCAGTCGGCGATGAAAGTGCTGCAAGGCAGCACCGACGCCAAGGGCCGCCCGTTCACGGTGCATAAGATGCCGATCCCGGGCCCGCTGTTTGCGACCGAGGAAGAGTGCGCCGGTGTCGATCCGGTCGATGGTACGCAGGAACGTAATCCTACTGTTCGTCTGGCCGGTTCCTATGTGAACTTCCTGATCGTCAACGGCGGCATCATCGCGCCGTGCTTTGACGACCCGCAGGATGGCCCGGCAAAGGAGATCTTGCAGAACCTGTTCCCACAGCATGAAGTGGTGATGGTGCCTGGTCGCGAACTGTTACTGGGGGGCGGCAATATTCACTGCCTTACCCAGCAACAACCCGCGCCGCACAAGGAGTGAGTTAGGTCGTAACAGCTTGAGTTGATTGCAAAATTCCTCAGGCTGTCGATAAGCCACCAGCGTTGCACGGAGCCCGCGGCCCTACAGGCCTGCGGGCTTTTTTGTATATACAAGGACACACTTCAGAGACCTTGGCACAGCTCTTGTATCTCTGCTGTTGTAACTCGGGGAGGGGGAGGACTTCGATGTTCTGTCATAAACCTTGGATAAGTTAGCCGCTCACAAACCGGGAGAGAGCGCTGAAATGAACGCCGAAGTGAACGTAGTGAGCGACAAGGCGTTGCATCCCCTGGCAGTAAACAGCGAATCGCTCCAGATCCTGGCGCACTGGTTCAAGTCCAATGGAATGCGTCAGATCAGCGAAACTGATCCGCGCCGGACGATGATCGAGCGTTACCCTGCTGGTTTATTCAGCGAGGCGGAACTGGATGCGTTGTGGGATGTAATGGAAGGATAAGAAGAAAAACAACGGATTGAACAAAAAAAGCGCTGCCGGGATGGCAGCGCTTTTTTTTGCCCGCAGATTCCTGCAATCACCACGATCCCACAGGGTTTGAGACGCAACCATTCGACCGATTCAAGCAACAGACTGAAAGCCAATCCGGCGTTTTTCCGGGGTTGCTGCGGCACTAACCTGCCGACATCGAATTTTCCTGAATTTCTGTCGGAGCTCTCCCATGATCCTGCATTACATCTACGACCCCTTGTGCGGTTGGTGCTACGGCGCCAAACCGCTGCTGCAGGCCGCCCAGGCTGTGCTGCCCGTGATTGCCCACGGTGGCGGCATGATGACGGGGGCCAATCGGCAAAAGGTTTCGCCCCAACTGCGCAATTACGTCATGCCCCACGACCGGCGCATCGCCGAATACAGCGGGCAGCCGTTCGGTGAAACTTATTTCGAAGGTTTGCTGCGTGATCACACCGCCGTGTTCGACTCGGCGCCACCCATCGCTGCGGTACTGGCTGCCGAGCAAATGACCGGTCGCGGGCTGGAGTTACTGGGGCGTTTGCAAAGTGCTCACTACGTGGAGGGGCGCCGCATCGCCGACGAGTCAGTACTGTTTGAACTTGCCCACGGTATGGGGCTGGACCGCGAAGCCTTCGAAAAAGCCTTCAGGGCGGCCGACACCGAAGACCATATCAGGAACAGCCGGGCTCTATTGGCCAAGGTCGGCGGGCAGGGTTTTCCGACCCTGGCGCTTGAGCACGATGACCAATTCACCCTGATCGATATCGGGCCATGGCTGGGCAAACCCCAGGCATTTACGCAGTGGCTGAGTCAGTCGCTGCCCGATCAGGGATCATCCATTTCCGTAGCAGCCTGTGGCCTCGATGGCTGCACGGATTGAATATTCCTGCCGCGTAAAGCAATTTCTTAGACGGTTTTCGCCTGTTTTCAGACGATTCATGAAATTGACACATCGTTAAGGGCGCAGCTACGATTCGGCCCAACGCCTGTGGCCGACCGCCACGATCAAAAATTATAAAAAGGCCCGCCGCGATAAATCGTGGGCGGGCCTTTTTGTTTTCGTCATGAAAAAAGAGCGCGATAGCGCCGTTTCGGCCGTTCGACACAGCGCGTATCAACCGGAAATAAGGAAAAGAACAAAATGTTGAACAAGCGAATCAGCCTGATCGCTCTGGGGATGTGGAGTGCGACACAGGCCATGGCGAACGACCAGGCCGAATCCAAGGGTTTTGTTGAAGACAGCAGCCTCAAAGTGCTGCTGCGCAACGCCTACATGAACCGTGACTACAAAGACGGCAACCCGGATAAGTCCGAGTGGGGCCAGGCGGCCATCGGCACGTTCTCGTCCGGCTTTACCCAAGGCACCGTCGGTGTGGGTGTGGACGCTTTCGGGCTGTACGCACTGAATCTGGAGCGCAGCGAAGAGCGTAGCGGCGCGCAAGGCATCGATTTCTTCAAGAAGGGCGACAGTGGCCAGCCGGCGGACGATCTGTCCAAGGGCGGCGCAGCAATCAAGTTCCGCCTGTCCAGCACCACCCTGACCTACGGCGACCAGATGCCGGCCCTGCCGGTGCTGAACTACGACAACTCGCGCCTGCTGCCGGAAAGCTACACCGGCACCTTGATCACCTCCAAAGAGATCAAAGGCCTGCAACTGGACGCCGGGCGCTTCACCGCCGAATCGCGCAAAAGCGCCGAAGGCCGTGACAGCGGTGGCTTGAAATCGATCAACGTACTGGGCGGTAGCTACCAGTTCACCGAGCAATTCAAGGCCGCGCTGTACGCTTCCGACGTCGAAGACGTGCTGAAGAAGCAATACGTGAACGCCAACTACGTGTTCCCGATCGACAAGGATCAGTCCCTGACCCTGGACTTCAACGGCTACCGCACCAAGCTGGAAGACTCCTACGTCGGCGAAAACGGTATCACCGGCGACGACAACAAGATCTGGAGCCTGGCGGCCACCTTCATCACCGGCCCGCACTCGTTCACCCTCGCGCACCAGCGCAGCACGGGCGACAGCAACCTGGGCTACGCCTACGGCGGTTACCAGAAAGACCAGGGTCGCATCGGCGACGGTGGCAACACCATCTACCTGGCGAACTCCTACTGGTCCGACTTCAACGCCGAAGACGAACGCAGCTGGCAACTGGGCTACGGCCTGGACTTCAGCACCTTCGGTGTACCGGGCCTGAGCTACAACGTGGCCTATGTGCGCGGCGACAACATCACCACCTCCACCAGCGAAGGCGGCACCGAGCGCGAGATCTTCAACCAGATCAAATACGTCGTCCAAAGCGGCCCGGCCAAAGACCTCAGCGTGAAACTGCGCAGCTCGGTCCTGCGCGTGTCGCAGAAGTCGAGCGAGTACAACGTCAGCGGCAACGAAGTGCGTGTGTTTGTGGATTACCCGATCAATATCTTTTGATGATGGGTTGTGGTTTCGAGGCCTGATCACCGGCTGAGAAAAGAAAAGCCCCGACTGGTTCGGGGCTTTTTTGTGCTGTTGACTTGCTCATGTCGCCGAAACTCGATTTCGGTAACACGTCTTTCGAACGTGTTGTCCGCGGCGACATGTTCGGAAGACGTGTCGCAAAAAGTGGAAAATTGCGACACGTCTAGTACTTCAAATCGATTGCTCGAATATACGGCAATGCCGTATAGTTAGGTCCATGTTCACGATTATCGAAACCGAAATTTTCAAGCGTTATGCTGAATCCATCTGGGACGATGGCGAACGTCATGAATTCATTACCTGGCTGGCGGCTAATCCGTTGGCCGGCGACGTGGTTCCTGGCAGCGGCGGTCTACGCAAGGTCCGTTGGTCCCGTAGCGGGATGGGCAAACGAGGCGGTACCCGTGTCATTTACTACAACACGCTTTCTGAAGGCTCAATCTGGTTGTTAATCGCCTACACCAAGGCGAAGTTCGACAATTTACCCGCAGCCTTCCTCAAGCAACTGAAGGAGGAAATCAGCAATGGTCAATGAACTGGAGCAATTCCAGCAGGACTTGCTGGACTCTGTGCGTCAAATGAAAGCAGGCAAAGCCGCTCGTGTGACTGAGGTGCCGTTGTCTGCGGCAGCTGAAGCGCGGGCAAAAGTCGGTGTGTCTCAAAGTGCATTCGCCAAGCTGATTGGAGTCAGTTTGCGAACGTTGCAGGATTGGGAGCAGGGGCGGCGGCAACCGACGGGAGCGGCGCAGACACTATTGCGTGTGGCGAGTCAGCATCCTGAGGCATTGCGTGACCTTCAAGCGATTTAGCTAAGAAGGCAAACTCCCTTCTCAACACATCGCCGAGAGAAACTCGGCAGGTCTCTCGATGGGCGCCAGTACTTTGCATGCCTTTTCCTTTATTCATTACACCATGTAACGAATGAAGTTCCCGCCCCCACCTTTATCCCCTCCCACCAACCCCATACATTCATCTCCAACGCCTCTCCCATCATCCCGACGGGAAGGTCACTGGAGTTTCCCTCATGCCTTTCGTAACCGTACGCATCACCCGCGATGGCGTTACCACTGAGCAGAAAGCTCAGGTGATTGCCGAGATCACTGAAACACTGGAACGCGTGCTCAATAAACGCCCTGACCTGACCCACATCGTGATCGAGGAAGTCGACACCGATAACTGGGGTTACGCCGGCATCACCACCACCCAGTACCGCAAGCAGCTGGCCGAGGCGGAGGGGCAGTCATGACGTCCTCCGTCACCATCGATTTCATCTCCGATGTGGTGTGCCCCTGGTGCGCACTGGGGGCGACGGCGCTGGAGCAGGCGATCGAGAACGTGGCCGGGGAAGTCTCGGTCGAGCTGACCTACAAGCCGTTCGAGTTGAACCCGGACATGCCGGCCGAAGGTGAGCAAGCGGTCGAGCACTTGATGCGTAAGTACGGGAGAACGGCCGACGACGTCGCCGCCGGCAAGGCCATGCAAATCGCTCGCGGCGAGGCCATTGGCTTCAAGTTCGATCTGGAGAAGCGCACGCACTTCTACAACACCTTCGATGCGCACCGTTTGTTGCTGTGGGCGTTGCAGGAAGGGCGGCAAGTCGAGTTGAAGAAGGTGCTGCTACAGGCCTACTTCAGCGAAGGCCAGAACCCGAGTGATCACTCGACGCTGGTGCGCCTGGCGACTGAAGCGGGGCTGGATGCGACAGGGGCGAGAGAGGTGCTGGCGTCTGACGCATTCGCCAACGAAGTGCGTGAGCTTGAAAGCTATTACCGCCAGCACGGCATCAACTCGGTCCCGGCCATGGTGCTGAATGGTCGCCACCTGGTGTCCGGTTCGCAATCGGTCGGGTACTACGAACAAATGTTGCGGCAAATGGCGAACGCCCCGGCCGAAGCCTGATTACAGATTTCTACCCCACTTTTTATTGTCAGAGGTCTTCATCATGAGCATTTCGAAAAAAGTCATCGTAATCACCGGCGCATCCCAAGGTCTCGGCGACGGTATGGTCAAAGCCTTTCGTGAACTCGGTTACCGGATCGTCGCCACATCGCGCTCGATCAAACCATCCACCGATCCGGACATTCACACCGTGGCTGGTGACATCGGCGAACCGGAAACCGCCCAGCGCGTCATCCGTGAAGCGATGTCCCGTTTCGGTCGCATCGACACCCTGGTCAACAACGCCGGGATCTTCATCGCCAAGCCGTTCACCGCGTACACCGCAGAAGACTACGCCAATGTGTTGTCGGTGAACGTCAATGGCTTCTTCTACATCACCCAACTCGCCATCGCCGAGATGGAAAAGCAAGGCAGCGGCCACGTCGTCAACATCACCACCAGCCTGGTGGACCACGCCATCGACGGCGTGCCATCGGTGTTGGCTTCACTGACCAAGGGCGGCCTCAACGCGGCAACCAAATCCCTGGCCATCGAATACGCCAAGCGCGGGATCCGGGTGAACGCCGTCAGCCCGGGCATCATCAAGACCCCGATGCACGGCGAAGAAACCCACGCCGCACTGGGCAATCTGCACCCGGTCGGGCACATGGGCGAGATCGATGATATTGCACAAGCGGTCGTGTATCTGGACGGCGCCAAGTTCGTTACTGGCGAAATCCTGCACGTGGACGGTGGTCAGAGCGCGGGACACTGAACGCGATTTTTCAAAGCCCGGAAACAACGAAGCCCCTGCATTTCTGCAGGGGCTTCGTTTTGTATGGTGCGGCACCAGACGAACGGTAGATTTCGGCGGGACTAGGTTTTCTTACTTTTAGGTTCGTTCTTCATGAGTATTAGTGGGGTGTGCTTTTCTTGCATGTTAATTAGTGCTTCTCCGCGCATTATTTTAATAAAGCTTCGAAGAGTGTCAAAAGCAAAAAAGCCAAAGCATGGGGCAGTTACCAATGTAACCAACATGAATTTAGGCTCAAGATTTAATGGCTTTGCTAGTATCAAAGGTGAAACAGCCAGCAATGAGGCTAGAAAATATACTGTCAGGTATAATGTTTTCCGCCAGTTGCGTGACCATTTATCACTATACTTTTTTCGGAATTCAATTTTGTGATTTTGTTCACTAAGTACTACATATTTTCTGGCTAAGACATAGTCTTTAAGACTTTTGTCGGGGCTCGCAAGCGAGATTAAGTGAGCTATTTCCGATGCTTTTATTGATGATGTTCCTGCAACAGCATAATATCCACGCTCTATGGCTAGAGGATGTGGTTTTGGGGTTTGGTTAATATCCCAGAGGAACTCTTTGGCGAACCTATATTCATCTCTTAGTCTAAGCTTGCTTCCTGCGGAAAGCTCGTAGATTATTTTGGCTACCCCTAGTACGCCTATTACCGCAGTAAGGGTTTTTATAATTGTTTCTGCATCCATGATGACCGATTCCTGTGGTTCTATTTATCCTGGTGAATGTGATTTTTTTACTGTGGATCTGGATGAAACTAAGAGCTGGAATTGTGGACTTCCCACGCTCGGATGTTGTAGCGCATCCTGATATGTCTCAAAGACCTAGCGAAGGCCAAGTCATTGAGTTAAGCCTTTATAGAGGCGCAAACATTTAGTTAGAGATCTAACCACTATCTTCAAAACCATTGAGTGCAACCTTGCTCCAATTGCTGTTCTACGCTGAGGGCCGGTTTGTCGGATGGCCTCATGTAGCTTTCTCCAGGCAAAGAAAACCCGCACGATTTGAGCTTGTTGACTGGGTCAACCTAGGCTTGGCGGGTGTATTGGACGCATTTTAGGTTGCTGGAGGAGATCGTCAACGTCGCGCTGAAGTGAAATTGTAACCGGTCAGTCAGATTTGGCGCGGGGGATAAGACGGTATCGACTGGGGCTGTTTGTAGCTGTTGGATTTCTGGGATACCAGAAACAACAAAGCCCCCACATTTCTGTGGAGGCTTTGTTTTGTATGGTGCGGCACCAGACGAACGGTATGTTTCGGCGAGACTAGGTTTTTCGGGCGTCTGGAGTTCGCTGGAAAACTCGGCGTACCCCAACTAGTAACTATAAATAAATCAGCTAGTTATGGCGTTCGGTGGAATCGAACTCGGGATTTTTTAGATGTCAGCACGTTGTCCGTCTGCAAGTAATTCAGAGCCGCATACGGAATGGTAAACCTCCCGAATTCGAACGTTGTTGATCATCCCCTCCGTCGAGAATAGGTAGGAATCCGCCAAAAGCTGCCGTGGCGACAGGCAGCAGACGGCCAGAAGCTGCCATTCGCGAATGGCTCCCAGGGCTGAGAGAGGCTACACGGCACGCGTTCGTGCTCCGCTTGCATATCGCAGCGAAATAGACATTGAAGTCATTGGCCTTGATAGCACGCTGCCACCCGTCTATATTCCAGCAGCCGGCATGGAAACGTGCAAAATCTCGGCCTATAGGCTCGAAGCTCAACAGACACGACCCCATGGACACAAAAGAAAACTTCAATACCATATTAAATCTCATTGCTCGCCAGCCTTGGATTGGAGATAAAACTTCCGAGCTCAGCCATGTGCTATACGAGGAATGCAAATGCGCCAATTCCCGCGAGATGCTAATAAAAATCCTTGACAACTTCTCCTATCTATCAGCTCAAGAGTATAGCGAGAAATTAAACTCGTTAGCTGAAGAAGTTATGTCCGAAGCTGGTTACGAGGATAACGCTCAGATAGTAGCAATGGCAGCTGACTCTGGCCCAGACAGCTCGCAAGAGCTTTTATATAACTTAAAATATATTTTCACCAAAAGGGAGTGGCATAGCTTTTGCGGTGTGAATACGTTTGGCGGGGCTCTAAAAAACTTTAAACGCACTGGGCGTAAAAAAATCTATATTATTGATGACTTTGTTGGTTCAGGCCAGACCGTCATAGGGCGCTATAAAGAGCTAACAAGTGTTTTCACTAATGCAGGTGTGGCCGATTTTTCGATTGCTTTCAAAGTGTTAGTTTCAACTCTTCACGGTGTTGAGGCAGTTAGGGCGGCTGGAATCGAAATCTCTGCTCAACTCATAATTAAAAAGGCCATTGATGGATGTTTTCCGGAAGAGGTTGCGGCTCAATACCGATCCTTGATGGATGATTTAGAATCAGGTCTTTCCCAAGATTATGAAGGCATAAAGCTGCCAAAGCTTGGGTACAACGGCGCTCAGGCCGCTTACTGTCGAGAGGCTGCGAATACTCCGAATAGCGTATTTCCTATTTTTTGGTGGCCATTTTATATTGACAATCAAAAACGAAAAACCATGCTTCACAGAGCTATGAGGGATGCATGATTAAATACACTACGCCCAGCATGCTTCGTGCAGACTTTGTGATAATGAAAGTTTTGCAGGAGTCATTATCCGGCTTGCAACCATATACAATATTAAAACGCAGCAAGCTCTCTGGCGAAATATTCTTCAAGGTGTTCAGCGCTCTAGCTGCAAAGAAATTAATAGTTGAACACGACTCTCTTATTCACTTAAGTCCGGCAGGAAGAGAAGTATTTTTAGCAGGTTCCGGAAGGGTGCTATCAGGCCGAAAAAGCTGGCGACAAGTCCCTAGCGAAATGAAAGGTCGCAAAATTCGAGTTGACGACTTCTACGTGCCTAACATCTATCTACTAGATCAATGACCTAGGACATAATAGAATTTGTTTTTTTGTTTGAATTTCTGTATTCTCACCTTCGCCCACAGAGGCTAGTACGTTGGAGTGCAGTCGCTCCCTAGGTTAAGGTGTCCGATAACCGATATTGCAACCACTGGCGGTGAAGCATACCAGTGGCTGCAATGCTACAACGCTTCGCGTTTCCGCAAACCGCAAGGCGCACAAAAGCGGGCTTCGCCCACTTCCGCACGCCTCGCGGTTTAGAGCGCAAGTCTAGAAGGTAGCCATCTGTGGGCTTATTATGAAAATAATAAATGAATGGAAGCACTTTTTTTTAAGTCGCGGAATCCCTCAAAAGACAATAGATCAATACCTTGATCAAATAAAGTCACTTACAGCATCTAACTCTCCAATCATATTCGAGGTTGAGCACTTATCCCTGTTGCTTGGAATAGAGTATTTAACCATCCAGGCAATGATAAACGGAACCCCCAGATTTTATAGGGAGTTCACTATTAAAAAAAGAACTGGCGGTAATCGTACTATACATGCCCCCTACCCCAGTCTTCTTCAATGCCAGGATTGGATCTACCAAAATATCCTTCTCAACTGCGCCGTTCATGATAACGCGCACGGCTACATTCCTAAACGATCAATTTTCACTAACGCAAGCCCCCATCTTAACTGCAAAGTTTTGCTTAAGATGGATCTAAAAGACTTTTTCCCATCAATAGGAATTGGTTGGGTAATAAATCTTTTCTCAGGGCTTGGTTATTCGCACGGCGTGTCATACGCACTGGCGTCTTTATGTTGCAACAAGGGCTGCTTGGTTCAGGGCGCGTCTACAAGCCCCTACCTTACGAATATTCTGCTGCATGGGTTGGACGAACGACTGGCCAAATTAGCATCCAAGAGCAACTTGAAATATACCCGTTACGCTGATGATATGACCTTTTCAGGTGGCTACATCTCGAACAAACTGCCCGCACTTATAGAATCTATAGTGAGTGATTATGGGCTTGTAGTGAATGCTACAAAAACTAGATTAATGATAAACAAAAACAAAAAAATTGTTACAGGCCTGTCAGTTGCTGCTGACAAACTTAGAATTACTAGAGAGCTCCGGCGCTCCATAAAGCAGGCGGTGCACTATATCGAGCGATATGGCTTTCTCTCTCATGTGTCACAAGAAAAAATCAAAGACCCGTTTTACCTAGATTCTATTTTAGGAAAAGTTAATTTTTGGTTGCAAGCGGAACCTCATAGTTCCGATGCTAAGATTTGTCGCGACATATTACTACCCCATTTCGGTAAAAATTATCAGGCATAACTACTTCGTAGAAATGTCTATAGCCCACCTTTTGCACTCCACTAACTTTACAAGGTGCTAACGACCGCTATTGGCCGATTTCTGCCTGTCGCCACCCTCAGTTAGGTGGCTTGGGGCTGGCGACCAGTTAAACATTGAGAGTTAGATGGAGTGATGGTGTTAAATCCAGTCAGGGATACGGCTATCGCCCCCTAATGTTCAGAAAATATGATCCGGGTACATCGAGGTAACTGACCATGGCCGTTTTGATGTTCTGCCCCGGCAGTGACCACTTCAGCGAAGCCTCTGCGCTGATAGAGGCGTTGTCCATATGGTTATGCACCCCTGCCGAACAAGGTCACGGTCCGATCCAGCACTCAGTGTCAGGCGGCAAACCTTCGGTTTCAGAAATCCACCGACGGATGAGCAGCCGGCGCGACGAGTTGTTGTGATCGTCGAACAGACTCCGCTGTTCCGGCGAAGGCTCGACTTATTAGGCAGATTTCTGCACCCATACCAACAACCAGTAAATAGACCAATAAAGCAAAGTTGATGCTCCAACAAACATCAGCCCCCAAACTACAGCGAGCTGAAGTTTGCTTGGCTGAATGGCGGGAGTAATATTTATGTACTTTGCCGCCATTTCATCTGACTTGCAGTGAGAGTGAATTTGACTCCATAAGCTAGGAGGAAAATACAAGTAAGAAATACTTATCTGCTCGCCAGGAACTAGGGTGGGAATAACTATCTCGGCTGAGTTATCTTTGCCTCTGATGATTTCATGTGCAAGTTGAGGGTGAATTTGAAAAGCCGGCAAGAAGTAATGACCAATGCGTACATTGTGCGCAGTTCTCTTCCCTGCATTGCGCACGACAATGCTGTGAGTATTGACGTTCGTGTTTTTTTCATCATGTAGAGGTATTGCTGAGGAATGAACAAGATAGGTTATAAGTTTTGGCCTTGCCTCAAGGTAGCTCTTAACAATTAAGCCAACTATGGCTGTAAGAGCTGGCGCCAGCAGCTTGGCAAAGACATTAATATCAAATTCCATCTATTTTCCCTGGCTAACGCTTGGTAAAGGGGCGGGCTTTAGCCCGTCCCGAGTGAGAGAAGCGAACGGCCTTGAACCGTTTGTTAGGGATCATGAACCAATTACTGCTTTACATACAGGGCATGAGCGACTCTTTGTATTTACTCTGTTGGTTAGGCTCTTTTTGTTTTTTGAATCATAGCACGCGGAGCAGTATAGACCTTCTTCGCCTTCAAATTTATAGCAGCCCCATTTGATGGAGGGCTTCTGCTTGCTCTCTGGACTTGCGGCCTTTAAAGCTCGTAAATTTTCTGTTTGATTTGCAAGCTGGGTTTTTAGGTCTGCAATTTGAAGCTTCGCGTCAGCAAGCTCGTTCGATAGATCTGCTAGTAAATTTTTGAACTCCGCTTCCGACAGATTTTTAGATATGTCGCGAAGCCTGCTCACTATGGAGATGGAGTTGTTGATTGTTGATACGATATCCATGGAGTCTCCTTGGATTCCTAGTGATTAAGCTAAGGGGCGCGCGGAACGCGGTCCCAGTGAGTGAAGCGAACGACTTGAACCGTTTGTTATGCGTGCTTGCTAGCTGCTTAATTTCGGTATTATTTCGAAGGCGTACTCATGTTGAGAATTTATAATGCTGTCGAGGACTTCATAATTTCCGTTCTCTAACTTAACCACAGGAAGTTTCACTGAGATCATGCCACTTTTACTATTATGAGCCACTTCAAAAAGCCATGCCAATGCGCCATGTTGATCTTGCTCATAGGAGGCGACAGACATTGGGATCTCGGCATGCTCGGATTCCCATTCAAACTCGCAATCCAGACCAAGACGTACAAATTCGTCATCATAATAATAGTAAAGGGTATCTTCGCCAGCATTACTAAATGATGCCTTTCCCACGCCATCTTCGCTGGTCGCTGAGTTAAGTAAATCTTGCTTGTCTCTAACTGAAAGCCTGCATATATCCAATAATGAAATCATGTTTATTTTGTCTAGGGACCATATCTTGTCACCAAGCTCATGCTGTAGTGGCTTTAGCCCTAGCTTTGCAATTTGGCCTGGCCCAACATACGGCCTTATGCTGCGAATGTTTTTGATGTTTATATGATGATACAGGAAGATAAACTTTATAAAATCTAGTGGAATCCTTTCCGGCGATAGATCCTTTAATGTGACAAGAAATATTTTCGAGCCGGATTGTCCAGCTTTCTCCTTGATGCTGGAAGCAAAGTCTTTTCTAGAAACACATATAAGATGTTGAGCTCCAACATCTTCAATTTTTCCTAGCCAGCCACGGAAGGTATTGATGTCGACTTTAGAGTTGCGATCTTGTACTTCTACAATTGTAAGTGTCTCTCTGGGAGGCGATCCATTTCTTATCACAATGTCACACTGAGCAGTGTGGCCTTGCGTTGAAGTCAACACCGGAAGAAATACGTTTTGTTCTATTCGTGCTGTAGGTGAGATAGAGCGCTCAATTATCTCTACAATCTTTTCAAGGTCATCACCTGGCTTGCTCATTCTTGCTTCTCAAAAGATTATCTGTGGGCAGTAAAGATTCAGCGCAACAGGTCGACGCTACCGATTTGCCACTAGTTTGTCCACAGGCTGCTTTTGGCCGTTTTCTGACCTTCGTTTAGAGGTTGAACTGCCAGGATTTTCCTAAGCGATGAGTGAGTAATTGCATGGTCAGCAAATAGTAATAGCGCGTCGATTGAGTGTGCTGGTTTAGGTGGTGATTCAAAAACCACGCAAGGTGTTTTCTCTGCCAAGTCCATGGATTGTCGCGTTGCCAGCGCTCAGCGATCGCTGTTTGGATGGCCTTCGCCTGACGCAGGTGGCGTTGGCGCGTGGTATGCGACCCGGTCAGGACACCCGTCAGGAACAGATCCATATCGAATACCGTGCTCATGCGCGACCACCAATGTAAGCGGCCACCACGACGATACGGTTGTGCCCCAGCTCATAGCTGATTTGTACTCGGGCTTCCTGATCGAGACGTCGGTCGAGTTGATAGCAATGGCCACCGTTGATGGGGGCGGGATGGTGGGTGATTTGCTCATAGCGTTCGCACGCATAGGCTGCCCGCAATTCGTGGAAGCCTTTGAGGTTGTACTGATGGAGGATGTCCCGTGCAGGACGAACGATTCCCCGTTGGAAATCGAGGTAGGTTTCGTTCGGTGCAAGTAGGTTGCGGCTACCGTCGGGTGAGACCTGTTCGGCGAATCTCAGCGCCTCGCGAATATGATCATCCGCCCTGATCCAGCGAGGTGCCGAGGCACCTGAGCGGCCCCCCTTGGTGCCATCCTGGATGTTGATCTTGCCGTATTGTTCGGCCTCACGTTTTAAGCGCGGAAGGTCGGCCAAAATGGCCTCACGTAAGCGCATGCCGGTGGCTCGCGCTAATTGAGCGATGGCCGCGGCACGCGGCTGCTGGTGTGCGCAAAGCACCTCTACGACCCTCTTCACATGTTCGCGGTCTTGGCCTTGCGGCACCGAACGACGAACACTGGTGCGCCGCATTCCTAGCGCCTTGCTCGGACTCGGTACTTTCACATATTGATCACCGCGAAGCGCTGCCAGGGTCCGATTGACGCTGGACAATCGGTTTTGCGCAGTGGCGATGGTGAGATCGCTGCGCTCAACCAGGTGACGCAGATGCTCCGCGTAATCCAGCAAGGTCTGCCGATCAATCTGCCGTGCGTCATTAATTCCCGGGCCATCCTCCGACCGACACCAGCGTACAAACGCCAGCCAACGATCACTGTGTGCTTTGACCGTCCCGTAATGCCCGCCGCCAAACAGATCACGTAGCGCCTGTGGCCCGGCATAACTCAGTTGCCGGCCATAGCCAAAATTGCGCCCGTCACGTTTACCTACCAGTGCCATGATCAAATTCCTGTCGAAGCCAAATCTTTGAAGCTTTCCCCACGTCATCCCGCCAAGAATGTTGAGTGTTATCAGGGATCAAGGCCCCTGCGACCTGTGAGGGTTGTCCACTAACGCGGGACTGGCGGCTCTTTACGACCGGGAGCTTGGGCATCTCATGATCTGGCCTCCTGAGCACTTCCGAAGAAGTGGGCGGGTGGAGGCTGCGCTGGCTGACGAGACCAGCGCCGCGAGATCCTGAGTCGGGTGAAGGCAGTGAAGCGATGACCGGGGCATGCCTGACTGTCAGTCAGGTACAGTCCATTCCTTGGGCTGCGGCACCATTATCTGCATTGCTGTTGCTGGTGACTTCGGTGTTTGTCACGCCGATTGTCACGAGGGGAATGCCGCAAAGCCTTGTACGAGTTGGGCTGCAGCAGCGGTAGGAGCGCCCGTCTCTTTCCAGAAGAAAGAGACGGGCGCAGGTTGGCGCAGTGAAATGGCCACGCGGATAGGTTGCTGCAGGGCAGCTGGGTAGGGGGATGTATTTGCCGCAATGGCAATGATCTGAAGTAGGCATCCATCACTCGGTGAGTGACTGTGCGAGCCGCCGGACGCTAATCGCACTTTGGGAGAACCACCACGGTGTGGCGTAGCCTCAAAGGTTCTGGCTACCTGGGTTGCTGTCGACGACAGCGCTTTGCCCGATCTTTTCTACGCCTGTGGATAATTCGGGTCAAGGCTCGAATTTTCGGGGATTCTGCGGCTGTGGATGAAATTATCCACCAGTGGAAATCAGTAGTTTTCCACAGACAGTTTGCATGGGTTTTAGATTTTTTAAATGAGGTCCATCCAAGCAGGGCGGCTTTGCAGCCCCGCTTGGATGGACCCGCGTGGAAGGGCGGACGGCGGTGATCTCAAAGGCTTACCCACGTTTGGATGCGCCACGGCTATTTTGTAGGGCGGTGATGTTGTTGCCGACTGGGTGAGCGAATTCGTGGGGCGTCACATGACCATGGCGGTTGGCGTCGATGTAGTTGCTCCACCACGCCATGATCAGCCGGCGCTGCTCCAGAAATTCAGCTTTGTGGATATACGCGGCGCGCACGCGGTTGCGTTCCTTGTGACTCATTTGCCGTTCGATGGCTGCGTCGGTCCATAACCCGGACTCAAGCAGGGCGCTACAGGCCATGGTCCTGAAGCCGTGGCCGCACACCTCCTTGCTGGTGTCATAGCCGACGTTGCGGAGCATGGTGTTCACCGTGTTCTCGGACATGGGCTTCCAGTACTTGTGGTCTCCCGGTAGCACTAACTCTGAAAAACGACTGAGGCTGCGCAGGCGCTCCAGTATTTCGATGACCTGCGGCGATAACGGAACCATTTGAATGTCGCCGTTCATCTTGGTCCCGCGTGTGGAGTTGCGTACCCCTTCAATCGGTGCGCGTGTATCGGGGATTTCCCACATGGCGCGTTGGAGGTCGAACTCACTCCATCGAGCGAAACGCAGTTCGCTGGAGCGGACAAATACATGCAACGTCAACAGGACGGCAAGGCGCGTCAGTTCGCGGCCGTTGTAGTTGTCGATACGGTGTAGCAGTTCGGGTAGGCGGTTGAGGGAGAGGGCCGGGCGATGGACTGTGCGCGGCGCGTGAATCGAGCCTGCCAGATCCAGTGCAGGATTCATGGTGATCTGCCGGGCTCTTTTGGCCCCGCGCATGATGGTGGATAAGTAGTTCTGTACCCTTAACGCCACATCCATGGTGCCGCGTTCCTTGATGCGCTGGGTGATTTCTAGCAGGTCATGGGTATCGAGTTCAGCGATGGGGCGTTGGCCGATCAGCGGGAAGACGTGGGTGCGCAGTCGGCTCATTACGGTTTTTGCGTGGCCTTCGGTCCAGCGGCGGGACATATCAGCGTGCCACTCTAGGGCAACGGTTTCGAAAAGCAGTGCCGCCCGCTGGGCTACGATCTTGGCCTTCTTCTTTTCTTCCATTGGGTCGAGGTTGTCGAGCAGTAATGCCTTGGCTTCGTCTCGCTTACGCCGTGCGACTGAAAGGGTAACTATGGGGTAATTGCCGATGATGAGCGTACCTTCCTTGCCGTTGGGCTTGGTGTACTTCAAGCGCCAGGTCTTCACGCCATTGGGTTTGACGAAAAGGTACATGCCGCCGCCGTCGAACAGTTTGTAGGCGCGTTCGCGGGTTTTGGCCGTGCGGCATTGCAGGTCGCTGAGGGGGATCGCTAGACGTGGCATAGGGGTACGCGCTCCTGACCGGGAAATCGCAGTACCCCTAACATACCCTTGGGGAAGGGGGATTTTGTTGGATCCCGACAGAGGGTCCTGGAACGAAAAAACCCGCCAAAGGGCGGGTTTTCGGGGCTTCCAGAGCATTCAGTGGAATGCAATGGAGCCTAATGTGGTGCCGGCACCAGGAATCGAACCCGGGACCTACTGATTACAAGTCAGTTGCTCTACCATCTGAGCTATACCGGCGTGTCAGGGCGACGATTATAGCGATTGGCTGGCTTCTGTAAACCCCTGAATTTTGACTATTTTTGTTCGGGCTTCAGGTCAGGTGCGCAGCAGGGTTTTCTTGAGTTTCTGAATGGCTTGCCAGGTTCGACTGTTTTGCATCGCGCGCAGCTGTGCTTCGGCCTGTTCGGCGCGTTGCAGGGCGGCGGCGAGTTGGTGTTCGGCGTCGCTGAAGGGGTGGCTGAAGTTGTGGCCTTTGCAGAATTGGAACTCGTCCAGGTTGCACGGCGGGATGTCGAAGGCGGGTTTGAGGTTCAGGAGTTCTTCGGCGAGGTAGTAGGTGTTGATGCCGTCGAACAGGATGGAGTGGTAGCCGGCGTCGGTGACGAGGGTTTCCCAGGCCTGGTCGCGGGCCCAAGGGGTTTCGATGAGGATCACCCATGGCCGCCATTGGCTGAAGTCCATGCCGCGCAGGACGGTCTCTTCGTGGCCTTCGACGTCGATTTTCAGGAAGTGAATGGCGCGGCCCTGGGCGTGTTCTTCGCAGATGGAGGTCAGGGTGCGGGACTTGATCGTTTGACTGCGCACGTCCATGCCGGCGTCTTTGTGCAGTTTGGCCATGGCCGGCTCGAGGGTCGAGAGGCCGGTGCCGGCGATGCCGTAGAAGGTCAGGTCGTCAGCGCTTTCCCCGGCCGCGCACTGCAGGTTGGTGTCTTTGGGACGTTGCTGGCACAGGGCTTCGTAGTAGTTGGGCATCGGTTCGACGTTGATGCCGGTCCAGCCGTTGTCGTAGAACGCCCTGGTGACAGAGTCATGGGTGGGATCATTTGCCCCGACGTCGATGTAGAAGCCGTTCTCGACGGTTTTGAGGGCGCGCCACAGGCGTATGTCTTCGAAATTCTGTGCGTAGGAAATGAACGTCACTGGCGCATCCTGTCGGAGGAATGTTCTTGTTCGTGGCCGCGCTGCCGGCGCCCTTGCCTGTGTGTATATCAAGAGTGATGAAAGGGTGCAATTTCCCCTGTCTGCGGTCCGGGATTAGGCGTTTATGTCGTTTTGATTAAATGCTTATGCACATTGCAATTGGCGGCGCACTGGGTTTAGGCCGAATTTGTGGATCTGTTCTCATTTGTCCGCAAATGCCTGTTTTTTCGATTTTTTATGTGGGTGTACAAAAAATGAACAGTGCGGTTTTTGCCCTGAAACTGGCATGAATATTGGATCCATGATAATTCCATCAACAGAGTTATCCACAGGTCGGATGCGTTTAGGTGCGTTCGGCCAGGAGCAGGAAATTACGCGGCGTGAGCGGGGTTTCGCAGAAGGTGCCGATGCGGACGCTGTAGCCCTGCTCGGCGAGGAAAAGTGCCCGGTCAAGGACCAGCCAAAGCTCCAGTGGGCGTCGGAAAAGTCCGCGCAGTAGTTCAAGGTTGCGCACTTCGGCCAGTCGCTGCCAACCGGCGGCTTCGAGGGCTGGCCAATCTTGCGGGCCGATTGTGGATAACTGTTTGAGTGCGGCCAGGTGATGGCAGTAATCGGCGAAGGGTTTGTCCAGCCAGGCGCTGGGCAGGGAAGGGGTTGGCAGGTACTCGTCCAGGCCGCGCATTTTCCGTTGCAGCAAGTCGAAACCCAGGCGTCGGGCCATGGAGGTGTCGCGTTGACGTCGCACCCGGGCACCGGCGGTAACGGTTTCGCTCATGGGCAATGCGAGGTCGTCGAGGGAAAGCTGTAGGCGGGAGTCTTTGGCGGCCGAGGAAATCGGCGCGTATTGGGCAAGACTGATCCGGTTGTAGCAGCACGGCGCAATGGCGAGCTGTTTGCAGCCTGTGGCGCTGGCGAGTTGAATCAGCCGTATATGCAATTCACCGCAGGCGTGAAGCGCGACGGGCGTGTGATACGCACTCAGTAAAGTAGCTGCGTCTGCCGCGAGCACATCCTGTTCGATATGCAGAGCATGCAGGTGATGGTGTTGGCTGAGTGCCTGGCCGCTGGTTACCAGTACCGGGTCGTATTCCAGGCACGTCAGTTGTTGCCCCGGTTGCAGCAGGCGGCGGCCCAAATGCCCTTTGCCTGAGCACCAGTCCAGCCAATGCTGCGGTGCTTCGGAAAACTGCAATCGACTGGCGAAGGCTTCGATCTGCTGCCATTTGCGCCCCGGTACATCGACGTTCAATCGATGGCCGGCCGCTTCGAGCGCGCGTGCGGGCAATTCATCCACGGCACTCAAGGCAACAGACATCCTGGCCAAGGAAGCAAAGGGCTCCGGTGCATTCAGGAGGGCAGGTTGGTTGTGAGCGTTTTCCGCGTCTTCCAGCGTTCGCTCGCGTAGCCATGCGGCCAGCTCCGGGTAAGACGCTTCCCACGGTAGCTGTAGATGAGTGAACGGCCGAGGTTTCCACAGTGCCTGATGCTCTGTCAGAAAAGCATCCAGCGCGGTGAAGCGGGCGAGCAGGGCCTCGCCCGTCAACACGTGGGAATCAACGCCCTTGGCAGGCATCGACGCGCAACCAGCGCTCCAGCAGCTTGAAACCGCGTACCAGCACATAAGCCATTACCAGGTAGAACATGCCCGCAGCGAAGAATATCTCCACCGGCAGGTAGGTCCGGGCAATGATGGTGCGGGCCATGCCGGTCAGTTCCAGCAGGGTCACGGTGCTGGCCAGGGCGCTGGCCTTGAGCATCAGGATCACTTCGTTGCTGTAGGCCGGCAGGCCGATGCGCGCGGCGCGCGGCAGGATGATGTAGAACAGCGCCTTGGGTCTGGACATGCCCAGCGCCCGTGCCGCTTCGATCTCGCCCGGTGGAATCGCCTGGATGGCGCCCCGCAGGATTTCCGCAATGTAGGCTGCAGTGTGCAGGGTCATGGTCGCCGTGGCGCACCAGAACGGATCGCGCAGGTACGGCCACATCGAACTGTTACGGATCGCGTCGAACTGCGCCAGGCCGTAGTAGACGAGGAACAGTTGAACCAGCAACGGCGTGCCACGGAAAAAGAAGATGTAGCCGTAGGGAAATGCCCGCACCCACCACAGGCGCGACGAGCGGGCGATGCCCAGTGGAATAGCCAGTAGCAAACCGGCGATCACGGCGATGGCCACCAGTTCCAGGGTCAGGGTTGCGCCCTGGGCCAGTTTCGGCAGCCACTTGATGATGACTTCCCAGTTCATTGGGTGCTCCTCGCGAAGCCGCGAGCGGCGCGTTTTTCCAGGAAGTGCATGCCGGTCATCGCCAGCACCGTCAGGCTCAGGTACATGAACGCGGCCACCATATAGAAGGTGAACGGCTGTTTGGAGACGGTCACGCCGATTTGCGCGTGACGCATGATTTCTTCCAGGCCGATCACCGACACCAGCGCGGTGTCTTTCATCAGGATCATGAACAGGTTGCCCAAGCCGGGCAGGGCGATGCGCCACATCTGCGGCATGATCAGCTTGGTGAAGATGCGCCACTTCGACAGGCCCAGGGCCACGCCGGCTTCACGATGGCCTTTCGGGATGGCGAGGATCGCGCCGCGAAACACTTCCGTGGCGTAGGCGCCGAAGCACAGGCCCAGCGCAATGACGCCAGCGGCGAAGGCGTTGAGTTCAAGGTCGGGGTTGCCGAAGAACTCGCCCAGGGCACGCATCAGGTTGACCGTGCCGAAGTAGATCAACAGCACCCAGAGCAATTCCGGGATGCCGCGAACCAGGGTCGAATAAGTGCCGCCAAGCCATTGCAGCGGCTTGTACGGGGAAGTCTTGGCCAAGGCGCCGAGCAGACCGAGCACCAGCCCCAGGCTCAGGGCCGAGAGTGCCAGTTTCACAGTCATCAGCGCGCCAGCGGCGAGCGCCGGGCCGAATCCGTAGAGGTCGATAATCATGGATTTCTTTTCAAATCGCGGCAGGCAAGGCCGAGAACCGGCGCCATCAGGCGCCGGTCAGGCAGGTCAGTATCAATAGATGCTGAACGGGAAGTACTTGTCGTTGATCTTCTTGTAGGTGCCGTCAGCGACGATTTCTTTGAGCGCAGTGTTCAGCTTCTCGCGGATCGGGTCCTTCTTGCGCACGGCAATACCGATCTTGTCGCTTTCTTCCACCGGGTCGCCCTTGAACTCGTAGCTACGGCCGGCGTCGCTTTTCAGCCATTCGTAGTTGACATACTTGTCGGCCAGGATCCCGTCCAGACGACCGGAAGTCAGGTCGAGGTAGGCGTTTTCCTGGGTGTCGTAGAGCTTGATGGTGATGTCGTCACCATAGTGGTCTTCCAGGAAGGTGCCGGCCAGGGTCGCGCGCTGGGCGCCGATGATCTTGCCTTTGAGCGCCGCCTTGTCGGTTTTGAAGTCGATGTCTTTCTTGGCGATGAACTGCAGCTTGTTGGAGTAGTACGGGTCGGTGAAGTCCACCGCTTGCTTGCGTTCGTCGGTGATCGACATCGAGGAGATCAGGAAGTCGAACTTCTTGGCGTTCAGGGCCGGGATGATGCCGTCCCAGTCGGAGGTCACGACGGTGCACTCGACTTTCATCTTGGCGCACAGGGCGTCGCCGATCTCTTTGTCGAAGCCGACGACATTGCCACTGGCATCTTTATTGTTGAACGGCGGGTAAGCCGCTTCGATGCCCATCTTCAGGGTTTCGGCCATGGCACCGGCGCTGAACGCCAGGGTGACGGCGGCAGCCAGGAAGACCTTTTTGTAGTTCTGCATGTGGGTAGCTCCGTTAGCGGTTGCTGGACATGAATTGTTTGCAGCGCGCCGAAAGCGGGTTTTCAAACACCTGCTGAGGCGATCCTTGCTCTTCTACCAGGCCCTGGTGGAGGAATACCACTTCGCTGGAGACCTGACGGGCGAAGCCCATTTCGTGGGTCACGAGCAGCATGGTGCGGCCTTCTTCGGCTAGCGCGCGGATGACATTAAGTACTTCCTGGACCATTTCCGGGTCAAGCGCCGAGGTGGGCTCGTCGAACAGGATGACCTTGGGCTGCATGGCCAGGGTGCGGGCGATGGCCGCGCGTTGTTGCTGGCCGCCGGACAACTGCGCCGGGTAGGCATGGCGCTTGTCGGCGATGCCGACCTTGGCCAGCAGGGCTTCGGCCACTTCGATGGCTTCGGCCTTGCTCTGGCCGAGCACGCGGCGCGGGGCTTCGATGATGTTGTCGAGCACGCTCATGTGCGGCCACAGATTAAAGTTTTGAAACACAAAACCGATTTCGCTACGCAGGCGATTGATCTGCTTGCCGTCGGCGGCCACCAGTTCACCGTTCTTCGCGGCCTTGAGCTTGAGTTCTTCGCCGGCGACCAGGATCTGGCCCTGGTGCGGGTTTTCCAGCAGGTTGATGCACCGCAGGAACGTGGACTTGCCGGAGCCGGAGGAACCCAGGATCGAGATCACATCGCCGTCGCGGGCGGTCAGCGAGATGCCTTTGAGCACCTCCAGCGAACCGTAGCGTTTGTGCAAGTTGCGGATTTCAAGCGCGGGCGCGGCCTCAGCCATGTGCGTTCCTCATATATGTTGCGCTCCTGCTGTTGGCGGCCTTCCTGGCGAGGCGGCCAACCTAGCATAGCGTTTCAATGGCAGCCAACAGCGCTACGGACGGTAAACGGCTGGTGCGTGGCAGGTTGTCGCATCGGCGCAGCAGACTGTCGCCCCATCAACAACCGAACAGCCGTTTGAACCTTGCCTGTCGATAAAAAGCGCGGTGGCTGCCGCAAAAAAAGGCGCGATGTTGCCAGCTTTGACAGGGTGTTGGAAGCGCTATCCGGCCAAATGCACCGCTTGTGCACTTTTAATGTGCGCGGAGCCATTTTCAGGTGTGTTTCCGGTGCGCTGATTCACCCCACAAAGTGGGTGGCAGGGTAACGCTCTAGCGAAGTGCCATTAAATTCAATGGGTTGCGATGACTGTCCGGTCTAAGCGAGATCGCCGGGTTAGAGGGTTTTGAAATATTTTGGCGCAATTATTGCGTGCAGAATCCAGAACGCCCCGTTGGCTTCTTTTTACGAGAAGGATTGCCGAACGGGATGCACGCATTCGCTTCTCCTTACAAAGGTAGTTTTAATGAGCAGTACCCAAAGCTCTAATGGCCTCGAACAGGGGCTCAAACCGCGCCACGTGACCATGCTGTCGATTGCCGGGGTTATCGGCGCCGGCTTGTTCGTTGGCTCGGGGCACGCCATCGCCGCTGCAGGTCCGGCTGTTCTGTTGGCTTACGCCGCCGCCGGCATGTTGGTGGTGCTGGTGATGCGCATGCTCGGCGAAATGGCCGTTGCCTCGCCGGACACCGGTTCGTTTTCGACTTACGCCGACCGCGCGATCGGTCACTGGGCCGGTTTCACCATCGGCTGGTTGTACTGGTGGTTCTGGGTGCTGGTGATTCCGCTGGAAGCCAACGCCGCCGCGACCATCCTGCATGCCTGGTTCCCTGGCGTGGACATCTGGGCCTTCGCTCTGGTCATCACGATGCTGCTGACCGTGACCAACCTCTTCAGCGTAAAGAACTACGGTGAGTTCGAGTTCTGGTTCGCCCTGATCAAGGTTGTGGCAATCATTGGTTTCATTGTGCTCGGCGTCCTGGCGATCTTCGGCTTCCTGCCGAACAGCCAGGTCAGCGGTGTTTCGCACCTGTTCGACACCCAAGGCTTCCTGCCAAACGGCATGGGCGCGGTGCTGGGTGCGATCCTGACCACCATGTTCTCCTTCATGGGTACCGAGATCGTGACCATCGCAGCCGCGGAATCGAAAGATCCGGGCAAGCAAATCTCCAAGGCCACCAACTCGGTGATCTGGCGGATCGGCTTGTTCTACCTCGTATCGATCTTCATCGTTGTGGCCCTGGTGCCATGGAACGACCCGATCCTGGCCAGCCTTGGTTCTTACCAGACTGTGCTTGAACGCATGGGCATCCCGAACGCCAAGATGATCGTCGACATTGTGGTACTGGTTGCTGTGACCAGCTGCCTGAACTCGGCGCTCTACACGTCCTCGCGCATGATGTTTTCCCTGGGCAAACGCGGCGATGCGCCGGCGATGTCTACGCGCACCAACAAAAGTGGCACGCCTTACTGGGCAGTGATGTTGTCCACTGGCGCAGCGTTCCTGGCAACATTCGCCAACTACGTGGCTCCGGCTGCCGTGTTCGAATTCCTGCTGGCCAGCTCCGGTGCCATCGCATTGCTGGTGTACCTGGTGATTGCGATTTCGCAACTGCGCATGCGTAAGCAGCGTATAGCGCGCGGCGAGAAAATCGCCTTCAGCATGTGGCTGTTCCCGGGCCTGACCTACGCGGTGATCGTCTTCATCGTCGCGGCCCTGACCATCATGCTGTTCCAGGATGCCCATCGCGTGGAAATTCTCGCGACCGGATTGCTCAGTGCTCTGGTGGTAGCGGCCGGCTTGCTGGTGGCTCGCCGTCGCAACCTGGAAAAGCGTGGCGCGGTAGTGCTGAACTGATCCATATCGCGTAACGCAAAACGGCCGCTGTCAGAGATGACAAGCGGCCGTTTTTGTTTGAGTCGTAACCTTTACTCGGCTTTTTCTTCCGGCGCTTCCAGCGACTCGCGGTAGACATCCAGTGCAGCGCTGAAATCGGCGATGAACTGCGGCTCGCTCAGCCAGGCCTGGGCGCTCTCGCGATCCATGCCGTCGGCCCACATGCGGTAGTCGATCAGCATGTCGGCGGCCAGGTGGGTGGCGGCCATGCCTTCGTCGTCGGCGTTTTCCATGTCCAGCAGTTCTGGATGGTCGATGATGATAAAGGCCAGGTTCGTCAGCAGAATCGAGAGCATTTCGTTGCGGCTGACGGCTTCCGCGTCGCGCATTTTGCTGAACATCGCCAGGGTGTATTCCGGGATCGGTTCGGCGAGGTGGCCAAGGTCATCGTCCAGTGCGGCGGGTTTGCGGCCGTGGATATTGATCTGCTTGGCTTTGGCTTTTGCGCGCTTGGCGCGTTTCTGTTGCTTGTTCAGGGAGGCCATGGGAACTCAGTTCGGTTTCTGTTGGGTTTGCGCGGCAATGGCGTCGGACGCCGCCACGTAGTCGGCCTGGAAGGCCGGTGATTCGATCCACGCCAAGGCGCCGGCCTCGTCGGTTTCGGTCGCCCATTGGCGATACTCGATCAGCGCGGCAAGGATGAAGTCCATCGCGCCTTCCTCGCCTTCCTGTTCGTACACCAGTTCCAGCAGCGGGTCTTCGAGGAAGGCCGTGCACAGGGCTTGCTGGCTGATCTTTTCGGCGTCGATCATTTTCTTGAACAGTTCGGTCAGGTCCACCGACTCGAAGTCGATGCGATCGTCGTTCGGGTCCAGTTCCACCGGCGCGGCAGCCCGCTGGGTGCGGTTCTGCTTGGCCTTGGCCTTGGCGCGGGAGGCGCGTTTGTGCTGCTTGTTGGCGGAGGCCATGGGTGTCGTTCCGTATTCGTTGAGAGGGCAAAGGGCCTAGCTGCGTGGCACTCGCCGCCCGGGGGTATCGGGGGCCAGTTCGCCGTTTTGCAGCCAGGCCAATGCAATGGGCCATAGTGTGGCTTGGTATGCGCTGCGAAAAAAGGCGAAATGTCCGACTTCTTCTTCGCCGATGTCTTCGGGATGGATACGCAGGTGGGAGTTTGTGCTGCCGGTGAAGTAGCCGAGCAAGCGTTCGATGGCCGGGACAGTGCCGTAGGGGTCATCGCTGATGCTGATGGCCAGGGTTTGCGCGGTGACGCTGGCAAAGGGCAACTGCCCGGTGGTTTTGTTGATTGTGCGGCCGCTGGAGCGTTTCTCGTAGCGGGCAGTGGAGAGGCTCCAGTCACGGACCACGCCGGCGGGTGTGTCTTCCAGCCAGCCAAGGCGTTTGCCCGGAAAGTAGCCGTAGATCATCGTCACCAGCGGCATCAGCACATGCCACTTGCCGAACATGCGCCAGCGATGGGCCGGCGCATAGTCGCGCCAGTAGGCGAATTGCGCACCGACCGTCACCAGACGCCGGATCAGGTGCCCGGACGCCCCCAGGCCCGCTGCACAGCCGCCAAAGCTGTGGCCGACCACATCGACAGGCTGGCCAGGAAACTCGCGCTGTGCGCGCTTGAGCATCGCCTCGAAATCCAGCGTACCCCAATCGGTCCACGAGGCTTGAAGCCCCTTGAGCGATGCCGGACGCGACTCGCCGATGCCGCGGTAGTCATAGGTGATGACATCGAAGCCGTGGGCGAACAGGTAGTCGGCAAAACGTGAGTAATGCCGGCAACGGACCGACGTGGCGGCATTGATGATCACCACCGGACGAGCTGCGTCCTGAGAGGCGTGTCGCCAGGTGAAGCCACCGAGGATGAAACCGTCCGGGGCGGTTTCCTTGAACGGATTGCCGGGGGTGGTATCCGGCAGCGGCAACTCGATGCGAGTGGGGGCCAGTGGAGGCGTGTCCTGCAAACTCATCGGTGTCAGTCCTTTGTGGGTAGCTGCCAACGATAGTCCTGATGCCGTTGATGAACAATCCGTTCGCCTCAGCGCGGTTGTTGATTAGTCAATCGCTCTTCAAGTGCTGCTCGCTCCCGATCCAGTGCGTCACGCAGTTCCTCTTCACTCGGCAGGACAAGCTTGTACTTGCTGGCGAGCAATTGTTCGATCAGCGCTTGTTCGATCTCGCTTTCCTGAAGCTTGCCGGCATTGGGTAAGCCAAGAAACTCCAGTACCACCGGATCACGGATGAAATCCCGAGGGCTGGCCTTCATGTTTTGAATGTGGGTGGCGGCCTCCTGCTTGACGCTGCCGCGATCGCGGCTCGCCAGCAGGCGTTCGTAGTACAACGTATTGATCTGGCGCTCCAGCGCTCGGCTTGACCAGTTTTGGGTGGCTGATTCGTTCATGTACCAGAGACGAGCGCTGTCGTTGTCGACTCGAAGCAAGCGGCGGTAGTGGGTCCAGCTCAATTCGTGACGCAGTGCGTCACGAATTGGAAAGGCTTGATAGAACAGACGCATATACCGCAGGTTGGAAGCGTCAAATCCCTTTCCGAACTCCGCAGTTAGCACTTTGGCCAAGGTCGACAGTAACTCTTTGCCATACCTGGCCCGTCGCGCGCCGTTCTGTTCGAACTCAACGATGTGCCGGCCAATCTGCCAACAGGTCTGCACTTGAACGGTATCGACCGCCCGAAGCACCTTCTGACGTGCCTGATGGATCAATTTTCCAAGGTTGCCAAGCAGTGATGCCAGATGTGGGTCGTGAGTGTCGTGGGGTGTGAGGGTCGTCATGAGGTCTTCCGCAGCAGGTTGAACAGCGAAAGAGAATGACAAGTGAGCACCCTTCAAAGATGCCGGGTGTTACTGAGAAACAGGCAGGAAATACCGGGTTCTCAGGCAGGACGGGTCTAAATCCTGGCGAGGGATGAGGAACAAATGGCGTAGTACGTTTCGTACTCAGGTCAAATCAATCTAAACCCCTCCCTCCGAATGGAAATCCAAAGGATGTAACGATTGGGTTCTGCAGAACCCGGGAGTCGTCATCATGAAATACCTCCATACACTCCTGTTGCCCCTCACCGCTGTAGGCGTGCTGATGTTTCCTGCGATGTCACCTGCCGCCAGCCTCGAGCCCATCGACAGCCAGGGGGTGCAGGCGCAAAGCCAGGAACAAAACGGCATCACCTACCTGTCGGGCGGTATTGGCGAGGATGAGTCCAAGGCCATCCAGCAGACCACCGGCTATAACTTGCACATGACGTTCTCTGTCGGGACGGGAAATGAATACGCTCCAGACGTGAATGTGGTTATTCAGAAGGCCCCGGGACAGACCGTGCTAACGCTCAATGACGCTGGTCCGCTGGTCTACGTGAAGCTGCCAGCCGGGAAATACACCGTCATTGCGACGCATCACGGAGAAACACGGCATGACGTTGCCGATGTTGGCAGTGGTGCAGCCCGTAACCTGGTTTTCCACTGGAATGATGCGAGTTAGCGAGAGGCTGCAAATCAAGGGGCGCAACCAGATCCTGAATCTTGTGATTCAGGGTTTCTTGTATGTGGTCTCATGAACGGCGTACAAACCCGTCTGGGGCGCCGATCATTATCGACGTGATGATCATAACGACGCCAATGTCTGGATGAGTGCAACGCGTAAAGGGTTGGTTTCTACGCTCAGCAGCTTGATGGCCAAGGCGCAGCAGACCACGATCAACATAGGTTTGATCAACCGTGGTCCGACCCGGACAGCGGCCCGTGCACCCAATTGAGCGCCGACGAAGGCCGCCAAAGCCATGGCAATGGCTATCGGCCAGATAATCACACCTTTGGTGATAAAGACCGACAGGGAACCGAGATTGCATGAGGCGTTGGCAAGTTTGGTAAAGCTCATGGCCCGCATCATGCCCAAGCCGCAGAGCAGTACGAATCCGACGATAAAGAAAGAGCCCACACCGGGGCCAAATATACCGTCGTAAAAGCCCAGAATCGGCGCCACGCTAAACGAAAAAAGCAGAATGCCGATTCTCTTGCGTCGATCTTCATTGGCCAGCTTTGGAGAGAGCGCAAAATAGATGGCCACCAGAATCAGCATGATAGGTACGCAAACTTCCAGGTAGCGCTTATCAATAGAGCTGACCAGCAAGGCACCACTGGCGCCGCCAATAAACCCGCAGATAACCAGGAAACGCCCTTCGCGCCACTCGATCATTCCTTTGCGAGCAAAGGTTACAGTTGCCGAAACAGTTGCCGAAGCGGCCTGGAACTTGTTCGTGGCAATCGCACTGATAGGGTCCACCCCAGCCAGAAAAAGTGCAGGCAAGGTTATCAGTCCGCCCCCACCCGCAATTGCATCAAAAAAACCGGCGCAGAACGCCACGAGCGCCAATAGGCCAATTACATCCCAAGACATTCCGATCCCTCTTTTACAGTTACTGGCAAGTCATCCAAAAGTCAGCCCAGCAGCCTCAGCGGGTCTTCTGAAATAACGATAGGAGACGAAAATTTCGACAGGCCAAAAATGCGAACTAGCACCCGTCTGTTGTCTTGAATGATGTCCCGGCCGTGCAGCGCCCGAACGTTATTGATGAGCAAGGCGGACTCTTGCGTCAGTGTGTATTCGATTGGAGTTGCTTCGCGCACACCCTGGCAAAGGGCGGCATAGGCCGTTTTGACGAAACGTGAGGCATTGCCGTTAACCGAAAATCGGTATGAGTTGAAACGGGCGGCGAACCCGACGTTGTCATCGAACTCCAGGATTGAAACATTGTGACCATCCTCTCCCTTGCCTCTGACGAAGGAGTCACTGCGGGTGAACTGAAAACTCCCCGTAGTCAGCGCGAGGCAGTTGGTTACGCCGATTTTTTCGAGTATGGGAGTCAGTGGAATGACTCGTGTTGGCTCCAGGCTCGGGTTCCACAAGGCTGAGAGTATCAGCGACGACGGCGAGGGTGAGTGCCCGTCTTTCGCGTTTATGGCGCACCAGTAAGGAGCCTCGGTGTGTGGACCTAGCGCCAGGCCGGAGTGGGAACTCAGTTCTTTGATATCCGGCTCGGCAGGGATTCTGATCAGTCCGCCGCCCTCGAAGTTGGCCACCAGTCGAACCAGTTTTCCTTCATTGTCCATGTCGTAGGCAAAGGCCCTGTTATCTACCAGTTTCAACAAAATCTGATTACGGGCGGCCAGGCAAAGGACGTCGTATCGGTTTTCCAGGAAAGTCTGGTCTGGTAGTTCATCTGGAGGGCTGGCGTCTGAGATTTTTTGCAACCCATCAAAGATCAATACGGAAACAAGCCCATTGGAATAGGCACTCAACAGTTCGCATTGGTCTTTCGAGAACGAGAACTTCAATTCAATAGCTGCACAAGCGGCTTTGGACTTGGCTCCCGGTGCCTGCGGTCCACCGATGGCGGCCAGTTCTTCGGCGAATGTGTGAAGCAACGTTGACTGCGGAATATCAAAGCTGAAAGTTCTGATTTCTTGTTCGGTAAAAGGCTCAGCGGTTTCGACGTCTGGTTGAACGGCGTCAGTCATTTTCTACATCCCTGCTGTGTATCTGCTGCCGGTTATGCGGCAGCTCCTCCTTTGATTCTGCACAAACTGTTAATCGGCGTATGTCATCCATTTCCGTTAAAGCAGACGGAGCGTTCTGACAGGCCGGGGGGCAACCAGGAATTACCGATATCCGATGCCTGAAGGCTTTTCGGGAGTCAGCCTCGGCAACCGTTACGGGCGCTTGCTGGCGTGGTGACAGGAGGTGGGGAATTGTCGCTTCGATGGTGGCTGGACCGATGCCTCATCAAATCGCAGGCATAAAAAAACCCTGAATCTTGCGATTCAGGGTTTTCGGTATTTGGTGCCCAGAGACGGAATCGAACCGCCGACACGGGGATTTTCAATCCCCTGCTCTACCGACTGAGCTATCTGGGCAACGGGGCGCATTAAACGGGTTTTTCAGGGGGTCGTCAAGCAAGTTTTCAAAAAAATTTTAATTATTACCGTCGCTTACGTTCCGACCCCCGAGAAATCGGGGTTACTCCGACGGCGGCACGTAGCCTTCGGCCTTGGCGTAATCCTCGCCGGAGAAGTACTTGTCCATCTCGCCCTGAAGATATTTGCGGTCTTCGGCGTTCATCATGTTCAGGCGTTTTTCGTTGATCAGCAGGGTCTGGTGCTTTTGCCAGTCGGCCCAGGCCTTTTGCGAGACGTGGTCAAAAATGTCCTGGCCCTTGGCGCCCGGGAAGGGAGCGCGCTCCAGACCTGGCAATTCTTCTTTGTACTTGCGGCACATGATGGTGCGGGTCATGACGACTCTCCTGCGTTCAATACGGCGGCCGCGCGTTCGAGCAAGGTTTTGACCGGGGCGGCAAGGCCCAGGCGCGGCGGGGTGGCGAGGTTATACCAGAGCCAGTCAGCCTCGGCCACGTGATGGCCGGACTCCTGGACCTGAACCAGCCAGGGTTCGATGGATAACTGAAAATGGCTGAAGGTGTGCACCAGGCTCGGCAATGCCTGTTGGGTGCCCAGTTCCAGCGAGTGCTGCGATGCCAGGTGCGGCAGGTCGTCGAGGTCGTCGAGTTCCGGCAAGCTCCACAAGCCGCCCCACAGGCCCGTGGACGGGCGACGGTAAAGCAGGATCGCGCCCTCGCCGTTGGCCAGCATCGGCATCAGCGTGCGTTTCTGTGGGATGGCTTTACGCGGCTTGGGGATCGGGTAGCGGGTTTCCAGGCCGAGCATGTGCGCCTCACAGCCCTTTTCCAGCGGGCACAGCAGGCAGCTCGGTTTGCTGCGGGTGCAGAGCGTGGCGCCCAGGTCCATCATCGCCTGGGTGTAGGCGTTGACCCTATCGTGAGGCGTAAAGCGCTCAGCGTTGGTCCAGAGCTGTTTGGCGACCTTCGGCTCGCCGGGGTAGCCCTCTTGCGCGGTAAATCGCGCCAGCACCCGTTTGACGTTGCCGTCGAGGATCGGCGCGCGCAGGCCCATGCTGATGCTGGCAATGGCGCCAGCGGTGGACAGGCCGATCCCCGGCAGATCAGTGAGTTTTTCCACGTCCCGGGGAAACTCGCCGCCATACTGCTCGACGACGATCTTCGCGGTCTTTTGCAAATTGCGTGCGCGGGTGTAGTAACCCAGGCCCGTCCACAGGTGCAGCACTTCGTCCTCCGGTGCCGCCGCCAAGGCTTCGACCGTTGGCAACGAGGCCATGAAGCGGTCGAAGTAGTTCAGCACGGTGCTGACCTGGGTCTGCTGCAACATGATTTCCGAGACCCACACCCGATACGGGTTGATGTCCTGCTGCCAGGGCAAATCGTGACGGCCGTGGCGGTCGAACCATTCCAGCACCGCCGTTGAAAACTGCTCGGCTCTCATCGCTTGAACAGCTCCTTGAGCGCGTCTTTCAGTTTCGGGTCGACCTTGTCGCCCCATTTCGCGTCGATTTTTTCGCTGATCCTGTCGCCAGCCAGTTTGGCCGCGACCTGGCTCATGCGCTCGTTATCCAGGCGGCAAGCCTTGGCGCCCAGCTCCAGCGGGCCGCGGCAGCGCAGTGGCCACTCAATGCCGACAAACTTGTCGCCGACCTGGCAGGCCGGGTCCGGCATGGCGCTGGTATCGCCTTCGACGATGATGCCAACGCGGTAGTCCATGCCCAGCACTCGCAGATCGATGTCACCGCCACCGTTGACGGTCATGCCCGGGATGCGCACTTTCAGGTCCGGATTACTGGCCACGCCGTTATGGAAGGTCAGATTGCCTTTGAGTTCCTGGAAGGGTGTGTCCTTGCCCCGGGGTTCGCCGTTGAGGGTTTTGCGGTTGAGCGTGGCGATGCCTTTGCACAGCTGTTGCTCAAGGTTGGCGTTGAGCAGCACGCCATTGTTGATGATGAAACTGGCGTTGCCGTTGAGGGTTTCGATCAACGCTTTCTGGCTGTTGCCGCTGCCGGTCAGGCTGCTGTTGAGCGTGACCAGGCCTTTGACCGGCGGATTCTTGCCCTGGCTTTCGAGGATTTTTTCTGCCGGTACCCGGCTGATCTTCGTCTGCAGGTTCAGCGCCGGCACCGGCTGGCGCACATCGAGCGTGCCGGTGGTTTCGAAGTTGCCCTCGTACAGGTCGCCGCGCAGGTTGGCCAGTGTCAGCAGGCCGCCCTGGCCGGTAGCCTTGAGTGCGGCGTTATGGATCGGCAGTTTTTGCAGGGTCAACTGGCCGAAGGTCAGGTCGGCGTCCACATCGAGCTTGCTCAAGCGTTCTACGGGCAACAGGCGCTCACTGCTCCAGGCGTCCTTGGTCGGCGCGGGAGGCAACGGAGTACTGCCGGCGCCGGCCATGGCTTCGGCTTCGGTGTTGGCGACTTCGGCCTGACGCACTTGTGTTGCGCTATTGGCCTCGGCGGATTTCGGCGGCAGGTAACGGTCGACGTTGAAGGTGTCGGCCTTGAGTACTGCGCGCAGCGATTGCTTGGCGAAATCTTCGACGGCAATGCGGCCGCTGAAGGTGCTGTCGTCGACTTTCAGGTTGAGGTTGTCGAGCGCCAGGCTGGTGGGTGTAGCTGCCAGACGGCTGACCAGTTCGACCTTGCTCAGGCTGCCTTCGGCCATAGCTGGGAGTTTCTGGCCGATGCTGTCGACGAATTTCGCCAGGTCGAACTGGGCAATCGAGATACCGCCGCTGACTTGTGGGGTCTTGTCGAGGTCGTTGACTTTCAGTTCGCCCAGTGCCCGCAGTTGGTTGGCGGAGATCTTGATTCCGGTCCACTCGGCGACATTGGCGGCCTTGTCCAGCACCAACTGGCCCTGGGCGGAGAACGTCATGGTCTTGCCTTGCAGCGGGTCGCCGGTCACTTCACCGGACAACTTCATGTCTTCGAGCTGATAGCGCTGCAGTGCACGTGCGATACGCACCTCACCATTGAGCTCGGTACGCACTCGCAATGCCGGCTGGTTGGCGGACAGGAAAGCCGTGAGTTTGAGCGGAATGTTGACGGAGTCGTGAACCGCGCCGGTGCTCAACTGGATGCTTTCGGCGCTGAAACTCTTGCCGGTTTTTTCGTCGCTGTATTCGACCCGTGCGTTGTTCACGGTCAGGCTGTCGATGTCCAGGCGGATCGGCTGCGGCGGTTTTTCGGCCGCGACGCTGGTGGCAGGTGCAGGTTCACTCGCTGCGGGCGCAGTGCTGGTCGTGTCGGTGTTGGCCGGTGCCGGTACCTTGCCGACGTCTTGCCAATTGCCGTGGCCGTCCTTGTCACGGTTCAGGCGCAGGTTCAGGCCCTCGACTCGCACGTCGCTCATCTGCACTTCACGGCGCAGCAGCGGCAGTACGCGCACCGACAGGCCGAGCATCTGCAAGTCGGCAAACGGTTCGGCCGGTTTGATCAGGGTCGCCACACTGGCGTCGTGCAGTTCCAGGCCCAGCCAAGGGAACAGGCTCCAGCCGATATCGCCATTGAGTGTCAGCTCGATGTGCGCCTTGTCGCGGGCAATCTGGCGGATCTCGTCTTTGTAGTCGTTGGGATCGAATAGGTGGGTCAGGGCAAAGCCCAGCGCCACAATGATCAGCAACAGCCCGAGAAGTACCAGACCCAGGATTTTGCCGAACGCTTTCATGGGCGAGTCCTTGTAATTAATCGAATTCAAAATTTAGCCGAGGAGTATAGCGCCCCCGAACAGACGACCGGTCAGTGATCACGCCGGCAATACGTCCAGAGGCAGTTTCAGCTTGGCGGCCAGCGCCTGAGCCTCCAGATGCCCGGCAGGCGCCAGCAGGCGCAGGGGCATGCCCGATTGCGCGGCCATTTTCCGGGCTTCGGCGACCAGTCGCTCGGCAACACCACGGCGACGGGTAATTTTTCGCACACATATTTGGGACAAGTGCCAGGCGTCTTGGTGCCTTTGCAGGCGGGCCGCGCCCAGCAGGCGATCATTGAAGCGCCCGGCGATCAGCGTGCCGTCGCGCAAACAGTCTTCGATCAACTGCTCGGCCCCGGAAAAAGGGGCGAACAGCCAGTCCGGGGCGTCGCTGTAGATCTTCTGCAGATCCTGCCGATCCTGGGCAGTGACTTGGTTCAGCGGCTCGACAATGATCGGCATGGTGATTCCTGTGAGGTCATGAAGCGATAGAGATCAGATGACGTACAAAAGGTGATGTCAGTTTGGTTTTTCTGTCACTTGCAAATGGTAACCTTTGCCCGTTCGTCCGTCCTTCTGCGACCTGTTGTCGCACAACAAGGTGCTCCACCAAAAAACGGTCATGCCTGCGTGCATTAAGGCCGGGAGCGGACAGTGGCTGGCGAACCATACTGATAATTGGGGGATACACAATGACCACGAGCATCACGGCGGGTGGCTTCAGCGCCGACCAGCCTGCGTTCCTGTCCAAGGAGCGGATCATCGCCAAGCCCGGTTTCAACCGCTGGCTGGTGCCACCGGCCGCGTTGGCCATCCACTTGTGCATCGGCATGGCCTACGGTTTTTCGGTGTTCTGGCTGCCGCTGTCCAAGGCGCTGGGTATCTCCACTCCGATGGCCTGCGCACCGGACATGAGTTTTATCGCACAAGTCTTTTCGTCCCAGTGTGACTGGCCGATCTCGATGCTCGGCTGGATCTACACCCTGTTCTTCATCTTCCTGGGTTGCTCGGCCGCCATCTGGGGTGGCTGGCTGGAACATGCCGGACCGCGCAAGGCTGGTGTCGTATCGGCACTGTGCTGGTGTGGCGGCCTGCTGATTTCGGCGCTGGGGGTGTATACCCACCAGATCTGGCTGATGTGGATCGGCTCCGGGGTCATCGGCGGTATCGGCCTGGGCCTTGGCTACATTTCGCCGGTGTCGACCCTGATCAAGTGGTTCCCGGACAAGCGCGGCATGGCGACCGGCATGGCGATCATGGGCTTCGGCGGCGGCGCAATGGTCGGCGCTCCGCTGGCGGCGGCGCTGATGGGGCATTTCGCCTCGCCAACCAGTGTCGGCGTGTGGCAGAGCTTCCTGGTGATGGCCGCGATCTACTTCGTGTTCATGATCGGTGGCGCGCTGTCCTACCGTGTTCCGCCAACCGGCTGGAAGCCAGAAGGCTGGGCGGCCCCGGCGAAAAAAGCCTCGAACGCGATGATCACTCATCGTCATGTGCACGTGAATGTGGCCTGGAAGACGCCGCAGTTCCGTCTGGTGTGGCTGGTGCTGTGCCTGAACGTATCGACCGGTATCGGCATCCTCGGCATGGCGTCGCCGCTGTTGCAGGAAGTGTTCGCGGGCAAGTTGCTGGGGAATGACCTGACCTTCGGTCAACTGGACGCCTCGCAACTGGCTTCGATTGCCGCCATCGCTGCCGGTTTCACCGGTTTGCTGAGCCTGTTCAATATCGGCGGGCGCTTCTTCTGGGCTTCGTTCTCGGATTACCTGGGCCGTAAAAACACTTACTTCGTGTTCTTCGCCCTTGGCTTTGCCCTGTACGGACTGATTCCGAACCTTGGTCACCTGGGCAGCATCGCGCTGTTCGTGGCGGCGTTCTGCATCATCCTGTCGATGTATGGCGGTGGTTTCGCGACCGTTCCGGCGTATCTGGCGGATCTGTTCGGCACGCAAATGGTCGGTGCGATTCACGGTCGTCTGCTGACCGCGTGGGCGGCTGCCGGTGTGCTCGGTCCGGTGCTGGTGAATTACCTGCGTGAGTATCAGCTGAGCATCGGCGTCGAGCGTGCGGCGGCTTACGACATCACCCTGTACATCCTCGCCGGCCTGCTGGTGCTGGGTTTCCTGTGCAACCTGCTGGTGCGTCCGGTGGCGGACAAGTACTTCATGACCGACGCCGAACTGGCCGCCGAACAGGCCCTGGGCCATGACAAAGGCGCTGACAGCAGCACCGTGCTGGAGTGGAAAGCCGCGCCGGGCACCAAGCCGCTGGCGATTGCGGCGTGGCTGGTGGTGGGCATTCCGCTGGCGTGGGGTGTGTGGGTGACCCTGCAGAAGACGGCGGTGCTGTTTCACTAAGTAAACGCATCACCCTTGTAGGAGCGAGCCTGCTCGCGATAGCGGTCTGACAGTCGACAATGATGTTGAATGTGAGGGCCCCATCGCGAGCAGGCTCGCTCCCACAGTTGTTTTGTGGTGTGCCAAATAGCTTGTATGGACATGTCTATCGTCGGCACCCCCGGATTCACTCCGTCAGGGATATCACCTCTCGTGTTTCTGTTTGGCGCCCGCAAGCCTATAATGGCTGCCTTTTTCGCCCAATGATTTTGCGGAGCTGGTGATGGCCGAACGTAAGGCGTCTGTCGAGCGCGACACTCTGGAAACCCAGATCAAAGCCTCGATCAACCTCGATGGCACCGGAAAGGCCCGATTTGATATCGGTGTTCCTTTTCTTGAGCACATGCTGGACCAGATCGCCCGTCACGGGCTGATCGACCTGGATATTGTCAGCAAGGGCGACCTGCATATCGATGACCACCACACGGTGGAAGACGTCGGTATCACCCTCGGCCAGGCGTTTGCCAAAGCCATCGGCGACAAGAAAGGCATCCGTCGCTACGGCCACGCCTACGTGCCGCTCGATGAAGCGCTGTCGCGCGTGGTGATCGACTTCTCCGGCCGTCCAGGCCTGCAGATGCACGTGCCGTACACCCGCGCCACCGTCGGCGGCTTCGACGTTGACCTGTTCCAGGAATTCTTCCAGGGCTTCGTCAACCATGCGCTGGTCAGCCTGCACATCGACAACCTGCGTGGCACCAACACCCACCATCAGATCGAAACCGTGTTCAAGGCTTTCGGCCGCGCCCTGCGCATGGCCGTCGAGCTCGATGACCGCATGGCCGGGCAAATGCCTTCGACCAAGGGCGTTCTGTAATGCAGACAGTCGCGGTTATCGATTACGGCATGGGCAACCTGCACTCGGTGGCCAAGGCCCTCGAGCACGTCGGTGCCGGCAAGGTGCTGATCACCAGCGATGCCAACGTGATTCGCGAAGCCGACCGGGTGGTTTTCCCCGGCGTCGGCGCGATTCGCGATTGCATGGCGGAGATCCGTCGCCTCGGTTTCGATTCGCTGGTGCGTGAAGTCAGCCAGGACCGTCCGTTCCTTGGCATCTGCGTGGGCATGCAAGCCTTGCTCGATACCAGCGAAGAGAACGATGGCGTCGACTGCATTGGCCTGTTCCCGGGTGCGGTGAAGTTCTTCGGCAAGGATCTGGTCGAAGACGGCGAACACCTGAAAGTCCCGCACATGGGCTGGAACGAAGTGAAGCAGAAGGTCAGTCACCCGCTGTGGCACGACATTCCGGACATGGCGCGGTTCTACTTCGTGCACAGCTACTACATTGCTGCCGCCAACGCGCGGCAAGTGGTGGGTGGCGGTCACTACGGTGTCGATTTCGCCGCGGCGCTGGCCGAAGGCTCGCGTTTCGCCGTGCAGTTCCACCCGGAGAAAAGCCATACCCATGGCCTGCAGTTGCTGCAGAACTTCGCTGCGTGGGACGGTCGCTGGTAAATGGCAGTCAAGAAGAAGCCCCCGATCCTGACCCTCACTCCCGAGCAGGAGAGCGAGGCCAATCGCAAGATCAAGCGTTTCATGGAAGACCGCTTCGAACTCGACCTCGGCTCGTTCGAGGCGGCGGAGATTCTTGAGCTGTTTACACGTGAAATTGCTCCGCACTATTACAACAGGGCGATTTTCGATGTGCAGGCGCACCTCAAAGAGAGGTTCGAAAGCATCGAAAGCGACTTGTGGGCGCTCGAGAAAAACTGATTTCCGAGCCAAGCTGAACATTCAAATTTGAAGGTTTGCCAGATGCTGATTATTCCCGCTATCGATCTTAAAGACGGTGCCTGTGTTCGTCTGCGCCAGGGCCGCATGGAAGATTCCACGGTGTTCTCCGATGACCCGGTGAGCATGGCTGCCAAGTGGGTGGAGGGCGGTTGCCGTCGTCTGCATCTGGTCGACCTGAACGGCGCCTTCGAAGGCCAGCCAGTCAACGGTGAAGTGGTCACCGCCATCGCCAAGCGCTATCCGAACCTGCCGATCCAGATCGGCGGCGGTATCCGCTCCCTTGAAACCATCGAGCACTACGTGAAAGCGGGCGTTAGCTACGTGATCATCGGCACCAAGGCCGTGAAAGATCCGGCCTTCGTTGCAGAAGCCTGCCGCGCGTTCCCGGGCAAGGTGATTGTCGGCCTGGACGCCAAGGACGGTTTCGTTGCCACCGACGGTTGGGCTGAAATCAGCACCATCCAGGTGATCGACCTGGCCAAGCAGTTCGAAGCTGACGGCGTTTCCGCGATCGTTTATACCGACATCGCCAAAGACGGCATGATGCAGGGCTGCAACGTACCGTTCACCGCGGCACTGGCTGCTGCAACAAAGATCCCGGTGATCGCTTCCGGCGGCATCCACAACCTGGGTGACATCAAGACCCTGCTCGACGCCAAGGCGCCAGGCATCATCGGTGCGATCACAGGCCGCGCGATTTATGAGGGCACTCTGGATGTTGCTGAGGCTCAAGCTTTTTGTGATGGCTACGCGGCCAGCTCCAAGCTGTAAGCTGCAAGCTGCAAGTTAAAAGCGCGACCGCGATCCGCTCTTACTTGCAGCTTATAGCTTGAAGCTTGCAACTCTTAATCGGAGATTAAGTATGGCTCTGGCCAAACGCATCATCCCTTGCCTGGACGTGGACAACGGCCGGGTGGTCAAGGGTGTGAAATTCGAAAACATCCGCGACGCCGGTGACCCGGTGGAAATCGCCCGTCGCTACGACGAGCAGGGTGCCGACGAGATTACCTTTCTCGACATCACCGCCAGCGTCGATGGCCGCGACACCACGCTGCACACCGTCGAGCGCATGGCCAGCCAGGTGTTCATCCCTCTGACCGTGGGCGGTGGCGTGCGCACCGTGCAGGACATCCGCAACCTGCTCAATGCCGGTGCGGACAAGGTCTCGATCAACACCGCCGCGGTATTCAACCCTGAGTTCGTCGGGGAAGCCGCGCAGCATTTCGGTTCGCAATGCATCGTGGTGGCCATCGACGCGAAGAAGGTTTCCGGGCCGGGTGAAACCCCGCGCTGGGAAATCTTTACCCATGGCGGTCGCAAGCCAACCGGCCTCGACGCCGTTGAGTGGGCGAAGAAAATGGAAGGCCTGGGCGCCGGCGAAATCCTGCTGACCAGCATGGACCAGGACGGCATGAAAAACGGTTTCGACCTGGGCGTCACCCGCGCCATCAGCGATGCGCTGGGCATCCCAGTGATCGCTTCCGGCGGTGTCGGCAACCTGCAACACCTGGCCGACGGCATTATCGAAGGCCACGCCAGCGCGGTGCTGGCGGCGAGTATTTTCCACTTCGGCGAATACACCGTGCAGGAAGCCAAGGCCTATATGGCCCATCGCGGAATCGTGATGCGTTAAACAAACCGATACAGGCCAGTGGACACCATGGCGTACCCAAGGCACTCTTGGGTACGCCATGGATTTCGGTAGCCAGACATGCTTAAACGCTTTCTTCTCGTCCTTGTCAGCGCTTCTCTTTTGTTGATCAGCGGAGCAAACGCTAAAGACAGCCCCGATACCGACCTGGTGTTGCTGACGGAGAACTTCCCGCCGTACAACATGGCGAAGAACGGCAAGAACTTCGCTCAGGACGAGAACATCAATGGCATCGCCACCGATATCGTCCGCGAGATGTTCAAGCGCGCCGACATTACCTACAGCCTGACGCTGCGTTTCCCTTGGGAGCGAATCTACAAACTCACCCTGGAAAAACCCGGTTACGGCGTATTCGTCATGGCGCGGTTGCCGGATCGCGAGAAGCTATTCAAATGGGTCGGCCCGATTGGCCCGGACGACTGGATCATGCTGGCCAAGGCTGACAGCAAGATCACCCTCGAAACCTTGAATGACGCGCGCAAATACAAGATCGGCGCCTACAAGGGCGACGCCATTGCCGAGACGCTGGCCAAGCAGGGCCTCAACCCGATCGTTGTGCTGCGAGATCAGGACAACGCCAGGAAGCTGGTCAACGGGCAGATCGACCTGTGGGCCACCGGTGACCCGGCCGGGCGTTATCTGGCGCGCCAGGAAGGGGTCAGCGGGTTGAAAACCGTACTGCGTTTCAACAGTGCCGAGCTGTACCTGGCACTGAACAAGGACGTGCCGGACGAGACGGTGGCCAAGCTCCAGGCGGCGCTGGACCAGATGCGCAAGGAAGGTCGGGTGGACGAGATCATGGCGCAGTATCTCTAGGATTCAACACCAACCCTTTAGCCATGCTCGGACCACTGTGGGAGCGAGCTTGCTCGCGATGACGGTCTGCCTGTCGATAGAGATGTTGAATTTGATGGCGCTATCGCGAGCAAGCTCGCTCCCACAGGGGTTCTGTGGTGTAGTTGCTAGCGGTACACCCCATCCTTCCCATGCGCCGCCGTCGCCCGGTTACCGCGCACACTGATCATCTGCCGGATATCAATCCACTCGATTCCCTGAGCCTTCAGCTTGGGCAACTCACGCTCCAGCACCGCCAATGTCTGCGGATACGGATGCCCGATCATCACCGCCGAACCCTGCTTGTGCGCGAGGCTGATCGCGGTCTGCAGTTGGGTCAGGATCGCCGCTTCAGCGCGCTCATCGTCGAGAAACACATCCCGCGAAACGCTCGCCAAACCGATTTTCTGCGCTTCGGCTGCGGCCACGGTCTGGGCGCTGGTGCGGCTGTCGACGAAGAATTTATGCCGGCGCTGCAAATCCGCCATCAACCACGCCATGGCGGCTGGCTGTGCGGTCATGCGGCTGCCCATGTGGTTGTTGATGCCGCTGGTGTACGGGACCATTTTGAACGCGGCGTCCAGGCGCTTTTCCAGCTCTTCGATGGGCAACTCGGGGTGCCAGGCGAACGGTCCGGTGGCCGGGTCCATAGGCATGTGCAGGATGACGATCTTGCCGGCGCGATGGGCTTCGCGAGCGAATTCGGTGGCGTGGGGCGTGTCGGGCATGATTGCCGTGGTCACCGGGCCGGGCAGGGCGAGCACGCGGCGATCCCGGGGCAGGTTCTGCCCCAGGTCATCGATGATCAGACTCAGGTAGGCTTTGTGGGGCGTTGGTCCGGCGGGTTCTGCGTGAGCAACACCCGCCAGACAACACAACAGACCAATCAGCAACCGCAGAAACATCTCAACGGCCGGACGTGATGCTCAGCCCTTTGAGCAGGCTCAGGGCCTGGGCCAATTGGTAATCATCGTCCTGCGGCATCGGCTTGGCTTTGCCGCTGGAGCTGGTCGGTTTATCGGCGCCGCCGTTGCCATTGCCCAGGTGACCCTGCAAGTCAGCTTCCTTGAAGTAATCGCTGTCCTGCTCGCTGGTGATCTTGGCCTTGCGTACTTCGATGTCCGGCACGATGCCCTGGGCCTGGATGGAGCGGCCGTTCGGCGTGTAATACAACGCCGTGGTGATCTTCAATGCGCGCTCATTGTTCAGCGGCAGCACGGTTTGCACCGAGCCCTTGCCGAAACTGGTGGTGCCCATCAGCACGGCACGTTTCTGGTCCTGCAGGGCGCCGGCGACAATTTCCGAAGCCGAGGCGCTGCCGCCGTTGATCAGCACGACCATTGGCACGGCTTCGCTTTCGTCCTTGCCGGTGGCAGAGAACCGCAGCTCGGAGTTGGCGATGCGGCCCTTGGTGTAAACGATCAGGCCCTTGGTGATGAAGTGGTCGACCACTTCCACCGCCGCCTGCAGCACGCCGCCCGGGTTGTTGCGCAGGTCGAGAATGATGCCCTTGAGCTTCTTGCCGTTGTCCTTGCGCAGCTTGGCCAGGGCCTTGGAGACTTCTTCGCCGGTCTTGACCTGGAACTGGGTGATGCGGATGTAGCCGTAGCCCGATTCCAGCAACTGGCTCTTCACGCTCTTCACCTGGATGACGGCGCGGGCCAGGGTCACGTCGAACGGCGTGCCGCCGTCGCGCACCAGGGTCAGGGTGATTTTCTGACCGATCTTGCCGCGCATCTTGTCCACGGCTTCGGTCATGCTCTGGCCACGGGTCGGCTGGCCGTTGATCTTGACGATGAAGTCGCCGGCCTGAATGCCGGCCTTGGAGGCTGGAGTATCGTCAATGGGCGACACCACCTTGATAAAGCCGTCTTCGGCGCCGACTTCAATGCCCAGGCCGCCGAATTCACCGCTGGTGCTTTCCTGCAACTCGGCGAAATCTTCAGGGCCCAGGTAGGCGGAATGCGGATCGAGGTTGCTGAGCATGCCCTTGATGGCGTTTTCCAGCAGGGTCTTGTCGTCCACCGGTTCGACATAAGCGGCCTTGATCCGGTCCATCACCTCGGCAAAGGTGCGCAACTCATCCAGCGGCAGTGGCGCCTTGGTGGTCGCAGCAGTGCCCGCAGGCGCAACCGCCGGCGCTGGTTGAGCGGCAAACGCCAGAGGCGCGCCGATCACCAGGGCGATCGTCAGGGCCAGCGAGGTAAGGCGGGACAAATGCAGCATGTCTAACAAACTCCTGAATTAGGTAACGCGCTTATCCTTGCGCGCGGCACCATTGTGCCGGATCACTCGGGTGACCCTGCTGACGAATAGCAAAATACAGCGCTGGGGTGTCCTGCCCGCCACTGTTGCCGACAGTGGAGATGGACTCACCGGCTTTAACAACATCACCCGCAGACTTGAGCAGCGTCTGGTTGTGACCATAAAGACTCAAAAAACCGTTGCCGTGGTCGAGGATCACCAGCAACCCGGCGCCTCGCAGCCAGTCGGCAAACACTACGCGACCACCATGCACCGCATGCACGGTGCTGCCGGCAGACGCGCCGATCATCACGCCATCCCACTTGGTCCGGGCATCGTCGCCACGGCTTTCACCGTAGCGCGCCAGCAGTCGACCGTCGACAGGCCAGGGAAGTTTGCCGCGGGTTGACGCAAACGGGCCGCCAAAGGTCTCGCCGGAACTGGAAACCAGTGCGCCAGGTGTCGACCTGACCGGTTTGCGTGGGGCGTCGTCGCTGGCATCTGCCTGCGCCTGGGCCTCACGTAAACGCTTTTTTTCGGCTTCCTGCTGGGCAATCAGCGCTTTTTGCCGCGCTTCTTCTGCCTCACGAGCCTGGCGGGCCAGGGTTTCTTCAATGGTTTTAAGGACTTTAGACAGGTCTGCCTGATCCTGCTCGCGCGTCGCCAGTTTCTGATCGCGAGCCTTTACGTCGTCATTGAGCTTGGCCAGGACTTGCTGGCGCTCCTTGCGGACTTTCTCAAGCTCGTCACGCTGAGTGTCGAGGCTGCTTTGCTGCACCAGCAATTGCGCCTGCTGCATGGCGATGTCTTTCTCGACATTGGACAGTTGGCGCAGGGTTTCGTTGAAATTCTTCAACTGCTCCAGGCGAGCCTGGCTCAGGTAGTCGTAATAGGTGAGGGTACGGGCGAATCTTTCCGGATTCTGCTGGTTGAGCAGCAGCTTGAGGTATTCCTGGCGACCGTTCTGGTAGGCCGCCCGAGCCTGAATGGCGATCAGTCGTTGCTGTTCAATGCGCGCGCTCTGGAGTTTTTTTTTCTCCGCATCGAGTCGCTGCAGCTCGGCTTCGCTTTTCTTCAGCTCTTTTTGCAGGGCGTCGACCTGCTTCTCGAGCTTGCCCATTTCGGTTTCGGTGCCCTTGAGCTCTTTCTGCACACCGGACTTTTCTTCCTGCAGCTTGCCCAGCAGCTTTTTCAGCTCGGCAATGTCCTGACGCGTGGCGTCCAACTGTTGTTGGGTATCTGCGCGCTCGTCAGCAAAGGCCGGTTGGAGCAGGCAAGTCAGAGCTAGGGCTATCAGGACGCGGAGCATAGGGGCGGGCGGCACCAGGGAAAGGGACGGCCTAGTATGCCCGCCATGGGCGGCAAAAAAAATGCCCATTTCTGACTGTGTGATAACTGGAGCAAGCGACAGACTGAATTCCATTTCGAAAACTCCATAAAGCACTGTGGGAGCGGGCTTGCTCGCGATGGCGTCCGATCATTCAACATAGATGTTGGCTGTCAGATTGCTATCGCGAGCAAGCTCGCTCCCACAGGTTTTGTGGCGTTTTGGAGATCCAGTCAGACCAGAATCGAAGTCCCGGTCATTTCCGCCGGTTGCTCAAGGCCCAGCAACTTCAGCATGGTCGGCGCCACGTCCGCCAGTACGCCGCCCTCGCGGACCTTCAGATCGCGCTTGCCGACATAGATGAACGGTACCGGCTCGGTGGTGTGCGCAGTGTGCGCCTGGCCGGTGGTTTCATCGGACATTTGCTCGACGTTGCCATGGTCAGCGGTGATCAAGGCTTCGCCACCGACTTTTTCCAGGGCATCGACGATGCGACCCACGCACAGGTCCAGGCATTCAACGGCCTTGACCGCCGCCTCGAACACGCCGCTGTGGCCAACCATGTCGCCGTTGGCGTAGTTGACGACGATCACGTCGTAACGCTGGTTTTCGATGGCGTCGACGATGCGGTCGGTGACTTCCGGTGCGCTCATTTCCGGCTGCAAGTCATAGGTAGCGACTTTCGGCGACGGAATCAGGATGCGCTCTTCGCCCGGGAACGGTTCTTCGCGGCCGCCGGAGAAGAAGAAGGTCACGTGGGCATATTTTTCGGTTTCGGCGATGCGCAGCTGGGTCTTGCCGTTTTTCGCCAGGTAGTCGCCCAGCACGTTTTCCAGGCTGCCGGCAGCGAAAGCCGACGGTGCAGGGATGCTGGCGGCGTATTGGGTCAGCATGACGAAACCGGCCAGTTTCGGCTGGCGGGCACGCTCGAACTCACTGAAGTTGTCTTCGACGAACACGCGGGTCAGCTCGCGGGCACGGTCGGCGCGGAAGTTCATGAACACCACGGCATCACCGTCTTCGACTTTTACCGGCTCACCAATGGAGGTGGCTTTGACGAATTCGTCGCTCTCGCCGCGCTCGTAGGCCGCTTGCAGGCCTTCCTGAGCGGTGGCGGCGTTGAATTCGCCCTGGCCATCGACAATCAGGTTGTAGGCCTGGGACACGCGGTCCCAGCGATTGTCGCGGTCCATGGCGTAGTAGCGACCGATGATGCTGGCGATCCGGCCTTTGCCCAGGGCCTGGAAGGTCGCGTCGAGCAGTTCGATCGATGACTGCGCGCTTTTCGGCGGAGTATCGCGGCCGTCGAGGAAAGCGTGCAGGTAGATGTTTTGCGCGCCGCGCTTGAAGGCCAGTTCGGCCATGGCGACCAGGTGATCCTGGTGGCTATGCACGCCGCCATCGGACAGCAGGCCCATGAAGTGCACGGCTTTGCCGGCAGCGACGGCTTTGTCCACGGCAGCGCAGATGGTCGGGTTCTCGAAGAACTCGCCGTCACGGATCGATTTGGTGACGCGAGTGAAGTCCTGATATACCACGCGGCCGGCGCCCAGGTTCATGTGGCCGACTTCGGAGTTGCCCATCTGGCCGTCCGGCAGGCCGACGTCCATGCCGCTGCCCGAGATCAGGCCGTTCGGCACGGTGGACCACAGACGATCCAGTACAGGCTTCTTCGCCGCAAAAATGGCGTTGGATTCGGGATTGTCGCTGTGACCGAAGCCGTCGAGAATCATCAGGACCAAAGGTTTAGGCGTGGTAGTCATGGAATCCGCTCTGGCTTAAGTAAAAAGGGGCAATGGAAAAGGGAGTCGCAGTTTAAAGCGAAGTTCCGGCCACGTCACCGCCGGACGGGGTTTGGCCCACCATAGTGGCTGTGTATACTGGCCGACATTTTAACGCCCTGGAACCTCCTTCGATGGTTGCTCACCTGATTGAATTTGCCACTAACCACTACATTCTCGTCGGTATCTTCGTCGTACTGGCGGCCCTGCTGTTGGCCTATCAAATGCAGGGCGGCGGCCGCAGCCTGAGCACCGGCGAACTGACCGGGCTGGTCAACAAGGACGCAGGCGTGGTGATCGACATTCGTCCAACCAAGGATTTCGCCGCCGGTCACATTGTCGGCGCGCTGAACATTCCCCAGGACAAACTGACCGCCCGCGTTGGCGAACTGGAAAAGCACAAGGCCAAGACCATCATCCTGGTTGACGCCATGGGCCAGACCGCCGGCACCCACGCTCGCGAATTGATGAAATCCGGCTTCACCGCCGCCAAGCTGTCCGGCGGTATCTCCAGCTGGAAAGCCGACAATCTGCCGCTGGTGAAGTGATATGAGTAGCGTCGTCGTCTATTCCAGCGATTACTGCCCTTACTGCTCGCGAGCCAAGTACCTGCTCGAGAACAAAGGCGTGGCCTTCGAAGAGATCAAGGTCGATGGCAAGCCGCAGGTGCGCGCTGCGATGGCCCAGAAGGCCGGGCGTACGTCTGTGCCGCAAATCTGGATCGGCAGCACCCACGTGGGCGGTTGTGATGATCTGTTCGCCCTGGAGCGCGCCGGCAAGCTCGACGCGCTGCTCAGGGCCTGACGGCAATACCCAAAACAAGCAAACCTAAAAGAACCCTGGATCAAGAAGGATCTGCGATGACTGACCAACAGAACACTGCTGCGAACGAAGAAGAAACTGCACCGCAATTCTCCTTGCAGCGCATTTATGTGCGTGACCTGTCCTTCGAAGCTCCGAAAAGCCCGGCGATCTTCCGCCAGCAGTGGGAGCCGAGCGTCGGTCTGGATCTGAACACCCGTCAGAAGACGCTGGAATCTGACTTCCACGAAGTCGTGTTGACCCTGTCGGTTACCGTGAAAAACGGTGACGAAGTGGCATTCATCGCTGAAGTGCAACAGGCCGGGATCTTCCTGATCAAGAATCTGGACGACGCTTCGATGAGCCACACCCTGGGTGCGTTCTGTCCGAACATCCTGTTCCCGTACGCTCGCGAAACCCTGGACAGCCTGGTGACCCGCGGTTCGTTCCCGGCACTGATGCTGGCTCCGGTGAACTTCGATGCGCTGTACGCGCAAGAGCTGCAACGCATGCAGGCTGCTGGCGAGACTCCGACCGTTCAGTAAGCATTCCTGAGCGTCGAAGCAAGTCCAATGTGGGAGCGGGCTTGCTCGCGAAAGCGGTTTTTCAGTCAACATTCATGTTGAAGCTGATGACCCCTTCGCGAGCAAGCCCGCTCCCACATTTGCTATGCGGTGTTATTTGAAGTCGTTCTGACGCCAGGCTTCGTAAACGGCCACCGCCACGGTATTGGACAGGTTCAGGCTGCGGCAGCCCTCGCGCATCGGCAGACGCAGGCGTTGCTCGTTGGGCAGGGCGTCCAGTACGTCGGCGGGCAGGCCCCGGCTTTCCGGGCCGAACAGGAACGCGTCGCCCGGGACGAAGCTGGCATCGTGGAACGGCCGCGAACCCTTGGTGGTGAAGGCGAACAGCCGTGGATGGCCGAGGCTCTCCAGGCAGCTGGCGAGGTCCGCGTGGCGTTGCAGGGTGGCATACTCGTGGTAATCGAGGCCGGCCCGGCGCAGGCGCTTGTCGTCCATCTCGAAACCCAGCGGCTCGATCAAATGCAGGTGGCAGCCACTGTTGGCGCACAGCCTGATAACGTTGCCGGTATTCGGCGGAATTTCTGGTTGGAAAAGGATGACGTGAAACATGCACGGCTCCGAAGGCAAAGATGACGCGCATTCTACGCCGCCAGAAGGCGTGCGTTCGAAACTATTCCTGCGGGTAATGGGCTCGCTGGCGATTGTCGGGGTGATGGTCGGGATGATGATCGGTCGCCTGACTACGCCAGACCCCAGTCAATTGCAGCAGGTTGAAGTGACGAACGACGGGCTGGTGGTGTGGTTCAACAACGAACCCAAGACCCACGGCGAGATGGTTGATGGCAGTGTCGCGCTGCTGTTTGGCGCCGAAGGCAAGGCGCAGAAAGGTCAGCTCAAGCTCGGCGGCAAGGACGTGAACTGGCGGGTACGTTTGAGCGATGGGGGGTTGTTGCTGACACTGGTGGCGGCCCGGCCCCTGCAGGGCGAGTGGGCCGGTAGCGAGGTCGATGACCGCTGGCGGCTGGAGATCCATCTCCGGGAGCAATAAAAGAGGGAATCCCCGGCCTGCCTGTACCAAGGTTCCCGAAACGGGAGGCTCGTCGCGAATGCGGTGTGAGCCCGGTGTAAAGAGGGAACCCCTGACCTGCCTGTATCAAGGGCCCCAAAACTGCTGGGCTCGTCGCGGATGCGGTATGAGCCCGATGTAAAGAGGGGAATCCCCGGCCTGCCTGTACCAAGGTCCCCGAAACCGGGTAGGTGAACTGATTCACTTGAAAGGGTTATTGCAGGGGGCGTGCCAGTTTTCATAAAGAGAAACAAAAAGCCGGTTTTAAACGCTGAAAGCCCCGAGATTCGGGGCTTTCGTGTTTTTTCGAAAGGGATTCGATTGCGAAAGCAGGCGGGGATTCGAAGCTGTTTTTGTGCGCGATTGCGGTTCACGGTGCATTGCGGCGGTGCACTGTTAACCCAAAAAGCATCGCGAGCTTGCTCGCGATTGGGCCTAACGATCAGCGAAGTACTAAAGGCTGTTTAGCCCTCATCCCCCTCATCATCATCCCCGCCATCTACCTTCATCCCCAATTCCTTGATCTTGCGCGTCAGGGTGTTGCGTCCCCAACCCAGCAAGACGGCGGCATCGCGGCGGCGACCGGCGGTGTGTTTGAGGGCGGTTTCGATCATGATCCGCTCGAAGGCCGGCACGGCGCTGTCGAGCAGGCTCGACTGACCACGGGCCAGCGCCTGGTCAGCCCACTGGCGCAGGGCCTGTTCCCAGTTGGTCACGGGCGCCGAGTCCTGAGGCAGGCTCAGCAGCTCCGGCGGCAGGTCGCCGATGTGCACTTCGCGACCCGAAGCCATCACCGTGATCCAGCGGCAGGTGTTCTCCAGCTGACGCACGTTGCCGGGCCACGGCAGGTTCTTCAGGTATTCCTCGGTTTCGCTTTTCAGCAGCTTTGGCTCGACTGCCAGCTCCTGGGCAGCGCGGCCGAGGAAGTGCTTGGCCAGGGTCGGGATATCTTCGCGGCGATCCGACAGGCGCGGGATATGGATGCGGATCACGTTGAGGCGGTGGAACAAGTCCTCACGGAATTTCCCGGCGTGTACCAGGGTTTCCAGATTCTGGTGAGTCGCGGCGATGATGCGCACATCGACCTTCACCGGCACATGACCGCCGACACGGTAGAACTCGCCGTCGGCCAGTACCCGCAGCAGACGAGTCTGGGTGTCGGCGGGCATGTCGCCGATTTCGTCGAGGAACAGCGTACCGCCATCGGCTTGCTCGAAACGCCCGCGACGCAGGTTGGCCGCGCCCGTGAACGCGCCTTTCTCGTGGCCGAACAGTTCGGATTCCATCAGGTCTTTGGGGATCGCCGCCATGTTCAGCGCAATGAACGGCGAAGCGGCGCGCGGGCTGTGACGGTGCAGGGCGTGGGCCACCAGTTCTTTACCGGTACCCGATTCACCATTGATCAGCACGGTGATGTTGGAGTGGCTCAAGCGCCCGATGGCGCGAAACACTTCCTGCATCGCCGGCGCTTCGCCGATGATTTCCGGGGTGCGGGTCAGGGTCGGGGCAACTTCAAGGCCTTGTTGTTCCTGGGCGTGCTGGTTGGCGCGCTTGACCAGGGAAACCGCCTCGTCGACATCGAACGGCTTGGGCAGGTACTCGAAGGCGCCGCCCTGATAGGACGCGACAGCGCTGTCCAGATCGGAGTGCGCGGTCATGATGATCACCGGCAGCCGTGGGTGCTGTTCGCGAATCCGCGCCAGAAGCTCCAGGCCGCTGGCGCCGGGCATGCGGATGTCGGAGATGATCACGTCCGGCTGCTGGCGCGCCAGGCGGCTCATCACGCCATCGGCGCTGTCGAAGCTTTGCGTGGTCATGCCTTCCTGTTGCAGGGCTTTTTCCAGGACCCAACGGATAGAACGGTCGTCATCGACGATCCACACGGTTTCACTACGGCTCATGTCGATGTGGCTCCTTGTTCCAGTGGCAGAAAGATCGAGAAGGTGGTGTGGCCGGGGTGGCTGTCACATTCGATCAGGCCCTGGTGCTGGCTGATGATGTTCTGGGTAATGGCCAGGCCCAGCCCGGTACCGTCCGGACGACCGCTGACCATGGGGAAGAAAATGGTTTCCTGAAGTTCTGCCGGGATGCCCGGACCGTTGTCGATGATTTCGATCTTGGTCACCAGGCGATGGCGCACATGGCCGATGGTGAACTGGCGCATGGCGCGGGTGCGCAGGCTGATGCGGCCCAGGCGCAGTTCGTTCTGGGTGCTGATGGCCTGCATGGCGTTGCGCACGATGTTCAGGACCGCCTGAATCATTTGTTCCCGGTCGATCAGGACGTCGGGGATGCTTGGATCGTAGTCGCGCACCAAGGTGATGCAGCCCTGACTTTCGGCCTCCACCAGATGGCAGACGCGCTCAAGCACTTCATGGACATTGCACATGGCTAGCGACGGCAGCTTGTTGGAGCCGAGCATGCGGTCCACCAGGTTACGCAGGCGGTCGGCTTCTTCGATGATGACGTTGGTGTAGTCGCGCAGGCTTTCTTCCGGCAGTTCCCGGGCCAGCAATTGTGCCGCGCCGCGAATCCCGCCCAAGGGGTTCTTGATTTCATGGGCAAGGCCGCGAACCAGCATCTTGCTGGTTTCCTGTTTCGACAGCTGTGCTTCTTCCTTGGTGATCCGCAACAGGCGGTCACGGGGGTGGACTTCGAGCAGCAGCATCGTGTCGCCGTTGCTCAGAATCGGCGTTACCGCGTAGTCGACGGTCAGGGTCTGGCCGGTGAGGGCGGTGAGCATGGCCTCGCGCTTGGTGAACGGGTGCGCTTGCTCGACGGCCTGGCGCAACGAGTTCAGCGCCTCGGTCGATTCGGTAAACAGCTCGCTGATGAACTGCCCATGGCTACGCTGGCCGCTGATGGCCAGCAGCATCTCCGCCGCCGGGTTCATGTACTCGAGGCGCAGTTCGGCATCAAGCAGGATGGTGGCAGTGGTGAGGTTGTCGAGTAGCAAACGGTGGAGTGCGTCGCTAATGGTCATCGGGACCTCTTTTAGGGCAGAGCATGCGCAAAAAAAACGCTGGTACGGGCAAAATGCAAAAACCAAACCAAGGCTCCGAAAAGAAGCGTTCAGCGCCTGAAACAGGCGTTTGACGCTCGTTTGCGTGGCGTTCTGCCAGCTTTCGCGGGTACTTTCGAACCAAAATGGGTTGGAATGTGAGTACGGTGCAATCTATTGCACCAATATAGTGCGCAAACCTGAACGAGGTTAGAAAAGTCTCAGGAAAGGATTTTTTTCTTCGCCGGGTTTGTCGCTGAGCGGGCATTCCGGCCGCTGGCCGTAGTCTTCGAGAGTGCAGGGTTTGATCCTGCGCTTCTGGGCGAGAGACGTGCGCTGCATGTGGAAAGGCTGGCTGGCGGTGCGTTCGACGATGCGTCCCTGTTCGTCGAGGATTTCCACGGACAGGGTATGGCTGCCGCGATCGATGTTGCTCAAGGCGAACACCGGGCTCAGGCCGGGTTCGGCGGTGGGCTGGCCGTCGAGCAGTAACCGGTAGCGGTGACCGGGTTGCAGGGCAGGTTCGTTGGTCGCGCTGACGATGACTTCGCCAGTATTACTGCGGATGGTTGCGTCGGGTTCCGGGATCAGGATGCGCAGCACCTCATAGTGGAACAGCGCTTGTACTTCGGGACTGCTCTGGGCAATCAACGGCGCTGCGCTGGTGGGGTTGGCCGCTATTCGATTGGTCGTTGTCAGCGGCACGCGCCTGGCGTCGCCGGGTTTGGGCTGGTCGGTGAATACCCGATTGCCCTGGGCGCCGACATACATGAAGACCTCTGCCGAAGTGGGCAGGGCTATCAGGCAGGCGATCAAAAGCCAGGCCTTCAAGGCTTGTGCACCCGCTGTACGGTGAATGTCACCGCAGGGCTCTGCTGTACAACGTTTTCGCCATCGATCACTTGCACGGCGAGGCGGTGCTCGCCGCGATCGATGTTCACCAGTTGCAGGGTCGGCACGTTGCCTGGCTGGCCGTAGGGTTGACCGTCCAGCAGCAGGCGCAACAGGTGGGGCCCTTGCAGGCGCGGCTGGATCAGTACTGTTACGGTGAACGTGCCGTTGTTGGCGCGCAGGGCTTCGGTGCTGGGCAGGCCTGTCAGCTCCAGCGCTTCATAGGTCTTGTGGGGTTGTTCTTTACGACCGGTCTCGGCAGCAGGTGCGACTTCGCCGGCAGGCTGGCGCTCGACGCTGTTGAGGGGCGGCAATTCGACCGGTTGGACGCTGACTCCGTCAGGCGGTTGATTGCTGTACGCGGTGGCACCGTTGGCGTCCGTGTACTTGTAGATCTGCGCCGTGGCGGGCAGAACGATCAGCAGCAGGATGAAGAGAAAACCACGACCCATGGAATCGACCGGAAACGAAAGCATTGGGTTGCAGCATAGGCCAGGTTGGGTGGTTATCCCAAGCCGCTAAATATTTGGATATGGTCTGCGAAATATTCACAGCGCCACAAATCCCACAGGGTCCATCGTCAATCATCGAAATGTGGGATCGAGTACGAGGCGGGGCTGCTCCCGCCGTCCTCTCACACCACCGTACGTACGGTTCCGTATACGGCG
>NZ_LACC01000017.1:0-165166 GCF_000967965.1 Pseudomonas fluorescens
TTAACTGACTGGCATTACCCTGCGGGGTGCTTTTTTTGTGCCCGCGATTTATGTACCACCGCAATCCCAATGTAGGAGCGAGCCTGCTCGCGATGGTCGTCAACGATTACGCGCGCATTCAGGATTAACGCGGCGTTTTTGAGTTCTTCGCGAGCAGGCTCGCTCCTACAGGGGGTTGCGGTGTTTTTAAGGGCAAATTCCAGGCATAAAAAAAGCACCCCGAAGGGTGCTTTCTCTGTCGCTGGAAGCTTAGCGCTTCAGCGAGGCCGGCAGGTGCGGCTGGATCGCCGTCAAAACTGCCTTGAAGCATTTGGTGTTGCCGGCAACGACGTGGCCTTTTTCAAGGAAGTCGTGACCGCCGGTGAAGTCGCTCACCAAGCCGCCAGCTTCCTGGATCAGCAGGGCGCCTGCAGCCATGTCCCACTCGGACAGGCCCGATTCCCAGAACGCGTCGAAACGGCCGGCGGCCACGTAGGCCAGGTCCAGGCTCGCCGAACCTGCGCGGCGGATGCCGGCGGTCTGGCCAACCAGGGCGCGGAACATGCCCAGGTAGTTGTCGAGGTTGTCCATCTGGTCGTCACGGAACGGGAAGCCGGTACCCAGCAGGGCGCCGTCCAGGCTGGTGCGACCGCTGACGCGCAGGCGACGACCGTTCAGTTGAGCGCCGCGACCACGGCTGGCGGTGAATTCTTCCTGGCGAACCGGGTCCAGAACAACAGCGTGTTCCAGGCGACCGCGGTATTTGCAGGCGATGCTGACAGCGAAGTGAGGAATGCCGCGCAGGAAGTTGGTGGTGCCGTCCAGTGGGTCGATGATCCACAGGTACTCTTCGCCTTCGATGCCGGTGCCGGCGTGCATGCCGGTCTCTTCACCCATGATCGAGTGATTCGGATAGGCTTTGCGCAGGGCGTCGATGATTTTTTGTTCGGCGGCACGATCCACCTCGGATACGTAATCCTTGGCGTCTTTTTCGTCGACCTTGATGGTATCCAGGCGCTCGATGGAGCGGAAGATCAATTCACTGGCGCTGCGGGCGGCGCGCAGCGCGATATTCAGCATGGGCTGCATGGATGTGTCACCTAAGGTTGTTAAAGAAAGCCGAGCATTCTATCAGAAAGTTTCTACAGGAGAAGGACGACGTTCGCTTTCATGGCTGAACGGTGTGTCCCGCCTCGGAAATACGTTCAAATTTGGCGAGTGGTCAATGTTGGCAGGCAAGGCGCCGCGCCGACTCATAGCTTGCTATGGGGAGAAGTGGCAACGCAGCATGCCGACATTGAACGCCGCCAAATTTGAACAGCTATTTTTGAGGCGGGACACCCTGATGAGCTGTAAGATTCCGCTCCCGATTATTGTGTTCGAGAGCGCCTCCCTTGCTGCAAAACATTCGTGTCGTCCTGGTCAATACCAGCCATCCGGGCAATATCGGCGGGGCTGCGCGTGCAATGAAGAACATGGGGCTGTCGCGGCTGGTGCTGGTCGAGCCTCGTGTGTTCCCGCATCACGAAGCCGATGCCCGTGCCTCCGGTGCCGGGGACATCCTTGAAAACGCGCAAGTCGTCGCCACCTTGGAAGATGCCCTGGTCGGCTGCAACCTGGTGCTTGGTACCAGTGCCCGCGACCGGCGCATTCCCTGGCCGTTGCTCGATCCCCGCGAATGCGGAATGAAGGTGGTCGAGGAAGCCGGGCAGGGTGCGGAAATCGCTCTGGTGTTCGGTCGTGAAGATTCCGGCCTGACCAATGAAGAGCTGCAGCGATGTCATTATCACGTGCACATTCCATCAGACCCTGAGTTCAGTTCGCTGAACCTTGGGGCGGCGGTGCAGGTGTTGGGTTATGAAGTGCGCATGTCCTGGCTGGCGGCCCAAGGTCAGCCGAGCAAGGTCGAGAAGGAAGAGGTGGCTTCGGTCAAAAGCGCTGAGCTTGCGACCATGGACGAGCTGGAACGATTCTATGAGCACCTGGAGCAGACCCTGGTGGCCATCGAATTCCTCGATCCGGAAAAGCCACGGCACTTGATGGCGCGCCTGCGCCGGTTGTACGGACGCAGCTCGGTCAGCCGGGCGGAAATGAATATTTTGCGTGGCATCCTCACGGAAACCCAGAAAGCGGCCCGTGGTGAGCTCCTAAAGCGGAAGGATTAATGATGTTCGAGCGTTTGCGTGAAGATATCCAGAGCGTATTCCACCGAGACCCGGCGGCGCGTAACGCTTTTGAGGTCCTGACCTGCTACCCCGGCATGCATGCCATCTGGATTCACCGTTTGTCGGCGATGCTGTGGCGCGCTGACCTGAAGTGGCTGGCGCGGCTGGTATCGAACTTCGGTCGCTGGTTGACCGGGATCGAGATCCATCCGGGTGCCAAGGTTGGTCGACGCTTCTTTATTGACCATGGCATGGGCATTGTTATCGGTGAAACCGCCGAGATCGGTGATGACGTCACTATTTATCAGGGCGTGACACTGGGCGGCACCAGCTGGAATAAGGGCAAACGTCACCCGACCTTGGGTAATGGCGTGGTGGTCGGGGCGGGCGCGAAGGTGCTCGGCCCGTTCACTGTTGGTGCCGGGGCCAAGGTGGGTTCCAATGCTGTCGTGACCAAGGAAGTGCCGCCGGGTGCCACTGTGGTGGGGATTCCGGGGCGGATTATCGTCAAGCCCGACGAAGAGCAGGACGCCAAGCGCAAGGCCATGGCCGAGAAGATCGGCTTCGATGCCTACGGCCTCAGTGAAGACATGCCCGACCCGGTGGCGCGCGCCATTGGTCAGCTGCTTGATCACTTGCAGGCGGTCGATGGTCGCCTGGAGGGGATGTGCGGGGCATTGAAGGATTTGGGCAGCAATTACTGTGCGAAAGATCTGCCTGAGCTGCGTGAAGAAGATTTCGCCTGCGTAAAAGACAAAGACGAAAGCAAGGCCGGTTGATGTCTCCTGCGCAGGTCGTAATCAGGTAATGGCAGAGCGCTGACCGGTGTGCCATTAGGCCGCAGACCCTGCTATGATGCGCCCGCTCTTTTGCGGGTAAACCTGACTAAAGTACTAGGTCTAATAGTTGACTTAAATACTCGGGAATTGCATACTCGCCTCATTCCGAACTCCGTGGTAATTGTCCATGCGACTGACTACAAAAGGCCGATACGCCGTGACCGCCATGCTTGACCTGGCGTTGCACGCGCAGCACGGGCCCGTGTCCCTGGCCGATATCTCCGAGCGCCAAGGCATCTCCCTGTCCTACCTCGAACAGCTTTTCGCCAAGCTGCGCCGCAGCAACCTGGTGTCCAGCGTGCGCGGTCCGGGCGGTGGCTACCAATTGTCCCGCGACATGCAGGGCATCCAGGTCGCCCAGGTGATCGATGCGGTGAACGAATCGGTCGATGCAACCAAATGCCAGGGCCAGGGTGACTGCCACTCCGGTGACACTTGCCTGACTCACCACTTGTGGTGCGACCTGAGCCTGCAAATCCACGAATTTCTGAGCGGTATCAGCTTGGCTGACCTTGTGACTCGCCGTGAGGTGCAAGAAGTAGCCCAGCGCCAGGATCAACGCCGTTGCAACAGCAAGGCGCCACGCCTGGACAAGATTGAAGCGTCCGCCGTCGAATGACTGCCAGAGAGCTAGCGGCACGCCAGCCAGCCTGATTTAGGAGATAGTCCATGAAATTGCCGATTTACCTTGATTACTCTGCGACTACCCCGGTTGATCCGCGTGTCGCGCAAAAGATGAGTGAATGCCTGCTGGTCGACGGAAACTTCGGTAACCCGGCGTCCCGTTCCCACGTGTTTGGCTGGAAAGCCGAAGAGTCCGTCGAAAACGCTCGTCGTCAGGTGGCCGACCTGGTCAACGCCGACCCGCGTGAAATCGTCTGGACCTCCGGTGCCACCGAATCCGACAACCTGGCAATCAAGGGTGCGGCGCATTTCTATGCCACCAAAGGCAAGCACCTGATCACCACCAAGATTGAGCACAAGGCTGTCCTGGACACCATGCGCCAACTGGAGCGTGAAGGTTTCGAAGTGACCTACATCGAGCCTCGTACCGATGGCCTGGTGACCCCAGAGATGATCGAAGCCGAACTGCGCGACGACACCATCCTGGTTTCGGTCATGCACGTGAACAACGAAATCGGCACCATCAACGACATCGCAGCGATCGGCGAACTGCTCCGCTCCAAGGGCATCCTGTTCCACGTCGACGCCGCTCAGTCCACTGGCAAGGTCGAGATCGATCTTTCCAAGCTGAAAGTCGACATGATGTCGTTCTCCGCCCACAAGACCTACGGTCCTAAAGGCATCGGCGCCCTGTACGTAAGCCGCAAGCCGCGCGTACGTATCGAGGCGACCATGCACGGTGGTGGCCACGAACGCGGCATGCGTTCCGGCACCCTGGCGACCCACCAGATCGTCGGCATGGGTGAAGCCTTCCGCGTAGCCAAGGAAGACATGGCTGCCGAGAACGCACGCATCAAGGCGTTGAGCGACCGTTTCTACAAGCAGGTCGAGCATCTGGAAGAGCTGTACGTCAACGGCAGCATGGCCGCCCGCGTTCCGCACAACCTGAACCTGAGCTTCAACTACGTTGAAGGCGAGTCGCTGATCATGGCGCTCAAGGATCTGGCGGTTTCGTCCGGTTCGGCCTGCACCTCGGCGTCCCTTGAGCCTTCGTACGTACTGCGCGCCCTGGGCCGCAACGACGAACTGGCACACAGTTCGATCCGCTTCACCTTCGGCCGTTTCACTACCGAAGAAGAAATCGACTACGCCGCGCAGAAAGTCTGCGAGGCCGTTACCAAGCTGCGCGCTCTGTCGCCGCTGTGGGACATGTACAAAGACGGTGTCGACATTTCGAAAATCGAGTGGGCGGCACACTGATTTCAAGTCGCCGCAATCAGCCCTGTAAACTCAGGTTTCAGGGCTTCAAGAGCGACTCTCTGATGAGTGAGGATTAAGAATCATGGCTTACAGCGAAAAGGTCATCGACCACTACGAAAACCCGCGCAACGTCGGCAAGATGGACGCGGAAGACCCTGATGTCGGCACCGGCATGGTCGGCGCTCCGGCGTGCGGCGACGTGATGCGCCTGCAGATCAAGGTCAACGACGCCGGCATCATCGAAGATGCCAAGTTCAAGACCTACGGCTGCGGTTCGGCTATCGCTTCCAGCTCCCTCGCCACCGAGTGGATGAAGGGCAAGACCCTGGACGAAGCGGAAACCATCAAGAACACCCAGCTGGCTGAAGAACTGGCCCTGCCGCCAGTGAAAATTCACTGCTCGGTACTCGCTGAAGACGCCATCAAGGCCGCCGTTCGCGATTACAAGCAGAAGAAAGGCTTGATCTGATTTTCGAGTTTTGGCGACGAGTAAGGAGTCACCGATGGCTATCAGCATGACAGAAGCGGCTGCTCGACACGTGCGGCGCTCCCTCGACGGGCGCGGCAAAGGTGAAGGGATTCGTCTGGGTGTTCGCACCACGGGCTGTTCCGGCCTTGCCTACGTGCTGGAGTTTGTCGACGAGGTGGTTGCAGAGGACCAGGTGTTCGAAAGTCACGGCGAAAAAGTGATCATCGACCCGAAGAGCCTGGCCTACCTGGACGGCACCGAGCTCGATTTCGTCAAGGAAGGGTTGAACGAGGGCTTCAAGTTCAACAACCCCAACGTACGCGGTGAATGTGGCTGCGGCGAAAGCTTCAACATCTGAGGCTTGTCGTGGGTACTCCTTGTCATTTCGCTTTATTTGAGCTGCAACCGAGTTTCGATCTGGACCTCGATCAGCTGGCTACGCGCTACCGTGAGTTGGCGCGCAGTGTTCATCCGGACCGCTTTGCCGACGCTTCCGAGCGCGAGCAGCGGTTGGCGCTGGAGCAATCCGCGAGCCTCAACGAGGCCTACCAGACGCTCAAGAGTCCACCCAAGCGCGCGCGTTACCTGCTCGCCTTGAATGGTGGCGAGCTGCCGCTGGAGGTCACGGTGCATGATCCGGAGTTTCTGCTGCAGCAGATGGAGTTGCGTGAAGAGCTCGAAGACCTGCAGGACAGTGCCGACCTCAATGGCGTTGCCGTCTTCAAGCGTCGCCTGAAGGCTGCCCAGGATGAACTGAACCAAAGCTTCGCAGCTTGCTGGAACGATGCCGCGCACCGTGAACAGGCCGAACGCCTGATGCGGCGCATGCAGTTCCTCGACAAGCTCACCTACGAAGTGCGCCAGTTAGAAGAGCGCCTCGACGATTAACCCAGTGCCGCTCCGGTCGCACGCCTGATATACAGATAAGTCCTGATAACGATGGCCCTACTGCAGATCGCCGAACCCGGCCAAAGTCCTCAACCGCACCAGCGTCGTCTGGCTGTGGGGATCGACTTGGGCACTACCAATTCGCTGGTCGCTGCATTGCGCAGTGGTCTTTCCGAGCCACTTGCCGACGCAGAAGGGCGGGTCATCCTGCCGTCTGCCGTGCGCTACCACGCCGATCGCGTCGAGGTTGGCGAATCCGCCAAGCTGGCTGCCGCCACCGATCCGTTGAATACGGTGCTGTCGGTCAAGCGCTTGATGGGTCGTGGTCTGTCCGACGTCAAGCAGCTGGGCGATCAGTTGCCGTACCGCTTTGTCGATGGCGAGTCGCACATGCCGTTCATCGACACGATCCAGGGCCCGAAGAGCCCGGTCGAAGTCTCTGCCGACATCCTCAAGGTCCTGCGTCAACGCGCCGAAGCGACCCTGGGTGGTGAATTGGTCGGTGCGGTCATCACGGTTCCGGCCTATTTCGACGACGCTCAGCGTCAAGCCACCAAGGACGCGGCCAAGCTGGCTGGTCTGAACGTGCTGCGCTTGCTCAACGAGCCGACCGCGGCAGCCGTGGCTTACGGTCTGGACCAGCACGCCGAAGGCCTGGTCGCGATTTACGACCTGGGCGGCGGCACCTTCGATATTTCGATTCTGCGCCTGACCGGCGGTGTCTTCGAAGTTTTGGCTACCGGTGGCGATAGCGCCCTGGGTGGCGATGACTTCGACCACGCGATCGCCGGCTGGATCATCGAGAACGCTGGCCTGTCCGCCGACCTCGATCCGGGTACGCAACGCAACCTGCTGCAAACCGCCTGTGCAGCCAAGGAAGCTCTGACTAACGCTGCAGCCGTTGAAGTTGCCCATGGTGACTGGAAGGCCGAGCTGACCCGCGAAGCCTTCAATGCGCTGATCGAGCCGATGGTCGCTCGCAGCCTGAAAGCCTGTCGCCGCGCCGTGCGTGACTCCGGTATCGAGCTGGAAGACGTGCATGCCGTGGTCATGGTTGGTGGTTCGACTCGCGTGCCTCGCGTTCGTGACGCCGTCGCCGAAGCCTTCGGTCGTCAGCCGCTGACTGAAATCGACCCGGATCAAGTTGTAGCCATTGGTGCTGCGATCCAGGCCGATACCTTGGCCGGCAACAAGCGCGATGGCGGCGAACTGTTGCTGCTGGACGTGATTCCGTTGTCTTTGGGGCTGGAAACCATGGGCGGCCTGATGGAGAAGGTGATTCCGCGCAACACCACCATCCCCGTCGCTCGCGCCCAGGACTTCACCACTTACAAAGACGGCCAGTCGGCCATGGCCATTCACGTATTGCAGGGCGAGCGCGAGCTGATCAGCGACTGCCGCTCCCTGGCGCGCTTCGAGCTGCGCGGCATTCCGGCAATGGTGGCTGGCGCGGCGAAGATTCGCGTGACCTTCCAGGTCGATGCCGACGGTCTGCTCAGCGTTTCCGCCCGCGAACTGGGTTCGGGCGTTGAAGCCAGCATCCAGGTCAAGCCGTCCTACGGCCTGACCGACGGCGAAATCGCAAGGATGCTCAAGGATTCGTTCCAGCACGCCAATGACGACAAGGTTGCTCGTGTACTGCGCGAGCAGCAGGTCGACGCCCAGCGCCTGATCGAAGCGGTGCAGGCCGCTCTGGAGGCGGATGGCGAGCGCTTGCTCGACGCCGATGAGCGCATGGTCATCGACATGCAGGTGCAGGAGCTGACCGAACTGATGAAAGGTACCGATGGTTACGCCATCGAGCAGCAGACCAAGCGTCTGTCGCAAGTGACCGACGCCTTTGCTGCCCGCCGCCTGGACTCGACGGTGAAAGCCGCGCTGGCGGGGCGCAACCTGAATGAGATTGAGGAATAACGATGCCGCAGGTCATTTTTCTGCCACACGAGAAGTTCTGCCCCGAAGGCATGGTTGTAGAGGCTGAGACCGGTACGTCCATCCTCGAGCTGGCCCATGAGCACCATATCGAGATGGAAAGTGCCTGTGGCGGTGTGTGCGCCTGCACCACCTGCCACTGCATCATCCGCGAGGGTTTCGACTCGCTGGAAGAGGCTGACGAGCTGGAAGAGGACTATCTTGACAAGGCTTGGGGGCTGGAAGCTCAATCGCGCCTGGGTTGTCAGGCCAAGGTCGGTACCGAAGACCTGACCGTCGAAATTCCGAAGTACTCGCTCAACCACGCAGCCGAAGCAGCGCACTGATTCAAGGAATTGTCATGAAACTCAAGTGGACTGATGTGCTGGAGATCGCGATCCAGCTGGCTGAAAGCAAGCCCGACGTGGACCCTATGTCGGTCAACTTCGTCGATCTGCGTAAATGGGTGATGGAACTGCCCGACTTCGACGACATGCCTGAGCATTGTGGCGAAAAGATCCTGGAGGCCATTCAGGCCCACTGGATCGAAGAACGCGACTGAGCCACGCCGCAGGTTAGGCAATACCCGAGAACCCGCGTATAATTCGCGGGTTTAATTTTTCGTAAATTACCGTTTCTGGAGTTACACCATGGCTGTTCAACGTACTTTCTCCATCATCAAGCCTGACGCCGTTGCTAAAAACGTGATCGGCGAGATCACCACTCGTTTCGAAAAAGCTGGCCTGCGCGTTGTAGCCTCGAAACTGAAGCAACTGTCCAAAGCCGAAGCTGAAGGCTTCTACGCTGAGCACAGCGCTCGTGGTTTCTTCGGTGACCTGGTTGCTTTCATGATCTCCGGTCCGGTTGTCGTTCAGGTTCTGGAAGGCGAAAACGCTATCGCTCTGAACCGTGAGCTGATGGGCGCTACCAACCCTAAAGAAGCTGCTGCCGGCACCATCCGTGCTGACTTCGCTGACTCCATCGACGCCAACGCTGTACACGGTTCGGACTCCGAAGCCGCTGCCGCTCGCGAAATCTCGTACTTCTTCGCAGCTACTGAAGTAACCACTCGCTAAGCATTGGCTTAAGAGTGAAGGTGAATCCATGACTACATCGACTGTAAAAACTAACCTGCTGGGTCTGACTCAGCTGGAAATGGAAAAATTCTTCGACTCAATCGGGGAGAAGCGTTTCCGTGCCGGTCAGGTAATGAAATGGATTCACCACTTTGGTGTCGATGATTTCGATGCCATGACGAACGTCAGCAAGGCCTTGCGCGAAAAGCTCAAGGTAGTTGCTGAGGTCCGTGGTCCGGAAGTGGTCAGCGAGGACATCTCCAGCGACGGCACCCGCAAGTGGGTGGTGCGCGTGGCGTCCGGCAGCTGCGTCGAGACCGTGTACATTCCCCAGGGCAAACGCGGCACCTTGTGCGTTTCGTCCCAGGCAGGCTGTGCCCTGGATTGCAGTTTCTGCTCCACCGGCAAGCAAGGCTTCAATAGCAACCTAACCGCCGCCGAAGTCATCGGCCAGGTGTGGATTGCCAACAAATCCTTTGGCAGCGTCCCGGCAACCGTCGACCGTGCCATCACCAACGTGGTGATGATGGGCATGGGTGAGCCGCTGCTGAACTTCGACAACGTCGTCGCGGCCATGCATCTGATGATGGACGACCTGGGCTACGGCATTTCCAAGCGCCGTGTGACCCTGTCGACCTCCGGCGTGGTGCCGATGATCGATGAGCTCTCCAAGCACATCGACGTCTCCCTGGCGTTGTCCCTGCACGCACCGAATGACGCATTGCGTAACCAATTGGTGCCGATCAACAAGAAGTATCCGCTTAAGATGCTGCTCGAGTCGTGCCAGCGCTACATGTCGAACCTCGGCGAAAAGCGCGTGCTGACCATCGAGTACACCTTGCTCAAAGACATCAATGACAAGGTCGAGCACGCGGTGGAAATGATCGAGCTTCTCAAAAACATCCCGTGCAAGATCAACCTGATCCCGTTCAACCCGTTCCCGCACTCCGGTTACGAGCGCCCGAGCAACAACGCCATTCGTCGTTTCCAGGATCAGCTTCATCATGCCGGCTTCAACGTCACCGTCCGCACCACCCGTGGTGAAGACATCGACGCGGCCTGTGGTCAATTGGTAGGGCAGGTGCTGGATCGCACCCGTCGCAGCGAACGTTATATCGCCGTGCGTGAACTCAACGCCGACAACGATGTAGCGCAAGACGCCGCGAAATAACCGAGAGAGGATCTCTATGTCCCTGCGCTTTGCGCTGCTTTTGCTGTTGGCCAGCCTGTGTGCTGGCTGCGTGCTTTCGGGCGACTACAACCCGATGAAGACCAGCAAGGGCCGTGATGAAGCGCGTGAGGCCTATGTGCAACTCGGTATCGGGTATTTGCAACAAGGCATGACCGAGCGCGCCAAGGTTCCGTTGAAGAAAGCGTTGGATCTGGATGGCTCCGACCCTGATGCCAACGCGGCGCTGGGGTTGGTGTTCCAGGCCGAGATGGAACCGGAACTTGCCGACGAACATTTTCGAAAGGCGCTGGCTTCCCGTCCCGCCGATGCACGAATCCTCAATAACTACGGCAGTTTTTTGTTCGAGCAGAAACGTTACAACGAAGCCTACGAGCGCTTCGAACAAGCCGCAGCCGATACCCTGTATCCTGAGCGTTCGCGGGTGTTCGAGAACCTGGGCATGACCGCTGCAATGCTCGGTCAGCGCGATCTGGCCCAGCAGCAACTGGAAAAAGCCCTGCGCCTGAACCATCAACAACCACGTGCATTGCTGGAAATGGCTGAGTTGTCTTACGAAGACAGGCATTATGTGCCCGCGCGTGACTATTACGACCGTTTTAGCCAGCTCTCCGAACAAAATGCACGTAGTCTATTGCTCGGCGTTCGGCTGGCAAAAGTGTTCGAAGACCGCGACAAGGCCGCAAGCAAAGGCCTGCAACTAAAAAGACTCTATCCCGGTACGCCGGAATATCAGCAATACCTGTCGGAGCAATGATGAAAGCGGCGCATCCCGAAGTTGTAGCAGCGAATCGCGTAAACCCCGGTGAGACTTTGCGCCAGGCCCGCGAAAGCAATGGCTGGTCGCTGGCCGAAGTGGCCCTCAAGCTCAACCTCACCACCACTTCCCTGAGCAATCTGGAAGCCGGCGCCTTCGACAAGCTGCCCGGGCATACGTTTGCCCGCGGTTACATTCGCGCCTATGCCAAATTGCTCGGCATGGACCAGGCCGTTCTGGTCCAGCAATTCGATCAATCCACCGGTACCGACTCTCAGGGCAGCAATGTTCACAGCCTGGGTCGTATTGAAGAGCCTGTGCGGGTTTCCCACACCATTTTGCGAATCGTCAGCCTGTTGTTGCTGGTCGCGGTGATCGGTGGCGGTTTCGTCTGGTGGCAGGATCAGACCTCGATGCGCACCAAGGACCTGATCGGTCTGGCACCGGAACACGTTGAAGTCGAAGGCGCCGACGGTACGACACAGATTCATCCGCTGGACGAGCCGGAAGACCAGGCCGTCGCGGAAGGTCAGGCCGAAGGCGGAACCGCCCTCGCGCTGCCACAGGCCGACGCTCCGGCTGAAGCACCAGAACAGACTCAAGCGACTGCGCCAGTGGCCCCGGCAGCGCCGACCACGCCAGCCGCACCCGCGCACACTACCGCGCCTGTTGTCGCAGCGCCGGTTATCCCGGCAACTCCGGCTCCGGCAGCTCCAGTCGTTCCGGCTCCGGTGGCGACTGCACCGGCAGCCGCTCCGGCCCCTGCTCCAATGGCAGCCGCGCCTTTGGCTGGTCAAGGCCAGGTTCAGGTGCAGTTCACCTTCGATTGCTGGACACAAGTGACCGACGGTAGTGGCAAGGTGCTTTTCAGCGGTCTCAAACGCAAAGGCGACAGTCTGGCAGTCAATGGCAAACCACCGTTTTCCGTGCGCCTGGGCTTTGCCCGCGGCGCTCAGGTCAGCTACAACGGCCAGCCGGTTGATGTCGCTCCGTTCACCCGTGGCGAGACTGCTCGCCTGAAGTTGGGTCAATAAGTCATGCACGGCGAATCTCCAATCAAACGTCGCGAATCCCGCAAGATCTGGGTCGGTAACGTGCCTGTTGGCGGCGATGCGCCTATCGCTGTGCAGAGCATGACCAACAGCGACACCAACGATGTCGCGGCCACTGTCGCGCAAATCAATCGCCTGGAAGCAGCCGGCGTCGATATCGTGCGGGTTTCCGTACCGGACATGGACGCCGCCGAAGCCTTCGGCAAGATCAAGCAGTTGGTCAAAGTACCTTTGGTTGCCGACATTCACTTCGACTACCGGATCGCTCTGCGCGTAGCCGAACTGGGTGTCGATTGCCTGCGGATCAACCCGGGCAACATCGGTCGCGAAGACCGCGTGCGTGCGGTGGTGGATGCCGCACGTGACCGCGGGATCCCGATCCGTATCGGCGTGAACGCCGGTTCCCTGGAAAAAGACCTGCAGAAGAAATACGGCGAGCCGACCCCGGCGGCGCTGGTCGAGTCTGCCTTGCGCCACGTCGAGCACCTTGAGCGCCTGAACTTCCAGGACTTCAAGGTCAGCGTGAAAGCCTCCGACGTGTTCATGGCCGTCGAAGCCTACCGCTTGCTGGCCAAGGAAATCGTCCAGCCGCTGCACCTGGGCATCACCGAAGCCGGTGGTTTGCGTTCCGGCACGGTGAAATCTGCCGTGGGCCTCGGTATGCTGCTTGCCGAAGGGATTGGCGATACTATCCGCATCTCGTTGGCGGCCGACCCGGTCGAGGAAGTGAAAGTCGGCTACGACATTCTCAAGTCCCTGCACCTGCGTTCCCGTGGCATCAACTTCATCGCCTGCCCGAGCTGCTCGCGGCAGAACTTCGATGTGGTCAAGACCATGAACGAGCTGGAAGGGCGTCTCGAGGATTTGCTGGTGCCGCTGGATGTCGCGGTGATCGGTTGCGTGGTCAACGGCCCGGGTGAAGCCAAGGAAGCCCATATCGGCTTGACCGGCGGCACGCCGAACCTGATTTACATCGACGGTAAACCGTCGCAGAAGCTGACGAATGACAATCTGGTGGATGAGCTTGAACGCTTGATCCGCCAGAAAGCGGCCGAAAAGGTCGAAGCTGACGCTGCCGTTATTGCGCGCGGCTGAACCTGACTGAAGAGCCGAACGAATTTAAGGATTTAAAGTGAGCAAGTCATTGCAAGCCATTCGTGGCATGAACGACATCCTGCCCGAACAGACCCCTCTGTGGCGTCATTTCGAAGGCACCGTTTCGCGTCTGCTGGATAACTACGGTTACAAGCAGATCCGCATGCCGATCGTCGAGTTCACCGAACTGTTCAAGCGTTCCATCGGTGAAGTGACCGACATCGTCGAAAAAGAGATGTACACCTTCGATGATCGCAACGGCGACTCTCTGACCCTGCGCCCTGAAGGCACGGCGGCCTGTGTGCGCGCGGTGCTGGAACACGGCATCACCGGCGGCGGCCAGGTTCAGAAACTCTGGTACATCGGCCCGATGTTCCGCCACGAGCGTCCGCAGAAAGGCCGTTATCGCCAGTTCCACCAGATCGGTGTGGAGGTGTTCAACCTCGACGGTCCGGACATCGACGCCGAGCTGATCGTGCTGACCTGGCGCCTGTGGGGCGAATTGGGCATCCGCGATGCGGTCAAGCTCGAACTGAACAGCCTGGGCACCAGCGAATCCCGTGGTCGTTATCGCGAAGCACTGGTCGAGTTCTTGTCGCAACACCTGGACAAGCTGGACGAAGACAGCCAGCGCCGCCTGAAGACCAACCCGTTGCGCGTCCTGGACACCAAGAACGCCGAGACACAGGCGATTCTGGTCGATGCGCCGAAAATGGCCGACTACCTCGACGAAGAATCCCGCGTGCACTTCGAGGGCCTCAAGGCTCGCCTGGACGCCGCCGGCATTCCTTACGTGATCAACCCGAAGCTGGTTCGCGGGCTCGATTACTACAGCAAGACCGTTTTCGAATGGGTCACCGACAAACTCGGCGCCCAGGGCACCGTGTGTGCCGGTGGCCGTTACGACGGCCTGGTGGAGCAGATGGGCGGCAAGCCGACCGCCGGCGTTGGTTTTGCCATGGGCATCGAACGCCTGGTCCTGCTGCTGGAAACCCTGGAGCAGATCCCGCAAGAGATCTCCCGTCAGGTCGACGTCTACCTCTGCGCCTTCGGTGAAGCCGCCGAACTGGCCGGCCTGACCCTGGCGGAGCGCGTTCGTGACCAGTTGCCCAACCTGCGCCTGCAAGTGAATGCCGGTGCCGGCAGTTTCAAAAGCCAGTTCAAGAAGGCCGACAAGAGCGGCGCGCTGTATGCGCTGATCCTCGGTGACGACGAAATGGCCCAGCAAGTGGTAGGTTTCAAACCCCTGCGTGGCCAGGGCGAACAACAAAGCATTGCCTGGGATGCGCTTGCCGCTCACCTGGCCACCTGCGTCGTGCAGGGTTGAAGCTGTCTAAACAGCCGAATTAGCGATTAAGGAGTATTGGGGTGTCGAGTACCGAAGACGAACATGTGGCGGAATTGAAGGAATGGTGGTCACGCAACGGTAAGCCCCTGGTTACTGGCGGCCTGTTGGCGCTGGTCATCGTGTTCGGCTGGCAGGCGTTCCACAAGTATCAGAGCAATCAGTCGCAAGGCGCCTCGATGCTCTATCAGCAATTGCTCGAAACCACGCTGACGCCTGATGGCAAGCCTGATGCGGCCCGTGTTTCGGACCTGGCCGGCAAGCTCAACAGCGAGTTCGGCGGCAGCGCCTACGCGCAGTACGGCAGCCTGTTCGTGGCCAAGGTTGCGGTTGACAGCGGCAAGCTGGACGACGCGGCCACCGAGCTCAAAGCAATTATCGCCAAACCGGCCAACCCGGCGCTGGGCGAAATCGCTCGTCAGCGTCTGGCCCAGGTACTCGGCGCGCAGAACAAGGCCGACGAAGCACTGAAGCTGCTCGAAGGCGATGCCGACAAGGCATTCCTGGCCACTCGCGAAGAGCTCAAGGGCGACCTGCTGGTGCAGTTGGGTCGTACCGACGAGGCGAGCGCGGCGTATCAAAAAGCCAAGGCGGCACTGTCGGATGAAGCGGCGGTCGGTGGCCTGCAAATCAAGCTGGACGACCTGGCCAAAGGGGATGCGTGACGTGATTCGTTGGAAACATGCAGCATTGCTGGCTCTGGCCATTTTGGCCGCGGGTTGCAGCAGCAACAGCAAAAAAGAACTGCCTCCGGCCGAACTGGTCGATTTCAAGGAAGAAGTGGTTCTGCACAAGCAGTGGAGTCGTTCGATCGGTGACGGTCAGGGCGAAACCTACAACATGCTGGTTCCGGCCATCGATGGCGATACCATCTATGCCGCCGACGTCACTGGCGTGTTGATGGCGATGGACCGCAACACCGGCGACGTCAAATGGAAGAAAGACCTCGAGCTGCCTGTCTCCGGCGCCGTTGGTGTTGGTTACGGCCTGGTCACCATTGGTACGATCAAGGGTGAAATCGTTGCCCTGGACGCGATCAACGGTGAAGAAAAGTGGCGCGCTCGCGTGTCCAGCGAAGTACTGGCACCGCCAGCCAACAACGGTGACGTTGTGGTGGTTCAGACCCAGGACGATCGTCTGATCGGCCTGGATGCCTCCACCGGTAACCGTCGCTGGATCTATGACAGCACGCCGGCGGTACTGACCCTGCGGGGTACCAGTGCGCCGATCGTGACCAACCGCCTCGCGGTGGCTGGCCTGTCGACCGGTAAAGTGGTTGCGGTGAACATCTCCAACGGTGTACCGGTGTGGGAACAGCGCGTAGCGATCCCGCAAGGTCGTTCGGAGCTGGAGCGTGTGGTCGATATCGATGGTGGCTTGCTGCTGTCGGGCGAGACGCTGTATGTCGCCAGCTATCAGGGGCGCGTTGCCGCTCTGGACCTGCAAAGCGGCCGTCAGCTCTGGCAGCGTGATGCTTCCAGCTATGCCGGTGTTGCCCAGGGTTTCGGTACCGTTTATGTGAGCCTGTCTTCGGGCACCGTTGAAGGCGTCGACGAGCGTTCCACCACAGCCTTGTGGAGCAACGACTCGCTGGCCCGCCGTCAACTGTCGGCTCCGGAAGTGTTCTCAAGCTACGTTGCAGTCGGTGACCTGGAAGGTTACCTGCACCTGATGAGTCAGGTGGACGGTCGTTTCGTCGGCCGCGAGCGCATCGACAGCGACGGCCTGCGTGCCCGTCCGCTGGTGATGGGTGACACGATTTATGTGTATGGCAACAGCGGCAAACTGGAAGCCCTGACCATCAAGTAACGACTATGCTTGGGGTTTAACCCCCAAGCGGCCCCGGTTTACTGGGGTTTGCAGCGCTTTCAAGCGTTGCCCCGAGCACCAGCCGCTGCCTCGCAGCGGCTTTTGTATTTTCTGAAATAACGAAGTGGAGAGCCGCATGGTTCCCGTAATCGCCCTGGTGGGCCGACCGAACGTCGGCAAGTCCACCTTGTTCAACCGCCTGACCAGGACTCGTGACGCCATCGTCGGCGACTTGTCCGGTCTGACCCGTGATCGCCAGTACGGTGAGGCCAAGTGGCAAGGGCGTTCCTACATTCTGATCGACACCGGCGGTATCTCCGGTGACGAGCACGGTATGGACGAAAAGATGGCCGAGCAGTCGCTGCTGGCCATCGAAGAAGCAGATGTCGTTCTGTTCCTGGTAGATGCCAAGGCCGGTTTCACCGCCGCCGACCAGATGATCGCCGAGCATTTGCGCAAACGTAACAAGCGTTCCTACGTGGTTGCCAACAAGGTCGACAACATCGACCCTGAAATGGCCCGCGCCGAATTCGCTCCGTTGGGCATGGGTCATGCGATTCCGATCGCCGGTGCTCACGGTCGTGGCATCACCCAGATGCTGGAAATCGCCCTGAGTGACTTCCCGAAAGACGACGACGAGTTGGAAGAAGGCGAGGAAGAAGACGTCGCCGAAGGCGAGGAAGCCAAGCGCATTCCTGGCCCAAGCGAAAAAGACGGGATCAAGATCGCGATCATCGGCCGGCCGAACGTCGGCAAGTCGACTCTGGTCAACCGTATGCTCGGGGAAGACCGGGTAATCGTCTACGACCAACCCGGCACCACCCGCGACAGTATCTACATCCCGTTCGAGCGTAACGACGAGAAGTACACGCTGATCGACACCGCCGGTGTGCGCAAGCGCGGCAAGATCCACGAAGAAGTTGAAAAGTTCTCCGTGGTCAAAACCCTGCAAGCGATCAAAGACGCCAACGTGGTGATCTTCGTGATGGACGCCCGCGAAGGCGTGGTAGACCACGACCTCAACCTGCTGGGCTTTGCCCTTGAGGCCGGTCGTGCGTTGGTCATCGCGATCAACAAGTGGGACGGCATGACGCCGAGCGAGCGCGACTTCGTCAAGATCGAGTTGCAGCGTCGTCTGTTCTTCGTCGAGTTTGCCGATATTCACTTTATCTCGGCACTGCACGGCACCGGCGTGGGCAACCTCTACGCCTCGGTACAGAACTCGTTCAAGTCCGCGGTTACCCGCTGGCCAACGAGCCGCCTGACCCAGATCCTGGAAGACGCGGTCAGCGAGCACCAGCCGCCGATGGTCAACAGCCGCCGGATCAAGCTGCGTTATGCCCACCTCGGTGGCGCGAACCCGCCGATCATCGTGATCCACGGCAACCAGATCGAGAAGGTGCCGAAGTCCTACGTGCGATACCTGGAAAACACGTATCGCCGTGTGCTGAAGCTGGTCGGTACGCCGATCCGCATCGAGTTCAAGGGTGGCGAGAACCCGTACGAAGGCAACAAGAACACGCTCACCGACCGTCAGGTCAACAAGAAGCGTCGTTTGATGTCGCACCACAAGAAGGCCGACAAGAAGCGTCGCGATAAGCGATAGAAGCAGCTGCAAGCTTCAAGCTTCAAGCTTCAAGTCAAAGCGAAAAGGGTCCTGTCCGGGCCCTTTTTTGCGTCTGGCGGTTTGACGCTTGACCACTTGTGGCTTGCAGCTTGAAACTTGCAGCTGCTCACCTGCAGGGAACCACCGATGATCACCAGCAAGCTGCCGAATGTCGGCATCACTATCTTCACTCAGATGTCTCAGCTCGCGGCACAGACCGGCGCGCTCAATCTGTCCCAGGGCTTTCCCGATTTCGCGGCCCCGCAGGCCCTGTGCGATGCGGTCGGCCGGCATATCGCCAGCGGCCATAATCAATATTCGCCAATGACCGGGCTGCCGGTGTTGCGTCAGCAGATCGCGGCGAAGATCGCCCGCAGTTATGGCGCACAGGTGGATGTCGATACTGAAGTGACGGTCACCCCCGGCGCGACCGAGGCGATTTTCTGTGCCATTCAGGCGGTTATCCACAGCGGTGACGAAGTCATTGTGTTTGACCCGGCATACGACAGCTACGAGCCTTCGGTAGAGCTGGCCGGCGGTCGTTGCGTGCATGTGCAACTGGGCCTGAACGACTTCAGTATCGACTTCGAGAAGCTTGCCCAGGCACTCAGCCCGCGCACGCGGATGATCATTCTCAACACCCCGCACAACCCTAGTGGTGCGTTGATCAGCCGTGCCGAACTCGACCAGTTGGCAGCCTTGATCCGCGATCGCGACATTTATGTGATCAGCGACGAAGTCTACGAGCATCTGGTGTTTGACGGTGTGCCCCACGTCAGCGTGCTGGCCCATGAGGAGCTGTATCAGCGTGCATTCGTGGTCAGTTCGTTCGGCAAGACCTACCACGTCACCGGCTGGAAAACCGGCTATGTGGTCGCACCACCGGCCCTGACGGCGGAATTGCGCAAGGTGCACCAGTACGTCAATTTCTGTGGTGTGACACCGCTGCAATATGCCTTGGCCGATTTTATGGCCGAGCATCCTGAGCACGTGGAAGAGCTGCCGGGTTTCTATCAGGCCAAGCGCGATCTGTTCTGCGATCTGCTGGCGCCGTCGCGTTTCAGTTTCACCCGGGTGACCGGCACCTATTTCCAGTTGGTCGATTACTCGCAGATCCGTCCGGACCTCAATGACGTCGAGATGGCCCTGTGGATGACGCGCGAGCATGGTGTGGCGAGTATCCCGATCTCGGTGTTCTACCAGACACCACCGGTCGGCCAGCGCCTGGTGCGGCTGTGCTTTGCCAAGCGTGAGGAGACCCTGCGTGAAGCAGCGGAAAAACTATGCGTGATCTGAGTGCGTTGCCGAAGCTGACCGTTGCGCTGATCCAGACATCCCTGGCCTGGCACGACCGCCAGGCCAACCTCGAGCATTTCGAGCCGTTGCTGGAACAGGCTCGCGGCGCCGACCTGATCATTCTGCCGGAGATGTTCACCACCGGGTTCTCCATGGAATCCGAGACCCTCGCCGAAGCGGAAAACGGGCCCACCAGCAAATGGCTGCGGGTTCAGGCGGCAAAGCTCGATGCGGTGATCACCGGCAGCGTGATCGTCCAGGCCGCCGACGGCAGTCATCGCAATCGCCTGCTGTGGGCACGCCCGGATGGCGAGGTGCTGCATTACGACAAGCGTCACCTGTTCCGCATGGCCGGTGAGCACAACCACTACACCCCCGGCGAGCGCCAGGTGCAGTTCGAGCTCAAGGGTTGGCGAGTGCGACCGTTGATCTGCTACGACCTGCGCTTCCCGGTGTGGAGCCGTGACGCTCAGGACACCGATCTGCTGCTGTACACCGCCAACTGGCCCGGCGCACGGCGCCAGCACTGGAACCGCTTGCTGCCGGCGCGGGCGATCGAGAACCTGTGCTATGTGGCGGCGGTCAATCGCATTGGCACGGATGGCAAAGGTTTTGCGTATACCGGTGACAGCCAGGTGCTGGATTTTCAGGGCGAGACGTTGCTCAGTGCGGGGGAGGCTGACGGGGTGTTCAAGGTGGTGCTGGATGCGGCAGAGCTGGCGGCGTATCGGCAGCGGTTTCCGGCGAATCTGGATGCCGATACCTTCGAGTTCACCTGATATTTCGGTGAGTCCAAAAAGATCGCACAAACAAAAAAGGCCCCGAGGTTCACACCCCGGGGCCTTTTGCACTTCAGCGATGGCTTACGCCGCTTTAGCTTCCGGCTGGCTCAGCGAGCGGTTCAGTGCGCTGAACAAGGCCTTGAAGCTGGCGGTGGTGATGTTTTCGTCGATGCCGACGCCATGTACCGCACGTTCGCCGTTCACTCGCAGTTCAATGTAGGCGGCAGCCTTGGCATTGGTGCCCGCGCCGATGGCGTGCTCGTTGTAGTCCATGATTTCCACCGGTACCGGCAGGCCGGCCACCAGTGCTTCCAGGGCGCCGTTGCCCTTGCCGCGCCAGTGCAGGTTGGTCTCGCCCTGGCCTTGGCTGGCCACTTCCACTTCAACGGCGCTGTGACCGTTTTCTTCCTGCAGGCGATGGCTGACCAGCGCGTACGGGGTGTTGGCCTGCAAGTACTCGCTGTGCAGCAATGCATGGATCTGCTGGGCGGTCATTTCAAGGCCCAGGCGGTCGGTTTCACGCTGTACAACCTGGCTGAACTCGATCTGCATGCGACGTGGCAGGCTGATGCCGTATTCCTGTTCCAACAGGTAGGCGATGCCGCCCTTGCCCGATTGGCTGTTGACGCGAATCACCGCCTCGTAGCTGCGACCGATGTCGGCCGGGTCGATTGGCAGGTAAGGCACTTCCCACATTGCATCGGGTTTCTGCTGGGCGAAGCCTTTGCGGATTGCGTCCTGGTGCGAGCCGGAGAACGCGGTGTGAACCAGGTCGCCGACGTACGGATGACGCGGGTGTACCTGGATCTGGTTGCACTCTTCGACGACTTTGCGCACACCGTCGATGTCCGAGAAGTCCAGCTCAGGGTGAACGCCCTGGGTGTAAAGGTTCAAGGCCACGGTCACGAGGTCGACGTTACCGGTGCGCTCGCCGTTGCCGAACAGGCAGCCTTCGACACGGTCGGCGCCAGCCATCAGGCCCAGCTCGGTGGCCGCAACGCCGGTGCCACGGTCGTTGTGGGTGTGCAGGCTGATGATCACACTGTCACGACGGTTGATGTGACGGCCGAACCATTCGATCTGGTCGGCATAGATGTTCGGGGTCGCGCATTCCACTGTGGCCGGCAGGTTGAGGATCATCTTGTGCTCGGGCGTCGGGTTCCAGACTTCGATCACCGCGTCGCAGACTTCCTTGGCGAACTCCATTTCGGTGGCGCTGAAGGTTTCCGGCGAGTATTCGAAGGTCCACTCGGTGTCCGGCTGCATGGCCGCGTATTTGACGAACAGCTTGGCGGCGTTCACGGCGATGGCCTTGACCCCGTCCTTGTCCTGGTTGAAGACAATGCGGCGGAAGGAAGGGGAGGTCGCGTTGTACAAGTGAACGATGGCTTTCTTCGCGCCGCGCAGGGATTCGAATGTGCGCTCGATCAGGTCTTCACGGCCCTGGGTCAGCACCTGGATGGTGGTGTCGTCCGGGATGTGGTTGCCTTCGATCAGGGTGCGAACGAAGTCGAAGTCGGTTTGCGAGGCGGCCGGGAACGACGCTTCGATTTCCTTCACGCCGACCTGCACCAGGGTTTTCCAGAAGCGCAGCTTCTTGACGGCGTCCATCGGTTCGATCAGCGACTGGTTACCGTCACGCAGGTCGGAGCTGCACCAGATCGGCGCGGCGGTGATGGTTTTTGACGGCCAGGTGCGGTCCGGAATGTCGATGGTCGGGAACGCGCGGTATTTCGAAGACGGGTCTTTGAGCATGCTCATCAGGAAATCCTTATTGTGTTGGCCGAAAAAAGGCGGCCTGCCGGTGGATCAAAAGTTCTTGGGGTACGGCTTGGGACGAGACACCACGATTCAGCCCGGCAGTCGTGCACTGACGAGGCACAGGCTGCGGTGCTGGCGGAGCTGAATGAGGGTGTGAGAGGTTTTCATGCCTTCAACCCTAACCTTGGGGGGGAAGGTTGGCAAGCAGTCGAAAAAAATTGAGAGGAATACTCGTGAGCGGGTATTTATCGAGATTTTATTGCTGCAAATGATTGCGAAGATTGTGTTGTTTGCGCGAGGTTTGAGCGGTGCGCAATTGGTGTGGGGTGTGGCTGGACGACTTTCGGTGCCTGTGAAATTGCCATCGCGAGCAAGATCGCTCCCACAGGTCAGCGCAATCCCTGTAGGAGCGAGCTTGCTCGCGATGAGGCCAGAGGCCTTATTCAGGGATCAGGGCTGAAACGCACCAATGAAGATAGCCGGATCGACCCGCGAATCGTTCAGGCTGATATTCCAGTGCATGTGCGGTCCGGTCGCGCGGCCGGTCGCGCCGACTTTGCCGACCACGTCACCGCGGGCCAATGGCTGCCCCACCTTCACGTCGATTTTCGACATGTGGCAGAACATACTGATAAAGCCTTGGCCATGGTCGACGAACACCGTGTTGCCATTGAAGAAGTAGTTGCCGGTCAGGATCACCTTGCCGGCGGCCGGGGTCTTGATCGGTGTACCGGCCGGCACGGCGAAGTCCAGTCCAGCGTGAGGGTTACGTTCTTCACCGTTGAAAAAACGGCGCACGCCGAACTTGCTCGATAGCGGCCCGCTCACCGGTTTGTCCAGTAGCAGGTTGCTCGGGGTGTTGGGGCTGAACGTGCGGTAAGCGGCAATCTGCTCGGCCAGTTCACGCTCGATGCGCTTGAGGTTTTCCGGGTCCGGATTGACCTGTTGGGTGTTCTTCAGGGTGATGCGCTGTTCCGGGTATTTTTTGTCGCCAACCGTAAAACTCAGATTACGACCGCCGCTGCTGACCGATTGAGCCCCCGGCTTGACCGTCAGCGGTAGGCCGACAATGGCCAGCCAGTTGTTCTGTTCCTTGACCACCAGCGCTGGTTTGCCTTCATAAGTGGCTTTTGGCGCCTGGGCGGACGTGCCCAGGTCCAGCACGGCAACGCCGCCCGGGACCGGTTTGTTCAACTGGCGGGTGATGTAGCTGTCGGCATGGGTGTTGAAGGTCAGGAGCAGCAACAGCAACGGAGCAAAGAAACGCGGCATGGATCAATCCAGTAAAGAAAGGGTGACAGGCGTCAGGTGATTGTCTTCGACCCGCACTTGCAGTTCGCCTTCGCCCAGTTTGGCTTTCAGGCGCTGGCCGGTATGGGTTTGCGCGGCGTTGCGGATCGCGTTGCCGCGCTCGTCCAGCAAGATGCTGTAGCCACGGCCGAGGGTCGCCAGCGGGCTGACCACATGCAGTGTCTGCATCTGGCTGTGCAGTTGCAGGCGACGGTTCTTCAGCCCTTCGCGGATCGCGCGCGGCAGGCGTTCGGCCAGGCTGTCGAGGCGCTGGCGCAGCATTGCCAGTTGCCGGCCCGGATGTTGTGCGGCCAGACGGGTTTCCAGGCGGATCAAGCGTTCACGACGGGTGTTGAGGCTGCGCTCGAACGCGCGGCGCATGCGCATGTCCAGGTCATCCAGGCGTTGCGCTTGCTGGCGCAGACGCTCGCCGGGATGGCGCAGGCGCCGGGAAATGCCTTCCAGGCGCAGGCGGTCGCGCATCAAGCGGTCACGCATGCGCATCACCAGCCGTCGGTGCAGGCTTTCGACCCGACGCATCAGGTCGCTGGAGTCCGGTGCCAGCAATTCGGCGGCCGCGGAAGGGGTGGGCGCGCGAACATCAGCCACGAAGTCGCTGATCGACACGTCGGTTTCATGGCCGACCGCGCTGACAATCGGTGTCACGCAAGCGTCTACGGCACGAGCCACGGCTTCTTCGTTGAAGCACCAGAGGTCCTCCAGCGAACCGCCGCCCCGGGCCAGGATCAGTGCGTCGAAACCGCGGGCATCCGCCAGTTTCAGGGCGCGGACAATCTGCACTGTGGCTTCGCGGCCCTGTACGGCGGTGGGGATCAGGGTCAACTGCACCTGCGGTGCGCGACGGCGGAACACGCTGATGATGTCGCGGATCACCGCCCCGGTGGGTGAACTGATGATGCCGATGCGTTGCGGATGCGCCGGCAGCGGCACCTTGCGTTCCGCACTGAACAGCCCTTCGGCGCTGAGCTTTTCCTTGAGTGCATCGAAGGCCAGGCGCAAGGCGCCATCGCCGGCCGGCTCCACGGTGTCGAGGATCAGCTGATAATCACCGCGCCCCTCGAACAGCGAGACCTTGCCACGAACCTTGACCGCCAGGCCGTCCTTCAAGGCCTGGCGAACCCGAGCGGCGTTCTGCCGGAACAGCGCGCAACGCACCTGGGCGCCGCTGTCCTTGAGGGTGAAATACACGTGGCCGGACGCCGGGCGGGCGAGGTTGGAGATTTCGCCTTCGACCCAGATGTTGCTGAACACGTCTTCGAGCAACACCCGCGCGCGGCCGTTGAGCTGGCTGACGGTCAGGACTTCGCGGTCCAGGCCGAGTCTTGCAAAGGGATCTTTAATCATGGGGCGCAGTTTAAAGGCATTCGGTGGTCAATCTCCATGTGTCAGCACAATTCCCTTGTAGGAGCGAGCCTGCTCGCGAATGCGTTGTGTCAGCTACATCAATTTTGAATGTTATGCCCATTCGCGAGCAGGCTCGCTCCTACAGGAGGTAAAGTCGTCGGCGGTATTCAAGGAAGATGGGAGAGTGAGTGTGTTCGAACTGTTGAACCAATGGCCCTTCGGCCCGCTGGACTGGCTGGTAATCGGTGCGGGCATCGCCCTGGCCTACATCGTGTTCGGCATCGCCGGTTTTGGCACCGCGCTGGTGGCGGGGCCGATTCTGATTCTGTTCATGCCGCTGTCGAAGATCGTGCCGTTGCTGGTGTTGCTCGATTTTGTCGCGGCATTCGGCAATCTGTTGCCCTCGCGGCGTGATGTGGCGAAACCGGAACTGCTGCGCTTGCTGCCGTGCATGGCGGTGGGCTGCACCCTCGGCGTGATATTCCTGCTGAACCTCAAGTCCGACCTGTTGCTACTGTTGATGGGGCTGTTCATCAGCGCCTATGCCATTTACAGCCTGTGGATAAAGGTCCGTCCGGCGCAGTTGTCCGCCGCGTGGGCGCTGCCGATGGGGACGTTGGGCGGAATGTTCGGTGCGTTGTTTGGCAGCGGCGGCTTTCTCTATGCGATCTATTTGAACAGCCGGTTGCCCAAGGAGGCGGCCCGGGCCACCCAGAGTGCGCTGATCAGTTGCAGTACGGTGGTGCGTTTGAGCCTGTTTGCCATCGCCGGTGTGTATGCCGATTTGCCGCTGTTGGTGCTGGCGGTTTGTCTGTTGCCGGCGATGGCGCTGGGGCTGTGGTTCGGTCGACGGCTGACCATGAGGTTATCCCGCGAGGCGTTCGTGCAGCTGGTGACGTGGCTGGTGCTGGTCAGTGGGATTGCGTTGATCGGGCGTTACTTGAGCACTTAAAAATTCAACCTGTGGCGGGGAGTTGGTGTCAGAGAGCTATTTTGTGGCGAGGGAGCTTGCTCCCGCCCGGCTGCGCAGCAGACGCTTATTCATCCAGACCGGTTTAACTGACAGAAAGGCCAGGGCCGCTTCGCAGCCCAGCGGGAGCAAGCTCCCTCGCCACAATTATTTAGTCGTTGTACTGGCTCAACAACCGCTCCAGCCGTGCACTGAGGCGACGTTTGATTTCGGTCTCGATGTGCGGGGCGAAATCGTCGATCACGTCTTGCATGATCAACTGCGCGGCGGCGCGCAATTCGCTGTCCAGGTGCAGCAAGTCATCCGGGTTCTTGCTGGCGGCAGGTGCCGACGCAACCGCGGTGACGGGTTCAACGATAGGGGCAGGGGTTGTCGGTACGACGGGTGGCGAAGGCTCGCTCACGGTGTCGAACAACATCGGAATCTGTTCCTGGTCACCTTCCTCGACCGTATCGGTCAGCAGGGGCGGTTGCAGGTTGTCATCGCCGAGCAATTGTCGGATCGACTCAAGGTCGTCCAGCAGGTGCGCGGACTGTTGCAGCGGTTTTGGAGTGTCCATTGGAAGGCTCAGAGTCGCTGTAAACGGTGATCTTGCAGAGGATAGCCCTGTTCGCGGTAGAAACGGAAACTCTCCCGCGCGGCCGCTCTGATCGTCGGATCCTCCACCACCACTTCCGCCACCCGGGCGAACTTGTTGGCGAAGGCCGGGACTTTCAGGTCTAGATTGACCAGCAAATCCTGATGCTGACCGCAGTCATCGCCCAACCCCAGGACAATCAAACCCTCAGGTTCGCTGTCGGCGGGGCCGTGGGGCACGAAGCTTTCGCCCTTGAACGCCCACAGCCGCGCATCGAGATCGTCACGCTGGGCCGCGTCGCTGCAATGCAGGTAGATGCGGTGGCCCATGCGCCAGGCTTTCTCGGTGAGCTTGCAGGCAAAGTCCAGGCGTGCCGAAGGATCGGCGCTGGGCAGGATATAGAAGTCGACTTTGGTCATTGCGGTTCCAGAGCGGCAAGCGGCGTCACCGGAAAGTGACGCCGCCGCCCATCAACGGTTTCAGGCTTTGGCGCGGTCCAGCAAGTATTGGGTCAGCAGGGGAACCGGACGGCCAGTGGCACCCTTGTCCTTGCCGCCGCTGGTCCAGGCCGTGCCGGCGATGTCCAGGTGCGCCCAGTTCAGGTTCTTGGTGAAACGCGACAGGAAGCAGGCCGCAGTGATGGTGCCGGCCTTCGGACCGCCAATGTTGGCGATGTCGGCGAACGGGCTGTCCAGCTGTTCCTGGTACTCATCGAACAGCGGCAGTTGCCAGGCGCGGTCGTCGGCGGCCTTGCCGGCGCTCAGCAGTTGGTCGATCAGTTCGTCGTTGTTGCCCAGCAGGCCCGACGTGTGGGAACCCAGGGCAACCACGCAGGCGCCGGTCAGGGTCGCGATGTCGATGACTGCTTGCGGCTTGAAGCGCTCGGAGTAGGTCAGGGCGTCGCACAGCACCAGACGGCCTTCGGCGTCGGTGTTGAGGATTTCCACGGTCTGGCCGCTCATGGTGGTGACGATGTCGCCCGGGCGCGAAGCGTTGCCGCTCGGCATGTTTTCGGCGCAGGCCAGAATGCACACCAGGTTGATCGGCAGCTTCAGTTCGAGCACGGCCCGCAGGGTACCGAACACGCTGGCAGAGCCGCCCATGTCGTACTTCATTTCATCCATGCCGGCGCCCGGCTTGAGGCTGATGCCGCCGGTGTCGAAGGTGATGCCTTTGCCGATCAGCGCGTACGGCTTCTCGGATTTCTTGCCGCCGTTGTATTGCATGACGATCAGGCGCGGAGGCTGGGCGCTGCCTTGGCCGACGGCGTAGAACGAACCCATGCCCAGGGCCTTGATCTTCTTCTCGTCGAGGACTTCGACTTTCAGGTCCTTGAATTCCTTGCCCAGGTCTTTCGCCTGCTCACCGAGGAAGGTCGGGTGGCAGATGTTCGGCGGCAGGTTGCCCAGGTTGCGGGTGAAAGCCATGCCGTTGGCGATGGCGGTGGCGTGGGTCACGGCGCGTTGCACTTCGGCCTGGGCAGCCTTGATGGTCAGCAGGGTGATTTTTTTCAGGGCGCGGGGTTCGGCTTTCTGGCTCTTGAACTGGTCGAAGCTGTACTCGCCGTCCACCAGGGTTTCGGCCAGCAGGCGGGTCTTGCCGTAGCTGTCGCGGCTTTTTACGACCAGTTCATCCAGGGCCAGCACCGCATCGCTGCCGCCCAGGCCTTTGAGGGTATTGAGGATACCGGCGATGATCTTGCGGAACGGGCGGTCACCCAGTTCGTCATCCTTGCCAACGCCCACCAGCAGCACGCGCTCGGCCTTGAGGTTCGGCAGGCTCTGCAGCAGCAGGCTCTGGCCAACCTTGCCGGCCAGGTCGCCGCGCTTGAGCACTGCGCTGATCGCGCCGCCGCTCAGTTCGTCGAGTTGTTTGGCAACAGCGCCGAGCTTGCGGCCTTCGCCAACGGAGACCACGAGAGTGGCGGTCTTCAACGTTTCGGGGTTGACGCTTTTTACAACCAGTTCCATGTCCGGGTCCCTGAATTGATGGTTATCACGCATGCGCCCGACACCTTATATGCGTCGATTGCTTATAAACAGAAAGGCGCCAGGATCGACCGGCGACAAAGGCCGCAGTTTGAACCTCGCTACCGGCGGCTGACAACCCTCGGTTGTACGATCTTCAGCGCTTTCACAGGCTGCTTGAGCTTGCGCAGTGACAGGCGCACCCAATCACAGGATAATGCGCCATCTTTTTCGGCGGCTCTGCCTCGCGGGCTGTCCGATACGTTTGCTTGTTTGGCCGCCTTAGCCTGACAACCCTGGAGTGTCTGGTTTGATCGTCTTCCGTTATCTATCCCGCGAAGTCCTGTTGACCTTGAGCGCCGTAAGTGCCGTGCTGCTGGTCATCATCATGAGCGGTCGCTTCATCAAATACCTCGCCCAGGCGGCTTCGGGCCTGCTGGATCCGGGTTCGTTGTTCCTGATCATGGGCTATCGCCTGCCGGGTTTCCTCCAGCTGATCCTGCCGCTGGGGCTGTTTCTCGGAATCCTGTTGTCCTACGGGCGCCTGTACCTCGAAAGCGAAATGACCGTGCTCTCGGCCACCGGCATGAGCCAGCAGCGGCTGGTTTGCATGACGCTGTTCCCGGCCACCCTCGTTGCACTCATCGTCGCGTGGCTGAGCCTGAGCCTGGCGCCACAGGGGGCCAATCAGTTTCAGCTGCTGCTGAACAAACAGGATGCCCTGACCGAATTCGATACCCTGGAGCCTGGACGCTTCCAGGCTTTGCGTGACGGTACCCGGGTCACCTATACCGAGCGCATGTCGGATGACCGCGTCAATCTGGGTGGTGTATTCATCTCGCAGAAAAACATCAGTTCCAATAACAAGGATCGCGGTATTTCCGTGCTGGTGGCGGAAAAGGGGCGCCAGGAAATTCGTCCGGACGGCAACCGCTACCTGATCCTTGATAACGGCTATCGCTATGACGGTAATCCGGGGCAGGCCGACTACCGGGCGATCAAGTACGACGAGTACGGCGTGTTGCTGCCAAAACCGGAAGTCAGCGACGAAGTCACCGACCGCGACGCGATGCCGACCAGTACGTTGATCGGCAGTGAAGACATTCGCATGCGCGCCGAGCTGCAATGGCGTATGTCTCTGCCGTTGCTGGTGTTCATCGTGACCTTGATGGCGGTGCCGCTGTCGCGGGTCAACCCGCGTCAGGGCCGATTCCTCAAATTACTGCCGGCGATTCTTCTTTATATGGCTTACCTGACCATTCTGATTGCCGCCCGCGGCGCCCTCGACAAGGGCAAGATCCCCGCGGTGATTGGCTTGTGGTGGGTGCACGGGATTTTCCTGTCCATCGGCCTGGGCTTGCTCTATTGGGAGCCCTTGCGCTTGAAGAGGGCGAGTCGCCGCAGCGCGCTGGAGGTGGCCCGTGGTTAAGCTGGATCGCTACATTGGTAGCAGTGTGTTCATGGCGATCCTGGCGGTGCTCGGGATCATTCTCGGTCTGGCGACCCTCTTTGCCTTCATCGACGAGATGGGTGAAGTCAGCGATACCTACACCTTGGTCGATGCGCTGAGTTATGTATTGTTGACCGCGCCGCGCCGGATGTACGAACTACTGCCGATGGCTGCGCTGATCGGCTGCCTGATCGGTCTGGGCAGCCTGGCCAGCAACAGTGAACTGACCATCATGCGTGCCGCTGGTGTGTCGATCGGCCGGATCGTCTGGGCGGTCATGAAGCCGATGCTGGTATTGATGCTCGCCGGTGTATTGGTCGGCGAGTACATCGCGCCACCTGCCGAAACCACCGCGCAGGCCAATCGCTCGCTGGCCCAGGGCAGCGGTGATGCACAGAGCGCCAAGCACGGTTTGTGGCACCGCCAGGGCGATGAATTCATACACGTCAACTCGGTGCAACCCAACGGCATTCTGTATGGCGTGACCCGCTATCGTTTCGACAACGAGCGGCACATGCTGTCGGCTAGCTTCGCCAAGCGTGCCGAGTTCGACACCGATCACTGGCAGCTGACGGATGTCACGACCACACTGTTCCACGAGCGCAACACCGAAGTGGTTTCGACCCCGCAAGAGCGCTGGGAAGTTGCGTTGAGCCCGCAGTTGCTGAACACCGTGGTCATGGTGCCCGAGTCGCTGTCGATCAGCGGCCTGTGGAGTTACATCCACTATCTGGCGGACCAGGGCCTGAACAATGGCCGCTACTGGCTGGCATTTTGGGTCAAGGTGTTGCAGCCGGTGGTGACTGCCGCTCTGGTATTGATGGCGATTTCCTTCATCTTTGGCCCTCTGCGTTCGGTGACCCTGGGTCAACGGGTGTTCACCGGCGTGCTGGTGGGCTTCACCTTCCGCATCGTTCAGGATCTGCTGGGGCCTTCGAGCCAGGTATTCGGCTTCCCGCCGTTGCTTTCGGTGCTGGTGCCGGCAGGTATTTGTGCCGTGGCGGGGCTCTGGCTATTGCGTCGAGCTGGCTGACGGCGGGCATTTCCCGACCGCATTGACGTTAAAAAACGCCCTTGTCGCAAGACCGGGGCGTTTTTGTAGGCACCGTCTGACCTGCGAACGTGACGCTTGCGCCGTGGATCAGGTACAATTCCCGGCTATTTTTCGGCGGGCTATGCCTGCAGCCTTTTTGAGTGTTGATCCGTGAGTGATTTGAGTCATATCCGCAATTTCTCCATCATCGCCCACATTGACCATGGCAAGTCGACGCTGGCCGATCGCTTCATCCAGATGTGTGGCGGCCTCGCCGAGCGCGAAATGGAAGCCCAGGTCCTGGACTCCATGGACCTCGAGCGCGAGCGCGGGATCACCATCAAGGCGCACAGCGTTACTCTGTATTACAAGGCCAAAGACGGCATCAACTACCAGTTGAACTTCATTGACACCCCCGGCCACGTTGACTTCACCTATGAGGTGAGCCGTTCGCTGGCCGCCTGTGAAGGCGCGCTGTTGGTGGTCGATGCCGGTCAAGGCGTTGAAGCGCAGTCGGTTGCCAACTGCTACACGGCCATCGAACAGGGCCTGGAAGTGATGCCGGTGCTGAACAAGATCGACCTGCCACAGGCCGATCCGGACCGCGTCAAAGAAGAAATCGAAAAAATCATCGGCATCGATGCCACTGACGCGGTCACGTGCTCTGCCAAGACCGGCCTGGGCGTCGACGAAGTGCTCGAGCGCCTGGTCGCCACCATTCCTGCACCAACCGGCAACTACGAAGATCCGCTGCAAGCGTTGATCATCGACTCCTGGTTCGACAACTACCTGGGCGTTGTTTCCTTGGTACGCGTGCGCCACGGTCGTGTGAAGAAGGGCGACAAGATCCTGGTCAAGTCCACCGGCAAGATCCACCTGGTAGACAGCGTCGGTGTGTTCAACCCGAAGCACACCCCTACCGCTGACCTCAAGGCCGGTGAAGTGGGCTTCATCATCGCCAGCATCAAGGACATTCACGGTGCGCCAGTGGGCGACACCCTGACCTTGAGCTCGACGCCGGACGTTGATGTACTGCCAGGCTTCAAACGTATTCAGCCGCAGGTCTACGCCGGTCTGTTCCCGGTCAGCTCCGACGACTTCGAAGACTTCCGCGAGGCGCTGCAAAAGCTCACCCTGAACGACTCGTCGCTGCAATACACGCCGGAAAGCTCCGACGCACTGGGCTTCGGCTTCCGTTGCGGCTTCCTCGGCATGCTGCACATGGAAATCATCCAGGAGCGCCTGGAGCGCGAGTACAACCTGGACCTGATCACCACGGCGCCGACGGTAATCTTCGAGCTGCTGCTCAAGACCGGCGAGACGATCTACGTCGATAACCCGTCGAAGCTGCCGGACCTGTCTTCCATCGAAGACATGCGCGAGCCGATCGTGCGTGCAAATATTCTTGTGCCGCAAGAGCACCTGGGCAACGTCATTACCCTGTGCATCGAAAAACGTGGTGTGCAGGTCGACATGCTGTTCCTCGGCACCCAGGTACAAGTGACCTACGACCTGCCGATGAACGAAGTGGTCCTGGACTTCTTCGATCGCCTGAAATCCACCAGCCGCGGCTATGCTTCGCTGGACTACCATTTCGATCGTTATCAATCGGCTAGTCTGGTGAAACTGGACGTGCTGATCAACGGTGACAAGGTCGATGCCCTGGCGCTGATCGTGCACCGTGACAACTCGCACTACAAAGGTCGCCAGCTGACCGAGAAGATGAAAGAACTGATTCCACGGCAGATGTTCGACGTGGCAATCCAGGCCGCCATTGGCGGGCAGATTGTTGCGCGGACAACCGTCAAGGCGCTCAGAAAGAACGTATTGGCCAAATGCTACGGTGGTGACGTCAGCCGTAAGAAGAAGCTGCTGGAAAAGCAAAAGGCCGGTAAGAAACGCATGAAGCAGGTCGGCAACGTGGAAATTCCACAGGAAGCCTTCCTTGCAGTGCTCAGGTTGGATAGTTAGGTCCTATGTCACTAAATTTCCCGCTGTTGCTGGTCATCGCCGTGTTCGTCTGCGGCCTGTTGGCGTTGCTCGATCTGTTGATCCTGGCCCCGCGTCGGCGTGCCGCCATCGCTTCCTATCAGGGCAGCGTCAGCCAGCCTGACATGGTCGTGGTCGAGAAGCTGAACAAAGAGCCGCTGCTGGTTGAATACGGCAAGTCGTTCTTCCCGGTGTTGTTCATCGTGCTGGTGCTGCGTTCGTTCCTGGTGGAACCGTTCCAGATTCCTTCCGGTTCGATGAAGCCAACCCTGGATGTCGGCGACTTTATCCTGGTGAGCAAGTTTTCCTACGGGATCCGCTTGCCGGTGATCGACAAGAAAGTCATCGAAGTCGGTGATCCGCAGCGCGGCGATGTGATGGTGTTCCGCTACCCGAGCGACCCGAACGTCAACTACATCAAGCGTGTGGTTGGTTTGCCGGGCGACACGGTTCGCTACACCGCCGACAAGCGCCTGTTCGTCAACGGTCAATCGATTGCCGAGCAACTGGTCGGCGCCGAGCCGGGCACGCTGGGCAGCGCTGAGCTCTACAAGGAAAAACTCGGCGCGGCCGAGCACATGATCCGCAAGGAAATGAGCCGCTACCGCGCAATGCCGGACCATTCGTGGACCGTGCCGGCCGGGCACTACTTCATGATGGGCGACAACCGCGACAACTCGAACGACAGTCGCTACTGGGATGATCCAAACATTCCCAAGGATCTGCTGGGCATGGTTCCCGACAAGAATATCGTCGGCAAGGCCTTCGCGGTCTGGATGAGCTGGCCGGAACCCAAACTCAGCCACCTGCCGAATTTCTCGCGGGTTGGCCTGATCAAGTAATCAAACACGGCGCTGTTGAACACAGCGCCGAATGCATTTCTGGAACCGGCAGATTCGGGGGCCAGAGGCATGAAAACAATGATATTCAGGACGTTATTTTTGAACACAGCGTTAATTGTCCCAAGCCTGCGCCGCCTCCTGGCAATGGCGGTGGAATCCAGCCACGAACTCAGCGTGGGTAAACCGTGAGCGTCTCCTTAAGCCGTCTAGAGCGTCAGCTCGGCTACACCTTCAAGGATCAGGAACTGATGGTCCTGGCCCTGACTCACCGCAGCTTTGCCGGGCGTAACAACGAACGCCTGGAATTCCTCGGTGACGCCATTCTCAACTTCGTCGCCGGCGAGGCGCTGTTCGAGCGCTTCCCGCTGGCTCGCGAAGGCCAGTTGTCGCGTTTGCGCGCGCGACTGGTCAAAGGTGAGACCCTGGCCGTACTGGCCCGTGGTTTCGATCTGGGCGAATACCTGCGCCTGGGCTCGGGCGAGCTGAAAAGCGGCGGTTTCCGTCGCGAGTCGATTCTTGCCGATGCCCTCGAAGCGTTGATCGGTGCGATCTACCTCGATGCCGGCATGGAAATGGCCCGCGAGCGTGTGCTTGCCTGGCTGGCCGGCGAGTTCGAAGGCCTGACACTGGTCGACACCAACAAAGATCCAAAGACCCGCCTGCAAGAGTTCCTGCAGTCCCGTGGTTGTGAGCTGCCGCGTTACGAAGTGGTGGATATCCAGGGTGAGCCGCATTGCCGGACGTTCTTCGTCGAATGCGAAATCATCTTACTGAATGAAAAAAGCCGAGGTCAGGGTGTGAGTCGTCGTATTGCCGAACAGGTAGCGGCCGCCGCAGCACTGATTGCCCTGGGTGTGGAGAATGGCAATGACTGATACAAACGCAACTCGCTGTGGCTATGTTGCCATCGTCGGCCGTCCGAACGTGGGCAAGTCCACGCTGCTGAACCATATCCTGGGTCAGAAGCTGGCGATCACCTCGCGCAAACCGCAAACCACCCGTCACAACATGCTCGGTATCAAGACCGAGGGCGATGTGCAGGCGATCTACGTCGACACCCCCGGTATGCACAAGGGTGGCGAGAAGGCCCTGAACCGCTACATGAACAAGACCGCTTCGGCGGCGTTGAAAGACGTCGACGTGGTGATTTTCGTGGTCGACCGCACCAAGTGGACCGAAGAGGACCAGATGGTTCTCGAGCGCGTCCAGTACGTGACCGGCCCGCTGATCGTGGCGTTGAACAAGACCGATCGCATCGAAGACAAGGCCGAGCTTATGCCGCACCTGAGCTGGTTGCAGGAGCAGTTGCCGAATGCGCAGATCATCCCGATTTCCGCACAGCACGGGCACAACCTCGATGCACTGGAACGCGTAATCGCCGAGCACCTGCCGGAAAACGATCACTTCTTCCCGGAAGACCAGATCACCGATCGCAGCAGCCGTTTCCTTGCCGCCGAACTGGTGCGCGAGAAAATCATGCGCCAGATGGGCGCCGAGCTGCCGTACCAGATCACCGTTGAAATCGAAGAGTTCAAGCAGCAGGGCAAGACCCTGCATATCCATGCCTTGATCCTCGTCGAGCGCGATGGCCAGAAGAAAATCATCATTGGCGACAAGGGCGAGCGCATCAAGCGCATCGGCACCGAAGCGCGCAAGGACATGGAGCTGCTGTTCGACTCCAAGATCATGCTCAACCTGTGGGTCAAGGTTAAGGGTGGTTGGTCCGATGACGAGCGTGCATTGCGTTCGTTGGGTTATGGCGACCTGTAAAGCCGGACCCAAGTGATGTAACTGTAGGAGCGAGCCTGCTCGCGATAGCGGTCTGTCAGTCAACGAGTGTGTTGAATGTTAGTCCCTCATCGCGAGCAGGCTCGCTCCTACAGTGGTTTTGGGGTTGCCAGTAATATCTGCTTCTTCATCGAGATCTGCGATTTCCATGTCCCAACCCATCCCCCAACCCGCCTACGTCCTGCACTCCCGCGCCTACCGTGAAAACAGCGCGCTGGTGGACTTCCTCACGCCGCAAGGTCGACTGCGGGCGGTGTTGCGCAGTGCGCGGGGCAAGGCCGGGACGTTGGCGCGGCCGTTCGTGCCACTGGAAGTCGAGTTCCGGGGCAAGGGCGAGCTGAAGAATGTCGGGCGCATGGAAAGTGCCGGGGTTTCCACCTGGCTCATTGGCGAGGCGCTGTTCAGTGGGCTTTATCTCAATGAGCTGCTGATTCGTCTGTTGCCCGCCGAAGATCCGCTCCCCTCGGTGTTCGATCATTACGCCGCCACCTTGCTGGCGCTGGCCGAAGGTCGCCCACTGGAGCCCTTGCTGCGCTCCTTCGAGTGGCGCTTGCTCGATGACCTCGGCTACGGGTTTTCCCTGACGACTGATATTCATGATCAGCCCATCGCGCCGGACGGCCTCTACCGTTTGCAAGTGGATGCGGGGCTGGAGCGGGTCTATCTGCTGCAACCGGGCCTGTTCAACGGCACCGAACTGTTGGCCATGGCCGAAGCCGACTGGTCCGCCCCCGGCGCCCTGTCTGCCGCCAAGCGCTTGATGCGCCAGGCGTTGGCCGTTCACCTGGGCGGCCGTCCACTTGTCAGTCGCGAGCTGTTTCGCAAGCCCTGATCACACCGTATGCTGTGCACCGAACTTTCTCTTCTACTGGAGCGCTTTCCGTGACCACCAGCACCCGTATTCTTCTTGGCGTGAACATCGACCACGTTGCCACCCTGCGTCAGGCCCGGGGCACCCGTTACCCGGACCCGGTCAAGGCAGCGCTGGACGCGGAAGAGGCGGGCGCCGACGGCATCACCGTGCACCTGCGCGAAGACCGTCGGCACATTCAGGAGCGCGACGTTCTGGTGCTCAAGGACGTGCTGCAAACCCGCATGAACTTCGAAATGGGCGTCACCGAAGAAATGATGCAGTTCGCCGAGCGCATCCGCCCGGCGCACATTTGCCTGGTGCCGGAAACCCGTCAGGAACTGACCACTGAAGGCGGCCTGAACGTGGCGGGGCAGGAAGCGCGGATCAAGGCCGCGGTCGAGCGCCTGTCGAAGATCGGCTCCGAAGTGTCGCTGTTCATTGACGCCGATGAGCGCCAGATCGAAGCCTCCCGCCGTGTCGGCGCGCCGGCCATCGAGCTGCACACCGGGCGTTATGCCGATGCCGAGACACCGACCGAAGTCGCCGAAGAACTCAAGCGTGTGGCCGATGGCGTGGCCTTCGGCCTGGCCCAGGGGCTGATCGTCAATGCCGGCCATGGCCTGCACTATCACAACGTTGAAGCCGTGGCGGCGATCAAGGGCATCAACGAGCTGAACATCGGCCATGCGCTGGTGGCCCATGCGCTGTTCGTTGGCTTCAAGTCGGCTGTTTCGGAGATGAAGGCGTTGATTCTGGCGGCTGCCAAAGCCTGAAGAACGACACCAAACCCTGTGGGAGCGGGCTTGCTCGCGAAAGCGGTTTATCATTCAACATCTCTGTTGGCTGGCACACTGCTTTCGCGAGCAAGTCGAATCGTCGCACCGCCGCTCCCACATTTGATCTCGGTTGTTCTGTTAGAGCGGTGAAGGCTCTTGAGCAGGCTTGGTCTTGTCGATCCCCGGAACAAGCAGTTTGCCCTCGGCGACCTGATCGCCTTCAAGCTGCGGCTGCGTGACCCAGGTCAGAATGTCGTAGTAGCGACGGATGTTCGCCACGAAATGCACCGGTTCGCCGCCACGGGCGTAGCCGTAACGGGTTTTGCTGTACCACTTCTTTTCCGACAGGCGCGGCAGGATCTTCTTCACGTCCAGCCATTTGTCCGGGTTCAAGCCTTCCTTGGCCGCCAGTTTACGCGCGTCATCCAGGTGGCCGCTGCCGACGTTGTAGGCTGCCAGGGCAAACCAGGTCCGGTCCGGTTCCTGAATCGAATCGTCGAGCTGGTCTTTCATGTAGGCCAGGTACTTGGCGCCGCCCATGATGCTCTGCTTGGGGTCCAGTCGGTTGGACACGCCCATGGCCTGTGCGGTGTTCTGGGTCAGCATCATCAGGCCGCGCACGCCGGTCTTGGATGTGACCGCCGGTTGCCACAACGACTCCTGGTACCCGATGGCCGCGAGCAGGCGCCAGTCGACTTTCTCTTTCTTGGCGTACGACTTGAAGTGCTGTTCGTACTTGGGCAGGCGTTGCTGCAAGTGTTGGGCAAACGTGGTGGCGCCCATGTAGCCGAGGACGTCGACATGCCCGTAGTAGCGGTCCTTGAGGCGTTGCAGGGTGCCGTTCTTCTTGACCTTGTCGAGGTAGTCGTTGATTTCGTTGAGCAGGCTGTTGTCGTCGCCCGGTGCGACGGCCCAGCTCTGGTTGCTGGCGTCACCGAGGTCGAAGGCGACCCGGATGTTGGTGAAGTACACCTGGTTCATTGCCACTTCGTTGGAGTCGACCAGTGTCAGGTCGATCTGACCTTCGTCCACCATGCGCAGGAGATCGACGACCTCGACCGCGTCAGACTCTTCGTATTCGATGCCGGGAAATTTCTGTTTCAGTTGCGCGAGCTGTTCGGCGTGGGTGCTGCCCTTGAGCACCATGATCTTCTTGCCCACCAGGTCTTTCGCATCGGTCGGTCGTGACTGACCGTTGCGGTAGATGATCTGCGGGGTGACTTCCAGATAGGAGTGCGAGAAGCGCACCTGCTTCTTGCGTTCTTCGCTGCTGACCAGACCGGCCGCCGCCAGCACCGGGCCATTGGGCTTGCCGACCTGGTTGAACAGGTCATCGAGGTTGTCGGCGGTCTCGATCTTCAGCTCCACCCCCAGATCGTCGGCGAAGCGCTTCACCAGCTCGTATTCGAAGCCGGTTTCACCGTTGCGATCCTGAAAGTAGGTGGCAGGGCTGTTTCGGGTAACCACCCGCAGCACACCATCCTCCTTTACGCGCTCGAGCGTGTTGGGTTTATCAACACAGCCACCGAGCATCAGGAAGAGTCCGGTTGCGATCAGCCATTTGGCATACCGCGGACGCAAAGCCGTTGGGAAAAACATCTGCGCAGTATACGCAAAGGACCACGGGCGCCATATCTCGACAGTGAGGGGGTTGTCTGCTAGAGATCACAAAACCGGCAGAAACCCCGCAGGAATGGGCCTTTTCTGCATTTTGTTACAGTAAAAATAAGCTGTCGTCACACGCCCAATTAACCTGACTTTCGAGGCAGAAACACAGAACGACACCCGAGTGCAACCGTGCGTAGCGTTTCGGGTGATGTCGCGGGCTGTTTAGGCTAGAATGCACGGCCTCAAAGCACACCCCTTCCCGAGGCTGTCCCGAAGATGTTGATCCTGCGCGGCGCTCCTGCCCTTTCTGCCTTTCGCCACAGCAAACTCCTTGAGCAACTGAGCCAGAAGGTTCCGGCTGTCAGTGGCCTGTATGCTGAATTCGCTCACTTCGCCGAAGTTACGGGCGTCCTGACCGGCGACGAACAGCAGGTGCTTGCGCGCCTTCTGAAGTACGGTCCAAGCGTTCCGGTACAAGAACCGACCGGTCGTCTGTTTCTGGTGCTGCCGCGTTTCGGCACCATCTCTCCGTGGTCGAGCAAGGCCAGCGACATAGCCCGTAACTGTGGCCTGGCGAAAATCCAGCGCCTGGAGCGCGGTATCGCGTTCTACGTGGCCGGCCAGTTCAGCGACGCTGAAGCCCAGCTGATCGCCGACGGCCTGCACGACCGCATGACCCAGATCGTCCTGGGCAACCTCGAACAGGCCGCCGGCCTGTTCAGCCACGCCGAGCCAAAACCCCTGACCGCGATCGACGTGTTGGGTGGCGGCCGCGCCGCGCTGGAAAAAGCCAACACCGAGCTGGGCCTGGCCCTGGCCGAAGACGAGATCGACTACCTGGTCAACGCCTTCGTCGGCTTGAAGCGCAACCCGCACGACATCGAACTGATGATGTTCGCCCAGGCGAACTCCGAGCACTGCCGCCACAAGATCTTCAACGCCAGTTGGGACATCGACGGCCAGAGCCAGGAAAAAAGCCTGTTCGGCATGATCAAGAACACCTACGTGATGCACAGCGAAGGCGTTCTGTCCGCTTATAAGGACAACGCTTCGGTGATCGTCGGCTCCGTGGCCGGTCGTTTCTTCCCGGACCCTGAGACCCGCCAGTACGGCGCGGTGCAGGAACCGGTGCACATCCTGATGAAGGTCGAGACCCACAACCACCCGACCGCGATTGCCCCGTTCCCGGGCGCATCCACCGGTTCCGGCGGCGAAATCCGCGACGAAGGCGCGACCGGTCGCGGTGCCAAGCCGAAGGCTGGCCTGACCGGTTTCACCGTGTCGAACCTGCAGATCCCGGGCTTCGAACAGCCGTGGGAAGTGCCGTACGGCAAGCCTGAGCGCATCGTTACTGCGCTGGACATCATGATCGAAGGCCCGCTGGGCGGCGCTGCGTTCAACAACGAATTCGGTCGTCCGGCCCTGACCGGTTACTTCCGTACCTTCGAACAGTCGATCACCACCCCGCACGGTGACGAAGTTCGCGGTTACCACAAGCCGATCATGCTGGCTGGCGGCATGGGCAACATCCGTGAAGAACACGTCAAGAAAGGCGAGATCCTGGTCGGCTCCAAGCTGATCGTGCTCGGCGGCCCGGCGATGCTGATCGGCCTGGGCGGCGGCGCGGCTTCCTCCATGGCCACCGGCACCAGCTCGGCAGACCTGGACTTCGCGTCGGTACAGCGCGAAAACCCGGAAATGGAGCGTCGCTGCCAGGAAGTCATCGACCGTTGCTGGCAACTAGGCGACAAGAACCCGATCAGCTTCATCCACGACGTGGGTGCGGGCGGTCTGTCCAACGCCTTCCCGGAGCTGGTCAACGATGGCGACCGTGGTGGCCGTTTCGAACTGCGCAACATTCCAAACGACGAGCCGGGCATGGCCCCGCACGAAATCTGGTCCAACGAATCCCAGGAACGTTACGTTCTGGCGGTCGGCCCGGCTGACTTCGAGCGCTTCAAGGCGATTTGCGAACGTGAGCGTTGCCCGTTTGCCGTAGTCGGCGAAGCCACTGCTGAACCGCAGCTGACCGTGACCGACAGCCACTTCGGCAACAGCCCGGTGGACATGCCACTGGAAGTGCTGCTGGGCAAGGCTCCACGCATGCACCGTTCGGTGGTTCGTGAAAACGAACTGGGCGACGATTTCGATCCGTCGACCCTCGACATCGCCAACTGCGTCGAGCGCGTCCTGCATCACCCGGCCGTGGCCAGCAAGAGCTTCCTGATCACCATCGGCGACCGCACCATCACCGGCCTCGTGGCTCGTGACCAGATGGTCGGCCCGTGGCAGGTTCCGGTGGCCGACGTTGCCGTCACCGCCACCAGCTTCGACGTCTACACCGGTGAAGCCATGGCCATGGGCGAGCGTACTCCGCTGGCACTGCTGGACGCTCCGGCGTCGGGCCGCATGGCCATCGGCGAAACCCTGACTAACATCGCCGCTTCGCGCATCGGCAAGATCTCCGACATCAAGCTGTCGGCGAACTGGATGTCCGCTGCCGGTCACCCGGGTGAAGACGCACGCCTGTACGACACCGTGAAAGCGGTCGGCATGGAACTGTGCCCTGAGCTGGGCATCACCATTCCGGTGGGCAAGGACTCGATGTCCATGGCCACCCGCTGGAACGACGAAGGCGTGGACAAGTCCGTGACTTCGCCGATGTCCCTGATCGTGACCGGTTTCGCGCCAGTGACTGACATCCGTCAGACCCTGACCCCGCAACTGCGCATGGACAAGGGCACCACCGACCTGATCCTGATCGACCTGGGCCGCGGCCAGAACCGCATGGGTGCCTCGATCCTGGCACAGGTTCACGGCAAGCTCGGCAAGCAGGCTCCGGACGTCGATGACGCCGAAGACCTCAAAGCCTTCTTCGCGGTGATCCAGGGCCTCAACGCCGACGGTCACCTGCTGGCTTACCACGACCGTTCCGACGGTGGTCTGCTGACCAGCGTTGTCGAGATGGCGTTCGCCGGTCACTGCGGCCTGAGCCTGAACCTCGACGGTCTGGCAGAAACTTCGGCCGACATCGCCGCGATTCTGTTCAACGAAGAACTGGGCGCCGTGATCCAGGTTCGCCAGGACGCCACCCCGGACATCCTCGCGCAGTTCAGCGCTGCCGGTCTGGGTGATTGCGTATCGGTGGTCGGTCAGCCGATGAACAACGGCGAGATCAGCATCACCTTCAACGGCGAAACCGTGTTCGAAGGCCAGCGTCGTCTGCTGCAACGCCAGTGGGCCGAGACCAGCTACCAGATCCAGCGTCTGCGTGACAACGCCAACTGCGCCGAGCAAGAGTTCGACGTGCTGCTGGAAGAAGAGAACCCGGGCCTGAGCGTCAAGCTGAGCTACGACATCAACCAGGACATCGCCGCGCCTTACATCAAGAAAGGCATTCGCCCACAGGTTGCCGTACTGCGTGAGCAGGGCGTCAACGGTCAGGTGGAAATGGCGGCCGCGTTCGACCGCGCCGGGTTCAACGCGATCGACGTGCACATGAGCGACATTCTGGCCGGCCGTGTCGACCTGAACGAGTTCAAGGGCATGGTCGCTTGCGGCGGCTTCTCTTACGGCGACGTATTGGGTGCCGGTGAAGGCTGGGCGAAATCGGCGCTGTTCAACAGCCGTGCCCGCGATGCGTTCCAGGGCTTCTTCGAACGCAACGACAGCTTCACCCTCGGCGTGTGCAACGGTTGCCAGATGATGTCCAACCTGCACGAGCTGATCCCGGGCAGCGAGTTCTGGCCGCACTTCGTGCGCAACCGTTCCGAGCAGTTCGAAGCGCGTGTTGCCATGGTGCAGATCCAGGAGTCGAACTCGATCTTCCTGCAAGGCATGGCCGGTTCGCGCATGCCGATCGCCATTGCTCACGGCGAAGGTCATGCCGAGTTCTCCAGCGAAGAAGCACTGCTGGAAGCCGATCTGTCCGGTTGCGTGGCGATGCGTTTCGTCGACAACCACGGCAAGGTCACCGAAAGCTACCCGGCCAACCCGAACGGCTCGCCGCGCGGGATCACCGGCCTGACCAGCCGCGACGGTCGCGTGACCATCATGATGCCGCACCCGGAGCGTGTGTTCCGTGCCGTGCAGAACTCGTGGCGTTCGGATGACTGGAACGAAGATGCACCGTTGATGCGCATGTTCCGTAATGCTCGGGTCTGGGTAAACTAAAAGCGGGTGAACTAAGCGCCGTGTACAAGCTCAGCTTTTTCGTTCCAACCAGTCACGTCGAAGACGTGAAGAGTGCCGTCTTCGCCGCCGGTGGCGGTCGAATCGGTGCTTACGACCACTGTGCATGGCAGGTGTTGGGCCTGGGTCAGTTTCGTCCACTGGACGGCAGTCAGCCGTTCATTGGCGAAGCGGGGCAGGTCGAGCAGGTCGAGGAATGGAAGGTTGAGCTGGTGGTGGCCGATGAGTTGATCCACTCGGTGGTGGCGGCTCTGAAACAGAGCCATCCCTACGAGACACCGGCTTATGAGGTGTGGCGGTTGGAGGATTTCTGATCTTCCTGGCTGCTGAAATGAGAAACCCGCTGAAAGAGATTTCAGCGGGTTTTTTGTTGCTCAGGATTCAGTGGTGTCAGTGAGGGCCTCATCGCGAGCAGGCTCGCTCCTACAGTGGTGCGGTGTACGCAGAGCAAATGTAGGAGTGAGCCTGCTCGCGATGGCGGCCTATCAGGCACCGAGGATCTAAACCTTGGCACTCACCTCACTGCGATTGACCAATGCTTCCAGCGCATCACTCAAGCTCGGCGCCTTGTCGCCAACCAACAGATGCCACACGCCACCTTCCAACTGGCTGACTCCCTGACAGCCCAGTGCTTTCAAATCACACTCCGACAACGCTTTGCCATTGGCCAGTTGCAGGCGAATTCGGGTCATGGCGATGCAATCGAGTTGCAGCACATTGTCACCACCGCCCAGGGCGCTGAGCCATTGCTGCGCCTCGGGTGTCACCACGGCGGCGGGTTTGGGTGCGTCGATTTCTGCCGCTGGTGACGACACCAAGGCCCGACCCAGCGCCGGCATCGCCAGGCGAATCTCATCGGCAATGGCATCGGCCATTGGCCCCACCACCACCTGCAAACTCCCGCCCTTGCCCGGACGCACCACGGCCATGGCGCCGAGCGCTTTCAGGTCGGTATCCGAGGCCTTGTTGCGATCCACCATGTCCAGGCGCAAGCGCGTAGTGCAGGCGCCGACGGTGATCAGGTTTTCGGCACCGCCCAAGGCCTTGATGTAAGCCCCGGCGCGCTCGTTGTCGGCAACTACAGTCTTCTCGACGGTGGCGGCATCTTCACGCCCCGGGGTTTTCAGGTCGAAGCGACGGATACAGAAATCAAACACTACGTAATAGATCACGGCATACGCCAGGCCCACCGGGAACACCATCCAGCCGTTGGTGGACTTGCCCCAGCCAAGGATCATGTCGATGAAGCCGCCGGAGAAGGTGAAACCCAGGTGGATGTTCAGGGCATTGGTGATCGCCATCGACAGGCCGGTCAACAACGCATGCAGCAGATACAGCAGCGGCGCGAGGAACATGAAGGCGAATTCGATCGGCTCGGTGACGCCGGTCAGGAACGCGGTCAACGCCATCGACAGGAAGATCCCGCCCATCACCTTGCGCCGTTCCGGCAGAGCGTTGCGGTACATCGCCAGGCAGGCGGCGGGCAGGCCGAAGATCATCATCGGGAACATGCCGGTCATGAACTGGCCACCTTTCGGGTCGCCGGCGAAGTAGCGCGACAGATCGCCGGTCACCAGCGCGCCGGTGGTGGGGTCGGTGAAGTTGCCGAACACGAACCACGCCATGTTGTTGAGGATGTGGTGCAGGCCGGTGACGATCAGCAGGCGGTTGAACACGCCGAAGACGAACGCGCCGAAGCTGCCGCTTTCCATCATCAGCGTGCCGAAGCTGTTGATGCCGTGCTGGATCGGCGGCCAGATGTAGCCGAACACCACGCCCAGGCCCACGGCGGCGAACCCGGTGGCAATCGGCACAAAACGCCGGCCGCCGAAGAACGCCAGGTACTCCGGCAGCTTGATGTCCTTGAAGCGGTTGTACAGCGCGCCGGCCATCAGGCCGCTGACGATCCCGGCGAGCATGCCCATGTTGATGCTCGGGTCGAGCACCTTGAGGGTGGAGATCATCACCAGGTAGCCGATCACCCCGGCAAGCCCCGCCGTACCGTTGTTGTCCTTGGCGAAACCGACCGCAATGCCGATGGCGAAGATCATCGCCAGGTTGGCGAAGATCACTTGGCCGGCGTCGTGGATGATCGCGATGTTCAGCAGGTCGGTATCGCCCAGGCGCAGCAGCAGGCCGGCAATCGGCAGGATCGCGATCGGCAGCATCAGCGCGCGGCCGAGGCGTTGCAGGCCTTCGATGAAAAGTTGGTACATGGCGGTTCTCCGTGGATTCTTGTTGTTCTTTAGCTCAGAGGCCAATGCTGGTGACAGGCGTGACGCACCGCGCTGGCGCTGCTCAACTTGAGCAGGTCGTGGCTGATGCGCCGGCATTCGCTGGCGTCGAGATGACGCACGCGGTCCTTGATTTCACCGACCTGTACCGGGCTCACCGACAACTCACTGACGCCCAGGCCGATCAGCACCGGCGTGGCCAATGGATCGGACGCCAGTGCGCCGCACACGCCCACCCAACGGTTGTGCTGCGCCGCACCGGCGCAGGTCTGGGCGATCAGCCGCAACAGTGCCGGATGCAGCGCATCGACGCGCGCAGCGAGCCCAGCGTGGTCGCGGTCCATGGCCAGGGTGTATTGCGACAGGTCGTTGGTGCCGATGGACAGGAAGTCCGCGTGTTCGGCCAGTTGCTCGGCCAGCAGTGCGGCGGCCGGAACCTCGATCATCACCCCCAGCTCCGGGCGTTGCGCCAGGCCGAGTTCGCCGTACAAGGCATCGAGGCGCTGGCGGATGTGCAGCAGTTCATCGACTTCAGTGACCATTGGCAGCAGGATCCGGCAGCGTGACAACGGACGCAGGTGCAACAGCGCGCGCAGTTGCTGGTCGAGCAGTTCAGGACGAACCTGGGCCAGGCGAATGCCGCGCAGACCGAGCACCGGGTTGGCCTCAGCGGGCAGTGGCAGGTAGTCCAGTTGCTTGTCGCCGCCGACATCGATGGTGCGGATGATCACCGACTTGTCGCCCATGGCATCGAGCACCGCTTGATAGGCGTGGAGTTGTTCCTGTTCGTCCGGGGCGGTGTGGCGGTCGACGAAGAGAAACTCGGTACGCAGCAAGCCGACGCCGTCGGCGCCATTGGCCAATGCGTCTGCCGCTTCCGTGCTAGACGCCACATTGGCGGCGACTTCGATGCGCAGGCCATCGCTGGTCAGCGCAGGTGTGTGGGCCTGGGCCTGCTGTTCGGCCCGGCGTTGTTGCTGTTGCTGTTGCAGCTGGCGCACGTCGGTCAGGCGCTGTGTGCTGGGTGTCAGTTCGAGGCGGCCGCCGTCGGCGTCCAGCACCACCGGTTGCCCCTGTTGCTGATCGAGCAGCGTCGAACCCAGTGCGACCATGCACGGCAGACCTTTGCCCCGGGCCAGAATCGCGACGTGGGAGGTCGCGCCACCTTCGGCCATGCACAGCCCGGCGACGCCTTGCTGGCTCAGTTGCAGTAAATCGGAAGGCGTCAGTTCATGGGCCGCGACGATGGCGCCGGCCGGCACGTCGTAATGCCAGGTATCGCCGAGCAATGCGCGCAGTACCCGTTGCTTGAGGTCGCGCAGGTCGTTGGCGCGTTCGGCCAGCAGCGTGCTGCCGGTTTGCTGGAGGACTTCGCATTGCGCGTCGATGGCCTGGCTCCAGGCGTGGGTCGCGGCCGTGCCCTGGGCAATGGTTTGACTGGCGGCGTCCAGCAAGGCCGGGTCTTCGAGCAGCGCCAGGTGTGCGGCGAAAATCGCCTCCTCCGCGGTGTCCCTGTGTTTTTTCGCCAAGGCCAGCGTGTGTTCGATTTCGCTGCGCACCTGGCTCCGTGCCGCGTCCAGCACTTGCTGTTGTTGCAGCCGATCATGTTGGCCGGCATCCAGCGGCAGGCTGATCGCATTCAGGCGAAACAGAGGTCCGCCGACCAGGCCGGGTGCCGCGCAGACGCCGTGTAACACGCCGGCTTCGGCGGGACGATTGCGTTGGGCAATCGTTGCTGGCGCGGCAGCGTGGTGGTCTTCGGCCAGGGCTGTGGATAACGCGGTCAGCAAGGCTTGCAGCGCAGCTTCGGCATCCGGGCCATGGCAACTGACCTGGACCTCCGCCTGCTCGCCGATGGCCAGCCCCATCAGGCCGATCAGGCTGTCGCAGGTGGCCGACTTGCCGGCGAAATGCAGCTGCGATTTGCTTTTGAATCCTTGCGCGGTCTGACGGATCAACGCAGCCGGCCGCGCGTGCAGACCGCCACGGTGAGCAATGCGCACCAGACCGACAATCTCTGCGCCAGCAAACTCGGTATCCACCTGTGCGCTTGACGTCTGTCGACGAATAATGTGCAGCAGCGGCTCGCCGACCTTGACTGACTTGAGGGTGATGGGCCGTGCCTGAAAGTCCTGGCTGTTGGTGAGGATCAGCAGGCTGACCAGGCTTTTGCACTGTTGCGCGACCTTGTCGAGGTCGTAGCGCAGCAGCGGCTGGCCGTTGGCGACACGCGCGCCTTCCTTGACCAGCATCGAGAAGCCCTGGCCCTGCAACTCGACCGTGTCGAGCCCCAGGTGCAGGAGCAATTCCGCGCCGTTGTCGGCACGCAGGGTTACCGCGTGACCGGTGCGGGCGACATGCACCACCACGCCGGCGCAGGGGGCGTGGAGTGTGTCGTTGAGCGGATCGATGGCGATGCCGTCACCCATGGCGCCGCTGGCAAACACCGGGTCCGGGACTTTGGCGAGCGTGAGCACCGGGCCGCTGAGCGGGGCGCTTAAGGTCAGCTCTTTATTGTTGTTATGCATGGCTCGGTCTCATCAGGAAATCGTTTCGAGTCGGACTCAATGGGTGCGTGTCACTTTGCTCAGGTGTCGCGGCTGGTCCGGGTCCATGCCACGGGCCACAGCCAGGCCGGCGGCCATCACGTAGAAACTCTGGATCGCGAGAATCGGGTCGAGGGCCGGGTGCTCGGCGCGGGTCAGGGTCAGGTCGCGTTCAAGCACGTCATCCGGCGCGGCCAGCAGGACACGGGCGCCGCGCTGGCGCATGTCGGCGGCCAGGCTCAGCAAACCGGCCTGTTCGGCGCCCCGTGGGGCAAACACCAGCAGCGGGTAGTTGTCGCCGATCAAGGCCATCGGACCGTGACGGACTTCGGCGCTGCTGAAGGCTTCGGCCTGGATCGCCGAGGTCTCCTTGAACTTGAGGGCCGCTTCCTGGGCGATAGCGAAACCGGCGCCACGGCCGATCACCATCAGTCGCTGGCAATCGCGCAGGGCGTCGATGGCCGGGCTCCAGTCCTGTTGCGCGGCGTGGCGCAGACCCTCGGGCAAGGCAGAACCGGCCTCGAGCAGTTCGGCGTCTTCTTTCCAGTGGCCAATCAATCGGGCGCTGGCGCTGAGGGTGGCGATGAAGCTCTTGGTCGCGGCGACGCTACTTTCGGTGCCGGCACACAGCGGCAGGCTGAATTCGCAGGCAGCTTCCAGCGGCGATTCTTCTGCGTTGACCATCGAAATGCTCAGGGCGCCGCGCTTGCGCAACAGGCGCAGGCTGTTGACCAGGTCCGGGCTTTGCCCCGATTGCGAAAAGGCGAATGCCACCTGGCCGCTGACCTTCAATGGCGCTTGCTGCATGGTCACCACCGACATCGGCAGCGATGCCACCGGGATGCCCAGCAGTTGCATGGTCAGGTAGGCGAAGTAGCTGGCGGCGTGGTCGGAGCTGCCGCGCGCCACGGTCATGGCCACTTGTGGCGGCTGACGACGCAGGCGCCCGGCGATCTCGATCATCTGCGGGTCGAGTTTTTGCAACTGGGCCTGCACGGCCTCGAACGAGGACAGCGCCTCTTCAAGCATTTTTGAAGTCAATGTCTTCTCCTTCGACCATCACGGCGGTCAGTTTCAGTGAGCGATCCAGCCGCACGCAGTCGGCCCAGGCCCCCGGTTGCAGGCGCCCGCGTTCGGTGATGCCGAGGTAGTCGGCGGGGAATTGCGACAGGCGCTGCGAGGCTTCGGCGATGGGCAGCCCGATCTTCACCAGGTTGCGCAGGGCCTGATCCATGGTCAGGGTGCTGCCGGCCAGGGTGCCGTCGGGCAGGCGCACGCCGCCCAGGCATTTGGTCACGGTGTGGCTGCCGAGCTTGTACTCGCCATCGGGCATGCCGGCGGCCGCCGTCGAGTCAGTGACGCAATACAGGCACGGAATCGAACGCAGGGCCACGCGGATGGCGCCGGGGTGCACGTGCAGCAAGTCCGGGATCAGTTCAGCGAATTTGGCGTGGGCCAACGCGGCGCCGACGATTCCCGGTTCGCGGTGATGCAGCGGGCTCATGGCGTTGTAGAGGTGGGTGAAACTGCTGGCACCGGCCTCCAGCGCGGCCACGCCTTCCTCGTAACTGCCCAGGGTGTGGCCGATCTGCATGCGAACGCCGCGGCTGCTGAGGTCGCGAATCAAGGCATCGTGACCGGCGATTTCCGGGGCAATGGTGATCACCCGGATAGGGGCGAGCGCCAGGTACGCTTCGACTTCGGCCATCAGCGCGGTGTGGGCGAAGTTGGGTTGCGCGCCGAGTTTGCCGGGGTTGATGTAGGGGCCTTCGAGGTGCACGCCGAGCACCCGGGCGCAGCCTTGGGGCCGCTGCTCACAGAATTCGCCGACGGCCTTGAGCACGCGCAAGATCTCTTCGTTCGGTGCGGTCATGGTGGTGGCCAGCAGCGACGTAGTGCCGAAGCGCACGTGGGTTCGGGTGATGGTTTCGAAGGCCGGCGTGCCCTCCATGATGTCTTTGCCGCCGCCTCCGTGAACGTGCAGGTCGATGAAACCCGGCAGCAGGTACGGCAGATCGTTGTCCGCCGGATCGCAGGGCTGGCCTTCGATCGACACGACTTTGCCGTGTTCGTGCACCAGTCGGCCGCGAACCCAGCCGTGGGCGGTGAGGATGTTGTCTTCGGACATGATCGGGATCTCGGTGTTTGGCGACACAGCTCTTTATCAACGAAGCTCTTTATCTTCGAAGCTCTGCGACAAAGTCGTAGTAGTCGTTACGGCAATAGGTGTCGGTGACTTCGATGGGCGTGTTGTCTTCGAGGTAGCCGACCCGGGTCATCAGCAACATGGCGGTGCCGGGGGCGATGCCCACCAGTGCGGCGAACTCGTCCGAGGCGTTGATCGCCTGGATGTGCTGCAGGGCGCGGACAACCGGCTTGCCGATGCCGTCGAGGAACTCGTAGAGGGAATCGCCCACCGCCTGCGGTTTGGGAATGATCGAGGCGGGCAGGGTGCTCATCTCGATGGCCATCACCGTGTCGTCGGCCTTGCGCAGGCGTTTGAGGCGCGCAACCTTGTCGTTGGGCGACAGGCCGAGGCGGATCAGCTCTTCGTGGGTCGGCAGGGTAATTTCCCGCTCCAGCCATTGCGAGCCGGGCACGAAACCCTTGAGGCGGAGCATTTCACTGAAGCCGGAAAGGCGCGACAACGGTTGTTCGAGGCGCGGCGTGATGAAGGTGCCGGAACCCTGGTTGCGGCGGATCAGGCCTTGTTCGAACAACACTTCCAGCGCCTTGCGGGCGGTGACGCGGGAGATGCCCAGCGTCTCGCTCAGATTGCGTTCCGATGGCATCGCCTGCTCGGCTTTCCACTGGCCGGCGTGGATCGCCGCTTCCAGGTTGCGTGCCAGTTGCAGGTACAACGGTGTGGGTTGGGTGTCGTCGGGGCGCAGGGCCTGGAGATCGTTCATGGCGGGTGTCCGGGGCGGATATTGGAATGTTTTTGCCCGTGAATGGGCGAAAACTAATACCACTTGAATACCATGTCAACGTCAGGGTTTTGCTGTTTGTGTAGGAAAGCCTGCCTTGTCGGCCGATTGGAATGGGGGTTGGTTTGAAGTGGTATTAGCGGTGGGCTTTGAAGCGACAAAGATCGCAGCCTGCGGCAGCGCCTGCAGAGCGAAATGGTATTCACCCTGTGGGAGCTGCCGAAGGCTGCGATCTTTTGAATTTATTTTTTGCGGGCGACCAATGGTCGTGGGGGAATTACGGGCGGATTTCGATCATCGTGCCGTCCGGCACCAGGTTCCAGACTTCGCGCATGTCCATGTTGCGCATGGCGATGCAGCCGTCAGTCCAGTCCAGGGTATGGAACAGGTCTTCGGGGGTGTCTTCGCTGTCCGGGGTGCCGTGGATCATGATCATGCCACCGGGTTCGACGCCTTCACGACGGGCGCGGGCAGAGTCGCTGATGTTCGGATAGGAAATGTGCATCGCCAGGTTGAAGCGGTCGCTGACCTTGCGCCAGTCGACCCAGTAGAAACCTTCCGGGGTGCGCTTGTCGCCTTCCATCAGCTTGGGCCCCTTGGGGCGCTTGCCCAGGGAAATGCGATAGGTCTTGAGCGGCTTGCCGTCATTGATCAATTGCAATTGATGGGAAGACTTGAGAATCAGGATCTTCTCGATGACCTTGCCGTCCAGGGTTTCCACGGCAGAAGCCTGGGACACCGTGACGAACGACAAACAGAACAGGGCAAGCAACCAGCGCATTGAAACGATTCCCCAGGAGGTGTCGCGACTATTTATGTATAGAAGTTTTTGCAGGAGCTGCCGCAGGCTCGTGCCGCGTTCGGGCGGTCTTTCGGCGCCTTTGAGTGATGCCGAGATGACATCAGATAATGGCAGGCTGAGCAAGTGGCGGGATCGATTCAGACCGAACGGGATAGACCTCGGTCCGCCGGTCAGCGAAGAAACATTCTAAGGTACGGCCCACCGTGCGGAAAGCCAGCTCATCCCATGGAATGTCCGCTTCGTCGAATAGTTGCACTTCCAGGCTCTCGGGGCCGGCAGAAAAGTCCAGGTCCGCCAGTTCGGCACGGAAGAACACATGCACCTGGCTGATGTGCGGCACGTCGATCAGGGTATAGATGCTCAGGTTGCGCACCCGGGCGCAGGCTTCCTCGGCGGTTTCGCGAATGGCGGCCTGTTCGATGGTCTCGCCGTTCTCCATGAAACCGGCGGGCAGGGTCCAGTAGCCGCGACGTGGCTCGATGGCCCGCCGGCACAGCAACACCTGGGTGCCCCAGGTCGCCACGCAGCCGGCGACGATGTTGGGGTTCTGGTAGTGAATGGCGTGACAGCTGTCGCAAACAAAACGCAGGCGCGAATCGCCTTCGGGAATGCGCTGGGTCACCGGGTTACCGCACTGGCTGCAAAATTTCATGCTGGGGTTCCTGAATGCTGCGCCTATCTTGGCGTGCGGCAGTGCCGGTCGGCAAGTTGTCGTTTCGCGACATGGGGCGGTTGCGGGGGTTGGGCGACCGCAGCGATTGGTGCATGATGCCGGGTAAGGCACAGATCGAGAACACTCATGCTGGATGAGCTACTGCATCGGGTTAGTAACCACACTCCACGCACACTGGAGACCGACCGTCGTTTTCCCGAGGCCGCGGTGCTGGTGCCCATCACTCGCAGTGACGAACCCGAGCTGGTGTTGACCCTGCGTGCCAGCGGCCTGTCGACCCATGGCGGCGAAGTCGCCTTTCCCGGCGGACGCCGTGACCCCGAAGACCCCGACCTGATTTTCACCGCCCTGCGTGAAGCCGAAGAAGAGATCGGCCTGCCGCCGGGGCTGGTCGAGGTGATCGGCCCGCTCAGCCCGCTGATCAGCCTGCATGGCATCAAGGTCACACCCTATGTCGGGGTGATCCCGGATTTTGTCGAATACCGGGCCAACGATGCCGAGATCGCTGCGGTGTTCAGCGTGCCCCTGGAGTTCTTCCGCAAAGACCCCCGCGAACATACCCATCGTATCGATTATCAGGGCCGCAGCTGGTACGTGCCGAGCTATCGCTTTGGCGAATACAAGATCTGGGGGCTGACGGCGATCATGATCGTCGAGTTGATCAACCTGCTGTATGACGCCAAAATCAGCCTGCATCAGCCTCCCAAAAGCTTTATCAATATCTGACGCCATCGTTCGAATGGCCTGAATCCTGATTTCGCTGAAAAAAGCCTGCCTGAGCCTTGAGGAATACCACAATGAAATACCGCCTGGGCGACGCCCGCGTCGAAACCCATCCACAGAGCTGGGTCGCACCCAATGCCGTGCTGGTGGGCAAGGTCAAGCTGGATGAGGGCGCCAACGTCTGGTTCAACGCCGTATTGCGCGGCGACAACGAATTGATCCTGATCGGCAAGAACAGCAACGTCCAGGACGGCACCGTGATGCACACCGACATGGGCTACCCGCTGACCATCGGCACTGGCGTGACCATCGGCCACAACGCCATGCTCCACGGCTGCACCGTCGGCGACTACAGCCTGATCGGCATTAACGCGGTGATTCTCAATGGCGCGAAGATCGGCAAGAACTGCATCATCGGCGCCAATTCACTGATCGGCGAAGGCAAGGAGATTCCGGACGGATCGCTGGTCATGGGGTCGCCCGGCAAAGTGGTGCGCGAATTGACCGAGCCGCAAATCAGGATGCTGGAAGCCAGCGCTGCTCACTACGTGCACAACTCGCAGCGCTATGCCCGCGACCTGGCCGAGCAGGAAGAATGACTGCCACTGAACGTCCGGTAGCATCGCCCTGCGTGAACATTTGTGCGCTGGATGACGATGACATCTGCACCGGTTGCCAACGCACGGTGGAGGAGATTACCCGCTGGAGCCGCATGGACAACGACGAGCGGCGCAAGGTGCTGGGGTTGTGTCATGAGCGGGCCAAGTCCAGTGGGTTGATCTGGATGCTGCCTTCCAAATCCGATCGCTGAGTGGCGGAGCTTCTGTGGCGAGGGAGCTTGCTCCCGCTGGGTTGCGAAGCAACCCCAAAAATCTCAAGTGAATGTGCTGATTTCGGGGCCGCTACGCGACCCGACGGGAGCAAGCTCCCTCGCCACAGGTTATTTGTGTACCGAAGATGAAGTATCCTGTGCACAAAATTGACAGGTATTCCCACGCCTCATGCTCTTCCTGATCGCCTACATCAGCAGCGTCGTGCTGATCAACTACGCCTTTTCCACCACGCCGCACCTGGACATCATCTGGTCGGCCTGGGGCGGGCTGGTGTTTGTGTTGCGCGACATGGTGCAAGCCCGATTCGGGCATGGCGCCCTCGCAGCGATGCTGGTGGCACTGGTGTTGTCCTATGTCACCTCCGATCCGTCCATCGCCCTGGCCAGCGCCACGGCGTTCGCGGTTTCCGAGTGCATCGACTGGCTGGTGTTCAGCATTACCAAGCGTCCGCTGCATGATCGCCTGTGGATAAGTTCGGCCCTGAGCATTCCCCTCGATACCTTTATCTTTTTCGGCATGATCGACGCCCTGACGCCGGGGGTGATCCTCACCGCCCTGGGTTCGAAGTTCGCCGGGGTCACCGCCGTGTGGCTGATCATGGCCTGGCGCCTGCGCAAACAGGCTGTCGTCAGCTGAAGTTCATGTAAAATGCCGCGCTTTCTCCCCATGGGAAGCGCGCATGGCGACGCGTCCCTCGATGATCCGCTCCTTGAGGACCTTCAGATGACCCGTATCGGAACTCCATTGTCACCCACCGCGACCCGCGTATTGATGTGTGGCTGTGGCGAGTTGGGCAAGGAAGTGGTGATCGAGCTGCAACGCCTGGGCGTTGAAGTGATTGCCGTGGACCGCTACGCCAACGCGCCGGCCATGCAGGTGGCGCACCGCAGCCACGTGATCAACATGCTCGATGGTGCCGCCCTGCGCGCCGTGATCGAAGCCGAGAAGCCGCACTTCATCGTCCCGGAAATCGAAGCCATCGCCACCGCGACTCTGGTGGAGCTGGAAGCCGAAGGCTTCACCGTGATTCCGACCGCCCGCGCCGCGCAGCTGACCATGAACCGCGAAGGCATCCGTCGCCTGGCCGCTGAAGAGCTGGACCTGCCGACCTCGCCGTACCACTTTGCCGACACCTTCGAGGACTACAGCAAAGCCGTTGAAGACCTCGGGTTCCCATGCGTGGTCAAGCCGGTCATGAGTTCTTCGGGCAAGGGCCAGAGCCTGCTGCGCAGCGTCGATGACGTGCAGAAAGCCTGGGACTACGCCCAGGAAGGCGGCCGTGCCGGTAAAGGTAGGGTGATCATCGAAGGCTTCATCGATTTCGACTACGAAATCACCCTGCTGACGGTGCGCCACGTCGGCGGCACCACCTTCTGCGCGCCGGTCGGCCACCGTCAGGAGAAGGGCGACTACCAGGAATCCTGGCAGCCCCAAGCCATGAGCCCGGTTGCCCTGGCTGAATCCGAACGCGTCGCCAAGGCTGTGACCGAAGCCCTGGGTGGCCGTGGTCTGTTTGGCGTCGAGCTATTCATCAAAGGTGATCAGGTGTGGTTCAGCGAAGTCTCGCCGCGCCCGCACGACACCGGCCTGGTCACGCTGATTTCCCAGGACCTGTCGCAGTTCGCCCTGCACGCACGGGCCATTCTCGGTCTGCCGATCCCGTTGATCCGTCAGTTCGGGCCTTCGGCCTCGGCGGTGATCCTGGTGGAAGGGCAGTCGACCCAGACCGCTTTCGCCAACCTGGGTGCCGCGCTGAGCGAACCGGATACCGCGTTGCGCCTGTTCGGCAAGCCTGAAGTCAACGGCCAGCGCCGCATGGGTGTGGCCCTGGCGCGCGACGAATCGATCGAAGCCGCCCGCGCCAAGGCGACCCGTGCTTCGCAGGCGGTTGTCGTAGAGCTGTAAAAACTTCGTGGGCCAGCCTGTATCCCCTGTGGGAGCGGGCTTGCTCGCGAATGCGATCTGACATTCAGCAATGTTTTCGACTGACACACCGCCTTCGCGGGCAAGCCCGCTCCTACAGGGTCGGTGCCAGGCATCAGGTCTGGGTCGACCTATAATTTGTGGATGCTCAAGTTCCTTCATCAAAGCTTCAGGCCTGTACCCATGAACTCCCAAAGCATCATCGTCCCGAAAATCTCCACCCTGCCGGTGCACGAACCCCGGGCCCGGGCCGTCGTACGTTGGCTGGTGCGCAAGAACATCATCGAGGAAGAACTGACCACCTGTGGCCGCACCGGCAACCGCATGGCCCATGCCATCGCCGACGGTGCCCGCGCAGTGGTCCTGCACCCTGAAGCCCTGCCGTTCGGCGAGCCGATCAATGGCCTGGAGATCATCACCAAGCGCTGCATCTATACGCCAGCCAAGGGTTTCCTTGAAGAGGCGGGCTGCGCCGAGTGCCGCAAGGAAGTGGGTGAAGCCCTGTTCGAAAGCCTGGAAGACTGGATGCCGGGGCGTACCGACAACTTCACCTGCCCCGAATGCGGGCATGAAGACGACATCAACGGCTTCCTGTTCCTGCAGGAATGCGGCTTCTCCAACCTCGGTTTCATCTTCAACAACTGGGCTGAAGCCGGGTTCAAGCAGAGCTTTATCGATGAATTCGCCGATTGGCTCGATCAGCCGGTCAGTTGGGTGAAAGTCGAATTGTAGGGGGCGCCAATCTCCGTATGTCAGTAATGCCAATAATAGACAGAGTTTTACATTGAACCCGAGGGGGTGTCTGACTATAATGGCGCGCTTCCATTTTCCCGCTCGGGAGCCCCCGCGATGCTGCGTATCAGCCAAGAAGCTCTGACATTCGACGACATTCTCCTAGTGCCCGGTTATTCCGAGGTGCTTCCTAACGAAGTCAGTCTCAAGACCCGCCTTACCCGTGGCATCGAGCTGAATATTCCACTGGTTTCCGCCGCCATGGACACCGTCACTGAAGCCCGTCTGGCAATTGCCATGGCTCAGGAAGGTGGTATCGGTATCATCCACAAGAACATGACCATCGAGCAGCAAGCTGCCGAAGTCCGCAAGGTCAAGCGTTACGAAGCCGGTGTGGTCAAGGATCCGATCACCATCGTCGCCGACGCCACCGTGCGCGAGTTGTTCGACCTGACCCGCATGCACAACATCTCCGGCGTTCCGGTGCTGCACAATGGCGACCTGGTCGGCATTGTCACCTCCCGTGACGTGCGTTTCGAGAACCGTCTGGAAGCCACTGTCCGTGAAGTGATGACGCCTAAAGAGCGTCTGGTCACGGTCAAGGAAGGCGCCGACAAGAACGATGTGCGTGAACTGCTGCACAAGCACCGCATCGAACGCGTGCTGATCGTCGACGACAAATTCGCCCTCAAGGGCATGATGACCGTCAACGACATCGAAAAAGCCAAGGCTTACCCGCTGGCCAGCAAGGACGATCAAGGTCGTCTGCGTGTTGGCGCAGCAGTCGGCACCGGTAAAGACACCGGTGACCGCGTTGCCGCCCTGGTTGCTGCCGGCGTTGACGTGGTGGTGGTTGACACCGCTCACGGTCACTCCAAAGGCGTGATCGACCGCGTTCGCTGGGTCAAGCAAAACTTCCCTGAAGTGCAGGTCATCGGCGGCAACATCGCCACCGGCGCTGCCGCCAAGGCCCTGGCCGAAGCCGGCGCTGACGCAGTCAAGGTCGGTATCGGCCCTGGCTCGATCTGCACCACCCGCATCGTCGCCGGTGTCGGCGTCCCGCAAATCAGTGCCATCGCCAACGTTGCCGCTGCCCTTGAAGGCACTGGCGTACCGTTGATCGCCGACGGCGGCATCCGCTTCTCCGGTGACCTGTCCAAGGCCATCGTGGCCGGTGCCTCCTGCGTGATGATGGGCTCGATGTTCGCCGGTACCGAAGAAGCGCCGGGCGAGATCGAACTGTTCCAGGGCCGGTCGTACAAGGCTTATCGCGGCATGGGTTCGCTGGGCGCCATGTCCCAGGCTCAAGGTTCCTCCGACCGTTACTTCCAGGATTCCTCGGCAGGCGCCGAGAAGCTGGTTCCGGAAGGCATCGAAGGGCGTGTTCCGTACAAGGGCACCCTGAGCGCGATCATCCACCAGTTGATGGGCGGCCTGCGTTCCTCGATGGGCTACACCGGCAGTGCCGACATCGAAGAGATGCGCACCAAGCCTGAGTTCGTGCGGATCACCGGCGCCGGCATGGCCGAATCCCACGTTCACGACGTGCAGATCACCAAGGAAGCGCCAAACTACCGCGTAGGTTGAGCCTTCAAGCAACAAGCTAAGCAACCGGGGCTGTTTTATTCAGCCCCGAGTTGTTTCTGAATCACGACTGTTTCCGAATTTTTTAGACGAGACTGAATCATGGCCCTCGACATTCACGCTCACCGCATCCTGATCCTCGACTTCGGTTCCCAGTACACCCAGCTGATCGCCCGCCGCGTGCGTGAAATCGGCGTGTACTGCGAACTGCACCCGTTCGACATGGACGAAGATGCGATCCGCGAATTCGCTCCTAAAGGCGTCATCCTCGCCGGCGGCCCGGAGTCGGTTCACGAAGCCAACAGCCCGCGCTGCCCACAAGCGGTTTTCGATCTGGGCGTGCCGGTCTTTGGTATCTGCTACGGCATGCAGACCATGGCCGAGCAACTGGGTGGCAAGGTTGAAGGTTCCGAACTGCGTGAGTTCGGTTATGCCCGCGTTGACGTGGTCGGCAAGAGCCGCCTGCTCGACGGCATCGAAGACCACATCGACGCCGACGGCCTGTTTGGCCTCGACGTGTGGATGAGCCACGGTGACAAGGTCACCCGCATGCCGGAAGACTTCCACATCCTGGCCAGCACCCCGAGCTGCCCGATTGCCGGTATGTTCAACGATGCTCGCGGCTACTACGGCGTGCAGTTCCACCCGGAAGTGACCCATACCAAGCAGGGCGGTCGCATCCTGTCGCGCTTCATCCTCGACATCTGCGAGTGTGAAGCCCTGTGGACCCCGTCGAAAATCGCTGAAGACGCCATCGCCCAGGTTCGCGCCCAGGTTGGCACCGACAACGTCCTGCTCGGCTTGTCCGGCGGTGTTGACTCCTCGGTAGTTGCCGCACTGCTGCACAAAGCCATTGGCGACCAGCTGACCTGCGTGTTCGTCGACAACGGCCTGCTGCGCTTGCACGAAGGCGAGCAAGTGATGGCCATGTTCGCCGAGAACATGGGCGTCAAGGTGATCCGCGCCAACGCCGAAGAGCAGTTCCTCGGCAACCTGGCCGGCGAAGCCGACCCGGAGAAGAAGCGCAAGATCATCGGCCGTACCTTCATCGACGTGTTCGATGCCGAATCCTGCAAGCTGGACAACATCAAGTACCTGGCCCAGGGCACCATCTACCCGGACGTGATCGAGTCGGCTGGCGCGAAAAGCGGCAAGGCCCACGTGATCAAGTCGCACCACAACGTGGGTGGCCTGCCGGAAGAAATGAACCTCAAGCTGGTTGAACCCCTGCGCGAGCTGTTCAAGGACGAAGTCCGTCGTCTGGGCCTGGAACTGGGCCTGCCGTACGACATGGTCTACCGTCACCCGTTCCCGGGCCCGGGCCTGGGCGTGCGCATCCTCGGTGAAGTGAAGAAGGAATACGCCGACCTGCTGCGTCGCGCCGACCACATCTTCATCGAAGAACTGCGCAAGGCCGACTGGTACCACAAGGTCAGCCAGGCATTCGTAGTGTTCCAGCCGGTGAAATCGGTTGGCGTGGTTGGCGATGGCCGACGTTACGCCTGGGTCGTGGCCCTGCGTGCCGTGGAAACCATCGACTTCATGACCGCGCGTTGGGCACACCTGCCTTACGAACTGCTGGAAACCGTCAGCGGCCGCATCATCAATGAAATCGAAGGCATCTCCCGCGTCACCTATGACGTGTCGAGCAAGCCGCCAGCGACCATTGAGTGGGAATGATCGAATTGAACCTGTGAAACCAGGTTCAAACCGATAGTGCCAAGCGAAGCCCCGGGTCGAGAGACCCGGGGCTTTTTGCGTTTCAAGGGACGCGTGTGGGTTTCAAGCCATTGCGGCGCAGTGCATCCGAAAGGTCGGCCAGGCTGGCAAATTGCTTATTATTGATGCTGCCCCACTGTGGGCGCTCGATGCACACGCCTGTGGCGTCGGAGTGGATCAGTGTGCGCACCAGTGAGCCGTCCCGGGTGCGGTGAACCAATTCGAGCTGGTTGCCGTACTTCTCGATGCTGAACATGCCCGGTTGATTGAGTGCAGCCTCGAGTACCAGTTCCCTGGCAAGCTCTGGGGATTCCACTTGCAGGAGCAGGTCGTTCTTGATGGTGAACACGGTGCTGTCTGTTCTGCTGGTTCCGGATTTTCCCGGATCTTGCTCAATGCTCGTGGGCTGGGCGACCTCGGCACTTTTTACCCGCAGTCCGATGCCTCCTTCCAGTTCACTGACGCCCGCGACGCCTTCCCAGGTATTGGAGTGGGTATTGCCAACCAAGGCAATCCAGCGATGAGGGCCTCTAGCGGCCTGATCAGCATCGATAATGATCTTGGCAAAGTAATTCATCATTTTGTGCCGGTGGGCGTGTGCTGTCTCGAACATGTTATCGACGCGATAGCTGGCGGCACAGTCGATCGCCTGTACGCGAATGTGGTTTTTCTGCGCGGCCTTGACCACTTTCATAAAGGTGAATCGGCCAGAGGGATCGGTGTGATGACCTATATCAAGGTTCTTCAGGTAACTTTTCAGGCTTTTCGACATTACGCCGCTCTTGTTGAAAACATCCAGGTCCGCCTGATGGAAGTCGTTGAGCAGGTGTTCCATGTACAAGGTTTTAACCTTTTGTTTGCTGAGTATTTCCATGTTCTCGATCAGGAACTGTTTGCTGCCAATGCTGGAGTGGCTTTCGCCGACTACAAGGGCGGGTGACTCTTCGAACAGCGTCTCGATGATGTCCTTGGTTCGGCTTACCGGGCCAAAGGTCGGAATGGTCGGCCTGGGAGGGAGTTCCGGAAGGTTTTGATAGTAGGCCTCTGCGTCTCGAAACAAGGTTTTTCTCAGGGCCTTGAACTGCATCAGAGCGCCTCCGGGATTAAAGATGTCGTCGAAAGCGTCACTGAGGTGATTGACTTTGTTAACGTCAGTGACGATAGGCAGCAACTCGGCCCGTAACGCCAGGGGCACGTCATAGACAGTGGTGGGGCTGGCTACGTTGGGTAAAGGTTCTGGCGTCCTTCCCCATGGCCAGCATCCGAAAATGCTACCGCCGCCATACAGCCCGGGGCGTGTCAGGAGTTCCCATTCACCCGCGGCGTTCAAGCGAACCGGCAGGTTGCGGTAAAACGAGAACGGGTTGGCGGGATCGATGATGACCCAGGTCTTCAACTCGTTGACGTAGCGCACCAGGTAGTAGTCGCCATTGATCCTGATGTAGTTGCCGCCCGTCGCCGGCTGATAAATGTTGCGGTACTGGCCTTCCTCGGCCGCTACCTGCAACCCATCGAGTACCTCATTGGTCTCGAACGGGGCTAGCGGGTTTTCACCTTCCAGGACATAGGCTCGACCAGGAGCGGCAACGGTGATTTTCGGCGGGGCGCCATTGGGGTGTTCGTTTTCGGCGGCGAGATTCTCCTGGGGGGTGAACTCATCGTTAGCTTCACCGACTTCCGCTACCTCGACCGAGCCGCCGAGCGCCAGCGCATTGAAGAGGGTATCGATGCTGCTGAAGATGGCGCCGAGTACACCGGCCTTGCGCTCCTGGGTATTCTTCCCGTTGACGGCCTGGTCGATGTTCAGGCCGATGTTGGCCAGGCCGGCGCCGACAGCCGCGAGGGCAACCGGCCAGCCCACCACGGCCATCGCCCCAAAGAGGCGGCTGAAGGTGCTCAGGTAGCCGATCCACAGCTTTTCCCGCAGGTCGCCATTGGAGCGCAGGGACAGATCGGCGTCGTCGAACATGCGTTCCCTGACCGAGTCACGGATCCAGCTGAAGACGTCACCCTCGATGTCGGGCGCGTCCTGATCGAACAGGCTGCTGTCGTATTTGCCCCAGGTCGAATACAGCAGGTCGAGGGTGTGATTCAGGCCGACGTTGTCGCCATCCTGTTGTTGGGCCGACAGGGGAAAGTGCGCCATGAAGCGGGCGCGATTATCCGGGTGGTTGTTCTGGCACAACAGCCACCAGTGCAGGTCGTGGGAGGTTTCGAATACATGGAAGGCATCTGTTTCGCCAGGGGTATACAGGATCTGCCGACCCTGGCGGTCGATGATGCGCAGTATGTCGCAGGCGAAGTAGTTGCCGATGTACAGGGGCGTGGCCCGCAGGCCTTCGGCAGGTGGCTCATGGGCGTGGAGCATGTCGAGGGTGATGGGCCAGGAGAGGTGGCCGGCCACAGCCTTGAGTACGGTCTTGAGGTTCTCGTTGCTCAGGCGTGAGCCGTCGTGTTCCTCCAGCGCCTTGGAAATGAAATTGAGCTTGGCCAGGGTGCGGAAATTGTCTGAATGCTGGCGCCAGAAGGCGCCCATCTTGTCCCAATAGCGGTCGTGAAAATTGATGCGCCACAGGTCCTTGATGACCACGCTTGGGTACATCTTCACCTCGTTGGTTTCGTTGTAGATCCGGGCGTTCGCCCCCTCGTTGTAGAAACCACCGTCACTGTCCAGCAGGTCGGCATTGTCCTGATCGTGGGCTTGAAAGCGCTGGATCACCAGTTGCGGCAAGGTCAGCGACTCAATGGGCTTGGGGTAGTGTTCCCAGAACAGGAAGGCCTTGGTGCTGGTCACCGAAGTGTTGTCGAAACGGTGCCACCAGACTTTGTCCGGATCGATGTGCTGGATACCGTACTTGTCCAGAATCCCCCGGGCTTCGATATGGGCCATGTCGTGCATGTCGGGGCATGCTTCCACGAACGGGACCACCAGGTCTTTGAGGGCCTGCACGTCGTCGGAGTTGGGAAGTAGGAATTGTGAGTTTGTATCTGAAGAATTCATTTCTCTCTCCTTGAGAAATGGATGGGTTTGAAGTCGGCACTATGCCCTGCGGACTACAGCCTGATCTGTAGGAATGACGGCGCACGGTGTCCGGTATTGATGGATCTGTGCTGTCAGAGGCGGATCCGAACAGACTGCCGGCCCCGCTGCGGCCCGTCGTCACGCCCACTTTGCTGTTTCTTTCACAACTGCGGGTGTATCGTATTCGCCTTTTGCGGGCCCCGGGCCTGTCGCTGATACGTGAGGTAGTTGAGTTCATGTCGTTTACCCGTCGCCAAATCCTCGGTGGCCTGGCCGGTCTTGTTGTCGTTGGCGTCGGTGCGGGGGGCGCATCGCGCTACTGGCTGGGCAAGATGGCTGACGCCGAGGCGGGCCACGACTACGAGCTGATCGCAGCACCGCTGGACGTGGAACTGGTAGCCGGGCACAGGACCCAGGCTTGGGCCTTCGGCCCGTCGGCGCCGGGCACCGAATTGCGGGTGCGCCAGGGTGAATGGCTACGGGTGCGCTTCATCAACCATCTGCCGGTCGCGACCACCATCCACTGGCACGGCATCCGCCTGCCGCTGGAAATGGACGGTGTGCCTTACGTGTCGCAATTGCCGGTGTTGCCGGGTGAGTACTTCGATTACAAATTCCGCGTGCCGGATGCCGGCAGCTACTGGTATCACCCGCATGTGAACAGCAGTGAAGAGCTCGGTCGTGGCCTGGTCGGCCCTTTGATCATCGACGAACGCGAGCCGACCGGTTTCAAGTATGAGAAGACCTTGAGCCTGAAAAGCTGGCATGTCGACGACGTCGGCAATTTCGTCGAGTTCAGCATTCCCCGTGAAGCGGCCCGTGGCGGTACAGCGGGGCGCCTGGCGACCATCAACGGCGTGCCGCAAGCGGTGATCGACTTGCCGGCCGGGCAGATCACCCGTGTACGCCTGCTCAACCTCGATAACACCCTGACCTATCGCCTGAACATTCCCGGAGTCGAAGCGCAGATCTATGCGCTGGACGGCAACCCGGTCGAGCCACGACCGCTCGGCAAGGAGTACTGGCTCGGTCCGGGCATGCGCATTTGCCTGGCGATCAAGGCCCCGCCGGCCGGTGAGGAGTTGTCGTTGCGCAACGGCCCGGTGCGCCTGGGCACGTTCCGTTCGGTGGCCAATACCGATGCGCCGACCGAGTGGCCGCCGGCCCTGCCGGCCAACCCGATTGCCGAGCCGGACCTGGCCAATGCCGAGAAACTCAACTTCAATTTCGAATGGGTCGGCTCGGTGTCGGTCAACGTTGATAACGGCAAGCCGCCGAGCCTGTGGCAGATTAATGGCAAGGCCTGGGACATCACCGACAAGACCTGCGCCGACCGGCCGATTGCCAAACTCGAGAAGGGCAAGAGCTACATTTTCGAATTGAAGAACATGACTCAGTACCAGCACCCGATTCACCTGCACGGCATGAGTTTCAAGGTCATCGCCTCGAACCGGCACAAGGTCATTCCGTACTTCACTGACACCTACCTGCTGGGCAAGAACGAGCGCGCGCAGGTAGCGTTGGTGGCGGATAATCCGGGTGTATGGATGTTCCACTGCCATGTGATCGACCACATGGAAACCGGCCTGATGGCCGCCATCGAGGTGGCGTGATGCGTCAGATTCGTCCCGCCGCCATCATCGACCGCAGCCGTGATCGCGAATTCATGCGTGAGGCCCTGGCCCTGGCGGCCCAAGGCGCGGCCCTCGGCGAAGTGCCGGTGGGCGCGGTACTGGTGCAGGACGGCGAAATCATCGGTCGCGGCTTCAACTGCCCGATCAGCAGCAGCGACCCGAGCGCCCACGCCGAGATGGTCGCCATCCGCGCCGCCGCCCAGGCGGTGAGCAACTACCGCCTGCCGGGCAGTACGCTGTATGTGACGCTGGAGCCGTGCAGCATGTGCGCAGGCCTGATCGTGCATTCGCGGATTGCACGGGTGGTGTACGGCGCGCTGGAGCCGAAAGCCGGGATCGTGCAGAGCCAGGGGCAGTTCTTTACCCAGGGCTTTTTGAATCACCGGGTGCTGTATGAGGGCGGGGTGTTGGCGGAGGAGTGCGGGGCGGTGTTGAGCGAGTTTTTCAAGGCGCGCCGCGCCAAACCTTCAGACTGAACACAAAACCCATTGTAGGAGCGAGCCTGCTCGCGATTCGATCTGACAGTCACATCTGTGCTGAATGTCAGTTCGCAATCGCGAGCAGGCTCGCTCCTACAGGGTTACTTGGTGTCCAATTATTTCTTCGCCACGATGACCGCCCGCATCGGCGCCGGAAGCCCTTCAACGGTCTTGCTGTGATCCTCGGGATCGAGGAAATCACTGAGCGACTGATACTTCATCCACTCCGTCCCGCGCTGTTCCTCGACCGTGGTGGTGCTCACATCCACGCACTTCACATCCGTGAACCCGGCCCGACGTAGCCACAACTCCAGTGCAGGCACCGACGGCAGGAACCACACGTTGCGCATCTGCGCGTAGCGATCTTCCGGCACCAGCACCTGATGCTTGTCGCCTTCGACCACCAGGGTTTCCAGCACCAGTTCCCCGCCCTTGACCAGGCAATCCTTCAGCGCCAGCAAATGCTCGATCGGCGAACGGCGGTGGTAGAACACGCCCATGGAAAACACCGTGTCGAAGCCTTCAAGGTTCGGCGGCAGGTCTTCGAACGGGAAGGGCAGGTGCCAGGCATTCGGCTCGGACAAGTAACGCTGCACTGCCTGGAACTGGCAGAAGAATAGCCAGTTCGGGTCGACACCGATCACGCTGTCCGCGCCGGCACCGAGCATGCGCCACATGTAATAGCCGTTGCCGCAGCCGACATCGAGGATGCGCTTGCCTTTGAGGTCCAGGTGCGGAGCGACCCGCGACCATTTCCAGTCTGAGCGCCATTCGGTATCGACGTGCACGCCGAACAGGTCGAACGGCCCCTTGCGCCATGGCGACAGGCCCATCAGCGCGGTGCGCATTTGCGCGCGAGTCTCGTCGTTGCAATCGGTGTCCAGCTTCAAGCCATTGAGCAAATCGACTTCGCTCGGCTGGATCTTCGGCAGGGCGTCCAGCGCGCTTTGCCAGCGTTCCAGGTCGCCATGGCCCTTTTCCATTTTCTTGTCGAGTTGCGCTTGCAGGGTGTTGGCCCATTCGGCCAGCGGCGTGCCGGCCAGACGGCGGGCGAGGGGGGACAGATCAATCATGGCAAGGCAATCAACGAGGCAAAGTTAAGACACTGGAACCACGGCACGACTTTCGAGAACCCGGCGGCCAGCAGGCGTTCGCGGTGTTCTTCGAGGCTGTCGGGCTTCATGACGTTTTCGATGGCGCTGCGCTTCTGGGCGATTTCCAGCTCGCTGTAGCCGTTGGCGCGTTTGAAGGCGATGTGCAGGTCGGTGAGCAGTGCGTGTTCCTGCTCGTCTTCGAAGCGCAGTTTTTCCGAGAGGATCAGGGCACCGCCGGGCAACAGCGACTGACGGATGCGCGACAGCAACGCCGTGCGCTGGTTAGGGGCGATGAATTGCAGGGTGAAGTTCAGCGCGACCACCGAGGCCGGCTGGAACTCCAGCGCGAGGATGTCGCCCTCGATCACCTCGACCGGCAGCAACTCCTGGAACATCGAATCCTGCCCGTTGAGGTACTCGCGGCAGCGTTCGACCATCGCCGCCGAGTTATCCACAGCGATGACTCGGCAACCGTCGGTGTGCACATGCCGGCGCAGGGCCTGGGTTACGGCCCCCAGCGACGAGCCCAGGTCGTAGAGCACGCTGTTGGGTTGGGCGAACTGTGCGGCGAGCACGCCGAGGTTTTCGACGATGGTCGGATAACCCGGCACCGAACGCTTGATCATGTCCGGGAACACCCGCACCACGTCCTCGTTGAAGGCGAAGTCAGGCACCTGGGCCAAAGGCTGGGCGAAAAGGCGATCGGGTTCTTTGCTCACGGCGGTTCCAGCGGTGTAGGTGGAAAAGGCCGGCATTTTAGCCAAGTTGGCGCGGGGATGCGCGGGTTGTCTGATAAAGCGGTGGGCTCACCATGATTTGTGGAGAGAAACACCATTGTGGCGAGGGAGCTTGCTCCCGCTGGGCCGCGCAGCGGCCCCAAAACCAATCAAACTGGTTTAATCAGGTGGATCCGACTGGCCGGGGTTGCGACTGCTGCGCAGCCGAGCGGGAGCAAGCTCCCTCGCCACAGGGGTTAGCGTGATCTTTGGGGGAATGCCGAGGCAGTGATCCCCCATTGTCCCAGCCAGTAACTGAGGATGATCACATAAGGCGCCGCGTCGAACGGCACCACAAACCGGCTGATGCCAATCACGCTGTCGGAGAACACGAACGCCACTGCGCCCGCTGCCGCCAGCAGCGCCGAGCGTTTGGGTACGTCGGTCCCGAGTCGGGCCAGGGCGCGCCAGAGCATGGCGCTGATGGCCGTGCCATAGACAATCACGGGCACCAGCAATGGGCCTAGGCCGTTGGAAATCAGAATCCCCAGCAGGACGGCACCGACACCGAGGGCCAGCACTAGCGGCAGCACGGCCGGTCGTCGGCAATCACTCAGATAAGCCTTGAGATAAGCCAGGTGCGCGACCAGAAACGCGCCAAGGCCAAACACAAATAAATCCCCCGGCCATGCCAGCAACACGTCGCCGACCAGAGAGAAAATCAGGCCCAGGCTGATCCAGCGCCGATATTCGCCGGGCGGTGCGTCATGCAGCCAGCCCAGCAGGGCCAGTACCGGCAGCGGCTTGACCAGCAGGCACAGCAGAGATGCTTGCACGCTCACGCCATACAGAAAGGTTACCGCGCCCATCAGCGCCAGTATCAGCCAGCCCACGGTCAGTTGACCGAGATCGCGCAGTCGAACGAATCCACCGGCAGCACTTCCGGCGCCCATGGTTGTTGCGAGGTCAGGCGCAAACGCCCGGTGCCGGGCGCAAAAGCCTGAAAGCGCCAGGTCGAGACCCCGGCCGCGCCGACGATGCCGGCATCTTCCGGATTTCGATAAACCTCTGGCCCCAGGGCGTGCAACACGCCGCCGGCCGAATCCTGGATCGCCCAGCGATAGCCCGTGGTCGGATTGCTCGGCAGGGTCAGGATCAGGTTTTGCCCGTTGCTGAGCTGCACCGGACATTCGCTTTGTTTTTCCACGGTCACGTTGTGCGCAGGTTGCGTGGCGCACGCGGCCAGCAAGGCGAGGGCGAGGGGGACAAACAGGCGAATGGGGGACATAGGCTTCGGTGGCTCCGGCGTTCACGACGAACGGCGAGCATAACTGAAGATGAGACAAAGTGTGACCAGAGCCGTGAAGATGAGTGGCGAACGCGTCAGGCTCTGATGCGAGGGTGAGAAAACGAGGCTATTAGCTACTTATCCGGTAACTTCGAGTTCACCTTCAATCTCGTCGACTTGATTGTGGAATTTCAGCTTGAAACTTAGCCAGTATTTTTTAGTGGGAATGTCGAGATAGGATTTGAAAGTTCCTTCGTTGGCGTAGTTTTTTTCTCCCCCATTGAGGTAGAAAACATCTTTCAGTCGTTGTCCACGTACAAACACCTGTTCTCCGTTCGGAGTGGATGAGTCGATGATCAAGTTGATCGCACGTCCATTTGGAGAAAACAGGTTTTTGGAACCCTCGATTGTTATTTCTCCTTCATGGTGATTTACAGTAATTGTGTCGGCATTGAAGAGCTCATCGCAGTTTTGTTTTACTGTGAAGTAATATGAGGTTTTAGGTTTCGTGGAAAACTTTTGAGATGTCATGGTGATATTTCCCTAAAGGATTAAAAGATAAATCGAATGGGGAATGTATAAGAGTAAGGGGGTGGTCCGATACTGTCAATTTTGTCAGGTTTTAAAAACGAATCGCGATAAATATTATATTTTAATGCGTCGAAGGCGATTGAAAAGTGTCTTCACTACCTTCATCACGAGCAAACTGTGTTTGTCATTGATGAAGGTGATGAAGCCTACTTGGTTGTCAGAACAACACCTTCGCCACATCCGCAAAGCGTTTGGCAAAGTGCACGGTAATGCCTTCCTTCAGATACTCCGGCAGCTCCTCGAAATTGCCCTGATTCGCCTCCGGCAGAATCAGCTCGAAAATCTTCTGCCGCCGCGCCGCAATCACCTTTTCCCGCACTCCGCCAATCGGCAGTACATGCCCGGTCAACGTCAATTCACCGGTCATGGCCACGCCTTTTTTCGGCGGCTGGTTGCGCGCCAGCGAAAGCAGGGCGCTGGCCATGGTCACACCGGCACTCGGGCCGTCTTTCGGGGTGGCGCCTTCCGGCACGTGCAGGTGGACGAAGGCCTCGTCGAAGAATTTCGGATCGCCGCCATAGGACTTCAGGTGCGAGCTGACGTAGCTGTAGGCGATTTCCGCCGACTCTTTCATCACGTCACCCAACTGTCCGGTGAGCTTGAACCCACGGTTGAGGGTGTGGATGCGCGTGGCTTCGATCGGCAGGGTCGCGCCGCCCATGCTGGTCCAGGCAAGGCCAGTGATCACGCCGACACCCGACAGCACCTGCTCGTTGCGGAACACCGGTTTGCCGAGGGACGCCTCCAGGTCTTTCGGGCCGAGTTTGATCACCGCCTTCGGCTCGTCGAGCAGTTTCATCACTGCTTTGCGCACCAGTTTGCCGAGGTTTTTTTCCAGCTGGCGCACGCCGGCTTCACGGGCATAACCGTCGACCAGCGCCTTGAGCGCGCTGTCGCTGATGCTCAGGTTGCCCTTGGACACGCCGGCTTTCTCAAGCTGCTTGGGCCACAGGTGACGCTTGGCGATGGCGACTTTTTCCTCGGTGATGTAGCCCGACAGGCGAATCACTTCCATGCGGTCGAGCAACGGGCCAGGGATCGAATCGAGGGTGTTGGCGGTGCACACGAACAGCACTTTCGACAGGTCCAGACGCAGGTCCAGATAATGGTCGAGGAATTCGACGTTCTGCTCCGGATCGAGGGTTTCCAGCAGCGCCGAGGCCGGGTCGCCCTGGTAGCTCTGGCCCATCTTGTCGATCTCGTCGAGCATGATCACCGGGTTCATCACTTCGACGTCTTTTAACGCCTGCACCAGTTTGCCCGGCTGCGCGCCGATGTAGGTGCGGCGATGGCCCTTGATCTCGGCTTCGTCGCGCATGCCGCCGAGGCTGAAGCGGTAGAACGGCCGGCCCAGGGATTCGGCGATGGATTTGCCGACGCTGGTCTTGCCCACGCCCGGCGGCCCAACCAGCAATACGATAGAACCGCTGATCTCGCCCTTATAGGCGCCGACCGCGAGGAATTCGAGGATGCGGTCCTTGATGTCATCGAGGCCGGCGTGGTGTTTGTCCAGCACCTTGCGCGCGTGCTTGAGGTCGAGTTTGTCCTCGCCGTACACGCCCCACGGCACCGAGGTCGCCCAGTCGATGTAATTGCGGGTGACCGCATATTCCGGCGAGCCGGTTTCGAGGATCGAAAGCTTGTTCATTTCCTCTTCGAGGCGTTTCTGCACCGGCGCCGGCAGGACTTTGCCCACTAGCCGCTGTTCGAACTGTTCGAGGTCGGAGCTGCGGTCGTCCTTGGTCAGTCCCAGCTCCTGCTGGATGACCTTGAGTTGCTCCTTGAGGAAGAATTCGCGCTGATGTTCACCGATCTTGCGGTTAACTTCGGCGGAAATCTCTTTTTGCAGGCGCGCGACTTCGACTTCCTTGCGCAACATCGGCAGGACTTTTTCCATGCGCTTGAGCATCGGCACGCAGTCGAGCACTTCCTGCAGCTCGCTACCGGTGGCCGATGTGAGCGCGGCGGCGAAATCGGTCAGCGGCGACGGATCGTTGGGGCTGAAGCGGTTGAGGTAGTTCTTCAGTTCTTCGCTGTACAGCGGGTTGAGCGGCAGCAGTTCCTTGATCGCATTGATCAGCGCCATGCCGTAGGCCTTGACCTCGTCGGTCGGCTCGGTGGGCTGGTGCGGGTACTCGACTTCCACCAGGTATGGCGGGCGGTGATGCTTGAGCCAGGTCTTGAGGCGGACGCGGGTCAGGCCTTGGGCGACGAATTGCAGCTTGCCGTTTTCGCGGCTGGCGTGGTGCACCTTCACCAGGGTGCCGTAGAGCGGCAGGGCCGAGGTGTCGAAGTGGCGCGGGTCTTCCTGGGGGCTGTCCATGTAGAACAGGGCCAGGGAGTGGTGTTCGGACTTGGCCACCAGGTCCAGGGTCTCGGCCCATGGCTCTTCGTTGACGATGACCGGCAACACTTGGGCCGGGAAAAACGGGCGGTTGTGAATCGGGATGATGTAGACCTTGTCCGGCAGGTTCTGGCCAGGCAAGGCCAGGCCTTTGCCAGGTTTGTGCTGCGGGGCGTTTTCCGGATCGGCGTATTCGCTCGGGTCTTCGGGGAATTCCTGCTGGTCGCTCATGGGGGGCACCTGCGCAATGGGTATGGGTCTTAGATGGGGCAGGTTGGCGGTGGTTTCAACGGTCATTTTCTGCGAAACGGTGTTTCGCAGGCGTGATCAGCGCAGAGACAGGTTAGCTGGATTTCGGCACGACACGTTCAATTGTGGGAGCGAGCCTGCTCGCGAAAGCGATGTATCAGACACATTTATATCGACTGGTATGGCCTCTTCGCGAGCAGGCTCGCTCCCACAGGGGGGGCGGGGGTGTTTTGAAATCTGCGGTCACAAAAAAAGGCGACGTCCTCACGGACGTCGCCTTTCGTTTTACTGCCGCTAAAACTTACTCAGACAGTTTGTACGCAATCACATAGTCACCCATTTTGGTGCCCAGTGAGCCATGGCCACCGACGACCAACAGCACGTACTGCTTGCCGTCCTTGCCGGTGTAGGTCATCGGCGTAGCCTGACCGCCAGCCGGCAGGCGCGATTTCCAAAGCTCGTTGCCGGTGTTGACGTCATAGGCGCGCAGGTATTGATCCAGCGTGCCGCTGAGGAAGCCGACGCCGCCGGCGGTGACCATCGAGCCGCCCATGCTTGGCACGCCGAGTGTCAGGCCGATAGGCAATGGCGAGCTGTCGCGGCTGGTGCCGTTCTTGCGTTTCCACACGACTTTGCTTGTGGTCAGGTCGATGCCGGCCACGTAGCCCCAGGCCGGAGCCTGGCACGGTACGCCGAACGGCGACATGAACGGGTGCATGATCACCGCGTACGGTGCGCCCGTGTTCGGTTGCACGCCCGCCGTTTCGCTCTCGCGCTTGCTGCCGGCCGCGACTTCGGCGCGTGGCACCATTTTCGAGACGAAGGCCATGTAGTTCGGGCTGGTGAAGAGCATCTGGCGAACCGGGTCGACCGAAACTCCGCCCCAGTTGAAGACGCCGACGTTACCCGGATAGATCAGGCTGCCCTGTTCCGACGGCGGGGTGTACTGGCCTTCGTAACGCAACTCCTTGAACTGGATGCGGCACAGCATCTGGTCGAACGGGCTGGCGCCCCACATGGCTTTTTCGGTCAGTTCCGGGGCCAGCAGGTTCAGGTCCGAACGGGCCTGGGTCGGCGCGGTGTGGTCACCTTTCACGGCGCCTTGCGGAACCGGGATTTCCTTGATCGGGATGATCGGCGTGCCGTCACGACGGTCGAGTACGTACAGGCTGCCTTGCTTGGTCGGTTGGATCACAGCCGGCTTGATGCCGTCGGCGGTTTTCATGTCCAGCAGGGTTGGCTGGCTGCCAACGTCCATGTCCCACAAGTCGTGGTGAGTGAATTGGTAGTTCCAGCGCACCTTGCCGGTGGCCAGATCCAGCGCGACCAGGCCGGCACTGAACTTCTCGGCGCCCGGGGTACGGTCTGCGCCCCACTGGTCAGGGGTCTGGTTGCCCAGTGGCAGGTAGACCATGCCGAGTTTTTCGTCGACGCTGGCCAGCGACCACATGTTGGCCGAGTTGCGGCTGTAGTGTTCGCCCTCTGGCAGCGGTTCAGTCGCGTCTGGATTGTTGCTGTCCCAGTTCCACACCAGATGACCGTCGTGTACATCAAAGGCACGGATCACGCCGGATGGCTCGTTGGTCGACTCGTTGTCGGTGACGTGGCCGCCCATGATCACCAGGTCACGGGTGATCGCTGCTGGCGAGGTGGAGTAGTAGCCACCGGGGGTGAACGGTCCGATGCCTTGAGTCAGGTCAACCACACCGTTTTTACCGAAACCTTCGCAGACCTTGCCGGTGTCGGCGTTGAGTGCGATCAGGCGTGCATCGGCGGTTGGCAGGTACAGACGACGCGGGCAGGCCTGGGCAACGGCTTTGCCGGACTCGGAAATCACTGCAGAGGCAGCGTTTTCAGACTTGGCGTAGGCCGCTTCGTCGTAGTACGACACGCCACGGCAGGTCATGTGGGCGAAGCCCTTGAAGCCCACCGGGCTCTTGATATGCGGGTCGAAACGCCACAGTTCCTTGCCGGTGTCCGGGTCCAGCGCCAGCACCTTGCTATGGGCGGTGCAGGCATAGAGCATGCCGTTGGCCTTGAGCGGGGTATTTTCGTTGGTCAGTTCCACCGGGTCATCGGCAGTTGGCAGATCGCCGGTCTGGATACGCCAGGCTTCTTGCAGCTTGCCGACGTTGGCCGGGGTGATCTGCTTGAGCGGCGAGTAGCGATCACCGAATTCGCTGCGGCCATAGGCCTGCCAGTCTCCTTCGGGCATCTGCGGCGCGGTGCTGGTCATGTCAGCCGAGACACGACCCAACTCGCCGAGGGTCTCGCCCGGATGGGTGAACTGGCTGGCTACGGCGGTGGCGCCGGCCAGGACCACGGCCACGCTCAAGGCGCCAGTGCCCATAGGGGCAGGGCCGTTGATCAGCAATGGACGACGGAACCACGGCAGCAGCATCACCACACCGAGGGCGAACCACAGCGCCAGGCGCGGCACCAGTTGCCACCAGTCGAGGCCCACTTCCCACAGCGCCCAAACGGTACTGGCGAACAGCACCAGTGCGTACAGGCCCAGGGCCGCGCGGCGGGCGGCGATCAACAGCACGCCGCTCAGCGCGATGCCGATACCGGCCAGCAGGTAATACAGCGAGCCGCCGAGCATGCTCAGCTTGATCCCCCCGGCCAGCATGGCCAGGCCCATTAGCAGAAGCAGTATGCCGAGCAGGGTCGGCCATAGACGGCTTCGACCCAAGGCACTATCAGTGCTCATAGTGTGATTCTCCGTGACGTTTCAAGTAGTCCTGCGCAAGTTCACTGTAGATGACGATCTTGTGCGGGCATGGTTCAGATAAAACGGGTGTGGTTGACGCAGTCCCTGTAGGAGCGAGCAGTGTGGCGAGGGGGCTTGCCCCCGTTCGGCTGCGAAGCAGTCGCAAAGCATTGCACTCGTTGTGCCTGACACGTCGCGGTTGCAAGTATTGGGGTCGCTTCGCAACCCAACGGGGCGGTGCGGCGATCCGACAAGCCCCCTCGCCACATGTCGCTCCTACAAAGGCTTTGTGGTGTTTGTCAGAACGAGGACTGGACCTTGATCCCGCCGATCAGCGCGTCATCGACCTCGTTCACGCCACCGGGATGGCGGATGTATTGCAGGTTCGGGCGCACGGTCAGCCAGTTGGTCACGTGCACGCCGTAATAGAGCTCGGCGCTGTATTCGGTGTCCTGGGGCGGCAGGAAGGACTGATTGTCGAAGTCGAAGACGGCGTTGGCCTGGTTGGTCGCCTCGGCATTCTTGCGAAAGGCCGGGTTGACGTGGACGCGGGCCATGGCGAACCCAATGTCGTCCCGGGCGCGCGCGTCGAACGGGCCTTTGTAGACGAGACCGGCCTGGACATAGTTGTCGATGGCGTTGGTCTTCTTGTCGTGCATCGTGCCGTTGGCGAACAGGCTCAGGCCCCGGGAGTGGTCGCTGGCCAGGCTGGTGACTTGCTGCTGAAGGCCCAGCCACACGCCGTGTTTGCTCGAGGCGCTGCGGTAGGCTTCGCCGCTCAGGGCGGCAGGTTGGCCATTGCTGTCCTTGTAGACATCGGTGGCGCTGGCGCTGCTGTAGTAGTAACCGGCGCGGTATTCACCCGGCAGGCCGTTGAGTTTTGGCGTCCACACCAGCTCCACCGGCAGGACCGCGCCCTGGGTGCCGCTGCCGCTGAGCTTGAAGCCGTTGTTGCGGTCAAGGTTTGACGGGTTCTGCTCGTACGCGCCGACCTGTGCATAAAGCTCTGGCGTCAGGTGATATTTGACCCGCATCGCCCACTGGCTGACCGGCCAGTTGTACCAGATGTCGCCCGCCCAGTTGCCGACCTGGGAACCGCAGAACGCCAGGTTCTGGAAGTCGCAGGGGAAGCTGTTGAAATCTTCGCCTTCGCCGAATCGGCCGACCTTGATGTCGAGTTTTTCATCGAAGAACTTCTGCTGATACCACATCTGCGTCAGACGCCAGGTCTGGCCGCGGCCCCAGACTTCCTGGGCCGAGGTGAAGCCGCCGACACGCGGGTCGTTGATGCGGTCGTTGCTGATGTTGTTGCCGTTGCGTTCGGTGATGGTCAACTGGAATTCGGCATCGTCCCAGCCGAGGATCTTCTGCAAGTCCAGGTGGGTGCCCAGGCCGAACTGGTCGCTGTAGCGCGCGGTGCGGTCGTGGTCGTAGCCACCGTGCAGATTGCTGCCCATTTCACCGGTGTAATCGACTTTGAAGTCGTAGCCTTTTTCCGCGAGCTCTGTGCGAGTGCCGTTCCAGTCACCGAGCATCCACGGTGAATCGCTATCGAAGGCCGGCGCCGCCTGAACGCAGGAGGCAAGGCCCAGCGCGGTGAGGCCACCAATCAGGGGCAGGATGTTTCGGTGGGCAGCAGTTGCAAAGACAGCGCTGTCTTGCAAAGATTTAAAGTCAGGCATAGAGACGGAGTTCTTGATCTTTTTCTGGGGGATAAACGGAAAGCAGCAGGCGTGAAGCGAAAGCAGAAGCGTTTCAGCAGGCAGCGGGGCGCAAGGATAATGTTCTGTTACAAATAGAGAAAGTGCTTTTGCTGACATGCATCGTTTCGGATTTGGTAACAGTGACAAAAGATCGCAGTCTTGAGTGACTCCATCCGCGCGTGTTCCTGCACAGGCACGGGACTTGTCCGGACGATCTTTTCCGTTTCACCTACATTTAACGTAAGGTGCGCGGCTTCCAATTCCCACTCTGCTCGAAGGCCCGGCATGACCGAACACAACACCGATCCGCTGCATGGCGTGACGCTGGAACAGATCCTCAACGCACTGGTTGAACACTACGAGTGGTCGGGGCTGGCCGAGCGCATCGATATCCGCTGCTTCAAGAGCGAGCCGAGCATCAAGTCGAGCCTGACGTTCCTGCGCAAGACCCCGTGGGCGCGGGAGAAGGTCGAACGCCTGTATGTGAAGTTGATGCGCACCAAACGACCGCTTTGAACATGGCCGACCCGTCTGCGTTACGCCGTCGTTTGGTGGCCATGGCTGCCATGCTTGGCTGGGCGGGATTGAGCATCCAGATGTACCTGATTCTCCATTCACGCTGGACGCTGGGCGCGAGCCTGATCGGCGGGCTGATGAGTTTTTTCAGCTATTTCACCGTGCTGAGCAACACCTTGGTGGCGACCGTGCTGACCTGTGAATGGACATCCCGCGAGTCAGCCGCGCGCCGCTGGTTCCTGCAGCCTTGGGTCAGCAGTGCGATTGCCGTGAGCATCGCCGTGGTGAGCCTCGCCTACAACCTGCTGCTGCGCCACTTGTGGCATCCCGAGGGCTGGCAATGGCTGGCCGATGAACTGTTGCACGACATCATGCCGTTGCTGTTCCTGGGGTATTGGTGGTGGTGTGTGCCCAAGGGCACATTGCGCGTGTGGCATATCGCGCTGTGGGTGATTTATCCACTGCTGTATTTCGCCTATGCGCTGTTGCGCGGGCATCTGCTGGCGGTTTACCCGTATCCCTTCGTGGATGTGGACAAACTGGGTTATCCACAGGTGTTCATCAATGCCGGTGGGTTGTTGGCGGGGTTTGTGGTGATTGCGTTGCTGGTGATCGGGCTGGATCGGTGGCGGGCTCGAAGGTGAGCGCGGATATGGCGGTTTGGAATGCTTTATGTGGTGAGGGGGCAAGCCCCCTCGCCACATGGTGATTCCGGTCACTCCTCGCCGCTGTCCCCCAATTTCCAGTACCCAACCACCTTGACGAACTGCTCATCCAGCCCATGCTCATCGAGCAATACCCGACGAATCTGCCGCGACACTTTGCTCTCGGTCGCCACCCACGCATACAGGCTGCCGGATGGCATCTGGATCTGGCGCACGGTAGCCAGCAGATTGTCCTTGCCACCTTCGCGCAGCACCCAGATCACATTGACCTCGGCCGCACTGTGCAGCACCTGCTGCTCCTTGCCGTTTTCCACTTCGACGATCACCAGCGCACGGCGGTTGGCCGCCAGGCCTTCCAGACGCCGGGCGATGGCGGGCAGGGCGGTTTCGTCGCCGATCAGCAAATAGCTGTCGAAGATGTCCGGCACGATCATCGAGCCCCGTGGCCCGCCGATGTGCAGGAACTGCCCGGGCTGGGCCTGCGCCGCCCAGGTCGAGGCAGGGCCGTCGCCGTGCAGTACGAAGTCGATGTCCAACTCCAGGGTATCGAGGTCATAGCGGCGCGGGGTGTAGTCACGCATCTCAGGCAGCGGACCGTTGTCCTTGCCGGCGCCCAGTACCAGGGTTTCCAGCGCCGCGGCCTGTTCGGCATTCTGCGGGAACAACAACTTGACGTGATCGTCCGTGCCCTGGCTGACGAAACCCGCCAATTCAGGGCCGCCCAGGGTAATTCGGCGCATGCGCGGGGTCAGGTCGACCACGCGCAACACTTCCAGGCGACGGCGTTTGATTTCGTGCATGACACGGTGAATGGTTGAGGCGATGACTTCAGTCATTCGGCGTTCTCCTGAACGGGTTGAACGGCAGGGCCGTCGACGATGGCTTTGGCGGTGTCATTGAGCAGGTCACGTACCCGCAGGATTTCGTCCGGGCTCCAGCGTCCATGGTGCATTTGCAGGGCGTGGCGCAGGTTATGCACAGCCTCATGGATTTCCGCCGGGCGATCATGGCCGCGCAGCGAACGCTTGCTGACGTCGATGCGCATCCGCACGCCATCCAGTGCAACGGCTTGCTCTTGCAGGAACAGACGTCCGGCATCGGTGATGGTGTAGCGTTTTTTTCCGCCTTCGGCGTCGCCCAGGATCAGTTCGCTTTCTTCCAGGAATGTCAGGGTCGGGTAGATCACACCGGGGCTGGGGCAGTAGGCGCCCTCGAACATGCCTTCGATCTGGCGGATCAGGTCGTAGCCATGGCACGGCTGCTCGGCGATCAATGCCGGCAGCAACAACTTCAGATCGCCGGGGGCAAAGACCCGGGGCCCACGGCTTCCGCGTTCGCGGGCGGGACGTTTTTCGAAGCCGTCGCGGCCATCGCCGTGCTCGCGGTGGGGGGAATGATGGTCTCTCATTTTCTGCTTTCTCTCGTCGTCTTTAGATACAACTTAAGATATATCTTAATGAGATGGCAATGACTCCCGACCAACGGCACTCCCCATATCGGCCCTGGCTTGAGGGTCATATCGAAAAAATAGTGCTTGTTAGGACAGGTAAAATCTCCAGAATTAGTGTTAACTCTCTAATAGGTTAGTTTGCACCTTTGTTTACTTGGGTTGTGGTATTGGTCTTACAGAAGTTACTTTGTTAATCTCTCGAGTGTCATGGCGAGCAGGAGCTGCTTGTAGTCTGTCTCTTACAGCCAAACATCGCTTCTGTAGTTATTTCCGTTTTTTTCTTTCTGCTGTCATGGCACTCCGGCTACGCACTTGCAGGAACTTTCTTGCTTACTTTCAAGAACAATTGATCGATCATCTTTCGGCGTTGAAAGTTCGGCTGAGCCAATAGCTGCTCGTGACAGTTTTTGCTCGGCATGAACTTTCAGCCCTTCATCCTTTTAAAAACACAGGTACTGAAAGATGTTCAAGAAAATCGCGTTCGCTGCTCCCCTGGCTGTTCTGGCTCTGAGTTCTTCGATGGCGTTTGCCGCTACCGAAGCCAGGCACACCATCAGTCTGGTTGCTACTGTCAATGCTGACGACTTCTATGCGGTGCCGGTTGACTTTGATCTGGTCAACAAGGATCAGGACATGAGCTACAACCCTTCTACCGACTCCATGAGATCTGTCGATGGGCACTTTGATGTGCTTCATACCGCCGGCAAGGTAAACGCACGACTTGAAGGCGTCCCCAAGCTGATTGCCGGTAACAAAAGCATCGACTTGAAAGTCGAACTCAATGGCAAGACGCTGACAACCACTTCACAGGAAGTTGTTGGAGATGAAGAGTCCAATACCCGTTATCGCGCGCCATTCAAAATCAGTGCGGTCACCACGCAAAAACCTGATGCAGGCGATTACACCGGCGTCGTGATGTTGGTTGTCGAGCCTTCCGTCTAAGTAGTATCGGCGACGGCAAACCGTTTACTTGTTTTAAGTAACGTTCTCGGTCGGCAAACTTTCCGGTTTGTCGGCCGTGCTTGAACTCCTTCGTAATTAGAGAACTCGTTCATGTTCCCGATGACGCCCATCGCGGCGGCGCTTGCGCTGCTGTTATGTAGCAGTGCATTTGCGGCGCCCACTTCCGTTGATAACTCGCCGCGAAGTTTGCTGGCACAGGCCAAGGGCTTGCCGGCCGAGTTCGAGGAGCATTTTTTCGATGTTCCCTTGGCGGTTCGGGTCGAACTCGATCAACAACCGCTGGGGGAGGCGATGATTGTGTTGTCCCGGGATGACCGGGTAACGCTGCTCGATTTCACTGACACCAGCGAAAGCCGCTTCAGCGCAAGTGAGCGTGATACCTGGGCCGATATTCTCAAACCCGGTGTGACACTGGGCACCTGCACAAGCCAATGCCCGGAGCAGATGCTGGCGGTTCACTACAACCTCGAAAATTCATTGCTGTCGATCGTCACTGAAAATGCCGAGCGCGACAGCGAAGCCAAGCGTTTCTACGATCAGCCCGAAGGCGGCAGCAACGGCCTGATGGTACGTAACCAGCTCAATCTCAATGGCGGCCAGGGTCAGGACCTGGGCGGTCGTTTCGGTCTGGAGGCCAGCGGCAGCCTGGGCAACTGGAGCCAGACCTTCAACATGCAACTGTCCCGTCTTGGCGGTCCGGACAACAAGACCTACCACGCGGTGCACGAGCTCTATAGCCAGCGCGAACTGGAGGGCCGTTTTTTCCGCCTGGGCTACTTCACCCCCAACTCCGAAGGCCTGACGCGCGAACCCCGTTCGTTCGGCAACAGCCCCGATACGGCGGTGGGCGTGATGTTCGGCAGTTCCGACAGCCTGGCGATCGACAGCCCGAAACCCAGCGTCTATCCGGTCTATGTCACGGCCAACCGACAGGGTTCCGTGGAAATTTACCGCGATGGCTTGCTGATCAATACCCAGTCGGTCCCGGCCGGTTTGCAAACCCTCGACACCCGTCCGTTGCCTGGTGGCATTTACGAGGTGGAAGTGCGGTTGATCGAAGACGGTCAAATCACATCGACCACCCAGGAGTTGATTTACAAGCCGAACAATTGGCGCAACCACGATGAGCGTTGGCGCTACAACCTGTTTGCCGGACAGGAAAGCAAGTTGCTGAGTAATTGGAATGATCAAGAGAGCGGCGATGCGACGCTGGGGGCGTCATTCAACTACTTGCTGCACCCACGGGTGATTTTCGGGCTGTCGGCACGCCAGGTCAGTGACAAGCTGCAGTACGGCAGCTCCATCGACTGGAGCCTGGCCAACAGCGTCAGCCTCTACGCCAACCTGTACCAGACCGAAGACCACGGCACCGGTGCCGATTTTCAAGGCCTGTACAACTATGGCGCCGGCAGTCTGGTGGTCAGCCACAACCGCAGCTGGCTCGACACCACCAACACCTTCGACACATTGCCCGACGGTACCCGAGTGCGTCAGCGCAATGTGTTCACCGGCCAGACCAGCAATTCTTCATTGGCGCTGAACCACCGGATCAGCCGCAAAAGCTCGCTCAACGCACGGGTGTCCCACAGCGAGGGCAACGTCGAAGGCATGGGGGTGGACCTGGGCTGGACGCAACGCACCGTTCTGTTCGGCAGCGATGCCAACTGGCGGCTCTCGCTGTTTGATCGTCCGGGCAGTTACAGCAGTGGTGATGCGCGTAATCGCGGGGTCGATCTGAGCATCAACATGGCGCTCGGTGGCCCGGGGCAGCAGGTTTCCGGCAGCATTGGCAGCCGCACCGCCCGTGATGGCAGCCGTGACAACAACGCCTCCCTGGGTTGGCGCAAGGACCTGCAAGACCATGTGTTGCAGAGCGTATCGGTGACCGCGTTGACCGATACCTACGGTGTCGGATTGTCGAGTCTGGCGAACTTTCGCACCGATGCCATCAATGGTGACGGGTTCATCCAGCGTTCGTCCTTCAACGACAATTTCACCGGTGGTTTGAACCTCGACAGCACGCTTGTCGTTGGAGCGCAGCGCATGGCGTTGACCAGTCAGCATCAAGGCCGCGGCGCCGGGATGATTGTCGATGTCGAGTCCGACATCGACGGCATCGCCCTGCGTGCCGACGACCTCAGCGGCGGCAGCGCGGCCTTGCGTCCCGGACGCAATTTCATACCGCTCACTGCTTACAAAAACAGCTCGGTGAGCTTCGATTTCGAAGGCAACGACGTCCCGGCGGCGAGCATTGAGCCGGCACGCACGCGCTATCACCTGAACAAGGGGGGGGTGGAGTACCGCAAGATCCGGGTCATGAAAACCCTGACCGTGCTCGGCCGCTTGCTCGACCCGCAAGGACAGCCGCTCAAGGGCCATCACGTGATCAACCACGCCAGCCGTGGGGTCAGCGAAGTCGATGGCTTCTTCTCCATGGAAATGAATGCCGGCTCGCCAACCCTGGAAGTGCGTTACGCGGACCAGTTGTTGTGTCAGTTCCGCCTTGATATCGACAAGCACCGCAGTGAAAACAACGTGCTGATGATCGGTGATCTGCGTTGTTCGCCGGACACGTTGGCGGATGCCACCCACAAGGTTGAAACGGCGGGCTGACATCGGCCAGGGCTAATAGGAGGTTATGTCTAAATGAACGTCTCGCGTTCTTTCGTTACACGTCGGCATTGGTGGTTGGCCGGCGCTTTGATCACCTGCGCAGTGGCTTATCCAGTCAAGGCTGAAGAGGTCTCAATTACCGCTGTATTCAAGCCGGATTCGGCCTTCCCACATCGCAACAAGTTTCTGAACACCACGCCGCCCAGCGGTTACTGCGCGAGTTACCCGGAACAGTGTGAACAGCAGGAGATGTTCAGCCTGCAGGTGCCGATCCAGTTCGACTCCCGTGCTCCTATTCGGGCCAATCATGCTTCCGAACGCCAAGGCGCTATGTTGAAAGCACCGGCCCAATGGCGACCACTGACGGTCATTCACGAAACTACCGGTGAGCCAGAAACGGTCAGGGTCCGGATTGCCGGCATTGGATCGCGTTACAGGACCGACGACGTAATGCAGTTGGTGGGCGAGGCTGATGACTACAGGATTGCGCATAACTTGTTATGGGGGGCTAGTTGGGTATATGCGCCGCTACCTTGTCACTACAGCGGGGTAGGCTGGTTCACGAATACGAGCTACAGCTTTTTCTGGAAAACCCCGATAGAGGCCGTGTGTTCCAAACAGGCAAAGTTTGATGTGCCGTGGTTACGCCTTGAGTATCTGGATTTTGCCTACGAACTGGAAACCCCCAACCCCTTGGGCATGTCTTCAGGGCAATACAGAGGCTCGTTGACCTACAGCATCGGACCCAACGGCGATTTCGATTTCGGCGACGTCATGTTGCCGAGCGATTCGGCGTTGACCCTGAACTTCAATCTGGATGTGCAACACACCCTCAAGGTCGACATCCCCCCTGGCGGCGAAAAAGTCCAACTGGTCCCGGCGGGGGGCTGGCAAAGCTGGTTGCAGGCGGGGCGTAGACCTGTGCGTTTGTTTCGGGACCAGACGTTCAATATCTCCGCGTCTTCGCGGTTCAAGATGCTGCTGGAGTGTGAAATCACTGGTTTCCCCTATGACTGCCTGATTCTTGATCCGGTGTCGAAACGCTCGGTCGAATTGCAAGTCAGCGTCAGTCTGCCAAACGGGTTGACCAATCTCGCGGGGCAACCGGTCAAGCGCCAGCGACTCAGAACAGGGGCTGCCAATGCGCAGCAATTTCAACCTGGTTTTTATGTAGATCGAGCACCGGGAATTCTGCACTTCGAGATCCCGCCACATCAGATGGAATTCATGATTCAACCCGGTGTGGCGTCCACCTATCGCGGCAAAGTTACCGTGATCTGGGATTCGGAAGTCTGATGGGCCTCGTATCGATGGTTCGGTCCGGGGTTGTATTCAATGTCAGGAGATTCAAGGGTATGAAACGTCTATGGGCACTGTTGGTTTTGAGCGGGTTTTCCTTGGGTATTCAGGCCGGACCACAAATCAATGTCGGAACGGTTTACGACTACCTCGACAGCGACAAGAGCACCTACCTCAAGCGCGTGTTCAACAGTGGAGACAGCACGGCGTTCGTCAAGGTCAACATCCTGGAAATCGTCTACGACGCCGATGGCAGCCATCGTGAAATTCCGGTCAAGACCCAGGCGGACGGCAGTGGTCGGGATGGCTTGATGGCCAGCCCCGCGCGACTGATCGTGCCGGCCAAAGGTATGCAGGGCACGCGCTTGTTGCACATGGGCGAACGTGACACCGAGCGTTATTTCCGCGTGCGCTTCGTGCCGGTGGTGCCGGAGAAAGAAGACGAATTCGCGGTGTCGAGTGAAGAGCGCGATGCCTACAAACAGAACCTGTCGGCGGGGGTCAACGTGATGACCGGGTTTGGCACGGTGTTTTTTGTCCGACCGAAAAACAGTCGCTTCGACAGTGTGATCGATGACAGTCCCGGCGTTTACCGGCTGCGCAACAACGGCAATACCGTGGTGCTGATCGATGAGTTTCGCAACTGCTCGCTGAAAAACGAAACCGAGTGTGAGCCGACCACCAAACACCACGTTCTGGCCGGTAAAACCTTTGAGTTCGAGAAGAAGCCCGGCCGCGAATATCGCTTCAATCTGGTGGAAGGCGCATCGAAAAAAACGCTGCGCATCGCCAGCCAGTAATACCGGGAGGGGCGAGTCACCTTGGCTGGCTCGCGGTATTTTTTGTCGCAACAGGTACCTGACATGATCAAGCAATCGACCATCGCCGTGTGGATGAGCGTGATGGCGCTGATAAGTACCCAGGCTTTTGCGGCCCGGGAAGAGCGCACGTTCGAAGTGTCGGTGAATATCCCGACGTTGGGGTTTTACATCATTCCGGCCGAGTCGAACTGGATACACCTTGAACAGACGTTAGCGTGGAACATCCATACCAAGACATTGGAGGGGCTGCGCAAGAATTTCGACGTCAAGCACGACACCAGCGCAATCGAAGCACGGTTGGAGGCAGAACCTTATCTGTCCAACGGGCGTGACGATCAGAACATTTATTTGCGCGTCAGCTTCAATGGCAAGGAGTTGAGCCATGACCCACAACCGCGGGAAGTACTGACCGCCGCGCAAGCAATCGCCGGTGGCCGCTTTCCCTTGGAGATCGTGCCGAAAGTGCCTGTCGGCGGATACAAACCGGGTGTTTATTACGGCAATGTGCAACTGATATTCATCGCCGCTGCGCCTTGATGTGCGGCAGCCTGATGCGTCAGGCTGCCTTTGACTTGCTTTGTGGACTTTATTGGCCGGCTTTGCGCAGAGCCTCTCGGGTCAGTTGTCTCGCCATCTGTTTCTCCTCGTCACCCAGGTCGACGAGAAAACGATCGAAGTCAGTTTCGCTGATGGGCTCATCGGCAAAGACCACGGTCTCTGGAACGGGAAGATCGTTGATGAGTTCCCTGAGCCGGTTGCGCAGGTCGGCTTTCTCAATGTCCGACGTCGATTCGAGCCATTCGCGCTGCGTGGTGCGCAAGGTTTCCAACTGGTCGAACAGGCTCTGATAGTGGCGTTTGTTCGCCTCCACTTCAACCGAGTAGCGTTCAACCAGGTAGTTTTCCCAAAAGTCTTGCTCGAGCATTCTGTTCACCAGACCATCGACTTCGCCCAGGGCCAGCACCGTGTCATAGGCTTGATCGATCATGCTGTCGGTGACGCCCGAGACTGGCCGGTAGAGCATGCCTTCCGATTGCCAGGGCAAGCCCAGGCGTTGTGCCAACCCGGTCTGATAAGCCAGATAGATTTCGACCTCGTCAGGATTGCCGCCACGGCTGGCGACGTCGGCCCGGGCAATGTCGTTCACTTGTTCCAGTCGTGCCGCACCTTTGGCCAGGGTCACCAGTTTCTGCTCAAGCTCTGCCGCATCGATGGAGTACGAGTAGGCCTCGGAGGCGAGCACGTTGATGCCCATGTGGTTGAACAGCTGTGCGCCGGCATCAGCACAGTCCACGGGTGCGATTGCCATGGTGAACAGCTTTTCCCGCAAGCGGGTGTCGACATGCACGGCATCAAGCATGCGCCAGACCCTTTGTAGCAATTGATCCTGAGCCCGGCCGCCGGCCCGGTAGTCGGCAGTGTCTTTGGTGTTGAGCAGTACAGTCATGAACCGCTCGGCCTTGGGCTCGTCGATCAGTTCAGACCAAAGGTTGGCCCGATCGACGCCCCAGCCAGGCACATCATTCCAGTGGTCAGCGCTGTAGTTCGAGCTGATCATCAGCTCTGCCTGAGTGTTAGAGGGCACGATAGGCTCCGGAGGCAGCGCCATTGAGCGGCGGATTTCCTGGTAGAGCAACTGGTTCGGTTCCGACAGATTGCCGACATCCAGCCGTGTACGCCCCACTACCCAGGCTTGTGGGGTGCCGGGGACCACGTTGGGAATGAGGCTGATCGGGTTGTCTCGAAGGTCCAGCAGTAAGCCGCGGGGTCTGGGATTGCTCAAAACGCCTTTGGGCCAGGTCATGATCACGGTGTCTCTCAACCCTACGACTTTCAGCCGGGGCATAAGTGAGATGTCCACAGATCGTCCCAACGGATTTTCATCGAGCTTGAGTATTTCCAGATAGGTCAGGTGCTTTAGCTTCTCCACTGCGGGGGCGTCCAGAACGATCTCGTTGTCACTCAAGCGCAGGCGTTCCAGCCGATGCATGGTGCCAATGTGTTCCGGCAGGCTTGTCAGCTCGCACCGGCTGGCGCTGAGTTCACGAAGGTTGGGGAAGTCTTTCAACAAACCGTTCGCCTTGCCGGAAAAGCGCGTGTTGTCGAGTTTCAGGATCGTGACCTTGTCCAGAAACCTTTCTAGCTGCGGTCGTTCCGGCCACCCGGATTCCAGGTCCAGTGGCAGCAGGTCCTCTGACAGATCCAGCGCATAACAGTGCGGATCGGTACGGCTACCGAGATTGGTGTTTTTTCGCTCAAAACAGTCGAGCAAGCCCAGGGCAATGTGTTGCCGGACGCCACGCAAAGGAATCGGATTATCGGCATCCAGCCCGGCGAATTGGTGCTCCCAGAGTTCGACAGTCCTGCGTAGTTCGTCGAGTTCATTTTTCTGTTCCTCCAGACGTGTCATCGGTTCGCCCTTTTCGATCAGAGCCTGGGCAAAGGTGTCGACCTCGTTGTCGCTAAAGTGAGGATGCAGGTCGTGAATCCGCTCGTGCAGTGTTTCGCCGGACCTGCTGATAACGGGACCACGTACCAACAGCATGGTTTCGTGCTCGGCCACAGCACGAATAGGTGGAGTGGCCAGAACCGCGCGGCGCTCGCTCGGTGTTTCGGTTTTGGCAATGATCCAGTGCTTGAAGAACCCGACATCCCCCGCTCGATATCCCACCGCTCTGCGCCCATCCCGGCCCATGGCCTGGAGCAGGGCAGGAAGAAAATCATCGGCTGCGTGGATCTGCTGATCCTCGGCGTCACGCACTTCGTATTTTCCAGATTCGTCGCGAATCATGATCCTTACTTGTGCTGCATCTTCCGGCCCGGCGCTGCATCGCAGTTCGCCGTCGAGCACGCCCTGGCGAATTTCGATGCGCAGGTTGCCGAAGGTATCGGTTTGCATCCGCAAGGTGCCCAGCACCAGGCGTTCGGTATCGCCACTGACCAGCGCGTTGTCGTACAGACCGTGGGCGGCGCGCACCGCCTGGGTTTCGAACTGAAGTTCCCTGGCCTGGCTTTTCAGGCGCAAGGGCAGGCGCTTGTGCCGGGTAGTCTGCTGTCGTTCCGAATGGGTGGCGCCGGCGAAGATTTTTTCCGCGACGGGGTCGGGCAGTTCGGGAAAACCGCTGAATAGAGCAGCCATTTCGGGGGACAACACAGGAGGCGGATTCACCGGTGCCCCCAGGCGTTGCAGGGTGTCGGTTAGCAAAGGCGGCGGTGGGGCGTGCTCGACGTGCATCCTGCGCAGCGCGGCCTCTTCAGTGCCGCTGATTTGACGGATCTGCTCCAGTTGCGTGTCGCTGAAGGCATCGGTCGTATGGCCCAGGCGGCGCATCAGGGTCGTGCCTTCCCACTCGCGCGGGTTCTCCGTTTCGCAGACCCAGGCACCCTGGCCGTTGTGTCGCAGGGTCGGTGCATAGGCATCGAACCGCTGCGGATGGCGAATGCGCTGTTGCCCGGTAACCGGGTCGTCCAGCACTTCGAAGTGTTGATTGTTCAGGTGCAAAATTCGCCGGCCGTTATGCTGGTGAATACCCTGTCGATCAGGCCGTGCATCCGCCGGCAAAACCACGTCGGCTCGTTGATAAGGGCTTAGGTCAGGGTTCCACAGCCGTGTCTCACCATTTGCCAACTGCACCGGTTTCAGACTTTCGAAAAACGGCGAGAGCTTCGCCCGCGCGACATTACCGATTGCGCCGCCCGCCGCAAATGCGCCCAGTTGGACGACGCTTTCCAGCACGCTGATGGTCTGTTCTGCCGCCTCGGCAAAATGACCTTCGGCCAGGTCGACGATACCCTCGACCACTTCATCGGTCAGTTGATAGGCGGTGTACGCCAGCATCAGCTCGCCAAGGCCAGGGACAAGTGGCGTCGCCACCAGCAGCGCGACGTTGAGAATGTCCGACAGCATTTTTTCCAGGTTATCCCACCAGGCCCAGCGGGCCATGCGATCGGCGTACTCGGTGGAAATCGCGATTTCCCGCCCATCGTTGAGAATCTTGTTGAGCTTCTGGCGGTAGTAGTAGCCCCAAAGATCATTCTTGAACACCGTCTCTCGGTCGGTCTTGACGCTCGACAGGCTGAACTTCAAGTCAGGGTTGGCCACGGGTGTTTCACGCCAACTGGGCAAGTTGGAGCCAGGTGGGACCGGCTGCCATTCGATTGTGCTCAGGCGGTCATTGAGGCCGGCAAAGAAATGCCCGCGTTGCTGATGGGGCACGAACTGGCTGAAGTACTGTTGATAACTTTTGCTGGAGGTGCCACCGCGCAGCTGGCGTGTCAGTTGCGCCATGAAATCGAGCGTCGACGGGTACAGTTTGAGCGGATGCTCCGGGTCATGGGGAACATACGCCATGACCGGGACGGTGCCTGTGGCGGTGGATACATCAGGGGCGATCAGCACAATGCCAACCAGGCGCGTGTCCATCATCGACAGGTTGTAATAACCGACGGGCTGCCCGCGCCATTGCATTTTTGAGCGATCGTCGAGCATACCTTGCACGACGTCATAGGCCTCCTGGTCGATGTCCTTTTTCATCAGGGCCATTTGCGCCGCAACGTTCAACGCACTTTTCTGACTGCGGATAACGATGTAGCGCAGGTAATTGCTCGCCACTCTGTTGGTCGACAGCAAAAAATCGTTCAGATGCTGTTGGTATCTGGCACCGATGTTCAGTTCGCGGCACAGTGATTTGAACTGATCGATGCTCAGTTTGTGCTTGAGGTGTTTGACCCCAAAATGCCCACGAGCGTCGGGGCGGGTGATGAACTCGGAGTCTTGGTGAAACGACTCGTCGAGCGAAAAATTATGCAGGGCGGCGTCCAGCAGCGAAACAGTTCGGCTGGTGGTACCGTCTGAAAAGTCATGCACCCACCAGGATGTTTTCACCGGTGCATACAAATGTAGCCAGGTCTGCTCGACATCGTCATCGACGCCGAAGCGGTCCTTCAGCGCCTGTTGCAGGATGGGCCGGGCAAATGCGTAGACATCCTGCAGTTCGCTCAGTGCGCGATCTACCTCGTTTTGCGCCGTCCAGCTGAGCTTGATGCCGTGCTTCAGTCGTTGCTGCAGCACCTGGGTGGCTTTCCGCAACGGGTCTGGAAGGATCACTCTGTCGGCTTTCAGTTCGTTGACACGAGCGATGGAGGTGTCTTTCAGCCAGTAAGGGATAGCCTGTTTGACCCGTTCAAAATGGATACTTTTATCGGCCAGATCATTGGCGAGCGAGTCTGGAATATACGGATTGGGCATTGTCTGATCGTCCGTTGATCAATAATGGAACGGACAGACTAGGTACGCGTGGCCCCCGAAAAAAGCTCAAAAACTGGTTTGAAAGGATGCCTGTTTTGCCCCGATCTTCCCAAAATCAAAGAGTGAAAAATACATAGTTACCGCCACCCCGGCCCCGGTTTTGGTACTGGTTAGCGCACAGCCGTTGCCTGGGTTGGCTGGCACATCGTGTGGGTGCCCGGTTGCAGGTACGGCGTCAGAATCGGTGCCATGCCCTTGAGCACCTGCACCGGCAACGCTGAAGTGAAGGTGAAGTTTTCCGCCGAGCGGCCCGGCACGAACGCCGTCAGGGTGCCGAAGTGGGAATCGCCAATGTAGAACACGAACGTGGCCGTGCGGTTGAGCGATTTCGAACTCAGGATCCGTCCGCCGGAACCAATGGCTTCGATACGGTTGTCGCCAGTACCGGTCTTGCCGCCCATGGCCAGTGGGCTGCCATCCGGCAGTTTGAAACTGCCGGCCACGCGCTTGGCCGTACCGGCATCCACCACCTGTGAAAGGGCTTCGCGCATGGCGGTCGCCACCTCGGATGGCATCACCCGTTTGCCGACGTCCGGGTCATTGATCAGTTGGGTTTCATAGGGTGTGTTCGCAGCGAAATGCAGGCTGTCGATACGCAGGGTCGGCATGCGTACGCCATCGTTGAGGATGGTACCGATCAATTCGGCCAGGGCGGCGGGGCGGTCGCCGGAGCTGCCGATGGCGGTGGCCAGCGACGGCACCAGGTGGTCGAACGGATAGCCGACTTTCTGCCAGCGCTGGTGAATATCGAGGAACGCTTCGATCTCCAGCATGGTGCGGATGCGACTGTCGCGGGCACCCTTGTGCCGGCTTTTGAACAGCCAGCTGTAGACCTCCTGGCGCTCGAACTGGCTGGCTTTGACGATCTCGCTCCACTTGGCGTCGGGGTGATTGAGCAGGTAGCCCATCAGCCACAGGTCCAGCGGGTGGACCTTGGCGATGAAGCCTTGATCCGGCAAGTCGTAGGAGCCGGGAGCGTAGGCCTCGTAGAGCCGCACAAGACGTTCGTCAGTGAGTTTTTCCGTGAGCGTGGCGCCCTTGAGGTGTGAGCGCACGAAGGCGTTGAAGCTTTCCTGGCTGGCCTGCGGCAGCAGGTAGCGGTGCACGGCGGCCATGCGGATCGGGGTGGGGCGCATGCTGTCGAGGAAGGTATCGAGGCGGTCCTGGGTGTCCTTGTTCTTGTACCTCTTCCAGAACTTGAGCAGGAACGAAGTGCCCTCGCGGTCGGCGAAATCGGCCAGGTACTCCTGACGCCGTGGGTCTCGGTCGTCCTTGAGCAGTTCGGCACTGCTGTTCGGGCCGGAGTAGATGGTGTAGCGCACCAGGTCTCGCATCAGGCGAATGAACGGCAGGTTGATCGATTCGCGCAGGGCGTCGCGTATGGGCGGTATCCGGCCGTTGTCTTCCTTGCGGAAGTTGTGGAACACGTGCAGGCCGCCCCCGGTGAAGAATGCCTCGCCAGGGCTGGCGGAGTATTTACGGTCCAGAGCGGCACCGAGCATTTTTTGCAGGTCGCGGTCCTTGTTCTCGATCAGGTAATCGACCGCCCAGCGGCTCAGGCGGTCCTGGTCCGGCACGTCGACTTTCTTCAGTTCCGGAACGGTCATGCCGGCGTATTTGTCGTGCAGCTCGGCGATGATTTGCAGGTAGGTGGTCAGCACGCGCATTTTCGCGGTGGAGCCCAGTTCCAGTTTGCTGCCTTCGTTGATGTCGAATGGCTGGTCGGTGCTGTCGGTCTGTACCCGAACCCGCGAACCGTCCGGGGTCAGTTCGAACAAGGTGAAGCTGTAGCGCACCTGGGTGGTGCTGGTGGTGGTCAGGAGGCGTTCGCCGATCAGGCCGATTTGCGTGGCAAACTCCGGGTCGGCGAGTTTTTTCAGGTACGCGGTGGCTTGGGTTTGCAACTCGCCTTGCAGGGTGCTGGTGGCGGAGAGGTCAAGGCGGTCGAGGTCATACAGCGGGCGATTGAGCATGCCGGCCAGACGGCTGCGCGCAACACTGATGCCCTTGTTGGTTTCAATCGGTTGAATGGTCGGCTGGGTGGCCCAGTCGCGGTAGGTCACTTTGCTGGCCAGGGCGGCGGCGGCGAACTCGGCGTCGATCACATTGTTTTGCGCCAGCAGGCGAATATGGCTGTCGGTGAGGTCGGCCAGTTCATCGTGACCCTTGGTCAGGTAATGCGACGGGCGGCGCTGGGCAATCATCAACGACAGCATTTCGCGCAGGGCCAGGCCTTTTTCCGCCATGGTTTTTGGATCCGTCGCGGTGCTGGACAGCGCTTCGTTGGCCTGATTGAAGTCGGAGCCGTACCACACTCGCAACCCTTCAGCCATGCCGTGCACTTCACCGTGGCCCGGTACGGCTGACAGCGGCACGCTGTTGAGGTAGTCGCGAACCACGTTCTGCCGGGCTTCGAGGGTTTGTGGCCCGGCCTGGTAGGCGCGTACGGTGGCGGAAATCATCTGGCGAATCTTTTCCGCGCCATTGACCGTCAAGCCATCGGGGGAATGCCGGTACTTCTCCAACTGCGTGGCCAGGGTACTGCCACCGGCGGATTGGCCGGGAACGTGCAACAGCTTGGCCACCTGGGACCATGCCGCCATGCCGAACCGCGGCCAGTCCACCGCCGGGTTGGCCAGCGGTTCTTTTGGATCCAGCAGGAAGCGGTTTTCGATGAACAGAAGGCTGTTGACCACCACCGGCGGGATCGAGGCAAAGGTCGAGTAAAGCTGCTGTGGATAGTTGTACTGGTACAGCGGCGCTGCACGGCAATCGGTGATCGACAGCCCGGCCTGGATTTTCTCGGCATAAGGCACGAACAGGCCCTTGTCGCTGTACTTCAACAGCGCCGGGGAAAAGCGGGTTTGTGCTTCGACGACGAAATCGCGCTTGATCAGGCGCGGCAGGAACTCATCCAGCGAGCTGTAGCCCAGGCGCCGATCGAACGGGCCGTCCCCCGGATAGCGAATAGCATCGCTGGGGCCGGGCTTGAGTTCATAGTTCAGGGACGCGGCGTATTTGCTGACTTCCCGAGCCTGGAACTTCGAGGTACGCATTTCCCTCGCAGCCGCCAGCCCCACAACAATCGCGATTATCAACAGCAATAGCCAGAACGCTCCCCATCCGTGCCTGGAGCGACGGGGTTTTTCAGGAATAGGCGCTTCATCCTCACGTTCATTCGGAACCACGGTTTTACTCGAATCGGTTTGCCACAAAGCGCCCATAGTCGACTGATCCATTCACGCAGATTGATCGGACTTCACTGAAGCTTAGACGGTGGTTGGCGAAGGTGAAAAAAATGTGAAGGGCAAAATGTCGGGTAATGGCCTCTTTTTGTGGCGAGGGAGCTTGCTCCCGCTGGGCTGCGCAGCGGCCCCCAGGCAGGCAAATGCGATTTGTCTGGATGATATGTTTCACCGGCTTTACGACTGCTGCGCAGTCTAGCGGGAGCAAGCTCCCTCGCCACAAGAGGATCAGCCAGCCATTTGTACTCAGGGCCAGCACGCATCCCAGAGCGGGTAGTCGCCAATTTTATCCACAAGCCCCGCCCTGAGTGGATTGGCAACGATGTAGCGAGCGAACGGTAGAAGATCTTCTCCGTCGCGGATGGCCCGGTCGTGGTAGCCGGTTTGCCAGAAGGCTCCTCTTTCGTTCAATTCCCGGTTGATCGTGAGAGTGCTGCGAGATTTTATGGCCTGCATGAGTTGCGGCAGCGTGTGCCGCTCAAGCTGTATTAACCAGTGGAAGTGGTCCGGCATGATGACCCAGGCCATTGAGTTGACCCATTTTTGATCATGGGCTCGCCTGAGCTCCTCAACCAACAGGCGTCCAAGCCGCCAATCCGCGAATAATCGGCGGCGCTGATGTACGACTGCGGTTATTAAATATCCCCGTCCTGATTCTGAGTAACGTCCGCGGCGCAATAGTTGCGAATTTGGATGTGGAGGCATTCCGTTGCTCCCTTTAGCGTTTGGTTAAACGCTAGCGCCTTGTTTTCCTACTCGTGGCTGCGATTGCTGAATGAAACTTCCCTGCGAATTGAAAGATTCGGATCCACGCAGCGCCTTTGTGGCGAGGGAGCTTGCTCCCGCTGGACTGCGAAGCGGTCCCCTTATCAGCAACTCTGCTCTGTCTGGAATATCTGGTTTTTTGGTTTTGCGACTGCTGCGCAGTCGAGCGGGAGCAAGCTCCCTCGCCACAGTAGGACGGTGGGCTGAAACACTTGAGCTAGAGCTTTATAGGCTTTTGTCTGGGCATGACGATGCACCATTGTTGTGCAATACTCGGCGCCGTTTTCCCACTGATCTTGCGGGTATTTCCTACAAGACGACTCTGCCCACGAAGCAGAACCGGTTCGGGAGGCGATGGCTTATCGGTCAGCGCTTCGCCACTCGGTGGTCATATCCAATAACAAGACGAGGATGTCCCCATGCCCGTAGGCAATCACCTGCCCCAAGGCGAGACCGCTCAGGGTGGTCCGCTTAAACGTGAACTCGGCGAGCGGCATATTCGCCTGATGGCACTCGGTGCCTGTATCGGTGTCGGCCTGTTCCTGGGCTCGGCCAAGGCCATCGAAATGGCCGGCCCGGCCATCATGCTGTCTTACATCATCGGCGGTCTGGCGATCCTGGTGATCATGCGCGCCCTCGGCGAGATGGCCGTGCACAATCCGGTCGCTGGCTCGTTCAGCCGTTACGCCCAAGACTACCTCGGCCCGCTGGCGGGCTTCCTGACCGGCTGGAACTACTGGTTCCTGTGGCTGGTGACCTGCGTCGCGGAAATCACGGCCGTGGCGGTGTACATGGGGATCTGGTTCCCCGATGTGCCGCGCTGGATCTGGGCGCTCGCCGCGTTGATCAGCATGGGCTCGATCAACCTGATCGCGGTCAAGGCCTTCGGTGAGTTCGAGTTCTGGTTTGCCCTGATCAAGATCGTCACCATCATTGCGATGGTGTTCGGCGGCATCGGCATCATCGCCTTCGGTTTCGGCAACGACGGCGTGGCCCTGGGGATTTCCAACCTGTGGACCCACGGCGGCTTCATGCCCAACGGCGTGCAAGGCGTGTTGATGTCCCTGCAAATGGTGATGTTCGCCTACCTTGGCGTGGAGATGATCGGCCTGACCGCCGGTGAAGCGAAGAACCCGCAAAAGACCATCCCCAACGCCATCGGCTCGGTGTTCTGGCGGATTCTGCTGTTCTACGTCGGCGCGTTGTTCGTGATCCTGTCGATCTACCCGTGGAACGAAATCGGTACTCAGGGCAGTCCGTTCGTGATGACTTTCGAGCGGCTGGGCATCAAGACAGCGGCGGGCATCATCAACTTCGTGGTGATTACCGCTGCGCTGTCGTCCTGCAACGGCGGCATCTTCAGTACCGGGCGCATGCTCTACAGCCTGGCGCAGAACGGCCAGGCCCCGGCGGGCTTTGCCAAGACCTCGAACAATGGCGTGCCGCGTCGTGCATTGCTGCTGTCGATTGGCGCGTTGCTGCTGGGCGTACTGCTCAACTATCTGGTGCCGGAAAAGGTGTTTGTCTGGGTGACGGCGATTGCCACCTTCGGCGCGATCTGGACCTGGGCGATGATCCTGCTGGCCCAGCTGAAATTCCGCAAGGGCCTGAGCGCCAGCGAAGCGGCCGGCCTGAAATACCGCATGTGGCTGTACCCGATCAGCTCTTATCTGGCGCTGGCGTTCCTGGTGCTGGTGGTCGGCCTGATGGCGTACTTCCCGGACACCCGCGTGGCGCTGTATGTGGGCCCTGCGTTCCTGGTGCTGCTGACGGTGTTGTTCTACGTGTTCAAGTTGCAACCGACCAATGTTTCGCAAGGTGCGGCGCGTTCGGCTTCGTAAGTCGTAATGCCTGAAAGACAAAAGCCCCGGTCGAAATGATCGGGGCTTTTTGTTGAAGGACATTTATCTGTGAGCAGGGGCTTTTGTGGCGAGCGAGCTTGCTCGCGCTGGGGCGCGTAGCGGCCCTGAACGCTGCAATCGTGATCCTTCAGGTGCACCACGCTATCCGGTTTACGTCTGCTTCGCAGCCGAGCGGGAGCAAGCTCCCTCGCCACAGAAGCAGTCAACGGACGGCGACGGTTTGCGGTGACCGGGTCAACCACTTGTTGAACTCCAGCCACGCCGCCAGCAACGCCATCAACCCGGCACCCACCAGCGCCGTGAAGATCTGCATGGCAAAAGCATCGTTGGTCAACGCATTGACCATGTCCGCCAATGGCGCCAGCAGCACGCCCAGACAGAAAATCTCCAGCGAGAAACGGCCCATGCGGCAACTTTGCTGCGCGAGCCAGTTTTGCGTCCATCCACTGTCGGGAATCAGTTTCGCCGTGACATAGGCCAGTGCCAGGAAGTGCAGCAGGCGCACGGGGGACAGATCGGTCTTGCTGATGGGGTACAGGAAGTTTCGCAGGCTCGCCGGCACCACGGCATCGTGAATGTCCGGCCAACGCCACAGAACGGTCAACACACCGGCGGCTACTACATACAGCGCCGCACTGACAAACAGCGGCTGGCGTAGCAATGGGCGGGACTCGGGCAAGCGCGGGCGCTGGCTGTGAATCGCAGCGGCACCGCCGAGTACGAACAGCAACTGCCAGGCGACCGGGTTGAAATACCACACGCCGTCCTTGATGGCCGTCAGGTTCCAGCCAGCCAGCGGCACCATCAGGTACAGCGCCAAGGACATCGCGACCACCACCCAGGCCTTGCGCACCAGCAGCGGCAGCACCAGGGGCAAGCCCGCCAACAGCACGATGTACAGCGGCAACGGGTCCATCAGGTTCGGCTTGAAGCGCAACAGCAGTTCATCGATCAGCGCCTGCTGCGGGTTGCTGATGAAGTGATGCATGCCCATTTCCTCCACCAGGTCCCGTGTTTCCACGTGGCTGTTGGCGAAAAACACAATGCCCATCAGCATCGCCAGCAGGAAGATATGCACCACGTAGAGCACCCAGGCCCGGCGCAGGATTTTCACGCAGGCGATCAGAAAGCCTTCGCGCGCCAGGACTTTGCCGTACGCCAGTACGGCCGCGTAACCTGCCAGAAACACGAAAACCTCGGCCGCATCGCTGAAACCGAAGTTACGCAGGGTGATTTGCCCCAAGGGGTTGTGGGGCACGTGATCCCAAAAGATGAAGATCAGTGCCAGACCACGAAAAAAGTCGATCCGGTGATCGCGTGCTAACGTCATGACAGCAGGCTCGTAACAGCGGGTAAAAATGGGATTGGCCGCGGGCGCGAAGGCCACGCGCCCGATCGGCGGCGCGCAGGGTGGACTGATTCGCGGGCAATTGCAAAGTCGGGATATTGCCGGATGTCTCGGGGGTTGCCCCAAGGCTCAACCGCTGGTCTGAAAGGTCCGTCAACCTGCGATTTCTGACAGCAGACAGTCATCAAATACTAATGAGTGCAACGTTCTTGAAACGGGAGCCTCCAATGAGACTGTTGTGGAAAGGGCTGTCCAGTTACACGGTGATCGGGGTCGCCAACACCCTGATCCACTGGCAGATCTTTTTCCTGCTGAGCGTGGCGGCCGGCCTCAGCCAGGCAATCAGCAACCTGGCGGCCTTCTGCGTGGCTGCGTCGTTTTCTTTCTACATGAACGCGCAATTTACCTTTGCCGCCAATGCGACGGTCGCAGGTTACCTGCTGTTTCTTTTGGGCATGGGGGCATTGAGCCTGGGGGTCGGTCATCTCGGCGATGTCTGGCGATTGCATGGTTTGCTCACCGTGGCCTTGTTCTCGGCGTTGAGCCTGGTATTCGGCTTCCTATATTCCAAATACGTGGTGTTTCGCGAGCGTGATCAATGAAAGTGTCGCTCATTGTCCCTGTGTTCAACGAAGAACAGGCGATCGACCTGTTTTATCAGGCGGTACGACGGGAATTGAAGCTCAGCGGCACCGACGTCGAGATCGTGTTCATCAACGACGGCAGCTCCGACCGCACGGCCGAACAGGCTACGGCACTGGCCCTGGCGGATGATCAGGTCATGCTGATCAATTTTTCGCGAAACTTCGGCAAGGAGCCGGCATTGTTTGCCGGCCTGGAACACGCCAGCGGCGATGCCGTGATCCCGATGGATGTCGACCTGCAGGACCCGATCAACGTCATTCCGTTATTGGTCGAGCAATGGCAAAAGGGTGCCGACGTGGTGCTCGCCAAGCGCCGCAGCCGGGCCGCCGACGGCTACCTCAGGCGCCACAGCGCGTCGATTTTCTACCATGTGCTCAATCGCATCGCCTACACCCGCATCGAGGAAAACGTCGGGGACTTCCGGCTGATGGATCGCAAGGTGGTCGATGTGATCCGTTCCCTGCCCGAGCACCAGTTGTTCATGAAAGGCGTGTTGTCGTGGGCCGGGTTCAATACCGTGGTGGTGGAGTTCGAGCGGGCGGGGCGAGTGGCGGGGAGCAGCAAGTTCAACGGCTGGAAGCTGTGGAACCTGGCACTGGAAGGCGTGACCTCGTTCAGCACCGTGCCGCTGCGCTTGTGGACTTACGTCGGTGGCGGCATATCGATTTTCGCGGTGCTCTATGCGGTGTACATGGTGCTGGACAAGATTTTCTTCGGCAACAGCGTCCCCGGTTATCCGTCGCTGATGACCGCGATCCTGTTTCTCGGCGGCGTGCAACTGATCGGCATCGGCATCCTCGGCGAGTACATCGGGCGCATCTACATCGAGGCCAAGCACCGGCCGCGCTATGTGATCAAGGACATCGTCGGCGGTAAAAACCGGGGCGGGCGCTAGCATGGGCCGGTTCAGCGACTTCTTCGTTCGCGAGCTCAGCCGGCATCAGGTCTGGAAGTTTTTTCTGTTCGCCACCTTGGTGTATGTCCTGCCGTTGATCCTCGCGGATTTTCCCTACATCGATGACAACTGGCGCTCGCTGTCGGCGGGTATGGCCTGGGCCGAACAGGGCCGACTCTTCGCCCAGCTGTTCTACAACGCGCTGTCCTTCAGCCATGCCGCGCCGAACATCTTTCCCTTGCCCTTGTTGATTGCCACGCTGGCCATGGCGTCGGCGCTGACCAGCCTGACGTTCCATTACTTCCGCCAGCCCACCGTCGCTTGTTGCCTGGTGCTGTTGCCGCTCTGGTACAACCCGTTCTTCCTGCAAAACCTGTCCTATCAATACGACGGTCCCGCCACGGCCCTGAGCCTGGTGACGGTGATCTACGCCATAACCTTTCGTCACCCGTGGCGCGGCGTGCAATGGCTGGTGCCGGCGTTCCTGATAGCACTGGCGCTGGGGTTGTATCAGATCAGCCTGAATGTGTTCCTGGGCCTGTGTTGCCTGGAGTTGCTCAGGGCCGCCAACGATAAAACGGCCCCGGTGCCATGGCGCGACCTGCTGGGCTGGAAAGCCGCCCAGGTCATCCTCGGCGGGTTGATCTACAGCGTCAGTGCGGGTCCGTTCATGGACTCCAATCGCACATCGATGCTCGATTGGACGGCGCATCCTTCATTGCAGATCCAGATCAACATTGGCCGGGTCCTGGAAAAGGTCGTGCTGCTGTTCCATGGCGGATGGCTCTGGGTGTTCGGCGGGTTGCTGTTGCTCGCGATAGCCGGGGCGGTGCGGTTGGGATTGAACGTAGCGGCGCGCCAGGACAGCGGGCCGAAGAAGCTGTTGATCGGCCTGATGTGTTTGCTGACTTTTCCGGTGGTGACGCTGCTGGTGTCCGGTGTGGCTCTGTTTTTCCGCGACTTCAACGAAGGCGCTCGCACCTTGATGGGCTTCGCCGTGCTGCTGGTATTGCTGTTCTACCTGGGTCATCTGGCGCTGGCGTCGATCCATGAGCGCCTGCCACTGTTGTTGATGATTCCCCTGCTGGCCATGTTGTCGCTGTCGTTCGCCTACGGCCGGGTGCTGACGGTGCAGAAAACCTTTGCGTCCACGGCGCTGGCCGGTCTTGCGTACGACATCGCCAGCCACCAGTCGCTGCGCGAGGCCAGGCGGATCTACATCTCGGTGAGTTATTCCGACTATTGGTTAGTGGCGGCGTCAGGCTCATTCAAGCAGCTGCCGGTGCTGCACTACCTGCTCAATACCGACTTTTACATGCTGGCCGAGAATCTGCCGAAAGCGGGGATCACCAACGTGGTGGCGGAGCGGGAGCGGCGCAACGCGACACGGGTGGGTTATCAGGGTTATCCGGCACTGGTGGACAGCCAGTACTACCGGATTTACCTGATCGGTGATTACGGTTTCATCGTGATGAAGGAACCGACCCCGAGCAAAACACTGCGTTGGTGAGGCGCGATTTTGATCGGGGTGGCGAGGTCATGCCGCCGCTATGTCATGGGGCTCGAAACTGTCGGCCCGGGCCATCTGCCACATCCGCGAGTAGAACTCGCCGTTCACCTCGCCGGTCAGCAACTCCCCCGGTTTGAGGAATACGTGCAACTGCGAGAACAGCTTGATCTCGGTCGCCGACATGCGTCGCACCAGATGCTTGGCCGACAACTGCGACGGGTGTTCGAGGCCGGCGGCGGCGAGCATTTCCGCCAGGGCCTTGAGGGTGTTGCGGTGGAAGTTGAATACACGCTGGGCCTTGTCCGGCACCACCAGCGCGCGCTGGCGCAGGGTGTCCTGGGTGGCGACGCCGGTCGGGCATTTGTTGGTGTGGCAACTCTGCGACTGGATGCAGCCGATGGCGAACATGAAGCCGCGTGCCGAGTTGGCCCAGTCGGCGCCGATGGCCAGCACGCTGGCGATGTCGAAGGCGCTGACGATCTTGCCGCTGGCGCCGAGTTTGATCTTGTCCCGCAGGTTCAGGCCCACCAGGGTGTTGTGCACGAACAGCAGGCCTTCGCGCATCGGCACACCGATGTGGTCGGTGAACTCCACGGGCGCGGCGCCAGTGCCGCCTTCCTTGCCGTCGACGACGATGAAGTCCGGGAGGATGCCCGTTTCCAGCATGGCTTTGGCGATGCCCATGAACTCCCACGGATGGCCGAGGCAGAACTTGAAGCCCACCGGTTTACCGCCGGACAACTCACGCAACTGTGCGATGAAATGCATCATTTCGATCGGCGTGGAAAACGCAGTGTGGCGCGACGGTGACACGCAGTCCTCGCCCATCAGGATGCCGCGGGTTTCGGCGATTTCCCGGGTGACCTTGTGTTTGGGCAGGATGCCGCCGTGGCCGGGCTTGGCGCCCTGGCTCATCTTGATTTCGATCATCCGCACCTGCGGCGTCCGGGCTTGCGCCGCGAAGCGTTCCGGGTCGAAGAGACCGTCGCTGGTGCGGCAGCCAAAGTAGCCGCTGCCCAGTTCCCAGGTCAGGTCGCCGCCGTTCTCCCGGTGATAGGGGCTGATGCTGCCTTCGCCGGTGTCATGGGCGAAGTTGCCGAGCTTGGCACCCTGGTTCAACGCGCGGATGGCGTTGGCGCTGAGGGAACCGAAACTCATGGCCGAAATGTTGAACACCGACGCCGAATACGGCTGGGTGCACTGCGGGCCGCCGACGGTGACCCGGAAACTGCTCGGGTCGCTCAACGGCGCGGGGCGCATGGAGTGGCCGATGAATTCGAAACCCGACTGATACACGTCAATCAGTGTGCCGAAGGGTTTGTCGGCGGTTTCATTCTTGGCCCGGGAATAGACCAACGAGCGCTGGGCCCGGGAGAAGGGCAGGGCGTCGCTGTCGGATTCGAGCAGGTACTGGCGGATTTCCGGGCGGATGCCTTCGACCAGGTAACGGATATTGCCGAGGATCGGGTAATTGCGGCGCACCGCGTGGGGGCTTTGCAGCAGATCGAACACACCGATCAGGCTGAGGACAGCCGTGACGGCGGTGATCGGCCAGAGCCAGTCATAGTCAAGAAAAGGCAGGCTGGCGAGGGAGAAGATCACGCAGACGGCAAAGAAGGCGTAGCGGCTCAGGAGTGACAGGCTCATACGGTTTCCTTGGGTTCGGACTCAATATTGTGGCTAAAACACAAAACACTGTAGGAGCGAGCCTGCTCGCGAAGGCGGCGGTGCAGTCGACATCGATGTTGGCTGACATACCGCTATCGCGAGCAGGCTCGCTCCTACAGAAAAGCTGTCAGGCATTTTGTGCCTGGAGAAAAATCGAAAACAGCTCGGACTGGGATTTGATCCCCAGCTTGCTGTACATGTGTTTCTTGTGGACTTTCACGGTTTCGGCAGAGATTTCCAGCTTACGGGCGATTTCTTTACTGGAGCAACCGCTAAGCATCAAGCGCCCGACATCCAGCTCCCGGGCGGTCAACTGCGCGCCTTTGAGTTGCTGCACAGAGGCCTCCAGCTGTACCCGCCAGTCGGCTTGCGGCGGTGCGGGGGCCAGGGCCACGACTTCGTTGATTTCATAGGGTAGACGCTGGCGCAACAAACCGAGCACCCACGGCTGGATCAACGACAACAAGGCGATCTGCTGGCCGCTGAAGCGCTGGGTGCTGCCCAGGGACAGGCACAGCGTGCGGTCGCCTTCGAGCTGACAATTGAACTGGATTTCGTCGGCCACCACATTCAGACGAAAGTAGCGCTGGTAATACTCGGTCAGCTCGAAGTGCTCCGGGGCCACCTCCGACAGGCGATACAGCCCGGTGCGCGACTGCTCGCGGCAGGCGATGTAGAAGGGGTCGAGCAGGTACAGGCCGCGCAGGTAATCCTGGAACAACTGGTCGGGGCTGCCGTCCTCGCCGGGGCATTCGGCGAACACCTGGGGGCGCTGATCGGCGCTGAAAAGCAGCGCCACCCAGCTGTCGAAGGGCACGTACTGGTCCAGCAAGCGCACAAGCTGGGTCCAGAAGTTGGGCTTGTCCAGGGCGTCGATCAGTTGCCCCACCGAGCGGTGCCAGGCGATGTCGTCCAACGAGAGTGTCATGCATCTACCCCTATCGTGTTACCCCAGCGGCGTAATTCCCCGCCCGGTTGCTTGCTGCGCATACTGGCGCACAGACACCGACCGGGCAATCTTTCTGCCGTCCGGCCCATAACAAGGAATACCCATGAAGGTCGAACTCGCCCAACTGGCAGGCCGTGACAACGATACGGCTTACAACCTCGAACGCACCCTGGCGGCGATGGCTGCGTGCGCAGCCGACACGCAGCTGATCCTGTTCCCCGAAGGCCACTTGATGGGCTTCCCTTCGGCCGAGTCCGTGGCCGAGGTGGCCGAGGCGCTGGACGGCCCGTCCGTTAGTGCGGTAATCGCCGCCGCCCGCCAGCGCAATATTGCCGTGGCCATCGGCATGGCCGAGAACGACAACGGCCGTTTCTACAACACCACGTTGCTGATCACTCCTGAAGGCATCGCGCTGAAGTACCGCAAGACTCACTTGTGGGCCTCGGATCGCGGTGTCTACGAGGCGGGCGATCGCTACGCCACCTGCCTGTGGAACGGCGTGCGCGTGGGCCTGCTGATTTGCTACGACATCGAATTCCCCGAAAGCGCCCGCGCCCTGGCCCAACTGGGCGCCGAGCTGCTGATCGTCACCAACGGCAACATGGACCCGTACGGCCCGACCCATCGCACCGCGATCATGGCCCGGGCCCAGGAAAACCAGGCGTTTGCGCTGATGGTCAACCGTGTGGAAACCGGCGATGACAATCTGCTGTTCGCCGGCGGCAGTGCACTGGTTGATCCGCTGGGCACCCTGTTATTCGAAGCCGGACGCGAGGAAGGGCAGTTTGCCGTTGAACTGGACCTGAACCAACTGACGACGGCGCGCCAGGATTATCGCTATCTGGATGATCAGCGGCTGAAGTTGCCGGGGGAGGTAGTTGAGCATGCGTCCGGATTGCGGGAGCTGCTGATTCCTGTGCGCTGATCCTGATTTCTTGTCGACCAGGATGACGCCATCGCGAGCAGGCTCGCTCCCACAGGGATCTGCAGTGGATTCAGATTTTGTAACCGACACAAAACCCTGTAGGAGCGAGCCTGCTCGCGATGAGGTCCTCCCGGACAACACACCTGCCTGACCCAAGAACAACAACGCAACACCCGTAATTTGCGCCGAACTCGGCTCTGCCATAAATCCAATAAAATCCGGAGTAGTCGCTCATGGCTCGTTTGCAACGCACCCTGTCACTGGGGTCGGTGGTGCTGTTTGGCATCGCCTACATGACGCCGATCATTGTGCTCGGCACCTTTGGCATCCTCGCCCAATCCACCGCCGGCATGGTGCCGGCCGCGTACCTCGCGGCGCTGGTGGCGATGTTTTTCACCGCCATGAGCTACGGGCGCATGGCCTCGGCGTTCCCGGTGGCCGGCTCGGCCTACAGCTATGTGCGCAAGGCCATCAGCCCGAAACTCGGGTTCATCGCCGGTTGGGCGGTGCTGCTCGATTACCTGTTCCTGCCCATGGCGATCTGGCTGATCGGCGCGGCTTACCTCAACTCCGCATTCCCGGCAGTGCCACAGTGGATCTGGGTGCTGGCGTTCATCGGTATCACCAGCGCGATCAACATCGTCGGCCTGAAACTGGCCAATGGCATCAACGCCTTGCTGATGCTGGTGCAGTTCCTGGTGCTGATCGCCTTCGTCGCGTTGTGCGTGCATTACGTCGGCGGCGATGCGAGCACGCCGTTGTGGTCGATCAAACCGTTCTTCAACGGCGACATGCAGATGCCGCTGATCATGAGTGGCGCGGCCATCGCCTGCTACTCGTTCCTGGGCTTCGACGCGGTCAGCACCCTGACCGAAGAAACCCGCGATCCACGCCGCACCATTCCCCGGGCGATCATGCTGATCACCTTGATCGGCGGGCTGATTTTCGTCGGCGTGTCGTACTTCGTGCAGATTGCTCATCCGTCGTTCCAGTTCGACAACGTCGACTCGGCGGCCTATGAAATTGCCCGCAACATCGGTGGCGACCTGTTCGTGTCGATCTTCCTGATCGGCCTGATCGTCGGCCAATTCGCCTCGGGGTTGTCGGCCCAGGCCAGCGGTTCGCGGCTGCTGTACGCCATGGGTCGCGACGGCGTGTTGCCGAAAGCGTTTTTCGGCACCTTGCACGAACGCTTCGGCACGCCGATCAACAGCATCCTGCTGTGCGCGGTGGTGGCGTTGCTGGCACTGAAACTGGACGTCACCACCTCGACCTCGTTCATCAACTTCGGCGCGTTCCTGGCCTTCAGCCTGGTCAACCTGTCGGTGATTTTCCATTACTGGATCGGTGGCGAGAAAAAAGGCCCGCGTGAGTTCGTGCTGTTCCTGCTGTTCCCGTTCATCGGCCTGGCAGCGGATTTGTGGCTGATGGTCAGCCTCGATCATCTGGCGGTGTACCTGGGGTTGAGCTGGCTGGCGATTGGCGTGGTGTACCTGGCAGTGTTGACCGGCGGTTTCCGTCGGCAGCCGCCAGAGATGGATTTCCAGGAAGCTGCATAAGTCTTTCTGCCTGAACCTGAGGCCTTTGCTCACGAGCGGCGGACATGTGATCCTTAGCGTTTTTGAGTCAAAGGCCTTTTGTTTATGTCGACGTACTCCTCGCCAGCCTCCGGGATTATCCGCATCGCCGCCGCCCTGTTGATCGGCCCCGACGGCCGCACGCTGCTGGTGCGCAAGCGCGGCACCACGGCGTTCATGCAGCCGGGTGGCAAGATCGAGCCCCATGAATTGCCGGTCCACGCCCTGGCCCGGGAGCTGGAAGAAGAGCTGGGTCTGGACATCGACCCGGCGCAGGCCGTTTACCTCGGTCACTTCTCGGCACCGGCCGCCAACGAGCCGGGTTTTGTCGTACATGCCGAGCTTTTTCAGCTGAACATAGATTCAGATGTCACCCCGGAGGCAGAGATCGAAGAAGTGATCTGGATCGACCCGGCCACCGACGGCGATGTCACCTTGGCGCCATTGACACGGGACCTGATCCTGCCGTTTTATCGAGCATCGCTGACCGCGATCGCCTGATCATCACGCAAAGGACTTCGCCCATGATCCCGCTTCAAGACCTGCTGATTTTTGCTGCTGCCGCGTTGCTGATGGTACTGACGCCGGGGCCGAACATGATCTACCTGATCTCCCGTTCGATCTGCCAGGGCCGCAAGGCCGGGGTGATCTCGCTGCTCGGGGTGGTTGCGGGTTTTTTCGTGCACCTGTTTGCTGCCGCCGCCGGTTTGACCGCGGTGTTCCTGGCGGTGCCGATGGCCTATGAGCTGTTGAAGTGGGCCGGTGCGCTGTACCTGTTGTGGCTGGCCTGGCAGGCGGTCAAACCCGGTGCGCGTTCGCCGTTCGAGGCGCAGCAGTTGCCCCCGGATTCGTCGCGCAAGCTGATCACCATGGGCTTTCTGACCAGCGCCCTGAACCCGAAAATCGCGGTGTTCTATCTGTCGGTGTTTCCGCAGTTCATCACGCCGGAGCACGGTTCGGTGTTCAGCCAGAGCATCATCCTCGGCCTGACCCAGATCAGCGTCAGTTTCTGCGTCAACCTGCTGATCGCCATGTTTGCCGCGGGCATCGCCTCGTGGTTCGTCAGCAATCCGACCTGGCTGGCGATGCAGCGCTATTTCATGGGCTTCGTGTTGTCGGCGCTGGCGCTGCGGCTGATGCTTGAGCAAAAACGGATGGTCTGAGGATGTGGATCGAACGACTGGATGCCAGCCATGCCCTGGACTACCGGGCGCTGATGCTCGAAGCCTACGACCTGCACCCGCAGGCCTTCACATCGAGCGTGCGTGAGCGGGCGGCGATGCCGCTGAGCTGGTGGGAGTCGCGCCTGAGCGGCAAGCTGGACGTGGTACTCGGGGCGTTCGAAGAAGGCCGGTTGGCCGGCATCGTCGGCCTTGCGCTCGAGCCTCGGGAAAAGGCCCGGCACAAGGTGACGCTGTTTGGCATGTATGTTTCACCGACGGTCCGCCAGCGCGGGCTCGGCCATCAACTGATTCAGGCGGCATTGGCCGAGGCGCGGAACCATGGGGGTTTGCGCCTGATCCAGTTGACCGTCACCGCCGGCAACGATGCCGCGTTCAACCTCTACCAGCGCTGCGGTTTCGTCCAGTTCGGCCTGGAACCGATGGCCGTGCGGGTGGAAGAGGATTACTTCGACAAGATCCACATGTGGCGCGAGCTCTGAAATCACCGCAGATCCCCCTGTAGGAGCCGGTATTTGTGGCGAGGGAGCTTGCTCCCGTTGGACTTCGAAGCAGTCCCGATACCATCCGCCACGGACTTTCAGTCAACACTCAAGAACATTTACGACTGCTGCGCAGCCGAGCGGGAGCAAGCTCCCTCGCCACAGTGGACAGCATCTGACTTCTCAGCGAACTGCACTAACCCCATCCAGCGTCGAAAACGACGTGTCCTTGGCCGTCAGCAAGAAGTCGCGCATGTACGGCGCATCAAGCATGTCGGCGCGGATTGCCGCATACAGTGTGGCGAACAAACCTTTCTCCCCCAGCCGCTTGGCTTTCACATAGCCCCGCGAGCTGTATTCATGCAGTGCCCAATGGGGCATGCCGCACACGCCGCGACCGCTGGCCACCAGTTGCATCATCATCACCGTCAGTTCCGAGGTGCGGACCTGGGCCGGCTCGATGTCGGCGGGTTCGAGGAAGCGGGTGAAGATGTCCAGTCGGTCCCGTTCCACCGGGTAGGTGATCAGGGTTTCCGGGAGCAAGTCTTCGGGGACGATATAGGCCTTGCTGGCCAGGCGGTGCTGGTTGGCCACCGCGAGCATCGCTTCATAAGTGAACAGCGGGACATAGGTGATCCCGGCCAGATCCACCGGATCGGAGGTCACCACCAGGTCCAGATCGCCACGGGCCAGGGCCGGCAGCGGTGCGAAGGAGAACCCCGAGGCCAGGTCCAGCTCGACCTCTGGCCAGGCGTCGCGGAACTGGTCGATGGTCGGCATCAGCCACTGGAAGCAACTGTGGCATTCGATGGCCATGTGCAAGCGACCGGCGGTGCCCCCGGCCAGGCGACTGATGTCGCGCTCGGCGGCGCGCAGCAGCGGCAGGGTGGCGTCGGCCAGTTGCAGCAGGCGCAAACCGGCGCTGGTGAAACGCACCGGTTTGGTCTTGCGCACGAACAGCTGCATGCCCATGCGCTCCTCCAGCTCTTTGAACTGGTGGGACAGGGCTGACTGTGTCAGGTGCAGGCGATCGGCCGCATCCACCAGGCTGTCGGCTTCGCGCAGGGCGTGCAGGGTCTTGAGATGACGGATTTCAAGCACCGGGGGCTCCATGAGGAAAACTTGTCGATAAATCGAAAAGGTTGAGTTTGTCTCATGTTGGTGCCGCTGTCGACCACCAGCACGGCGGAGCACATTGCGTGCCCCGCCGTTGCTGCTTCACAGTGTGGAAAAGTGTTTGTTGCCCAGCGGTTTGCCGATGTCGCCGCGCCAGATCGCCTCGATCGTACCGCCACTGGCGGCCACGTCCTTCTGCCATTGCAGGCCCAGGTTGCGTTGTTCCGGCCGTTTCAGATGGCCTTTGACGAAGTCGCTGAACTGAGGCTTGGCCGAGGTGTAATGGAAGTGTGCGTACCATAGGGTTTGCGCCGGTTCGCTGCGCAGGTCGCGCACCTCGTACTCCTGGAGGAAATCCCGTCGTCCGTCTGCGCGTTTGCCCAGGTCGCGCAAACCGCCTTCCTTGCGGATATCCACCACGTGCTGTTCTAGCAGATAGTCCAGATAACCTTCGGTCGGGGTTTTGCTGTTCATGCTTTGATCGATGCGCAGGGTGCGCCCCGTGCGCAACATCTCATCCGCCCGATTGCGCAATTGCGGCGCTACGGTCTCGGCGGGGGACAACCGTTCGATGGCCTGGGCGCGCGTGATCAACTCTGTGGCCTCGCTGCTCATCATGTGTTCAAGGTCGAGGGGCAGCATGTTTTGCTGCGCATAGCCTTTGACTTTGTTGGTATAGGCGTCCGCAGCCCCCAGCCTTTTTCCGGCCTCTGTCAGCAGCGGCCTGACATCGGTCGGCAGCATCGGTTGCGCGGAGACAGCTGGTTCACTGAGGTGATATTTACCGGTGGAGCGGGGCAGCCAGGTTTCCGTACGGCCATCGACACCTTCAATGGTGAAGCGCTTTTGCCGGGTGACTGCGTCGGTGCTGGCGATGCCGATCAACAACTGGTTGTCTTCGGTCTCGAACAACTGCTGTCCGGGCCGTCCTTCCTTGGGAACCACTGACGGGCGGGTCTTGATGGCATTGCGCGCGAAGTCTTCGACCCTGTCCAGATTGTCCAGAAATGCGCTGACTTGCTCCAGATCCAGGTGCTGCGAATAGCCGATGGTCCAGGCGCCCAACTGACGGCGGAACTCGCTATAGGCGGCCAGGCAGTCTTCGAGGACTTTGTTGCGCTGACTGACGGTGGCGCTCACCTGGGGCAGGTGATGTTGTGTCAGTAACACGCGGCCGACCTTGTTGCGGGCTGTTTTCAATTGCGTGTGGAAGTACATCCAGGACAGGTCGGTTACCGCGTCATAATGGGTGATGATTTCCAGGGTATGTGCCGTTTTCAGGTAGAAGTGATTGGCGTCGCTGAATTTTTCATTCACGGTCGTCATGTCCTGCGCCATCTTCGATTTTTGCATCCGGTTGGTGATCCGGCGGTTCCATCGATTGGCTTCCTCGACCGTCGTATGGAGCTGATCGAAGTCTTTGAGAAAGCCTTTGCGGACTTCCTTGCGCTGCGCCATGAGCTGCAAGTGCGCGGCGGTATCGGTGACCGGTGTGGTGTCTGAACGGGCGATCAACTGATCGATACGGTCGAGGTGCTCCAGCAGCCGTTCCTTGACCAGGGCGATCCGCCGTAACGAACGGTCGACGATGATCCAGGCGCAGCGGCTTTGAATATCCTCGATCTGCACGCGTTTGCGGCCATGGCTGTACAGCATCAGCTCATCGAGATTCAGGTATTGGGCCTGGGCAAGGTCGATATCGTTCGCGCAGGTGATATCGGCACGGGCGCGAAGGGTCGGGCGCTGCCGGGGTTCGAGGCCGAAGTAGTGCTCCAGCGTGACGTTGCTGCTGCGGGTCTGGGTATCAAGCCGTCGCGAGTAGGCGTCGGCGCTATTAGTCAGGGTCAACTGCCGACGCAAGGCCCGATCCGTCCACCAGCGTGGCAGCCAGCGGCGAATGGCGACCGGCCAGAGCGGGTCCAATCCATCGGCCATGTGCCCAAGCACCGCGCCACCCCCCACGCCGCCGCCTTCGATCACGGCGCCGTACACCGCGTAGTGGGTGTTCCAGTGGCCGGACTCATCCAGGGCAACCGGCTGTTTGTAGGTCCGGCTGCTGGTGCCGCTCAAGCGCCAGCGGGGTGGTTTGCCTTCCAGCTCGATGCGATAGATTCGCCCCTGGCTGACCATAAAATGGCCGTCAGTGTGGCGATACACGTTGCGATAAATGCCTTCGGTGCCCGGTTGCAGGCCCGCGAGGGAAATCGGCTTTTCATATTCGTAACCGTTGAAGCGTTCCAGGGCACGTCGTGCCTGATGTCGCGTCGATACCTGCAAGGCGCGCGGGCTTTTGCCCAGCGCCCGCCACTGACGATTGCGCGTGACGGCGCGGGCCGCAACGGGCGCAGCGCTGGCACCCGGGAGAATGTCCATGGCCGCATCGATCAGCGACAACAGCACCGCTTCCACCTCGGCCAGGCCATGACCGACATCACCGCGCAGGAAGGCCGCCACCGCCAGGTTGGCGCTGTTCCAGGCGTCGTACAGGGCAATGGTCGCACCGACGAAAGGCAGCATGCCCACGGCCATTTTCAGGTAGTTGAACATCGCGCCGGACTTCAGGGCGACTTGCTCCAGGTACAAGGCATCGTTGGAGCGCGATGTCATCCGATGGGCTTCGAGCAAGCGGCCCATGTGCACGTTCAGCAGATGCGCCGCCAGGGAGGTGCTGGATGGCCAAGGCGTACCGACGCCGATCAGGCCGTCGAAGTTTCTCACTCTCGCCTCGTTGATTCGGCTGACGTGATGGGCGAACTCTCCGGTCAAGGCCCGTCCGGCGAGATAGGTGACCATCGAGCTGCGCAGGCAATCGTTGAATAGCCGTATCCGCGCCTGCTCAAGGCTGTCGAACTGGCGCATAAACACACCGTCCGGGCTGTCCGGCAGGTAGAGCAGGGTCAGGCCACTGATCCGCTCGACAATGAAGGTCACACCGGACAGGGTGCTCGACCCCTGGCCAGGGGTGTCGATGCCGCCTACTGTCAGGTGCGTCGGCAGCAGTTCGATGCGTTGGCCATGGGCGCTGAAGGCTTCACGGCTGCTGGCATCGATGGCGATCTCCAGGACCTGTTGGCCATCGGCATTGATGTCTTTGGCGAGCACGGCGAACTCGCCTTGCAGGCGCAGCATCAGGCGCCAGGGTTCGCTCAGGCATTCGTGGCGGTATTCATTGCTGAAGGCCGGAGCGGTCGAGGTGCCGAGGAAGGTTTCACGAATCAACGTTTCATACTGTCCGGCCAGGTCCAGTTCGGTGACCATCTTGCGCAGCCAGGCCGGGGTGATGCCGGTTTTCAGCTTCTGTTGATCCGTCGCGTCGCTGCCGCTGATCTCCACTTGCATGAACGACAGTCGCCACGACATCGCCTGATCAATGTTGCTTTGCGCCAGGTCGCCGAGGGATAGCTTGCTGCGCTGCTCGCTGGCGACCAGCACATTTTCCTGGGGGGTTCCCGGTGCCGCACCTTCGGTGACGACCTTGCACCAGGTGGTTGAGTCCGGCACGTCCAGTAGCACGTCAACGTTGCGGGTCAGGCCGAACGCCTGGCGCAGGTGGGCATCGATGGCCTTTTTGCTGAAGGTGTCGCGGGGCGGCAACTCGCGCTCCAGCCATTCATGGGAGCGATTCATGGCCTTGATGTAGGACTTGAACAGCGTCTTGATCCGCTCACGTTGTGCGGCGGGCAAGGCGCTGTGCCACGCCGGCAAACGTGCGGCCAGCGCACTGCTGTGAACTTGCTCGACAATGTGCTGATGAGCCAGTTCACGGGCTGCGGGGACAGGAACCGTCAGGCAGGCGAGGGTCTGTTCGCGCAGCTTTTCCAGTTCCGTCTCGCGTTGACTGGCGCGAGATGGAACCGGGTTGGCGGTCAGCAGCCGGGCCACTTGTTGTTCACAGCTGTGAAGCTGATTCTGCAAGGCGTATTCGAACGGGTTCGCAGTCAGTGGCAGGATATGCAGCGCTTGACTGCCGACATTGGCCGAAAGTTTGAACAGCGTCTGTTCCAGAGCCTGTCGAGACGCGAACCGTTGCAGGCCACCGAAGCGTCCGGGCCAGTAGAGCAACAGGCTTTCGGTCGAGGTCGGCAGCAAGGCCGACGGCCGGGAAAACAGCAATACACCGTCCAGTTCCCGGGATTGTGTGCCGGTGGTGTCACCTTCAGTGTCCGTCATCGACAACACCAGGCGCGCTACCACCACTCCGTCCGGGGGTGGTTGATCCGGTGCATCCAGCACGCTGGTCAGCCATTGATGTTCCTCGTGGCTGATCTGGCTCAGGCTCAATTGCAGCTCGGCTTCGGCGCGCAGGCCGTCCAGGCGTGCCTGGTAAAGGGTGGCGTAGTGCGGACGGTTTTTGTGGCGCAATTCCAGCATTTTCTGCGCACTGTCGCTGTGCAGCAGCGCGGTTGCAGCGCGGGTGCTGGCCTGCTCGGCCGTCGTGAGGGCGTCCATTTGCTGTTGCAGGCGTTGCAGGCGCGGGTCAGTGTGGTCACCCTGAAAGTTCTCGCCCAACAAGGTATCCAGTGCCGTGCGCTGTTGCGCCAGTGCCTGGTGACGGATGCCCAGTGGAATATCGGGGCTCAACTGGCCGAACAGGACACCGTCGTCGTTGGTCTCCACGTCTGGCGGGTCGGCGGGCAGGGCCAGGATCGATTCGTTACGCGACCGGTCCTCAGGTGCGACGTGCAAGCGCGACCACAGGGATTCGGCGCTGGTCTGCAGCACCTTCTGCTCAAGCGCTGTGTACTCGACCCTGAGGGTGCCTGGCGGTAGCCGGGGCTGATCGAACATCTGCGGCTGATGTTCGATCAGCCAGCTTTCCATATCGACACGGTTCTCAAAGGTCATCCAGGCGGATGGCCGGGAAGGCAAGTACAGCAGTTGAGCGACCGGTTGCTTCGTGTCCCGGGTGATGACCAAGGCGCCCGATAGCTTGACTGACAGGCCTATGTCATCCATGAACTGCATTTGCTCGACGTAAACCCGTGGAGTGGCAGGCGTTGCTGTCTGCACGGGTGGGTCGAGGATCGCCTGTAATGTCTCGATCTGTTCGGTTTGCAGAATGCCCTGGGCAAAAGCCCATTGGCTCGATGCCTCGAAATGCTGACGGTACAAGCGGTTGGCCTGTGCCTTGCGCGACTGATCCGTACCGCGCGCACGGGCATTCCACCAAGTGCTGGCGAGCGGCGACTGCGGGTTTTGCGCCATAAGCGCCCGCCACTGTTCACAGCATTCATTCCAGCGTTCCGAGGCGCTCAGGGTCAGGCTTTGATCCGGGTTTGCGGGCAAAGGAAAGACAAGGCCGAAATCGGCCGTTAGGGGGGTGGTTTCGTCAACCATGACGATGAATCTCCAGAAGGCCGGGCCGTGCCGGCGGTACGGGCATTAGGAGGCAGTCGTCAAAAGGGCGGGTGGTACATAGTTATCGCGAGGCCGAATTTGACGCCTGATGACCGCTCGGCACTCTTCATCAAACTGTCATGGAACTGTGGCAGCGCGCTTGAACAAACTTCATCAGACTCGCGCTCTACTGGGGTTCTGCGTTTTGGTGTTTTTTCATGGGTGCTTCATTCCTTTCACGAATCGTATTGTTGGCCGCGCTGTTGTTCGGCCTGCCGTCCCTGGCGGCTTCGCGTTGTGACGTCAATGTTCCTACCGAACGGGTGGATCTGGCCCAGGTAAGCCTGGCGTACCAGAGCATCGGCCGTGCGTCGGATCCGGCATTGCTGCTGGTGATGGGCCTGGGCGGGCAGTTGATTCACTGGCCGGACGAGGTGGTGGTTGCCCTATGCCAGCAGGGGTTCCGGGTGATCCGCTATGACAACCGCGATGTCGGCCTGTCGACCTGGCGGCAAGCACCGGCTGAAGCCAACCTGACCTTCGAAGTGCTGCGCTACAAACTCGGATTGCCAGTGTCGTCACCGTATTCGCTGACCGACATGGCCGAGGATGGCCTGGGCTTGATGGACGCCTTGCACATCGACCAATTCCACGTGTTGGGCGCCAGCATGGGCGGGATGATCGCCCAGCACATGGCGGCCATGGCACCGCAAAGGGTCGAGAGCCTGACCCTGATCATGACCTCCTCCGGCGCCGAAGGCTTGCCGGCGCCGAGTGCGGCGCTGGTGCAGTTGTTGGCCCGGCGCGGCGCACCGAACCGCGAAGTGGCCCTGGAGCAACAGGCCGACTTGCTGGCGGCGCTGGGCAGCCCGATGGTCACCGATGATCGTCAGGCGCTGCTGCATCAGGCGGCACTGTCCTATGACCGGGCGTTCAATCCCGAGGGCGTGAAACGCCAGATCATGGCCATTCTCGCCGAACCGAGCCGGGTGACCCTGCTCAACCAGTTGCGGGTGCCGGCGCTGGTGGTGCATGGCACGGCCGACCCGCTGCTGCCGGTGATGCACGGGGTGCATCTGGCGGCGCATCTGCGTGGCAGTCAGTTGATCCTGATTCCGGGCCTGGCCCATCGTTTCCAGGAGGCGTTCAAGGCGCCATTACTGGCGGCGGTGTTGCCGTACTTGCGCGAGCACCGTGAAGACACTTCGCACTGGGCGCAGATCGAGCCTGTGGCCGATCGCAATCTCCTCTAACCCCCGATCACCTGTAGGAGCGAGCCTGCTCGCGAAAGCGGTGTTTCAGCCAACGATGATATCGACTGACCCGGCGCTATCGCGAGCAAGCTCGCACACAGGAGAATGCATGGTCCATCAGTGGCTCAACCCGTACTTCTTTACCTTGTCGAACAGCGTGGTTTTGGCCATGCCCAGTTCCTGGCTGGCCTGTGTCAGGTTGCCGCCGCTGCGTTGCAAGGCGTCGCTGAGCAGGTTGCGCTCGAACGCTTCCACCGCTTCGGCAAAGGCCAAGCCCTGATTGCTGGCGCCGGCACCGGTTTTCTTGAACGCCGGCAGGCCCAGGGCAAAGCGCTCGGCAACGTTGCGCAGTTCACGCACGTTACCCGGCCAGTCGTGGCTCATCAGGTTCGAAACGGTCTGGTTGTCCAGTTCCGGCACCGTGCGGTCGAAGCGTAGGGACGATTGCTGCAAAAAGTGTTCGAACAGTTGCAGGATGTCCTCGCGGCGCTCACGCAGCGGCGGCAGTTCCAGGGTCACCACGTTGAGGCGGTAATACAGGTCGCTGCGGAACTCGCCGGCCTTGCTTGACTCGGCGAGGTCGGATTTGGTCGCTGCGATGACGCGGCAATCCACCGCTACGCTCTGGTTCGAACCGAGGCGCTCGAGGGTGCGTTCCTGTAATACCCGCAACAATTTGATCTGCAAGGGCAGGGGCATGCTTTCCACTTCGTCGAGGAACAGCGTGCCGCCGTCGGCGTGTTCGATCTTGCCGATCCGCCGTTTGCCTGCGCCGGTAAAGGCGTTGGCTTCGTGGCCGAATATTTCACTTTCGAACAGGTTCTCCGGCAGGCCACCGCAGTTCAAGGCGACGAACTGCTTGGTGTGCCGCCGACTGAAATCGTGCAGGCAACGCGCAACCAATTCCTTGCCGGTGCCGGTCTCGCCTTCGATCAGCACATTGGCCGAGGTATCGGCAACGTTGGCGATCAGTTCCCGCAGGTTCTGCATGGCCGGCGAGCGACCGATGATCCGTCCTTCGAGGGAATCACGCTCGGCCAGTTGCCGACGCAACGACGAGACTTCCCGCGCCAGGCTACGTTGCTCCAGGGCGCGGCGGGCGACATCCACCAGACGCTCTGGGGAGAACGGCTTTTCCATGAAGTCGTAGGCGCCTTTCTGCATCGCGCCGACGGCCATGGAAATGTCGCCGTGCCCGGTAATCAGTACCACCGGCAGGCTGCGGTCGCGCTCCTTGAGTCGCGTCAGCAATTCCAGGCCATCGATGCCCGGCAGGCGGATGTCGCTGACGACGATGCCGGCGAAGTTGTCGCCGACCCGCTCCAGGGCTTCTTCGGCGCTGCCCACGCCAATGCAGGGAATGTCTTCCAGGGTCAGCGCCTGTTGGCAGCCGAGCAGCACATGGGGGTCGTCTTCGACGATCAATACACTAAGGTCGTTGTTCATATTGGCTCGGCGGGAGTGGGGCTTACCAACGGTAAACTGAGGACGAATGCGGTACCACCGCTGGCCGGGTGCTCGACACCCAGATGACCGCCGGTGGCGGCGGCCAGGCTGGCGGACAGGGTCAGGCCCAGGCCCAGGCCCTGTTCGCCGGGTTTGGTGGTGAAGAACGGTTCGAACAGGTGCTTGCGCGCTTCGGCGTCGATGCCGTGGCCGTTGTCACGTACGCGCAGGCGGTATTTGCCATCGAACGCTTCGCCTTCGAGCCACAGCTCGGGTTGCGGCTGCGCTTGCATGGCGTCGAGGGCGTTGCCAATCAGGTTGACCAGAATCTGCTCCAGGCGGGTCTGGTCGATCTGCACCTGCACATCGGTGAAATCGCGGTGCAGTTGCAGGTGAATGTTTTCCACCCGGCCGCCGAGCAATTGCAAGGCGGCGTCCACGCCTTTGCCGAGGCAGGCCTGACCCTTGTCGTCCCCGCGCCGGGCAAACGAGCGCAGGCTGGCGGTGATCCGGCCCATGCGGTCGATCAGTTCGTTGATGGTCTTGAGGTTGGTGCTGGCCACGTCGAGCTGGCCGCGCTCGAGGAAGCGTACGGTATTGCCGGACAAGGTGCGCAGCGCCGCCAGCGGCTGGTTCAGTTCGTGGGCGATGCTGGTGGACATCTGGCCGATGGCCGCGAGTTTTCCGGCCTGTACCAGTTCATCCTGGGCGCGGCGCAACGTCTCTTCGGCGAGCCGGCGTTCGCGAATCTGCCCCTTGAGCCGTTCGTTGCTGGCGCGCAGGTCGGTGGTGCGTTCGGTAATCCGACGCTCCAGCTGATTGTTGGCTTCCTGCAAGGCTTCCCGGGCCGCAAGACGGGTGGCGATTACCTTGCGTCGCTCGTTCCAGGCGATCAACAGGAAGGCGAAGAGGGCAAACGCCACGGCCACCAGAATCCCCTGATTGATCGCTTCGCGGCGCAGATCCTGCAGCGGCGTGAGCAGGGTGAAATTCCACGGCGTATCGCTCAACGGCCGGGTTTGCGCCAGGTAGCTGATGTTTTCATCGTCGGACACCAGTTCGCTGTTGGCCGGGAACGTGAGTTTCTCCACGCCTTCGGACAGGGTTTCCCGGGCCAGCGGCTGCAGTTCATTGAGGGGGAACCAGTAGTACTGCAGGCTGCGGGCGAGTTTTTCCTTGGTTTCTTCGCTCAGCGGCACCACCGATTTCAAGCGCCGCGCCGGATCGCTGGACAGAATGATGATGCCGTTTTCATCGCTGACGAAGGCTTCCAGGCGTGCCCGTTGCCAGCGTTCTTCCATGGCTTCCAGGCGGACCTTGACCACGGCGACGCCGATGATCTTGCCGTGTTCTTCCAGGCCATGGGCCAGGTAGTAACCGGGTTCGCCATTGGTACTGCCGATGCCGTAGAAGCGTCCGGGCTGACCGCGCACGGCGTTCTGGAAATAGGCACGGAAGGACAGGTCTTCACCCAGGTAACTGTCGACATCGCGCCAGTTGCTGGTGGCCATGACGCGGCCGGTGGTGTCCATCACGTAGATGGCCCGACTGCGGCTGCGCCGGTTCAGGCCTTCGAGGTAATCGTTGACCGTCTGCCGGTGTTCCGGAGTCGGGTCGGCCAGCAACTGCGAAACGCTGGTTTCGAGTTCCAGCAGGCTGGGCAGGTAGGTGTATTTGCTGATTTCGCTTTCGACGGCGCGGGCGTGCAGTTCCAGCTGGCGCTGGCCGTTTTCGCTGAGGCTGCGGATGCCGTAGTGTTCACTGATCCAGAAGCCGATAAAGCCCAGGCCGATCATCATGGCGATGATCAGCGGCGGCAGGAACAAATGACGAACCAGACGGGGTTTCACGGCGAGTGATGGCGACGCTGCGCGATAAAGAGTGGGGTCGCATTTCATCACAGATGCCTTGGGTCAACCAGCATGGCAACGGGCTTGCTCTGGTTTCCTGCCGAACGCGGAACCTGTGGCGAGGGAGCTTGCTCCCGCTCGGCTGCGAAGCAGTCGTAAAACCGATAAATGCGGTGTGTCAGACACAATGCATTTTCAGGTTTTTGGGCCGCTGCGCGACCCAGCGGGAGCAAGCTCCCTCGCCACAAGGGCAATCCAGTTACCGTCTTTCTTAGTGCTGCAGAATCTTGTTGAGGAAGTGCTGCGTGCGATCGGCACGGGCGTTGATGTCACCGAAGAACTCTTCTTTCTTACAGTCTTCGATGATCTTGCCGGCGTCCATGAAGATCACCCGGTCGGCCACTTTACGGGCGAAACCCATTTCGTGGGTCACGCACATCATGGTCATGCCTTCGTGGGCCAGTTGCACCATCACGTCGAGCACTTCGTTGACCATTTCCGGGTCGAGCGCCGAGGTCGGTTCGTCGAACAGCATGACGATCGGGTCCATCGCCAACGCACGGGCAATCGCCACACGCTGCTGCTGACCACCGGACAGTTGGCCCGGATGCTTGTGGGCGTGGGCCGAGAGACCGACGCGTTCGAGCAGTTGCAGGCCTTTCTTGGTGGCTTCTTCCTTGCTGCGGCCCAACACCTTGATCTGCGCGATGGTCAGGTTTTCGGTGATGGTCAGGTGCGGGAACAGCTCGAAGTGCTGGAACACCATGCCCACGCGGGAACGCAGTTTCGGCAGGTTGGTCTTCGGATCGGCGATGGAGGTGCCGTCGACCACGATGTCGCCTTTCTGGAACGGTTCCAGGGCGTTGACGCACTTGATCAGGGTCGATTTGCCGGAACCGGATGGCCCGCACACCACGATCACTTCGCCTTTTTTGACCTCGGTGCTGCAATCAGTCAGTACCTGGAAGTCCCCATACCACTTGTTGATGCTTTTGATAGAGATCATACGGCGAACCTTTTTTGCAGACGCTTGACCAGCTGCGAGGCGGCAAAGCTGATGGTGAAGTACACGAGACCCGCGAAAATCAGGAACTCATTGGAGCGGCCAATGATGTCGCCACTGGCGCGCGAAGCATTGAGGAAGTCCACCAGGCCGACGGCGTAGACCAGCGAGGTGTCCTGAAACAGGATGATGCTCTGCTGCAGCAGCAGCGGTGTCATCTTGCGGAACGCTTGCGGCAGGATGATCAGGCGCATCATCTGCCCGTAAGTCATGCCCAGCGCCTGGGCAGCGCCCATCTGGCCTTTTGGAATCGACTGCACACCGGCACGGACGATTTCGCAGAAGTACGCCGCTTCGAACATCATGAACGCCACGATGCAGGAGGCAAATGCGCCGATCGGCGTGTCTTCGCCGGTGATCCAGCGCAGCACGAACGGTACCGCCAGGTAGAACCAGGTGATCACCAGCAGCAGCGGGATCGAGCGGAAATAGTTGACGTAGGCGCCGGCCAGGTTCGACAGCAGTTTGTTGTGCGACAGACGGCACAGCGCCAGGACGGTGCCGAGGATGATGCCGCCGATCACGCCCATGGCCATTAGCTTGAGGGTCATGATCATGCCGTTCCACAGGCCCGGCAGGGACGGGATGATGCCCGAGAAGTCGAATTCCATCATTTACCCCCTACGGAGATCAGGCCCGGTACGGCGACTTTCTTCTCGACCAGGCGCATCAGCAACATCAGGCTCATGTTCAGGGTGAAGTAGATCAGCGTTGCCAGGGTAAAGGCTTCGAACAGGTTGGCGGAGAACTCGGCGGTCTGTTTGGTCTGCGCGAGCAATTCCATCAAGCCGATCAGCGAGGCCACGGAGGTGTTCTTGAAGACGTTCAGGAATTCCGAGGTAAGCGGCGGAATGATGATCCTGTAGGCCTGGGGCAGCAGCACGTTCCAGTAGATCTGCGGCAGCTTGAAACCCATGGCGCGGGCCGCGGATTCCTGGCCTTTTGGCAGGGCCTGGATACCGGTGCGCACCTGTTCGCAAACCCGGGCGGTAGTGAACAGGCCCAGGCACACGACGACGCTGAGGAAGGCCGAGGTGGTCGGGTTCAGATCCTGCTTGTACCACTCTTGCAGGTCCGCCGGCAGCAGGTCGGGTACCAGGAAGTACCAGATGAACAGCTGAACCAGCAGCGGCACGTTACGGAAGAGTTCGACGTAGCAGGTGGCGATGCCCGATACGATGCGATTCGGCACGGTACGCATGACGCCCAGGACCGAGCCCAATGTCAGGGCGATGATCCAGGCCGCGATAGCGATGCCGATGGTCCAGCCCAGGCCGGTCACGTACCAGTCGAAATAGGTTTCGCTGCCCACGCCGGTGGACTTGAAGAACACGCCCCAGTCCCAGTTGTAATTCATTAGGGTCTCCCCTCAGTTCAATCGATGTACAAGTGCCCGCTTGGGGGAAGCTCCGTTCCCGCCCGACCCAGGTGGCCTGTGTGGTCAGTTCTGTTAGCTCAACTTCGGCACCAGAAGTCCATATCCTTCGTTGCTGTTCCTCGCCATAGCGGGCTATGACTCGTCACAGCGCCTTGGCTATGAACTTCTGGCATCCGAATTTGAGCTAACGAACTAACCGTACAGGCCACTTCGATCAGGCACACGCCCCCGGCTCGACAGCCACCGGTTCGAGTGTTTCCAAAAAATGCCAGCAGGAAGTGACCACCTCCTGAAAGGGCCAGGGCCCTCTCAGGAGATAAGGTTAGTCAGAAATCAGGACTTCTTGTCGTCAGCCGCTTTATCAGTCGGTTTGGCGATCAGGGCCTTGAGTTCGTCGCTCATCGGGAAGTTCAGGTTCAGGCCTTTTGGCGGGATTGGTTGCATGAACCATTTTTCGTAGATCTTGTTGATCTCGCCCGATGCGTAGGTGGCCTTGATGGCGTCATCCACAGCCTTTTTGAACGGCTCGTCGCCTTTGCGCACCATGCAGCCGTAGATTTCGTAGGACTGTGGAGTGCCGGTCACGGCCCAGTCGCTTGCCTTCTTGGCCTTGGCGGCTTCACCGGCCAGCAGGGCGTCGTCCATCATGAAAGCCACTGCACGGCCGGTTTCCAGCATCTGGAACGACTCGCCGTGGTCTTTGGCGGAGATGACGTTCATGCCCATCTGCTTGTCGGCGTTCATCGCCTTGAGGATGCGCTCGGACGTGGTGCCGGCGGTGGTCACGACGTTCTTGCCGGCCAGGTCAGGGAAATCCTTGTACTTGGAGTCTGCCTTGGACAGCAGGCGAGTACCGATTTCGAAGATGCCAACGGAGAAGTCAACTTGCTGCTGACGCTCGACGTTGTTGGTGGTGGAACCGCACTCGAGGTCCACGGTGCCGTTCTGCACCAGCGGGATACGGGTCTGCGAGGTCACCAGGTTGTACTTGACCTGGAGGTTCGGCATGTCGAGGTCTTTTTTCAACGCTTCGACGACTTTCAACTGGATGTCGTGGGAGTAGCCGACCGGTTTGCCGGAAGCGTCTGCAATGTAGGAAAACGGAATGGAAGCGTCGCGATGGCCCAGGGTGATGGTGCCGGACTCTTTGATCTTCTTCAGGGTGCCGGTGAGTTCGGCGGCGAAAACTGGCGTGCTGATCAGAGCGGCAGCAATGGCTGCGCCCAGGATGTGGGGAACGATGCGCATCAAATTTTCCTCGACATTGTTTTTTTTATGGAGCCAGTTCATCGGCCCTTTTGTGCTGCAAAACACCTGAGCGCTATTGAGAGTCGGCGCAAAGGACATTCGTCGAAGAAGTGTAGAGCATGACTCGTGCCAGACCAGTCTCAATTGATCAAGTAATTGATTTATAAGGAAATTAAATATTTTTCGCGTTGAAATTTCAGTGAGATGGTCCGGTTAACCGAACCGACCCGCAGGTCGCGTTCGGAAAACCGAATGGTGGCTGGGTGCTACTCGGGTGTCAGGTGTATTTGCGCTTGTCCGGCGCTGGCGGGAAGTACTGATACAACCAGGTTTCACTCAACGTGCGGTCGTTGGTGCGGATGAACAGCCGCAGCTCGACAGGCTCGACGCTGTCACTGGTCGGGTACCAGTCAAACAGGATGCGGTAGCCTTTGATGTCATCGAGCTTGAGCACGCTGAAATCCTTGACCTCGCCGTTCGAGCAAGTGACTACAGGCTCGATGCCCGCGCCTTCAGGCAAGCGGTCCAAGCCGCCGCCGGTGAAGTCCACGGCAAAACGACGGGCCCAGACTGGTGGGTAATGTTCGCCTGGTGCCCAGCCTTCGGTGAAACCGCCCATGCCCGAACGGGTCGCGTTGACCCGTGCCAACGGCGTTCCGACTGGCGGCAATGCGCTCCAGTACAGCTTGTAGCCGTAGTTCAGCGAATCCCCCGCAGCCACCGGTTTCTTCGGCGTCCAGAAAGCGACGATGTTGTCCATGGTCTCGCCGGTGGTCGGGATCTCCAGCAGATCGATTGAGCCTTCGCCCCACGCGGTGGTCGGTTCTACCCACAGGCTCGGGCGGCGGCTGTACCAGTCGACGGTGTCCTGATAGCTGGCGAACTCGTGGTCGGTCTGCACCAGGCCGAAGCCCTTCGGGTCGGTATCGGCGAAGGCATTGAATTGCAGGGTGGCCGGGTTGTTCAGCGGGCGGCAGATCCACTCGCCATTGCCGCGCCACATGGCCAGGCGGTCGGAGTCGTGGATTTGCGGGTGAATGGTGTCGCACATGCGGCGCTCGTGGGTGCCGCAACTGAACATGCTGGTCATTGGCGCGATGCCCAGTTGGTCGATGGCGGTGCGTGCGTTGACGTGGGCATCGATCTCCATCACCACGCGCTCGGCCTGGCAGTCGATATCGAAGCGGTAGGCACCGGTGGCGCTCGGCGAGTCGAGCAAGGCGTAGACCACGAAGCGGGTGCTGTCCTTGTCCGGCGTCTCGAACCAGAACTTGGTGAAGTCGGGAAACTCTTCGCGCTTCTTGGCGTAGGTGTCGATGGCCAGTCCGCGGGCCGACAAGCCGTACTGGCCGGTGGCGTCCACCGCACGGAAATAGCTGGCGCCGAGGAAGGACACGACGTCGTGCTTGTCCAGTTCCGGGGCCTTGAACAGCTTGAAGCCGGAGAAACCCAGGTCGCCCTTGAGCTGCGCGGTGTCGACCGTGGTGTTTTCATAGTTGAACAGCGACGGGCGGAAATGCACCTCGCGGGCCATGCGGGTTTTCGGATCGACGCTGTACATGCGCACTGGCTGCTTGAAGCCCATGCCGACATGGAAGAACTGCACGTCCAACTGGCCCTTGAGCTCTTTCCACAACGAATGATTGCCGTCGTAGCGGATCGCATTGAAGTTCTGCGGCGTCATGGTCGCCAGGGTCGGCGGCAACTGCTGCTTGGTGTCCTGGTAGCGATTGCTGGCGAGCTGTTTGGCCTGGAGCTTGAGCGCCTCGAAATCGAACGCGGTGGCCTCGCCATCAGCGGTGCCGCCGCTGGCGGCCCAGGCCTTGGCGGCCAACAGGCCCGTGGCGGACAAACCGGTGTAGGCCGCGATGGCCATGGAGGCTTTGAGCAAGTTCCTGCGGTGCATAAATACAACCTGTCGTGAACAATCCCGCGCCGTTCCTGGCACGTGCTGGATCAGAAATATCGGTTCGGACATGCCTTCGGCCAAACGCAACGGACTTTTAAACAGATGCCCGACAGCTTAAACCGTTCGATTGCAGAGCAAAATTGATTGATGGCACTGCGCCGGCTCGGCAATGAAACAAGACATGTCGGGAAACAATTCCGACAGGGGCTTCTGATTTACAGGGCATTTCTGCTTTTTTCGACTAATTACTCTAAAAACCGCTTTTCAGCGCCCGGAATATTTCTATTCTGTACACATGACCGGTTTATGCCCGAAAGACCGGTGCGGTTCAGTCGGCACATTGCGGCTGCTGAAAAGGGGGAGGGCGATGCGTTTTTTTTGCAGTTTTCTTTGACGTTTAGAAGGACATCGTCCATGTCGAAAGTACAAGGCATCACCGAAATGTTGGGAATCTTTCCGTGTCTGGCCCTGGGGCGACGAAGACGCCGGCTCAATAGCGAGGAAATGAAACTGGTGGAACGCTATCGGGAACTGTCGGAGAGCGACAGGATCGCGATGAGGTATCTGGTGGATGCGATGAGGAGTGTTTCGCGGTTTTGAGCAGGGCGGGTTACCGTGAGAGCCATTTGGCCTTCACGGTGGCCAGGCTGGTTAACCTGCCTGCATCAGCGTCGGCTATGCCAGCGTCTATTGCTGGCTGTCGGACAGATTGCTGGTCGAGCTTATGGAGATACGCTTCTGCAAACGAGCTATCACATGGAATCATTTCGATGATGTTTCGTTTGTCGCTGCGAGTCTCGTTCATGTGGATGTAACTCATTCAGCAGGACAATTAATTGAGAGGACTCAAACCAAAGGGACGGACTGTGAAGTCTGTCCCTTTTTGATCAGCTCGATTTATCCCTTCAACGGCAAGTGCCCGCGATTGGGAAGGGGCGCTGTACCTGCATCAGCTCAGGCATGTCTCGCCACTTGATCCAGGCGTGATGTTGGTAATGCAGCAAGGGCACCGAAACTCCGGCCCAATTCAAGGAGCTCAGGCTTGGCAGGTTTTCCACAGGCTCTGATTTCGCATCACGCAGCGAGGGAATGACTTCGTTGCTCAACCACTGGCGCAGATTGCGGTTTTCCGGGGCGAAGTGGTGGACCAGCAAGGCGTACATGCCTGATTCGCTGACCATCAGGGTTTCGACCGTTTTGCCGTCTTTGCGCAGCCAGACGGTGCGACGTTGGTCGGGGTCGAGTTTCAGGGTCAGGCGTTCATTGAGTGGTTTGCCCATCAAGCGACCCAGATCCTGGGCACAGAACCAAGCTTGGTTGTTTTGCATGAAGGCGTGGAGGAAACGGTTGTGGCGGGTGAAGACGGAGGGATCGAAATAGGGAAGAGGCGAGCTTTGAGGATGCATTGGCATGGCGTGATTTCCGTTTTGGCTTGGAAAGTCGCCACCAACCCTTCGACAGGTTGGGTGGCGGACCGAGTGACGTTCGAAGCCGGGACACTTCCAATCAAAACGGAAGCCGGAAGGCCCGCGCCACACGGCCCGCCATAAAGCAGAACTGAAGGCATAAAACAGCCACAGTTCTATGGGGGCACACGAGCACCGTTTTGACTTGTTCCGGCTTCGACTCCGGGCCGCTGATTTGGCAGCGACGGAGCAAAGCCTATCGGTCAGGCGCTCGCGGCGCCAAGTCTACTCTGGCGACACTTGTTGTAGGAAACGAGGGTTTTTCAGGAAGGCTGCGCCTGTAGGAATTTCTTGTGTCTGCACTGGGCAGAACTCGCCCCGAGATCGCACTTGATCCCGGGGCGATTTTCATTAGTGACTAACCTTCCACGCATCCCCCGCAGGTGCCGTACCGTGGTCATACGGCTTGGCGATCCACATGTAGAGCAGGCCCAGACCAATCACGATGGCAGTGCTCAGCACCATCGCGTAGTTGATGTACCACGCGGCATCCGGGGTGCGTGGCCAGGCCATGTTGATGATGGCACCGACACCATAGACCAGCGCGCCGATGTTCACCGCCCAGCCCCAGGCGCCGAGGGTGAATTTGCCACTCGGTTTCCAGCCTTTCATGCGGGCGTACAGGGCCGCAAGCACGATCATCTGGAACGCCAGGTAGATGCCGATGGCCGCGAAGCTGACGATGGTGGCGACCGCGTCTTGCAGGAAGAAGCCGAGGATGATGATCAGTGCCGGCAGGACACCGGACACGAACAGCGCGGCAACTGGAACTTGAGTTGTAGGGGAAATCTTCTTCAGCAGTCGGCTGCCGATGACCATTTCGTCACGGGCGTAGGAATACAGCAGACGACTGGCCGCCGCTTGCAGGCTGATCACGCAGGAGATGAAGGAAATCATCACCACGCCCATCACCACTTTCGAACCGACCGGGCCGAAGGCGTTGTTGAGGATGGTGGTGACCGGGTCCTTGTCGGTACCGTTGATCACCGCTTGCATGTCCGGCACGGCGAGGATCAGCGCCAGGCAGGCGAACATCGCCGCGATGCCGCCGATGTAGATGGTCATGCGCATGGCCACCGGGATTTTCTTGCTCGGGTTCGGGGTTTCTTCGGCCACGTCGCCGCAAGCCTCGAAGCCGTAGTACAGGAACATCCCCGCCAGCGAGGCGGTGAGGAAGGCCGGCAGGTACGAGCCGTCGACGCTGATATCGAAGGTGTTGAACAACACACTGATGGGTTGATGGCGCTCGAAAATCAGCAGGTAAACGCCGACGATCACCGCGCCCACCAGTTCGCAGAGGAAGCCGAACATGGCGATTCGCGCCAGCACTTTGGTGCCGCTGAGGTTGACCAGGGTGGCGAACAGCGTCAGGAACAGGGCGATGATGATGTTGGTGTTGTTGCTCGGCTCAAAGCCCATCATGGCGGCGAGGTACGGACCGGCACCCACTGCAACCGCCGCGATAGTGACGCACAGGGCGATGGAGTAGATCCAGCCGACGATCCACGCCCAGCGTTTGCCCACCAAGCGGCGAGCCCAGGGGTACACACCGCCGGAAATCGGGAACTGCGAAACCACTTCGCCGAAGATCAGGCACACCAGCAGTTGGCCGCAACCGACCAGCAAGTAAGCCCAGAACATCGGTGGCCCGCCGGCGGCGAGGCACAGGCCGAAGAGGGTATAAACCCCTACGACCGGAGACAGATAAGTGAAGCCCAGGGCGAAGTTTTCCCACAGGCTCATGCTGCGATTGAAGTTGGAGGTGTAACCGAGTTTGCGCAGTTGCTCGGCATCGCTGTCGGCAAGGGCTGCAGAGAGATCGGGTGATGCACTCATGTGTGATTGCTCCGGAAAATCGGCAGATTTCGGATGTCCGAAACCGTGACGGGGCTTTGGGAGCGCCGCCCGGATCGGTGGTTATTGTTTTGTCTTCTTTGGGGTGGAGCCTGGTGGTGCTGGGTACCGGCTTCTTCCTTGGAACCGTGGTGACGCCTTCGCGAGCAAGCCCGCTCCCACAGGGATCGGGTTTGCCTGAAAGGTTTTTAGTGCTTGAACATCACATGCCGCACAACGGTGTAGTCCTCCAGCCCGTACATGGACATGTCCTTGCCATAGCCGGACAGTTTCTGACCGCCGTGGGGCATTTCGCTGACCAGCATGAAGTGCGTGTTGACCCAGGTGCAGCCGTACTGCAAGCGCGCTGCCAGGCGATGGGCGCGGCCGACGTTGGCGGTCCACACGGAGGAGGCCAGGCCGTAGACCGAGTCGTTGGCCCAACCCAGCACCTGCGCTTCATCGCTGAATTTGGTCACCGACACCACTGGCCCGAACACTTCGCGACGGACGATTTCGTCGTCCTGTTGTGCATCGGCCAACACGGTCGGTTCGAAGAAGAAGCCATTGCCCTCAACCGCCTTGCCGCCGGTGATCAAACGAATGTGCGGCTGGGCGATGGCGCGCTCGACGAAACCGGCCACGCGGTCGCGGTGTTGCGCGGTGATCAGCGGGCCGAGTTCGGTCGATGGATCATCCTGCAAGCCGTACTTGATGCTGCTGACGGCGGCGCCGAGTTTCTCGACGAACTTGTCGTAGATGCCTGCCTGGGCATAGATGCGGCAGGCAGCGGTGCAGTCTTGCCCGGCGTTGTAGAAACCGAAGGTGCGGATGCCTTCGACGGCGGCGTCAATGTCGGCGTCGTCGAAGATGATCACCGGGGCCTTGCCGCCCAGTTCCATGTGCATGCGTTTGACGCTGTCGGCGGTGCTGGAAATGATGTTCGAACCGGTGGCAATCGAACCGGTCAGCGACACCATGCGCACTTTCGGGTGGTTCACCAGCGGGCTGCCGACGGTAGGACCACGGCCGAACACCAGGTTGAGCACACCGGCCGGGAAGATCTCCGACGCCAGCTCGGCCAGGCGCAGGGCGGTCAGCGGGGTTTGTTCCGACGGCTTGAGCACCACGGTATTACCGGCGGCCAGGGCCGGGGCGATTTTCCAGGCGACCATCATCAGCGGGTAATTCCACGGCGCGATGGAGGCGATCACGCCCACCGGATCGCGACGGATCATCGAGGTGTGCCCTGGCAGGTATTCGCCACCGGCCGAACCGCTCATGCAACGGCTGGCGCCGGCGAAGAAACGGAACACGTCGGCAATCGCCGGGATCTCGTCGTTCAGTGCGGCGCTGTAGGGCTTGCCGCAGTTGTCCGACTCCAGTTTGGCCAGCTCTTCGCCGTGGGCTTCGATGACATCGGCGAGTTTGAGCAGCAGCAGCGAACGCTCTTTCGGCGGGGTATGCGACCAGCTGTCGAACGCGGCGTCGGCGGCGCGTACGGCGGCATCGACCTGGGCTGCGCTGGCTTCGTTGATGTCCACCAGCACACGGCCCAAGGCCGGGTTGAATACGGGTTGGGCGGGGCCTTCGCCGTCTTGCAGTTGGCCGTTGATCAAGAGTTTGGTTTGCATGGTTCTGTCCTCACTAACACTTTTATTTTTCTGCCTGAACCGGATCTAAATGTAGGAGTGAGCCTGCTCGCGATAGCGGTCATACAGTCGACATCACTATTGAATGACAGTCAGTCATCGCGAGCAGGCTCACTCCTACAGAGATTCGGTTCCTTCAGTGGTTATTCGGTTATTTCCCACCACTGCCCGCAACGCTTTCGCCGCCACGGGTCAGGTAATAGGCGCCGAGAATCGGCAGCATGGTCACCAGCATCACCAGCATCGCCACGACGTTGGTCACCGGCACATCTCGTGGGCGGCTGAGCTGGTTGAGCAGCCACAGCGGCAGGGTGCGTTCATGGCCGGCGGTGAAGGTGGTGACGATGATTTCGTCGAACGACAGGGCAAACGCCAGCATGCCGCCGGCCAGCAACGCCGAGCCGAGGTTCGGCAGGATGATGTAGCGGAAGGTCTGCCAGCCGTCGGCGCCGAGGTCCATCGAGGCCTCGATCAAACTGTGGGAGGTGCGGCGCAAGCGGGCGATGACGTTGTTGTAGACGATCACCACGCAGAAGGTCGCGTGGCCGACGATGATGGTGAACATCCCCGGCTCGATTCCCAATGTCTTGAAGGTCGCCAGCAATGCGATCCCGGTGATAATCCCCGGCAGGGCGATCGGCAGTATCAGCATCAGCGAGATGCCTTGCTTGCCGAAGAAGTCGCGGCGATACAACGCGGCGGACGCCAGCGTGCCGAGGACCATGGCGATCAGGGTGGCAATCGAGGCGATCTGCAACGACAGCTTGATCGCTTCGAGCACGTCCGGCCGTGAGAACGCCACGCTGAGCCAATTCAGAGTGAAGCCCTTGGGTGGAAAGCTGAATGCCGCGTCTTCGGTGTTGAAGGCGTACAGGAAGATGATCAGGATCGGGAAGTGCAGGAACACTAGCCCGCCCCAAGCTGCGATTTTCAGGCCTATTGAGGCTTTCTCAGAGTGCATCGAAGGCCCCCAGTCGTTTGACGATGGACAGGTAGATGGCGATCAGCACGATCGGCACCAGGGTGAAGGCGGCGGCCATCGGCATGTTGCCGATTGCGCCTTGCTGGGCATACACCATGCTGCCGACGAAGTAGCCGGGCGGGCCGACCAGTTGCGGCACGATGAAGTCGCCCAGGGTCAGCGAGAAGGTGAAGATCGAACCTGCGGCAATGCCCGGGATCGACAGCGGCAGAATCACTTGCGTGAAGGTCTGGCGCGGCTTGGCACCGAGGTCGGCGGAGGCTTGCAGCAGCGAGGGCGGCAGGCGTTCCAGCGAGGCCTGGATCGGCAGGATCATGAACGGCAGCCAGATGTAGACGAACACCATGAAGCGGCCAAGGTGTGAGGTCGACAAGGTACTGCCGCCAACGCCCGGAATGCCCAGCACGAACTGCAGGACCGGTTCCAGCCCCAGGTGCTGCACGAACCACTGCGCCACGCCGCCCTTGGCCAGCAGCAGCGTCCAGGCGTAGGCCTTGACGATGTAACTGGCCCACATCGGCATCATCACCGCGATGTAGAAGAACGCCTTGGTTTTGCCGGTGGTGTAGCGCGCCATGTAGTAGGCAATCGGGAACGCGACGATGGCGCTGGCAATCGACACCACAATCGCCATGCCCAGGGTGCGCAGGATGATGTCGAAGTTCGATGGCTGGAACAGCGCGGTGAAGTTTGCCAGGGTCAGGTCAGGGGTGACCGCCATGGTGAAGTCATCGAAGGTGTAGAAACCCTGCCACAGCAGCGTCAGCAACGAGCCAAGGTAGATCGCGCCGAACCACAGCAACGGCGGCACCAGCAGCATCGACAGGTACAGGTTCGGCCGGCGATACAACAGGTTGGAAAACCTGCGCAACGGCGAGCCGCCTGACGAGGTTTGAGTAATAGCCAAGGTGCTCATCTCACACCCCGCCTGCAAGGGTGTCGTGCAAATGGACCATCGCTTCCCGTGCCCAGCGTGCGCTCAGGCGCTGCCCGGTCTGGTGTTGCGAGCTGCTGTCGATCCACTGATTGTTGGCTTGGCTGATGTTCAGGGTCTGGCCGTTTTCCAGTTTCAGTTCGTAGCGGGTGGCGCTGCCCTGGTATTGGATGTCGTGGAGCAAACCGCTGACTTCAATCTCGTGGCTGGCCAGCGGGCCTTCGGCGAATCGCACGTGTTCCGGACGAATCGAGAACGGCTGCGGATTGCCACTGAGCTGCTTGGCCAAGTCGCCGCGAATCACGTTGGAGGTGCCAACGAATTCCGCCACGAAGGTGGTGGCCGGTTTCATGTACAGGTTGCGCGGGCTATCGACTTGTTCGATGCGCCCCTTGTTGAACACCGCCACCCGGTCGGACATCGACAGCGCTTCGGTCTGGTCGTGGGTGACGAAAATGAAGGTGATGCCGAGCTGGCGTTGCAGCTTCTTCAACTCGCCCTGCATTTGCTCGCGCAGTTTCAGGTCAAGGGCACCGAGGGGTTCGTCGAGCAGCAGCACCCGTGGACGGTTGACCAAGGCGCGGGCCAGGGCCACACGCTGGCGCTGACCGCCGGAGAGCTGCACCGGCTTACGTTCGCCGTAGCCGCCGAGGGCGACCATCTCCAGGGATTCTTCGGCGCGCTTGAGGCGTTCGGCCTTGCCGATGCCTTTGACTTTCAAGCCGTAGGCGACGTTGTCGCGAACGTTCATGTGCGGGAACAGCGCGTAATCCTGGAACACGGTGTTCACGTCGCGCTGGTACGGCGGCAGGCCGGCGGCCTCTTCGCCATGAATGCGGATGGAGCCTGCGCTCGGTTGTTCAAAACCGGCGATCAGGCGCAAGCAGGTGGTCTTGCCCGAGCCGGACGGCCCCAGCATGGAGAAAAACTCGCCGTCCTGGATGTCGATGGAAACCCGATCTACGGCTTTCACTTCACCGAATAGACGGGAAACGTTGGTGAACTGGACTGCAAGCGTCATGGTGCGGTGCTCCAAAAAGGCGAAGGCCGTCGCAGCGGCCCTGCCTGGACTTCTGAAAAAACAGTCATTCGAAAATCAGCTTTGCTTCTTGAAAAGCGTCGATCACATAAAGTCGTTTCGGGAGCGTAGCGAGCGGCGATTAGCCGTGTCCGGCCAGCGCGCAGCCCCCGGAGCGTACGTCAGTACGTGAGGAGGCGAGCACTGCCCGGGCGCGGCTGGTCGACGCGCAGTAGCTACCGGAATGACTTTTACCTGCCGCCCATGATCGCGATGTAGTCCTGGGTCCAGCGGCTGTACGGCACGAACTTGCCGCCTTCAGCCTGCGGGGTTTTCCAGAAGGCGATCTTGTCGAACTGGTCGAATCCGTTGGTCTTGCAACCTTCGGCGCCGAGCAACTCGCTTTCTTTGCACGCCGCCGGAACCGCTGGCAACGAGCCGAACCACGCTGCTACGTCACCCTGGACTTTCGGTTGCAGCGACCAGTCCATCCACTTGTAGGCGCAGTTCGGGTGCTTGGCCTCGGCGTGCATCATGGTGGTGTCGGCCCAACCGGTGGCGCCTTCTTTCGGAATGGTCGAGGCGATTGGCTGCTTCTCGTTCATCAGGCCGTTGACCTGATACGGCCAGGCACCGGAGGCAACCACGCCTTCGTTCTTGAAGTCGCTCATTTGTACAGTGGTGTCGTGCCAGTAGCGGTGGATCAACGGCTGCTGGGCGCGCAGCAAGTCGAGCACGGCCTTGTACTGGGCTTCGGTCAGTTCGTACGGATTCTGGATGCCCAGTTCCGGCTTGGCGGTCTTCAGGTACAGCGCCGCGTCGGCGATGTAGATCGGGCCGTCATAGGCCTGCACGCGGCCCTTGTTCGGCTTGCCGTCCGGCAGGTTTTCCGCGTTGAACAGCACGCCCCAGCTGGTGGGCGCGGTCTTGAACACGTTGGTGTTGTACATCAGCACGTTCGGGCCCCACTGATACGGGGTGCCGTAGGTCTGCTTGTTGACCACGTACCACGGTCCATCCTTGAGGCGCGGGTCGAGGTTTTTCCAGTTCGGGATCAACGCGGTGTTGATCGGCTGCACACGCTTGCCGACGATCAGGCGCAGGGACGCATCGCCGGACGCGGTGACCAGGTCGTAACCGCCCTTGGCCATCAGGCTGACCATTTCATCGGAGGTGGCCGCGGTCTTGACGTTGACCTTGCAGCCGGTTTCTTTCTCGAAACCGGTCACCCAGTCGTAGGCCTTGTCACTCTCGCCACGTTCGATGTAGCCGGGCCAGGCCACAATATCCAGTTGTCCTTCGCCCGCCCCGACAGCTTTGAGCGGCTCGGCGGCCTGGACACTTGCGCTGGCCAGCAGCGCGGTGGTGATTGCACTGAGCAGTGCGGTCTTGTGCACGAACATTGGAATTCCCTCTTCTTTAATTATGGTCGGGGCAGTGTTTTGAACGTGGTGAAGCATGCCGTTGGCGGCTTGTTATTAGCGTAGTCAGAGATGTTCGCCATGGCGGGCCATGATGTGCCGCACCACGCTGTAGTCCTGAAGCGAATCGCTGGACAGGTCTTTGCCGTAGCCCGAACGTTTCAGGCCGCCATGGGGCATTTCGCTGACCAGCATGAAGTGGCTGTTGATCCAGGTGCAGCCGTACTGCAAGCGCGCCGCGACCTGCATGGCCTTGTCGAGGTTCTGCGTCCAGACCGACGAGGCCAGGCCGTATTCCGAATCGTTCGCCCAGTCCACCGCTTGTTCCAGCTCTTCGAAGCGGGTCACGGTGACCACCGGCCCGAACACTTCGCGCTGGACGATCTCGTCACTTTGCTTGCAGCCAGCCAGCAGGGTCGGCTGGTAATAGAAGCCGGCGCCGGAATGCACCGCCGCGCCGGTCACCCGCTCGATGTGCGGCTGGCCGAGGGCGCGCTCGACAAAACTGGCCACGCGGTCACGTTGGCGGGTGCTGATCAGCGGGCCGATTTCGTTGTCTGCGTCGCGTTTGCCGGCGAAGCGCAGGCTGCTGACGGCCGCGCCGAGCTCGGCCACCAGACGGTCATGAATCCCGGCCTGGGCGTAAACGCGGCAAGCGGCGGTGCAATCCTGTCCGGCGTTGTAGTAGCCGTAGGTGCGTACGCCTTCGACCACGGCCTGAATGTCGGCATCGTTGCAGACGATCACCGGAGCCTTGCCGCCGAGTTCGAGGTGGGTGCGTTTGAGTGTCTTCGATGCGGCCTGGAGAATCTTTTGGCCGGTGACGATATCGCCGGTCAGCGACACCATGCGGATCTTCGGATGGCTTACCAGATGGCTGCCGACACCTTCGCCGCCACCGCAAACGATGTTGATTACACCGCGCGGCAGGATCTCGGCCAGCGCCGGGGCCAGGGCCAGGATCGACAGCGGCGTGTGTTCGGACGGCTTGAACACCAAGGTGTTGCCGGCGGCGAGGGCCGGGGCGATTTTCCACGCGGCCATCATGATCGGGTAGTTCCACGGCGCAATCGACGCCACGACCCCGATAGGATCGCGACGGACCATGCTGGTGTAACCCGGCAGGTATTCGCCGCTGAGCTGGCCGGTCTGGCAACGCACGGCACCGGCGAAGAAGCGGAACACGTCGACCGTGGCACTCAGGTCATCCTGACGGGCCAGGTGCAACGGCTTGCCGCAGTTCATGGATTCGAGGCGTGCCAGCAGGTCGGCATTCTTTTCGATGGCGTTGGCGATCTCCAGCAACAGGTTCGAACGCTGTTGTGGCGTGGTCCGCGACCAACCGGCAAAGGCACGATGGGCGGCGAGGATGGCGGCTTCGACCTGCTCGGTGCTGGCTTCGGCGATCTGCGTGACGACTTCGCCGGTAGCCGGGTTGAGAATCGGCTCGACGCAGCCTTGACCGGCGACTAATTCACCATCAATCAACAATGCGGTGAACAACGGGGTCTGCGCGCCAGCCATTTTTCGGGTTCTCTTTTCTTGTGTGGCCATGGTGTTCCCAGTAATTGGGGCCCGGCCGTCTTATATAGATGTAACAAGACTAGTTCGCAGACCCGAGGACAACAAATACCAAATACTGAAGGTGGCGTTCGATTAAATAGATGGCTTGCGCCCGCCGTGGGGTTGCTCGCGGGCGACCGTGAGGAAGGGGTCTACCAGCGCCGGCCGCGCGGTGCCGCGACGCCAGGCCAGGCCGACATCCAGGGTCTGGCTGAGGTCGGCGATCGGCCGCGCTTCGATGATGTCGCCCTCCAGTGACCACGGGCGATACGTCATGTCGGGCTGGATCGATACGCCCAAACCGGCGGCCACCAGGCTTCGCACCGCTTCGGTCGAGGCGGTGCGCAGGGTGATGCGCGGTTGCAAGGAGGCTGCCGACCACATGCGCTGGGCGTTGCGGTCCATTTCATCGACGTTCAGTTGAATCAATGGCTCGCGGGCAACGTCGGCGAGGTTGATGCTGTCGTGTTCCAGCAGCGGATGCTGGGCCGGCAGCCATAGCCGGTGCGGCGAGTGGGTCAGCACTTCGGTCTGCAGGGCGTGGCGGTCTTCGAGGTTGGACAGGATCAACACGCCGACATCGATCTCGCCACTGACCAGCAAATGCTCGATGTACGGGCGCTCATCTTCCATCACGCGGATTTCCACGTTGGGGTAGGCGCGCTGGAAGCGGGTGAGCAAATCCGCCAGGTAGTAACCGGCCACCAGGCTGGTCACGCCGACGATCAGTTGCCCGGCGACCTGGTCGGTGCTCTGTTGCAGGCTGCGCTTGGCGTTATCCACGGTGGCCAGGATCAAGTGCGCCTGACGCAGGAATTGATGCCCCTGGTGGGTCAGGGTCATGCCTTTGGCGTGGCGGCTGAACAGGCTGACGCCGATTTCCTCCTCCAGTTGCTGGATCGCCAGGGTCAGGGTCGACTGGGAAATGAACGCGGTTTGCGCGGCGGCCGAGATCGAGCCGGTCTCGGCCACGGCGATGAAGTGACGGATCTGACGCAAGGTCATCATGGGAAAGTACCCGGTGGGCTGTTTTTATCGATTGGCGAGAGTGTATATCTTTTTTTCTGATAGGCCGGCGCGAGCGGCAATGGGCGCATTGAGGGAATGCAACATCCGGAAGCACTCTCGCCCACGGGACGTTGGCACTTTCGATCTAGGCTGGTGGCCTTGGTTTCAGGTTAAACGTCTTGTGGAGGCGGTAAATGAACACCCGTGGATTGCTCGATCAACTACTCAAGTCCGGCCAGGACCTGTTGCAGAACAAGGCCGGTAGCTCACAGCAAAAGGGTGCGAGCGGCGGCACCAGTGCCCTCGGCAGCTTGCTCTCCGGCGCGAGTGGCGGGGCATTGGCGGCAGGCGCCATGGGCTTGCTGCTCGGCAGCAAAAAGGCCCGTAAAGTCGGGGGCAAGGTCGCGGTCTACGGCGGTCTCGCCGCGTTGGGCGTGCTGGCTTATAAAGCCTACGGTAACTGGCAGGCGCAGCAGGGCGGTGCGGCCGGTACGGAACCGCAAACCCTGGACCGCGTGCCGGCCGCGCAAGTCGAGCTACACAGTCAGGCGATTCTCAGGGCGCTGGTGGCGGCGGCCAAGGCTGACGGTCATGTCGATGAGCGTGAGCGTGCCTTGATCGAAGGCGAATTCACCCGGCTCGACAGCGACCAGGAGCTGCAACACTGGCTGCACACCGAGCTCAACAAGCCACTGGACCCGAGCGATGTCGCCCGCGCCGCCCGCTCCCCGGAAATCGCCGCCGAGATGTACATCGCCAGCGTGATGATGGTGGACGAGGAAAACTTCATGGAGAAGGCCTACCTCGATGAGCTGGCGCGCCAGCTCAAGCTGGAGCCGGGGTTGAAGGCCGAGCTGGAGAAGCAGGTTCGCCAGGCTTCCCTGTAAACCTTCAGACTGCATTCGCGAACAGGCTCGCTCCCACACGGGATCTTCAGTGATCACAGTTTCTGTGTACGCTAGATATTCAATGTGGGAGCGAGCTTGCTCGCGATGGCGTTTTCGGCCACAACACCTCCCCAATGACCATTGCATGGTCCCTTTCTGCCCAATCACCCCAGGCACCCATCCCCTTCATTAGCGGACAGTCCCAACCCAGAGCCCATCGCGCCTTTTTTCAACGGGATGAGAAGCGGTGCGCACCGTCTTATAAATGAAACACCGCCCTCGGCTATACTCCCCGCATTTCGAATCAGGCCCCGAGGATTGACTGTGAAGAACTGGACGTTACGCCAACGCATTTTGGCGAGCTTTGCGGTAATTATCGCCATCATGTTGCTGATGGTGGTCCTCTCCTATTCGCGATTGCTGAGGATCGAAGAGAGCGAAGCCAGCGTGCGGGACGACGCTTTGCCGGGGGTTTATTACAGCTCGATGATTCGCAGCGCTTGGGTCGACACTTTCCTGCAGACTCAGGAATTGCTCGGATTGAAAGAAGGGCAGGGCATCAGCAGCGAAGACGCTGCGGAATTCAAGGCTTTCGAAGCGCGTCTGCTGGAGCAGATAGGTAACTACCGCAACACCATCACGACCGATGAAGACAAGGTCGAGTTTGCCGCTTTCGAACAACGGCACGAGGAGTTCAGCAGGATTCTGACGGCAGTGCTCGATCTGCACAGCCGCAACCAGGAAGCCGAGGCCGTCAAGTTGTTCACCGAGCAACTGACCCCGGTCTGGACCGCAGGTCGCACGAAGCTCAACGAAATCCTCCGCGAAAACAAATTGGTGGCCGACCACGAAATGGCCGCCATCGACGACGCCGTGCTTTCGGCAAAAATCAGCATGGGCATTTCCCTGCTGGTGGCCGTCCTGGCTGCCGGCCTCTGCGGTTTGCTATTGATGCGCGCCATCATGGCGCCGATGAACCGCATCGTGAAAATCCTTGAAATCATGCGCACCGGCGACCTCAGCAGCCGCCTGAACCTGGAGCGCAAGGACGAATTCGGCGCGGTAGAGACCGGTTTCAACGACATGATGTCCGAGCTCACTTCTCTGGTGTCCCAGGCCCAGCGTTCGTCGGTGCAGGTGACCACGTCGGTGACCGAGATCGCCGCAACGTCCAAGCAGCAACAAGCCACCGCCACCGAAACTGCCGCCACCACCACGGAAATCGGTGCGACCTCCCGTGAGATCGCCGCCACTTCCCGGGATCTGGTGCGCACCATGACCGAGGTCTCCACCGCCGCCGATCAGGCTTCCGTGGCCGCCGGCTCCGGGCAGCAGGGCCTGGCGCGCATGGAAGAAACCATGCACTCGGTGATGGGCGCGGCCGATCTGGTCAACGCCAAGCTGGCGATCCTCAACGAGAAGGCCGGCAACATCAATCAGGTGGTGGTGACCATCGTCAAGGTCGCCGACCAGACCAACCTGTTGTCGCTCAACGCCGCCATCGAGGCCGAGAAGGCCGGGGAATACGGACGCGGTTTTGCCGTGGTCGCCACCGAAGTACGGCGCTTGGCGGACCAGACGGCCGTGGCCACCTACGACATCGAGCAAATGGTCCGCGAGATCCAGTCGGCGGTATCGGCCGGGGTCATGGGCATGGACAAGTTCTCCGAAGAGGTGCGTCGCGGCATGTCCGAGGTGCAGCAGGTCGGTGAGCAGTTGTCGCAGATCATCCATCAGGTCCAGGCGCTGGCACCGCGGGTGCTGATGGTCAACGAAGGCATGCAGGCCCAGGCCACCGGTGCCGAGCAGATAAACCACGCGCTGGTGCAGTTGGGTGATGCCAGCAGCCAGACCGTTGAGTCTTTGCGCCAGGCCAGTTTCGCCATCGATGAGCTGAGCCAGGTGGCCGTTGGGCTGCGCAGCGGCGTTTCGCGATTCAAAGTCTGATGAGCGAAATCACGGCCAAACGCTCTGCCGTGAAGCAGGCGCTGCAAGCCTTGTTTCTGGTGTTTCGCATCGGTAACGAACGCTATGCCTTGAAGGCTATCGAAGTGGCTGAAGTGCTGCCGCGCCTGCCGTTGAAGCCTGTTCCCCATGCGCCTGTATGGGTCGCCGGGGTGTTCGCCTATCGGGGCTCGGTGGTGCCAGTGATCGACTTGAGCGCACTGACCTTTGGCATGCCTGCACAGGCCCGTACCAGCACGCGACTGGTGCTGGTCAACTATCGCCCGGATGAAACCGCCGAGACGCAGCTGCTCGGACTGATTCTGGAGCAGGCGACTGACACCTTGCGCTGCGATCCGGCGGATTTTCAGCCCTACGGCCTGGACAATCGCCAGACGCCCTACCTCGGGCCGGTGCGCAAGGACGAGCAGGGCTTGCTGCAATGGGTGCGGGTCGGCGATCTGCTGGACGATCAGGTGCGCGCCTTGTTGTTTCCCTCGCCGCCTATGGATTCGGCGCTGCTGCAGGAGCGGCCATGAACAGCGACCAGCGTTTTTTCGACTTCCTCAAGGAAACTATCGGACTCGACGTGACCTCGGTGGGGCCTGCGATCATCGAGCGAGCGGTGCGCCAGCGCAGCATCGTTTCGCAAGCAGTCTCGGCCGATGAGTATTGGCGCACCTTACAGGGCTCGCGGGACGAGCAGCAGGCTTTGATCGAAGCGGTGATCGTTCCGGAAACCTGGTTTTTTCGTTATCCGGAATCCTTCGTCACCCTGGTGAAACTGGCTGGCAAGCGTCTGGCCGAGATCAACAACCTGCGCGCACTGCGGATTCTCAGCCTGCCGTGCTCCACCGGCGAAGAACCGTACTCGATCGCCATGGCGTTGCTCGATGCCGGGCTCAAACCGCACCAGTTCAAGGTCGATGGCCTGGACGTCAGCCCGTTATCAGTGGAAAGAGCCCGGCGGGCGTTGTACGGCAAGAATTCCTTTCGGGGTGACGACATTGCATTTCGCGACCGTCATTTCATTGCCGAAGGCGAGAGCTATCGCCTCGATCAGCGGGTGCTCGAGCAAGTGCGCCTGCAGGTTGGCAATCTGCTGGATCCGGCCTTGCTGGCCGGTGAACCGTCCTTTGATTTCGTGTTTTGTCGCAACCTGCTGATCTATTTCGACCAGCCGACCCAGAAGCAGGTCTTCGAAGTGCTCAAGTGCCTGACCCATGTAGACGGCGTGCTGTTTATCGGGCCGGCCGAAGGCAGTCTGCTGGGGCGTTTGGGGATGCGCTCGATCGGCATCCCGCAGTCCTTTGCGTTCAGTCGACAGGGCACTGCGGACCCTGAACCCTTGCCGGCATTCGTTCCAGCGCCATTGCCAGTGCCGCAACCGCTGCGCAATCCGCCGCCTGCGCCAGTGCGCAGCCGTCCGTTTGTCCGGGTTGCGCCGCTGCGGCCTGCACCTGCAATCTCCGGCGCCGACACTGCCGCGCTGCTGGCCAATATCGCCGTGCTGGCCGATGAAGGCAAAAGCGCCGAGGCGCGAGCGGCGTGTGAAAGCTATTTGCGCAGCCATGAGCCGGTGGCCCAGGTCTTTTATTGGCTGGGACTGCTCAGCGATGTGGCCGGCAATACCCTTGAAGCCCAGGGTTTTTATCGCAAGGCGTTGTACCTCGAACCGCAACATCCCGAAGCGTTGATGCACCTTGCCGGGTTGCTGCAGGCCCAGGGCGACGCGATGGGAGCCAGACGATTGCAGGAGCGTGCCGCCCGCAGCGCACGTTTCGCCGACAGTGAGCGTAAACGATGATTGCCTCCGACACCTTTAGCGTCACCCGGGATGCCCAGGCCATCGACGATTGCTGGAACCGCATCGGTATCCACGGCGACAAGTCCTGCCCGCTACTCAGCGAGCATATTCATTGCCGCAATTGTGCGGTGTATTCGGCGGCCGCCACACGCTTGCTCGATCGCTATGCGTTGCAGCAGGAAGATCGCGGGATCGTGTCCGTTGCGCTAGAAAACGAGGTGAAAACCCGCTCGCTGTTGATGTTCCGTCTGGGTGAAGAGTGGCTGGGGCTCGCGACCCGAAGCCTGGTAGAGGTGGCGCCGCTGCAAGCGATTCACTCTTTGCCGCATCAACGTTCCCGGGCCTTGCTCGGCGTGGCGAATGTGCGCGGCGCGCTGGTCGCCTGCCTGTCGCTGGTGGAGTTGCTGGGGCTCGACAGCACTGGCAACGCGGTGTCCGGCACGCGGGTCATGCCACGCATGTTGATCATCGCCGCCGATGGCGGGCCGGTGGTGGTGCCGGTGGATGAGGTCGACGGGATTCACGCCATCGACGAGCGCATTCTCGATAGCGCATCGCGCTCGGGTGCCCAGGCCAGTGCCAAATACACCCGTGGCGTGTTGCAATTCAAAGGTCGCAGCCTGCGTTGGCTGGATGAAGAACAGCTGCTGTCCGCCGTGACCCGGAGTCTCACATGACCCCCGAGCAAATGCGCGACGCCTCTCTGCTGGAGCTGTTCAGCCTGGAGGCCGAAGCCCAGACCCAGGTCTTGAGCGCCGGCCTGCTGGCGCTTGAGCGCGACCCGACCCAGGCCGATCAACTTGAATCGTGCATGCGCGCTGCGCACTCGCTCAAGGGCGCGGCGCGGATCGTCGGTGTCGACGCCGGGGTCAGCGTCTCCCATGTGATGGAAGATTGCCTGGTCAGTGCCCAGGAACGCCGCCTGTTGCTGCGCCCCGAGCACATCGATGCGTTGCTGCAAGGCACTGATTTGCTGATGCGTATCGCCACGCCGAATAACAACCCGGAGGCCGCGGACATCGAGGTCTACGTGGCGTTGATGGCGCGATTGCTGGACCCGACGGCCCCGCTGGTTGCGCCTTCCGCACCGGTGATGGCCGAACTTCAGCTCGAAGCGCCGTCGCCAAGGGTCGAGCCGCCGGTGCCTGCCGTCGAACCGCCATCGGCGCCGACCCCGCGCAAGACCAAACGCACCACCGAAAACGGCGAGCGAGTGCTGCGTGTTACCGCCGAGCGCCTGAACAGCCTGCTCGATCTGTCGAGCAAATCCCTGGTGGAAACCCTGCGGCTCAAACCGCACCTGGCGACCATGCAGCGACTCAAGCGCATGCAGAGCAACAGCCTGCGCGCACTGGAGAATCTCAATGTGCATCTCAAGGATCACGCCTTGAGCCTGGAGGCCCAGGAAGCCCTTGAGGATGCGCGGCGGCTGCTCGCGCAATCCCAGCAATTGCTCATTGAAAAGAACGCCGAACTCGATGAGTTCGCCTGGCATGCCAGCCAGCGGGCGCAAGTGTTATACGACACGGCGCTGGCCTGTCGCATGCGGCCGTTTGCCGATGTGCTGACCGGGCAAGTGCGGATGGTCCGGGATCTGGGGCGCGATCTGGGCAAACAGGTGCGGCTGGAGATTGAAGGCGAAAAGACCCAGGTCGATCGCGACGTACTGGAAAAGCTCGAAGCGCCGCTGACTCACCTGTTGCGCAACGCGGTCGACCACGGCATCGAGACCCCGGAGCAACGCCTGCTGGCGGGCAAGCCGGCGGAAGGTTTGATTCGCCTGCGCGCGTCTCATCAGGCCGGTTTGCTGGTGCTTGAACTGAGCGATGACGGTAACGGCGTGGACCTGGAAAAGGTCCGTCGCAGCATCGTTGAACGAAGTTTGTCGCCCGCGCAAACCGCCGCGCAGTTGAGCGAAGAGGAATTGCTGACGTTCCTGTTCCTGCCCGGTTTCAGTCTGCGGGACACGGTCACCGAGGTGTCCGGTCGCGGCGTCGGCCTGGATGCGGTGCAGCACATGGTCCGGCAGTTGCGCGGCGCGGTGGTGCTGGAGCAGACGGCGGGCGAGGGCAGTCGTTTCCACCTCGAGGTACCGCTGACCCTGTCGGTGGTGCGCAGCCTTGTGGTGGAAGTCGGCGACGAAGCCTATGCCTTCCCGCTGGCGCACATTGAGCGCATGTGCGACCTGGAGCCGGCGGATATCGTGCAGGTCGAAGGCCGCCAGCATTTCTGGCACGAAGGCCGGCATGTCGGCCTGGTGGCGGCCAGTCAGTTGTTGCAACGTCCGGCCAGCCAGAACAGCGGGCAAACCCTGAAGGTCGTGGTGATTCGCGAGCGCGATGCGATCTACGGCGTGGCCGTGGAGCGGTTTATCGGTGAGCGGACCTTGGTGGTGCTGCCGCTGGATGAGCGTCTGGGCAAGGTGCAAGACATTTCCGCCGGGGCCCTGCTCGACGACGGCTCGGTGGTGCTGATCGTCGACGTCGAAGACATGCTGCGTTCGGTGGATAAGCTGCTCAACACCGGTCGCCTGGAGCGCATTGCCCGCCACAGCAATCAGGTGGTCGAGGCGGCCCGCAAACGAATTCTGGTGGTGGATGATTCCCTGACCGTGCGAGAGTTGCAGCGTAAGCTGTTGCTCAATCGCGGCTACGACGTGGCGGTTGCGGTGGACGGCATGGACGGCTGGAACGCGCTGCGTTCGGAGGATTTCGATCTGCTGATCACCGACATTGATATGCCGCGCATGGACGGTATCGAATTGGTCACGCTGCTGCGTCGGGACAATCGCCTGCAATCGCTGCCGGTGATGGTGGTGTCCTACAAGGATCGTGAAGAGGACCGGCGCCGTGGACTGGATGCCGGGGCCGACTATTATCTAGCCAAGGCCAGTTTTCATGACGACGCCTTGCTCGATGCAGTGGTTGAGCTCATTGGAGGAGCGCGGGCATGAGGATCGCAATCGTCAACGACATGCCCATGGCGGTGGAGGCCCTGCGCCGCGCCCTGGCATTCGAGCCGGCCCACGAGGTGGTCTGGGTCGCCGGCAATGGTGCCGAAGCGGTGCGCCAGTGCGCGCTGGACACGCCGGACCTGATTCTGATGGACCTGATCATGCCGGTAATGGATGGCGTCGAGGCTACGCGGCGGATCATGGCCGAGACCCCCTGTGCCATCGTCATCGTCACCGTGGATCGCCAGCAGAACGTGCACCGGGTGTTCGAGGCCATGGGCCACGGTGCGCTGGACGTGGTCGACACCCCGGCCCTCGGCGCCGGCAATGCCCAGGAAGCGGCCGCGCCGTTGTTGCGCAAGATCATGAACATCGTCTGGCTGATCGGCGACAAGGGCAACAGCCCGCGCTCGACGCCGGCACCGTTGCGCAGTTCGGGCTCTCGCCAGAGCCTGATCGCCATTGGCTCATCCGCGGGTGGGCCGGCAGCGCTGGAAGTCTTGCTCAAGGGACTGCCGCGTGATTTCTCTCCGGCCATCGTGCTGGTGCAGCACGTTGACCAGGTGTTTGCCGCCGGTATGGCCGAGTGGCTCGGCAGCGCCAGCGGCCTCGACGTGCGCCTGGCCCAGGAGGGCGAGCCGCCGCAAGGCGGCACGGTGTTGCTGGCCGGCACCAATCATCATATTCGCTTGCTCAAAAACGGCACGCTGGCCTACACCGCCGAACCGGTCAACGAGATCTACCGGCCCTCCATCGATGTGTTCTTCGAGAGCGTGGCCAGTTACTGGAATGGCGACGCCGTAGGAGTTTTGCTTACAGGCATGGGGCGTGATGGCGCCCAAGGGCTTAAACTCATGCGCCAACAGGGCTACCTGACCATCGCACAAGACCAAAACAGCAGTGCGGTGTACGGCATGCCGAAGGCGGCCGCAGCCATCGACGCTGCCGTGGAGATTCGCCCGCTGGACAAGATAGCGCCACGATTGCTGGAGATTTTCGCCAAATGAGCACTTTTTCCCTCATTCCTGGCTCAGGTAGTACTCAGGTGACCGCACATGAATGAATTACAGCTCGACGACTTCAAGACCGACGAAAACGCCGCCATGGTGTTACTGGTGGACGATCAGGCCATGATCGGCGAAGCCGTGCGTCGTGGACTGTCGAACGAAGAGAACATCGATTTCCACTTCTGCGCCGATCCGCACCAGGCCATCGCCCACGCGGTGCGCATCAAGCCGACAGTGATCCTGCAGGATCTGGTCATGCCGGGGCTGGACGGTCTGAGCCTGGTGCGCGAGTACCGCAATCACCCGGCGACCAAGGACATTCCGATCATCGTCCTGTCGACCAAGGAAGATCCGCTGATCAAGAGCGCGGCCTTCGCCGCCGGGGCCAACGATTATCTGGTCAAGCTGCCGGACAACATCGAACTGGTCGCACGCATTCGCTATCACTCGCGCTCCTACATGACCCTGCTGCAACGGGACGCGGCGTACCGCGCGTTGCGCGTCAGTCAGCAGCAATTGCTCGACACCAACCTGGTGCTGCAACGCCTGATGAACTCCGATGGCCTGACGGGGTTGTCGAACCGTCGGCACTTCGATGAATACATGGAGCTGGAGTGGCGCCGTTCGCTGCGTGAGCAGAGCCAGTTGTCGTTGCTGATGATCGACGTGGACTATTTCAAGGCCTACAACGACAGCTTCGGCCACCTGGAAGGCGATGAAGCCCTGCGCAAGGTCGCCACGGCGATCAAGGACGCCAGCGCCCGTCCTTCGGACTTGCCGGCCCGCTACGGCGGCGAAGAGTTTGCTCTGGTACTGCCCAACACCTCCCAGGGCGGTGCACGGCTGGTGGCCGAGAAGCTGCGCCAGACCGTGGCCGCCCTGAAGATCCCGCATACCTCGCCAACCGAAGGTTCGAGCCTGACCATCAGCATCGGCCTGTCGACCATCACGCCGAAAGCGGGCAGCAACTGCCGTGATCTGATTTCAGCGGCGGACAAGGGGCTGTATTCGGCGAAGAACAATGGGCGTAATCAGGTGGGGGTCGAGTAACGCTCGACCTGATGGTGATGAACCTGTGGCGAGGGGGCTTGTCGGATCGCCGCACCGCCCCGATTGGGTCGCGAAGCGGCCCCAAAACCGCCGCCTATGTCTGCCAGACATACCGCATTGACTGGTTTTACGACTGCTTCGCAGCCGAACGGGGGCAAGCCCCCTCGCCACAGGTGGGTGGTGACTGCTTGATTTGCAGTTGGCAGGTGGCCGCTGACTGAAACCATTCGCCGGTAAACCCGCCATGCGGGCTGCCGGGGGCGCTTGATTACGGTATACTCGCCGGCTTTCAAAAGTTCGCCAACGAGTGCTGCCCGTCATGGAAATCAACCCGATCCTGAACACCATCAAGGACCTGTCCGAGCGCTCCGAAACTATTCGGGGGTATCTTTGACTACGATCAAAAGCATGAGCGTCTGACCGAAGTCAATCGCGAGCTTGAAGATCCGAGTGTCTGGAACAAACCTGAATACGCCCAGGAACTGGGCCGTGAGCGCGCTGCGCTGGCGCAGATCGTCGATACCCTGGACGAATTGAACACCGGTCTGGCCGATTGCCGCGACCTGCTGGACATGGCCGTCGAAGAAAACGACGAAGGCGCAGTGGGCGATGTCGTCGCCGAACTGGCCCGTCTCGAGGAAAGTCTGGCCAAGCTGGAATTCCGCCGCATGTTCAGCCATGAAATGGACCCGAACAACGCCTACCTGGACATCCAGGCCGGTTCCGGCGGCACCGAAGCCCAGGACTGGGCCAACATTCTGCTGCGCATGTACCTGCGCTGGGCCGACAAACGCGGTTTCGACGCGACCATCATGGAACTGTCCGCCGGTGAAGTCGCCGGGATCAAGGGCGCGACCGTGCACATCAAGGGCGAATACGCGTTTGGCTGGTTGCGGACCGAGATCGGCGTGCACCGTCTGGTGCGCAAGAGCCCGTTCGATTCCGGCAACCGTCGCCACACCTCGTTCTCCGCGGTGTTCGTCTCGCCTGAGATCGATGACAAGGTGGAAATCGAAATCAACCCGGCAGACTTGCGGATCGACACCTATCGTTCCTCGGGTGCCGGTGGTCAGCACGTAAACACCACCGACTCGGCCGTACGTATCACCCACGTACCGACCAACACCGTGGTCAGCTGCCAGAACGAACGTTCCCAGCACGCCAACAAAGACACCGCCATGAAAATGCTGCGGGCCAGGTTGTACGAGCAGGAAATACAGAAGCGCAACGCGGCGTCCCAGGCGCTGGAAGACACCAAGTCCGATATCGGCTGGGGTCATCAGATCCGTTCGTACGTGCTCGATGCCTCGCGGATCAAGGATCTGCGTACCAACATTGAACGCAGCGACTGTGACAAGGTGCTCGATGGCGACATCGACGAATACCTGGAAGCGAGCCTGAAGTCCGGGCTGTAAGCAATGCAATACAGGATCGGCTGACTCAGCGCGATCCTTGTAGGAGCGGGCTTGCCCGCGATCCCCAGCCGCAGGCTGGGGACAACGAACCTGATGGAATTTTTAAAGACATGAGCGACCTAGAACTCGACCCGCAAGCCCTGCAACAGGAAGAAAACTCCCTGATCGCCCTGCGCAAGGAAAAGCTTGCTGCCGAGCGCGCCAAGGGCAATGCCTTCCCGAACGACTTCCGCCGCGAAAACTACTGCGAACAACTGCAGAAACAGTACGCGGACAAGACCAAGGAAGAGCTGGCAGAGGCTGCGATCCCGGTCAAGGTTGCCGGTCGTATCATGCTCAACCGTGGCTCGTTCATGGTGATCCAGGACATGACCGGTCGCATCCAGGTCTACGTCAACCGCAAGACCCTGTCCGAAGAAACCCTGGCCGCGGTGAAAACCTGGGACATGGGCGACATCATTGCCGCCGAAGGCACCCTGGCCCGTTCCGGCAAGGGTGACCTGTACGTTGAAATGACCAACGTGCGCCTGCTGACCAAATCCCTGCGCCCGCTGCCGGACAAGCACCACGGCCTGACCGACACCGAACAGCGCTACCGCCAGCGCTACGTTGACCTGATCGTCAACGAAGACGTGCGCCAGACGTTCCGCGTGCGTTCGCAAGTCATCGCGCACATCCGCAGCTTCCTGATGAAGCGTGACTTCCTGGAAGTGGAAACGCCGATGCTGCAGACCATTCCTGGCGGCGCGGCAGCCAAGCCGTTCGAAACCCATCACAATGCGCTGGACATGGGCATGTTCCTGCGTATCGCGCCGGAGCTGTACCTCAAGCGCCTTGTTGTTGGCGGCTTCGAGAAAGTGTTCGAGATCAACCGCAACTTCCGTAACGAAGGCGTTTCGACTCGTCACAACCCTGAATTCACCATGTTGGAGTTCTACCAGGCCTACGCCGACTACGAAGACAACATGGACCTGACCGAAGAACTGTTCCGCGAACTGGCGCAGCTGGTTCTGGGCAGCACCGACGTGCCGTACGGCGACAAGGTGTTCCACTTCGGCGAGCCGTTCGTGCGTCTGTCGGTGTTCGACTCGATCCTCAAGTACAACCCCGAGCTGACCGCTGACGACCTGAACGACATCGACAAGGCTCGTGCCATCGCGAAGAAGGCCGGCGCCAAGGTGCTGGGCTTCGAAGGCCTGGGCAAGCTGCAGGTGATGATTTTCGAAGAGCTGGTCGAGCACAAGCTGGAACAGCCGCACTTCATTACCCAGTACCCGTTCGAAGTGTCGCCGCTGGCCCGTCGTAACGACGACAACCCGAACGTCACCGACCGTTTCGAGCTGTTCATCGGTGGTCGCGAAATCGCCAACGCCTACTCCGAGTTGAACGACGCGGAAGACCAGGCCGAGCGCTTCATGGCCCAGGTGGCCGACAAGGACGCCGGCGACGACGAAGCCATGCACTACGACGCTGACTTCGTTCGTGCGCTGGAGTACGGCATGCCGCCAACGGCGGGTGAAGGCATCGGTATCGACCGTCTGGTGATGCTGCTGACCAACTCCCCGTCGATCCGCGACGTGATCCTGTTCCCGCACATGCGGCCGCAAGCGTAAGTGTTTCAATTAAAAAGCCGCCTTTGAGGCGGCTTTTTATTGCCTGTCTGGTACAAACGTATCAACTTGTTACTTTCATCTGAGAGGAAATACCTGTCGTGATTCGTGCAATGGCTCAAGAAGGTGCAGCGGGTATCGCCACAGCGGTCGCTGAAAGCGTTCAGTACCAGGGCCGCAAGGCCAGCCGACAGGGCAGCGAACAGCGACGACAGGAAATCCTGGATGCCGCCATGCGCATTGTCGTGCGTGACGGCGTACGGGCCGTACGGCACCGTGCGGTGGCTGCCGAGGCACAAGTGCCGTTGTCGGCGACCACTTACTATTTCAAGGATATCGATGACCTGCTCACCGATACATTCGCCCAATATGTGGAACGCAGTGCGGCGTACATGGGCAAACTGTGGGTAAACAACGAGGGCCTGCTGCGCGAGATGATCGACAGTGGTGATGGCAGCCCGCAGGCGCGCTCGAAGCTGGCGGACGACATTGCACGGCTGATGACCGATTACGTTCACCGGCAACTGGTCAATCGCCGCGAACATTTGATGGCCGAGCAGGCGTTCCGTCAGGAGGCATTGCTCAACCCGCGCCTGGCCGAACTGGTGCGCTCGCATCAGCAAATCCTGTTGCAGGGCTCTTGCCAGCTGTTCCAGGTGTTGGGCTCGCGCGAGCCGCATCAGGATGCCAAGGTGTTGACGGCGATAATCGGCCGGATGGAATATCAGGGCCTGCTCAATGTAGACGAGCCCGCCGCCGAAGAGGAAATGCTCGGCATCCTGACGCGCTACATGCACCTGGTGCTGGCGTCGGTGTGATTCCGGGCGGAGTTATCCCTGTAGGAGCGAGCCTGCTCGCGAAGGCGGCTTAACATTCAACATAGAGGTTGTCTGGCACACCCTCATCGCGAGCAGGCTCGCTCCTACAGGTCAGCGGTATGTTCATAGGGAGTTTTGAATGAAAGCCTGGCGTGTCGTTGTGATCGCCTTGTCGTTCCTGCTGCTCAGTGGCTGTCTGGTGGCCTTCAAGGAACCGCTGCCTGCAAGCGAACCCGCGCCCAAGGGATTGCTCGGCAAATGGACCAGCACCAATGCCTGGGGCGAGCCGCTCAACCTCGAGCTGACCCGTATCGGCGACAACCGCTATCAGGCCGTCAGCTATTACCGGGCCAGACCCAAGGAGCGGGAGGCCTATCCCTTTACAGTGACGCGCCATGGCAACCGCTGGTACCTGTCGGCGAAGGTGCCGGCGCAGTTCGGCGGGCACTTCACCCTGGCCGGTTTTGAGCTGACCGACAAACATGAGTTGGTGGTCTACAACCTCGACCTCGACCAGATCAACCAGGCCATCAAGCAAAAAGCCCTGAGCGGCGAAAGCTTCCAGACTCACGACGGCGATGGCGTATTGATTGACAACCACATGGATCAAGTCACCGCCTATCTCGACGACCCGGCCAATTCCGATGTGTTCGTCGAAGCCGTACGCTACCAGCGTCAGGCCAAAGCCAAATAAGCAGCACCAACAGGTTTCTACAGGAGTTTCGGGTGGACGATTACCAACAGTCGATACGCATTTTGTCCGATCGCATCGTGCTGGCGCAGACACCGATCCGTGTCCTCGATGCGGTCAAGTGGGACGACAACATTCGTAAGGGTTTCCTCAAGGCCAAGGGCAAGGAAATGCCGGCGGTGGATCGCGACTACTATCTCAACCGGCCGCTGGCGTTCGACTCCAGCAAAGTGAAGCTGGAGTTTCAGAACATCGAGCGCGACATCACCCGCCAGCTCGGCCAGTTCAACCCGGTCGGCCAGATCATGCGCCGCATGTGCAAGGAATACCGCATGGTGGTGCGCATGCTCGAAGCGCGCGGCACCGAGGATTTCGGCCTGATTTCCCAGGAGTTGTACGGCGCCGCGTCCGACGCGTTCCACGCCGGTGACCCGACGCTGTCCGACCTGAGCATGATGTTGTCCGAATACCTGAACAACATCGACGGCCGTGGCGACCTCAAGGATGAGCCGAAGACATTGACCGCCAAAGATGCCGTCAATCTGCTGCAACACCGCTTGAACAAGGTGTTCGGCGAGGCCGAGGAAACCATCCGGGTGTTCGAGTCCGACGGCATCGTCGCCGATGCGGCGGCGGGTGCCGACTACATCAAGATCCGCGCCGACGCGATGTTCAACGACCGCGACGTGCGGGCACTGGAAGTTCATGAAGGGCTGGTGCATGTCGGCACCACGCTCAATGGCCTGAACCAGCCGATCTGCACCTTCCTCGCCAAGGGCCCGCCCTCGTCGACGGTGACCCAGGAAGGCCTGGCGATCCTGATGGAAATCATCACCTTCGCCTCGTACCCGAGCCGCCTGCGCAAACTCACCAACCGCACCCGCGCCATTCACATGGTGGAGGAGGGCGCCGACTTCCTGCAGGTGTTCGAGTTCTTCCGTGAGCAAGGCTTCGAAATGCCCGAGAGCTACAGCAACGCCAGTCGCGTTTTCCGCGGCTCGGTGCCGACAGGTCTGCCATTTACCAAAGACTTGTCCTACCTCAAGGGCTTCATCATGATTTACAACTACATTCAGCTGGCTGTGCGCAAAGGCAAGCTGGAGCAGATACCGCTGTTGTTCTGCGGCAAGACCACCCTGGAAGACATGCGTACCTTGCGCCAGTTGGTGGACGAAGGCCTGGTAGTGCCGCCCAAGTACCTGCCGGAACAGTTCCGCGACATGAACGCGTTGTCGGCGTGGATGTGCTTCTCCAACTTCCTCAACCACCTGAGCCTGGACCGGATCGAGGCGGATTACTCCAACATCCTGTAATCCTGGTGATATTCCCTGTAGGGCCTGGCAAGCCAGCTCCTACAGGGAGACGCATTCCAATGCCATTTTTCGCGAGGTTTCAACGGATGAGAATCCTCGGCATTTTCTGCCTTCTCCTGGTCTTGAGCGGTTGCAGCTCACTGTTGTTCTACCCCGAACCCGGCCAGTTGTTCACCCCGGAAAAGGCCGGGCTCGAATACCGCACCGTCACCCTGATCACCGCCGATGGCCTCAAGCTGAATGCCTGGTGGCTGCCGGCGAAGCAGGGTGTCGAGGTCAAAGGCACGGTGTTGCACCTGCACGGCAACGGCGGAAATCTGCCCATGCACCTCGGCGGGAGCTTTTGGTTGCCGAAAAATGGTTACCAGGTGTTGCTTGTGGACTATCGCGGTTATGGCCTGTCCGAAGGCGAGCCAAGCCTGCCGGCGATCTATCAGGACATCGACGCGGCCTACAAATGGCTCGACCAGGCGCCGGAGGTCAAAGGCAAGCCGCTGATCCTGCTCGGCCAGAGCCTCGGTGGCTCGATGGCCGTGCATTATCTGGTTCAGCACCCGGAACGGCAGAAACAACTGAAGGCTATTGTCCTCGACGGTGTGCCCGCCAGTTACCGAAGCATCGGTCAGTTTGCCCTGAGCAATTCGTGGATGACCTGGCCGTTCCAGGTGCCGTTGTCGTGGCTGGTGCCGGACGGCGACAGCGCGATCAACTCCATGGCGCAGCTTAAAGATGTGCCGAAACTGCTCTACCACAGCATCGACGATCCGATCGTGCCTCTTTCCAACGGCATCCGACTGTATCAAGCTGCGCCGCCGCCACGGGTGCTGCAACTGACCCGTGGCGGTCATGTGCAGACGTTCGCCGACCCGGTCTGGCGCAAGGTCATGCTGCGTTATCTCGATGATCCGCAGCATTTCAACGGCCTGCGCCGCCTGGGTGAAATCCCCAACTACCCGGCACCCCCGAATTCAGAAGATGAACCACCAGAGAGTCCGCAATGAGTGAAGAACGTAACGCCATCCCGCTGATCATCACCGGTATCTGCAGCATCCTCGGCACCGTCGGTGCCCTGTGGTGGTACGGCTACCTGCACTTCGCCAAGCCTGAGGATGCGTTGCTGCTCAACGAATTCACCATGCTCAAGACCGTGCCGGGTGAAGACTACAAAGTCTCACTGGAACCGGCCGCCCAAGTGGCGCAGTGCATCGATGGCGTGCTGGTGCTGTTCGACATGGAACAAAAAGGTCTGACCGGCGTGTTGGTCGACAGCAAGAAAAAAGCCGTGCGCTGCATGGGGCAGGAGACGCCGCAGAAGCTGGAGCAGTAACCCGGTTCTAACTAACAACAACGATCCAATGTGGGAGCGGGCTTGCTCGCGAATGAGGTTTAACATTCAACAATAATGTTGACTGATACACCGCTTTCGTCGGAACGCCGCCCGGAGCAAGCCCGCTCCCACAGGTTCTGTGGAAATCAGTGTTTCTGTTTGTCGTCCGGCACCGACAAATCGTGCAAATGCCGACGGGACAGCGCCAGAAAGCGCGGGGTCGGCCCGATGTCTTCGTACAGCGGATCGCCTTCTTCATCGGTGGCGACCACGGTCGTGCCTTTGACGTACGGGAAGCTTCTTTCCAGTTCTTCCAGTGCGGCGCCGATCAGATCGCCGAGCAGTTCTTCGGGATGCCGCTTGGGGTACATCTCGACGAGCGCAGCCAGCCGTGCGGCAGACTCCACGTCCAGATGAATCGAGTAGCCGGTGTCGGTCAGGCGACCCTTGGCGTTTTCTTCCCAGTGGTGGGCAAGCTCGCGGATTTTCATATTGACCTCATTGCGCTCCCGCTCGTGGCAGGCAGAGTGAGTGTCCGGCACTGGCCGGTGACAACCGTTGTACGGCTTACCGTTCAGACTAGCCTCAACAGGCAGGGTTTACAGGCCCTTCGTCGTCTTGCTTGTAAGAACCTGTCTGGGGCGGCACTCTCTTGTTTCTTAGCCGCCCGGATTTTTTGCTGGAGACCTGCTGATGACCGATATTGATGCACGCTTGCGCGAGGACGTTCACCTGTTGGGTGAGCTGTTGGGCAACACCATTCGTGAGCAATATGGCGACGGTTTTCTCGACAAGATCGAGCAGATCCGCAAGGGCGCCAAGGCTGACCGACGCGGCTCCATGGACGCCGAACTCAGCGCCAGCCTCAACCAGCTGAGCGAAGACGAGTTGCTGCCGGTGGCGCGGGCGTTCAACCAGTTCCTCAACCTGGCCAACATCGCCGAGCAATATCAGTTGATTCACCGTCGCGAGGAATCCCGGGAGGCGCCGTTCGAAGCCCGGGTGCTGCCGGAGTTGCTCGCGCGCCTGCGCGCCGAGGGGCATGGCGCCGACGCGCTGGCCCGGCAATTGGGTCGGCTGGAGATCGAGCTGGTACTCACGGCGCATCCCACCGAAGTTGCACGCCGCACGCTGATCCAGAAGTACGACGCCATCGCCGCGCAACTGGCGGCTCAGGATCACCGTGACCTGACCAGTACCGAGCGCGAGCAGATCAAGACCACCTTGCAACGCCTGATCGCCGAAGCCTGGCATACCGAGGAAATCCGCCGCACGCGCCCTACGCCGGTGGACGAAGCCAAGTGGGGGTTCGCGGTGATCGAGCATTCGCTGTGGCAGGCCATTCCCAATTATCTGCGCAAGGCCGATCAGGCCCTGCACGCTGCCACCGGCCTGCGCCTGCCACTGGAGGCTGCACCGATTCGCTTTGCCTCGTGGATGGGCGGCGACCGCGACGGCAACCCGAACGTGACGGCGGTGGTGACCCGAGAAGTTTTACTGTTGGCGCGCTGGATGGCGGCCGATTTGTACCTGCGCGATGTCGATCGCCTGGCCGCCGAGCTGTCGATGCAGCAGGCCAGCGATGAATTGAAGGCCAAGGCGGGAGACAGCGCCGAACCGTACCGGGCAGTGCTCAAGCAGCTGCGCGATCGCTTGCGGGCAACGCGTAACTGGGCACACGCTGCGTTGTCGACACCAACACCGGCACCGATCGATGTACTGCAAGACAACCGCGAACTGCTCGATCCACTGGAGCTTTGCTACCGCTCCTTGCACGAGTGCGGCATGGGCGTGATCGCCGACGGGCCGTTGCTCGATTGCCTGCGCCGGGCAGTGACATTCGGTCTGTTCCTGGTTCGTCTGGATGTACGCCAGGACTCGTCGCGGCACACCGCCGCGATGACCGAAATCACCGACTACCTCGGCCTGGGTCGCTACGAGGACTGGAGCGAGGAAGAGCGCATCGCCTTCCTGATGCGCGAATTGAGCAATCGTCGGCCCTTGTTGCCGACGTACTTCAAACCTTCCGCCGACACCGCCGAGGTGCTGGCGACCTGCCGGGAAATCGCCGCTGCGCCGTCGGCATCCCTCGGTTCCTATGTGATTTCCATGGCCGGTGCGGCTTCCGATGTACTCGCCGTGCAATTGCTGCTCAAAGAGTCCGGCGTGCTGCGGCCGATGCGCGTGGTACCGCTGTTCGAAACCCTGGCCGACCTCGACAACGCGGGGCCGGTGATCGAGAAGCTGCTGCTGTTGCCGGGCTATCGCGCGCGCCTGCAAGGGCCGCAGGAAGTGATGATCGGCTACTCGGATTCGGCCAAGGACGCCGGCACCACCGCGGCGGCCTGGGCGCAGTACCGGGCGCAGGAGCGGCTGGTGGATATCTGCCGTTCGCACGACGTCGAACTGCTGTTGTTCCATGGTCGTGGTGGCACCGTGGGGCGAGGCGGTGGCCCGGCCCACGCGGCGATCCTGTCGCAGCCACCGGGTTCGGTGGCGGGGCGTTTCCGCACTACCGAACAGGGCGAAATGATTCGATTCAAGTTCGGTCTGCCGGACATCGCCGAGCAAAACCTCAATCTGTACCTGGCCGCCGTGCTGGAGGCGACCTTGCTGCCTCCGCCGCCACCTACACCCGAGTGGCGCCATTTGATGGACGAGCTGGCCGCAGACGGTGTCAGTGCCTACCGCGCCGTGGTGCGGGAAAACCCGCAGTTCGTGGAGTATTTCCGCCAGTCCACGCCGGAGCAGGAACTCGGTCGTTTGCCGCTGGGCAGTCGTCCGGCCAAGCGCCGGGCCGGGGGGATCGAAAGCCTGCGGGCGATTCCATGGATCTTCGGCTGGACCCAGACGCGCCTGATGCTGCCGGCCTGGCTGGGTTGGGAGGCGGCCCTGAGCAAGGCGCTGGAACGTGGCGAAGGTGAGCTGCTGGGGCAAATGCGCGAGCAGTGGCCGTTCTTCCGCACCCGCATCGATATGCTGGAAATGGTCCTGGCCAAGGCCGATGCCGACATTGCACAGTCCTACGATGAGCGTCTGGTGGAGCCGAAACTGTTGCCATTGGGTGCGCACTTACGCGACCTATTGTCGCAGGCGTGCACCATCGTTCTGGGCCTGACCGGGCAGTCGCAGCTGCTGGCACATAGCCCAGCGACCCTTGAGTTCATCCGCTTGCGCAACACCTACCTCGACCCGCTTCATCTATTGCAGGCCGAGTTGCTGGCCCGTTCAAGAGTGCAGGACGTGGCGCAGGGCAGCCCGGTAGAACAGGCCTTGCTGGTGTCTGTGGCGGGGATTGCCGCCGGTTTGCGTAACACCGGCTAAGGTTTTTGCCGTGGGATCAGGCATCCGGCAGGTGAGCCGGATGCCGCCGTTTGACGGGTGCAAAAGTGCTGTCAGGCGACAGTTAATGATGGGGTTGCGACTTGGGAAACTGCGCGCAATGGTCGCAAGAGGCAGCGGTTTCTCCGACTTTTGGCGTCTTGTGTGGGCGCAGCCTGCTGTGTATCTTGATCAGCCTTTGACCGTTTGGGCGGTCACGACCCTATTTTTGAGATTGGCCCCACGAGGCGAATCTGACGTTATCCATATAAAAAATTGAGGAGCACATCGATGCGCGTCATTCTGCTGGGAGCTCCCGGGGCCGGTAAAGGTACTCAGGCTAAGTTCATCACCGAAAAATTCGGCATTCCGCAAATCTCCACCGGCGACATGTTGCGTGCAGCGGTCAAGGCCGGCACCGAGCTGGGCATCAAGGCCAAGAGCATCATGGATGCCGGTGGCCTGGTCTCCGATGACCTGATCATCGCACTGGTCAAGGACCGCATCGCCCAGTCCGACTGCGCCAACGGTTTCCTGTTCGACGGTTTCCCGCGCACCATTCCCCAGGCTGAAGCCCTGGTGACTGCAGGCGTCGAACTGGATGCCGTGGTTGAAATCGCCGTTGAAGACGAAGAAATCGTCCAGCGTATCGCCGGTCGCCGTGTTCACGAGGCCAGCGGCCGCGTGTACCACATCGTCTACAACCCGCCGAAAGTGGCTGGCATAGACGACGTCACCGGTGAAGAGCTGGTACAGCGCAAGGACGACACTGAAGAAACCGTGCGTCATCGCCTGTCGGTCTACCACTCCCAGACCAAGCCGCTGGTGGACTTCTACCAGAAGCTGTCGGCTGCCAATGGCAAGCCGAAGTACAGCCACATCGAAGGCGTCGGTTCGGTTGAAGCGATCACCGCCAAGGTGCTTGCAGCCCTGAGCTGAAAAGTCTGATCCGCTGCATCATCCACGGCCCGCTTGCGGGCCGTAGTTGTTTATACTGACGCACTTTTTTCTGATCTCTCTTGTGGATACATCGATGAGCACCTTGCTGGCCCTGGACACCGCGACTGAAGCTTGCTCCGTTGCCTTGCTGCATGACGGCAAGGTCACGAGCCATTACGAGGTGATCCCGCGCCTGCACGCACAGAAGCTGTTGCCGATGATCAAGCAATTGCTGGCCGATGCGGGCACCACGCTGCAAGCGGTCGATGCCATTGCGTTCGGCCGTGGCCCGGGCGCCTTCACCGGCGTGCGCATTGCCATCGGCGTGGTGCAAGGCCTGGCGTTTGCCCTGGAGCGCCCGGTGCTGCCGGTGTCGAACCTGGCCGTGCTGGCGCAACGTGCGCTGCGCGAACACGGCGCCACTCAGGTCGCCGCCGCCATCGATGCGCGCATGGATGAAGTGTATTGGGGTTGCTACCGCGAAACGGCCGGGGAGATGCGCCTGGTGGGTGCCGAAGCGGTATTGCCGCCGGAGTCCGTTGGATTGCCGGCCGATGCCAGCGGCGAATGGTTCGGCGCAGGCACCGGTTGGGGTTATGCCGAGCGTATTGACGTCAGCCTGAGCGGGCAGGACGCGGGCATGTTGCCCCATGCGCAAGACTTGCTGACTTTGGCGCGGTTTGCCTGGGAACGCGGCGAGGGGATCGTGGCCGATGAGGCGCAGCCGGTTTATCTGCGTGACAAGGTGGCGACGCCTAAAGCGCGTTGATACGCGCAATTCTGTGGCAAGGGAGCTTTGTGGCGAGGGGGCTTGCCCCCGTTCGGCTGCGCAGCAGTCGCAGATCAACTGATGCGGTGTAACAGGCGAATCGGATTCTATTGTTTTGGCACTGCTTCGCAGTGCAACGGGGGCAAGCCCCCTCGCCACAGTAAGCATTCCAGATACAGCCAATCATCAGTTTCTAACCCCAGCTTTTAAACCTTTTGCCTTTTATGTGTTCTAGTTATCACTCGGCGGTTTGCGAAGTGGGTTTTGCGCCACTAAACTGCCATCACTGATTCCGAGTATGCATGTATGCGTATAGACGGCCTTTCCTCTCAGTCCTACCCCATCAAGCGCAAGCCTCGCAAAGGCCGTGTGGTGGAAGACGACGCCATTGATATCGAAGGCGAGCTGGAGTTCCCGACTGAAGAGCAACTGGCTGCCCGCGCCGCCAAAGCCTCTGCGCAAAAACTGAGCAATCTCCCCGCCCGTCAGCAAGACATGATTTACCACCGTGCCATGAGCAAAAGCGTGGCGACAGCCCTGGCCAGCTACCTGAGCACCGCCGGTTTCGTCGATTGGGAAGCGGATGTGCTGGGTCTCGACCTGTACATCTGATGTTGCTGCCGTATTACCTCGGTTGTCCGTCCTGGAGCGAAAACGCCTGGCGCGACTACCTGTATCCGCCGGACGCCAGACCCGCCGATTTTCTTGATCTCTATTCCCGGGTTTTCAATGCCGTGGAAGGCAACACGACCTTCTACGCGAGCCCGGCTGCCAGCACCGTGCAGCGTTGGGCCGAGACCATGCCCGAGCACTTTCGCTTCACCGCCAAGTTTCCCGGCGAGATCAGCCACGGAGGCGATCTGCGCGAGCAACTGACCGCAGCCGAAACCTTCGTGCAATTGCTCCGCCCGCTGGGTGAGCGGGTGTCGCCACTGTGGTTGCAGCTGTCGAAAAGCTTCACACCCCAACGTTTGCCTGAGCTGGCTGGATTTATTGATGCCCTGCAGCGACCGCTGGCTGTGGAGGTGCGGCATGACGAGTTTTTCGCCAAGGGCGATAGCGAGCGAATGCTCAACCGTTTGCTGCTGGATCGCGGTGTCGAACGCATCTGTCTCGACCCCCGTGCGCTGTTCAGTTGCACCTCGACCGAGCCCTCGGTGCTCCACGCCCAATCGAAGAAACCCCGGGTGCCGCCGCGCCCTGCGGCGTTCACGCAATTCCCGCAGGTGCGTTTTATCGGCCACCCGACGCTTGAAGCCAACGATACGTTCCTGGAGCCATGGGTCGAGAAAATCGCGCTATGGATCGAAGAAGGCCGAACGCCGTATATCTTCCTGCACACGGCGGACAACCTGCTGGCGGCGAAGCTGGCGCAGCGTTTTCATGCCCGGCTGATGCTGCGTTTGCCTGGCTTGCCGGCGCTGCCTGAGCTATACAGAGAACCCGTCGCCGAGCAACTTGGCCTGCTCTGAGGCGGATTCTTTCCCCTCTTCAGGAGCCTGCCCAATGGATGCGCAAACCCTTCGAGCCCAGGCGTTCAAAGCCCTTCACGACCGCCCCGGGGCTTTTGTGATTCCCAATCCGTGGGATGCCGGTTCAGCGAAAATGCTCGCTAGCCTCGGCTTTGAGGCGCTGGCGACCACCAGCGCCGGTTATGCCTTTTCCCAGGGCCGTGCCGATGGCGGATTGACCCTCGACGACACCCTGATGAACGTTCAAGCCATTGTCGCCGCCACCGACCTGCCGGTTGCCGTCGACCTGGAAAACGGTTTTGCCGACAACCCGGCCGATTGCGCCAAAAGTATCTTGCGCGCGGCAGAGGTCGGCGCGGTCGGTGGTTCGATCGAAGATGCCACCGGCCGCGAAGAAGGCCCGATCTATTGTTTCGAACACGCTGTGGCGCGCATCGAAGCCGCTGTGGCTGCCGCTCGCAGTCTGCCGTTCCACTTTACGTTGACTGCCCGGGCGGAAAACTTCCTGCACGGCAATCCCGATCTGGCCGACACCATCCGCCGTTTGCAGGCATTCGCCGAGGCCGGTGCCGATGTGCTCTACGCGCCGGGCCTGCGTAGCGCCGAGGATGTGCTGGCGGTGGTGCGTGCCGTGGCGCCAAAACCGGTGAATGTGTTGATGTCGGGCGGCTTGAAGCTGACGGTCGCGCAGTTGGGTGAGATGGGCGTTAAACGCATCAGCGTCGGTTCGGCGCTGGCATTGGCGGCCTATGGCGAATTCTTCCGCGCTGCCGAAGAAATCCAGACGTCAGGCACGTTCGGTTTCACGTCCCGGTCGATGCCGTATCAGAAGGCCAATCAGTTTTTCAAAGGCTGAGGGAAGAGGGCGCGGCGGAGGGTCAAGCGGCGATGCGCAGGTTCTGCAAGATGATCGGGCGCGCCCAGCCATTGTCGAAATCGAGTTGTTTCTGCTGCTCCACCCGTTCTTGCGGCGAGAACGGCGGGAACGGCTTGTCGAGCAGGTCGAGTTCGAACTCGGCGATGGGCAGGTGCAGCGAACGCGGTTGCGGGGCAGGGCCAGCTTCTGGCACCGGCTGACCGGCGTTCAATACGATCGGGCGAACCCAACCGCTTTCGAAGTCCTGCTGTTTTTGCTGGGCGACGATTTCGTCCGCCGGGAATGGTGGGAACGGCTTGTCGGCCAGGTCCATTTCGAATTCGGCAATTGGCAGGAATAGCGGCTCGGGCGGGCGGATTTCGTTGTCCTTCACGTCGCATTCACGCTGGGACACGATGTGCGCCAGCAGGTCGCTGCCGACCGTGGGTTCAACCGGGCTTTCGAGATCGACCGGTGGAAAATTCAGCGATTCAGGCAGCACTTCACCCGACTGTTCGGCCAGCGCTCGGGCAAAGAAATCCTGCCAGATGTGGCTGACGCCGCTCAGTGTCTGGGTGTTTCGCAGGTTGTAGTCGCCGTAGGGCGAGATAAAACCTGTGAATGTGGGTTGAATGTCTGACATTTCTCTCGGTCGACGCTCAGCTCTGGCAAAATGCTCGATAGTTTTGTTATCGGCAGTTTTTGCCGATCATTAATTTTTTGAGCGTGTTTTCCGATGATTGATCAACCTGCGGCCTGCCGCATCCATGTCCAGGCCCTCGACGCGGCTTTCGAGCCACAAGCCGAGCAATGGGCCGAGCGCCTGGGCTTGCCAATGCAAGTGGAGGACGGCGAATTTGCCTTGCAGGTGGGCGACCAGGGTTTGCAGTTGCAACAACTGGGGCCGGATGCACCGGGGCCGGTGCGGGTGGACTTCGTCGAGGGCGGTGCGGCCCATCGCCGGTTGTATGGTGGTGGCAGCGGGCAGATGATTGCCAAGGCTGTCGGCGTCGCCCAAGGCGTGCGCCCGCGGGTGCTGGACGCCACGGCAGGGCTGGGCAAGGACGCGTTTGTGCTGGCCAGCCTCGGTTGCGAGATGAGCCTGATCGAGCGTCAGCCGCTGATTGGTGCCTTGCTGGAAGACGGCCTGGCCCGTGGCGCGGAAGATTTCGACGTGGCGCCGATCGTGGCGCGCATGCGCTTGCTCAAGGGCAATTCGATTGAGGTCATGCGCAACTGGGAGGGCGAACCGCCCCAGGTGATCTACCTCGATCCGATGTTTCCGCATCGTGAGAAAACCGCGCTGGTGAAGAAGGAAATGCGCCTGTTCCGGCCGCTGGTGGGCGATGACCCGGATGCGCCGGCACTGCTTGAGGCCGCGTTGGCCCTGGCCAGCCACCGGGTGGTGGTCAAGCGTCCGCGCAAAGCACCGTGCATTGAGGGGCCTAAGCCGAGTCATGCGCTGGATGGCAAGTCCAGTCGGTATGACATCTATCCGAAGAAGGCGCTCAAGCCGTAAGACCGAGTTGCTCCCATCGCGAGCAGGCTCGCTCCTACAGGGATCTATGGTGTTGCATAGAGCCAGTGTAGGAGCGAGCCTGCTCGCGATAGCTTAAGCCCCGATACTGCAAATCCATCAGATCTGCTCAGGCCGATAAGCCCGCATAAACAACCCCACCACTTCCCGCACATGGCTCTCTGCCTCTTCGCCAACCGGCGGCTCGCCGCAGCCGTACAGCAAGCGGAAATTACCCGCACCCTTGAGCAGGCAGAAGAAGTGCTCGGCCGCGTTGTGCGGCTTGTCGATGCTTAGCACGCCACTTTCATCGATCTTGCTCAGCAAGCGCTCCATGCCGTGCAGCATGCGCTCCGGCCCGGCCTCGAAGAAGATCTGCGAGAGTTTCGGGTCCTGGCTGCCCAGGGTCATCATCAAGCGGTGCAGGTTCACCGATTCATCACTGTTGATCAGGTGATGAAAACCGCGCGCGATGTTCAGCAGCACGGTTTCCACGGCCACGCCTTCCGGCAGTTCAAAGAACAGCGGTGGCAACTGCTCCTCGCACTTGGCCATCACCGCGGCGGAGAACAGCGTTTCCTTGTCGTTGAAGTGGCTATAGACCGTCAGCTTCGACACACCGGCCTCGGCCGCGACGGCATCCATGCTGGTATTGGCATACCCCTTACTCAAAAACAGCGCTTTCGCCGCATCGAGAATTGCCTGGCGCTTGACCAGGTCCTTGGGTCTGCCTGGGCCATTGGGTGCTGAAAGATTGTTTGGCATATTCGTTTTTATTACTGGACTGGTGAGTTTGCTATTAATAACATACTGCTCAGTATAATTATTCAAAGCACCATTAGCGAAAGGTCCTTCACCATGTTCCGCTATGCCTTGCCCCTCGCGTTGCCAGTCACCCTGGCTTTTTTATTGTCTGCGTGTGGTCATGAAGAGGCGCCGCAGGTCAGCGTGCGCCCGGCCATGGTGGTCCAGCCAGAGCCTTCGGCGCAGGCCATGGAAAGCTATCCCGGTGAAGTTCGCGCGCGGTATGAGCCGGACCTGGCGTTCCGTATCGGCGGCAAAGTCAGCCGACGACTGGTCGAGGAAGGGCAGCGGGTCAAGGCTGATCAAGCCTTGGCGGAGCTCGATCCCCAGGACGTGCGCCTGCAACTGGAGGCCACCCGGGCCCAGGTCGCAGCCGCTGAAGCCAATCTGAACCTGGTGCGTTCCGAGCGTGATCGCTACAAGACCCTGATGGAGCGCCAACTGGTCAGTCGTTCGCAATACGACAACGCCGAAAACCTCTACCGCTCAGGCGAAGCGCGGCTCAAGCAGATCAAAGCCGAATTCAACGTTTCCAATAACCAGGCCAGCTATGCCGTACTGCGTGCGCCACAGGACGGCGTCGTGGCCAAGCGTCTGGTGGAAGTCGGGCAAGTCGTGGCTGCCGGGCAAACGGTGTTCACACTGGCAACCGATGGCGAGCGTGAAGTCTTGATCAGCCTGCCGGAGCAGAACTTCGGTCGCTTCAAGGTCGGTGAACCGGTGTCGGTGGAACTCTGGACCCAGCCCGATCAGCGATTCGAAGGGCGTATCCGTGAACTGTCGCCGTCGGCTGATCCAAAATCTCGCACCTTCGCGGCCCGCATTGCCTTCAGTTCCGGCAAGGTTCCTGTTGAACTGGGCCAGAGCGCCCGAGTGTTCGTGCAGGCCGCCGACGTGGTTCCGCTATCCGTTCCGCTGTCTGCGCTGACGGCGGAAAACGGCGTGACCTATGTCTGGGTCGTCAGTGCCAACAACACCTTGAAGAAAACCCCGGTGCGAATCGGTGCCTTTGGCGAAAAAACCGTACCGGTGCTTGAAGGGCTTAACGCCAGCGACTGGGTGGTGGCCGCCGGTGTCCATGTGCTTCTCGAAGGGCAGCAGGTGCGCCCGGTGGATCGCTCCAATCGCGTGGTCAATCTGGCGGACAAGGAGTAAGCCCCGATGCGCTTCAACGTTTCCGAATGGGCGCTGCGTAATCGCCAGATCGTCCTGTTCCTGATGCTGTTGCTGGCCATCGTCGGCGCACTTTCCTACACCAAGCTCGGCCAGAGTGAGGACCCGCCGTTCACCTTCAAGGCCATGGTGATTCGCACCAACTGGCCGGGGGCGACCGCCGAGGAAGTCTCGCGCCAGGTCACCGAACGCATCGAAAAGAAACTGATGGAAACCGGCGAATACGAACGCATCGTGTCGTTCTCCCGTCCCGGCGAATCCCAGGTGACCTTCATTGCGCGCGACTCCATGCACTCGGTGGAGATCCCGGAGCTCTGGTATCAGGTGCGCAAGAAGATCAGCGACATCCGTCATACCTTGCCTCCGGGGATCCAGGGGCCGTTCTTCAACGATGAATTCGGTACCACGTTCGGCAATATCTACGCCCTGACCGGCGCGGGTTTCGACTACGCCGTGCTCAAGGATTACGCCGACCGCATCCAGATCCAGCTGCAACGGGTCAAGGATGTGGGCAAGGTCGAATTGCTGGGGTTGCAGGACGAGAAAGTCTGGATCGAACTCTCCAACGTCAAGCTCGCCACCCTCGGCTTGCCGCTGGCGGCGGTCCAGCAAGCCCTTGAAGAACAGAACGCGGTGTCCACGGCAGGATTCTTCGAAACCAGCAGCGAACGATTGCAGCTACGGGTGACGGGGAATTTTCAGACGGTCGACGAGATCAAGAATTTCCCGATCCGCGTCGGTGATCGCACCTTCCGCATCTCCGACGTGGCCGACGTGCGCCGTGGTTTCAACGATCCACCGGCGCCGCGCATGCGCTTCATGGCGCAAGACGCCATCGGCCTTGCGGTGGCGATGAAGGACGGCGGTGACATCCTGGTGCTGGGCAAGGCACTGGAAATCGAGTTCGCCCGCATCCAGAAAAACCTCCCGGCCGGCATGGAGCTGCGCAAAGTCTCCGACCAACCGGCGGCGGTGAAAACCGGTGTTGGCGAGTTCGTGCAAGTGTTGGTCGAGGCGCTGGCCATTGTGTTACTGGTGAGCTTCTTCTCCCTCGGCGTGCGCACCGGCATGGTGGTGGCCCTGGCGATTCCGCTGGTGCTGGCGATGACGTTCGCCTGCATGTATTACCTCGGTATCGGCCTGCACAAGATCTCCCTCGGCGCGCTGGTACTGGCCCTGGGTTTGCTGGTGGACGACGCGATCATCGCCGTGGAAATGATGGCGATCAAAATGGAGCAGGGCTTCGACCGGGTCAAAGCGGCGAGCTATGCCTGGACCAGTACCGCGTTCCCGATGCTCACCGGTACGCTGATCACCGCGGCCGGCTTCCTGCCGATTGCCACGGCGCAGTCGGGCACTGGCGAATACACCCGTTCGATCTTCGAGGTGGTCACTATCGCGCTGTTGGCGTCGTGGGTGGCCGCGGTGGTCTTCGTGCCGTACCTTGGGGAAAAACTCCTGCCGGACCTGGCGAAGATTCACGCAGCCAAGCATGGTGCCGGCCAGCCCGATCCGTATGGCACGCCGTTTTATCAGCGCGTCCGGCGTCTGGTGGAATGGTGCGTGCGCTGGCGCAAAACCGTGATCCTGGCGACCGTGCTGTTGTTCATCGGCTCCATCGTGCTGTTCCGTTTTGTGCCGCAACAGTTCTTTCCGGCATCGGGTCGCCTGGAATTGATGGTCGACCTGAAACTGGCCGAAGGTGCTTCGCTGAGCAACACCGCCGACGAGGTCAAGCGCCTTGAAGCGCTGCTCAAGGACAAGGCCGGGATCGACAATTACGTGGCCTACGTCGGCACAGGTTCGCCGCGTTTCTACCTGCCGCTCGATCAGCAACTGCCGGCGGCGAGCTTCGCCCAGTTTGTCGTTCTGGCGAAAACCATCGAAGAACGGGAAACCCTGCGCATCTGGTTGATCTCAACCCTCAACGAGCAATTCCCGGCTCTGCGCTCTCGGGTCACGCGCCTGGAAAACGGCCCGCCAGTTGGCTATCCGGTGCAGTTCCGCGTGACCGGGGAGCACATCGAGGAAGTGCGGGCACTGGCGCGTAAAGTCGCGGCCAAGGTTCGCGAGAACCCGCATGTGGTCAACGTCCACCTGGATTGGGAAGAGCCGAGCAAGGTGGTGTACCTGAACATCGATCAGGACCGTGCGCGGGCGCTGGGTGTGAGCACGGCAAACCTGTCGAGGTTCCTGCAAAGCTCCCTGACCGGTTCCAGCGTCAGCCAGTACCGTGAAGACAACGAGTTGATCGAGATCCTGTTGCGCGGCACCTTGCATGAGCGCACCGAGCTGTCATTGCTGCCGAGCCTGGCGGTCCCGACCGATAACGGTCGCAGTGTCGCGCTGTCGCAGATCGCGACCCTGGAATACGGTTTCGAGGAGGGCATCATCTGGCATCGCAATCGCCTGCCCAACGTGACCGTTCGCGCCGACATCTACGGCAAGGAACAACCGGCGACGCTGGTGCAGCAGATCATGCCCACCCTCGATCCGATCCGCGCTGAATTGCCGGATGGCTACTTGCTGGATGTCGGTGGCACGGTGGAAGACTCGGCGCGCGGACAGAACTCGGTGAAGGCCGGCGTGCCGTTGTTCATCGTGGTGGTGTTGACCTTGCTGATGCTGCAGCTGCGAAGTTTTTCGCGCACGGCGATGGTGTTCCTGACCGCGCCGCTGGGGTTGATCGGGGTGACGCTGTTTCTGTTGGTGTTCCGTCAGCCGTTCGGTTTTGTGGCCATGCTGGGGACCATCGCCTTGTCCGGGATGATCATGCGTAACTCGGTGATTCTGGTGGATCAGATCGAGCAGGATATCGCGGCGGGACTCAAGCCCTGGCAGGCGATCATCGAGGCGACGGTGCGGCGGTTCCGGCCGATTGTGTTGACGGCGCTGGCGGCGGTGTTGGCGATGATTCCGTTGTCGCGCAGTGTGTTTTTCGGGCCGATGGCGGTGGCGATCATGGGGGGGTTGATTGTGGCTACGGCGTTGACGCTGCTGTTTTTGCCTGCCCTTTATGCTGCCTGGTTTCGGGTTCGCAAAGAGTCGGTTTGAGGGTTTGACCTTGGCGGCCTTCGGGCCGACCAGGCTGCTTTTTTGATTGAGTACATATCCGTTTCTGCGGTAACGGCGGCTTATGGTTTCGCCCTTACGGCGAGTCACTTTTAACAAGCGCCTTAAAAGTAACCAAAAGGTCTCG
>NZ_LACC01000017.1:165192-202733 GCF_000967965.1 Pseudomonas fluorescens
CGCTCGGCCTGATGAGTGGTGTGGAGCGTGGGTGTACGCCGACCTGCCTTTGCTCTTCTGTGGGAGCGAGCTTGCTCGCGATGGCGGCCTGACAGCCGACCAATTCCTTGCAGATGTACTCAGCACCTGTGGGAGCTGGTTTGCCTGCGATGGCGGCCTACCGGCCGGCCTGATTTTCCTGACCGTGCTCAATTCAAAGTGTGGGAGCGAGCCTGCTTGCGATGACGGCTTATCAGTCAAAACCGTCGCTGCCATTTCAGCAACCGTGACTGCAAGAACCTGTACCAACCAGCGGGCATTCATTGTTCCTACATCTATCTCGGACCCGTCTGATATTGAGGCTAAAAAGCTCAGGTGTTGTACTCAGTGCCCGGTTTCACGCATGTTTGAGACAGCACCATGAAAAATCCACCCACTTTGAGGGGCCGGTCCGATCCGGTGTTTGATCGGCTGTTGCGATCGCCTCACAAGGAACGTCTTTCGCAATACCTCGCTTTGCTCAAGCCTCTGGACGATCAGGGGCGTTACCTGCCGTTCGATTCATTGCGCTACCGCTGGGCGCCTGGGCTGGATTCGAAGCTGTGCTGGGCCTTGGTCAAGAAAGCGCGGACTGCACAGTATTCGAACCTTTTGCCATTGGGTGAACCGGCGTGCTGGCTGAAATTCATGCTGACGCCGCAGGCGCAAAAAGCCATTTCCGTAGTGGATCGTCAGGCGACAACCGCAGTGCTGGAATACATGACCGGCCAGATCGGCGAGCGTGCTCATTTCAGCTATTTGCTCAATGATCTGATCGAAGACGAGGCTATCAGCAGTAGCCAGCTCGAAGGTGCGGCCACCACGACGCGGGTGGCCAAGGACATGCTTAAGCGCCATCGCTCGCCGCGCACACCGGATGAGCGAATGGTCATCGGTAACTTCAAGATGATGAATTTCGCCTGGGAGCAGCGTTACGAGCCACTGAGCATTGAGCTGATTGCAGCCATGCATCGGGTTGGCGTCGAGGGCATCGACGATTCGCAGTACTCGCCTGGAGCGTTCAGGACCAACGATGACGTCGTCGTCCAGGATGGCGAGGGCAACACCGTGCATTCGCCGCCGCCTGCAACAGGGCTCGTGTCACGTTTGCAGGTGCTGGCGAAGTGGATCAATCAACCCCACAACAACCCTCATCAAGCGGACTATCTTCATCCACTGATCAAAGCCATCGCGCTGCATTTTGTCCTGGGTTACGAGCATCCATTTCGCGACGGCAACGGTCGGGTAGCGCGCGCGTTGTTTTACTGGTTCATGTTCAAAAATGACTACTCGGCGTTTCGCTACATCGCCATCAGTGTTTTGTTGCGCAATGCGCCGTTGAAGTACGGGCGGTCGTATTTGAATACCGAGGCCGATGACCTGGATCTGACCTACTTCATCGATTTCCAGTGTTCGGTGGTATTGCGGGCTGTGGGCAGTTTTACCGGGACGTATCGGAAAAGTCTGGACGATGCGCAGCAATTTGATTGCTGGCTACGTGAAAGTGGTTTTCTCGACCAACTCACCGAGAAACAGCGGGCGTTGTTTCAAGTGGCCAGAAGCGGGATGGCCAAGGAGTTCACGGTGGTCAACGTGAAGGAGAATCTGGGTTGTTCCTACAACACGGCGTCAGCCACGCTAAATGGGCTGGTCGCGTTGAAGTTGTTCGAGAAGCGCAAGATGGGGTGCGAGTGGGTGTTCTTTCTAAGACCCGTATCAGCGGCTTGAACCTTTGTGGGAGCAAGTCTGCTCCCACAGGTTTTGTGTCGCGGCTTAGAGCGTACCAAACACCTTCTTCGCCAAACTGGTCGCCGCAGCCGCCGGGTTCTGGCGGATGGTTTCTTCCTGTTTGCCGATCATCTCGAACAAGCCATTCAGCGCCTGCTCGGTGACGTAGTTTTCGACGTTGGCATTTTTCGCATCTACTACGCCCATGGTCGCCGCTTGCCCGGCGAACGAGTTGTACTGTTGGGCCAGGCCAACCTTGTCGGTGGCCTGCTTGACGATGGGCAGGAACTTGGCGCGGATCTGTTCGCGGCTGGTCTTGTTCAGGTATTGGGTGGCCGAGTCGTTGCCGCCGCTGAGGATGCCCTTGGCATCTTCCACGGTCATTTTCTTCACGGCATCGACAAGGATGGGCTGGGCCTGGGTCACGGCAGTTTCCGCCGCTTTGTTCATGCTGGCTTCCAGTTCATCGACCTGGTCACCCATGCCGAACTGTTTCATTTTGCTCGCGACCTTGCCCAGTTTGCCGGGCAGTTCGATTTTCACGTCGGGGTTGTTGCTGAACCCCCCCGGGGTGCCAAGTTGTTTCACGGCCAGTTGCGCGCCTTGGGTCAGCGCGTCCTTGAGTCCGCCAGTGGCGTCTTTCTGCGACAGGTCACTGAGGGACAGCGCCAGGGCGCTGGCGGAGATCATCAAACCTGCACACAGGCCGGCAAAGCGAAGGGTAGGGCGGAGCATAACAACTTCCTTTTTCGAAAAAGACACTTAGCGGGCCGGATCGACACGGACCTTCAGTGGTTGTGGATCGGAGCCGTCCAGGCGCACGGCATGATTCTCGGTGGTGATGAACATCAGTTTGCCATCGACTTCGATGCGCGCGCTCACCGAGTATCGGTGGTTGGGCTCTACCTTCAGCGGGTCGTAGCTGAGGTGGAAGGCCAGAGGCACCTGGCCTTTGACCTGGCCGCGTTGTTCGTCGATGACCTTCGCCGGGGCATCGGCGAGTGAAATGTCCTGCAGGCTGATGCTCAGGACCGCCGTCGGTGGCAGGGCGATGCGTTGCAGGTAGAAGACTTCTCCATCGAGGGAGGCCTTGGGCGCCGGTGTCGGATGCTGGCAGGCAGTCAACAGCAAGGCGGCTACGATCAGGGGCAGTTTTTTCATTGAAAGATCTCCGTATCGAGGGCGCCAGAACCGACTGGCGCCCTGATCAATCTAGACGGTTTCGACCGGTGGAGTGGGTTGGTCGGCGGCATCTTCACTGCGATGCAACGCCACCTGACGAATCGACAAACGAATCTCCGCCGGCAAGACACGTTTGGCCGCGCCTTCGGCCAGTTCACCGAGCAGTTCGTGATAGCTCAGCTTGCCCGCTTCATCGCGCTTGAGCACGTCGAGGTCGAGCATCGTCTGGATGAAGTGGCGGAACAGGCTCTTGTCGAAGAATTCCGGGGCGTTCAGGCCATGCAGGATCGACAGGCGCTGGGCCATGACCGTGCACAAGTCCTCCAGTTCTTCGGCGCTGATGCTGTTCTGGCCACTGTTGAGCAGCAGGGACACGGTCATGTAGAAGCGCTGCAACGTCTGGGCGATGCTTTTCGACAGCAGGGTCAGCAGCACGAAATGCCGCGAGCTCGGCGCCGGGCGCAGGTACAGGTCATTCTCGAAACGCAGCAGGCCTTGCTCGACGAACGCCTCCAGCCACTGATCGATCACCGCATCCAGTTCGTCCAGCGACCAGCGAATGAACAGTTCCGCTTGCAGGTACGGGTACAGCGCGCGGGTGTAGCGCAGGATCTGTTCGCGGCTCATGCGCGAGGTGCTCTGGAAGAAGCTCGCGAGCAACGCCGGCAGCGCGAAGATGTGCAGCACGTTGTTGCGGTAGTAGGTCATCAGGACGGCGTTCTGTTCGTCCAGATAGAGAATCTTGCCCAACGCATCGCTCTGCTCGGACAGCAGGTCCATGTCTTTCACATGCTCGATCAGCGCCCGGCCATCGCCTTCCGGCAAGGTGGTGTGCGGCGAGTACGGGACCTTGCGCAGCAGCGCCAGGTACAGGTCCAGCACCCGCGCCATGGCCCGGTCATCCAGCGCCAGGCGGGTGGTCGACAGCAGCGCCAGTGCCACCAGGTTGACCGGGTTGATCGCCGCCGCTTCGTTCAGATGCCGGGCGACTTTTTCGCCAAGACGGTTGGTGGTTTCGTTGAGCCAGGCCGGTCTGAACTGCGGACCGAGTTCCTGTTGGCGCCAGTCCGGCTGTTCGCCGTCGAGGAATTCCGCCAGCTTGATCGGCTCGCCGAAGTTCACCGCCACCTGGCCAAAGCGCTGCTTGAGCGCACCAATCACTTTGAAAATATCGAAGATCGACTCTTTTTTCTTGGCCGCACCACGCAACTCGCCAAGATAGGTTCGACCTTCCAATACGCGCTCGTAGCCGATGTATACCGGCACGAACACGATCGGCATGCGCGACGAACGCAGGAAGCTGCGCAGGGTGATCGCCAGCATCCCGGTCTTCGGTTGCAGCATGCGCCCGGTGCGTGAGCGGCCGCCTTCGACGAAGTACTCCACCGGAAAGCCCTTGGTGAACAGGGTATGCAGGTATTCGTTGAACACCGAGGTGTAGAGCGGGTTGCCCTTGAACGTGCGGCGCATGAAGAAGGCACCGCCGCGACGCAGCAGGCCGCCGATCACCGGCATGTTCAGGTTGATGCCTGCGGCAACGTGCGGCGGGGTCAGGCCGTTGCGAAACAGTAGATAGGACAGCAGCAGATAGTCGATGTGGCTGCGGTGGCACGGTACGTAGATCACTTCGTGACCCTGGGCGACCTTCTGCACGCCTTCGATGTGGTTGACCTTGATGCCGTCGTAGATCTTGTTCCAGAACCAGCTCAGCACCACTTCCATAAAACGGATCGCAGTGTAGGTGTAGTCCGAGGCGATTTCGTTGCCGTAGCGCAGCGCCTGGGCTTTGGCTTTCTCCGGCGAGATGTTCTCGCGCTCGGCTTCGTCGAGGATTGCTTGTTTGACCTGTGGCTGGTTGAGCAGGCCCTTGACCAGGTTGCGGCGGTGGGAAATGTCCGGGCCGATCACTGCGGCCTTCAGGTTGCGAAAGTGCACCCGCAGGATGCGCTGGGCCATGCGCACGGTGCGCTCGTGACCCTTGTCGTGCTCGATCAGTTCGCGCAGGTGGATCGGCGCGGAGAACTGCACGCGGGTCTTGCGTCCCAGCACAATGATGCTCAGCAAGCGACGCAGGCGCCCGGTAACGGCCCAGCTGTCGGCGAACAGGAGTTTCCATGGGCTGTTTTCGCTGTCCGGCGATTGGCCCCAGAACACGCTGACCGGAATGATCTGTGCGTCTTCGGCGGCGTTCTGGCTCAGGGCGCTGACCAGGCGGGTCAGTGTCGGCGGTGCACCGCGCTTGTCCTGGCGGCCGAGCCAGTCCGGGTCCGGCGTCAGGTAGAAGAACGCGGCAGGTTCCAGCAGGTTGCCCACCGATACCGGCAGCACCGGGCGTGGCAGGCCAGCCTTGCTGCACTCGGTGTCGACCACGGCGAGGTCGGTCAGCGAAGGGTTTTGCAGGACGTAGAACACCGGACGACTGCGGTCGAGGTTGAGGGTGAACGACGACTGGTTGATCGTCTCGGAGCGAACCCAGAGGTACAACAGTCGGCGCAGGGTGCCAAACACAAGACGGCGGAACGGGGAGCGGGTCATACGGCTTCTGCGTGAGTGAATAAAACCAAGCAATTGCTTGGGCGGCCGATAGTGTGCCGGATTCGCTTAAAATCGGCAAAAAAGCGGCGAAGTAAACTCCTGTTGAGAGTTTTAACGTCTGTCATATACTCGGTGCTCTGTCGCCGTTGCCCTCATGGGACCGGTATGCGCAGGCTGACGTTCCCGAGGCTTTCCTGCGAAAAGCCCGACCAATAATAAAAAGGGAGTATGAACAAATGGCAACACGCGAAACCGGTAATGTGAAGTGGTTCAACGACGCCAAGGGCTACGGCTTCATTCAGCGCGAGGACGGGGTGGACGTGTTCGTGCACTACCGCGCGATTCGCGGTGAAGGCCACCGTTCGCTGACCGAAGGCCAGCAGGTTGAATACGCGGTGGTGGAAGGGCAAAAGGGGTTGCAGGCTGAGGATGTTGTAGGTCTGTAAACCAAATCTTCAGAACACCCAAAAACACTGTAGGAGCGAGCTTGCTCGCGATAGCGGACTGACATTCAACATGGAAGTTGACTGAAAGGGCCTCATCGCGAGCAAGCTCGCTCCCACAGGTTCGGTGTGTAGGCTTTTACGCGGTTTTCCAGGTGATCTCTTCTTCACCATCGGCGCTGATGCGAATCCAGCGGTCCGCCGTCTCTTCACCTTCTTCCTCGACCCAGGTGCCCGGTGCGCAACGCACTTCCACGTTCAGAGCGGCAAACGCGGCGCGGGCGCAGGCGATGTCGTCGTCCCACGGGGTCTGGTCGCTTTCCAGGTACAGGCTGTTCCACTTGCCGACGGCTTTTGGCAGCCAGGTCACCGGCACGTTGCCGGCCTTGCACTTGTAGGTCTGGCCCTTCTGGACCCAATCCGTGCACGGGCCCAATGCCGCGCCGAGCCAGGCGGAAATGGCCTTGTGGTCGACGTCGGCGTCTTTCAGGTAAATCTCGATATCGGGTTGGCGCATGGATGTCCTCACTGCGGGTCTGAAAAATCCATTCGCGGATTTAGCCGGTCTCGGGCACTCGCCCGAAACCAAAAGGTTATTGAAGAACGAAATAATCGTAGCGCATTGACACGGTGGTCTCGAACGGCTCGGTCTGCTCGATCACCGCCGCACGACGCTCGGCACTGGCACGCCAGCCGTGGGGCGTCATCGCAAGCAGGTTGGCGCGGTCCTGCGGCTTGTCCAGCGTCAGCTTGAACGTCAGCGTCTCGCTGTGCGCCAGTGCCATGCCTTCCGGCACCAGGTCCAGATGCTTGTCGTCAATGTACTCGCGGACTTCGTCGTACAGCCGCTCACGCAATTCCATCAGGTGGCCGCTGGTCGGCCCGACTTTCATCAGGCCGCCGCCAACACTGAGCAGGCGTTTGGCTTCTTCCCAATCCAGCGGGCTGAAGACACTGGCCAGGAACTGGCAACTGCCGGAGGCCAACGGCACCCGCGCCATGCTGGCGATCAACCAGGTGAGCTGCGGGTTGCGTTTGCAGGCGCGTTTGACCGCTTCGCGGGAGATGTCCAGGGCATAACCTTCGGCATCTGGCAGGGCCTCGGCGATTTGCGCGGTGTAGTAACCCTCACCACAACCGATGTCCAGCCAGTGCTGTGGTGCGTAGCCGGCCGCCAGCTCCGCCAGACGCTTGGCCACCGGGGCGTAGTGCCCGGCGTTCAGGAAGTCGCGGCGGGCTTCGACCATTGCCTGGTTATCCCCAGGGTCGCGGCTGTTCTTGTGCTGCACCGGCAACAGGTTCAAGTAACCCTGGCGCGCACGGTCGAAACGATGCCCGGCGGGGCAGGCCACGCCGTTGTCCACCGCGTTCAGCGGCTCACTGCAGATCGGGCACGCAAGCATCAGGCGAGCAACTTGATCAGGGTCTGGTAGTAGATCTCGGTCAGCACGTCGAGATCGGCGGCCAGCACGCGTTCGTTGACCTGGTGGATGGTCGCGTTGACCGGGCCCAGTTCAACCACTTGGGTACCCATGGTCGCGATGAAGCGGCCATCGGAGGTACCACCGCTGGTGGACGCTTTTGTTTCGCGACCGGTGATGTCCTTGATGCTCGCCGACACCGCATCGAGCAGCGCGCCCGGTTCGGTGAGGAACGGCAGGCCGGACAGCGCCCAGTCGATGTGCCAGTCCAGGCCGTGCTTGTCGAGGATGTCGGCGACGCGCTTTTGCAGACCTTCGACCGTCGATTCGGTGGAGAAGCGGAAGTTGAACACCGCCACCAGGTCACCCGGGATCACGTTGGTCGCACCGGTGCCGGAATTGACGTTGGAGATCTGGAAACTGGTCGGCGGGAAGAAATCGTTACCGTGGTCCCAGTGCTCGGCGGCCAGTTCGGCCAGGGCCGGGGCAGCGAGGTGGATCGGGTTCTTCGCCAGGTGCGGGTAAGCCACGTGACCTTGAATGCCGCGTACGGTCAGCTTGGCGCCGAGGGAGCCGCGACGGCCGTTCTTGACCACGTCACCGACCAGGGTGGTGCTCGACGGTTCGCCGACGATGCACCAGTCCAGACGCTCCTTGCGCGCGGCGAGGCGTTCAACCACTGCCTTGGTGCCGTGGTGCGCCGGGCCTTCTTCGTCGCTGGTGATCAGGAAGGCGACTTTGCCCTTGTGATTCGGGTAGTCGGCGACAAAACGCTCGGAGGCGACGGTCATGGCGGCGAGGCTGCCTTTCATGTCGGCGGCGCCACGGCCGCAGAGCATGCCGTGTTCGTCGATCAGCGCGTTGAACGGTTCGATCTGCCAGGCCGCCACCGGGCCGGTCGGGACCACGTCGGTGTGGCCGGCGAAGCACAGCACCGGACCGTCTTCCTGGCCGTGGGTGGCCCAGAAGTTATCCACATCCTCGATGCGCATCGGTTCCAGGGTGAAACCGGCATCGCCCAGGCGCTGCATCATCTGCTTCTGGCAATCGGCGTCGATCGGCGTCACGGACGGACGGCGGATCAGGTCGATGGCGAGTTGGAGGGTCGGCGAAAGGTCGGCGTGGGCCGTCATGGAGAACTCCGAAAGCTGTAAATGTGGGAGCGAGCCTGCTCGCGATAGCAATGTCACTGTCAACATAATGGTTGAATGTGACGGCCTCATCGCGAGCAGGCTCGCTCCCACAGGTATTGGGTCTGGCCCTTAAGCCAAGCCCCGCAAAATGGCGCTTATCTTAAAGCAAAACGGCGGCCATTGGCCGCCGTTTAGTGCATCCGCGCAGATTTAGACGACAGGTGCCGTTTCAGGCTCGGCGGTCGGTTTCGGCAGCGACGACAGGAACGCCATGATCAGCGCCGCCAAGTATGGCAACGACTGCACCAGCAACATGGTCACCCAGAAACGCATGTCGTTGCTCGGCATGCCGTTCACCAGGAAGATCCCCAAGGCAGCGCCCCACAACAGCAGCATGATGAACATCTCTTCCCGGGCTTCCGAAATCGCCACCCAGAAGCCGTGGTTGTCGGCATTCTTCGGTGTACGGAAGAACGGAATGCTGCTGGTGAAGAAGCCGTACAGCACCGCTTTGGCGATGGTGTGGGACAACGCCAGACCGGCCAGCGCCGCGCAGAAGGCATCCTTCAGATTCACTCCAACCGCACGACGGTAGAGGAAGATGATCTTGGCGACCTTGAACACGAACAGCGCCAATGGTGGGATTGCGAAGATCAGCAGCGGCGGATCGACCCGTTGCGGCACGATGATCATCGCCGCCGACCACAACAGCGCGCCGACGGTGAAGAAGATGTTCATGCCGTCTGCCACCCACGGCAACCAGCCCGCGAGGAAGTGGTAGCGCTGGCCACGGGTCAGCTCGGTGTCCTTGCCGCGCAGCAGGCTGGCGGTGTGACGCTTGATGATCTGGATCGCACCGTAGGCCCAGCGGAAACGCTGCTTCTTGAAGTCGATGAAGGTATCGGGCATCAGGCCCTTGCCATAGCTGGTGTGGTAATACGCCGCCGACAGGCCTTTCTCGAATACCCGCAGGCCAAGCTCGGCATCTTCACAGATGCACCAGTCGGCCCAACCCAGTTCTTCGAGCACCGAGCGACGGGTCATGGTCATGGTGCCGTGCTGGATGATCGCGTCGCGGTCGTTGCGAGTGACCATTCCGATGTGGAAGAAGCCTTTGTATTCCGCGTAGCAGAGCTTCTTGAAGGTGCTTTCGTTCTGGTCGCGGTAATCCTGCGGCGACTGCACCACGGCGATTTTCGGGTCGGCGAAGTGCGGCACCATGTGCTTGAGCCAGTTCGGGTGCACGCAGTAATCGGAGTCGATCACCGCGATCACTTCGGCATCTTTGGCGGTGTGCGGGATCAGGTAGTTCAGCGCGCCGCCCTTGAAGCCGGCCAGCGGTGCCACGTGGAAGAACTTGAAGCGCGGGCCGAGGGTTTCGCAATAATCGCGCACCGGTTCCCAGACCGCCGGGTCCTTGGTGTTGTTGTCGATGATCAGGACTTCGAAGTCCGGATAGTCGAGATTGGCCAGGGCGTTGAGGGTCTGTTTGACCATCTCCGGCGGCTCGTTGTAGCAGGGCACGTGAATCGACACTTTCGGGCGGTAGCTGGAATCGCCTTCCACCGGCAGGAACTCGCGCCGGCGCTTGTGCACCCACACCGCTTCGGCCAGTTCATGGGCTTCGGTCAGCAGCACGATAAACACCCCGAGCGCACCAAGGGCGAGCAAAAAGCCCACCGTCAGGCTGAACCAGGTGCTGTATTGCTGGCTGTAGTCGTAACCGATCCACACCAGCACCGAACCACACAGGAACGCAGTGAAGGTCAGGAAGGTACGGCCACGCTGGCGCAGGGCCGAGCCGTCGATCATCAGCAGGGTCAGCGACAACAGCGCCAATACCACCGAACCAATGGCCAACACGCGCCATTGCGGAATCGCGACCACCGGGCCTTCGAAGTTGAACTTCTGCTGGCGCGCGGCGTTGAACACGCCCCAGTAGGCGCCGACGGAACCTTCGTCGCTGGCTTTCCACGGCTGGTCAAACGCTTCGATCACGAAGTAGTTGAAGCCCTGGCGGTTGAGCTTGTTGACCAGGGTTCGCAGGTAGATCGCCTGGTCTGCCGGTGAGGCGTCGGCGCCACCGCGCATGCGGCCGTTGCTCGGCCAGCCCACTTCGGACAGCAGCAGCGGCTTTTTCGGGAACATTTTTTTCAGGTCGCGGGCACGGTCCAGAACGAACTGCTGTGCCTTGTCCACCGGGATAAATTCCCAATACGGGAGGACGTGCGCGGCGATCAGGTCGACGTGCTTGGCCAGTTCGGGGTGCTCTTCCCAGACGTGCCACTGTTCGGACGTGGTGACCGGTACTTTGACGGCGGCACGTACACGGTCGAGCAACACGCTGAGTTCGGCGGCGGTGATTTCCTTGCGGAAGATCGCTTCGTTGCCGACCACCACACGAACCACGCTGCGCGAGGAGTTGGCGATTTCAATGGCGCGGGTGATTTCCCGTTCGTTGCGTTCCTGGTCCGGGCTGATCCAGATCCCCAGGGTGACCCGCAAGCCGAACTCTTCCGCCAGTTTCGGGATGTCTTGCAGGGTGCCATCGACCGAGTAGATGCGGATGTTGTCCGTCAGCTTGCTCATGATCTCCAGGTCGCGACGCATTTGATCGTCGGTCGGGTACTGGTCTTTCTGCGGGAACTGACCCTGCTGGAATGGCGAGTACGAGAAGCCGGAGATCTGTTCAGGCCAGTTGGGGGCGGTGACCGGGCGGTTGATCAGCGCCCAGAAGCCGGTAAACAAGGCAGCGATGGCGAGCACCACGACCAGGTTGAGTCCAAATTTACGCGATGACATAGTTATTTCGGGTTCCAAAGACTGTGGAACGAAGGAACGGTTGGCGGTCGCCAAGGGGCGCGCATCCTACACCGGGCATTCTCTGGTCGTACAGCGGACAGGGAATTGCCGGACATTGGGCAATCCAAGTCGGTTTAAGTTCTTTCGTTAGAGCGTGTAAGGCAAATCTTTGTTCGACGTGGTTTTCGTGGATGTTGCCCGTTCATAGCGCAATGATGCTCTTGGGCGCCGACAGCCCTATAATGCGCGCCGGTTTTTGGGGTAATGGTCATGAGTACAGAAGATCCGCGGTTTGCTGGCATCGCCCGTTTGTATGGCATCGAAGGCCTTGAGCGCCTGAAAGCGGCCCATGTGGCGATCGTCGGCGTCGGTGGCGTCGGTTCCTGGGCGGCGGAAGCCATGGCTCGTTGTGGTGTGGGCGAGATTTCGTTGTTCGACCTCGATGACGTCTGCGTCAGCAACGCCAACCGCCAGTTGCACGCGCTGGACAGCACGGTGGGCAAGCCCAAGGTCGAGGTGATGGCCGAGCGTCTGCGCGGGATCAACCCGGACTGTACGGTGCACGCGGTGCCGGACTTCGTTACCCGCGACACCATGGCCGAGTACATCACGCCGAACATCGACTGCGTGATCGACTGCATCGACAGCGTCAACGCCAAGGCCGCGCTGATCGCCTGGTGCAAGCGCCGCAAGATCCAGATCATCACCACCGGCGGCGCGGGCGGGCAGATTGACCCGACGTTGATCCAGGTCTGCGACCTCAATCGCACGTTCAACGATCCGTTGGCGTCGAAAGTGCGTTCTACGCTGCGCCGCGACTACGGCTTCTCACGCACCGTGACCCGCCACTACAGCGTGCCGTGCGTGTTTTCCACCGAGCAACTGCGCTACCCGAAACCGGATGGCAGCATTTGCCTGCAGAAGAGTTTTGTCGGTGATGGGGTGAAGCTCGACTGTGCCGGCGGGTTTGGCGCGGTGATGATGGTGACGGCGACGTTTGGCATGGTCGCAGCGACCAAGGCTGTGGACAAGATTGTGGCGGGTGTGCGGCGGCCGGCGGAGCGGGTCAAACCGCAGGTCTGATCTGTAAGGCTGATGGCCCCATCGCGAGCAGGCTCGCTCCCACATTGGAATGCGTTCCCCTGTAGGAGCGAGCCTGCTCGCGATGGGCTGCGAAGCAGCCCCTTTATTGAGCCAACTCCCGCATCCGCTGAAGCACCGCATTCAAGCCATTGCTACGAGACTCGGACAACTGCCGCCCCAGCCCCAACTGATTGAACCAGTCCGGCAAATCCACCTGCTGCAACTCGGCTGCGGACAAGCCGTTGACCCGCGCCAGCAGCAACGCCACCAACCCGCGAATCAACCGTGCATCACTGTTGGCGCTGAATTGCCAGTGGCCATCGCGCAATTCGCCCACCAGCCACACCTGGCTTTCACAGCCGTGCACCCGGTTGGCATCACACATCTGCGCATCACTCAACGCCGGCAGGCGCTCGCCCCATTGCATCAGCAGGCGTGCGCGTTGTTCCCAGCCGGCCGCTTTCTGAAAGGTGTCCAGTGCTGTCACGGCATCGACGGGCAGGTTCATCGCAATAGCTCCAGCGCCTGATCCAGGGCTTCAAAGAACCGCTCCAGGTCTTCGGAGTCGTTGTACAGCGCCAACGACACCCGAATCGCTCCGGCCAGCTCAAAGCGTTTGAGCAGCGGCATCGCGCAGTGATGGCCGGCACGCACCGCGATCCCTTGTTCAGTCAGCAAATGCGCAAGATCGGAGTTATGCACACCTTCGACGGTGAAACTGGCCAGTGCCACTTGTGGTTTGCCCAACAGGCGAATGCCATTGCGCGCCTCAAGGCCCTTGAGCAGGCAGGCATGCAGCGCCGCTTCATGGGCGGACACGGCGTTCTGATCGAGCCCGGCGAGGTAATCCAGGGTCGCTCCCAGGCCGATCACACTGGCAATCGGCGGTGTCCCGGCTTCGAAACCCAACGGTGCCGGGCGAAAGCGTGCGTCGTGGTAATTGGCATCGAGCACCATTTCGCCGCCGAACTGCCAGGGACGCAGTTGTTGCAGCGCGGTATTGCGCCCGAACAGCACGCCCAGGCCATCGGGGCCGTAGAGTTTGTGGCTGGAGAACACGTAAAAATCGCAGCCCAACGCTTGCACGTCGTGACGGCCATGGACCACGCCCTGGGCGCCGTCGATCACGGTCAGGGCGTTGTGCGCCTTGGCCAGTGCCAGTAATTCAGGCAGCGGCTGCCACGCACCAATCACGTTGGACAGTTGACTGACGGCCAGCAGACGCGTGCGTGGGCCGATCAAACCGGCGGCGGCTTCAAGGTCGATCACGCCGTCGGCATCCAGCGGCAGGATCACCAGTTTCAGGTCGCGACGGTGCACCAGTTGCTGCCAGGGCAGCAGGTTGGCGTGATGCTCCAGGGCGCTGATGACAATCTCGTCGCCCGGATTGAAAAGATGTTCCAGGCCGTAGGCCAGGAGATTCAGCGCGGACGTCGCGCCGTGGGTAAAGATGATCTGCCCGCAATCACCAGCATTGAGCCATTGTGCGACTTTGCGGCGGCTGTCCTCGAACGCCTGGGTGGCGTGGGCGCCGGGCAAATGCTGCGCCCGATGCACGTTGGCCGCGCCGTTGGCGTAGTAGTGCGCCAGGGCATCCAGCAGGGCTTGAGGTTTTTGCGTGGTGGCGGCGTTGTCCAGATAGGTCTGGTCTTGCCGTTGCAGGGCGGCGATGGCCGGAAAATCGGCACGCCATGGAGAGAGAATCATCATGTTGTTCGGCCCTGGTGAACATGGGCGGGCGTACGCCAGACCCCTGTAGGAGCGAGCTTGCTCGCGATGGACGTGAACGAAAACGCGCATTATCTGAATAACCGCGTTGCCCTTACGTTTTTCACGAGCAAGCTCGCTCCTACACAGGTGATCGTGTAACGCTTAGTTGTGAGCGTGCAGCGCTTCGTTCAGTTCGATGGCCGATTTGTGGGTTTTGCATTCCACGGCACCGGTCTCCGAATTGCGACGGAACAGCAGGTCCGGCTGGCCAGCCAGTTCACGGGCCTTGACCACTTTGACCAGCTGATTGTTCTCGTCCAGCAGCGCCACTTTGGTACCAGCGGTCACGTACAGGCCCGACTCGACGGTGTTGCGGTCGCCCAACGGGATACCGATACCGGCGTTGGCGCCGATCAGGCAGCCTTCGCCAACCTTGATCACGATGTTGCCGCCGCCCGACAGGGTGCCCATGGTCGAGCAGCCGCCGCCCAGGTCCGAACCCTTGCCGACGAATACGCCAGCGGATACGCGGCCTTCGATCATGCCCGGGCCTTCGGTGCCGGCGTTGAAGTTGATGAAGCCTTCGTGCATCACGGTGGTACCTTCGCCCACGTAAGCGCCCAAGCGCAGGCGCGCAGCGTCAGCGATACGCACGCCGGCCGGAACCACGTAGTCGGTCATTTTCGGGAACTTGTCCACCGAGAACACTTCCAGCAGCTCGCCGCGCAGGCGGGCTTCGAGTTGCAGTTCGGCCAGTTCGCTCAGGTCGATCGCGCCCTGGCTGGTCCAGGCCACGTTTGGCAGCAGCGGGAAGATGCCGGCCAGGTTCAGGCCGTGCGGCTTGACCAGGCGATGGCTCAGCAGGTGCAGCTTGAGGTAGGCCTCAGGGGTGGACGACAGCTGGGCGTCTTCGGTCAGCAAGGTGGCAACCAGCGGCTTGTGGCTCTCGGCCAGGCGGGTCAGCAGGGCAGCCTGGGCAGCGTCGACGCTTTTCAGCGCTTCTGCCAGTTGCGAGGCCTGGGCGGTGCTGAACGCGATGGCCTGATTGCCTTCGGTGTAGCCCAGGATCGGTGCGATAGCGGCGAGGACTTCAGCCGATGGCTTGAGTACCGGGGCGGCGTAGAACACTTCCAGCCATGCGCCTTGACGGTTTTGAGTGCCGACGCCGAAGGCCAGGCTGAACAGGGTAGTGGACATGTGTATACCTCTAACAAAATTGAACGGGCTGCTTACTTGAGCGCGGCCGCGTAGATATCTGGCTTGAAGCCAATCAGGGTTCGGTCACCGAGATCGAGCACCGGGCGCTTGATCATCGAGGGTTGTGCGAGCATCAGTTCGATGGCTTTCGTCTGGTCGAGATCGGCTTTGCGTTCGTCGTCGAGCTTGCGAAAGGTCGTGCCTGCACGGTTCAACACCACTTCCCAACCGTGCTCGCTGCACCATTGGGTCAGGTGTTCACGGTCGATACCGACCGATTTGTAATCATGAAAGTCATAGCTGACAGCGTGTTCATCGAGCCAGGTGCGCGCCTTTTTCATGGTGTCGCAGGCTTTGATGCCGAAAAGGTGCAACGTTTTGCTTGAAACGGTCAAGGAATTGCCCCCTTTGCAGGTGCCGTAAATGTAAAGGTGACGGATTATGCCATGTGCATTGAGTTAAAACGCAAAACCTGTGGGAGCAAGCTCGCTCCCGCAGGGATTGGCGCGTTCCGGGTGCGACATAGGTGCAAGGGCCACCGGTAGTCTAAGCGGCTAATATGGCACTTCAATGCTGTCGATTGCCCGGGAATCCCGCTTTATGCAAACCGCCTACACCGTCCTGATCCTGTTGATGCTGGTCGGCGTTTCGCGCCTGATCGGACGGGTGGTTCCGCTGCCGTTGCCGTTGGTGCAGATTGCCGCCGGAGCCTTGCTTGCCTGGCCGACGCTCGGCCTGCATGTAGCCCTGGATCCCGAACTGTTCCTGTTTCTGTTCCTGCCGCCACTGTTGTTCTCTGACGGCTGGCGCATGCCCAAGCGCGAATTCTGGCACTTGCGCGGCCCGATCCTGACCCTGGCAGTGGGCCTGGTGCTGTTCACCGTGGTCGGCGCCGGGTATTTCATTCATTGGCTGCTGCCCGGTGTGCCGTTGCCGGTGGCGTTCGCCCTGGCGGCCGTGCTGTCGCCGACGGATGCGGTGGCGGTGTCGGCCATTTCCCGCAATCGACTGCCCACGCCTTTGATGCACATCCTGCAGGGTGAGGCGCTGATGAACGACGCATCAGGCCTGGTGACATTCAAGTTTGCCCTGGTGGCGGCGGTGACCGGCGTGTTCTCGCTGGCCAATGCCAGCCTGACGTTCGTACTGGTCGCGGTGGGTGGCCTGGCTGTCGGGGTGGCCCTGAGCTGGCTGGTCGGCCGTCTGCGGGCGTGGATGATCGCGCGGGGCTGGGATGATCCGGCGACGCATGTGGTGTTCATGTTGTTGCTGCCGTTTGCCGCCTACGTGCTGGCCGAGCGCATGGAAGTGTCGGGCATCCTCTCGGCGGTGGCGGCGGGGATGATGCAGAGCTGGCTCGACCTGCTGCCGCGCCAGACCAACACGCGCTTGCTCAACCGAAGTGTCTGGTCGCTGCTGGAGTTCGCCTTCAACGGTTTGATCTTCCTGCTGTTGGGTTTGCAGTTGCCGGACATCATCAAGGCGGTGGCAAGTCACGAAACCTCACTATGGCCGACGTTGCTGTATCGCGGGCTGGACGTGGTGGCGATTTTCCTGGTGCTGCTGGCTTTGCGGTTCGTCTGGGTGCAAAGCATCTGGCGGCTGTCCATTTTTGTGCGGCGTTGGCGTGGCAAGGCTGAGATAACCCGGGTGCCCAGCGCGCGTTCCTGTTGGTTACTGACTGTCGGCGGCGTGCGCGGGGCCGTGACGCTGGCGGGAGTTATGTCGGTGCCGATATTGATGGGCTCCGATGCATTTCCCGAACGCGACTTGCTGATCTTTATTGCTGCCGGGGTGATTCTGCTGTCGTTGATTGCGGCCTGCATCGCGCTGCCACTGTTGTTGCGTGGCATAGAAGCCAGCCCGGACGACAAGCGGCGCAATGAAGTGCGCGACGCCTGGCGCAAGACCGCCGAGGCGGCCATTCATGCGCTTGAGACAGAAGAGGTCAACCCGCAGGACGCAGCTCAATCCGCGCTGGCCGCTGAGCTCAAGGCGCGAATCATGTCCGAGTATCGGCATCAATTGGAGGTATTCAACGATTCCGCTGAGGCGCAAGCCCTGGCGTTTCAGATGGACTTGCTGGAACGGCGTTTGCGCTTGAAGGCGCTGCGGGCGCAACGCCTTGAGTTGTATAGCCTCAGTCGTCATCACCAGATTGGTGATGACGTGTTGCGTGAGGTGTTGGGGGAGCTGGATCTGAGTGAGGCCAAGCTTGGCCAGGTGAAGTAAACCTGGCTGTTACCGGCGCTGGATGAACGCGCGAATACGCTCGGCAGCCTCGACACATTCTGCCAGCGGTGCAACTAATGCCATGCGCACGCGCCCGGCACCCGGATTGACGCCATCGACATCCCGCGACAGGTAAGAACCCGGCACCACGGTCACGTGCTCCTGTTCGAACAGGTCACGGCAGAACGCCGCGTCGTCACCGGCGACATTCGGCCACAGGTAGAAACTGCCATCCGGACGCTGTACGTCCATGACCGGGCTGAGGATTTCCAGCACCGCATCGAACTTCTCGCGGTACAGCGCCCGATTGGCGCGCACATGCACTTCGTCATTCCACGCAGCAACGCTGGCCAGTTGGGTTTGAACCGGCATCGCGCAGCCATGGTAGGTGCGGTAGAGCAGGAAGCCCTTGAGGACGTCGGCATCACCGGCCACAAAGCCCGAGCGCAGGCCCGGCAGGTTCGAGCGCTTGGACAGGCTGTGGAACACCACGCAACGCTTGAAGTCCTTTCGACCCAGTTCCGCGCAGGCGCTGAGCAGGCCTGGCGGCGGGGTTTGTTCGTCGAAGTACAGTTCGCTGTAGCACTCATCGGCGGCAATCACGAAGTCGTATTCGTCGGCCAGGGCGATCAGCTTTTTCAAGGTTTCCACTGGAATCAAGGCGCCGGTCGGGTTGCCTGGCGAGCACAGGAACAGGATCTGGCAGCGTTTCCAGATGTCCGGCGACACGGCGTCGAAATCAGGGTTGAAGCCGTTTTCGTCCAGGCAAGGCAGGTAATGCGGCTTGGCCCCGGCGAGGAACGCCGCGCCTTCGTAGATCTGGTAGAACGGGTTCGGGCTGACCACCAGCGCGTCATCGCCACGGTTGACCACGGTCTGGGTGAAGGCGAACAGCGCCTCGCGGGTACCGTTGACCGGCAGCACGTTGCGCGCCGGGTCGATCCAGCCCTTGGGGACATCGAAACGACGCTCGCACCAGGCCGCGATGGCTTCACGCAGCTCCGGGATACCGAGGGTGGTCGGGTACACGGCCATTTTTTCCAGATTGCTGGCCAGGGCCTCGGCGACAAAGCTTGGCGAACGGTGTTTCGGCTCGCCGATGGACAGCGCGATCGGACGCTTGTCCGGGTTCGGCGTCACGCTGCCGAGCAGGGCGCGGAGTTTCTCGAACGGGTAGGGCTGGAGCTGGGACAGAGCGTTGTTCATCGGGGGCCTCGTTCAATGTGGGAGCGGGCTTGTGGCGAGGGGGCTTGCCCCCGTTGGGCTGCGAAGCTGCCCCAAATTCTCTGATTTACCAAAGATCTTGTGAGTGCTAAGCACTTAAACGGGGGCAAGCCCCCTCGCCACAGGCGCTCCCACAGGGGGATATGTGTTGATTCAGATGCTGATGCGCGACAGTTTGATATCAGGTTCCTGGTTGACGCTCAGTTGTTCGACGATCGCGTCCTGCAGGCGGCTGCACAGCAGAGGGTCGGACAACGGCTGATTGTTGGCGTCGGTAATGAAGAACACGTCTTCCACGCGCTCGCCGAGGGTGGCGATCTTGGCGTTCTGCAACGACAGATCGAACTCCAGGAAAATCGTGCCAATCCGCGCCAGCAGGCCCGGGCGGTCGGGCGCCGTGAGTTCCAGAACCGTCACTGGGCGCTGGGCGTCGTTGTGGATCGTCACCTGTGGTGCAAAGGCGAAATGCTTGAGCTGACGCGGCACCCGACGCTGGATGATGGTCGGGTAGTCGTCCGGGTTGCGCAGGGCTTCAGTCAGGCCTTCGCGGATCTGTTTGACCCGCGCCGGATTATCGCCAATCGAGTCGCCGTCGGTGTCGAGCACGATATAGGTGTCGAGGGTGAACTGGCTGCTGGAGGTGATGACCCGGGCGTCGTGAATGTTCAGGTTGAGCTGGTCCATCGCGGCCACGGTCACGGCAAAGAAGTCGTGCTGGTCCGGGGCGTAGATGAAGATCTGTGTACCGCCTTCGAACTCGCGCTGGGTGGTTTCCTTGATCAGCACCAGTGGCCCGCCGTCGGCCGGTTGCTGGAGGATCGCGTCACTGTGCCATGCGACGTCGCCGGCGGTGTGACGCAGGAAATAGTCATCACCCAACTGCGCCCACAACTGCTCGACATCGTCCGGGTCGGTGCCGCCGCGCACCAGGATATCCAGGGCGGCGCTCTGTGTCTGGCGGATCTGCTCTTCGCGATCCACCGGGTTCTCCAGGCCGCGACGCAGGGCGCGCTTGGTCTCGGTGTAGAGCTGGCGCAGCAGGCTGGCGCGCCAGGAGTTCCACAGGGTCGGGTTGGTGGCGTTGATGTCGGAGACGGTCAGCACATACAGGTAGTCGAGGCGGGTTTCGTCGCCGACGATCTGGGCGAAATCGTGGATCACCTGCGGGTCGGACAAGTCCTTGCGCTGGGCGGTGGTCGACATCACCAGGTGGTTTTGCACCAGCCAAACGATCAGGCGGCTATCCCATGTGGGCAGTTGGTGTCGTTGGCAAAAGGCCTCGGCATCCACGGCGCCGATGTCCGAGTGATCGCCATGCCGGCCTTTGCCGATGTCGTGGTACAGGCCGGCCATGTAGATCAGCTCGGGTTTGGGCAGTTTGCCCATGGTTTTGCTGGCCAGCGGGAATTTTTCCGACACCTGGGTGTACTGCAACTTACGCAGGTGTTTGATCAGGTTCAGTGTGTGGGCATCGACCGTATAGATGTGGAACAGGTCGTGTTGCATCTGCCCGACGATGAATCCGAATTCGGGCAGATAGCGTCCAAGGATGCCGTAACGGTTCATTCGCCGCAGGTTGCGGTGGATGCCGATCTTGCATTTGAACAATTCAATAAACAGGCTGGTGTTGCGAATATCGTTACGGAAGTCGTCGTCGATCAGGTGGCGGTGTTCCCGCAGCAGACGAATGGTGTCGGCGCGCACGCCCTTGATTTCCGGCTGCTGGGCCATCAGCACGAAGATTTCGAGCATGGCGAAGGGGGTGCGGCGGAAGACGTTGTCGTTGCGTGCCTCGATGTAGCCGTCATGCAACTGGAAGCGCGAGTTGATCGGCTGCGGTGGTGATTCGTCTTCCGGTGCGAGGATGACTTCCTCGAAGTGCTGGATGATCAGGTCACTGAGCTGGGCGATGCTCATCACCACCCGATAATACTGTTGCATAAAGTTTTCGATGGCTTGCTTGGCGTCGTCGCCTTTGAAGCCCAGCAGCCCGGCAATGGTGCGCTGGTGATCGAACAGCAGTCGGTCTTCGGAGCGGCCGGCCAGCATGTGCAGGGCATAGCGAACCTTCCACAGGAACTCCTGGGAGGAGGCGAGCAGGGCGTTTTCACTCTCGACCAGGAATCCTTCGCCAGCCAGTGCCCGCAGGTTCAGGGTGCCGTACTCGCGACGGGCCACCCACAGTATCGTCTGGATATCCCGCAGGCCGCCGGGGGAGCCTTTGACGTTGGGTTCCAGGTTGTATTCGGTGTCGTTGTACTTGTGGTGGCGAGCCTTTTGTTCGGCACGCTTGGCCAGGAAGAAGTCCTTGCTCGGCCACATGTGCCCGGTGCCGGTGACGTCCAGCATGCGCTGGCGCAGATGCTCGGGGCCGGCGATGGTGCGGCTTTCCATCAGGTTGGTGACGACCGTCAGGTCGGCGCGGGCCTCGACGGCGCATTCATCGACTGAACGAACACTCTGACCGACCTCCAGGCCGATGTCCCACAACAGCGTCAGAAAACGCTCGATGGAATCGCGGAAAACCTCGTGGTCGGCGCTGTCCAGCAGGATCAGCAAATCGATATCGGAATAAGGGTGCAATTCGCCACGGCCGTAGCCACCGACCGCGACCAGCGCGATGTCGGCGTCCTCGCTCCAGCTGAACTGCTCCCAGGCCTTTTGCAGGATGTTGTCGACGAACCAGGCGCGATCCTCGATCAGTCGGCGAATGTCCCGGCCGTTGCGAAACCGCGTGTCGAGCACCTCGCGGGCCTGGCGGATCGCCTTCTTGAAGGCCGAGATCGGGCTTGCCTTCAGGGCCAGTTCAGCCTGGAACTGGCCGCGGTCGAAGAGTTCGGGATCCACCTGCGGCATCGATTGGCTTTCCTTTCTATAGGCGATGTACGGTAACGGGATCAGGCCGAAACGCGAGGGATGGTGTCATCGCGGCGCAGGGTGAAGATCTCGTAGCCGGTTTCGGTCACCAGCAGGGTGTGTTCCCACTGTGCCGAGAGCTTGCGGTCCTTGGTGATTGCGGTCCAGCCGTCGCCCAGTACCTTGGTGTCGGCACGGCCCTGGTTGATCATCGGCTCGATGGTGAAGGTCATGCCAGCCTTGAGTTCCATGCCGGTGCCCGCGCGGCCGTAGTGCAGGATCTGCGGTTCTTCGTGGAATACCTTGCCGATACCATGGCCGCAGAATTCGCGAACCACCGAGAAACCGTTCTTTTCCGCGTGCTTCTGGATTATTTCGCCGATGTCGCCCAAGCGGCAGCCGGGTTTGACGATCTCGATCGCCTTGTACATGCATTCCTGGGTCACCTGGGACAGGCGTTCGGCCCAGACCGGCACGTTGCCGACGTGGAACATGCGGCTGGTGTCGCCGTGGAAACCGTCCTTGATGACGGTGACGTCGATGTTCAGGGTGTCGCCATCCTTGAGCGGCTTGTCGTTCGGGATGCCGTGGCAGACCACATGGTTGATCGAGGTGCAGATCGACTTCGGATAGCCCTTGTAGTTGAGCGGGGCAGGGATGGCTTTCTGCTCATTGACGATGTAGTCATGGCAGATCTGGTTCAGTTGATCGGTGGTAACGCCTGGCTTGACGTATTCGGCAATCATTTCCAGCACATCGGCGGCCAGTTTGCCGGCGATACGCATTTTGGCAATATCCTCGGGGGTTTTGAGGGTGACGGTCATACAGGCTCTCTCTGCGCCAGGCGGCGCTTTCTAAACGGAAAGGGCGTTTCGCGATGGATTTTCGCAGCCCTGAAAAATGCGATTCTACCAGACGATCAGTGCAAATCTGCGCCTGTGTGCATCGCTTCTCTCTATAGAATGGTGCATTCTTGGCGGATTCCAAGGGATGGAGCAAAACGCTCGCCAGGATTTCAGAATCCGGGTTCCGTTTTGCCCTGCCTTGTGGTATAAAATGCGCCGCTTTCCGGGGATGTCCCGTAAAGCCTAAATCCACACACGTGTCGACACGATGACCTGGGTGCCTTCAGCTGATGCTGCTGGTTGGTCATTGGGATACGTGGAGGCCAAACCCGACTTATTAAGGAACTATCATGTCCCAAGTCAACATGCGCGATATGCTGAAGGCCGGTGTGCACTTCGGTCACCAGACCCGTTACTGGAACCCGAAAATGGGCAAGTACATTTTCGGCGCGCGTAACAAGATCCACATCATCAACCTTGAAAAAACCCTGCCAATGTTCAACGAAGCTCTGACTTTCGTAGAGCGTCTGGCCCAGGGCAAAAACAAGATTCTGTTCGTCGGCACCAAGCGTTCCGCTGGCAAGATCGTTGCTGAAGAAGCAGCACGTTGCGGTTCGCCGTACGTCGATCACCGCTGGTTGGGCGGTATGCTGACCAACTTCAAAACCATCCGTGCTTCCATCAAGCGTCTGCGTGACCTTGAAGTTCAAGCCGAAGACGGTACTTTCGCCAAGCTGACCAAGAAAGAAGCGCTGATGCGCACTCGTGACCTGGAAAAGCTGGATCGTTCCCTGGGTGGTATCAAGGACATGGGCGGTCTGCCAGACGCTCTGTTCGTTATCGACGTTGATCACGAGCGCATCGCGATCACCGAAGCCAACAAGCTGGGCATCCCGGTTATCGGCGTAGTCGATACCAACAGCAGCCCGGAAGGCGTTGACTACATCATCCCAGGCAACGATGACGCAATCCGCGCTATCCAGCTGTACATGGGTTCGATGGCTGACGCTGTTATCCGTGGTCGCAACAATGTTGCCGGCGGCACTGTAGAGTTCGCAGCTGAAGAAACTCAGGCTGCAGCTGAGTAATTGACGCCTTGGCGTTGACTCAGTAAGCAAAAAGGGGGCTTGGCCCCCTTTTTGCCACCTCGAAAACCATTTGTCGGCGCCCACTGCTCTATCTGTAACGTGCGGCAGCTAACAAGGGTGGTTCGGGAAGAATTGATCGCCCGTTCGATCGGGTGGAATGGTTGAAAACCTATCCAAGAGGATTTTGAAATGGCAGAGATTACTGCAGCGTTGGTCAAAGAACTGCGCGAGCGTACTGGCGAAGGCATGATGGATTGCAAAAAGGCCTTGACCAAGGCTGGCGGCGACATCGAGAAAGCCATTGATGACATGCGTGCTTCGGGCGCCATCAAGGCCGCCAAGAAAGCCGGCAACGTTGCCGCTGAAGGCGCTATCGCCATCAAGGCTGACGACAAGGTAGCCGTGCTGCTGGAAGTCAACTCGCAGACCGACTTCCTGGCCCTGCAAGACGACTTCAAGAACTTCGTTGCTGCCAGCGTAGAAAAAGCCTTCGACGAAAAACTGACCGACGCAGCTCCGCTGATCGCCGCTCAGGAAACGGCTCGTGAAGCTCTGGTTGCCAAAGTAGGCGAGAACGTCAACATTCGTCGTCTGGTACGTGTAGAGGGTGACGTTGTCGGCACCTACCTGCACGGTAACAAGATCGGTGTTGCTGTTGTTCTCAAGGGCGGCGATGTTCAGCTGGCCAAAGAGATCGCCATGCACGTGGCGGCAAGCAACCCTGAATTCCTGCTGCCATCGCAGGTTTCGCCAGAAGCCATCGAGCGCGAGAAGGGCGTTTTCCTGACCCTGAACGAAGACAAGATGAAAGGCAAGCCAGCTGAAATCGTCGAGAAGATGATCGCCGGCCGCATCAGCAAGTTCCTGGCTGAAGCCAGCCTGGTTGAGCAAGCTTTCGTCATGAATCCGGAAGTCACCGTAGGTGCCCTGGCCAAGAAAGCCGGCGCTGAAATCGTTTCCTTCACTTACTTCAAAGTAGGCGAAGGCATCGAGAAGCCAGTGGACAACTTCGCAGAAGAAGTTGCTGCCCAGCTGGCTGCCGCCAAGCAATAAGACGGTTTTTGACTGTCGCCCAGAAGAGGCTGCCCGCTCACGCGCGCAGCCTCTTTTCAGATGGGGTATCAATTTTTATTTGGTTTCCCTTTGGAACTGGCTTACAAAGCCATGTTCCGATGGCGCTGAAGCAGCGCCAAGCTAGAGTGAGCGCCAGCTGTAAACAGCTCGCAAAGAATTTTTAAAATACGCCGCAGGAGAGATTCGCAATGGCTCAGCAGGGCAGTGGTTATCAGGCTCGCTATAAACGCATTCTACTCAAGCTTAGCGGCGAGGCCCTGATGGGCTCGGAAGAGTTCGGGATCGATCCGAAAGTTCTGGATCGCATGGCATTGGAAGTTGGCCAGCTGGTCGGCATCGGTGTTCAGGTCGGTCTGGTTATCGGTGGTGGCAATCTGTTCCGTGGTGAAGCGCTGAGCAAGGCTGGCATGGACCGTGTCACCGGCGACCACATGGGCATGCTGGCCACTGTGATGAACGCCCTGGCCATGCGCGACGCCCTCGAGCGCGCCAACATCTCGGCCATCGTGATGTCCGCTATTTCCATGGTTGGCGTGACCGATCACTACGATCGTCGCAAGGCAATGCGCCACTTGAATTCCAAGGACGTGGTGATTTTCGCGGCCGGTACCGGCAACCCGTTCTTTACGACGGATTCGGCAGCCTGCCTGCGTGCAATCGAAATCGATGCCGATGTCGTGCTCAAGGCGACCAAGGTCGATGGCGTCTACACCGCTGACCCGTTCAAAGACCCGCATGCCGAGAAGTTCGATCATCTGACCTACGATGAAGTGCTGGATCGCAAGCTGGGTGTGATGGATCTGACGGCCATTTGCCTGTGCCGCGACCACAAGATGCCGCTACGCGTATTTAACATGAACAAGCCCGGCGCCCTGCTGAACATCGTACATGGCGGCGCTGAAGGAACCCTGATCGAGGAAGGCCAACAATGATCAACGAAATCAAGAAAGACGCTCAAGAGCGCATGCAGAAGTCCGTGGAGTCGCTGGCGCACAACTTCGGCCGCATTCGTACTGGCCAGGCGCACCCGAGCATTCTGGAAGGCGTGATGGTGCCGTACTACGGCTCCGACACCCCGATCAAGCAAGTGGCCAACATCACCGTCAAGGACGCCCGTACCCTGCAAGTCGTTGCTTTCGAGCGCAACATGCTGGGTGCCGTCGACAAGGCGATCGGTAGCGCAGGTCTGAACCTGAACCCGACCAACCTCGGCGAGCTGCTGTTGATCTCCATGCCTGCCCTGACCGAAGAAACCCGCAAGGGCTTCACCAAGCAGGCTCGTGACGTCGCTGAAGATGCCCGTGTTGCCGTGCGCAACATCCGTCGCGATGCCAACAGCCAGCTCAAGGATCTGGTCAAGGAAAAAGAGATCAGCGAAGACGAAGAGCGTCGTGCGACTGGCGAGATCGACGATCTGACCAAGAAGTTCGTGGCTAAAATCGACGCGGACCTGGCGCAGAAAGAAAAAGACCTGATGGCCGTATAAGGGTCGCGTTTTCATGGAAAAGACCAAGCAGTCTGCACCGTCCGCGGTGCCGCGCCATGTCGCGATCATCATGGATGGTAACAATCGCTGGGCGAAAAAACGCTTTATGCCGGGTGTCGCCGGGCATAAAGCGGGCGTGGATGCGGTACGTGCCGTCATTGAAGTTTGTGCCGAGGCCAAGGTCGAAGTGCTGACCCTGTTCGCCTTTTCCAGCGAGAACTGGCAGCGTCCGGCCGATGAGGTCAGCGCTTTGATGGATCTGTTCTTCAAGGCGCTGCGTCGTGAGGCCAAGCGCCTCAACGACAACAACATCAGCCTGCGGATCATTGGGGACCGCTCGCGCTTTCATCCCGAGCTGCAGGCAGCCATGCGTGAAGCCGAGGCCATGACGGCCGGCGCCAATCGTTTTGTGCTGCAGATCGCCGCCAATTACGGCGGGCAGTGGGACATCGCGCAAGCTGCGCAGCGACTGGCACGAGAGGTCCAGGCCGGACACCTGCGTCCGGAAGACATTACGCCTGATCTGCTGCAGACCTGCCTGGCCACGGGCGACCTGCCGCTGCCGGACCTGTGTATCCGCACCGGTGGCGAGCACCGCATCAGCAATTTCCTGCTCTGGCAGCTGGCCTATGCCGAGCTGTATTTCTCCGACCTGTTCTGGCCGGACTTCAAACACGATGCCATGCGCAATGCGCTGGCCGATTACGCTTCCCGCCAGCGCCGCTTCGGTAAAACGAGCGAGCAGGTCGAGGCTGGAGCCCGGGTTTAATGCTTAAACAACGAATCATCACCGCACTGATCCTGCTACCGATTGCCCTGTGCGGGTTTTTCCTGCTCGAAGGTTCCGGTTTTGCACTGTTCATCGGGCTGGTCGTGACCCTTGGTGCCTGGGAATGGGCGCGTCTGGCGGGTTTCGCCGGTCAAGCGTTCCGCGTTGGCTATGCCGCTGTGGTCGCTTTGGCGCTGCTCCTCATGTACATCCTGCCCGGCCTCGCACCTTGGGTATTGGGTGCTTCAGTGTTGTGGTGGGCTGTGGCGACGTATCTGGTACTGACCTATCCGCGTTCGAGCGAGCATTGGTCCACTGCGGCGACCAAATTGGTGATCGGCCTGTTGATTCTCCTGCCGGCCTGGCAAGGTCTGGTGCAGATCAAGCAACACCCGTTGGGTAACTGGCTGATCATGGCGGTGATGGTGTTGGTCTGGGGTGCCGATATTGGCGCCTACTTCTCCGGTCGTGCTTTCGGCAAGCGCAAGCTCGCACCGCAGGTCAGTCCGGGCAAAAGCTGGGAAGGCGTGTACGGTGGTCTGGCGCTGAGCCTGGTGATTACCACAATCGTTGCTCTGGTACGCGACTGGACGGTGGCCGAATTGTTCAAAGGGTTGATCGGTGCCGCGCTGATCGTGTTCATTTCGGTGGTGGGTGATCTCACTGAAAGCATGTTCAAGCGTCAATCCGGGATCAAGGACAGCAGCAATCTGCTTCCCGGTCACGGCGGCGTGCTGGATCGAATCGACAGCCTGACGGCAGCGATCCCGGTGTTTGCGGTGCTGCTGTGGATGGCGACCCCATGAGCCGCCCGCAACAGATTACCGTTCTGGGCGCGACCGGCTCGATTGGCCTGAGTACGCTCGACGTCATCGCTCGTCACCCTGATCGATATCAGGTCTTTGCCTTGACTGGCTTCACCCGCTTGAGTGAATTGCTGGCGCTCTGCGTGCGCCATGTGCCGCGATTTGCCGTAGTGCCTGAAGTCGCAGCTGCCCGCACCCTGCAGGATGATTTGCGCGCTGCGGGTCTTTCGACCCGTGTTCTGGTGGGTGAGGAAGGTTTGTGTCAGGTCGCTTCCGATCCGGAAGTCGATACAGTCATGGCGGCCATCGTCGGTGCAGCGGGATTGCGCCCGACACTGGCGGCAGTCGAGGCCGGCAAGAAGATTCTCCTGGCCAATAAAGAAGCGCTGGTCATGTCCGGTGCGCTGTTCATGCAGGCGGTGCGCAAGAGCGGTTCGGTATTGCTGCCGATCGATAGCGAGCACAACGCCATTTTCCAGTGCATGCCGCTGGATTATGCCCGTGGCCTTGAGGCAGTCGGCGTACGTCGGATTTTGCTGACGGCTTCCGGCGGTCCGTTCCGACAGACGCCAATGGCTGAGCTGGCGCATGTTTCTCCCGATCAGGCGTGTGCTCACCCGAACTGGTCCATGGGGCGAAAAATCTCCGTTGACTCGGCCAGCATGATGAACAAGGGGCTTGAGTTGATCGAGGCCTGCTGGCTGTTTGATGCCAGGCCATCCCAGGTCGAGGTGGTGATTCACCCGCAAAGTGTGATCCATTCGCTGGTCGACTACGTCGATGGTTCTGTTCTGGCGCAGCTGGGTAATCCGGATATGCGCACGCCCATCGCCAATGCCCTGGCCTGGCCTGAGCGGATCGATTCTGGTGTGGCGCCGCTGGATCTGTTTGCCATTGCGCGGCTGGACTTCCAGGCGCCCGATGAAGAGCGTTTCCCTTGCCTGCGTCTGGCCCGTCAGGCGGCCGAAGCGGGTAACAGCGCGCCGGCCATGCTCAATGCGGCGAACGAAGTGGCGGTGGCAGCATTTCTCGACGAACGGGTTCGTTACCCGGAAATCGCGAGTATCATCGAAGAAGTACTGAGTCTGGAGCCCGTAGTGGCAGTGGATGATCTCGATGCAGTGTTCACGGCAGACGCGAAGGCGCGATTGCTGGCCGGACAATGGTTGAGCCGCCACGGGCGGTAAATGCTGCGGATAGTTGGCCCAGGCAGCAGCGGATAGGAATGCGGAGAAAGTAGATGAGCGCGCTCTATATGATTGTCGGCACCCTGGTCGCACTGGGTGTGCTGGTTACCTTCCACGAGTTCGGCCATTTTTGGGTCGCGCGTCGCTGTGGGGTCAAAGTACTGCGCTTCTCCGTAGGCTTCGGCATGCCTTTGCTGCGCTGGCACGACAAGCAGGGCACCGAATTTGTCGTCGCCGCCATTCCGTTGGGCGGCTACGTCAAAATGCTCGACGAGCGCGAAGGTGAAGTACCGCTCGATCAGCTTGATCAAGCCTTCAATCGTAAATCCGTTCGTCAGCGCATTGCCATCGTAGCAGCGGGGCCGATTGCCAACTTCCTGCTGGCATTCGCGTTCTTCTGGGTATTGGCGATGCTCGGCAGCGAGCAGGTGCGTCCGGTCATCGGCGCTGTCGAGTCCGGCAGTATTGCGGCCAAGGCAGGTTTGAGCCCCGGCCAGGAAATCGTGGCCATTGATGGCGAGGCAACTTCCGGCTGGGCGGCGGTGAACCTGCAGCTTGTGCGTCGCCTGGGCGAAAGCGGTTCGTTGCAGATAATGGTGCGCGAACAAGGTTCCACGGCCGATTCTCCTCGTGAACTTGCGCTGGACAAATGGCTCAAAGGGGCTGACGAGCCTGACCCTATCCATTCGTTGGGGATTCGTCCGTGGCGTCCGGCATTGCCGCCTGTCCTGGCCGAACTCGATCCAAAGGGGCCGGCTCAGGCTGCCGGCCTGAAGACCGGAGACCGGTTGCTGGCGCTCGATGGTCGTACGCTGGATGACTGGCAGCAGGTTGTCGATACCGTCCGTATGCATCCTGCTACCAAAATCATGCTGCGGGTTGAGCGCGACGGTGCTCAAATCGACGTCCCTGTGACGCTTGCCGCTCGCGGCGAGAGCAAGTCACCCAGCGGTTATTTGGGGGCTGGGGTGAAGGCGATCGACTGGCCACCGGAGATGATCCGCGAGGTCAGTTACGGGCCATTGGCAGCAATTGGCGAGGGGGCTCGACGCACCTGGACCATGAGCGTGCTGACCCTCGATTCACTGAAGAAAATGTTGTTCGGCGAGCTCTCGGTAAAAAACTTGAGTGGACCGATAACCATTGCTAAAGTGGCGGGCGCTTCGGCCCAGTCGGGTGTTGCTGATTTCCTGAATTTCCTTGCTTATCTGAGTATTAGCTTGGGCGTTCTGAATTTGTTGCCCATTCCGGTACTGGATGGGGGGCATTTGTTGTTTTATCTGATCGAGTGGGCGCGTGGTCGTCCCTTGTCAGATCGGGTGCAAGGTTGGGGGATACAGATCGGCATCAGTTTGGTGGTCGGGGTGATGTTGCTTGCTCTGGTCAATGATCTGGGTCGACTGTAACGCTTCGCTGAATTGCGAATCTGCCGCATTTTGCGGCAGTTTGTTTATTGCCAGTTGGAATAAGAAAGGACTTCATGAAACGTCTGCTGCTAACTGCGGTTCTCACCGTATTGATGATCGCCGAAGTTCACGCCGAGTCCTTCACTATCTCTGATATTCGCGTCAATGGCCTCCAGCGGGTCTCCGCGGGTAGCGTCTTTGGTGCTTTGCCGTTGAACGTCGGTGAACAGGCGGATGATCGTCGCCTGGTGGAATCCACTCGTGCGTTGTTCAAAACCGGTTTCTTTCAAGATATCCAGCTGGGCCGCGATGGCAACGTCCTGGTCATCACGGTAGTCGAGCGCCCGTCGGTCGCCAGTATCGAGATCGAAGGCAACAAGGCGATCTCTACCGAAGACCTGATGAAAGGCCTCAAGCAATCCGGTCTGGCCGAAGGCGAGATTTTCCAGCGTGCCACCCTTGAAGGTGTGCGTAACGAGCTGCAACGCCAGTACGTCGCCCAGGGTCGCTACTCGGCTACCGTCGACACCGAAGTGGTGCCACAGCCGCGTAACCGCGTCGGCCTGAAGGTCAACATCAACGAAGGCACCGTTGCGGCTATCCAGCACATCAACGTGGTGGGCAACACGGTCTTCCCTGATGAAGACCTGATCGACCTGTTCGAACTCAAGACCACCAACTGGTTGTCGTTCTTCAAGAACGACGACAAGTACGCCCGTGAAAAACTGTCCGGTGACCTGGAGCGTCTGCGTTCCTATTACCTGGATCGTGGCTATATCAACATGGATATCGCTTCGACCCAGGTCTCCATTACGCCAGACAAGAAGCACGTGTACATCACCGTCAACGTCAACGAAGGCGAGAAGTACACCGTTCGTGACGTCAAGCTCAGCGGTGACCTGAAAGTCCCTGAGGACCAGGTCAAGTCCCTGCTGCTGGTGCAAAAAGGCCAGGTGTTCTCGCGCAAGCTGATGACCACCACCTCCGAACTGATCACCCGTCGCCTGGGTAACGAAGGTTATACCTTCGCCAACGTCAACGGCGTGCCTCAACCGCACGATGAAGATCACACCGTAGACATCCTGTTCGCGGTCGATCCGGGCAAGCGTGCCTATGTGAACCGCATCAACTTCCGTGGCAACACCAAGTCCGAAGACGAAGTGCTGCGTCGTGAAATGCGTCAGATGGAAGGCGGCTGGGCTTCGACCTACCTGATCGACCAATCCAAGACCCGTCTGGAGCGTCTGGGCTTCTTCAAGGAAGTCAACGTTGAGACCCCGGCCGTGCCAGGTGTCGATGACCAGGTGGACGTCAACTACAGCGTTGAAGAACAAGCCTCCGGTTCGATTACCGCCAGCGTCGGTTTTGCCCAGAGCGCCGGTCTGATCCTTGGTGGTTCGATCACTCAGAACAACTTCCTGGGTACCGGTAACAAGGTCAGCGTCGGCTTGACCAAAAGCCAATACCAGACGCGTTACAACTTTGGTTTTGTCGACCCCTACTGGACGGCTGATGGCGTGAGCCTGGGTTACAACGCGTTCTACCGCACCACCGACTACAACGACCTCGACGTCGATGTAGCGAGCTATGCCGTGGACAGTCTGGGTGCGGGCGTGAGCGTCGGCTACCCGATCAGCGAGACTTCGCGTCTGACCTTCGGCCTGACTGCGCAAGAGGACAAGATCAAGACCGGTCAATACACCGTCGACGAAATTTTCGACTTCGTTAACCGTGAAGGCGATCAGTACCTGAACTTCAAGGCTTCGGCCGGCTGGTCCGAATCCACCCTGAACAAAGGTGTATTGGCGACCCGTGGTCATTCTCAAAGCGTGACGGCGGAAGTCACCGTACCGGGTAGCGACCTGTCGTTCTTCAAGCTCGATTACCGTGGCCAGCTGTTCCAGCCACTGAGCGAAAACTACACCATGCGCCTGCACACCGAATTGGGTTATGGCGACGGTTACGGTTCGACCGATGGCTTGCCATTCTATGAAAACTACTATGCTGGTGGTTTCAACTCGGTTCGTGGCTTCAAGGACAGCACATTGGGGCCGCGTAGTACTCCGAGCCGCGGCGTACTCAGTACTGGCAACCCGGGTACTCTTGCTGACCCGGACCAGGATCCACTGCCGTTCGGTGGTAACGTCCTGATTCAAGGTGGTGCTGAGATTCTGTTCCCGCTGCCATTCGTCAAGGATCAGCGCTCGCTGCGGACTTCGGTATTCTGGGACGTGGGTAACGTGTTCGACTCCAAGTGCACTCAGTTTTCCAACACTGACCCAACTTCGAAGTCCAATACGCAGTGTAACGATGTCAGTCTGAGCAACCTGGCCAGTTCCGTCGGTGTAGGTGTGACATGGGTCACCGCGCTGGGTCCTCTGAGCTTTGCGTTGGCCATGCCAGTAAAAGAACCGGATAACGCTGAAACCCAGGTGTTCCAATTCTCTCTTGGCCAGACGTTCTAAGCGTCTGTCCCAAAATAACGACAATGGCTTTTGTAGGAGTGCATCGTGCGTAAGTTGACTCAATTGGTTCTCCTGGCGACCGTACTGGTAGCAGGTCCGGCGTTCGCCGACATGAAAATTGCTGTTCTGAACTATCAGATGGCTTTGCTGGAGTCCGACGCGGCCAAGAAATACGCCGTGGATGCCGAGAAGAAGTTCGGTCCTCAGCTGACCAAGCTCAAGGCGCTGGAAACCAGCGCCAAGGGCATTCAGGACCGCCTGATGGCCGGTGGCGACAAAATGCAGCAGGGCGAGCGCGAGCGTCTGGAGCTTGAATTCAAGCAAAAGGCCCGTGACTTCCAGTTCCAGTCCAAGGAACTGAACGAAGCCAAAGCCGTTGCCGACCGTGAAATGCTGAAGCAGCTCAAGCCGAAACTGGACAGCGCTGTGGAAGAAGTCATCAAGAAAGGTGCTTTTGACCTGGTCTTCGAGCGTGGCGCAGTGATTGATGTCAAGCCTCAGTACGACATCACTCGCCAGGTTATCGAGCGCATGAATCAGCTGAAGTAACCCATGACCGTGACCATTAAGCTCGGCCAGCTGGCCGAGTTCCTCGGCGCCACCCTACGTGGCGACCCCGAGAAAGCAATTACTGGGCTAGCCACCTTGCAGGAGGCTGGCCCAGCTCAGTTGAGCTTTCTTGCAAACCCCCAATACCGTAAGTACCTGGCAGGCAGTCAGGCTGCAGCCCTGTTGCTCAAAGCTGCTGACGCCGAAGGTCATTGCGGGGATGTGCTGGTGGTACCGGATCCGTACGCAGCCTACGCACGTGTTTCTCACCTGTTCGATCCCAAGCCCAAGGCCACAGTCGGGATTCATCCGACGGCGGTGATCGCGGCGGATGCGGTTGTCGACCCTGCGGCGAGTATCGGCGCTTTTGTGGTGATCGAAAGCGGAGCGCAGGTGGCAGCCGGTACGACTGTCGGCGCGCATTGCTTCATTGGTGCTCGCAGCGTGGTGGGTGAGGGTGGCTGGCTCGCGCCGCGGGTGACCTTGTATCACGACGTTCGCGTCGGCAAGCGGGTTGTCATTCAGTCGGGTGCAGTGCTCGGCGGCGAAGGCTTCGGCTTTGCCAATGAGAAGGGTATCTGGCAGAAAATCGCCCAGATCGGTGGTGTGCTGATCGGCGATGATGTTGAAATCGGCGTGAACACGGCTATAGATCGCGGTGCGTTGGCCGATACCGTCATCGGTAACGGCGTGAAGCTCGATAACCAGATTCAGATTGCCCACAACGTTCAAGTGGGGGATCACACCGCCATGGCGGCGTGCGTCGGGATCTCCGGCAGTACCAAAATCGGCAAGCATTGCATGCTCGCCGGTGGTGTAGGGCTGGTGGGACACATCGACATTTGTGACAACGTTTTCATTACCGGGATGACCATGGTGACCCACTCGATTACCGAGCCAGGCGCCTATTCTTCCGGTACAGCCATGCAGCCGGCTGCCGAGTGGCGCAAAAGCGCGGCACGTATTCGTCAGCTCGATGACATCGCGCGACGTCTGCGCCAGCTGGAAAAGCAAGTAGGGGAAGTGACCCCTGACGGTAATGCTTCATCAGATGGCTGATACCATTTCCATATCAAGTGTGCACAGCCGCTAGACTGCCTCCTTGATTTGCTAGAGGGGTGCGCGTCAGTCGCGCGCTCCCAATCTTTACATAGGCTTCCCCCCGAAATGATGGACATCAACGAGATTCGCGAATACCTGCCTCACCGTTACCCGTTCCTGCTGGTGGACCGTGTAGTGGAGCTGGATGTTGAAGGCAAGCGCATTCGTGCCTACAAGAATGTCAGCATCAACGAACCGTTCTTCAACGGTCACTTCCCTGCGCATCCAATCATGCCGGGCGTATTGATCATCGAGGCAATGGCTCAGGCTGCCGGGATCCTTGGTTTCAAAATGCTCGACGTGAAACCGGCCGACGGCACGCTCTATTACTTCGTCGGTTCCGACAAGCTGCGCTTCCGCCAGCCGGTATTGCCGGGCGATCAGTTGATCCTTGAAGCCAAGTTCATCAGCTGCAAGCGTCAGATCTGGAAATTCGAATGCCAGGCTTCGGTCGATGGCAAGCCTGTCTGCTCGGCTGAAATCATCTGTGCGGAACGCAAGCTATGAGTTTGATTGACCCTCGTGCAATCATCGATCCGACAGCCGTTCTGGCTGACGGCGTCGAGGTCGGCCCGTGGTCGATCGTCGGCGCAGGTGTGGAAATCGGCGAGGGGACAGTCATCGGGCCACACGTGATTCTCAAGGGCCCGACCCGAATAGGTAAGCACAATCGCATCTACCAGTTTTCCTCGGTGGGCGAAGACACACCCGACCTGAAGTACAAGGGCGAGGAAACCCGCCTGGTGATCGGTGATCACAACGTCATCCGTGAAGGCGTGACGATTCACCGTGGCACCATCCAGGACCGTTCGGAAACGACCCTGGGCGATCACAACCTAATCATGGCCTATGCCCACATCGGCCACGACAGCGTCATTGGCAACCACTGCATCCTGGTGAACAACACCGCACTGGCGGGCCATGTGCATGTGGAAGACTGGGCGATCCTCTCCGGTTTTACCCTGGTTCACCAGTATTGCCACATTGGCGCCCACAGCTTCTCAGGCATGGGTACGGCGATCGGCAAGGATGTTCCTGCGTATGTCACGGTGTTCGGTAACCCTGCCGAAGCCCGTAGCATGAACTTCGAGGGCATGCGCCGTCGGGGCTTTAGCGAAGATGCGATCCACGCGCTGCGTCGTGCCTACAAGGTGGTGTACCGCCAGGGCCTGACCGTGGAACAGGCGCTCGTCGAACTGGCCGAGCCTTCTGCGCAGTTCCCGGAAGTAGCGGTGTTCCGCGACTCCATCCAGTCTTCGACCCGCGGCATCACCCGCTAATCATGGCCAATCTGCGTATTGCGCTGGTAGCAGGTGAGGCTTCCGGTGACATTCTGGGTGCGGGTCTCATGCGCGCGCTCAAGGCTCGTCACCCTGCTGTCGAGTTCATCGGTGTTGGTGGTCCGTTGATGCAGGCTGAAGGCCTGACCCCGTATTTCCCGATGGAACGTCTGTCCGTCATGGGGCTGGTGGAAGTCCTGGGCCGCCTGCGCGAGTTGCTGGCGCGGCGCAAAAAACTGGTCGCGGACCTGATCGATGCGAAGCCTGATGTGTTCATCGGTATCGATGCGCCGGACTTCAACCTCAATATCGAACTCAAGCTGCGCCAGGCCGGGATCAAGACCGTGCATTACGTCAGCCCGTCGGTCTGGGCCTGGCGGCAGAAACGCGTGCTGAAGATTCGCGAAGGCTGCGACCTGATGCTCACGCTGTTCCCGTTCGAAGCCAGATTCTACGAAGAGAAAGGCGTGCCGGTGCGATTCGTCGGCCATACCCTGGCCGATGCCATTCCACTCCAGGCCGATCGCGCTGCTGCGCGGGCCGAACTCGGTTTGCCCGACGGGCCGCTGGTGGCGTTGATGCCCGGTAGCCGTGGCGGTGAAGTTGGCCGGCTCGGTGCGTTGTTTCTCGATACGGCCCAGCGCCTGCGGGCAATGCGTCCGGGTGTGCGGTTTGTCATGCCCTGCGCCAGTCCTCAGCGCCGGACCCAGATCGAAGAACTGTTGGCCGGTCGCGATCTGCCGCTGACCTTGCTCGATGGCAAATCTCATCTGGCCTTGGCCGCGTGCGATGCGGTGTTGATTGCCTCCGGCACCGCAACGCTTGAAGCGCTGCTGTACAAGCGACCGATGGTGGTCGCCTACCGCCTGGCGCCGCTGACGTTCTGGATTCTCAAACGCATGGTGAAAAGCCCCTACATTTCGTTGCCGAACCTGTTGGCCCAGCGTCTGTTGGTGCCCGAGCTGTTGCAGGACGATGCCACGGTCGAAGCGCTGGCCCAGACCTTGTCGCCGCTGATCGAGGGTGGGGAAGAGCAGACCCGCGGCTTTGACGAAATTCACCGGACCCTGCGACTGGATGCCTCCAACCAGGCTGCGGACGCAGTGCTGAACCTGATCGGCCAAGTAAAATGAGTAAAACGAATATGCAGATGGGGCTGGATTTCACCTTGGTGGCTGAAGTCGAAGAGTTGGTTGCCGGCGTCGATGAAGTCGGTCGCGGCCCGCTCTGTGGCGCGGTGGTGACAGCGGCAGTGATCCTTGATCCGAGCCGCCCGATCCTCGGCCTGAACGACTCGAAGAAACTCACCGAAGCCCGCCGTGAAAAGCTCTACGACGAAATCTGCGAAAAAGCCCTGAGCTGGTGCATCGCTCGCGCTGAAGTCGAAGAAATCGACGAACTGAATATCCTGCACGCCACCATGCTGGCCATGCAGCGCGCGGTCGCGGGGCTGCACGTTCAGCCGAAGCTGGCGATGATTGACGGCAACCGTTGCCCGAAACTGCCGATGCGCTCCGAAGCCGTGGTCAAGGGCGATAGCAAGGTTCCCGCCATCGCTGCCGCATCGATTCTGGCCAAGGTCAGCCGTGATCGTGAAATGGCTGCGTTCGAGTTGATCTACCCGGGTTACGGCATCGGCGGGCATAAAGGCTATCCGACACCCGTTCATCTGGAAGCGCTCGCCCGTCTTGGGCCGACCCCGATTCACCGGCGTTCGTTTGCTCCGGTGCGTCTGGCGTATGAGGCGCGGGAAAGCCTGATCGAGAATTAGGGGGCGTTCTCAACTAGTTTCCCCACCGCGCCGGGCCTGCTCTTGTGCAGGGCAAGGCGCGAGAAGCGTAGTTTGGTCATTCCAAATAAGCTTCGAGCAACGCAGCCCTGCACAAGAGCAGGCCCGGCCCTTCGGGTTGTGCCTTAAAGC
>NZ_LACC01000017.1:202793-257306 GCF_000967965.1 Pseudomonas fluorescens
GGCCTGCGCCTTGCCTGGCCCGCTTTAAGGCGACAACGCGGTGGGGAAACTAGTTGAGAACGCCCCCTGATCGCAAGGCTGATTTTTTTTACCAAGGCCCGGTACAATCCGGGCCTTGTTGTCTTCATGTTTATAGACAGGATCACTATGCCGGCTTCATTCGTTCACCTACGCCTGCACACTGAATACTCCCTGGTCGACGGTCTGGTGCGGATCAAACCGCTGGTCAAGACCCTGGTCGGCATGAACATGCCTGCCGTAGCGGTCACCGACCAGAACAACATGTGTTCCCTGGTCAAATTCTATAAAAACGCCATGGGTGCCGGGATCAAGCCGATCTGCGGCGCCGACCTGTGGCTGTCGAACAAGGATCCGGACAACCCCCTGAGCCGGATCAGCCTGCTGGTGATGAACGCCGAAGGCTATCGCAACCTTACCGAGCTGATTTCCCGCGGCTTCATCGACGGTCAGCGTAACGGCGCGGTCATCATCGAACGCGAATGGGTTGCTGAAGCCAACTCAGGCTTGATCATGCTGTCGGCGGCCAAAGAAGGTGAGATCGGCCAGGCCATGCTCAGCGGCAACCCCGCCGAAGCCGAAACCCTGGCTCGCGAATGGATGGAAGTGTTTCCGGATCGTTTCTATCTGGAAATCCAGCGCACCAATCGCCCCAACGATGAAGAACAACTGCACGGCGCCGTGGCTCTGGCCGAGAAGCTCGGTGCGCCGCTGGTGGCGACCAACGATGTGCGCTTCATCAAGCAGGAAGACTTCGCCGCCCACGAAACCCGTGTGTGCATCGGTGAGGGCCGAGCCCTCGACGACCCGCGGCGCTCGAAGAATTACAGCGATCAGCAGTACCTCAAAAGCGCCGATGAAATGGCCGAGCTGTTCAGCGATATTCCCGAAGCGCTGGAAAATACCGTCGAAATCGCCAAGCGCTGCAACATCGAAGTGAAGCTGGGCACGCACTTCCTGCCCAACTTCCCGATCCCCGATGGCATGACCATCGACGAGTACTTTCGCAAGGTGTCCTTCGACGGTCTGGAGGAGCGGCTTAGCGTTCTGCTGCCCAAAGACACCACCGAAGACTACGAAGCCAAGCGTCAGGTCTATGTCGACCGGCTGAATTTCGAGCTGGGTATCATCATCCAGATGGGGTTCCCCGGTTACTTCCTGATCGTGATGGACTTTATCCAGTGGGCCAAGAGCAACGGCGTACCGGTGGGCCCTGGCCGTGGATCGGGTGCCGGATCTCTGGTGGCCTACGTACAGAAGATCACCGACCTCGATCCGCTGGAATATGACCTGCTGTTCGAACGATTCCTCAACCCGGAACGGGTATCCATGCCCGACTTCGACGTCGACTTCTGCATGGACGGTCGCGACCGGGTAATCGACTACGTGGCCGAGAAGTACGGCCGCAACGCCGTGAGCCAGATCATCACCTTCGGTTCCATGGCGGCAAAGGCTGTGGTCCGCGACGTGGCGCGGGTGCAGGGCAAGTCCTATGGCCTGGCGGATCGCCTGTCGAAGATGATTCCGTTCGAAGTCGGCATGACCCTGGAAAAGGCCTACGAGCAGGAAGAGATCCTGCGCGACTTCATCAAGGTCGATGAAGAGGCCGCGGAAATCTGGGAGATGGCCCGCAAGCTCGAAGGCGTTGTGCGTAACGTCGGCAAGCACGCCGGTGGTGTGGTGATCGCGCCGACCAAGCTGACCGACTTCTCGCCGATCTATTGCGACGAGGCCGGTGATGGCCTGGTAACCCAGTTCGACAAGGACGACGTCGAGGCGGCCGGCCTTGTGAAGTTCGACTTCCTCGGTCTGCGGACCCTGACGATCATTGACTGGGCGCTGAAAACCATCAACCGCGACCGCGCCAAGGTCAACGAACCGCCGCTGGATATCGCGTTCATCCCGCTGGATGACAAACCGACCTACACCTTGCTGCAAAAAGCCGAAACCACGGCGGTGTTCCAGCTTGAATCCCGGGGCATGAAGGAGCTGATCAAAAAGCTCAAGCCCGACTGCCTGGAAGACTTGATCGCACTGGTGGCACTGTTCCGTCCGGGCCCGCTGCAATCGGGCATGGTGGACGACTTCATCAACCGTAAGCACGGTCGTGCCGAGCTGGCGTATCCGCACTCGGACTACCAGTACGAAGGCCTCAAGCCGGTACTGGCACCGACTTACGGCATCATCCTGTATCAGGAACAGGTGATGCAGATTGCCCAGGTCATGGCCGGCTACACCCTCGGTGGTGCGGACATGCTGCGTCGAGCCATGGGTAAGAAAAAACCCGAGGAAATGGCCAAGCAGCGTGGCGGTTTCATTGAAGGTTGCGCCACCAACAATATCGATGCCGACCTCGCCGGTAACATTTTCGACCTGGTGGAAAAATTCGCCGGTTACGGCTTCAATAAATCCCACTCCGCCGCCTATGGACTGGTGTCGTACCAGACCGCATGGCTGAAGGCGCACTACCCGGCGCCGTTCATGGCCGCGGTACTCTCGGCGGATATGCACAACACCGACAAGGTCGTGACCTTGATCGAAGAAGTGCGGACCATGAAGCTGCGTCTCGACGCGCCGGACGTGAACACGTCCGAATTCAAGTTCACGGTGAACGACGAAGGCCGGATCATTTACGGCCTGGGCGCCATCAAGGGTGTGGGTGAGGGCCCGGTCGAGGCGATCACCGAAGCGCGTCTGGCCGGTCCGTTCAAGGATCTGTTCGATTTTTGCGCACGGGTCGACCTCAAGCGCATCAACAAGCGCACCCTCGACGGTTTGATCCGCAGCGGTGCCCTGGATCGCCTCGGGCCGTATTTCCACGATGAGCAGAAAGCCTACCAGGCCAACATCGACCGCAATCGCGCGGTGCTGCTGACGGCCATGGAAGAAGCGATCAAGGCGGCCGAACAGACCGCGCGCACCCAGGACAGCGGTCACTCCGACCTGTTTGGCGGTCTGTTTGTCGAAGAAGACGCCGACGTCTACGCCAATCACCGCAAGGCCAAGGAGCTGACCCTCAAGGAGCGCCTGAAAGGGGAGAAAGATACCCTCGGCCTGTACCTGACCGGTCACCCGATTGACGAATACGAAGGTGAAATCCGTCGCTTCGCCCGCCAGCGCATCATCGATCTGAAACCGGCGCGTGATACCCAGACGGTTGCCGGGATGATCATCGCCTTGCGGGTGATGAAGAACAAAAAGGGCGACAAGATGGGGTTCATCACCCTCGACGACCGCTCCGGACGGATCGAGGCCTCGCTGTTTTCCGAGGCGTTCCATTCCGCGCAGTCGCTGTTGCAGACCGACGCGATGGTGGTGGTTGAAGGCGAAGTCAGCAACGACGACTTCTCCGGTGGCCTGAAATTGCGGGTCAAGCGGGTGATGAGCATGGAAGATGCGCGCACCAATCTGGCCGAAAGCCTGCGCCTGAAGTTGCATGCCAAGGACCTCAAGGGCGATCAGCTACGCTGGCTGGGTGAACTGTTGAAGCGTCACCGCGGCGCGTGCCCGGTCACCATGGACTACACCAGCCCCGATGCGAAGGCCATGTTGCAGTTCGGCGAAGGCTGGCGAATCGATCCGGCGGATGCGTTGATTCAAGCCCTGCGTGACCAGTTCGGGCGAGACAACGTCTTCCTCCAATACCGTTGACGGTCAGTGCTATCAGATTGCCCTGACCTTGACCTGAATTTTTAATCTCGACCTCAACGCGCCTGTCCCTTAAGGTAGGGCGCGAATAGACAACCGGCCGGCCCAAGAACCCTTGGGACTCGACCCAAGACGGACGCCTATGAACCCGAATTTTCTAGATTTCGAACAGCCGATCGCCGACCTGCAAGCCAAGATCGAAGAGTTGCGCTTGGTCGGTAATGACAATTCGCTGAATATCGGCGATGAGATCTCCCGCCTGCAGGACAAGAGCAAAACGCTGACCGAAGACATCTTCGGCAAGCTGACCAGCTGGCAGATCGCACGTCTGGCGCGTCACCCGAAACGTCCGTATACCCTGGACTACATCGAACATATTTTCACCGAGTTCGACGAACTGCACGGTGATCGTCACTTCTCGGACGACGCTGCCATCGTTGGCGGTATTGCCCGTCTGGACGACAAGCCGGTGATGATCATCGGTCACCAGAAAGGCCGTGAAGTGCGCGAGAAAGTTCGCCGCAACTTCGGCATGCCGCGTCCGGAAGGCTACCGCAAGGCTTGCCGCCTGATGGAAATGGCCGAACGTTTCAAAATGCCGATCCTGACCTTCATCGACACTCCGGGCGCTTACCCTGGCATCGACGCTGAAGAGCGTAACCAGAGCGAGGCGATCGCCTGGAACCTGCGTGTCATGGCCCGCCTGAAAACCCCAATCATCGCCACCGTGATCGGTGAGGGTGGTTCCGGTGGTGCGTTGGCGATCGGTGTCTGCGACCAGTTGAACATGCTGCAATACTCGACCTACGCGGTGATTTCGCCGGAAGGTTGCGCTTCGATTCTGTGGAAAACCGCCGAGAAAGCACCGGATGCCGCAGAAGCGATGGGCATCACCGCCGAGCGCCTCAAAGGCCTGGGCATCGTGGACAAGGTGATTGGCGAGCCACTGGGCGGCGCGCACCGCAACCCGGCCGCCGCAGCCGCATCGATCCGCGCCGAGCTGAGCTCGCAACTGGCGATGCTGAAGAAGTTCGATAACGACGCGCTGCTCAAGCGCCGCTACGATCGACTGATGAGCTACGGTCTCTAAGCCGAACACGCAGTGCCCATGTGGGAGCGAGCCTGCTCGCGAAAGCGGTATAACAGCCAACGATTGTGTTGAATGTTGAGCCGTCTTCGCGAGCAGGCTCGCTCCCACATTTGATTTGTGCAAGGTGATGGATATGAGACGGTCCAATATTGATCTGCCCGCCAGACTCTTGTTGAATCTTGTCTCGTGGCGCAATGCCGCCACTTGGCACATCGCCTTCTCCGGCGGCCTGGACTCCACTGTCCTGCTGCACCTTCTGGCAACACTCTCCAAAACCGAATCCCTGCCGGCGCTCAACGCCATCCATGTTCATCACGGCCTTCAGGCTGTGGCCGATGCGTGGCCGGAACATTGTCGTTCCGTGTGCGCTGCGCTGGGCGTTCCGCTGCAAGTGGTTCGTGTGCAGGTGCAACCGGGTGCCAGCCTTGAACGTGCAGCCCGGGATGCGCGGTATCACGCCTTCACTGAAGCCCTTCAGGCCAGCGAAGTGCTGCTGACGGCCCAGCACCGCGACGATCAGGCGGAAACCCTGTTGTTTCGTTTGTTGCGCGGAGCGGGCGTACGCGGATTGTCCGGGATGCCGCGTCAGCGCCCGTTGGGCAAGGGGCATTTGTTGCGGCCATTGCTTGATGTCACGCGGGCTGAACTGGAGGCTTATGCCAGTGCGCATGGCTTGAGCTGGATCGAAGATCCCTCGAACCAGGATCGGCAGTACTCGCGCAATTACCTGCGGCATCAAGTCTTGCCCGTACTGGTCCAGCGCTGGCCGCAAGCGGTGGCGACCATGGCCCGCAGTGCGGCGCATCTGACTGAAGCGCAGGGGCTGCTCGAAGAGCTGGCGGATATGGATTTGCGTGAGGCCAGCTCTGCCAGTGAGTTCGACTGGCTGGGCTTGCGATCCCTCGAGCTGGCACCGCTTGCGCAATTGTCTGATGCCCGGCAGCGCAATGCCTTGAGTCATTGGCTCGAACCGCTGACCCGCCTGCCGGATACTGACCATTGGTCGGGTTGGGATAATCTGCGCGACGCCACCGGCGATGCCTGCCCGGTATGGCGGTTGGCCGATGGCGAACTGCATCGGGCGGGCGGACGGATCTGGTGGCTGTCCGGCCGCTGGCTGCGGCCACTGCCCGGCGCCGGGGCGTGGCTGGATCCGGCGTCACCACTGTCTATCCCGGGCAACGGCGTGCTTTCGCTCACCGGGCAAATCCCCGATGGCCCGCTGCATATCCGCTATCGTGAAGGGGGAGAGGTCATGGCATTGCCAGGCCGCGGCCATCGGGACCTGAAACGTTTGCTCAATGAAAGCGCTGTACCGTCCTTCGTACGCGGCAGATTGCCGCTGCTCTACAAAGACGGGCAACTGCTGGCGGTAGCGAACCTCAAGGGGCTCGATGGCGGTGCGCCCGGCGACTGGCATTTGCATTGGCAGCCACTGAACGAAGATCAAGGTTTGAGCTGAAAGGGGCTTTCCGGTAGACTACGCTCCCTTCTTGATACAACTTCTGTGGATTCGCCTGAATTGCAGGAGTTGCCGATTACCAAGCAGTCTTTGCTGGGCGATTCCAAAAAATGTGTAGCGAGCAACGAACCGGTGTTTCATTTTCCGGTCTGTCACAACGCGGCGGTTTTTTTGAAAGGTGCACTGTGATTAATGCAGGTGATCGGGGGCTTCGGCCTTCCTTCGCTTTCCCCGGCGGCTCGGACCGCTTTAACGCAGACTTCTAGGGTTTTTCATGACGCGCTACATATTCGTCACGGGCGGTGTTGTTTCTTCATTGGGGAAAGGCATTGCATCGGCATCATTGGCGGCCATCCTGGAGGCGCGGGGACTTAAGGTCACCATGCTGAAGCTGGACCCGTACATCAACGTCGACCCGGGCACCATGAGCCCGTTCCAGCACGGTGAAGTGTTCGTCACTCACGACGGCGCCGAGACCGACCTGGACCTGGGCCACTACGAGCGGTTCATCCGCACGACCATGACCCAGAACAACAACTTCACCACCGGCCGTGTCTACGAACACGTCCTGCGCAAGGAGCGCCGTGGTGACTACCTGGGCGCAACCATCCAGGTGATCCCGCACATCACCGACGAAATCAAGCGCCGCATCATCAAGGGTGCTGGCGACGCTGACGTGGCAATGGTCGAGATCGGCGGCACCGTGGGTGACATCGAGTCGCAACCGTTCCTCGAAGCCATCCGCCAGCTGCGTTTCGAAGTCGGCGCCAAGCGCGCGATGCTGATGCACCTGACACTGGTGCCGTACATCGCCACTGCCGGCGAAACCAAGACCAAGCCAACCCAGCACTCGGTGAAGGAACTGCGTTCCATCGGCCTGCAACCGGACGTGCTGGTCTGCCGCTCCGATCACCCGATCGATATTTCCTCGCGTCGCAAGATCGCGCAGTTCACCAACGTTGAAGAACGTGCGGTGATCGCGCTGGAAGACGCCGATACCATCTACAAGATCCCGGGCATCCTGCACTCCCAGGGCCTGGACGATTTCGTCGTCGAGCGTTTCGGCCTGCAATGCGGCGGTGCCGATCTGTCCGAGTGGGAAGCCGTGGTCGACGCCAAGCTCAACCCTGAGCACGAAGTCACCATCGCCATGGTCGGCAAATACATGGAGCTGCTGGACGCCTACAAGTCGCTGATCGAAGCGATGAGTCACGCCGGCATCAGCAACCGTACCAAGGTCAACCTGCGCTACATCGATTCCGAAGACATCGAGAACCAGGGCACCGCGCTGCTGGAAGGCGTCGACGCTATCCTGGTACCAGGCGGCTTCGGTCTGCGTGGTGTTGAAGGCAAGATCACTGCCGTTCAATACGCTCGCGAAAACAAGGTTCCGTACCTGGGTATCTGCCTGGGCATGCAAGTGGCCGTTATCGAGTTCGCACGTAACGTGATGGGCTGGAAAGACGCCAACTCCACCGAGTTCGATCGTGCTAGCGGTCACCCGGTCGTGGGCCTGATCACCGAGTGGGAAGATGCCACCGGCGCAGTCGAAACCCGTACCGAAACCTCCGATCTGGGCGGCACCATGCGCCTCGGCGCTCAGGATTGTCTGCTTGAGCCAGGCTCTCTGGTGCACGATTGCTACGCCAAGGACGTGATCGTCGAGCGTCACCGTCATCGCTATGAAGTGAACAACAACCTGCTGCCGCAAATCATGGAAGCTGGTTTGAAAATCTCCGGTCGTTCCGGTGATGGCGCACTGGTTGAGGTGGTTGAAGCACCGGATCATCCATGGTTCGTCGCTTGCCAGTTCCACCCTGAGTTCACCTCGACGCCACGCGACGGTCACCCGCTGTTCAGCGGTTTCGTCAAGGCAGCGTTGACTCAACACCAGAAGAAGGCGTAACTCCGATGGCACAGAAGATCATCCGCGTCGGCGACATCGAGATTGCCAACGACAAGCCCATGGTGCTGTTCGGCGGCATGAACGTGCTGGAAAGCCGTGACATGGCCATGCAGGTTTGCGAAGAGTATGTGAAGGTCACCGAAAAGCTCGGTATCCCTTACGTGTTCAAGGCCAGTTTCGACAAGGCCAACCGGTCTTCTGTGACCTCGTATCGTGGTCCTGGCCTGGAAGAAGGCATGCGCATCTTCCAGGACATCAAGCAAGCCTTCGGCGTGCCGATCATCACCGACGTCCACGAACCTGATCAGGCCGCGGTTGTCGCTGAAGTCTGCGACATCATCCAGTTGCCGGCCTTCCTGTCGCGCCAGACCGACCTCGTGGTCGCTATGGCAAAGACCGGCGCTGTGATCAACATCAAGAAAGCCCAGTTCCTCGCACCTCATGAAATGAAACACATCCTGAGCAAATGCGTGGAAGCGGGTAACGATCAGTTGATCCTCTGCGAGCGTGGTTCGAGCTTCGGCTACAACAACCTGGTCGTCGACATGCTCGGCTTCGGCATCATGAAGCAGTTCGAATACCCGGTGTTCTTCGACGTGACCCACGCGCTGCAAATGCCTGGTGGTCGCTCCGATTCCGCCGGCGGTCGTCGCGCCCAGGTCAGCGATCTGGCGAAGGCCGGCATGAGTCAGTCGCTGGCCGGCCTGTTCCTGGAAGCCCACCCGGATCCGGACAACGCCAAATGCGACGGTCCTTGCGCCCTGCGCCTGGACAAACTGGAGCCATTCCTGGCCCAGCTCAAGGCTTTGGACGAACTGGTGAAGAGTTTTCCGACGGTAGAAACCGCGTAATCCTCAATTCTCCGGTAAAGTACCGCACGATTTAACGCCCAGGCCCTCGGGCCTGAGCCTTGTCGTCTGCAAGACTGCCCGCTGCACCTCACTTGCCGACGATCAAAGATTTCCTACAGCTGCGTCGTTTTCGTCAACTTTGGAGTGTTTACAACAATGGCTAAAATCGTCGACATCAAAGGTCGTGAAGTTCTCGACTCCCGTGGCAATCCCACCGTGGAAGCGGACGTGCTTCTCGACAACGGCATCATCGGCAGTGCCTGCGCGCCGTCCGGTGCTTCCACTGGCTCGCGTGAAGCGCTCGAGCTGCGTGATGGCGACAAGAGCCGTTACCTGGGCAAGGGCGTTCTGAAGGCCGTAGGCAACATCAACGGTCCGATCCGCGACCTGTTGAAAGGCATGGACCCAAGCGACCAGAAAGCGCTCGATCTGGCAATGATCAAGCTCGACGGTACTGAAAACAAAGGTTCCCTGGGCGCCAACGCGATCCTCGCCGTTTCCCTGGCCGCGGCCAAGGCAGCAGCACAGGACCAGGACCTGCCGCTGTACGCTCACATCGCCAACCTGAACGGCACTCCGGGTGTCTACTCGATGCCGGTTCCGATGATGAACATCATCAACGGCGGCGAGCACGCCGATAACAACGTCGACATCCAGGAATTCATGGTTCAGCCGGTTGGCGCCAAGTCTTTCTCGGAAGGCCTGCGCATGGGCACCGAGATTTTCCATCACCTCAAAGCTGTGCTGAAGGCCCGTGGCCTGAGTACTGCCGTCGGTGACGAGGGTGGTTTCGCACCGAACCTGGCTTCCAACGAAGACGCTTTGAAAGTGATCTCCGAAGCCGTGGCCAACGCCGGTTACAAGCTGGGCACCGACGTGACCCTGGCACTGGACTGCGCAGCCAGCGAATTCTACGAAGACGGCAAGTACAACCTGTCCGGCGAAGGCCAGGTGTTCACCGCTGAAGGTTTCGCTGATTACCTGAAAGGCCTGACCGAGCGTTATCCGATCATCTCCATCGAAGATGGCCTGGATGAGTCCGACTGGGCTGGCTGGAAGATCCTCACCGACAAGATCGGCGAGAAGACCCAGCTGGTGGGCGACGACCTGTTCGTCACCAACACCAAGATCCTGAAAGAAGGCATCGACAAGAAGATCGCCAACTCGATCCTGATCAAGTTCAACCAGATCGGCACCCTGACCGAAACCCTGGAAGCCATCCAGATGGCCAAGGCGGCTGGTTACACTGCGGTGATCTCGCACCGCTCCGGCGAAACCGAAGATTCGACCATTGCCGACCTGGCCGTGGGCACCTCGGCTGGCCAGATCAAGACCGGCTCCCTGTGCCGTTCCGACCGCGTTTCCAAGTACAACCAACTGCTGCGTATCGAAGAGCAGTTGAACGGCAAAGCCAAGTACAACGGTCGCAGCGAGTTCCGCGGCTAAGCAGTACATGGTAAAAAAGACACCGGATTGTGTCGAAAAAATCGCTACAGCGACGTTTTTGCCACTAATCTGATGCCTTATATGCACAAGCCTGGTTCTTCCAGGCTTCGTGCTATCAGAAGCTTCACGTTTTGGCATGGCTGTCTTTTTTCACTGGATACCTGATATTCGATGCGCAGTCCCAATTGGTTGTTCCTCATCCTGCTTTTGCTGCTGGCTGGCTTGCAGTACCGCCTGTGGGTGGGAAATGGCAGCCTGGCGCAAGTGGCCGAGTTGACTCAGCAGATTGCCGATCAGCAAGCTGAGAACCAGGCCTTGCTGGAGCGCAACCGGGTGATGGACGCCGAAGTCAGTGAATTGAAAAAGGGCATGGAGACCGTTGAAGAGCGGGCTCGTCATGAGTTGGGCATGGTCAAGGACGGTGAAACCCTTTACCAGTTGGCCCAATGATTAATTCGTTACCGGCCTTCTGGGCCGTGATTCCTGCCGCGGGCGTCGGTGCCCGTATGGCCGCGGACCGTCCCAAGCAATACTTGCAACTGGGCGGGCGCACTATTCTCGAACACAGCCTTGGCTGTTTCCTTGATCATCCATGCCTGAAAGGCTTGGTGGTCAGTCTTGCTGTTGATGATCCTTATTGGCCGAACCTGGCATGTGCCAGTGATCCGCGTATTGCCCGGGTCGAGGGTGGTTCCGAACGTTCCGGGTCGGTGCTCAATGCCTTGCTGCACTTGCATGCGCAGGGCGCCGATGATGAGGATTGGGTACTGGTTCACGATGCCGCACGGCCGAACCTCAGTCGTGACGATCTGGACAAGCTGCTGGCTGAACTGGCTGACGATCCTGTTGGCGGACTGCTGGCTGTCCCGGCGCGGGATACGCTCAAGCGGGTCGATAAACACGGTCGCGTTGTCGAGACTGTGGACCGCAGTGTGATCTGGCAGGCCTACACGCCGCAGATGTTTCGCCTTGGAGCGTTGCATCGGGCTTTGGCGGACAGTCTGGTGGCGGATGCCGTTGTTACCGACGAAGCTTCGGCCATGGAGTGGGCCGGTTCGGCGCCGCGCCTGATCGAAGGGCGATCCGACAACCTCAAGGTTACGCGTCCTGAAGACCTTGAGTGGTTGAGACAGCGTTGGGCCAATCGTCACTAGAGGATCTTAAAACCTGTACTCCGGCCGTTCGGCCAACCCCTCTTTCAAGTAGTCCACCAACTTGCGCACCTTCGGCGACAGATGCCGCTGCTGCGGATACAACGCCCAAACGGCGGTATTCGGCGGTTGATGCGCCTCCAGCAACGAAATCAACGCGCCGCTATTCAAATGCTCCAGCACGTAATAGTCCGGCAACTGACACAGCCCTACGCCCTGTAGCGCTGCATCCAGTACGGCTTGCCCACTGTTGCAACGCCAGTTTCCCTGCACCCTTTGCGAAAATTCCCTCCCGTTCTGTTCCAGTTGCCAGAGGTCGGAGCTGCCGATAAGGCAGTTGTGGCGGCTCAGTTCCGACAGGCTGTGCGGGCGACCGTAGCGCTCAAGGTAGGCGGGCGATGCACAGAGAAACATACGCCGCGGTGCGAGGCGGGTGGCGACCAGCCGTGAATCCTGCAAGCGCCCGAGGCGAATCGCCAGGTCGAGGCCTTCGTGCACCAGGTCAAGCTGGCGATTTGTCAGTTCGATGTCGATACGCAGTTGCGGAAACAGCCCCATGAAGCGGGTCACCAGCGGCACGATGAAGCGCTCGCCGTAAGCCACTGCGCAGGTCATGCGCAGCATGCCCTTGGGTTCGCTGGTCAAGTCACCGACCGCACGCAGCGCTTCTTCGCGACCATCCTGCAAACGCTGGCAATGTTGCAGGAAGGTTTGTCCAGCCTCGGTCAACGCGACCCGACGGGTACTGCGGTAGAGCAGACGAGTCTGCAAACGCTCTTCCAGGCGTACGATTTGTCGACTGACGTGTGAGGAAGAAACGCCCAGCCGTTCCGCAGCAGCAGTGAACTGGCTGCATTCGGCAACGGCGACAAACTCGTCGATCCCTTCCCAGCGATTTTCGGACATCAATGATTATCCCTGTGCGGCAATAATATTTTGCATTTGCATCGATTATTCATCGTTGAGCCATGTATTACACTCCCTGTCTCGTTTTAATTCACTGGAGAGTCATCATGATCAAGTCGCGCGCCGCCGTTGCCTTCGAGGCCAAGAAGCCCCTCGAAATCGTTGAAGTCGATGTCGCCATGCCCAAGGCCGGCGAAGTCTTGCTGCGCGTGGTGGCCTCCGGTGTTTGCCATACCGATGCCTACACACTGTCTGGCGCTGATCCTGAAGGCATCTTCCCGTCGATCCTCGGCCACGAAGGTGGTGCGATTGTCGAGGCCATCGGCGAAGGCGTGACCTCCGTTGCGGTCGGTGATCATGTGATCCCGCTGTACACCCCTGAATGCCGTCAGTGCAAATTCTGCCTGTCAGGTAAAACCAACCTCTGCCAGGCGATTCGCGCGACCCAGGGCAAAGGCTTGATGCCGGACGGCACTTCGCGTTTTTCCTACAAGGGCCAGCCGATTTTCCACTACATGGGTACTTCCACTTTTTCGGAGTACACCGTGCTACCGGAAATCTCCGTGGCCAAGATTGCTAAAGAAGCGCCACTGGAAAAAGTCTGCCTGCTGGGCTGCGGTGTCACTACCGGTATCGGTGCAGTGCTCAACACCGCCAAGGTGAAACCGGGTGATACCGTGGCCATTTTCGGCCTCGGCGGCATCGGCCTGTCGGCTGTCATTGGCGCTGTCAAAGCCAAGGCTGCCCGCATCATCGCCATCGACATCAACCCGGCGAAATTCGAAATCGCAAAACAGCTGGGCGCAACCGATTGCGTGAACCCGAAAGACTTCGATCGTCCGATCCAGGAAGTCATCGTCGACATGACCGATGGCGGCGTGGACTTTTCCTTTGAGTGCATCGGCAACGTGCAACTGATGCGCGCTGCGCTGGAATGCTGCCACAAGGGCTGGGGCGAATCGGTCATCATCGGCGTTGCCGGTGCCGGTCAGGAAATCTCGACCCGTCCGTTCCAGTTGGTCACCGGCCGCGTCTGGCGCGGTTCGGCGTTCGGCGGCGTGCGCGGCCGTACCGAGTTGCCAAGCTATGTGGAAATGGCCGAGACCGGTGAGATTCCGCTGGATACCTTCATCACCCACACCATGGGCCTGGAAGATATCAACAAGGCGTTTGACCTGATGCATGAAGGAAAAAGCATCCGCTCCGTCATTCATTTCTGAGAAGCAGCTGCAAGCCACAAGCTTCAAGCGGCAAGCTGATTGAGTTGGCCTGGCGCTTGAGGTTTTGGTTTTCAGTGAGGAGTTTGCAATGAGTTTGGAAAACATCTCCTGCCAGAAAAGTTTTGGCGGCTGGCACAAGCGCTACCGCCATCGCTCGGAAGTGCTCGGTTGCGACATGGTGTTCGCCGTCTACCTGCCGCCGCAGGCGGAGCAGGGCGGCAAGTTGCCGGTGTTGTACTGGTTGTCCGGCCTGACCTGCACCGACGAGAACTTCATGCAAAAGGCCGGCGCCATGCGCATGGCCGCCGAGCTGGGGCTGATCATCGTCGCACCGGACACCAGCCCTCGCGGCGCCGATGTGCCGGGCGATCCGGATGGCGCCTGGGACTTCGGTCTCGGCGCCGGGTTTTACCTGAATGCCACTCAGGAGCCTTGGTCGCGCCACTATCGGATGCATGACTATGTCGTGCAGGAATTGCCGACATTGGTTGAAGCCCATTTCCCTGCGTCGGACAAGCGCGGCATCAGTGGTCACTCCATGGGCGGCCACGGTGCGCTGGTCTGCGCATTACGCAATCCGGGGCGCTATCTATCGGTGTCGGCGTTCTCGCCAATCAACAATCCGATGGATTGCCCGTGGGGGCAGAAAGCCTTCTCCCGCTATCTGGGAGAGGACCGTTCGAAATGGCGCGAATGGGATGCCTGCGCGTTGATTGCCGAGGCCGATGAAAAGCTGCCGCTGTTGGTCGACCAGGGTGATCGCGACGATTTCCTCGCCAACCAACTAAAGCCGGAAGCCTTGCAGCAGGCGGCCAAACTGGCAGGTCACCCGCTGACGTTGCGCCTGCAACCGGGCTATGACCACAGCTATTTCTTTATTGCCAGTTTCATCGATGAGCACTTACGGCATCACGCGCATGCTCTGGTTGGTTAATGCAGGTAGAATCACGCCCTGACAAAAATCGGGGCGTTTTTTTATGCGTATTGGCCACGGCTATGATGTGCACCGTTTCGCTGAAGGCGATTTCATCACTCTGGGCGGCGTGCGCATTGCACACAGCTTCGGGCTGCTCGCTCACTCTGACGGTGACGTCCTCTTGCACGCCTTGAGCGATGCCTTGCTCGGCGCTGCAGCGCTGGGCGACATCGGCAAGCATTTCCCGGATACCGACCCGAAATTCAAGGGCGCCGACAGCCGTGTGCTGTTGCGTCACGTCGTCGCACTGGTTCATGCCAAAGGCTGGAAAGTCGGCAACGTCGATAACACCATCGTCGCCCAGGCGCCGAAAATGGCCCCGCATATCGAATCGATGCGCGCGCTGATTGCCGCGGATCTTCAAGTAGAGTTGGATCAAGTGAACGTGAAAGCTACCACCACCGAAAAGCTCGGCTTTGTCGGTCGCGAAGAAGGCATTGCCGTGCACTCCGTTGCCTTGTTGTTGCGCGCATGAACGAACTGCAATTGCTCGGCCCGCGGGCTTACGGTGAAGCCCTCGGCACGGCGGTCCTGAAAGCGATCGCGGAAGATTTCCAGGTCGACGAAGTCCTCGACATTCCCCTCAGCGGCGAAGGCGAACACCTGTGGATCTGGGTGGAAAAGCGCGGCCTGAACACAGAAGAAGCAGCGCGACGGATTGCCAAGGCTGCCGGCGTGCCATTGCGCACCGTCAGTTATGCCGGGCTCAAGGACCGTCAGGCGTTGACTCGCCAGTGGTTCAGCGTGCAACTGCCGGGCAAGGCCGACCCTGATCTGTCAGTGGCAGAAAACGATACGCTGAAGATCCTCAAGACCGCCCGCCACAAGCGCAAACTGCAACGCGGTGCCCACTCGGCCAACGGCTTTACGTTGCGCCTGACGCAATTCGCCGGCGACAAGGCCGCGCTTGAAGAGCGTCTGCAACTGATCGCGAAACAAGGCATCCCCAATTATTTCGGTGCCCAGCGTTTCGGCCATGACGGCGGCAACGTCGTCGATGCTCGTGCCTGGGCCGCGCGCAAGGCGCTGCCGGAGCAGCGCAACGTGCGCTCGCGTCTGCTCTCCACGGCGCGCAGTTTTCTGTTCAATCAGGTGCTGGCCGCGCGTGTCACCGATGGCACCTGGCAGCGTGCCCAGGTGGGCGATCTGCTGGCGTTCACCGACAGCCGCAGCTTTTTCCCGGCAGGTGAAGCCGAGTGCAGCGACCCGCGCCTGGCGATTCTCGATCTGCACCCGACCGGTCCGCAGTGGGGCGAAGGTGACTCGCCGGCAGCGGGCGCTGTCCATGAACTGGAGCAGGCCATCGCCGCACGCGAAGCGGATTTGCGTGACTGGTTGATCAACGCCGGAATGAGCCACGAACGTCGCATCCTGCGGCTGCCCATTGGCGGGTTGACGTGGCATTATCCCGAGCCTGACATTCTGCAACTGGAATTCGTCCTGCCGGCCGGATGCTTCGCCACCGTATTGGTGCGCGAGCTTGTTGATCTGGTGCCGGTGGGGCAGACGGACAGCCCATGCGTATTCTGATTTCTAACGACGATGGGGTAACAGCACCCGGTCTCGCCGCGCTTTATGCTGCGCTGGCGGATTACACCGAGTGCGTGGTTATCGCCCCGGACCAGGACAAGAGCGGCGCCAGCAGTTCGCTGACGCTCGACCGTCCGTTGCACCCGCAAACCCTGGCCAACGGCTTTATCAGCCTCAACGGCACGCCAACCGATTGTGTGCACCTGGGCCTCAACGGCCTGCTGGAGCGCGAAGCGGACATGGTGGTTTCCGGTATCAACCTGGGCGCGAACCTGGGGGACGATGTCCTGTATTCCGGCACGGTGGCGGCGGCCCTCGAGGGGCGTTTCCTGAAACACCCTTCGTTTGCCTTTTCGCTGGTCTCACGCCAGGTAGAGAACCTTCCCACAGCTGCCCATTTCGCGCGCAAACTGGTTGAAGCCCATGCTGACCTGGATCTGCCACCGCGTACGGTACTGAATGTGAACATCCCCAATTTGCCGCTGGACCGTATCCGCGGTATCCAGCTGACTCGCCTGGGCCATCGCGCCCGGGCCGCGGCACCGATTAAAGTGGTGGATCCTCGGGGCAAGTCCGGTTACTGGATCGCGGCGGCCGGGGATGCCGAAGACGGCGGCCCGGGTACCGATTTCCATGCAGTAATGCAGGGTTATGTTTCGATCACGCCGCTGCAACTGGATCGCACCTTCAATGATGCCTTCAGAAGTCTGGACGGCTGGCTGGAGGGGCTGCGCTGATGGGTCGCGAACAAGACGATATCCTGCATCGCGGCATCGGCATGACCTCCCAGCGAACCCGGGAGCGGCTGATCCAGCGCCTTTACGAAGAAGGCATTTCCAACGCCAGGGTACTGGAGGTCATTCGCCGGACCCCGCGCCACCTGTTCGTCGACGAAGCGCTGGCACACCGCGCCTATGAAGACACCGCGCTGCCGATTGGTAACAACCAGACCATCTCCCAGCCTTATATGGTGGCGCGCATGAGCGAGCTGCTGCTGGAGGCCGGTCCCCTCGACAAGGTGCTGGAGATCGGCACCGGGTCGGGTTATCAGACGGCGGTGCTGTCGCAACTGGTCGAGCGTGTGTTCTCGGTCGAGCGCATCAAGGTTCTGCAGGATCGGGCAAAGGAACGTCTGGTCGAACTGAACCTGCGCAACGTGGTGTTCCGCTGGGGCGATGGCTGGGAAGGCTGGCCGGCACTGGCACCTTACAACGGGATTATCGTCACCGCAGTGGCGACCGACGTGCCCCAGGCACTGCTTGACCAGTTGGCGCCGGGAGGCCGAATGGTGATCCCGGTCGGGGCTGGCGAAGTCCAGCAATTGATGCTGATCGTTCGCGAGGAACAAGGTTTTTCCAGGCATGTCCTGGGGGCTGTGCGCTTCGTGCCATTGCTCAATGGGCCACTGGCCTGAGCATTTGTTTCGGCACGCTGAATTCTCTTCGATTGCCTTTGTCTTACAGCGGCATCGTTGTGTTAAACGGGATTCATCGTCAGGCAGCAAACGTGTGCGCGACACCGACTCGCTACATTAAAGGTAAAGCGTGCACGGCCCGTTATACTTGCGACAGTTCATTACCGGACTCCGGTATTTCACATTTTCAGCCACCACAGAGGGAGCGGCGGGTGAGTCTCACAGTCATTGCGCAGCGTATGAGTAAAACGAGCTTTCAGCGCCTGGTGACTGGCCTTGTCTTGAGCACGTTGCTGGTCGGTTGTTCCAGCAACAAATCCAGCGATGTTCGTGTCGTCGACCGCAACAACGCCGCACCCCAGCGTCCGGCCGTGACCACCGGACAATACGTCGTTCGGCCCAAGGACACCCTGTTCTCCATCGCCTTCCGTTACGGCTGGGACTACAAGGCCCTGGCGGCACGCAACAACATTCCTGCGCCTTACACCATCCGTCCGGGTCAGACGATTCGCTTTGATGGTCGTACCGATTCAACGTCGACGGCGGTGGTCAGTTCGTCCAGTTCAACGCCTTCGTCGTCGAGTAAAACCACGGTCATCCGTCGTTCGGCAAACGGTACGACCACCAGCACAACGACGGTTGTACCGTCCGTCGCGAGCAAGTCTGAACCCGCTCCATTGCCCCCTCCCGGACCAGCCCCGACCGGCTGGGGATGGCCATCTAATGGCATTCTTATTGGAAAATTCTCTTCAAACGGTAGTTTGAATAAAGGAATTGATATCGCCGGAGATTTGGGACAGCCTGTTTTAGCTGCGTCTGATGGGACGGTGGTATACGCCGGGAGTGGCTTAAGGGGCTACGGCGAGTTAGTAATCATCAAGCACAGTGAAACCTACGTAAGCGCCTACGGACATAACCGCAGGCTGTTGGTTCGGGAGGGGCAGCAGGTCAAGGTCGGACAGACAATTGCCGAAATGGGGTCAACGGGTACAGACCGGGTGAAACTGCATTTTGAGATTCGCCGCCAAGGTAAACCTGTAGATCCGCTGCAATTCCTGCCACGTCGTTGATCGCTTACCAGCCTGTTCCGTCGCGTAGAGGGGACAGGCTCCAGCGTTGCCAGGGAGAAAGGCGCCGCTTGAGCTTGAGGTCGAACTCACCAAAGGACTATAACAATGGCTCTCAGTAAAGAAGTGCCGGAGTTTGACATCGACGATGAGGTTCTCCTGATGGAGAGCAGCATCGATACGGATTCGATGTCGAATGATGAAGGGGCGGCTCCACCTTCCGTTCGTGCCAAATCCAAACACTCCGCATCGTTGAAACAACACAAGTACATTGACTACACGCGGGCACTTGATGCCACGCAGCTGTATCTCAATGAAATTGGTTTCTCTCCCCTGCTATCACCCGAAGAAGAAGTTCATTTTGCGCGCCTGTCGCAAAGTGGCGATCCGGCCGGGCGCAAACGCATGATTGAAAGCAACCTGCGCCTGGTGGTGAAAATCGCCCGACGCTACGTCAATCGTGGGCTGTCGCTGCTGGACCTGATCGAAGAGGGCAACCTCGGCTTGATCCGGGCGGTGGAGAAGTTCGATCCGGAACGCGGCTTCCGCTTCTCGACCTACGCGACCTGGTGGATTCGCCAGACCATCGAACGCGCAATCATGAATCAGACCCGGACCATCCGGCTGCCGATCCATGTGGTCAAGGAGCTGAATGTGTACCTGCGGGCCGCGCGGGAGCTGACGCAAAAACTCGACCATGAACCCTCTCCCGAAGAAATCGCCAACCTGCTGGAAAAACCGGTGGGAGAGGTCAAGCGTATGCTCGGCCTAAATGAACGGGTTTCTTCGGTCGACGTCTCGCTGGGTCCGGATTCGGATAAAACCCTGCTCGATACCCTGACTGACGACCGTCCAACCGATCCATGCGAACTGTTGCAGGACGACGACCTGTCCCAGAGCATCGATCAATGGCTCTCGGAACTGACCGACAAGCAACGCGAAGTGGTTGTACGCCGCTTTGGCCTGCGCGGTCATGAAAGCAGCACCCTTGAAGACGTAGGCCTGGAAATCGGCCTGACCCGTGAACGAGTCAGACAGATTCAGGTGGAAGGCTTGAAGCGGCTGCGCGAGATCCTGGAAAAAAATGGTCTGTCGAGCGAGTCGCTGTTCCAATAAGGCACTCACTGCGATGGCATGAAAAACCCCGACTGGCTCGGGGTTTAATGAGATGGTCAGCCTGACCGAGAAGCCCTGCAGGTTTACGCTTGCAGGGCTTTTCTCGTTTTCGGGCGGAGGATCTCTCATGAACACGATGACACTTCTCGGTATCGACATTGGCAAACACAGTTTCCACCTGCATGGCCAGGACGCCAGAGGCCATCAGGTATTGCGCAAAAAAACCAACCGCAGCCAGTTGCTCAGCACATTGGCCCAACTGCCAGCCTGCACGGTGGTGATGGAGTCCTGCGGCGGCGCCCACTGGCTGGCTCGACAGATCGGTGCATTGGGCCACGAGGTGAAGCTGATCGCCCCGCAGTACGTCAAACCGTTCGTCAAAGGCAACAAAAACGACTTCATTGATGCCGAAGCGATTTGCGAGGCGGCGAGCCGCCCCGCGATGCGCTTCTGCTCGATCAAAACCGAAGAGCAGCAAACGCTTTCAGCCCTGCACCGTGTTCGTGATTCATTGATTGGCCATCGCACCGAGGCGACTAATCAGATCCACGGTTTTCTGTTGGAGTTCGGGATCAGCCTGCCTATTGGGGTCACTGCGTTGCACCGCGTGCCAGCGTTGCTGGATGACCCACAACACCCGGTTCCATTGCGCCTCAAGGGCCTGGTGATGCGCCTCTATTATCAAATCCAACAGCTTAATGATGAAATCAAGGACATCGAGTCCGACTTGAAGCAGCAGTTGGAAGAAGACGATGCCGCGCGTCGCTTGCAGAGTATTCCAGGCATCGGCCCGATTACTGCCAGCGCGCTGCTGGCGGATATAGGGGACGCATCGAATTATCGCAGTGGACGTGATTTCGCGGCTTCGTTGGGGTTGGTGCCGAAGCAGCATTCAACCGGCGGAAAGACAGTGCTGCTGGGGATTACAAAACGCGGCGATAAGCACATACGCCGGCTACTGGTGCAGGGTGCGCGGGCCATCATGCAACATATCGACAAGCGTGAAGACGCCCTTGGACCTTGGGTTCGAGAGCTGCTGACGCGTCGCCACTCCAATGTCGTCGCGTGCGCGCTGGCGAACAAACTGGCGCGAATCGTGTGGGCGGTACTGGCCAAAGGCGGCCAGTACGACCCACATCCGAACGCTTGAACGTACAGCTTTGCCACCGGCTTTTGCGACGTCACTGACTGATGACAGTAAACGGCAAACGGCCCGACTGAGAACCTGGCAATAAAATCAGCTTTAGAGGCTGAGGGTTTTTTCAGGACAGTCGGGAGCGGCTACTCATCGAGGGCCGAGCGTTGTTACAGCAACGCTCACAACGAGCCCGGATACATTAGCGCAAGCCAGCTTTACCGAAAACAGCCTATGGGGTTGCAGGAGATGGGCTGAGCATACATTTATTGCCTGGCCAGGAGGTCGAGTCCCCTCGGGATTTTGGTTCCGTGCTGTAAGCCTAGGCTTACTGTTGCGTAAGTGTTCGTTATTTTTACACCCTGGCAGTCGTCCATGCTGAGCGCTTTGTTACTATATCTTATTGATTTATATAGATATTTTTTATTATTAAAGACGTGTGACAGTTAGAGTTCGTACCAAGGGGCGATTGATCCCGCAGGGGAAAACTCTAATATTCAGCTTGTGTCGACGGACAGACACGTCCTTCATGGATGAAGGATATGGATATCGCAGGACGCGATTCATCAGGACGATGAAAAGGAACACAGGGAATAGGGAAAAAATGTGGGCGGGTCAAACCGCCCCTTTTTTTGCCTGCAGAAAAGCAAAAAGGCCCTTGTGGGGCCTTTTTCGCGAACGCGGGGGTAATCAGCGTTCGAGGTCTGCGATCTTGCTGCCTACAGATTTGTTGATGATGCGATCAAAGTCTTCTGCATCAGGCATCGAATCTTTCTTCTCGGTGATGTTCGGCCAGATATCGGCCAACTCAGCGTTCAGTTCGATGAAGTTCTCCATGCCGGCCGGAACCTCATCTTCGGAGAAGATAGCTACAGCAGGGCATTCAGGTTCGCACAGCGCGCAATCGATGCACTCATCCGGGTGGATCACCAGGAAATTCGGGCCTTCGTAAAAGCAGTCCACCGGACAGACTTCTACGCAGTCGGTGTACTTGCACTTGATGCAGTTGTCGGTGACGACGAAGGTCATTTCTAATTTTCTCCTCAGGCGCGGCTTGCTGCGCCCCTTCTCGTAGGGGTCGCCAGGTTCGGGAGCGATAGTCTGCTGGCCAGGCTATTAGCCAGCAGCATCCCAAACCGCGCGAGATTCTAACAGCTTGCAAGCCGCTGCGTTAGATCCGTGTCTTTAGTGTATAGAGCATTTCGAGAGCACGACGTGGCGTCATGTTGTCCAGGTCGAGCTTGGCCAAGTCATCCAGCACCGGGTGCGGCAGGCTGGCAAACAGATCGCTTTGCTGCGGAGCCGCCGGTTTGCCTTTGGCTGGTGCCGGTGTTTCATGGGGCAGGGCGGTGTCTTCCAGGCGGCTCAGATGCTCTCGAGCGCGGGTGATGACTTCGCTCGGTACGCCTGCCAGTTGCGCAACGGCCAGGCCATAACTCTGGCTGGCCGGCCCTGGCAGCACGTGGTGCAGGAACACGATGCGCTCGTTGTGCTCGGTGGCATTGAGGTGCACGTTGGCCACCAGCGGCTGTGCTTCCGGCAGGACGGTCAGTTCAAAGTAGTGGGTGGCGAACAGCGTGTATGCACGCAGATGCGCCAGGCGCTCGGCAGCGGCCCATGCCAGGGACAGACCGTCGAAGGTGCTGGTGCCGCGCCCGACTTCGTCCATCAGCACCAGGCTGCGCTCGGTGGCGTTGTGCAGGATGTTCGCGGTTTCGCTCATTTCCACCATGAAGGTCGAACGCCCGCCGGCCAGGTCATCGCTGGAGCCGATCCGGGTGAAGATGCGGTCGACCAACGACAGTTCGCAACTGGCTGCCGGCACGAAGCTGCCGATGTGGGCCAGGAGCACGATCAAGGCGGTCTGACGCATGTAGGTGGATTTACCGCCCATGTTCGGACCGGTGATCACCAGCATGCGGGTGTTGTCGTCCAGGCTCAGGTCGTTGGCCACGAACGGCGTGGTCAGCACTTGTTCGACCACCGGGTGGCGACCTTGAGTGATGCGCATGCACGGTTCACTGACGAAGCGCGGGCAGTTCAGGTCGAGGTTCAGCGCACGTTCGGCCAGGTTGCTCAATACATCCAGCTCGGCCAGGGCGCCAGCAGTGTCCTGCAGCGGTGGCAGCTGGCTGATCAGGTCTTCGAGCAGCGCTTCGTACAGCATCTTCTCGCGGGCCAGGGCACGGCTCTTGGCTGACAGTGCCTTGTCTTCGAACGCCTTGAGTTCCGGCGTAATGAAACGCTCGGCGCCTTTGAGCGTCTGGCGGCGAATGTAGTCGGCCGGTGCCGATTCCGCCTGCTTGCTTGGAAGCTCGATGAAGTAGCCGTGGATGCGGTTGTAACCGACCTTCAGGTGCGACAGGCCGGTGCGGGCCTTTTCCCGTGCTTCAAGGTCGATCAGGAATTGCCCGGCGTTTTCGCTCAGCGACTGCAGTTCGTCGAGTTCGCTGTCGTAGCCGGTTTTCAGCACGCCGCCATCACGAATGACGGCGGGCGGGTTGTCGATGATGGCTTTTTCCAGCAATGCCGCCAGTTCCGGGTAGGTGCTGGTGATGGTGGCGAGTTGCTGGAGATGCGGGGCTTCGAGCTCCGTCATTGCCACTTGCAATTCCGGCAGTGCGCCGAGGGCGTCACGCAAGCGGGCGAGGTCGCGGGGGCGGGCATTACGCAGGCCGATCCGCGCAAGAATTCGCTCGATGTCGCCGATTTCCTTGAGCTGCGGTTGCAGCCTTTCGAAGCGGTAACCGTCGAGCAGGCAAGTGATCGAAGTCTGACGCGCCAACAGCACCGTCAAATCGCGCAACGGGCGATTCAGCCAGCGGGTCAGCAAGCGGCTGCCCATGGCGGTCTGGCAGCGGTCCACCACCGATTGCAGGGTGTTGTCGCGCCCCCCGGCCAGGTTGGTGTCGAGCTCCAGGTTGCGACGGCTGGCGCCATCGAGCACCACGGTGTCGTCCAGGCGCTCATGACGCAGGCTGCGCAAATGAGGCAGGGCGGTACGCTGGGTTTCCTTGGCGTAGGCCAGCAGGCAACCGGCGGAGCCGATCGCCAGGGTCAGGTTTTCGCAGCCAAAGCCCTTGAGATCCTGGGTCGAGAATTGCTGGCACAGGCTTTTGAGCGCCGAATCGCGCTCGAAATCCCACGGCGCGCGGCGACGCACACCACGGCGTTTTTCCGCCGGCAAGTCCTTGGGCCAGTCATCCGGGATCAGCAGTTCCACCGGGTTGACCCGCTCCAGTTCCGCCAGCAGGTTTTCCCAACCCTTGATTTCCAGCACGCTGAAGTTGCCGCTGGTGATGTCCAGCACCGCCAGGCCGAACAGGCGCTCATCGCCCAGGACGGCGGCGATCAGGTTGTCCCGACGCTCGTCGAGCAACGCCTCGTCACTCACCGTCCCCGGCGTGATGATGCGCACGATCTGCCGCTCCACCGGCCCTTTGCTGGTGGCCGGGTCGCCGACCTGCTCGCAGATCACCACCGATTCGCCAAGCTTCACCAGCTTTGCCAGGTAACCCTCGGCGGCGTGGTAAGGAATCCCGCACATCGGAATCGCCTGGCCAGCCGACTGCCCGCGGGCCGTCAGGGTGATGTCCAGCAACTTGGCGGCCTTCTTCGCGTCTTCATAGAAGATCTCGTAGAAGTCGCCCATGCGGTAGAACATCAGCTGATCCGGGTGCTGGTTTTTCAGGCGCCAGTACTGCTGCATCATCGGGGTGTGGGAGGACAGGTCGGAGACGGCTTTATTCATCGGATTGTCGGGAAGCTCGTTGAAAGAGGTGGGGCAAAAGCGGGGCTACGGCCGGGCTTTTCCGCGATGGGCGCAAGGTTACCATGGGCGGTCTACCCAACGCAGGCGCCACGGCCGGGTGACATCTTTTACGATGTAAAAATCATGTTATGCACCGATTATGCAAATCGGCATTGTCTTCTTTGAGAAGACCAAGCACTATGCGGGTTATGCATAAACGCAACGTATCTACCGTATTAAGAGCATTGCTCGATCAGCACGGGATCTCCCCCACGGAGCTTCACCGTCGCACCGGCGTGCCTCAATCCACGCTCTCGCGCATTCTCAGCGGGAAGATCGTCGATCCTTCGGATAAACATATTTCGAAGATCGCCGAGTATTTCTCCTTGAGTACCGACCAGTTGCGTGGCCGCGCGGACGTCTCGTCTGCCGCTAATGCCGGGCGCGCTCCAGTGCATTCGGAACTCAAGGATATAAGTCTGTGGGATGACGATACCCCTGTCGATGACGACGAGGTGTCGGTCCCCTTTCTTCGCGAGGTTGAATTGGCTGCAGGATCAGGAAGATTCGTTATCGAGGAGAGCGAGCGCTCTAGCCTGCGCTTCGGCAAGCGAAGCCTGCGCCATAATGGCGTGCAGTTCGACCAGGCCAAGTGCGTGACAGTGCGGGGCAACAGCATGTTGCCGGTACTGCGCGATGGCGCCACGGTCGGGGTCAATGCCGGCAAGTGTGGCATTGGCGATATCGTTGATGGCGACCTTTATGCAATCAATCACAACGGCCAATTGCGGGTGAAGCAGCTGTATCGCCTGCCGACCGGGATTCGTTTGCGCAGCTTCAATCGTGATGAGCATCCGGACGAAGATTACACCTTTCAGGAAGTCCAGGAGGAGCCGATTGTTATCCTGGGGCATGTTTTCTGGTGGGGTATGTACGCCCGCTAACACTCCCTGCGTTCAGATAGAACCCGCTTCCCGAGCGGGTTTTTTTCGCGTGCTGAAAACATTGGATCATCTTTTCAATGCGTTAACGCATTGACTAAATATGCATTGATGCATAACCTGCTTGCCTATCTAGGCAAGAACACGGTGTGACCGTTCACTCAAGGAGGCATGAAATGACCGCTGAGCAATATGCGTTGCTGGACATGCCTCTGTGGCTGGTCATCAGTCTGCCAATACTCGGTGGCGTTACTGGTGAAATGTGGCGTGCCGATAAAGAGGGCGTTCGTGGCTGGCTCCTTGTCCGACGCCTGAGCCTGCGATCTGGCTCCAGCATGATCTGCGGCGCCTCGGTCATCATGCTGCTGCACGCCGCCAATGTTTCCATTTGGGCTGCCTGTGCGGGTGGTTGTTTAGCGGCGATGGCCGGGACAGAAGTAGTTCTGGGGTTGTATGAGCGTTGGGTGGCCAAGCGTATGGGGGTCGGTCATGCCCCGTCCGGTGACGCCGAAGATTGATTCCCCGACAGGCCTTTTCCAGAGCCTTTGGTTCTTTACATTTTGATCGCTCCTGTTGCTTGCAAGTGCGGTCTGCTCGTGTACGGTTAACCTCATCCCGCCCGATCAGGAGATGACCGTGAACGAAATCACCCAGCTCGCCGCCGAACTCGGCAGACGCCTGCAGGTTCTCAATGCCCACGTCACCACGGCGGAGTCCTGCACCGGCGGAGGCATCGCCGAGGCAATCACCCGTATCCCCGGGAGTTCGGCCTGGTTCGAGGCCGGTTATGTCACCTACTCCAACCGGCAGAAAACCCTGCAACTGGATGTCCCGGTGGAATTGTTCACCACCGTGGGCGCGGTCAGTCGCGAGGTGGTCGAGGCCATGGTGCGGGGGGCGCAGAAGAAAAACAGCGCGTATTTCTCCGTGGCGGTCAGTGGCATCGCCGGACCGGATGGTGGAACGGCGAACAAGCCGGTTGGCACGGTATGGCTGGCCTGGGGCGTTGGAGACCAAGTGTTCTGTGAGCGGCAGCACTTCCCGGGTAATCGCGACGACGTCCGCCGACAAACGGTGAGGGCCGCGCTAGAGGGGCTGCTGCGGTATGCCGCGGCAGAAATCTCAAATCAGGGGTAGGCGATCCGGAATCGCTGTGGAATAATACTGGCTACTTATACAGGTGTTGGCCGTCAGGCCTTATTGATTACGTGAGGACTTTAATGGACGACAACAAGAAGAAAGCCTTGGCTGCGGCCCTGGGTCAGATCGAACGTCAATTCGGCAAGGGTGCCGTAATGCGTATGGGCGATCAGGACCGTCAGGCGATCCCGGCCATCTCCACTGGCTCTCTGGGTCTGGACATTGCTCTCGGCATCGGCGGTCTGCCAAAAGGCCGTATCGTTGAAATCTACGGTCCTGAATCTTCCGGTAAAACGACGCTGACCTTGTCCGTGATCGCCCAGGCTCAAAAAGCCGGCGCGACCTGCGCATTCGTCGACGCCGAACACGCCCTCGACCCTGAGTACGCCGGCAAGCTGGGCGTCAACGTCGACGACCTGCTGGTTTCCCAGCCGGACACCGGCGAACAGGCCCTGGAAATCACCGACATGCTGGTGCGTTCCAACGCGGTTGACGTGATCATCGTCGACTCCGTGGCCGCCCTGGTGCCAAAGGCTGAAATCGAAGGCGAAATGGGTGACATGCATGTGGGCTTGCAAGCCCGTCTGATGTCCCAGGCGCTACGTAAAATCACCGGTAACATCAAGAACGCCAACTGCCTGGTGATCTTCATCAACCAGATCCGTATGAAAATCGGCGTGATGTTCGGTAGCCCGGAAACCACCACCGGTGGTAACGCACTGAAGTTCTACGCATCGGTTCGTCTGGACATCCGCCGCACTGGCGCGGTGAAAGAAGGTGATGAAGTCGTCGGTAGCGAAACCCGCGTCAAGGTTGTGAAGAACAAGGTGGCTTCGCCGTTCCGTCAGGCCGAGTTCCAGATTCTTTACGGCAAGGGCATCTACCTCAACGGTGAGATGATCGACCTGGGTGTTCTGCACGGTTTCGTCGAGAAGTCCGGTGCCTGGTATGCCTATGAAGGCACCAAGATCGGTCAGGGCAAGGCCAACTCGGCCAAGTTCCTGGCAGACAACCCGGAAGTCGCGGCAAAGCTGGAGAAGCAACTGCGTGACAAGCTGCTGTCCCCTTCGTCGGTAGCAGACGCCAAAGCTTCTGCGGTCAAAGAGACCGAAGACGACCTGGCTGACGCTGATATCTGATCGAAGCGATGACCGCCGTACTCGATACACTCGTCGCGGTGCGGCGAACTGCAATGGACCTGCTCGCACGGCGCGAGCACGGTCGTGTCGAGCTGACGCGTAAACTGCGTCAGCGCGGCGCCATTCCCGAAATGATCGAAACAGCACTCGACCGGTTGACGGAAGAGGGGTTGTTGTCCGAAAGCCGTTACCTCGAAAGTTTCGTTTCCTACCGCGCCCGTTCCGGTTATGGCCCTTTACGCATTCGTGAAGAGTTGGGCCAGCGCGGCCTGCAGCGCACCGATATTGAACTCGCCCTGCGTGAGAGCGGTTTCGACTGGCAGGAGCAATTGATCGATACCTGGCGGCGCAAGTTCTCCGGGCAATTGCCGGCAGACGCCCGGGAGCGAGCCAAGCAAGGCAGGTTCCTGGCGTATCGGGGATACTCCATGGAAATGATCAACCGCCTCTTCAGTGGTCGAGGAATGGATGATTGAACTGAAACGGCCCGCTATTTCGATAGCGGGCCGTTTTTTATGCCTCATGAAACCTTTGACGGTTCCCGGGTGCGTTGTTGTACTTGGGGTTTTGATTGTGCCCAGTTTTCCGGCAGGTTGATGTAGTCCACAAGCTCGCGCAGACGTCCATGATTGCGGGCGTTGAAGTTGAAGACTAGCCGCACCAGATGGCTGAACTCGGCTTCGTCATGTTCCTCACCACTGTAAGCGCGCTGATGGAAGTGATCGCTCAGGCACAGGTCGGCGAAAGCCTCCTGCATGTGTTCGAGTGCGTGGTCGCTGAGTGTGTGATTCATGCGAATCAGGAACTGATGCTTGAGCCAGCGACTGGAGTGGAAGTTGCTGTAGAACTGGTTGATATGCTCTACCGCTTCTTCGACGTTGTAGACCAGTTTCACCAGCTTCATGTCAGTGGGCAGGATGTAGTGGTTTTCCTCCAGTTGCTGGTGAATGAAGTCCAGTGCGCCTTGCCAGAACTTGCCGCCCGGCGCGTCGAGCAGCACCACGGGTACCAATGGGCTCTTGCCGGTCTGGATTAGCGTCAGCACTTCCAGTGCTTCATCCAGCGTACCGAAGCCACCCGGACACAGCACCAAGGCATCGGCTTCCTTGACGAAGAACAGCTTGCGGGTGAAGAAGAAGTGGAAGGGCAACAGGTTGGTCGTGCCGTCGACAGTGGGGTTGGCATGCTGCTCGAAGGGCAGGGTGATGTTGAAGCCCAGGCTGTGTGTCAGGCCTGCGCCCTCATGGGCGGCGGCCATGATGCCGCCGCCGGCGCCAGTGATCACCATCATGTCCGAGCGCGCCAGCGCAGCGCCGATTTCCCGGGCCATGCTGTAGAGCGGATGTTCCATGGGGGTACGGGCCGAGCCGAAAACAGTGACCTTGCGCCGCCCCTTGAATTGTTCGAGCACGCGGAAAGCCTGTTCCAGTTCGCGCAGGGCTTGTAGGGTGATTTTGGCATTCCAGCGATTGTGGTCTTCCTGGGCCATGCGCAGCACGGTCAGGACCATGTCGCGGTAGATCGGGATGTTCGGGCTGTTGGGTGAAATCAGCTTGAGTTGTTCTTCGACCTTGCTGATGAGGTCGTGGCCGCTTTCTTCAAAATGACGGCTCAGGAGGTCATTCGGTTGGTAAGGCATTCAACTTCTCCTTATGCACAGAACCCTCGGCCCGACAACGTAAGTCGGTGCCACGACACTTCATGTGTCGCTGTCTGCCCAGGCCCATGCCTGGGCGACCTACTTGACCCGAAAGGCATCGGATCATCCAAACAGGCTCTGTTTTCCCTTGGATAAAAGAAACGTTCGCATAACACGACAAGCGACGGCCAGCCCCTTTCCAGCCTTGAAGAAGTATAGGTGGATACCCTGAAATCTAGACCTTCACAGTGATTTGCGTTGCCTTGATCATTGCGCCACAAAGTCTTTCCTGGCAACCGCTTATTGACGATTTGCAAGGTGCTTTCACCGCTCGTCTGAACGCACGTCGCATGTGCTGCACTCTGATTTACTAAGTTACAGGTGTCACACGACAACTTTGCGTCAACGGCAAGGCGCACGGTACAAGCGGTTCAAGGATTTATCACTCAAACATGAGTGGAGTGCAGGGAGGCGGGAAACCATGGCCAGAGTCGTTCTGGAGATCGATACGCAACTGTATCGATTGCTGAAGTCATCAGCCGAGACCCATCATTTGAGTCTCGAAGAGGAGTGCTGCCGGCGTTTGCGCGGTGGCGAACGCCGTTCACATTACTTGCAGGCGCTGCTGGCAGAACTGCGCGCCGAAGATGAACAACGGCGCGCCAATACCAGGTGATTACTTTTTCTTCTTGGCCGGTTGCAGGCAATCCGATTCCTGGAAGCTTGCGGAGCCGACCGGGCGGTTGGTCTTCACCTCGGTGAAGTCGTAACGCATGATCGCGCCCTTGGCCATCAGCTTGCGAAACCCTTCGTTTCGGCAGACAGAAGCTCCCAACTGGAAGTACACGGCTTTCGGGTCTGAACGCATCTTGTCGGCGTGGCTGCTCTGCACGCTCAGATGGTTGATCAGCTGTTTGCCTTCAACGGTGTAGCCTTGATCAAGGATGTCTTCGTTGATCGCTCGAGGAGTGCCGACGCTGCTCTGGGTGGCGACGTTTTGCAGCATTTTGTTCAGTTCCGTGTCTTTCAAGGACGCAGCCTGGGCGCTGAAGGACGACGCCAGCAAAATGGCCGCGGTAGGAACGATAAGGCGCAGCATGAAACTCTCCTGGTTCAGTGATGGGGGTTGGACCCGTCACGTGGCTGTGCGTTCAGTGGCGGCGAATTATAGGGGAGGCGGGCTGGACGGTACAGGCTTGCGCCGGGCGGTCTGGTAAACTGCTGGCACTTTTTACCCTGTCGAGTGTTTTTCGTGTCGATTTCCCTTCTCTGTGGGCGTTGCCCGCTATGAGTCATACCCCCGCGCGCTTTGCCTTGAATGCCGTAGCCCGCTTGCGCGATCAGCGTGAGGAGGAGGGCATCAAGCCGATTCAGGCCCGCGGCTGGCGCGCGACGCGCTGCCGTGACTGCCGGGTGATCGAGAGCCACTGCCTGTGCGCATGGCGCCCGCAGGTCGCTACCCGCTCCGGCGTGTGCCTGATCATGACCAATAAGGAAGTGTTCAAACCGAGCAACACCGGTTGGCTGATCGCCGACGTGGTACCTGACAACCATGCCTTCATCTGGTCCCGCACCGAGACCGATCCGAAGTTGCTGGCGCTGTTGTCCGACCCGCAATGGCAGCCTTACCTGGTGTTTCCGGGTGAGTACGTCGAACCTGAGCGCGTGACAAACAGCGTTGACGTCGATGGCACGAAGCGCCCGCTGTTCATTCTGCTGGATGCGACCTGGACCGAAGCGCGAAAGATCTTTCGCAAGAGCCCCTATTTCGATCGATTGCCGATCCTCAGCCTGCTGCCGGAGAAGCTCTCCCGCTACCGGTTGCGCCGCTCGACCCGCAGCGAGCATCTGTGCACCGCGGAAGTGGCGGCGCTGTGCCTCGACCTTGCAGGCGATGTCGCCGCCGCTTCGGCGCTGGACGCCTATTTCGATGTGTTCAGCCAGCATTACCTCGACGCCAAACACCAGTTGGACATGAACGTTTCGACCCCGGCGCACGCCGAGTTGATGCCCTATGTCCGGTCGGTCTCCCCATTGATGGACTGATTGTCGCGAATACTGCAATAAAGTGTACCGGCCATGCTGCTTGACCACCCCGGCTTCGCTGGGCATGCTTGGCGCCGATTAGGGTGCGGTCGGAATTTTCGACGCCGTTTTTTGCGTTGAGCGTGCCTTGTCAGTGCAGCTCCGTGGCTGTGTCTTGACTTGCTTTGGCGAGGTCCGAATTCATCGGGCGTCCCATGAAAAACAGGATCATTTGAAAAATGGCCACATACGAAATCCTGATTGCCGATGACCACCCACTTTTTCGTAGTGCCTTGCATCAAGCGCTGACCCTGGGCCTTGGCCCGGACGTCCGTCTGGTGGAAGTGGCGAGCATCGCCGAACTGGAAGTCCGCCTGACGGAAAAGTCCGACTGGGATCTGGTGCTGCTGGACCTGAACATGCCAGGGGCCTACGGTTTTTCCGGGCTGGTCCTGCTGCGCGGCCAGTACCCGCAGATTCCGGTGGTCATGGTCTCGGCCCAGGAAGAGGCGACCATCATGGTCAAATCTCGTGAATTCGGCGCCAGTGGCTTCATTCCCAAATCCAGCGACTTGAGTGTGATCCAGAAGGCCGTGCGTGCAGTCCTTGACGGCGATGTGTTCTGGCCGCCGCAGGCGTTCGAAGCGGTCAGCGTCTCGGATGAGGCCAAGGCGGCCAGCGAAGGTCTTGCCAGCCTCACCCCGCAACAGTTCCGCGTGCTGACCATGGTCTGCGAAGGCTTGCTGAACAAGCAGATCGCCTACGAGCTGAGCGTTTCCGAGGCCACTATCAAGGCGCACGTGACCGCGATTTTCCGTAAACTGAATGTGCGGACCCGGACTCAGGCCGCGCTGCTCTTGCAACAACTTGAGTCAATTTCCAGCCATTAAAGGCTGGCAAATTCACGCTTTTTTGACTTTGGTTGAACTAGCTTTCCCACTTCTTTTTTGCCAGTTGCCCACTCTATGTCACCTTTCAAAGGCCAGACCGGCCTGAAACGTATTCTCAATGCTTCCGGTTATTCGCTGGACGGCCTGCGCGCAGCCTTCACCGGTGAAGCCGCCTTTCGGCAATTGGTGTTGCTCAACGTCATCCTGATTCCTTTGTCGTTCTTCCTGAATGTCAGCCGGGTCGAACGGGCGTTGTTGATCGCTGTATGCCTGTTGGCGTTGATCGTCGAGTTGCTCAACTCGGCGGTGGAAGCGGCCATCGATCGAATTTCCCTTGAGCGGCACCCGCTGTCCAAGAATGCCAAGGACATGGGCAGTGCCGCCCAGTTCGTGGCATTGAGCATGATTGCCCTGGTGTGGGCGGTGATTCTGCTCTAAGCGATTGTCGGCAGCACGATCTCGTCGCTGCGCTGGACCCCGGCGGTGAAGGCGCGGCACAGATCGAGAAACTCGCGCATCGCCGAGGTCTGATATTTCTGTTTATGCCAGATGAAATAAAACTGTCGCGCCAGATCCAGATCCGGCGTCTCGACAGGCACCAGGCTGCCACGGCGGAATGCGTCGCGCAAAGCCAGCCTGGAAATACAGCCAATCCCCAAACCTGATTCCACCGCGCGTTTGATCGCTTCGGTGTGCTCAAGCTCGAGGCGGATGTTTAACGAAGTGCGGTGATGGCGCATGGCTTGATCGAAGGTCAACCGCGTGCCTGAGCCCTGCTCGCGCAAGATCCAGGCTTCGTGGCTCAATTCGTCCATGGTGGCCGTGCCACGCTTGGCCAACGGATGCTGAGGGGCGCAAAACACCACCAGTTCGTCCTCGACCCAGCTTTGCACTTCGATGTCCGGGTGGCTGCAGTCGCCTTCGATTAGACCCAGATCAATTTCATAGTGGGCCACTTGCTGCACGATATTGGCAGTATTCTGCACGTGCAGCTTCACTTGGCTTTCCGGGTGGCGCTGCATGAAACTGCCGATCAGCAAGGTGGCCAGGTAATTGCCGATGGTCAGGGTCGCGCCCACGGCCAGCGAGCCGAAACCGGACTTGCCGTTGAGCAGGTCTTCGATTTCCTTGGCCTGGTCCAGCAGCGCCACCGCTTGCGGCAACAGCTGTTTACCGAGGGCGTTCAGGCTCAACCGTTTGCCGGCACGGTCGAACAACTGGCAGCTACACTGGCGCTCCAGTTCGGTGATCGAGGTGCTCGCCGCCGATTGCGAGAGGTTGAGCAGGCCCGCGGCACGGGACACGCTTTCCTGCTGGGCGACGGCGACGAATACTTGAAGTTGACGGAGAGTAAATCGCATATCGATATAACCGATAACCCTTATCTTAATAATCCATTTAACAGATATTGTCTCTGCCTTTAGAATGCGATGCAATTGCGCAGAGCTGGCTTTTTTGCAGAGCAGGCGCCGAACACGCGCAGACAAATCTCCAGGAGTCCCACGTACATGAGCAACATGAACCACGAGCGTGTCCTCAGTGTTCATCACTGGAACGACACTCTGTTCAGCTTCAAGTGCACCCGTGATCCGGGCCTGCGCTTCGAGAACGGTCAGTTCGTGATGATCGGCCTGCAACAGCCCAACGGCCGCCCGCTTATGCGCGCTTACTCGATTGCCAGCCCGAACTGGGAAGAGCATCTCGAGTTCTTCAGCATCAAGGTGCCTGATGGTCCGCTGACTTCGCAGTTGCAGCATCTGAAGGAAGGCGACGAGATCATCATCAGCAAGAAGCCTACCGGCACGCTGGTACTGGATGACTTGAAGCCTGGCAAACATTTGTACCTGCTCAGCACCGGTACCGGCCTGGCGCCGTTCATGAGCGTCATCCAGGACCCGGAAACCTACGAGCGTTTCGAAAAAGTGATCCTGTGCCACGGCGTGCGTTACGTCAACGAAGTCGCTTACCGCGAGTTCATCACCGAGCACCTGCCGCAGAACGAGTTCTTCGGCGACGCGCTGCGTGACAAGTTGATCTACTACCCGACCGTGACCCGTGAGCCGTTCGAGAACGAAGGTCGCCTGACCGACCTGATGCGCAGCGGCAAGCTGTTCAGCGACATCGGTCTGCCACCGATCAACCCGCAGGACGACCGCGCCATGCTGTGCGGCAGCCCGAGCATGCTCGACGAGACCAGCGAAGTGCTGAACAGCTTCGGCCTGAAGGTTTCGCCGCGGATGCGCGAGCCGGGTGATTACCTGATCGAGCGTGCGTTCGTCGAAAAGTGACCGCAGGTCACGTGTAGGAACGAGCTTGCTCGCGATGGTCGTCGACGATAACGCGTGTTTACCGGTTAAACGCGGTGTATTCGAGTTCATCGCTGGCAAGCCAGCTCCTACAGTTGCTGCGTAGCACAAAGAAAGCCCGCGTGACCTGAGAAGGTGACGCGGGCTTTCTTGTTTCCGGGGTTCAGGTTTTCGCGGGAATGACTTCCAGCACGCGGATCAGCTCCGGTGTCGGATAGTGCCAACGCACATCGACATCCCAGAACTGCGCGCCGTACTCCCGCTCCGGTGCAGGCGTTTGATAGGCCGGGCGTGGATCTTGCGCCAGGCATTGCTCGATCAACTCGACCAAGGGCTCTGCAAGGCGCTGGGCATGCTCGTGAGCCTGTTGCAGTGCTGTGTCCATCCACTGCACGGGAATCAGCTGTGGCGCAGCGCTGGCGATGCTGTTGGTGGCTGTATCGATGATGTCGGCGTAGGGCACGTAGGGTTTGATATCGAGAATCGGCGTGCCATCCAACAGATCGATGCCCGAGATCCACAACCGGCCGGCTTCGACCTTGTCCAGTTTCACCACCGACTGCCCGATGCCATTGGGGCGGTGGGTGGCGCGGGTGGCGAACACGCCCATGGATTTATTCCCGCCGAGGCGAGGAGGGCGAACCTTCAAGCGAGGTTTTTCCTCCAGGGCCTGGTGGAACAGGAATAGCAGCCACACGTGACTGACCTGCTCCAGGCCTTGCACCGCGTCCCCTTGATCGAATGGCGCCACCAGTTCCAGCACGCCACGGGCAGCCGGGGCCAGTTGGGGTTGGCGCGGAATGGCGAACTTCTCCTTGAAGCAGGAGCGCACGAAGCCGATGGGGGAAACGCTGTAGGTCATGGTTTGGGGTCGAGGCGGAATTAAGGCCGGCATGATAACCCACACGGCCTTTGGCTCGGTGGCGCCTGTCAGTCCGTCATCGCGGGCAAGCCACGCTCCCACAGGTTTTGTGATGGACACAAATTTTGTGTGCGCTCGAGAGCCCTTTGGGAGCGGCGGTGCGGCGATCCGACTTGCTCGCGAAGGCCGCACCGCCGATTTCAGAGACTGAACCCGCCATCCAGCGGAATGATGTTCCCGGTCATATAGGCTCCAGCGGTACTTGCCAGGCTGATCGCCAGCGCCGCCATCTCCTCCTCGCGACCCCAACGCTTCATCGGGATCAGCGCCGTGTCCTGCGCCAGCGCCTGTTCATCGTTGCCGATGTGCTGGGTCATCTTGCTCGGAAACCGTCCCGGAGCGATCACGTTGACGTTGATGTGCTGGCTGACCAGTTCGCGCGCCAGAATCCTCGACAGTTGGTGCAACGCAGCCTTGCTCGGCCCGTAGGCATACGCCTGCTCGCCGAAGGAGGAAATCCCGGCCACCGATCCGATGTTGATGATCCGCGCCGGATTCGCTTCGGAGCCGGCCTTGCGCAGCAGGGGCAGGAACTGCTGGATGCAGTTGAACACCGAGGTCACGTTGAGCTGCATGACCTTCTCCCAGCCCTTGATCGGGTAGCTCTCCAGCGGTGCGCCCCAGGTGGTGCCGGCATTGTTTACCAGAATGTCCAGATGAGTGATCTGCTCGCCCAGGCGGGTGGCCAGTTGCAGGACGCCTTCTTCGGTGGCGAGGTTGGCCGCGATGGCGCGGCAGCGGCCAAGTGCACCGAGTTCGTCAGCGGTTTGCAGGCAGGCTTCGACGTCGCGGGCGCAGACGTACACGGTGGCACCCGCCTCGACATAGGCCTGGGCGATCATCTTGCCGATACCACGGGTGCCGCCGGTCACCAGGGCGGTGCGGCCTTGCAGGGAGAAGTAGGGATGCATGGCGAATCCTGAGAACTGAGGTCTTTACACCCTAGTCGTCAGCTGCCAGAAGTGGAGCCACTATTTTTGCGCGGAATGAGGGGACATATGGCCCGACCTTGAGCTGCATGCATGCAGCTCAAGGCCAGCGGGCGTTTACTGCGGGCGAACGCGCAGGGTCAGGCCCTTGAGGAAATTGCGCAGCAGCTGGTCGCCGCACGGGCGATAGTTGGTGTGGCCGAACTTGCGGAACAGTGCGCTCAGCTCAGGCTTGGACACCGGGAACTCGGCGGCCTTGAGGATCGCGTGCATGTCGTCTTCTTTCAGCTCGAACGCTACCCGCAGCTTTTTCAGGATGATGTTGTTGGTCACTGGCACTTCGATCGGCTGCGGCGGACGGCTTTCGTCCTTGCCGCGCTTGAAGATCACCAGGCCGTCGAGGAAATGCGCCATGACTTCGTCCGGGCAACGTACGAAGCCTTCCTCGTCTTCCTCTTTTTTGTCGAGGTAGGTCAGCAGGTCCGGCAGGGTCACGTCCAGGCCGCCGAGCTTGATGATCTCGATGACTTTCTTGTCGCTGATGTCGAGCATGTAGCGCACGCTGCGCAGTACGTCGTTATGAATCATGTGGGCAGTCCTGATATTCAGCTGTGGGCGTCGCGGCCAGGCGCGGCGCCGAAATGTGTGGCGGCGAGAAAAGCCTTAGAACTTCTCTTTGCCGGACAGGTAGCGCCATTGCCCCACCGGCACTTTGCCGATGGACACGCCGCCGATGCGGATGCGACGGATGGCGATGACCTTGAGGCCGACCGCCTGGCAAAGCAGGGCGATGATGCCCGGCTGCGGGTTCTTCATGGCAAAGCGCAGGCGGTTCTCGTTCTGCCAGCTGGCCTTGACCGCCGGCAACTCTTTGCCCTTGTAGGTCAGGCCGTGGTTCAAGCGGTTCAGGCCGTGGGCCACCATCTCGCCTTCAACCTCGACCACATACTCTTGCTCGATCTTGCTGGAGTCGGCGGTGAGTTTGCGCAGGATTTTCCAGTCCTGGGTGAACACCAGCAGCCCGCTGGCGTTGGCCTGCAGGTCGGTGCTGGCGGTCAGGCGCAGGAAGTGTCCGCGCAACGGGCGCTTGCCGTAACGGTGCTCTTCGCTCAGCGTCTCGGCGCCGAGGGTGGCCATGGCGGTGTCTGCGTCCATGCCGGCGGGCACGTTGAGCAGCAGGGTCACAGGTTCCGGCGCGGTGGCCTTGGCTTCGGGATCAAGCTCGACTTTCTGGGTGTCGACCTTGAATTGCGGCTCGTCGATGACCACACCGTCGACGGTGACCCAGCCGCCCTCGATGAACAGCTCAGCCTCCCGACGGGAACAGCCGACGAGTTCGATGAGGCGTTTGGAGAGACGAATCGGGTCAGTCATGTCAGGGCCGTAACAAAAAGGGGGTGGGCATTGTACCTGCCTGGCGCCGGTTAATCCCGGTTCCATTTACGCTGTTTGGCTTTTGTGGGAGCGGGCTTGCTCGCGAAAGGGCCGGCAGACCCAACATAGATGTCGACTGACACACCGCTTTCGCGAGCAAGCCCGCTCCCACATTGGTCATGTGTTGTGTCAGCCATGTTGGGCGTGTTGTTGATCCTGACGCATCCGCATGTGCAACAACGGATACGGCTGCCCCATGCCATCGACCTCCGAGCGTCCAATCACCTCGAAGCCCTGTTTGAAGTAAAAGCCGAGGGCTTGGGGGTTCTGTTCGTTGACGTCCAGCTCATTGGCGTTCAGGTGTTCCAGGGCATAGCGCAGCAATTTCTTGCCCAGGCCCTGGCCGCGATGGTCGGGGGCGATGAAGAGCATTTCGATCTTGCCGGCCGCGACGCCGGCGAACCCGGTGATGCGCTGGCTCGAATCCTTGGTGCAGATCAGCATCACCGAGTCGAGGTAGCGGGTCAGCACCAGGTTTTTCAGCAGTTCGATGTAGCTGTCCGGCAGAAAGTCGTGGGTGGCGCGTACCGAGGCCTCCCAGACCCGGGTCAGTTCTTCGTAGTCGCCGAGTTTCGGCGTGTGGATGACCGAATGCTGCCGCATGCCCGTCTGCCTCTTATGCGTTGGTTGATAGGAATCCCTCCATGTGCAAACGATAGCCGTAAAAAAGCCCCGCATCTCGTCAAGAGAGCGGGGCTTTGCGTATTTTTTGCGTTTAGATCTGTTCAGCCCACAGGTCGTATTCGTCGGCGTCAGTCACTTTACACCAGACCTTGTCGCCCGGCTTGAGGTTGCTGCCGTTGTCGATGAATACGTTGCCGTCGATTTCCGGGGCATCGAAGAAGCAGCGGCCCACCGCGCCTTGCTCGTCGACTTCATCGACCAGCACTTCGATCTCGCGGCCGATGCGCATTTGCAGGCGCGCCGAGCTGATGGCCTGCTGGTGCGCCATGAAGCGGTCCCAACGGTCCTGCTTGACGTCGTCCGGGACGACTTCCAGGTCCAGGTCATTGGCCGGTGCGCCTTCTACCGGCGAGTACTGGAAGCAGCCGACGCGGTCGAGCTGGGCTTCGGTCAGCCAGTTCAGCAGGTACTGGAAGTCTTCTTCGGTCTCGCCCGGGAAGCCGACGATGAAGGTCGAACGGATGATCAGGTCCGGGCAGATTTCGCGCCAGTTCTTGATACGGGCCAGGGTCTTGTCTTCGAAGGCCGGGCGTTTCATCGACTTCAGCACTTTCGGGCTGGCGTGCTGGAACGGGATGTCCAGGTACGGCAGGATCTTGCCGGCGGCCATCAACGGGATCAGCTCGTCAACGTGCGGGTACGGGTAAACGTAGTGCAGGCGAACCCAGACGCCGAGGGTGCTCAGGGCTTCGCAGAGTTCGGTCATGCGGGTTTTCACCGGCGCGCCGTTCCAGAAACCGGTGCGGTACTTCACGTCGACGCCATAGGCGCTGGTGTCCTGGGAGATCACCAACAGCTCTTTGACACCGGACTTGACCAGGCGCTGGGCCTCGTCGAGCACGTCGCCCACCGGACGGCTGACCAGTTTGCCGCGCATCGACGGGATGATGCAGAAGCTGCAGCTGTGGTTGCAGCCTTCGGAAATCTTCAGATAGGCATAGTGGCGCGGGGTCAGCTTGATGCCTTGTGGTGGCACCAGGTCGATCAGCGGGTTGTGGTCCTGGCGTGGCGGCACGACTTCGTGCACGGCGTTGACCACTTGCTCGTACTGCTGCGGACCGGTCACGGCCAGCACGCTCGGGTGTACGTTGCGAATGTTGCCTTCTTCGACGCCCATGCAGCCGGTCACGATGACCTTGCCGTTTTCCTTGATGGCTTCGCCGATCACTTCCAGGGACTCGGCCTTGGCCGAGTCGATGAAGCCGCACGTGTTGACTACCACGACGTCGGCGTCCTGGTAGGTGGACACCACGTCATAGCCTTCCATGCGCAGCTGGGTAAGGATGCGCTCGGAGTCGACCAGTGCTTTGGGGCAACCCAGGGATACGAAGCCAACCTTTGGATTGGCCGGCGCAGGAGTGGTGGACATGTCTAACCTCGGTATTTTGTGACGCCGCTTGCCGGGCAGGGCAAAACCGACGGACGGGCGCTTGAACTGCGCCTCTGATCAAAAAGTGCGCAATTCTAGCGATGAGTCGTTCACTTGACCAGCTTTATGCAGGGAAATACGACGAGTGCTGCGCTATGCTTCGCGCCGTTACGCTTTACTGATTTTTTACAGTCAACAAAACGTCTGTAACGTGAAGTAAAACAGCGCATGCTGCACGACAAAGCATAGTGCTTCTTTCAAAGAAGCCCGGGTCTGAGAAGTAGGAGTGGTGGATGGGTCAGGCAAGTAGTCAGGCTGCAGGTGCCGAGCATTCGGCGGTCAAGCCGATCGGCATGCTGGTCGCGGCAGTCGGGGTGGTTTATGGCGATATCGGCACCAGTCCGTTGTACACCCTCAAGGAAGTGTTTTCCGGAGGCTACGGCGTACCGGTCAACCATGATGGGGTGCTGGGGATTCTGGCACTCATTTTCTGGTCGCTGATCTGGGTCGTGTCGATCAAGTACATGATGTTTGTACTGCGCGCCGACAACCAGGGCGAAGGCGGGATCATGGCCTTGACCGCACTGGCCCGGCGGGCGGCGGCGGGGCACGCCAAGTTGCGCACGTTGCTGGTGGTCTGCGGACTGATCGGTGCGGCGTTGTTCTATGGCGACAGCATGATCACCCCGGCGATTTCCGTGCTGTCGGCGATTGAAGGCCTGGGGCTGGCCTTCGAAGGCATCGACCATTGGGTCGTGCCGCTGTCGCTGGTGGTGCTGGTCGCGCTGTTTCTGATCCAGCGTCACGGCACGGCGCGCATCGGCATTCTGTTCGGGCCGATCATGGTCACCTGGTTCCTTGTGCTGGGTGCATTGGGCGTCTATGGCATCAGCCAGCATCCAGAGGTCCTGGAAGCGATGAACCCGGTGTGGGGCGTGCGCTTCTTCATCGACCACCCGGGCATGGGCGTGACAATTCTCGGCGCTGTAGTACTGGCATTGACCGGTGCCGAAGCGCTGTACGCGGACATGGGCCACTTCGGGCGCAAGCCGATTGCTCGCGCTTGGTTTCTCCTGGTGCTGCCGGCGCTGGTGCTCAATTATTTTGGTCAAGGTGCCTTGTTGCTGGGTGACCCGGAAGCAGCCCGTAACCCGTTCTACCTGCTTGCACCCAGCTGGGCATTGATCCCGCTGGTCGGCTTGTCGACCCTGGCTACGGTGATTGCCTCGCAAGCGGTGATTTCCGGTGCGTTCTCCCTGACCCGTCAGGCGATCCAGCTCGGTTACATTCCGCGCATGCACATCCGGCACACCTCCAGTGCCGAACAGGGCCAGATCTACATCGGCGCGGTGAATTGGGCGCTGATGGTCGGCGTGGTGCTGTTGGTGCTGGGTTTCGAATCCTCCGGTGCCCTGGCCTCAGCCTACGGTGTGGCGGTGACCGGGACCATGCTGATGACCACCATCCTGGTGTCGGCCGTGATATTGCTGTTGTGGAAATGGCCACCGCTTTTCGCCGTTCCGCTGCTGCTCGGTTTTCTGCTGGTGGACGGCCTGTACTTTGCCGCCAACGTGCCGAAAATCGTCCAGGGCGGGGCTTTCCCGGTGATCGCCGGTATTGTGCTGTTTGTGTTGATGACTACCTGGAAGCGCGGCAAACAGTTGCTTGTTGAGCGCATCGATGAGGGTGGATTGCCGCTGCCGATCTTCATCAGCAGCATTGCCGTACAACCGCCCCATCGAGTTCAGGGCACCGCTGTGTTCCTGACAGCGCGGGCGGATGCCGTGCCCCATGCGTTGTTGCACAACCTGCTGCATAATCAAGTGTTGCACGAGCAAGTGGTGTTGCTGACGGTGGTGTACGAAGACATCCCGCGGGTGCCACTACAACGGCGCTTCGAGGTCGACTCCTACGGCGAAGGTTTCTTCCGCGTAATCCTGCATTTCGGATTCACCGATGAGCCGGATGTACCGCAGGCACTGAAACTGTGCCACCTCGATGAACTGGATTTCAGTCCGATGCGTACCACCTACTTCCTCAGCCGCGAGACGGTCATTGCCTCCAAGCTCGAAGGCATGGCCCGTTGGCGCGAAGGGTTGTTTGCCTTCATGTTGCAGAACGCCAACGGCAATTTGCGTTTCTTCAATCTGCCGTTAAACCGGGTGATTGAACTGGGGACGCAGGTGGAGATGTAAACCTCATCAAAAAGCCCCCGTTGCCATTGCGGCAGCGGGGGCTTTTTTGTGGTCAATGCATTTTCTGGAGCCAGTGAAGATCCCTTGTGGGAGCGAGCAAGCTCACTCCCACAAGGGGTTGCGTTGATTGGTCGAATGTAAAAAGCCCACGCTACCGTGAGGTAACGAGGGCTTTTTTCGGCTGGCTCAGATCACTCTGTAGCAGCCGTTTCCTTCGCCTGACGTTTCTCGATCACATCCACCAGGCGCTTGGCCAGCGCCGGGTAGTTCTCGTCGAAGTGGTGGCCGCCAGGCAGCTTGATGGCTTCGCCCACCGCCGTCTTGTCGGTGCAGCCACTCTCGTCGGTTTCTTCCTCGCCGTAGATGCACACCACTTTGGCGGCTGGCAGCTTGGCCATTTCCGGGCCGGTAGCGGCTTCCTTGCCGGCGTTGCCGAGCCAGCCTTCGACTTCGATCTCGAAGCTGCCGGTACGGGCGAAGGCCAGCAGGATAATGGCGTCGACGCGTTGCTGTTCCGATTCGGCCAGACGGTTGTAGATCGCCGGCAGTACGTCGGCGCCGAACGAGTAGCCGGTCAGGATGAAGCGCTTGGTGCCCCATTTCTGCCGGTAGTGTTGCATCAGTTCAGCCAGGTCCAGCGCGCTTTGCTCGGGGCTCTTGTGCTGCCAGTAGTAGCGCAGGGTGTCGATACCAACCACTGGGTAGCCGATCTTGGCCATCTCGCCCGCCACGTCGCGGTCGAGGTCGCGCCAGCCGCCGTCACCGGACAGGAACAGGGTCACGGTGTCCCTGGCCTGGCCTGCCGGCACTTCGACCACCGGGATCTGCAGGCCGCCAGCGGCTTTGTCGCCACCGACGAGGATCTTGCGCAGTTCGTTGTTCAGCACTTGCGGCAGGTTGATGTCGTAGTCGCTGATGCTGGTCTCGGCGTTCGGTTGATCACGCACGAAGCCGGCACTGGTGTCGTCCGGGTTGTCGTTCCACGCCGCCAGCCAGTGGCCGTGGGCGGCGCTTTTCGGCAACAGGTGCGTGCAGCCACCCTTTTCCAGGGCCAGGTCGACCGAGACGGCGTAGGCCTTGTCGTCCTTTTGCTCGGACAACCAGCGCCAGGCCAGCACGGCGCCAGGGCCGATGCCGCTGACCAGGGTCGCCGGGCCTTTGAGTTCCCGCAGACCTGATTGCAGGGCGCGGCTTTGCAGCAGGCAGTCCTTTGGCAGGATCACCTGGACAATTTGTGCCGCGCCGCTACGGCTCAGGGTGATCAATTGCTTGTCGCTGAGTTTCTGGTCTTCGTTGACCGCCACCAGCACCTGGGCGCGTGGCGTGGTGCCGGGGATGACACGGGTCATCGCCGCACCATCGGCCGGGGTCAGCAATTCGAGGGTCGGTTCCGGTGCCGGGCGTTTCAGGTACCAGTAACCGCCACCGAGAATCAGGGCCACTATCACCAGCGTGCCCAATACATACCGCAAGGAGCGTTGAATCATCAGCGTTTCACCAATCCGGTCAAGCCGCCCGCGATCAGGGCAGCAGTGTCGGCCAGCGCAACCAGCGGATCGAGTCCGGCGGGCACGGCCATATAACGGGGTTCCCAATCAGGCTGGAACTTGTCTTTGAAGCGTCGCAAGCCCTGGAAGTTGTACAGTTGCTCACCGCGGCGGAATACCATCGAGCCCAGGCGCTGGGTCAATGGCGCGCCGCGACGGGGTTGCAACCCCGACAACGGCACCATGCCCAGGCTGAAACGCGCGTATCCATGGTTTTTATAATGTTGAATCAGGCCGACCATCATGAACTCCATGGTCAGCTTCGGGGCATCCGGGTGCGCGCGCATCAGATCAAGGCTGGCCAGGTCATGGCCGTAGGTCTCGAGCAGGTTGGCGAACGCCACCGGGCGACCTTCGAAACGAATCACCGCGATGCGGAAATGCTTGAGGTAGTCATCGCTGAAGCGGCCCAGCGAGAAGCCTTTCTCCCGGACGTTCTTGCCGGTCAGCCAGGCATCGGAAATCACCTTGAGCTCATCCATCGGCGCGTGGCCCGGCTCATGGATTTCCAGGGACAGGCCGTCACGGGTGCCACGGTTCCAGGTGTAGCGCAGGTCCTTCATCTCTTTGCCCTTGGCTTCGAGATCAAAACGCTTGAGATCGACCCGGGCTTCTTCGCCGAGCTTGATCGCGGTCAGGCCGATGTCCATGTAGTACGGCAGGTTCTCGGCGCGCACTTGATAGAACACGGGACGGGCGTGGTGGATGTCGCACAGGTCGCGGAACTGCCAGATCATTTCCGCCCGTTGCTGGCCCGGGCCGATCGGGTCATACAGCGCCACCAGGCTGCGGCCGCGACGGGCGTACATCAGGAACGCTTCGTCATTGGTGTGAAACAGCAGCGCCTTGTCACCGGTCAGGGCCAGGCCACCATCCGGTTGAGCCGATGCCATGAGGATCTTGCTGGCGCGCTCCAGTTCATCGGGCATGGGCAGGTGAATGACCGGACGTGCAGTGCGCAGCAGCCAGGTCAGGGACACCACCACGAGCAGCACAGCGGCGCCGAGCAGCGAGCGCAGGCCGCGAGGGGCGTCGGCGTCGAGGGTGAACTGCCACCAGAGTTGGTGGCTGTAGGGAACGTCCTGATAGGCGAACAGCAGCAACCAGATCGACGCCCCGAGCACGCACAGGCTGGCCACCAGGTACAGCGGCGAGAACGGTACTTCGGTCAGGCGGCTGGGGCGATAGAACGAGCGGCGGAATACCCCGAGCAGGCTCGCCGTCAGCACCATCAGGCTGGCTTCTTCCCAGTCGAAGCCTTTGAGCAGCGAGAGCAGGGCACCGACCAGCAGCAGAATGGTGGTCAGCATCCACGCGGCCGACAGCCGGCGACGCAGTCCTTGGGCCAGCAACAGGCAAAGCACGCCGACCAGGCTGGCACCGAAGTGCGAGGCATCGACCAGTCGATGGGGGATCAGAAAGCCAATGTGTTCCAGGCGGGTATCGATTTCCGGGGTGGCGCCGGAGAACAGCAGGACAACGCCGGACAGGAATACCAGCACCGCCAGTATCGGAGCCGCCAGGCCCGAGGCCGCGCGCAACGTCTGGCGTGTCTGGAACAGGCGCTGGCCTTCATTGATCAGCAACAGCAGGCAGGCCACCAGCAAGGGCAGGACCACGTAGATCAAGCGATAGAGCAGCAGGGCGGCCGCCAATGGCGCAGCGCCCAGGGTGTCGGAAAACGCCGCCAGCAATATTGCCTCGAATACCCCGACACCGCCCGGCACATGGCTGAGTACGCCAGCGGCCAGGGCCAGCAGGTAAACCAGAAGGAACGCGCCGAAGGGCGGTGTTTCCGGCAGCAGCAGATAGAGCACGGTGGCGGCGGCCGCTACGTCCAGGGCGGTGATGATCAATTGCAGGAATGTCAGGCGACGCCCGGGCAGGCGCAAGGTGCGACGCCCGACCCTGACCAGCAGGTTGTCCGGGTATGGTTGCTCCGGCAGCCGACGACGGTAGATACCGATGGCCAGCACCGAAAACAGCACGAGCACGGCGCTCGCCACCACGCCCAGCAATGTCTCGGAGAGCCCCAGGGCGGTGGATGCGGCTGGCAGGTCGCTGAGCGTCGCCAGGGCAGCCAGCGGCGGCAGGGCGCAACCCAGCGAGAGGCTGGCGAACAACGTCATGCGGGCGACTTCAGCCGCTCCCAGGCCATGACGGGCATAGAGGCGATAGCGAACCGAACCGCCCGACAACATTGAAAGACCGATGGCGTTGCCGATGGCAAAGGCCGTGAAACCACCCAGCGCCAAAGTGCGCGGTGTCAGGCTCACCCCGGCATAGCGGCTGGCCGACCATTCGTAGCCGAGCAGAATGATGTAACCCACAACGGTTGCAGCCAGTGCGCCCATCAAGGCAGGTTTGGGAACGTCGAGGATTGAGTCGTGCAGCGCGTAAAGGTCGAGCTCGCTCAACAGGTGGCGACAGGCAATCAGCGCAATCGCGAACAATAGCAGGGTGACCGCCAGGCCAATGGGTTGACGGTATTTGCTCAATCGATCAAGCAGGCGCAAGCGCTCGGCATTGATCGGTTGTGTCGCTGTGACAGTGTCTTGTGAATCAGACGAGTTGGCGCGCATCAATCACCTCTTGGATTGTGCGCGACAGGATGGAGGTATCCAGCCAAGTTACCAATCCCTGTAGAAAAAAATAATCACAAATATTAACGCCTATCACCGGGCAACGGGGACGGCGCGTCATCAGTCGTGAAGGCTTCAGCCTGCAATAGAGCATAGTCTGAACCCGGCGCATGGGTGCTTCCCAAACGACTTGCTACACAGTGACAGGTCATTGTTGCGAAAGGACTTTTTCAACAGATACAAAAAAGGCCACTCTTTCGAGTAGCCTTTTTTGATGTTTGGTTGCGGGAGCCGGATTTGAACCGACGACCTTCGGGTTATGAGCCCGACGAGCTACCAGACTGCTCCATCCCGCGTCTGTGTGGCGGCATTCTATAGAGATACGCCGGGGTGTCAACCGTTAATCCTGAAGCAGGTCAAATAAACGTTGAATCGCGTCAAACGGTCGCAGGGATGGCCTAAGTTTCGGAATCAGAACGATTTCCGATTTCGGTCTCGTTGAGCGTCCAGGCCGTGTTTCGGCGTTCGATGCTACAAAATGAGCACGCACAAAAAAGGCCACTCTTTCGAGTAGCCTTTTTTGATGTTTGGTTGCGGGAGCCGGATTTGAACCGACGACCTTCGGGTTATGAGCCCGACGAGCTACCAGACTGCTCCATCCCGCGTCTGTGTGGCTCATTCTATAGAGATGCGCTCGGGTGTCAACCTCAATTTCCGATAAAACCTCTTCCCGTTCAATCGGTTAGCGTTCAAAAGGGGAGGCCGATCGGTCTGTGAGGCAGGCAGGGCAAGGCCTGTGGGTCTATTGAAAGCAACTTTTCGATTGAAAAAACAAATTCACAATCGACTCTTCCTACGATTGGAAAAGAACATTCAGACTACTGGTGCTATATACAGGTGTCGGTGAGATACTGTTTATCCGGCACGCCATGACGCCTTTTCTTTGCCATGAACACGGCTTTGCTATGACTCAACGCAAGATCATCCACGTCGATTGTGACTGTTTCTATGCAGCCATCGAGATGCGCGACGACCCACGCCTCGCCGGTAAACCACTGGCGGTAGGTGGGTCGGCGGACCGGCGCGGGGTGATCGCCACCTGCAATTATGAGGCGCGGGCGTACGGGGTGCGTTCGGCGATGTCCTCCGGGCATGCCTTGAAGCTGTGCCCCGACCTGACCATCGTCAAGCCACGCATGGATGCCTATAGAGAAGCGTCCAGGGAGATTCACACGATCTTTCGCGATTACACCGAGATCATCGAGCCGCTCTCGCTCGATGAGGCGTACCTCGATGTGTCGGACAGTGCGCATTTCGGTGGCAGTGCAACGCGCATTGCCCAGGACATCCGACGCCGGGTCTCCAACCAGTTGCATATCACCGTGTCGGCGGGCGTGGCGCCGAACAAGTTTCTGGCCAAGATCGCCAGTGACTGGAAAAAGCCCAATGGCCTGTTTGTCATCACTCCGGACCAGGTCGAGGACTTTGTCAGCGGTTTGCCCGTGAACAAGTTGCACGGGGTCGGCAAAGTCACCGCCGACAAGCTCGGCAAGCTGGGGATCACCGATTGCCTCCAATTGCGCGAGTGGGACAAGTTGGCGCTGGTGCGTGAGTTCGGCAGCTTTGGCGAGCGACTCTGGAGCCTTGCCCGTGGGATCGATGACCGTGTGGTGCACAACGACAGTCGTCGTCAGTCGATCAGTGTTGAAAATACCTACGACGTTGATCTGCCGGACCTGAAGAGCTGCCTGGACAAGTTGCCCGAGCTGCTGGAGACCCTGGCGGGTCGCATGGCGCGAATCGACAGCAGCTATCGTCCGGGCAAGCCATTCGTCAAAGTGAAGTTCCACGACTTCACCCAGACTACATTGGAGCAGGCCGGGGCAGGGCGGGATCTGGGGAGTTATCAGTTGATGCTGACCCAGGCCTTCAATCGCGGCGGTAAACCGGTGCGGTTGTTGGGGGTCGGTGTGCGGCTGGAGGACTTGCGGGGCGGGTTCGAGCAGATGGAGTTGTTTGAGCGGTAGCGGAAGATAGAGGTTTGGTGGTGAATGTCAGGCCGCCTTCGCGAGCAGGCTCGCGAAGGCTTCTGGCTTTTTAGTTCAGCCCCGGATTCGCCACCAGTCGCTCGCCATTCCGGGTCAGCGATTTCAGGAATTCGGTCTGCAATTCGGGATCATTGCGCGTCAGTTCGATCAGGCTCTGTTCCAGTTCGCTGGCTTCTTCTTCAAGACCCAGCTCCGACAAGCGCTTGACCCGGTGGACCCACTGATTGACTTCGTCGCCTTCGAGATCGTCATAAATCAGCCCGTGGGCCTCATAGAGCTTGCTGCGCAAGGTGCTGCTGACGGCTAGCGAGGAGTCGGTGTGTACGTCGTCCTGGGCATCCTCGACACGAATCAGCAATCGGCTCAGATGATTGATGTCATGTTCGGCGAACGGATTGTCCAACAGATTCAGGCGCAACACGCCGTTTTTGTCGGTGGTCAGTTCGAAGGTTTCCTTGCCGGCCTTGACCTCGACCGGGCGCTCGCTCCAGGGCAGGCTTGAGTACTCCGTGCGCTTGTCGCGCTGGACTTCATCAATACCGGCCAGGTTCTGCTGCGCGCGACCGTGGGACTGCGTGTTCATGAACGGGTTGAGCCCGGCGAAACCGTAGCTCAGCCAGTCCTTGGTCACGCTGTCCGGCAGATTGCCGAGGGCGAACACATTGACCACGTTGGCACCGACACCCGCCACCACGGCCACCGCGCCCAGCGGGATTTCGTAGATCTCCCGCCAGGGTTGGTACGGCGTATAGCGGTCGTAGTGACGCGTGACTTCGTATTCAGTGACTTCGAAAGTCTTCTGCTCGTGGATTTTCACCCGCCGTTGCGGCAGCTCAAGCACCTTGGGCTCACCGACATCGATCTGCAGGCTGTGATCGAGCAATTTGCGCTCGACCCGTTCCTCTTGCTCGCTGCGTTGCGACATGTGGTTGGCACAGCCGCTGACCAGCAGGGCGCCGCACAAGGCGGCACCACCGAGGCCTAAGGTGTTTCGCTTGAACATGACGTCTCTATATCTGCTATCAGCGGCGGATGCGGGCCTGAAGGAAGGACAGCACGTCGGCGACCGGTAGCGCTTGTGCGTCGGCCTCGGTACGGCTCTTGTATTCCAGGTTGCCTTCGGCCAGGCCGCGGTCGCTGACCACGATCCGGTGTGGAATGCCGATCAGTTCCATGTCTGCGAACTTGATGCCCGGGCTGGTTTTCTTGTCGCGGTCGTCCAGCAGCACTTCGAAGCCGGCAGCGGTGAGTTCCGCGTACAGCTTGTCGGTGGCTTCGCGAACCTGCTCGGTCTCGTAGCGCAGCGGCACCAGGGCAATCTGGAATGGCGCGAGGGTGTCGCTCCAGATGATCCCTTTTTCGTCGTTGTTCTGCTCGATGGCAGCCGCCACCACGCGGGACACGCCGATACCGTAGCAGCCCATTTCCAGGGTGACCGGCTTGCCGTTCTCGCCCAGCACTTCGCATTTCATCGCTTTGCTGTACTTGTTGCCCAGCTGGAAGATGTGCCCGACTTCGATGCCGCGCTTGATCTCCAGGGTGCCCTTGCCGTCCGGGCTCGGGTCGCCGGCCACGACGTTGCGCAGGTCGGCAACGGTTGGAACAGGCAGGTCGCGCTCCCAGTTCACACCGAAGTAGTGTTTGTCATCGATGTTGGCACCGATGCCGAAGTCGCTCATCAGCTCGACCGAACGGTCGATGATGATCGGCAGCGGCAGGTTCAACGGGCCGAGGGAACCGGCACCAGCGCCGATGGCGTCGCGTAGTTCGCTTTCCGATGCCATGACCAGAGGGCTGGCAACGCCTGGCTGGTTGGCAGCCTTGATTTCGTTCAGCTCATGGTCGCCACGGATGATCAGGGCAATCAGCTTGCCTTTCTCTTCAGCGTGCACCACGAGGGTCTTGATGGTTTTCTCGATCGGCAGGTTGAAGCCTTCGACCAGTTGCGCAATGGTCTTGGCGTTCGGGGTGTCGACCAGGCGCAGCTCTTCGCTCGGTGCGGCGCGGGAAGTTTCGCGGGGCACGGCTTCGGCTTTTTCGATGTTGGCGGCGTAGTCGGAGCCGTTGCTGAAAACGATATCGTCTTCACCGGACTCGGCCAGCACGTGGAACTCGTGGGAACCGGCGCCGCCAATGGAGCCGTTGTCGGCTTCAACAGGGCGGAACTTCAGACCCAGGCGAGTGAACACGTTGCAGTAAGCCTGGTGCATGCGGTCGTAGGTAACCTGCAGCGAAGGCTGGTCAGCGTGGAACGAGTAGGCGTCCTTCATGATGAATTCGCGGCCGCGCATCAAGCCGAAACGTGGGCGGATTTCGTCACGGAATTTGGTCTGGATCTGGTACAGGTTGATCGGCAGCTGCTTGTAGCTGCTCAGTTCGTTGCGCATCAGATCGGTGATGACTTCTTCGTGGGTCGGGCCTGCGCAGAAGTCGCGACCGTGGCGATCCTTGAAGCGCAGCAATTCAGGGCCGTACTCTTCCCAGCGCCCGGATTCCTGCCACAGCTCAGCCGGTTGCGTGCTCGGCATCAACACTTCGAGAGAGCCGGCGGCGTTCATTTCTTCACGAACGACGGCTTCGACCTTGCGCATTACCCGCAAGCCCATCGGCAGCCAGGTGTACAGGCCCGAGGCGAGTTTACGGATCATGCCGGCGCGCAGCATCAGCTGGTGGCTGATCACGACCGCATCGGAAGGCGTTTCTTTTTGTGTGGCGAGCAAAAATTGACTGGTGCGCATGGTTGGCCGTTATCGATTGCTGATGACGAGAAATGACGGAGCATTGTACGGGCGAGATCCGCTGGCGTACAGGCGTGCGGTCGGTAGTGTGGCAGGAGGGCGGGATTCACTCCTCCCTCCGCGACTCTTCCTGCGTAAAGAGCCTACGATTCTTCGGCGACCGGGGTCTGTACTGGTTCCGGTGTCGGAGTCGGGCCTGCGCGGCGGTTCTCCTGGAACCAGTGCAAGGCGATCAACAGCAGGGTCGGGACGCCTAGCAGGGCGGTGATCAGGAAGAAGTTGTGGTAACCGAATTTTTCCACCATGACCCCGGAGTAGCCGCCGATCAGGCGTGGCAGCAACAGCATGATCGAGCTGAGAAGGGCGTATTGGGTGGCGGAGAACTTGAGGTTGGTCAGGCTCGACAGGTAGGCGACGAACGCCGAGGTCGCCAGGCCCGAGCTGAAGTTGTCCAGGGAGATGGTCAGCACCAGCATGTTCAGGTTGGGGCCCATGTCGGCGAGCATCAGGAACAGGATGTTGGTCGCCGCGGATGCGACACCACCGATGAACAGGATCGGCAGGATGCCGAAACGCACGATCAGCAGGCCGCCCATGCCGGCACCCACCAGGGTCATGATCAGGCCGAAGATTTTGCTGACGCTGGCGATCTGGTCCTTGGTGAAGCCCTGGTCGATGTAGAACACGTTGGCCATCACGCCCATGACCGTATCGGACATCCGATAGGTAGCGATCAAGCCGAGCAGCAGCAGCGCTTGCCAGCGGTATCGCAGAATGAAGTCGTTGACCGGTGTAAGCACTGGCGCCAGGCCACGACGGCCCATGGCCGAGAGGCACAGGGCGGTGAGGGTGGTGTAGAGGATCGCGCGCAGGAAAGCGCGGTCTTCGAGCAGCAGGTCAAGCAGGCTCACGCCCTGGAACAGCACGCTGGCGAAGTCGGTGTTGTAGAGCTGGGTGAACATGGCCGGCACCGAAACCAGCAGCACGATCAGCACGAACACCGACGCCAGTTGGTGCGCGAAGCTGTAGCGCCCGGCCTGCAGTTGCGTGCGCAACGGTACTGGCGGTTCGCGCATGAACAGACTGGTCAGCAGTGCCGGGACCATCAGGGCACCGAACAGGATGTAAGTGCCAGCCCAGGCCGAATGCTTGTAGTTGAAGCCGGTGGAGCCAAAGCCTTCGGCGAAGAAGAGCGCGCCTGCGGTAGCCAGCAGCGCAGCGACCCGGTAACCGGACATGTAGCTGGCGGCGAGCGCGGCCTGGCGGTTGTCTTCGGCGATTTCCAGGCGGTAGGCGTCGACCGCGATGTCCTGCGTCGCTGATGCGAAAGCGACGACGACGGCAATGGCGATCAGCCAGGACAAATGCTTTTGCGGGTCGCAGAAACCCATCCCGATCAGGCCAAGGATGACCAGTGCCTGAGACAGCACGAGCCAGGATCGTCGTCGACCGAGTTTGCCGAGCAATGGCAGTCGCCATTGGTCGAGCAAGGGTGACCAGACCCATTTGAAGGCATACGCCAGGCCGATCAGGCTTGCATAGCCAATGGTTTCACGAGCCACGCCAGCTTCACGCAGCCAGACTGAAAGTGTCGAAAACACCAGCATGTAGGGCAGGCCGGCGGCGAAACCAAGCAGCAACAGCACGAGTGTCGAGGGGCTGGCATAAGCGGCGAGCGCGGCGCGCCAGGTTTTACGGGGCATGGGCTGGAGTCTGCCTCAAGAAATACGGAAACAAAGCGCGCACTCTAACCGCTGTGCTCTACCGGACGCCAGCCATGGCGCTGAATATCAACACGATTGTTCAGGATACTGATGCCCTCCATGCGTAATCGTGCGCGCTGCTCATCACCCGAAGGGCTGCCCGCCGGCAGGCTGATACGCCCGTTTGCGCCTAGAACACGGTGCCAGGGCAACTTGCTGTCGCCGGGCAGTTGACTGAGGGTGCGCCCGACCCAGCGGGCGGCGCGACCCAGTCCTGCAAGCTCGGCCAGTTGGCCGTAGCTGACGACTTTGCCCTCGGGGACTTGTGCCAGTGTCAAATACAACGCCGTGCGTCGGATTTGCGCTGCGCTCTCGGGTTCATCGGTTGGATCGGTCACGTCCGTCAGTCCTGAAGAAATGTGCTTTACCGTCTGTAGAGTAATTCCCGCACAGGAAGTTGAGAAATGAACTCAACAGAAATAGTCGGGTCAGTCCTTGTCAGGGCTTTGTTCCTACGGATAATGCGGACTTTTCTTGCAAGCCTGAGCCCGTATTTTGCTTATGTTGTCCAGATCCCTGCTGTGTCTCGCCGTCCTTGGTGCTTCCACTCCCTCGCTAGCCGATACCGTGTGGTTGAAGAACGGTGACAAGCTGAGCGGCAAGATTACGCTGTTCGATGGCGGCAAGCTGCTGATCCAGACCGAATACGCCGGTGCGGTGACGATCGACTGGAAACAAGTCAAGACCCTGGACAGCGATCAGGAGTTGCTGGTCAAGCAGGATGCCTACAGTGGCGAGAAAGCCAAATCGCTGAAGGCGGCGGACGACGGCAAGGTCACGCTGGCCAACGGCGAGGCACCGAAGACGGTCGAACTGGCGAGCATCCAGCAGATTCTCAAGCCAAAACCGGTGGTCGAGGATCTGGTGTGGAAAGGCAACGTCGATGTCGCGCTGGATTATCAGCGGGCGGAAAACGACACCGATGACTACGACATCGATTTCAAGACCAGTGCGCGACACGGGCGCTGGCGGCACACCGCTGAAGGTGAATACAACCGTGAGTTCCAGGACGACGTGGTGACCACGGACAACTGGCGGGCGGAATACTCCATCGACCGATTCCTGACCGAACAATGGTTCTGGCAGGGGCGCCTGGTCTACAAACGCGACAAGATCGAAGGCCTTTCCCGGCAACGCACGGTCGGTACCGGTCCCGGCTATCAGTTCTGGGATAACGAGCTCGGGGCGTTCTCCCTGGGCTCGCTGAACAACCGTACGGACTATGAATTTTCCGATGGCGGCAAAGACAACTTCTACGCCCTGGCCATGAAGTGGGACTACAACCGCTACCTGGTCGGCAAGCGCGTCGAGTTCTTTACCAATGGCGAGGTTGGTAAGCCGCTGTCGGGTGTGGCCGACTACGCGCTCGATGCCGAGATGGGGTTGCGCTACAAGGTGACTGACTGGGCTTCGCTGAACCTGAAGGCGGAGCGCGATATCATCAGCGGCACTGACGATGCGGATCTGGACAAGACACGCTACACCGCAGGGTTTGGCGTGACCTGGTAAGAGCAAAAAAAGATAGCCGCCTTCGA
>NZ_LACC01000017.1:257333-308563 GCF_000967965.1 Pseudomonas fluorescens
TCGAAGGCGGCTATCTTTTTTGGCGTGGACAAAACACCCGCCCACAAAAAAGCCCCGCTGTTGAGGGCGGGGCTTTTTACTAAAGCAAGTACAAGTTAGATAACTTGAACTTCTTCAGCTTGCATGCCTTTCTGACCGCGGGTAGCGATGAAAGAAACCTGTTGGCCTTCTTTCAGGCTTTTGAAGCCGTCGGACTGGATAGCTTTGAAGTGAACGAACAGGTCGTCACCGGATTGTGGAGTGATGAAGCCGAAGCCTTTTTCATCGTTGAACCACTTAACGGTACCGGTTTGGCGATTAGACATGGTGTAACTCCTTGAACAAAGATAACTGCGACTCAGGAAGAACCCTGGCCGAGACTGAGTGCAAAGAGCAGGAAAAATTCTTGTAGATGGTTGGATCGAAATTCAACATATCGTGTAGAGATTCTCAGTGACACAAGCAGCACAGTGACGCCACCTTAACCCTTTTTCCGGAACGTGCCAATGCTTCTTGCACAGGTTTCTCTGTTTTAAGGATCGGCGGTGTGACGGTTCGTCGCCAGAGCAGGTAATTCCTGCCTGTTCGGCGAGAAATGCACCGCGGACTTTGAACCCGGCGGCGCGCCCGGTAAGATGCCGGACAGAATTTTTCGACCTCGCTATTCAGGACACCCGCCATGAGCATCAAATCGGACAAGTGGATTCGCCGCATGGCGCAGGAACACGGCATGATCGAGCCTTTCGTCGAGCGCCAGATGCGCGGCAGCGACGATAGCCGTGTGATCTCCTACGGCGTGTCGAGCTACGGCTACGATGTGCGTTGCACCAATCATTTCAAGGTGTTCACCAACATCAATTCGGCCATCGTCGACCCGAAGAACTTCGATGCCGGCAGCTTCGTCGACATCCACAGCGACGTGTGCATCATTCCGCCGAACTCGTTCGCCCTGGCCAGCACCGTCGAATACTTCCGCATTCCGCGTAACGTTTTGACCATTTGCCTGGGTAAAAGCACCTACGCGCGCTGCGGCATCATCGTCAACGTCACGCCGCTCGAGCCTGAGTGGGAAGGCCACGTGACCCTGGAGTTCTCCAACACCACCAATCTGCCGGCGAAAATCTACGCGAACGAAGGCGTGGCGCAGATGCTGTTCCTTGAGTCTGACGAAGAGTGTGAAGTGTCCTACAAGGACCGTGGCGGCAAGTATCAGGGCCAGCGTGGCGTGACCCTGCCGCGCACCTGAGTCAACCGTCTGACAAATGTCGGGAATTCCTGAGCGAGCGTACACTCTATGGGGTGTACTGTTCCGATCCGCGCAAGGCGGGTCGGGCCATCGCTCAGGAGTGCCGAATGAAGATCGATCCGCGAATCAGTGCCGAACTGGCAAGGCTTGAACCCAATCAGGTTGGCGTTCTGGCCTGGTCCTTGTTGGCACACCCGCCCGTCAGCATGGCAGGGGGTATTCCCGGCCAGCCTGATCCTGATACCCCGAATGAACAGCCCAATGAACCGGGCGAGCCTACGCTGCCGGATGAGCCACCGCCTGCGCCTGTCGTCTGATTATCAGTTACTACAGATCAAAATAATGTGGGAGCGAGCCTGCTCGCTCCCACAGGTTTTGCAGTAGACGTTACTTCAGGTTGCCGCTGAGGAACTGCTTCAACCGCTCGCTTTTCGGCTTGCCCAGCACGTCTTCCGGCGCGCCTTCTTCCTCAACCAGGCCGTGGTGCAGAAACAGCACTTGGCTGGACACTTTGCGGGCGAAGCTCATTTCGTGGGTCACCATGATCATGGTCCGGCCTTCTTCGGCCAGGCCCTGGATCACCTTGAGCACTTCACCCACCAGTTCCGGATCCAGCGCCGAGGTCGGTTCGTCGAACAGCATGACCTCCGGCTCCATGGCCAGTGCGCGGGCAATCGCTACCCGTTGTTGCTGACCACCGGACAGGAAGGCCGGGTATTGGTCCGCCACACGGGAGGCCAGCCCCACCTTGTCGAGGTAACGCCGGGCGCGGTCCTCGGCTTCTTTCCTGTCGCAGCCCAGCACCCGGCGCGGCGCCATGGTGATGTTTTCCAGCACTGTCATGTGGCTCCACAGGTTGAAATGCTGGAACACCATGGCCAGGCGGGTGCGAATCCGCTGCAGTTCATCGGCGTCGGCCACGTGCATGCCGTGACGATCCTTGATCATGCGGATGTTCTGCCCGTCGAGGCTCATGGCGCCGTCGTTGGGTTGTTCCAGGAAGTTGATGCAGCGCAGAAAGGTACTTTTACCCGAGCCGCTGGCGCCGATCAGGCTGATGACGTCGCCGGTCTTGGCCTTGAGCGAAACACCTTTGAGGACTTCATGGTCGCCGTAGCTTTTATGCAGGCCTTCGATGGTCAGTTTGTACATGGGGCGTGCATCCTCAAGGCGAAAGTAGATAGCCGCTGCGATAGGCTTCGGTGCCCGCGACGTGGGCGATCACCATGCCGGCAGTGGCCATGCGGCGCAGCGAGCGGGCGTACATCAGCCCGGCTGTGGCGCAATGAACGGGAGTGACCAGATCGTTGACCGGATCAATGATCTCGGCGATCAGTTGCCCTGCTTCCAGGTACTCACCCGGCAACGCGGTGAACACCAGCAGCCCGCCCACCGGCGTGGCCACCGGCTCAACACCGGCCAGCGGAGTCGCCGGGTAGGGCAGGTCGGGCAGGGGCGCGGGTTCGCCGGCGATTGCGCCGAAATGGATCAGGTAGTCGATCAGCGCCTGGCAGTCGAGGCTCGCCAGCGGGTGATTGACGTCGCCCTGACCGCGCAGTTCGACGGTCACCGAAAAACTGCCTGGCGGAATGTCGAAGTGCTCGCCGAAGCGCTCCTTCAACTGCCACCAGAGCAGGGTGAAGCATTCGTCGAACGACTGACCACCGGAATCGGTTGCCAGCAGGCTGGCTTCGGCGCCGATATAACGGGCCAGCGGCTCGACCTGCGGCCAGGCATCCGGCGTGGTGTAGAGGTGAGCGACCGCTTCGAAATCGCAATGCAGGTCTAGCACCATGTCGGCGTCGCAGGCCAATCGTTGCAGGGTCAGGCGCTGGGATTGCAATTGGGTGGCGGCGGTCTGCCGGGCCAGCGCATCGCGCAGGTTGCTGCGGATCAGTTGCAGGTTGTGCTGCGGATCGTCACCGAGCTTGCCTTCGATCGCGTTGCCGACTTCCTCACTGAGGTCGACGAACCAGCGGTTGAAGTTCTGGCCGCTTTCCAGCTCGTAGCGACCCAGCGGCACATCCATCAGTACCTGTTCCAGGCCCACCGGGTTGGCGACGGGTACCAGCACGATTTCGCTGCGCAGGCGACCGGCGGCTTCCAGCTCCGCCAGGCGTTGCTTGAGGTGCCAGGCCACCAGCATGCCGGGCATTTCGTCGGCGTGCAGGGAGGCCTGGATGTAGATCTTGCCGTTGGCCGGTTGGGGGCCGAAGTGAAAGCTGTGGATCTGTCGTGCGGTCCCCGGCAGCGGGGCCAGCAGGTCATGTTTCTGGTGGCGCATCTGTTGTTTCCTGAAGCTGGTTGAGACCTAGTGGGTCGGGCCGAGGAAGGCCAGCCATCGGCGTTCGGCAAGGCGGAACAGGCCGACCAGCGCAAAAGTGACGGTCAGGTAGATCAGCGCGGCGATGCCGAACGACTGGAAGGTCAGGAAGGTCGCCGAGTTGGCGTCCCGCGCGACTTTCAGGATGTCCGGGATGGTCGCGGTGAAGGCCACGGTGGTCGAGTGCAGCATCAGGATCACTTCGTTGCTGTAGTACGGCAACGAGCGACGCAAGGCCGATGGCATGATCACGTAGGCATACAGTTTCCAGCCAGTCAGGCCATAAGCCTTGGCCGCTTCGACTTCACCGTGGTTCATGCTGCGAATGGCCCCGGCGAAGATCTCCGTGGTATAGGCGCAGGTGTTCAGGGCGAAGGCCAGGATCGTGCAGTTCATCGCATCGCGAAAGAATGCGTCCAGTACTGGCTGAGCTCGAATGGCGGCCAGACTGTAGATCCCCGTGTAACAGATCAATAGCTGAATATAGAGCGGCGTGCCACGGAACAGGTAGGTATAGAACTGCACCGGCCAACGGATGTAGAAGCGCGGCGATACACGGGCGATGGACAGCGGGATCGACACGATAAAACCGAAGAAGATCGACGCGCTGAGCAGCCACATGGTCATGGCCAGGCCGGTGATGTTGTTGCCGTCGCTATAGAGGAAGGGTTTCCAGTATTCCTGCAGAAGTTCGATCATCGTACGGCCTCCCGGGTACCAGCGGAGTAACGACGTTCGAGCCAGCGCAGAATGAAGTTGGACGCGCTGGTGATCACCAGATAGATCAGCGCTGCAATTACCAGGAAGTAAAACAGCTGATAGCTGCTTTTGCCGGCGTCCTGGGCAGCCTTGACCAGGTCGGCGAGGCCGATGATCGACACCAGCGCGGTGGCCTTGAGCATTACCATCCAGTTGTTACCGATACCCGGCAGGGCATAACGCATCATCTGCGGGAACACCACGATCCAGAAACGCTGGCCGCGCTTGAGGCCATAGGCGGTGGCCGCTTCGACCTGACCCCGTGGGACGGCGAGAATCGCGCCACGGAAGGTTTCAGTGAAATACGCACCGTAGATGAAACCCAGGGTGATGACCCCGGCACTGAACGGGTTGATCTCGATGTATTCCCATTCCATGTAATCGGTAAAAGAAGTCAGCCAGGTTTGCAGGCTGTAGAAGATCAACAGCATCAGGACCAGGTCCGGAACGCCGCGAATGAGTGTGGTGTAGAGCTGGGCAGGCACGCGCATCAGTTTGACTTTTGACAGCTTGGCACTGGCGCCGAGCAACCCGAGCAACACGGCTACCAACAGCGACAACGCCGACAACTTGATCGTCATCCAGGTGCCTTGCATCAGCAACGGACCGAAGCCCTTGAGGCTGAAGGCAGAGAGCCCCAGATTTTCTAATAGGTTTTCGAACATAAATCAGCAACCTGATCGGATGAAAAAAGCGCCCATCGAGAGATGGGCGCCGGGCATTATTTGCCGCTGTACAGGTTCAGATCGCCAAAGTGTTTCTTCTGAATGGTGGCGTAGGTGCCATCATCGTGTAACGCTTTGATACCTTTATCCAAAAGTGCTTTCAGCTCGGTGTTACCTTTCTTAATGCCAACGGCCGTTTTGGCTGGCAGCAAAGCGTTGTCGACCGGCTTGGTGACATCGTAGTCGGCACCCTGTGGAGACTTCAGGAAGCCCAGTTCGGCTTGCAGCATGTCCTGGATCCCTGCATCGAGACGACCCGAAGTCAGGTCGGCGTAGACCTGATCCTGGTTGGCGTAAGCCTGGGTTTTCACCCCGGCCTTGTCCAGAACGGCCTTGGCATAGGCTTCCTGAATGGTGCCTTGTTCGTAACCGACGGTTTTGCCCTTGAGCGAGGCAACGTCTTCAGTCACGCCGGAACCTTTCTTGAACACGTAGGCGGTAGGGCCGGAGAACAACTCGCTGGAGAAGTCGATGGCTTTTTCGCGGGCTTCAGTAACGGTCATCGACGAGATCACACCGTCGAATTTATTGGCTTTCAGACCCGGAATCATGCCGTCGAAATCGCTTTCGACCCACTTGCACTTGACCTTCAGTTCGGCGCAGATCGCGTTCCCCAGATCGATGTCAAAGCCTACCAGGCTGCCATCGGCCGCTTTCGACTCGAACGGTGCGTAGGAAGGGTCAACGCCGAAACGCAGTTCTTTGTACTCCTTCGCCATGGCGGAGCCAGCAGCCATGCACAACGCCAGTGCAGAAAGGGTCAGCAATGCTTTTTTCATTATTCAATCCCTAAAAACCAATATGAGCGCTTGTGGCGCAGAATTATTGTTACTGGAAAGCGTAAGACCTGTTGAAAGTAGCAATTTCCGAACCAGAGTGCCGAACAAGCGTTTTAAAAGGTACTTGGAAATGGCCGGAAACAGATTTATGCACGAAAACGGGCGCAGGGAAATGGGTGCACCAAATCATCTCGCCACAAAAAACGGTTTGACTGAGCCGGGTCGCCAGGCTCTCTACCTCGTCGACACGACTTGTCCTTGCGTCAGCGCAACCGCGATGGCGATTCCACATTCAACCTCTATTTTGAATGTTGAATCGCTATCGTCGGAACGCCGCCCGGAGCCGGCTCGCTCCCACAGGTAAAGGGCGGGGTTACTTTCCTGGGGTCAGCGTCAACCGCGCCTTGCCATAGGCGTTGTCGAAGTTCTGCGGCTGCATCGGCAGGCTCATGTACTGGCCTTTGAGCCACGGTTCGATGCTGTTGAGGTAGTTCGGGCTGGCCGGGTTGCCGGATTGGCCGGTGCCGTTTTGTGCCATCAGCGGTTCGGACTGGCCGAAGTCGACGATAAAGCGCATGGCTGGCGCCAGCGTGGTGTTGAAGTCCTGGCCCCAGGCGAAGGCAGCGGTGTTGACTGTGGTGTGATCGCCACCGGCCGGCAGCGGTCCGCGTACGGTCTGGCCGCTGGCGTTTTTCCATTCATAGCGATGCAGTTTGCCCCACTGCCAGGCTTTGTGATCACCGCCCAACTGGCCGTCACCTGCGCTGATCGCGGCGGCGAGGCTGCGAGCGAGGATCGCCGGTTTGTCTTCTTTCTGTGCGGTGCGCACGTCATCCCAGAACGGGCTGTCTTCACGCCCGAGCAAATGATCGGCCTGGGCCGCGTAGGACAGCTTGCCGTCGGCGACAAAGGCTTTCCACGCCGGGCTGCTTTCCGGGCCCAGTTCATCGAGGAAGATCTGCCGTGTGCTTTCCTGCAGGAACAACTCGTAGATGGCCGCATCGGTGGAGGTCGGGCTGAGCTTGCCGTCGAACGCCATCAGGCGGCTGTAGGCTTCGTGTGCCTTGGCGCGATCGGCCGGCGCCAAGGCGTCCATGGCTTGTTTGAGCGGCTGGGCCATGCCCGGCGCCTCGAACATTTTCTTCAGCTTGGCAGCGAAGGTGGTGGTCTGGTCGTATTGCATGGCGATCAGGCTGCGGCTGTCGTGTTTGCCTGCACCAGCCAGTTCGGCCAGGCGCTCGCCACGTTCCGGTGCCGCCCATGAGTTGGACAACTGCATGCCGTAGCCATGGGGAATGACCCGCTGGTTGGCGGTGCCGAGCCAGCCTTGGGCCGGGTCCTGGTCGTACGGGTGCAGCATCGGATCGGCATAACCGTCCCAATCGTAACGACCTTCCCAGCCCGGCGAGGGCAGCAAGCCTTCGCCTTCGCGGCGGTTCGGGTAACGGCCGGTGACCTGCCAGCCGATGTGGCTGGCATCGGCAAACACCAGGTTCAGCGCGATGGCGCGGATTTCGCGGCTGGCATCCGAAGCTTTCTCGACGCTCTGGGCGCGGGACAGGTCGAAGAACGCGTCCAGGGTCTTGTCGTCGGTGAAGTTCGGCGTCTGCAAGGCCAGGCCGAAACCATTGGCCAGCGTGGTGCCCTGAGCGCTGTTGAGCAGCGGGCCATGGCGGGTTTCGTACACGGCTTCGCGAATCGAGCGCTGGCCTTTGACGAAGTAGGTTTCGTTGCGCACGATCGCCGGCTGCCACTTCCCGGCGTTTTCGTAGGTGAGCCCGTTGCCCTGGCGCTTGATCTTCTCCAGGAACAGGTCCTGGTTGTCGCCCATCACGGACGTCATGCTCCACGCCACTTTGCCGTTGAAACCGCCAAGCACCATCGGCAGGCCCGCGATGGTCACGCCGGAAGCCTGATACTTCGGCGCGCGAATCTGCACGTAGCTGAACAACGAAGGCACGCCCAGCGGGCCGTGACTGTCACTGGCCAGCAGGCTCTTGCCGCTGCGACTGCGTTGCGGGGCGATGGCCCAGTTGTTCGACGAGGTGGCGCCCAGCAGGTTGAGATCAGACAGTTGGCCCGTGGCTTTGCTGAGTTCGGCCAGCCCCGGTACTTGCCCGTTGAGCTTGAGGCCTTGCAGTTTTTCGCTTTCGGTGGCCGGCAGTTTTTCGTCGGGAGCCGACGGCGTCAGCCACGCCAGTTTGTCGGTGGTGACGGTCTGGGCCAGCACCAGCGAGGAAATTTCTTCCGGCAGGTTAGTCGACTGGCTGAAGTTCAGCAGGCAGAAAATCAGCGCCGAATCTTCCGGCTGCCAGTATTCAGGCTTGTAGCCGGTGGCTGCCAGATCCGCCGGCAGTTTGTCGCGGTAGCGGAACAGGTAGGCGTTGACCCCCCGCGCATAGACTTCGAAGAAACGCTTGAGGCGCGGCGAAGAAGCCTTGTACAACTCGCCAGCACTTTTCTTCAGGTTGACCGCCCGCATGTAGCGGTCGGCATCCAGCAGGTCGGCACCGTGCATCTCGGCCAAACGGCCCTGGGCCAGCAGGCGCAGGGTGACCATCTGGGTGATGCGGTCGCTGGCATGCACGTAACCGAGGGTGAACAGCGCGTCGTGGAAGCTGTTGCTTTCGATCAACGGCATGCCCATGGCATTACGGCGCACCGAAACGCTCTGCGCCAGGCCCTTGAGTGGTTGTACGCCGGAGGTTGGCGGGAGGGTGTCCTGGGCGTTGAAGTTCTGACAACCGGTCAGGCTCAACACACCGGCCACTGCTGCGGCAACGCCGAACCGGGGTAGAAAATGAGTAAGGGCTGGCGAGGCCATGGCAAAGCTCCTGCGGGGGTAGAGGCGGCGCGAAATAAAGGCGCTACGTTAGTGAGCGGGAGGTGGCCGCGCAAGCGGGGTACAAGGTTATTTCGGGATTTGTCTGATAAACCGGAAAGATCGCAGTCTTGCCAGTCGCAATGGGGGATGTTGAAGTGCGACACGCTCAACAATTCTGGAGAAAAGTCGGCATGGAGCTCAAGGCAAACGCGGCACTGATCATCATCGATCAACAAAAAGGCATCCTGCATCCCAGGCTCGGCCGCAGGAATAATCCCGAGGCCGAAGCGCGCATGCTGGAAATGCTCGGCCATTGGCGGCGCACCGCCCGGCCGGTGGTCCATGTGCAGCACCTGTCCCGCTCGGAGGACTCGGTATTCTGGCCGCAGCAGTCGGGGGTGGAGTTTCAGGAACGGTTTCAGCCAATGGCCGGTGAACGCTTGATCCAGAAGCAGGTGCCGGATGCGTTTTGTTCGACTGGGCTGGAGGCGCAGTTGCGCGAGGCGGGGATCGGGCAGTTGGTCATCGTCGGCGTCGCGACCCACAACTCGGTGGAATCCACGGCGCGTACCGCGGGCAACCTGGGGTTTGATACGTGGGTGGCCGAGGATGCGTGCTTTACCTTCGACAAGGCTGATTTTTTCGGCCATGCCCATAGCGCCGAAGAGGTGCATGGGATGTCGCTGGGGAATTTGCACGGTGAGTATGCGACGGTGGTCAGCAGTGCACAGATTCTGTCAGCCGACTAAGCAACTGTGGGAGTGAGCTTGCTCCGGGCGGCGTTCCGACGATGGCAGTCTGACTGACACACTCATGGTGAATGTGCTGCCGTCATCGCGAGCAGGCTCGCTCCCACAGGAGGGGGTGGTGATTCAACAGGCGAAGCAAGCCTTCGCCCGAAGCATCAAGCGCCGTGGCACTTCTTGAATTTCTTGCCGTTGCCGCACGGGCACGGATCGTTGCGGCCGACATCTTTCAGGGCATTGCGCACCGGTTCCTGGTGAGCGTGGCCGCAGTTCGGACCGTGGACATGGCCGTGGTCGTGATCATGGTGGTGATGGTCATGATCATGATCGTGGTTGCAGTCAGGGCCGTGGACATGGGGTTGCTGGGTCATCGGTGTTGCTCCGGAATTAAATCGGCGGCGATTATCACGCCATTGCGCGCCAGGTGCACGTAGTGGGCGATGAATATACCGGTTTCCAGTTCACCTTCCAGACGATAGGGGATGGGTTGATCGGCTTTTTTCAGCAGTTTGGCCATTTCACGGACCTTGGACCACAGATTGGTGCGGATCGGCACCTTGAAGTAAGCGCTGTGCATGGGGCTGATGGTGAACCAGTGTTCGTACTCGCCGTCGGCCAGCAGTATGTCACCCAGGTGAACGCGATACTCCAGACTGCGCACCGTCAGGTCGCTGTCGTTGGGGTTGTCGATGCGAAAGTGCAGGAGGAATTTCTGTTCCAGCAGTTTGGCGCTCACCACCTCGACCTTCACCAGATGGACCTCGGGGTCCGGCAAGTCGTCGTCGAACCACGACGCACAGCCGCCGAGTCCCAGTGTCAGGAACAACGTGAGCAGACAGAGTGCGCCGCGGCGGATGATCATCGTGGTGTTTCTCCCTTGAGCCCAGTCTAGACCCAAAAGATCGCAGCCTTCGACCGCTCTTGCGCGGTGGACAGTCACTCCATGTCCTAGCTGCTGAAATACCCTGCACAACACTTCTTGAACTTCTGCCCGCTCGCGCACGGGCAGGCGTCATTGCGTCCAGTCTTGAGTGGCACGGTCGGGTCGATGAAGTACCAGCGACCGGTGTTTTGCACAAATGACGAACGCTCTCGATGACTGTGCTCGCCATTGCTGTCGTGCCAACGCGCGGTGAAGGTCACGAAAGCGTGTTCAGGCTGGCCACCCAGCACTTCGGAGCTTTCCACCTCAAGGCCCAGCCACGTGCTTTGCGCGCTCCAGTCGCTGATCGATTGACGGTCCAGGCCGGCCTGTTGGGCGGGCAGGGTGGTGGCCACCAGATAGTCGACCAACCCCAGCACGTAGGCGCTGTAGCGTGAGCGCATCAAGGCTTCCGCGCACGGTGCCGGGTGTCCTTCATGGTAGTGACCGCAGCAGGCGTCGAGCAGGGTGCCGCTGCCGCATGGGCAAATGGATGTACTCGTTTCTTCCGGAGCCTTGCTAACTGTTACTTTGGTTTTATTTTCCATAAATCAGCCACTTACCTAATCTAACTTTTTTCACGCATTCTACGCGTAGGAGGAGTGCGTGACTGCCAATCAGGCTCATTGCAAACCCATGGCAATCATTTGAGCGATCGTTAGAGATGGAGGCTAGCCTACGATGGAAACGAACGCTGCATGACTGGATCTTGGCTCAGCGAGATCTGGTGCGCAATGGATCGGCTGCGGCCAATGCTTAGGATTTCAGCCTTAAACGCTGGGTAGCGTTTAAGCGCTAACTTAGATGACGGGCTGTACCCATCGACAACAATAAGGTCGATTACCAGATCCGACTGTGGGCACTTGGGTGCCCAAACTGGTTGTTTGCCGGCTCGCTACGCAGCGGAAAACGCTCGGCGACGATCATGAGCTTGATCCAGTCGGCGCGCATGAGCGGACACTATCCGTCTGCGAGAGCGGCCGCCTTGGCCGATTGCTCTCCTTAGCGAGAGGCAGCTTTTAACGTTGCCGTAGCGCGTGTCGCAGATCATAGTCTTGTCATCATCAACGTTGCGTGACTTAGCCACCATGACCTTCTCCATCATCGCCTTGGAAATCCTCATGGCATTGATCGGATGCAGGGCCTTATCGGTGCTCAGACATACCACGCGCTTGACGCCATTCTGGATGCTCTGATAATCGCGCACATCACCGATATAGAATTTCAGCTTGGAATTGGCATAGCGCTTGCCAATGTCATCCTGCTTCTTTTCGTCACGGCTGAAGATACGAATATTCAGCAATATCCGTATCGAGAAAACGTTTAAGCACGGCATTACCAAAGGAACCAGTGCCACCTGTAATCAATAGACGTTTATTTGCAAAACTCATCTCAGTAAAAACCCCTATAATGCCAATACCCTTCCCGTCCAAATTCGTAAGTTACACGTGACGGTAGTTTTGATAGAGTTGCGCTCTCCTTATGTAGAACCTTCAAGTTCGGATCATAATAAAGCTTTCCGTCAGCGGAATGAACCTGCCGAGTCAAGTAGGCTTCCTCACCATAGAGGAAGTGGGGGAAATCCAAGCGCGAAAACCTACGCAGAAATGCGGGAAGCAAAATATAACAAGCGCCTATGCCCAGATGAAGATAACCAGGAGGGGATGGCTCAACTCTTTTCTTGCCCCCACCCAAGCGATGCAGGCATCGCTGGACCCACCTTAAAACGCACGCCAGATAATAATGCGTAAAATACAAATCTAATCTTAATCTCGCAATTCTTCCCCACGGCGTCAACACATGGGGATTTTGATGAACACCATCAACCGTTATCACATCCGGACACACCACAAAAACATCATCAGGGTAGCGAGCACACAAGAATTTTTCGCAAAATTCGCGCGCAAACACCAGATCGTTATTGCACAATACAACTATATCTTCACGCTCAAAGAATTCACTCTCGAAAAAACAGTTGAACGCACCAAAATACCCAAGATTGCGGTCAGGCCGCAATATTTTTATAAATGGAAAGTCAACCACCAGCGAGTCTATTTTTTCTTGAGCCTCCAGCCGATCCGAGTTATCAACAAGAACACAGACAAGGCGAGAACCACCAGACACGATGTCCGCCAATGAGTGACAAAAATCAAACGTATCTTGATAGTTATTATATACCACGCCAACAAACGCGAACCTAGGAGTCACAAGCACCACCTGACAAGTTAATTACTTCTGAAACTCGAGATTTTCCCAATACAATAGAATACCGCATAGACATCCTAAAGAGCAAAATCAACGCGACACTAATAGCCGCTGAAACTGGAACCGAAATCCAAGTGAGAGAACTTACAACATAACTCTGATAGATCACACCAACCATATATATGAAAATCACAACAGCAGTAACAGCGAACCTCTTACATAACAAAAAATAGAACGACAGGTTAGCTACAAACCCAGCCGAGACTGCAAACAAGAGGGAGCCAAAAAGTCCAAAATCAACAATCAAACCACGAAAAGCCGTATATATATTAGTAGTCAGCACACCGTCAATTACAAAATACTCATCATAAACACCCAGTGGCACAGGACGCGCATCCCCAAGCGCACGAAAAAAGCCCATAAACGTATAGAATCCTACTTGCAACTCAGACTGATCATAACCTCGAAACAGCGCCCCTCCAAAGTACCTATCAGAAAACCAGTCCGAAAAAGCAAAGAAATGCCCCGACGAATACGAAGCCAGATAATACCGCAATATATCCACATCAGATCCAAATCGAGCAACGAACGATGCGACAACCAACCCAAACAACACCAACACTCCCAGCAATACAGGTACAAGCGGTACTTGAGGTAGCCGAAAATCATTTGCAAAAACTCTAGTAACTAGCCAAGCACCAATAAATAAGGCAGCGGACAAAAACAGAAGCCCCTTAGCGCTTTGCAATAACATAACAAGCACCGAGGGAATAAAAGCAAGAAGCAAAACAATAATTTTACCACTTCTCCGAGAGGCCCCACCAAACACAAGACCACCAAAAACAACAACTTGGAAACTTGCAAGCAAAGCCAGCTTTTGAAAAATATTTTCGTTAAGCTCACCCGCATAACGCCGACTAGCATATTCTCCCGCACTTGAAAGAGCATCGAAGTTCACCGCCAACCCCTGCGCGCTAAGATCAAGAAGGTGAAATATCACAGCAAGAACTAACAACAACAGAAAAAAATAAATAAGCGACTTGTGCGAGAATATACCTCCCAACAAAACCTTAAACTTATTTTGGTCAACCACCACACTCCACTGCATGCCAAAGACGGTCAAAGAAAAACAAAAAACAAAAAACACAATATATATTGCTGCAGCAGGATTAAAATCAACACCAAAGCCAATCAGTAACGGCACCGCAACATATACGACCCACGCCATTGCAAACAACGATGCTGGATTAAACCAAATTCCTGTCTTACGCCACGCAGCAAAAAAAATGGCTCCTAGGCACAGTAACGAAAAAAGCCCAACAAGCCAGGGTATAATCAATTCCATTCTAAGCGGCCCTCCTCAGCGTCAGCAAAATCAACATAAACAGAAACGCCTCACCAAAAATATACGCTACAGCAGCCCCTTGCTCGGAAAAAAACGATATTAAAATCGCAGAGAGCGTGACCGTCACGAACCCCGTAGCCGCGACAATTTTTGCGTAAACTCGCTCCTTCCCAAGCGTACTCAAGGCCATCGTACCATAAATATAATTAGCCACCCCAAACAAAACCGACCCAATCATGACTCCAATGAGAGCCATAACCTCAGTGGAGAGCGGAAGAACACCCCAGAATCGCAACATGCCTGCAAACAGAAAAAAGAGAAATATCACGATAGATGATACAAAAAGCTGAACCCTTACACTCTTCCAAAGCACAGTAAAAATACTCAACTCAGCACTCGGGCAAGACAAATCAACTACGGTGCGGACCGCATATAACTGACTTAATGGAAAAGTAAGAGCCTGAATCATACGAACGTATTTCTCCGCAATTGCATATGCAGAAATCGCCAACGGACCGACCGACATTATAGACAAGAGCAATGTATTGCTAGCACGATACAACAGCACAGAAACACTTGCGACAAATAGCGCCCGCCCCTTGAATAGCAACTCAACGGATCGCTTGAGTAATTTTAGCGGCGAACAAAACCCGATATTCGACGCAATATAGAAAAACGAAAAAAAACCTGATATTAAATAACTTACAGAAATAAACCCTGAAACAAAATTTTTATCAGATGCACCGTCAACAAAAATTACTCCCAATAAACATGAGAGCAACCGAGGAACAACCACAAACACCGCCAATGGTTTATTCTTCCCAAGCGCCTGATAATAGTAAGACGATTGCAACACGCCCCCCAAAGGAAATAAAAGCCAAATTAACGCAAGCTCAAGAAACGACGGAAACAAAAAAACCACAAACCCAATCAATACGATCGAAACCCCACTCAACATAATTAAGCGTGCATACAAAATTGAATAATACACCTCAGATTCTTCGACCTGTCCTTTACCTATCGATTCAATTACCTGCTTCAAACCACTGATATCAAAACTATACAAAGCGAAGGTCAAGACAATAAACGCGACAGCCTCCATAGTCACTACGCCGGCAAACTTTTCCGCCCCTATTACACTCAAAAAATAAGGGAACAAGAACAATGGCAGAAGAGCGTTCCCCCCTTGAATAGCTGCCAGTGAAGCTAAGTTAATCAAATTATCAATATTTTTTTGCAAATGCACATACCCTTTCAGAATCATTCACTGTCTTAACCTTTGCGCGCAATGCATAAAAAACCAATAAAAAACAACTACCCAACTTTGCAGCAACTCTGGAGAACCGAGCCTCGCCCCGAATTATCGAAACACTCAAAACCCCAAAAATAACCCGCATTTTTACAGTGTTGGTGTTGTGAATGATCTGGCGAATAACCGTAGAGCCAATAGATCCGGCACCGCCGGTGACAAAAATTTTCATTTAGTCTACGAGCTCTGGATGCTTAAAATTTAATTCGTTTGCCGAGTTACGCCTGCGGCTAACCCGACGCTTAACCTATAACGCGAAATTTGACTAACACTCTTGACCTCTGCCATAGAACACCCGCCCAACAAGTTCGATGTGTTCGAGCAGGCCCGGATTACCCAACTGCCGGTAGAGCGACAGATCGAACTTGTACGGGAGCAGCAGGTTGTCAAGGTCACCATACAGGTTCAACAATTCTTGATCACTCAGCTCACCCTTTAAGGTCGGATCGATATCCGATCCGGGCCTGGAGGTGCCCTTGGCTCGTGAACCATAAAGGACGGCCTGCGTCAAGCCTGGGTAACGCTCAAACACCTGGCAGATGGCATGGACGCCAGCTACCGGTAAGCCGCTGTCCGGCAGGCTATTCATGCTTTTCGTGCGACTCTGGCAAGCAGTGCCTTTTCCAGTGCCTTCAGCAACGCATGGTGCTGCAGGCGGATGTTCCCGAGAATAGCTTCTGCCGTTTCTTCGTTGTAGGCATGCGACGTTCTAGTGCGATCGGCCAGAATGTTCATCCAGCCTTGCCCCTCTTCAGTGAGCCCCTTGCTGAAGGCTTCTCGGATAGTATCCCGTGAGCCGGTAATGCCTTCGCATGCCCTGCAATATCAGGAATTTTTTCAAGGTGTTCCAAGCCAGCTCGTAAGTGTACTCGAAGGCCTGGATAACCCCCTGCTTCTCCAGCCTAGAGAGTTCTCGAACCTGCACCAGGGCAACAGCCTCGTCCAACTGCGCAAAGGCTTTGCAGAAGTTGTGTAAGCGTTGTTCCCAGCGGATATCTTCAGTATTCAAGGTCATCTTTAACCAGAGACAAGGGAATCGATTAGCTTAGGCTTGGCTGACGACGCTTCACCCACATACCACGGATCAGAGCAATAAACACGCCTAACATACCACCAAGAACAACACCCAGAGCTAGTATCAGCGCTTTTTTAGGCTTGATTGGGGTCTCGGGGGCTTCGGCAATATTATCCAAGGTGAAAACCGCAACGTTACTTGGACTCACGCTAACCTTGGAGAGAAAATCCAATCGATTTTCAAAATCACGTAGATCGGCTATAAATGGGTCGTCATTCGTACGGCTTTGCAATACTGCCAGTTCGACGCGAATGGCCTTGGCACCAAGCTTATACATCAAGTTGCCATCAACGAACTGCTCCAACTCACCATCCGACGATGTTCTGAGGGCTTTGACCTGTGGCGCTTGCACACCCACTTTATCCGCAACGATCAAAGCCTCATTCAGGCGAGCGATGCGGTCCTCGCGAAGCTTTTTGGCACTCTCACGTAACACCTCAATTCGACTCTTGATCGACTGAACTCGCATACTGATTTCAGTCGCGGCCGTATCAGCCATATCTTGCCGGGTCTTGCTCGCCGCCCGCTCAACATACAAATTCGCCCACTCTGCCGCCCTGCTCGGCACTGCGGACTGCGCTGTCACTTCGAATCGATCGGGGGTGTTTTTAACATCTGGATTGCTGACGACTAGCTTCTTGTTGAGAGTCTCCCGAAGCTGATCTTTCGTTCCTGAGCCAATCTCAGCTGCCTGCGCAGGAAGATAGATCTGCTGGAAAAAACTATTGCGCTGATTTTCTGAGCGAAGGTTTTGGGTGAAAATAGAGTATATTTTTTCCACAGTAAATTCTGGAAGCCCGGCCTCAGCTCGACCCAGATTATAACCAGCAATATCTGCCAAGCGCGGCGGCAACAAACTGGTTTTTGCCTCGTAGACTGGCGCGGACAAAAAGGCATAACTAGCGGCTACGACTGTGATTATCAGTGTAACAAGAGCGATCAGGAGCTTTTGCTTCCAGAGATGCTCAAGCCACTCAACTAAGTCAATCTCGTCCGAGGGTATGTTGCTGCTAGCAGGGGGAATCTGGCTCACTGAAACTCCGAACTGATAAAAAAATTAATATCGGCAGCTCAGCAATGGGATGGGGACTAAAAAATCCGCTCGCAACCCTTTGATTCTTTGGCCTAGGTAACAGCCTCTCCTCGAGACGCTCCAAAGTAGAGAATCCTCACTGCCGAAACGAGCTACAAACTCAGCGCGATATTCTCTCAGATATATGAACTATTACAAGGCCTGACAGGCTGCAGGATGCGTAAAATCGTCCTTGCCGTCAGGCTCTACGCCCTACTATTCCTCCTCATTCACCCGATCGCGCAACTCCTTTCCCGGCTTAAAATGCGGCACAAATTTACCATCCAAGCGCACGAAAATGTAGAGGGAAGCTGCCAAATCCACGGATTTCGATACGATCACCGGTCGATAGTGCCTGCGACATCTGCTCGAGCATGGTCTTGATGGCCAGCTCGACATCCTTCGGCGACAGCAGCCCTTGGTGCGTAACGATCCGCTCGATCAACAAGTTGGCGCCATGTGTTCACTGTGCTAGTTCGTCGTTTTACCGCTGGGGTCAGCGCTCGGGTTTGCAGCGCTATTGCTGTCGAAACTGCGGACACACCTTTTCCGCGTTGTCGGGCATTGAGCTGGCCCATCTACGCCACAAGTCCTTGTGGCTGAGTTACGTCGAGGCACTGAGCGATGGGCTGACGGTGCGTCGGGCGGCGGCCCACTGCGGTATCGACAAGAATACGGCCTTTCGTTGGCGCCACCGTTTTCTGCGCCAAGCCGCCCAAATCAAGGCCGAGCGCCTGGAAGGCATCGTCGAAGCCGACGAGACCTTCTTTCCTCATTCACTGAAAGGACGTATCCGATCCATGAAGTACACCTACCGCAAGGTGCGCTCCCCGTTTACCGTGGCGTCTCTGGCGAGCAGTTCCACGGCAGCAAGGCTTCGTAGTCTTCGATCGACGAGGCGTGCGGCAACCGCTCCAGTACGTGGCGCAGCCACGTATAGGGCTCTTGGCCGTTGACCTTTGCGGTCTCGACCAGGCTGTAGATCTGGGCGCTGGCGGTAGCACCTTTGGGCGTATCGCTGAACAGCCCGCCAGGCCTTGCGACCAATCACAAACGGCTTTATCGCTCTTTCCGCGGCGTTGTTGTGTACGCCCTGACAAGGCGTATGAGTTTAGTGGGTGCGAATCCCACCCGGCTACTGTGGCTCCGGCCGGAAGCACTTTGGAGCAGTTCAGGAGGCAACGAATGGGCTGAAGTATCTGAAGAAAAGGCTTCTTTAGGAAGTCAGTGACTATGCAGGCCGTAGCGCGCAGCGAACACCGAGCAGGCCCCGAAAATGCCTTGCGGTAGCCGACCCGCCATAATAACGGGGAAGGTTGATAGTGCCGAGGGATCGAGCGTCAGACGAACTTGGCACTGCCGCCGGGGTAGTGGTGATGGCATGTACAGAAGAGAACTCATACGAAACAGGGGAAACCTGCCAGGGTGAAATGACCGTCAGACACGGCCATACAAACAGAGCGCCCGTGAGGGATGGCTCTGGCTCGGGCAGGTGGCGGATGGGCTCGTAGTATCGTTGAGGCCGGGTAATGCCGGAGTAGGAAAGGAGCCCTGGTTCAAGAGGGGACTACAAAGTAGCAAGAACGATGGGATTGGCCCCAGGCCTATTAACCCAAGTAAGAAATCGCGTTCGGAAGCTACAGCGTGCCCTGTATGTGAAAGCTAAGACAGAGCCAGACTTTCGCTTCTGCAGCCTGTGGGACAAAGTCTATCGAATCGATGTTTTGGTCATTGCCTACCAACGTTGCAGCGCAAACCGAGGCAGCCACGGTGTGGATGGTCAGCGATTCGAAGACATTGAAAGCATAGGGTCTATGGAGTGGCTGGCTCAGCTACGCGAGGAGCTGAAGTCGGGTGGATATCGACCTCAGCCCCTACGGCGGGTACGGATTCCCAAAAAGAACGGCAAACTTCGTTCCTTGGGAATTCCTTGCATTCGAGACCGCGTTGTTCAAATGGCCCTTAATCTCACACTCCAAGCGATTTTCGAAGCGGATATGCAGCCATCACAGTATGGTTTCAGACCTCGTCGAGATGCCAAGGAAGCCGTGAGGCAGGTGCACCATTACACCGCGCGGGTTGGGTTGAGAGACGTTGTCGATACGGATCTTCGTGACTATTTCAATACCATTCCACACGGGCCTTTGATGAAATGTCTGGCCCGGCGTATCTCGGATGGCAGGGTATTGCGGCTGATCAAGCAATGGCTTGAGGTGGCCGTTATCGAACTTATTGACGGAAAGCCTCGACGCACCAACGAAGTCAAGCACACGCACCGTGGCAGCGCTCAAGGATCGGTGATTTCGCCGCTACTAGCCAATGTGTATTTCAGGCGCTTCATTCTGGCCTGGGAAAAGTTTGGCTACGCCAGACGTCTGCATGCAAGGATTGTGAATTACGCGGACGATATGGTGATCTGCTGCCGCCCCGGCAGTGGAGAGCAGGCAATGGTGCTGATGAGTGGTTTGATGGCGCGGCTGGGGCTGACGGTCAACGAAGAAAAAACGGCGCTGGTAAAACTCCCGGAACAGTCACTCGACTTTCTGGGATACAACCTAGGCAGGCAATACGATCGTCATGGGAAAGCCTATATCGGCACTCAGCCTTCGAAAGGGGCGATGAAGTCGATTATTAGCAAAATCCATGACGAAACAGCGATTAGCATGACGTGGGATGCGGTAGAGCACCGGATAGCTGAACTCAACTCGATCCTTCGAGGCTGGGCTGGTTACTTCGATCAAGGGCCTGTGCTCAAGCACTACTGAATTCTGCAACGTTACACTGAACGCCGTATCCGACGCTGGTTGGTCAAGAAGCATAAGCGGCGAGGCCGCTCTGGGTACCGTCTATACCCATATGCATTTCTATATGGAAAGCTAGGCCTGCATCAGTTGCCTGTGCGAATGGCCGATGTGTCGAGTGCGAAGGTATATCGATTTCGGACGAAAGCCGGATGCGTTAGTAGCGCACGTCCGGTTTGACGAGCGGGGTGTGGAAACGGAGCGCGAGCCACCGCGCCACATCCCGACTCTACCGATGGGCACTGCCCCATCTTCCAGGTAGCGTGTCAGCGCTACCCAGCGTTTAAGGCAGCTCCAACCAGACGCCGAATAGATTTAGGCAAGCCAACTAACCATCATTGATCAGGGTTGCAAAAAAGGAGGGGACCATAGATTTTCGACTTTGGCCTCGGGACGCATAATGGTTGCGGGCTCCTGATGGGAACCGGGAGCACAGCATCAGGCTTCAACTGGCAGCTTTGTATGTGTACACGGTGGATCGCTTACAACCGGCATGCCAAGCATGCCTAGAATAAACGCCGAGGCTGCGGCCACGCGATGTGGCCAGTCTGGTCGTCTGCTTTTTATGAGTCGATACTACTCTGAATTGTACTCGAACAGGCACCAGCGGAGCTGTACGTTCCTTCTATGTACGATTGTCAATATTGCCGGGACGAGCTGTCGCAGCTGAGCCATAGAGGGATTTTTTCCGTAGAAAAGGTCTTTCAATGGCGAAGTAGGTAAACGTTGACATGGCCGAAACAATGAGGAGGATCAGAGGCAGCAGCAGAGCGAACCGGGAAAATGACGAGTCTGTAAAATTGTAGATAGGCAGGATTGAGAAGGTGAAGAACAGTAGGGTGCCGTGAAGTAGGTAAATACTGTAGCTGATCTCTCCAAGTGCTTTGAGTCCGGTCCTGCTTAGGATGCCGAATAGATCGTTTCCGAGGGAAAACATAAGGAAAGGGATGCCGAGAAGTAGCATCTGAGATATCGGGTAGGGTTCTTTGAAAAATAAGCTAAGCGCTATAGCAAGTAAGGCTATTGCTGAGCATATCGGCTTTTTTAAGTGGGGCAGTAGCGTGGGGAAATGATTTTTAATGAGTACCGGCACAAAGCCGATGATGAATAATGTGAAAAATTTGACGTCTACAGTGTTGCCGTAAATGTGCAGTAAAGCCAAGGTGCCGAGTAGGGATAAAACCAAGGTCGTACCTTGTGCCTTGAAGTTTGCAATCAGGGCAATGACAGGCAGTGAAATATAAAATAACCACTCGTACTTCAATGTCCAGTGAGCATAGGCGGTTATTAAATTGCTATCCTGGTAGCCATTAAAAGGGGATCCTAAAAAAATCAGCCATTTGTAGGTTTCTTTGATGATCGTGCTTGTTGGTGTGGAAATAAATCCTGTTTTATAGAGGCTGAGTACCATGACCAGAAACACAACAAAAATATACAGTGGATAAACTCTTTTGATCCTTGATTTTAGCAGGGTCGGCCAGTTCGGCTTTTTTTGATATATTTTATCGAAGAACAGGAAGCCCGTGATCATGAAGAACAGAGATACGGACACACTGCCCATGTTGTCAATGATAGGGCTGCCCGTCCGAGCCCAGTAACCCGTTGTCTTCCAGAAATAGGTGATCGTGAAGTGATGGCATACTACCGAGGTTGCTAGAAAACCACGGAGTGCATCAAGCGGAGAGGATCGCTTGAGTGTATCGGGGGAGAGAATTTTTATGTGACTGTACAGCTTATCCAAGAGGAAAATGCTCACCGCATACAGGGCAACGACTTCGAGGGTTTGCGACATTTTTTCCTTTGATAGCTCTCTTGGATTGCTATAAGTACCGGGCGAGAATTCTTGGTTTGTAAGTTTTTGCCTTACTCCACCACGATCCGATAATAATCGCGCTGATGTAGATTTGTGTGATCACATACATCAGCTAGGTTTTCGCCTCTGCTGACAAACCGGCGCAGCTGATCGAAAAAAGCATGGCCAGCCCCGGCGTGCTAGCCATGCAGTTGGCCACTGAATGCATCGATGGCTTGCTATTGCAGCACTTCTAAAAAATGCCCGGCCACAACGGTATCGATACCCCTTGACGACCCCTCGCCCGTACACGTCAGCGCATTACAAGGGATTTTGCACAAAATCTAGACCTGAAAACTCAGCCATTTGGCCAGCCTCATTTTCCCGCCTTGGTCAGTTCTGAAAACCGGCACGCTGCTTGGTCCTTGGCACTGACGATTGGTGCGAAGGACACTGGCCATTCAATCCCAATCGTTTCGTCATTCCACTGAATAGCGCCTTCCGACGCTTTATCGTAATAGTCTGTGGTCTTGTAAAGGAACTCAGTGTCGTCTTCCATCGAGAGGAAACCGTGGGCGAAACCTTCGGGAATCCAAAGCATTTTTTTGTTCGCAGCGGTGAGTTCGACCCCTGCCCATGCCCCATAGGTTGGGGAATCCGGGCGGATATCGACAGCTACGTCATAGGCAGAGCCTTTGACCACGCGTACCAGTTTGCCCTGAGCGTGCGGTGCCCGCTGGAAATGCAAGCCGCGTAGAACCCCTTTCGCCGAAGAAGAATGGTTATCTTGAACAAACGCACGCGGCGTTGGCAGGCCAAGGGCCTGCAGCGCCAAGTGAAACTGGGCTTCGTTGAAGGTTTCCATGAACCAGCCGCGTTCATCACTGAAGACGGTTGGCTCGATGATGACTACATCCGGAATCGAAGTTTGAATCAGCTTCATGTGTCGTTGGCCTCAGCCAGAATTTTCAGCAGGTATTGGCCGTAGCCCGTTTTCTTCAATTTTTCGCCCTGGGCCCGGAGCTCGTCCGGTGTGATCCATCCGTTTTGGAATGCAATTTCCTCAAGGCAAGCAACCTTCAAGCCCTGGCGCTGTTCGATGGTATGCACGAAGTGACTCGCCTCCAGCAGCGACTCGTGTGTACCTGTGTCCAGCCAGGCAAAGCCACGGCCAAGCATTTCAACGTTCAGTGAACCGTCTTCAAGGTAAGCACGGTTTACGTCAGTGATTTCAAGTTCGCCACGGTCGGAGGGCTTGATGTTCTTGGCTATTTCAACAACGCGGTTGTCATAGAAATACAACCCGGTCACTGCGTAGTTGGATTTTGGCTTGAGCGGTTTTTCTTCGATGCTAAGTGCGCGGCCTGTACTGTCGAACTCGACCACGCCGAAACGTTCGGGGTCCGACACGTGATAGCCAAACACAGTGGCGCCCGAAGGCTGCGACATTGCCACACTAAGATTTTGGGAGAAGTGATGGCCGAAGAAAATGTTGTCACCCAGGATCAGGCAGCATGGGTCCTGCCCGATGAATTCTTCGCCAATGATGAAGGCCTGGGCCAAACCGTCTGGGCTTGGCTGCTCGGCATAGCTCAACTGAATACCGTATTGACTCCCGTCACCCAGCAGTTTCTTAAAGCAAGGTAGGTCTTCAGGGGTGGAGATAATCAGAATTTCTTTCATCCCGGCAAGCATCAGAACTGACAACGGGTAGAAGATCATCGGCTTGTCAAAGATTGGAAGCATTTGCTTGGACACACCCAGAGTCAGCGGGTGCAGGCGCGTACCAGAGCCGCCAGCGAGGATGATGCCTTTGCGATTGATGACCGTCATTTGTCTAATACTTCCTTTAGCATCCGGGTTACTCCACTCTGCCAAGTGGGCAGATGGATGGAAAAAGTCTGGCGCAGCTTTTCAGTGTTGAGCCTTGAGTTCAGTGGGCGGCGTGCGGGCGTTGGGTACTGCTCGGTAGGGATCGGTGTGACGAGCTCATTTGCCAGGGGCAAACCGCTTTGACGGCCCATGTTGATCACAAGCGTGGCATATTCGTGCCAAGAGGTGAAGCCTGATGCGGCAAGGTGATAGATACCACACACGCTGTTGTCGTGTTTGGCCTGTCGGATCGCAATGGCAGTGACATCGGCAATCAGATCTGCGCCAGTGGGGGCACCAATCTGATCGGCGATCACCTTGAGCTCGGTCCGGTCAGTAGCCAGTTTGAGCATGGTGCGTGCAAAGTTGTTGCCTCGGGCACCATATACCCAACTGGTGCGGAAAATCAGGTAGTCGCACCCTGAAGCTTGTATGGCTTGCTCGCCTTCCAGTTTTGTAGCCCCGTAAAAGTTGACGGGGGCAACCGCATCAGTCTCGCGCCACGGCCTAACGTCCTTGCCATCGAAGACGTAATCGGTCGAGTAATGCACGAGCAGGCATCCCAGCCGCGCCGACTCCTGTGCGAGCAGCTTCACGGCTTGAGCGTTGATCAGGCGAGCGTTGTCTCGATCGGTTTCGGCCTTGTCTACAGCGGTGTAGGCTGCGGCATTGACGATAACGTCCGGGGAAATGTTGCGGATCGTCCTGCTCAGCAACTCCAGGTTGCCGAGATCGCCGCACAAACCGTCCACCGGATGCCTGTCAAGCGCCACCACTTCGCCCAGCGTCGCCAAAGCGCGTTGCAGTTCCCAGCCGACTTGGCCGTTCTTTCCGAGCAGCAGTATTTTCATGTCAGGCAAGACGCTCTGAATAGTTCTGATCGATCCAGGTCTTGTAGGCGCCGCTTTTCACATGTTCCACCCACTGCTGGTTATTCAGATACCACTCGACAGTTTTGCGGATGCCGGTCGCGAACGTCTCTTCTGGCACCCAGCCAAGCTCCCGCTGGATCTTCGCAGCGTCGATCGCATAGCGTTGGTCATGACCTGGCCGATCCTGAACGTAAGTGATCAGTTGGGCGTGTGGTACATGTGGCGAATTGGGGCGGAATTCGTCAAGCAGCTCACACAACTTGAGCACGACTTCGAGGTTCTTCTTCTCGTTGTGGCCGCCAATGTTGTACGTCTCGCCGATTTGTCCCTCGGTCACTACTGTATAGAGCGCTCGCGCGTGATCCTCTACATAAAGCCAGTCGCGCACCTGATCACCCTTGCCGTAGATAGGCAGGGGTTTGCCTTCCAGGGCGTTGAGGATCACCAGCGGAATCAGTTTCTCAGGGAAATGAAACGGCCCGTAGTTATTGGAGCAATTGGTGACGAGGGTCGGCAACCCGTATGTACGGGTCCAGGCGCGCACCAGGTGATCGGAGCTGGCCTTGCTTGCCGAGTAAGGCGAGCTTGGCTGATAGGGGGTCTCTTCCGTGAAGAGGTCTTCCGGACCTTCGAGGTCACCGTAAACCTCGTCGGTGGAAATATGATGGAAGCGAAACGTTATTTGCTGTTCTGGTGCAAGACCGTTCCAGTACTGACGACTGGCTTCGAGCAAGGTGTAGGTGCCGATGATATTGGTCTGGACGAAATCGGAAGGACCGCTGATAGAACGGTCGACATGAGACTCTGCCGCCAGGTGCATCACTGCGTCTGGACGATGCTGTGCAAAGACACGGTCGAGTTGTTCGCGATCGCAAATATCGATGCGCTCAAACGCGTAACGCTCATTGTCAGCCACATCCAGTAGTGATTCCAGGTTGCCTGCGTACGTCAGTTTATCGACGTTGACGACCGAATCACCCGTGTTGGCAATGATGTGACGCACCAATGCCGAACCGATGAACCCTGCACCTCCAGTAACGAGTATCTTCAATGTCTTCTTCCTGCTATCGAACACGCTTGCTCGCGCTATTCATGATTGATTTCATGCTGCTACCCACGGCAGGCGGCCATGAGTGAAGGGTCGCTGTCGAGCAGACCCGCGTTATGTGTTTCATGACGTCAGTGCAACAAACCTGAACGACATATGCTACCACCAGCCTGTGCGTTATTACGCCGCAGCGCATGGCATTGCGGCAACCGTATGGTTCATCGACCCTTCTGTCCTGTTTCACGCCAGGGCTGAATTTCAATTAGGGCCGAATCTTTTTCGATTTCTAGCGGGACTCATCCCGTTGCAAAGGTGATCGTGCTGCTAGCTCAGTGGCTGCCACTCTTCCTTCCGAGCATATCGCGTAGAGCCTCTTTGGGTCGTTTTTCGCCGTGTATCAATGTGACCCTGATCACGTCGAACACAAACTCATACCAACCTTTTCGATTGGTGTAAGCCTAATAGCCTTGCGCAGAAGTCATTGCGGCTCGAATTGTATATTGCTAATGCCCAAACTCGACATACTTGCATTGCATTGCATTGCATTGCATTAGGTTGGTCAAAACCTCCCGTCGTATCCGACGCCTGCAATCGATAATCACGACATTATGCCCGCTTTCGCCTGGCATGGCGTTGAGGCTGTTGACGAGTCGACCTCGGTAATACATGCACAAACCACCGTGGTTAAAAAGGAACAAAAGTGGTTTACACGGAGCAATATAGGCCTCGGTTACTAAGGATGTTTCTGTACTGACCTTTCTCTCGACGCAAAAGGGTGCGAATGCATGCTATGCAAAATCGACCTATCCATGCGGCTTCCTTGAAGTCAGCTCGACCACCTTAGGGTCGTTCATCTTAGCTTTGAGCACACGGTTCTCGTCCATCAGCACCTCGTTGATGGATGCGAGACTGGCGACCTTGGCCCGCAATTCCTCGATCTCCTGACGGTACGCTACGGACTTCTTGCGTTCCACAATCAAGTCTTGTTGTTTCACATCACGCATAGCGCGACTGGAGCGACCTTGAGCCTCTCGGATAACCTCGGCAATTCGTGGGTAGTGGTTGTGGATCAGCGCCGTCGATACGCCCGCCTCACGGGCGACTGCCGCGATGGTAACCTTGGATTCCTTAGTGTGGGCACGTCCCTTCTGGATGCGGAGGAGTGCAAGCTTCAGATCCTTCTCGCGATCTTCAGCAGGCTTGTAGTTGGCCGTTTTGTCCTTGAGTTTCATGCGATTAAAGTCTCCCGGTCCATTCCCAACTGTATCAGTACTTCACGGCAGCGATTCAGGTTGCGTTCAACGCGCTGATGACCGCCCTCGCCAATGTCCGGGCAATGCAGCAACCCTTTCAAATCATCGTAGAGTCGCTGGTAGATGGGCGCGTGGCCACGTCCAATCACGGCATGGTTACAGTCGCCGCAGTGGGTACATTCAAGGGTGTTGCCGACGCCACCGTCATTGTCCGCCGTGCACCAGGCATGGCCGTTGCTACGGATTGCGGTACTCTCACTAATGGACTTCAGCATCGAGGCGTGATCCTTGAAGATCAGCAGGTTCTGAGGCTCTCGCTGCCACTTCTTCAGCGTGTTGCCATAGCCCCCGGCCAAGGGTTCGTCACCTAGCCATTTGTCTACGACGCTGAGTTTTATGTCTTCCACCTCACCTTGAATATCGGCGTACAGTTCAAGGTCCAGCTGTTGTCCCCAGCTATCGTCCATGGCGTAGCCCAAGGTCGTGTCCAACGACCAGTGCGCGTAATGCTCTTTGAGGTAGCGCAGGTCGCCGAAACGGCTGTGCGCGGCATAGTTGGCGAACTTGCGGCGGAATTGATGGGTAGTGAGGTTCCAACTCAGACCGCAATCCTTCGTGAATGCCTTAAGGCGCTCATTCCAAGTTCTGTTGCAAAGCGTGCGTGCCTGATTGGTTTTTAGATCCACAGCGATAAAGAGCGCATGGCGGTGCTTCTGTGCCTCCACGATCTGCGGATCATATGGATTGGCGCGTCTCCGCTGCATGATTTCGGCGGCGATCATGGCCTGATAGGGGGGGCGCTCCAGCGCTCCATCAGGCGCAGGGCGCGCTAAGCGGCTTCGGGGATCATCCAGTCATGCACACCAGCATCGGTTTTTTCCGACCGAGAGCGCATCCAGTGGTATATGGTGCCTTCATCGTCCTCGGTGCGGTGGTGTGCGCCTGACTGTAGGTTGGTCAGCTCATGGTTTCGACAGCCGGAGGTGCTGGCTACGACGATGTAACAAGACGTCCGCAGATCGAGTAGTGCCTTATTGAGTGAGTTCAGACCGCCCTCCCAACCAAGGGAGCCAAGCTGAAGGTTCTTGGCAGCATAGACGGTACTGGTAGGTTGCCCTTTTCGCTGCGTTGTTAGAGCATCCAATGCATCCCGGAGATCAAGCAGTTGCTGACCACGTTCAACTTGCTGGTAGGCTCGCTCGAACAGAATGCAGAACACATCATCGGGAATCAGATGTGTTTTGCTGCTGTAATTGAGTCCACGGCCGGTGAGCCCTGCCAATGCCGCCGCTGAAGTCTCGGGCCATGGATGCTTCGGCATCCGGTCGTCGGTGTATTGACTGAGCTCATGGAGCGCTTCGACGGCTCGGAAACGGGATTCCATTCCACTTTGCGAAAGTGGCTTACCCTTAAACTGCATGGTTTGCCCATACGCCTTGCGGGTGTTCACATAGGTCCCGCAGACCATGGGCGTCGTCGCGCCAATGTGATCGAGCTTAAGCGCCTCTAATTGGCGTAAAAATGGCAGTGCACATAGGAGTAAGTTTTTTATCGCGCCGCCTTTAGGTCGCACGCCGTTTTTGCGCCCACGTCGTAGGTAGCGGTACAACATCGCCTTCATCACCACTCGAAACGCCGGCGGTACGGTGCTGAAGTCCAGCCGCCGCCTGCTCATAGGCACGTTGCTCGTGAAACCGACGAGTTGCCACGTAATATCTCCGTAGCGGCTGAGGATGACCCACTTTCCATCGACCTGAGTGCTGCTGACAATTAGGGCGTCGCGTTCGAATTCGGAAAGTCCACGCACATCGCCAGGTTGGGCTGCAAAGGAGGCACAGGTTGTTGCCACCGAGTTGTTTTCGCTCATGCAAAGACTTCAAGGCTGTCAATCAGATCAACCGACCAGAATGGATGCGGTAGGGTGCGGGCATGCTCACGGGCGGCCGCCACGACGGCGGCCTTGAATGTGCCGCGACGAAGACCCTCTGCAACGATGTAGTGGTCGATTAAACGAGGGATGTGGGCGTACTCTCGTGCCCAGCGTCGCTTGTTCATGCGCGAGCGCTCGGCTAGCACGCGGAAGTAGAAACTGAACAGTTTGTACAGATCCTCGGCGGTCACTGCATAGTGACTGCACCGCAGGCAGTTTATGAAGTTCATGCAGGTCGCGCCCTCGCGCTTCGGAGCGTACTGGCCCTTCACTGGATCGGAGCAGTGGCCCATCGGGGTATTCTTATAGGTCGCTCCAATGGTCTGGGTTAGCAACTCCTGCACCAATACCTCACCCATGAACTGCCAGTTGCGATGGGCAACTTCGCCTGGCGCCAAGTAATTTTGGTCGGCTACCCGCAGGGTATTGCCGAGGGCCGCGGCAGTGGTCGCCAAATCGCCATCGGTCAGCTCGAAGATGCGGTTGGCGAAGGTCTTGCGCAGGCGCGAGATGTTAATGCGCAATGGCTTTCTATCGCTATCTGTCAGGTTATAGCGAGCTACAAGGCTGATTACTGCCCCTATCAACGATGAGTCATTCAACGCAATGACTTCGCCGGCATTGCTCCTGGAGCGACTGCGAAACAGCCACACGCGGCCCTTGAGGTCGATCGGAGCCACTGCATTGAGTCATCACGCGACGGATCAGCCGTTCCACAGTGGTCCTGACGCTCGGCGTGGACTCCAAAAGGCGTTCGGCGTCTGACGCGGCGCGGAGGGCCACTTTGCTGGAGCTGTAACCACGCCGTTTCCATAGCACCAGGAACACGGTGTTGTCCTTAGGGTGCGGGCGCAGGCAGTCGCGGCCCATTTCCAGCAATAGCGTGGTATTTCGCCCAGTGTGCAGTGCTACGACTAGCAGGATAAGGCTTAGGAGTTCACCGGTCACATGTGCATCGTCGTCCCAGATCGGCTTGATGGCCTGCCGCAGCGCCACGGTTAACGCTTGATGCTCGCGCTTGGACAGCGCGGTCTCGCCATTAGCCTTGCGGTTGATGTTCGGAAAGGGATTATTCGGAAAAGTGGCCGCATCGCCAGAGGTGACCAGGTTGATCCGCCCACGCCGCCCTAAGGCAAGCAGTACGGACTTGATCTTCGCGTAGTGGTTCTTCTGACTGATAGTTGCCACGCCTAGCCCAGCGAGATGGCCGAGATAACCGTCGATCAGGTCGCGGGTTACATCGGCCAAAGCCAATTCTCGGCCAAATGCCGTCGCTCGCACCATGCAGTAGTCGAGGAAATAGCGCAGTCCGTCACAGTAGCCAGCCACCGTGCTGGTCACGAGGACTGCCTCCCCATCAGAGAGGAAGCGCTCGATCTGGAGCTGGCAGGCGTAGGTGATGGGGTCAATGCCAGCGCCGTACCAGCGGGCAAAATCGAAGCTACGGCTGGTGGTGGCGTTCCGCCTGAACTTGATCAAGGTGTTACTTGGCGGAATGGCCTCGGGCAGGATGACCACATTGCCTGCCATGTCGCGGCTGTACTCGATTTGCGGGACGCTGAGGTCGGTCTTTGTAAACCCCATAAGGTTCCCCGGACTTATTGAGGAACAACGCCTTTTGCGGGTTCTTGCTCAGCGAGGCACGCTCGCTGCGCACCTTCGTCACATAGCGATAGAGATCGGATATGAATCGGCGACTAACGTGAATATCTCGCCGCTTGCTGCCTTTGGTCACCATGCCACTGCCGTCAAACGGATCGAGCCGAATGAGCAGGTTGCGATCGGTTTGTCCAGCCTTGTCCGGGTCGAAAACATAGACCGGCGGGAAGGCAGCGATTTCCTCGCGGCGAAGGCCCGTATACAGCGCTAGGCGCACCATCATCCGATGATGGGGGTTCTCCGCTGCGGTCAGGAGCGATTTGATCTCGGCCATGCTCAGAAACTTGGGCAGGGTCTTTTAGGTAAGGGGCATTACATCGTTTGCCATGGTCTTGCCCCCACTGGCATCTACATGCGCAAGGAAGCTCGCTTCACGCTTTACGTTGCGTTCTTCGTAGGTGAAGGGCACACGCTTCACCCACCCCTCCTTTTGACGGGGATACAACTCTCCATCGAGTCCCACAGAAGAATGGGGAATCCCGGGTAAGGTTGCCCAGCAATCACAAAATCTTGAGTTGCCCTCACAAGCTCCATCAACCATCCCCTGCATTGACCAGACACCCAATCCCTGAAGTCTGCTTTTACAGATTCAGGGCCATTAGATCGCCCCTTAATCACCAGCTCAGACAATGAGTTCGTAAGGGGCTGCCTTCTAATACAATGGGAATCTAACGCTTGCAAGGTGTCAGATCATTGCATTACCACCAGTATTTCCCGAAGTTTTCCGGATTGGCCCAGAATCGCGAATTGAGCCAGTCGGGGACTTGTTTGTATTCAAGCAGATCATAGGTGAACAGGGTCAGGACCTGTTCGTCCCTCTGAAAGCGTTCGCTGGCTTGCAGAGCCAGGGAGAAAAAGTCCGTTTCCTGCCAGCCGCAGGCCGGGAGATCCGCCAGCACTGCGATGCGGCTGGCGTTGAGGTTGCGGATGCCGCCCAGCAGGTTCAGGCCGTCGCGCTTGGGCAAATGCTCCAGGCAATCGACCACCAGGGCCAGGTCGAAACGGCGGGCAGCCAGCTCGGCGGGCAATGGCCCGGGGGCAGCGAAAGCGACGCAGCTGTCCGGGTGAGCGAGCTTGAAAGCCTCCAGTGCCGGGAATTCGCTGGCGCCGATCAACAACAGGCGTGCGGGGGCATATCGGTCAAGTAACGCGGCCAGTGCCTGTTGTGGCGTGCGTGAAGAAATACCTGCAATCATCGAAGATCCTCAATCAGATCTGCCAAGACTAGCCTGCCCTAACGTTCGGGCCTAGAGCGCCCTGACGACAAAAGCGCCAACCTGCCGTTAATACGCGAATAAACAGCATGGCCTATTGCTGGCGGAGTTTAAAACTCGGGTCTTTACTACCTGAATCGGTTCTAAGCCGATCCAACAGGAGAAAACTAGATGAGCATAGTTCGGACAGCATTACCCTTGGTTCTGTTAACCAGTGTCTTGACTGGTTGCGCAGGTTTGCAGAAAACCGACTGGCCGACCTGTGCGGCGGTTGGTGGTGTCGTGGGGGCGGGCCTCGGTGCGACCGAAAGCTCGGCATGGGCAGGGTATGGTGCTCTGCTCGTCGGCGGTACGGCAGCGGCTTATTGCTGGGTACACGGTGATGGCGACGAAGACGGCGATGGCGTGCCGGATAGTCGCGACAAGTGCCCAGGCACGCCAAAAGGCGTTCAGGTCGATGCCAACGGTTGCCCTCCTCCAGCACCTGTGGTCGAAGAGGCGGTTGTGGTCAAGGAAGAAACCATCGTCATTCGCGATGTCCACTTCCAGTTTGATAAAGCCACGCTTACCTCGTCCGACAAACAGGTACTCGACAAGATTGCCACTCGCTTGAAAGCCGAAGCCCCTACCGCTCAACTGACCGTGACCGGCCATACCGACAGCGTGGGCAGTGACACCTACAACCAGAAACTGTCGGATAAACGCGCCCACTCGGTGGTTGAATACCTCATCGAGCAAGGCGTACCTCGCAGCAACTTCGTGTCGGTTGTCGGTGCCGGTGAAAGCCAGCCGGTTGCTGACAACAAAACCGCTGACGGTCGTGCTCAGAACCGTCGCACCGAAATCAAAATCCAGCGTTAAGCCCCCTCGCATCCGCGCCTTGTGCAGTCGCGGATGCGGGTCTTTACTCCTGTGTAACCGGTATGGGCCGGTACACAGGAGCTTTCAATATGATCGTTCTCACAAGGACCGTCTTGCCGGTTCTGCTACTTGGCAGCCTCTTGACCGGCTGCGCGACCCACAGTGATGGCACTGCCCCCCTCAATCAACGCACCTGGCCAATTTGCAGCCTCATCGGCGGCCTGGTCGGTGGTGGTCTGGGCGCAATCGAGAGTGGTGCCTGGGCCGCGGGTGGGGCTGCACTGGGTGTCTTGTCCGGCGGCTTGATCTGCTATGCCCAGGATGGCGACGAAGACGGTGACGGCGTTTTCGACCGGCGCGACCGTTGCGCTGATACTCCTGCCAATACCCCGGTCGACCATCGCGGTTGCCCGGCGCCGCAGTACCCGGACAGCGTCCAGGCCGAGCCTGCGCAATCCGAAGTCATTACGCTGAGCGATGTACTGTTTGTCTTCAATCAATCCGACCTGACCCCGACGGCGAAGAGTCAACTGGACGCGTTGATGAGCAAGTTCGAGGATGCCGATGTGGTCAGCATCAAGGTGGTCGGCCATACCGACAGCGTCGGTTCGGATGCCTATAACCAGAGCTTGTCGGAGCGGCGTGCCAGCAGCGTGGCGGAATACCTGTTGAGCCAGGGTGTGGCGCCGAACAAAGTCACCAGCGAAGGCAAGGGCAAGAGCCAACCGATTGCTGACAACGAAACAGAAGAGGGCCGTGCGAAAAACCGTCGTGTGGAGCTGCATATAAACCGCTGAGCCAAGAGATAGAGCCGTCGGGCGACGGGTGTGATCGCTGCGACGGCCGTTTGGCGGCCTTCATGAAGATTTTTCCGTTGCCCTCTGGCTTATCCCGCGTGGAAGCCGTTACTGTGCGCGCAAACAATAATTCTCATCGGGGGCGCGTATGAAAGTCATATGGGGACTGGGGCGGTTACTGACCTTGCTGTTCTGGGCGGTAGTGCTGGTCAATCTGCTTACACCGTTTGTCTTTCCGCTGCACCCGTTGGTCAACCTGGCCGGTGGCCTGTTGGGAGTCATCCATCTTCTGGAAGCGTTGCTGTGCTATCGCAGCCTTCGAGGTCGCGCACATCCCTGGCTTGACCGCCTGAAGATCGTCATTTTTGGCGTATTCCATCTGCAAACCATTCCAGCCCCCACCGCTTCGAAGGCTTCCCATGCGTAAACTCTGTCTGCTCGCCGCACTCATCAGCCCATTGGCCAGCGCTCAGGTGGTGAGTGTCGAAACCAACTCGCTGATGCGCTTGCCCAACACCGCCAGCGCCCTGCAACTGGAACGCCTGGAAGTGGCCGATTACGGCACCTTGCTGATTCCTTCAAACGTCACGGAAGTCACCGTGGGTGAATTGCATCTGGGGCGTGAAGCGCGCATTGCCATCGTGCCGGGAGAACAGGCGCTGGCCCTGAAGGTCCGTCGCGCTGATTTGTCCGAAGGCAGCCAGATCACCTCCCGTGGCGCCCCCGGGACTTACCAGAAGGCCGCTCGATCCGGGCGCAACCTTGATTTGCAGATCAAGGCACTGAACGCAGCGCAATTGATCGTTGATGCTCGCGGTGGTGCGGGCGCACCGGGGTTCGTTGGACTTGATGGGGGCAACGGCCAGGAACCGGGCTGCACCTGGGGTCAGGCGGGGCGCGGTGCCGATGGCAGTGATGGTAGCAATGGCCAGCCGGGAGCACCGGGGGCGCTGGTCAAGCTGGCAGTACCGCACGACTTCCCGGCAGACCGGATCAAGGTTCAGGTAGCCGGCGGTGCCGGTGGCCTGGCCGGCCCTGGCGGCAAACCGGGTGCGGGTGGCAAGGCCAAGGGCTGCCTGATCTACAAGGCCGATGGCGGCAAGAGCGGTAAACCCGGGGTTGATGGTCAGCCTGGGCCGGAAGGCGCGGCGGGTTTGGTGACCGTGCAGCGGTTGTAAGCAACACCGAGAGCCCTGTGGCGAGGGGGCTCGCCCCCGTTCGGCTGCGAAGCAGTCGTAAAACCAGACACCGCTAACCTTCAGCAGTATTGCGATTGCCGGAATTGGGGCCGCTTCGCAACCCAACGGGGCGATGCGGCGTTCCGACAAGCCCCCTCGCCACAAAAGCTCGGCAGATTCAAAACATCGGCCGAGCCGCAGCAATCGCCACCAAAGCCAACCCCACCAACAGATTGATCCCCACCAACCGACGAATCCGCCCCAGTATCGCTGCACCGGCTGGCCAATCCTGCTCGGCCACGGCGGTGCGCAGTTCCGGCAGCATCAGCGCCTGAATGCGGATAAACAGCGCGGTCATCACCAAATACAGGCCCATCATCACCTGCACATAACGCGGCGCGGCTTCAAAACCATTGAAATGCATATGCAGCATGCCCACGCCGCTGACTGGCAACAGCACCACCGCCACCCAGACCCAGCGGAAAAAACCTTGAAACACCTCTACCCACAGCTTCAGCCGGGCAGGGCCTTCAAGTGCCTTGATCGCGGCGGGGCGCAGGACCATCCAGGCGAAAAACATGCCGCCGACCCAGACCAGGGCCGCCAGTACATGCAGGCTATAAATGAGGCTAAAAGGTGTCATTGGGTTACTCCGTTCTGCGCGGGATTCATTAGCGGGGTATGATAGCGGCCGATTCAGGGGGCGTTCTCAGTTAGTTTCCGCGCCGCGCCGGGTCTGCTGTTGTGCAGGGCAAGGCGCGAGAAGCGTAGTTTGGTCATTCCAAATAAGCTTCGAGCAACGCAGCCCTGCACAACAGCAGGCCCGGCCCTTCGGGTTGTGCCTTAAAGCGAGCCAGACTGCGTTGCAGGCCTTGGAAAGGGAACAACCATTCCCAGCGGCCTGCGCCTTGCCTGGCTCGCTTTAAGGCGACAACGCGGCGTGGAAACTAACTGAGAACGCCCTCTCAAACTACTGAAAATTTATCCAGCGTTTTTTGCGCCCGACAATCCATGATCAGCACTGAACTCAAAACCACGATCCAGGGCGCCTACTCGCGTTTTCTCGAAGCCAAGAGCCTCAAGCCGCGCTACGGCCAACGCCTGATGATCGCCGAAGTCGCCAAGGTCCTGGGTGATATCGACACCGACGACGAAGGCCGGCGCAGTGGCGACCCCGCGATTGTCGCGGTGGAGGCCGGCACCGGTACCGGCAAGACCGTGGCCTACAGTCTGGCAGCGATTCCCACGGCGAAGGCCGCGGGCAAACGCCTGGTGATCGCCACGGCCACCGTGGCCCTGCAGGAGCAGATCGTCTACAAGGACTTGCCTGACCTGATGCGCAACAGCGGGCTGAATTTCAGCTTTGCACTGGCCAAGGGACGCGGGCGCTACATGTGCCTTTCCAAGCTCGACATGTTGCTCCAGGAAGGTCACGCGCAAACCGCCACGGCGCAGTTGTTCGAAGAAGAAGGTTTCAAGATCGAGGTCGATGAGGCCAGTCAGAAGCTGTTCACCAGCATGATCGAGAAGCTCGCCGGCAATAAGTGGGACGGCGACCGCGACAGTTGGTCTACCGCCCTGGAAGACGCCGACTGGGCGCGCCTGACCACCGACCACAGCCAGTGCACCAACCGTCATTGCCCGAACTTCGGCCAGTGCGCCTTCTACAAGGCCCGCGAAGGCATGGGCAAGGTCGACGTGATCGTCACCAACCACGACATGGTGCTGGCCGACCTGGCCCTGGGCGGCGGCGCCGTGCTGCCGGACCCGCGCGACACCATCTACGTGTTCGACGAAGGCCATCACCTGCCGGACAAGGCCATCGGCCACTTCGCCCATTACACGCGCCTGCGCTCCACTGCCGACTGGCTGGAAACCACCGCCAAGAACCTCACCAAGCTTCTGGCCCAGCACCCGCTGCCGGGGGACCTGGGCAAGTTGATCGAACAGGTGCCGGAGCTGGCGCGGGAGATCAAGACCCAGCAGCAGTTCATGTTCACCGCCTGCGAGCAGATTGCCGATTTCAAACCCGGCGAAGACGTCGAAGGCCGCGAGCGCCCGCGTCACCGTTTCGTCGGCGGGGTGATTCCCGAGCACATGCGTGAAATGGGCATCGAACTGAAGAAAGGCTTCGCCCGCCTGACCGATTTGTTCACCCGCCTGACCGAGTTGCTCAAGGAAGGCATGGACGGCGAGGTCAACATCGGCATCGCCAGCAACCAGGCCGAAGAGTGGTATCCGCTGTTCGGCAGTCTGTTGTCGCGTTCTTCCGGCAACTGGGAGCTGTGGACCGCCTTCACCGTCGAAGACCCGGAAGACAACCCGCCGATGGCGCGCTGGCTGACCCTGGCCGAAAGCGGTTCGCTGTTCGATATCGAGGTCAATGCAAGCCCCATCCTCGCGGCGGAAATGCTTCGCCGCAACCTGTGGAACGTGGCGTATGGCTGCCTGGTGACGTCAGCGACCTTGACGGCCCTCGGCACTTTCGACCGCTTCCGCATGCGCGCCGGTCTGCCGAAAAAGGCCGTGACGGCAGTAGTGCCAAGCCCGTTCCATCATGCGGACGCCGGTGTGCTGCGGGTGCCGAACCTGAACGCCGATCCCCGTGATGCAGCTGCGCATACCGCCGCGATCATTCGTGATCTGCCGGAGTTGGTCGAAGGCTCGCGGGGCACGCTGGTGCTGTTTTCCTCGCGTAAACAGATGCAGGACGTGTTCGACGGCCTGGACCGCGACTGGCGCAAGCAAGTGTTCATCCAGGGCAACCTGTCGAAACAGGAAACCCTGAACAAGCACAAGGCGCGGGTCGATGGCGGGGATTCCAGCGTGTTGTTCGGCCTGGCGAGCTTCGCCGAAGGGGTCGACTTGCCCGGTGCCTATTGCGAGCACGTAGTGATCGCGAAGATTCCGTTTTCGGTACCCGATGATCCGGTCGAGGCCGCACTGGCCGAGTGGATCGAAGCCCGTGGCGGCAATCCGTTCATGGAAATCTCCGTGCCGGACGCCTCGCTGAAGCTGGTCCAGGCCTGCGGCCGCTTGCTGCGCACCGAAGAAGACCGCGGCACCATCACCTTGCTCGACCGGCGCCTGGTGACTCAGCGCTATGGCAAAGCCATCCTCAATGCGTTGCCGCCGTTCCGTCGAGAAATTTCCTGAAGCACCGGTGGGCAGTTTTGCCCGCCGCGTTGTCTATCTCTCTGCCATCGCTTTTCCACTGGCCCATTGAAGGTCGTTAGGGAGAATTTCGTTCTCATGATTTGCCGTTCGTTGCCTGCTGTTTTTGCCCTGATGTTCGCAACACCGCTATTGGCCGCCCCCGCCAGCCAGCAGACGCTGTTCAACTTTGTGCGCCCCGCTGACGTGGTCCAGGTGGTGACTCAGGACGCCAGCCTGCCGCAATCCAACGCCGAGCAAACCCCCGAGGGCGAAGTGCTGCGCCGGGTGACGTTCAACCCGGTCGCCCGGCCGACTTTGCGCCTGACCCCGCAAACAGGCGCCTGGGACTGGTCGCAGTCGGGCGTCATGAGCCTGCGGATCCAGAGCGCGATGAACTGGGCCTTGACCCTGTATGTGACTATCCAGAGCAACGATGGCAAGACACTGGTCAGCCGCGTTGATTTGCCGGCGGGGCCTGCGCAAACCCTGTTGGTGCCTTTGCAAGCGACATCACCGCTGAGCCAGGGCATGAAGGCTGGTCCACCGATGCCGATGACCGTCGAGGGCCAGCGTGTGTTGTTGGCCAGTAGCGCCGGCGAACTGGATCGCAGCCAGGTGGTGTCGGTGAGCTTGTCGATGGACCAGCCCAAAGCCGCGCAAAGCATCTTGCTGGAACGCTTTGGTGTGCAGGACGGCGAGTCGGTCACCCAGGCCGTGTATGGCGGGTTGGTGGATGCTTACGGCCAGTCGAGCCGGGCCAAATGGCCGGAAAAAATCAGCAGCGACGAACAACTGAAAAGTGCCGCGAGCAAGGAGCAGCAGCAACTGAAAACCTGGCTGGTCGAGCGCGAAAAGTCCTCCCTGGACAAGTTCGGTGGTTTGACCAAAGGCCCGTCATTCAAGGCCAGTGGCTTTTTCCGCACCGAGAAACGTGACGGACGCTGGTATCTGGTGACGCCGCAAGGCCATCCGTTTTATTCGCTCGGGGTTAACACCGTCGCTGCAGACGTCAACCCGACCTACGTTGCCGGTCGCGAGTGGATGTTCGAATCCCTGCCCAAAGCAGATGACGCACTCGCCAGCCACTACGGCGAAGGTGACAACCGTGGCGGCAACGGTGCCGATCAAGGGCGTGGCTACAATGCCGGGCGCTGGTACGACTTCTACGGTGCCAACCTGCAGCGTTTGTATGGCGATCCGTGCGTGAAGGGTGGCGATACCAAGGCGGATGCGATTGAAGCGACGGTAGCGCAAGCCGCTGAGCAAAAACCTGCCGAACTGTGCAAGGCGCTGTTCGACGAACAGCGCTGGGCCAGTCACACCCTTGATCGCTTGCAGGCCTGGGGTTTCAACACTATCGGCAACTGGAGCGCACCCGTACTGGGCGACGCTGATCGCTTGCCCTACACCTTGCCGCTGTCGATCGTCGGTGACTACGCCAGCATCAGCACCGGCACCGACTGGTGGGGCGGCATGCCCGACCCGTTCGACCCGCGTTTCGCCATGGCCACCGAGCGTGCAGTGGCGATTGCTGCCCGCGACCATCGTGACGATCCGTGGCTGATCGGTTACTACGCAGACAACGAACTGGCCTGGGCCGGTCCCGGCGACGACCCGAAAGCCCGTTATGCGCTGGCCTACGGCACCTTGAAAATGACCACTGACGTGCCGGCCAAGCGCGCATTTCTCAAGCAACTGCGTGACAAGTACCGCAATCAGGCCGGCCTGTCGAAGGCCTGGGGCATTGATCTGCCAGCCTGGGAGCTGATGGAAGATCCAGGGTTCGAGCCACCGCTCCCGAGCGCCGAGCACCCGGAAATCGAAGCCGACTTCAAATACTTCCAGAAGGTCTTTGCCGACACTTACTTCAAGACCATCTCCGACTCACTCAAGTGGCACGCGCCGAACCAGTTGCTGCTCGGTGGCCGTTTCGCGATCAGCACGCCGGAAGCGGTGGAGTCCTGCGCCCAGTATTGCGATGTGTTGAGCTTCAACATGTACACCCTGCAACCCCAGGATGGTTACGACTTCACCAAGCTGCGCAGTCTCGACAAACCGGTGCTGATCACCGAGTTCAATTTCGGTTCGTCTGATCGTGGCCCGTTCTGGGGGGGCGTCACGCCATTGGCCAAGGAGGAAGACCGCGGTCCGGCGTACGCCAACTTCCTCAAGCAGGCATTGAGCGAGCCGTCGATTGTCGGCGTGCATTGGTTCCAGTATCTCGATCAACCGGTCACCGGGCGCCTGCTTGACGGTGAAAACGGCCACTTCGGGTTGGTGGGCATCACTGATCTGCCGTTCCAGGGATTTGTCGACAGCGTGCGCAAGAGCAACCTGGCGACAGTCGAGCAATTGGGCAAAGAGGCCGAGAAGGCTGCGGCCGCCGCCGACAAAGCCAGCCACGACGCCGAGGGCGGCCGCAAGGCCGAAGCCGGCAAGGGGCCGGGGAAGGGCGCTGGCGGGCATTCTGGCAAAGGCCATTAATCCCTCGCCACAAAAGCTTGGTGGCAAGACAACCATCCGGCCCAACCCTGTTCCCAAAACCCTCAAGGGCTGGAACAATGCCGACCACTTTGTAGAGCGTTAATCCGGGGAGTTGCGGGTGCAGATTCAGGGTCATTACGAGCTTAAGTTCGAAGCGGTGCGAGAGGCGTTCGCGGCGCTGTTCGACGATCCCCAGGAGCGTGGCGCAGCGTTATGCATCCAGGTCGGCGGCGAAACCGTCGTCGATCTGTGGGCCGGCACTGCGGACAAGGACGGGGCCGAGGCCTGGCACAGCGACACCATCGCCAACCTGTTCTCCTGCACCAAGACCTTTGCCGCCGTCACCGCGCTGCAACTGGTGGCCGAAGGCAAGCTGCAACTGGATGCCCCGGTTGCGCGCTACTGGCCCGAATTTGCCGCTGCCGGCAAAGAGTCCGTCACCCTGCGTCAACTGCTCTGCCATCAGGCCGGGCTTCCGGCATTGCGCGAGTTGCTGGCCCCCGAAGCCCTTTACGACTGGCAAACCATGGTCGACGCCCTGGCCGCCGAAGCGCCATGGTGGACGCCGGGCGAAGGCCACGGTTATGCGGCGATCACCTATGGCTGGCTGATCGGCGAATTGCTGCGCCGTGCCGACGGTCGCGGGCCGGGTGAATCCATCGTTGCGCGGGTCGCCAAGCCGCTGGGCCTGGACTTCCATGTCGGCCTGGCCGACGAAGAGTTCTATCGCGTGGCCCACATTGCGCGGGGCAAGGGCAATGTCGGCGATGCCGCCGCTCAGCGCCTGCTGCAAGTGACCATGCGTGAGCCAACGGCCATGACGACCCGGGCGTTCACTAACCCACCGTCGATCATGACCAGCACCAACAAACCCGAGTGGCGACGCATGCAACAGCCAGCCGCCAATGGTCATGGCAACGCCCGCAGCCTGGCCGGCTTCTACGCCGGCCTGCTGGACGGCAGCCTGCTGGAAAGCGAAATGCTCGATGAATTGACCCGCGAGCACAGCCTCGGCGAGGACAAGACTTTACTGACCCGGACCCGTTTCGGCCTGGGCTGCATGCTCGATCAACCGGACGTTGCCAATGCTACCTTCGGCCTTGGTCCGCGGGCGTTTGGTCATCCGGGTGCCGGCGGTTCCATCGGTTTTGCCGACCCGGAGCACGATGTGGCTTTTGGATTTGTGACAAATACCCTGGGGCCGTACGTCTTGATGGACCCGCGCGCGCAAAAGCTGGTGCGGGTTCTGGCCACTTGTCTGTAAAAACGACTATCGGGTGCCAGGGCTGGAACCCGATAGCCATTCCAGTTTCAAACTGTCTGCTTCTACCGGCCAATGTGGCCTGATTTTTTGACTTCATTTTTGTGGATATCCAATGTCATCCAATAAAACCCTCGCTTTGGCCCTGTGCTTCGCTATTACCGGTTGCGCACAGACTCCACAGAAAGACGTGACGGCACCTGTCGCCAAGACTGAAAGCGCCAGCCACTGGTACTGGCCGTTCGGTTCCGACGACAGCGCCGGCAAGCCCGTGGCCAAGCCGGAGGTGAAACCCGTAGTCAAACCCGTTGCGGTGGCCAAGGCCGAAACCGATAGCGGCAACAAGTGGTGGTGGCCGTTCGGCGGTCGTGAGCAGAGCACCGCCAAGGCTGTGCCGATGCCAGACCCGAAAGTCACCCAAGCCTGGCTTGACGACTACGAACCGCGTCTGCGCGAGGCGGTCAAGGGCAGCAACATGCAGCTCGAGCGTCGCGAAAACGTGCTGGTGGTGACGGCGCCGGTCGAAGGCTCGTTCAACCCGGATCGTCCGGCCATGCTGCTGCCGGTCACGCTCGGTCCGTTCACCCGCGTTGCCAAGATCCTTGAAGCCGATCCAAAGACCGCTGTGTTGATCCTTGGCCACAGCGATACGTCCGGCGCTGCGCCTGCCAACGTCAAGCTGAGCCAGGAGCGTGCCCAGGCCGTTGCGGCGATTTTCCGTCTCAGTGGTTTGCAGCGTGATCGCTTGATGCTGCGTGGCCTGGGCGGTGATGCGCCGCGTGCCGCCAATGACAGCGTGCAAGGCCGTGCGTTGAACCGCCGCGTGGAACTGCTGGTGACCCCGCAAAACACCATGGTCGCGCTGCTGAGCAAGTACAATATGCCGGCTCCGGCACCTGTGACCATGGTTGCTGCCGCGGACGCCAAGCCGGTCGCCAAGCCTGTGACACCGGCCCCTGCGACTAAAAAGGCTGCGGTTCCAGCGACGAAAAAAGCCCCCGCGAAAAAAGCGCCGGCCAAGAAAGCACCTGCGAAAACTGCAACGCCAGCGAAGAAAACCACGCCAGCCAAAGCCTCCACGGCTGACAAGAAAGTCGCCGCCACTGATACTGCAAAGCAGTGATTCGTTAACCAAAAGGAATGCGCCATGACCCAGGGCCTGGCTGATATGCGTCGTGACTACACCCGTGATGGCCTGACCGAGGCACAAGCGCCGGCCGAGCCGTTTGCGCTGTTCCACCAGTGGTTCGCCGACGCGGTGAAAACCGAACAGGCGCCGGTGGAAGCCAACGCCATGACCCTGGCCACCGTCGACCAGGACGGTCGACCGCACTGTCGCATTCTGTTGCTCAAGGGCCTGGACGAGCAGGGTTTCACCTTTTTTACCAACTACGAAAGCGCCAAGGGCCAGCAACTGACTGCGAATCCGTTCGCGGCCATGACGTTTTTCTGGCCGGCGCTGGAGCGCCAGGTGCGCATCGAAGGGCGGGTGGTGAAGGTGACGCCTGAAGAGTCCGACGCTTATTATCAGGTCCGTCCGCTGGGCAGTCGCCTGGGGGCCTGGGCATCGCCGCAGAGCCGGGTGATCGCCGATCGTGGCGAACTCGAAGCGCTGCTCAAGGACACCGAGCAACGTTTCAGCGACACCCAGCCGCATTGCCCGGAACACTGGGGCGGTTATCGCCTGCTGCCGGAGCGCATCGAATTCTGGCAGGGTCGCCCAAGCCGCCTGCACGACCGCCTCAATTACCGCCAGCAGGGCGCCGACTGGATGCTTGAACGTCTGGCACCCTGAGCAGTCTACCGATCGGGATAGCCTGCCGCAGCGGCCTCCAGCCACTTCGGCAGGTCTCGACGCTTGATCTTCTGCGCCTGAGCACTCGCCAATCGTTCGAGCATGAAGGCTTTTTTCTGCTCGTCCTTGCCCGCCAGCGCTAGCGCCAGGTCGCGGTCCATCCAGCGTTTGATCCGCACGTACAGCCACCAATGGAAGTACAAACCGGCAACAGTCGTGACGACGATGATAAAGTAGTCCATTGAAATCCTTGGCCAGTGGGGCAGCTTTGCGAATTTGCCGCTACTGTGTGAGTTCGTGGAGGCGCCTTAACGGAGCCTGAATCAAACCAATTTTACCCGGGCGATGCCGTGACAGGCGTCAAGCTGCGGAGTTTAATGAACAACTGTTTCTTTGGAGTTGATGCTATGCGTAAGTCTGTTCTGCTGGTTGCTTCCTTTTCCACGATGGCGATGTTGCTCACTGGTTGCCAATCGAGCCTGACCGGTGACTCCTATTCCCGTGACGAGGCGCGTCGTGTGCAGACCGTTCGCATGGGCACCATCGAAGCATTGCGTCCGGTGAAAATCGAAGGCACCAAAACCCCGATCGGCGGCGCTGCAGGCGCAGTGGTCGGCGGCGTTGGCGGCAGCTCCATTGGTGGCGGCAAAGGCAGCGTCGTTGCTGCCGTCATCGGTGCTGTGGCCGGCGGTCTGCTCGGTTCGGCCGCTGAAGAAGGCCTGACCCGCACCCAGGGCGTGGAAATCACCGTGCGCGAAGACGATGGCAGCATGCGCGCCTACGTTCAGGAAGTTCAGCCGAACGAAGTGTTCCGTGTTGGCGAGCGTGTGCGCATCGCAAGTGTGAATGGCACCAGCCGCGTTTCGCACTAAGCGCAAACACCGGATAAACAAAAAACCCGATCAGGCGACTGATCGGGTTTTTTGTTGTTCAGCTCAGGCGAGTCTTGATTGGCGCCAGGCGTTATCGCGGTTTATCAGGAGGCCAGTGTGGTGTTCTTGCGGCTCGCCATCGCCGTCACTACATAACCGATCAGCGCCGCCAGAATCGAACCGGTCAAGATCCCCATGCGGTCCATCCCGGCGAAATCACTCACGCCCGGCTCGAAGGCCAGCGAGCCGACAAACAGACTCATCGTGAAACCAATGCCGCAGAGAATTGCCACGCCCAGTATCTGGCCCCAATTGGCGCCTTGGGGCAGGGTGGCGATACCGGTTTTCACGGCCAGCCAGGTCAGGCCGAAGACGCCGACGGTCTTGCCCAGCAGCAGCCCGATGGCGATGCCCATGGGAACGTGGTGAGTGAAGCTTTCGACGGTGACACCGCTCAGGGACAGGCCGGCATTGGCAAAAGCGAACAGCGGCAGGATGCCATAGGCCACCCACGGATGCAGGGCGTGTTCCAGGGCCAGCAATGGCGAAGGCTCGGCATTTTTCGTGCGCAGCGGAATGCAGAAAGCCAGGGTCACGCCGGCCAGGGTGGCGTGGACACCGCTCTTGAGCACGCAGACCCAGAGGATCAAGCCAATGATCATGTACGGTCCGAGCTTGACCACGCCGAGCCGGTTCATCCCGATCAGCGCCGCAATGCAGGTCGCGGCCAGCGCCAGGGACAGGGTCGACAGCGCGCCGGAATAGAAGATCGCAATGATGATGATCGCGCCGAGGTCGTCGATGATAGCCAGGGTCATCAGGAACAGTTTCAGCGACACCGGAACCCGCTTGCCCAGCAGCGCCAGCACGCCAAGGGCGAAGGCGATGTCGGTGGCGGTCGGAATTGCCCAGCCGTTCAGGGCGGCTGGCGTGTCGCGATTGAGGTACCAGTAGATCAGCGCCGGCACCACCATGCCACCAATGGCGGCGGCACCGGGCAGGACGATTTGCGACGGATTGGACAACTGGCCGTCGAGGACTTCGCGCTTCACTTCCAGACCGATCAGCAGGAAAAACAGTGCCATCAGGCCGTCGTTGATCCATAGCAACGCCGGTTTGGCGATTTTCAGCGCGCCGATCTGGGCCACCACGGGGGTGTCCAGCAGGCCGTTGTACAGCCACGATAGCGGCGAGTTGTTGATAATCAGAGCCAGAACGGCAGCGGCGATCAGTAACAGACCGCTGGCAGCTTCCAACTGAAAGAAACGCGTGAAAGTGCTACGCAGAGGCAAGGTCGCTCTCCATCTGTGAGTTCAAAAGGTGTTACACCCTAACAAGTACTGTTAGTTGTTAAAACAAAAGTTATATTCTTTTTTGTTATATGTCGTTACAGACTGATCCCTCAGCACCGACCAGAGCCTAGCAGTTGCCGGGCGTATTGGATTTCATCTGTACCTGTGCTGGACGCAGGTTTTTTCCTAAGCTTGTCGGATGAGCCTTGTTAAAAGGCCGACTCCTGCCCGATACAACGAGAAAACCATCATGAGCGACAACCGACAGTGGTCCCGCGAAGCGATCCGGATCATCGAAGCCGATTTCCAGCGCAGCGCCGACACCCACTTGATCCCCTTGCCGCTGCCGGGTTTTCCGGGCATCGAGTTGTACTTCAAGGATGAATCCAGCCACCCCACGGGTAGCCTCAAGCATCGCTTGGCCCGTTCGCTGTTCCTGTATGCGCTGTGTAATGGCTGGCTCAAACCCGGTGCGCCGGTCATTGAAGCTTCCAGCGGTTCCACGGCGATTTCCGAAGCGTACTTCGCTCGCATGCTGGGCTTGCCGTTCATTGCGGTGATGCCGGCGACCACGTCCAAGGAGAAGATTGCGCAGATCGCCTTCTACGGTGGCCGAAGCCACCTGGTGGACGATCCGACCCAGATCTACGCCGAGTCCGAGCGCCTGGCTCGTGAACACGATGGACACTTCATCGACCAGTTCACCTACGCCGAGCGCGCCACCGACTGGCGAGCGAACAACAACATTGCCGAGTCGATCTTTCAGCAGATGCGTTTCGAGCAGCATCCCGAACCGAGCTGGCTGATTTCCAGCCCCGGTACCGGCGGCACCACGGCCACCCTGGGCCGATACGTGCGTTATCGCCAGCATGGCACCCGCGTGCTGTGTGCCGATGCCGAGCGTTCGGTGTTCTTCGATTACTACCAAACCGGCGATGCCAGCCTGCGACTGGACCACGGCTCGCGTATCGAAGGCATCGGCCGGCCGCGCGTGGAAGCGTCGTTTCTGCCCAAGGTGATCGACGCGATGGTCAAGGTGCCGGATGCCTTGTCACTGGCGGCCATGCACTACCTGGCGGAGCGTCTGGGAAGGCATGTGGGCGGGTCGAGCGGAACCAACCTGGTCGGCGCACTGATGGCTGCCCAGCACATGAAGGCGGCGGGGGAGACGGGGTCGATGGTGGCGATTCTGTGTGACAGCGGCGAGCGCTATGCTACGACCTATTACGATCAGGACTGGCTCAAGGCTCAGGGGTATGAGTTGAGCGGGTTGATGGCTGCGGTGGCGGCGACGGTGGAGCGGGGTGAGCCGTTGCCGGCGAGCGTGCTGCGCGCCAATATCTAAGGCGCTGAATACCAATGTGGGAGCGAGCTTGCTCGCGATGGCGGCGTCACATTCAACACTTATGTTGATTGATCTACCGCTATCGCGAGCAAGCTCGCTCCCACAGGTTCTTGCATTGTTTCCGGTATCGCGTATCAGGCTTCCAGGCCAAGGATATCCCGAGCCACAGCTTCTGCAATCCGAATCCCGTCAACACCCGCCGACAGAATCCCACCCGCATATCCGGCACCTTCACCGGCCGGGAACAGGCCCTTCACGTTCAGGCTCTGCAGCGACTCGTTACGGGTAATGCGCAGCGGCGACGAGGTGCGGGTCTCGATCCCGGTCAACACGGCGTCGTGCAGCGAGTAACCACGAATTTGCTTCTCGAATGCCGGCAAGGCTTCGCGAATTGCTTCGATGGCGAACGCCGGCAGCGCCAGCGCCAGATCACCCAGGGCTACGCCCGGCTTGTAGGACGGCTCGACGCTGCCCAGTTCGGTGGACGGCTTGCCCGCGATAAAATCGCCGACCAGTTGCGCCGGGGCTTCGTAGTTGCTGCCGCCCAGCACGAAGGCGTGGGACTCCAGGCGTTCCTGCAGCTCGATACCTGCCAGCGGGCCGCCCGGATAATCGACTTCCGGGGTGATGCCGACGACGATACCGGAGTTGGCATTGCGCTCGTTACGCGAGTACTGGCTCATGCCGTTGGTGACCACGCGGTTCGGCTCGGACGTCGCCGCCACCACGGTGCCGCCCGGGCACATGCAGAAGCTGTAGACCGAACGGCCGTTCTTGGCGTGGTGCACCAGTTTGTAGTCGGCGGCGCCCAGTTTCGGGTGGCCGGCGTACTTGCCCAGGCGCGCACGGTCGATCAGCGACTGCGGGTGTTCGATGCGGAAACCCACCGAGAACGGCTTGGCTTCCATGAACACGCCACGGCCGTGGAGCATGCGGAAGGTGTCGCGGGCGCTGTGGCCGAGGGCCAGGATCACGTGTCTGGAGTGGATCTGCTCACCGCCATTGAGCTCGACGCCGACCAGTTGACCGTCTTCGATCAGCACGTCGGTGACACGCTGCTGGAAGCGCACTTCACCGCCCAGGGCGCGAATCTGCTCACGCATGTTTTCCACAACGCCGGTCAGACGGAACGTACCGATGTGCGGCTTGCTGACGTAGAGGATTTCTTCCGGGGCACCGGCCTTGACGAATTCGTGCAGGACTTTACGACCGAGGAATTTCGGGTCCTTGATCTGGCTGTAGAGCTTGCCGTCGGAGAATGTCCCCGCGCCGCCCTCGCCGAACTGCACGTTGGATTCCGGGTTGAGCACGCTTTTGCGCCACAGGCCCCAAGTGTCCTTGGTGCGCTGGCGTACTTCGGTGCCGCGTTCGAGGATGATCGGCTTGAAGCCCATTTGCGCCAACAACAGCCCGGCGAAAATCCCGCACGGACCGAAGCCGACGACGATCGGACGCGCACTCAAATCGACCGGCGCCTGGCCGACCTCTTTGTAGCTGACATCCGGCGCCACGCTGACGTTACGGTCATCGGCGAACTTGTGCAGCACCGCCGCCTCATCGCGAACTTCAAGGTCGATGGTGTAGATGAAGCACAGTTCGGAGGACTTTTTGCGCGCATCGTAGCTGCGCTTGAACAAGGTGAAATCGAGCAGGTCATCGCTGGCAAGCCCTAAGCGCTGCACGATGGCAGGGCGCAGGTCTTCTTCGGGATGGTCGATTGGCAACTTGAGTTCGGTGATTCGTAACATGGCGGGATCCGGTTCGCGGGGCGCACAACTGCGCCAGGGCGTTTGAAGCCCGCGATTATAAGCCTCAAAGGCGCAGCCCCGTGAGGCTTAAACGATCAGTCGTCGCGCGATCCGCCGAAATACCCACAGCCGCGCTGTACCTGGCCGTCGATGCGCAGTTCGGCACTCATGTGCTGGATGCTGCCGGTGCTGCTGTCGACGCAACGTTGCGGTGCAACCCACAGTTCGATGTGCTGGTTGTTGGCTTCGGTGCTGAGGTTGAAACGGCCATCGCCCAGTTGCTCCTCGACGTAAGGCACGGCCAACGGCGGCTGGCCGGCCCGGTCGAGGACCATGCCTTTGCCGCTGACTTTCACGCTCCACTCCGGTGTGTGGCCGGCGGCGCGCAGGATCAGCAGTTTGAAATTCGGATCATCGCACGCAGTGCCCGAGCGCTCGACGCGGTACAGCTGCTCCAGATCGAGCTGGCCGTCACCACCGCTGCCAGCCACAACCCGCCCGCGCACGTCGGCAAACAGCTTGCCTTGCTTGTCCGCCAGGTTTGCGGCCTGTTGCAGGACGCTGGTGCCGCCCGTGTCGTTAACCACGTAGCGGTTTGTCTGGTTGCACGGCTGGAACAGCAGTTTGCCATCCGCCGCAGTCAACTCGCCTTGCATGCGTGTCTGGCCGACATGGGAGGCGCTCTGCCGTTCACCGTCGAACAACTGGCAAGCGGCGAACAGCGGAAGCAGGGCAACGAGGACTAGGGAACGGGCAACACGCATCTTGGGGTCTCCTGACAGGTGCCGCCACGTTACTCAGCCTGACCGTTCATCACAACCCGTTATCGTCTCCACTTTGTATTGGCGCTGACGCAGGTTGCGATTTTTCACTTTCAGATGTGAAAGGTCTGACCTGTTTGCAGGCCTTCCACGCTTTTGGCGTAGGCCAATGCCACATCCGCCGCAGGAACCGGCTTGAAGCCACGGAAGTACGGCGCGTATTTACCCATGGCTTCGACCAGGACATTCGGGCTGATCGAATTCACTCGCAGGCCGCGCGGCAGTTCGATGGCGGCGGCCCGGACGAAGCTGTCCAGTGCACCGTTGACCAGTGCTGCCGAGGCACCGCTGTATATCGGATCGTGGCTGAGTACGCCGGTGGTGAAGGTGAACGAAGCGCCGTCGTTGGCGAACTCGCGGCCAATCAGCAGCAAATTGACCTGGCCCATGAGCTTGTCTTTCAGGCCCAGGGCAAAGCTCTCTTCGGTCATCTCGTTGAGCGGTGCAAAGGTCACGTTGCCGGCGGCACACACCAGTGCATCGAATTTGCCGGTCTGCTCGAACAGTTTGCGAATCGAGGCGCTGTCACTGATGTCCACCTGAAAGTCGCCGCTGGTGCGACCGATGCGGATGATTTCGTGGCGTTGCGACAGTTCCTTGTCGACGGCCGAACCGATGGTGCCGCCTGCGCCGATCAAAAGAATTTTCATGGGAGCTTGTCCTCGTGTGGGTTGAACGAGGTATCAGTTTAGGGTGGTTTTTTCTCTAGATAAGCGCACTAATAGGCAACCTTTGGTTTTCAAATGGAAACAATCCATGAGCGAGATGGATGATCTGGCCGCGTTCGCGGTGTTGATCGAAGCGGGGAGTTTTACCCTGGCGGCGCAGCAGCTTGGTTGCAGCAAAGGCCAGCTGTCCAAGCGCATCAGCCAGTTGGAAGCGCAGTTTTCCGTGGTGTTGTTGCAACGTACCACCCGCCGCTTGAGCCTGACCGCCGCTGGCGCTGCGTTGTTGCCGCAGGCCCAGGCGCTGGTGGTGCAAGTCGAACGGGCACGCCAGGCCCTGGCGCGCCTGAAAGACGACATGGCCGGCCCGGTGCGGATGACGGTGCCGGTGTCGCTAGGGGAAACCTTCTTCGATGGCCTGCTGCTGGAGTTCTCGGCCAAGTATCCCCAGGTGCAGATCGAGTTGGAGCTCAACAACAGCTACCGTGAACTGTCTCGCGACGGCTTCGATCTGGCGATTCGTTCCGACGTGGCCATTGACCAGCGACTGGTGGCGCGTCCACTACTGGCGTGGCAGGAACTGACCTGTGCCAGCCCGGCTTACCTGGAGCAATACGGTGAACCGCAAACTCCCCAGGCGTTGGCCGAGCATCGCTGCCTGCTCAACAGTCATTACAGTGGCCGCGAAGAATGGCTGTATCACCAGCAACATGAGTTGTTGCGGGTGCGGGTGTCGGGGCCGTTCGCCAGCAACCACTACAACCTGTTGAAGAAAGCCGCGCTGGTCGGCGCCGGTATTGCACGCCTGCCGTCCTACTGTTTGCCAACGGAGTTGGCGGACGGGCGATTGCGATGGCTCCTGCGCGATTATCAGACCCGCAGCATGCCGATGTATCTGGTGCATCCGTATCAGGGCGGTTTGCCCAAGCGCACGCAGGTGCTGGCGGATTATCTGATCGGGTGGTTCAAGCGCAGCGGCGAGGTGTTGGATCGGCTCTAAATCATCACTCGAACCTCTATAGGAGTGAGCCTGCTCGCGATAGCAATTTCACGTTCAAAAGAGATGTTACCTGACCCACCGCAATCGCGAGCAGGCTCACTCCTACAGGGTTCTGTGTTGTTGGTGAGGTTGTGCCAGACATAAAAAACGGCCCGAAGGCTAATGCCGATCAGTTAAGCCTCACTGCTTGACCTTTGGCCGCAAG
>NZ_LACC01000018.1 GCF_000967965.1 Pseudomonas fluorescens
CAGGTTGGTCAGGCTTTCGACAATCTTGTCGTAGCATTCCCAGTTACGTGCAGCGCGACCGATACCACCGTAAACCACCAGTTCTTTAGGGTTCTCGGCGACTTCCGGGTCGAGGTTGTTCATCAGCATGCGCAGCGGCGCTTCGGTCAGCCAGCTCTTGGCGGTCAGCTTGTTACCACGTGCGGCACGGATTTCAACGTCACGAAACTTAGTAGGTTTAATGTCAGTCACGAAAAAGACTCCTCAGCAATCAATCCAAACCAACCCAGGCAGTGGGCGAGCAAGCCAATGGGCATCAATGCACACCGGCGAATCAGTGGACGATGGTTGAGTCCTCGTGACTCATACGCATACGTCTTTACTTGTACATACAAGCATATGCAATCAAGCGGCCAACTTGTTGGATGAGCATTCAAGAAAAATCCTGAAACGGCTGGAGAGCGCCTGGAGCAAGGGTTCTGGCGAAGATGAAAAGTTTTACGGGGGATTTTTGTGGCGAGGAGGTTTTGTTACTTGAGCGTGGTTTTGCGCCACGCTGGGGCATTCGGTAACAAGTTGGTGCGGCTTTGGAAACAAGAAGTGTGAATGCTTTTGTGGCGAGGGAGCTTGCTCCCGCTGGGCTGCGAAGCGGCCCAAAACCGACATCCGCCGGAATTTGGAGTCCTTCGGCCTCCAGCGGGAGCAAGCTCCCTCGCCACAGAGAGGCTCATTGGCCTGGTAATCAGTGTGCGGCCAGCTCAATCACACAGCATGGGCTATTAACGGAGATTTCCAGCAGGCCAGTGTTACCGTCGAGTTGCAGGCAATCATGCCGACCGAGCTTCGAAGCGCTGTTACCGACCACCACTTCCAGCGCATCGCTGATGCTGAACACCAACACCGTACCCGCCGAGCTGAAAAACCGCTGCTCGCCACTCAACCACTGCAACCGCGCAGCGTAACGCTGCGGCGCGTAAATCAGGTTGAAATCGCGAATCGGACCGCCGAGCAATGTGCAGGAAACCTTGCTTTCACCGCTGAAGGCAAACGGGTCCAGCGGTAACAGTGACCGAGTGTCCTGGCCATCCACCGTCAGGGTCATGCCCTCGCCTTGCAACACGGTGATTACCCGCTCATAACCGGCAAAGGTGGAAAAGCCGCCCGACTCGCCAATGTCGGCAATCGACAGGCGCCAGCCAAAGCCATCCAGGCCGGTGCCGGCATCGCGGGTGATTTCTTCGGTGCTGCCGCCGCCGTTTTTCCACGGCATGCGCGGGTAGTCTTTGGCGCGTAAAAGCTTTGCGATACTCATTTATGGCTCTCTATTTATGAAACCGACCTTCCAGACGATGACGGGAACCGGGGTGGATCAAGCGAGCAGCGGTCACTGGCTGACGACCGGACCAGGTGCGGCGACGGATCAGCAGGCACGGCTCGCCCTTTTCAATCTGTAGCAACTTGCATTCGGACGACTCGGCCAGGATCGCCTCGACCACGTGCTCGCCTTCGGTCAGCGGCGCGACCTGGTTCAGGTAGGCGTAAGGCGTTTGCAGGGTGAAGTCCTGCTTGAGGTAGTCCGGCGCCACCAGCGCATTGACGAAACGGTCTTCGATTTGCACCGGGATATCGTTTTCGAAATGCACGATCAGCGAGTGGAACACCTTCTGCCCTTCGCGCATGTCCAGGGCCAGGGCGCGCTCGGAGCCGGCGGCCTCTTCTTCAAGGGTGATGACCTTGCAGGTGTGGCGATGACCGCGAGAAGCGATTTCGTCGGCGATGTTGTGCACTTCAAACAGGGCAGACTGGCTTTTCGGCTCGGCAACGAACGTGCCGACGCCTTGCATGCGCACCAGCAGGCCATCGGCAGTCATCTCGCGCAGGGCGCGGTTGATGGTCATGCGGCTGAAGCCCAACTGGCTGACCAGTTCGCTTTCCGACGGAACGCGATAGTGCGGCGGCCAGTTTCCACTGTCGATTTGCTGGGTGATCATTTGTTTGACGCGGGCGTACAAGGGCGCCGGACTGTCGCCCATGTTCGCGGCCAACGGAGAGACTGTAGGCGGAGTCGGCACGGTTAATCCTTGGTCGTTTAGTAGATGTCGCTAGCTTGCCGGAGTTTACCGGGCAGGCAAACGTCTGTATATGTATATACAAATAACACACGATGGGGTGCTGAACCATGTCCGCCTTCTTTGCCGAACGCGCGCTGCTGCCTAGTGGATGGGCCAACAATGTACGTCTTGAGGTCAACGCCGACGGCGTATTGACCCATATCCAGGCCGATTCCAACGCAGATGGCGCCGAACGGCTAAGCGGTCCGCTGCTGCCTGGCATGCCGAACCTGCACTCCCACGCCTTCCAGCGGGCCATGGCCGGGCTGGCGGAAGTGGCGGGCAATCCGAACGACAGTTTCTGGACCTGGCGCGACCTGATGTATCGCCTCGTCGGAAAAATCAGCCCGGAACAACTCGGCGTCATCGCCCGTCAGCTGTACATCGAAATGCTCAAGGCCGGTTACACATCGGTGGCGGAATTTCATTACGTACACCATGACATTAACGGCCAGCCTTACGCGGACCCGGCCGAACTGGCCCTGCGTATCAGCCAGGCCGCGGGTTCCGCCGGTATCGGTCTGACCCTGCTGCCAGTGCTCTACAGCCACTCCGGTTTCGGCGGCCAGACTCCGAACGAAGGTCAGCGCCGCTTCATCAACAGCACCGAAAACTACCTCAAGCTGCAATCGCGCCTGCAACCGGCCCTGGCGCAGCAGCCGGCGCAAGCCCTGGGCCTGTGTTTCCACTCGCTGCGCGCGGTCACGCCGCAGCAGATCAGCGAAGTGCTGGCGGCCAGCGACAAGCAATGCCCAGTGCACATCCACATCGCCGAGCAGCAGAAGGAAGTCGACGACTGCCTGACTTGGAGCGGTCGTCGTCCGCTGCAATGGCTGTACGAAAACGTCGACGTCGATCAGCGCTGGTGCCTGGTCCACGCGACCCACGCCAACCCGGAAGAAGTCACGTCGATGGCCAAGAGCCGTGCCATCGCCGGCCTGTGCCTGACCACCGAAGCCAACCTGGGCGACGGAATTTTCCCGGCGGTGGATTTCCTAGCCCAGGGCGGCCGCATGGGCATCGGTTCCGACAGCCATGTGTCGTTGAGCGTGGTGGAAGAATTGCGCTGGCTGGAATACGGCCAGCGTCTGCGCGACCAGCGGCGTAATCGTTTGTATGGCGCGGATCAGCCGATGGTCGGGCGTACGCTGTTTGATGCCGCGCTGGATGGCGGAGCCCAGGCGCTGGGTCAGCCGATTGGCGCGCTGGAAGTCGGCAAGCGCGCCGACTGGCTGGTGCTCGACGGCAACGATCCGTACCTGGCAACAGCCAGCGGCGACGGAATTCTCAACCGCTGGTTGTTTGCCGGTGGCGATCGCCAGGTGCGAGATGTCTTGGTCAATGGCCAGTGGGTGGTGCGTGACGGGCGGCATGCTGACGAGGAAGAAAGCAGCCGCGCCTTCACCCAGGTACTGCGCGAACTTTTAGGCTGATACAAAAACCTGTGGGAGCAGCCGGTCGACGCTCGATTGCTCCCACAGGGTTACATGTATCAGTTGGACGTCTCGGCCATCTGCTGTTCCGACGCCCGCCAGATCAGCCGCGTGGTGTCGTAACCCTGCTGGCGCGCCTTGCTCAGCAGCTCCTCACGCACCACACCGTTCACGGTTGGCGTGCGCGACAACAGCCACAGATACTTGCGGCTCGGGTCACCGACAATGGCGGTCTTGTAGTCATCGCTGACGTACAGCACCCAATATTCGCCCTTCGCCGTACCCGGGATCAGCCTGGAGAACCAGGTATCGAACTCGACCCACAGCTTGTCGTTCTTGCCGGGCACCTGTGGAAAAGCCGTGCCCTTGACCTCTTCCCATTGCCATTGTGCCGTCAGGCAGCGGTTCAACACCGCGACGTTGCCGTCGGGCTTGAGCGTGTAGTGGGCTTCGGACTGCGCGCAGTCGCGCTGGAAGTACATCGGCATGCGAGCCAGCTCGTACCAGGTACCCTGGTAGCGCTTGAGATTGACGCTTTTGACCGTCTTGGGGGCCAATGTGTCCTGGCCAGACGAGGCACAGCCGGCCAACACCAGGCCGGCAAAAAGGATGATCAATAACCGCTTCATTGTTTTTCTCCCGTGGGCGATCGCCCCGGTTTACTTCAGGCCTTGGCCGGAAAACATCAGCACTTTGTCACCGGCGAACTGCACGCTGATAAAGCTGTTCTTGTCGCCCCAGGTGCAACTGGACATGCCGAGCGCGCCTGAACAATCGGCGGGTTTGCCCAACAGGGTCTCCACATCGGCCTTGGCCATGCCGGCGGAGAGCTTCGAGTAGTTTTCCTGATTGACCTTGCTGCAGGCAGCGAGCAATACGCAGAACGAAAGCAGGGCGATGGAACGCAACGACATGGTGAAACTCCGGGGGCGTAGGGGATTGGCATGGCTGCCAAGCTGAAGCTTAGAAGAGAAAACCCCTGTCAGGTTCCCTGCCAGGCAGGCTATTTATCGGGCCACTCGTCTACCTTTTGCCGAAAATCAGCCACTTTGCCTGTTTACCGAGCATTTCGTCGTTTTTCAGAAAACCCGCCTAATCTTTGGCGCCGTTCAGTCGACATAAATGCAACGCAAAGCCACGTCGGTGGCATTTGCTCCCCCATTTTGTAGAACAGCCCTTCTGCGGTAGCTCATCCATGACCAGAAACATGAAGTTCAGCCACAAGATATTGCTGGCTGCCGCCCTCGTGGTGGCCGTCGCATTCGCTTGTTTCATCCTGTTCAACGACTATCGCCAGCGCGAAACCTTGCGCAACAGTACCGAAGCCTCGATGCAGGAACTCGGCAGCCTGACCACCAGAAACATCCAGACCTGGCTGGAAAGCCGCATGCAATTGCTGCAGTCGATGGCCCAACAGATCAACGCCGACGGCAATGCTCCCGCTGGCCTGAAACGAATCATCGACCTGCCCGCCTACACCGGCAATTTCCAGCTGAGTTACTTCGGTGGCGCCGACGGCGTGATGTTCTCGGTCCCGGCGGGCAACCGCGCGGCGGACTACGATCCGCGCGCCCGCGGCTGGTACAAGGCGGCCAATAGTGCGCAACAGACCATCGTCACCGAACCCTACATCGCCGCCTCCTCCGGCAAGCTGGTGATCACAGTCGCCACCCCGGTGCAGCACCAGGGCCAGATGATCGGCGTCGCCGGCGCCGACATCGACCTGTCCAGCGTCAGTGCGATCATCAATTCGCTGAACTTCGGCGGTCACGGCCATGCGTTCATCGTCGGTGCCGACGGCAAGATCCTGATTCACCCGGACAGCAAGCTGGTACTCAAGAACCTGACCGAGGCCTACTCCAACGGTGCGCCGAAAGTCAGCCCGGGCATGAAAGAAGTCGAAATCGACGGCAAGCGCCAATTCATCTCCTTCACCCACGTCAACGGCGTACCGTCGGCGGACTGGTACGTAGCGCTGGTGCTCGACCAGGACACCGCGTTCTCGATGCTCAGCGAATTCCGCACCTCGGCGATCATCGCCATGGTGATTGCCGTGGTGATCATCATTGTGTTGCTGGGCATGCTGATCAGCCTGTTGATGCAGCCGCTGCTGACCATGGGCCGCGCCATGCACGACATCGCCGAAGGCGAAGGTGACTTGACCAAACGCCTGGTCATTCACGGCCACGACGAATTCGGCGCGCTGGGACTGTCGTTCAACCGCTTCGTCGAGCGCATTCACACCTCGATCATCGAAGTATCCTCGGCCACGGGACAGGTCAACGAGGTGGCGCTGCGTGTGGTCGCCGCGTCGAACTCTTCGATGTACAACTCAGACCAGCAAGCCTCGCGCACCAGCAGCGTGGCCGCGGCGATCAACCAACTCGGTGCCGCCGCCCAGGAAATCGCCCAGAACGCCGCCCTGGCCTCGCAACATTCCAGCGATGCCCGCAGCTTGGCCGAAGACGGCCAACAGGTGGTGGATAAAACCATCGCGGCGATGCAGCAGCTGTCGGCCAAGATCAGCGATTCGTGCGGCAACATCGAGACCCTCAACAGCAACACGGTCAACATCGGGCAGATCCTGGAAGTGATTACCAGCATTTCCCAGCAAACCAACTTGCTGGCACTGAACGCAGCCATTGAAGCGGCACGTGCTGGCGAGGCCGGTCGTGGTTTTGCCGTGGTGGCCGATGAGGTGCGCAACCTCGCTCACCGTACCCAGGACTCGGCGCAGCAAGTGCAGACGATGATCGAAGAGCTGCAAGTCGGCGCCCGGGCAGCGGTGGGCATCATGACCGACAGCCAGCGGCAGAGCGAAAGCAGCGTCGGTATCGCCAACCAGGCGGGCGAACGCCTGGGCAGCGTGACCCAGCGCATCGGTGAGATCGATGGCATGAACCAGTCGGTCGCTACCGCCACTGAAGAGCAAACGGCGGTGGTGGAGTCGATCAACGTCGACATCACCGAGATCAACACGCTGAACCAGGAAGGTGTGGAGAACCTGCAGTCGACCTTGCGTGCGTGTGCCGATCTTGAGCAGCAGGCGGCGCGGTTGAAGCAGTTGGTGGGTAGTTTCAGGATCTAAGGCGCTGCTGAAGGCCCCATCGCGAGCAGGCTCGCTCCTACACTTGATCTGTGGCGTTCACAAATCCACTGTAGGAGCGAGCCTGCTCGCGATGGCGGCATCAGCCACAATGAAGATTTAAAACCGTGAACCAGGCTTTGAGAGAAACGCCAACTCCTCAGCCGTAGACTCCCTTCCCAACACCGCATTGCGATGGGGAAACCGCCCAAACTGCGCAATCACCCTCTGATGCCGCTCGGCGTAATCCAGGTAATCGGCAAACAGGGCTCGGTCACTTTCAGGCTGCTGCGCCACCAACTCGATGTAACGCGAGACACCTTCGTTCTGCACCGCGAGATTCTCGCTGTGCTCGAATACCAGGTAGATGAACACCCGCTGAATCGGCTGCAACTGCCGATCGAAATCCGCGGCAATGCCTTGGGCTACCAGTTTCTGTGCGCGGGAATCGCCGGAGAATGCTTTTGGTGTATCGCGAAAGATCATTCGCGGGATTTGATCGAGCAACAGCACCAGGGCCAGCCAACCTTCGGGACGTTGCATCCACTCGGTCAATCCGCCGGCCAGTGCCTGCTCGGCCTGGTCCCCGAAACGCTCACGCGCTTCGAGGTCCTGGCTGTCGCGCTTGCCAAACCACAACTTGCCCTTCTGCGCCGCCACTTCCCTCGCTGACCCGGAGCTTCCGAACCACCAATCAAGCAACGGCTGCCAGGGCGTGGTCATGGTTTATTCCTTGTGGTAAGCCGTGACGCGGGCAACTTCTTCTTTCGAACCGAGGAACACCGCAACACGCTGGTGCAGGCCTTCCGGCTGGATGTCGAGGATGCGCTGGTGGCCGTTGGTGGACGCGCCGCCCGCTTGCTCCACGAGGAACGACATCGGGTTGGCTTCGTACATCAGGCGCAGTTTGCCCGGCTTCGACGGCTCGCGGCTGTCGCGTGGGTACATGAACAGACCGCCGCGGGTCAGGATGCGGTGTACGTCGGCGACCATCGCGGCAACCCAACGCATGTTGTAGTTCTTTTTCAGCGGGCCTTCATCGCCTGCCAGCAATTCGCTGACGTAGCGCTGTACCGGTGCTTCCCAGTGACGCTGGTTGGAAGCGTTGATGGCGAATTCCTGGGTGGCTTCAGGAATGGTGATGTTTTCGTGGGTCAGGACGAAGCTGCCCATTTCACGGTCCAGGGTGAAGCCTTTCACGCCGTCGCCCAGGGTCAGGATCAGCATGGTCTGCGGACCGTAGATCGCGTAACCGGCGGCCACTTGCTGGGTGCCTGGCTGCAGGAAAGCCTTTTCGTTCAAAGGCTCGTTCTGGCTCAGGTATTCGTTCGGGCAACGCAGTACCGAGAAGATGGTGCCGACCGGGGCGTTGATGTCGATGTTCGACGAACCGTCCAGCGGGTCGAATACCAGCAGGTACGCGCCTTTCGGGTATTTGCCCGGGATCTGGTAGGCATTGTCCATTTCTTCGGACGCCATGCCGGCCAGGTGACCGCCCCATTCGTTGGCTTCGAGCAGGATCTCGTTGGAGATCACGTCGAGCTTCTTCTGCACTTCGCCCTGGACGTTTTCAGTGTCCATGCTGCCCAGAACGCCGCCGAGGGCACCTTTGGACACGGCGTGGTTGATCTCCTTGCAGGCACGCGCCACCACTTCGATCAGGAAGCGCAGATCGGCAGGAGTGTTGTTGCTGCGGGTCTGCTCAATCAAATAGCGACTCAAGGTAACGCGGGACATGGAAGGCTCCGGTGGAATGGGGGGGGCTAAAAACCCGCGCAGTTTAACGCGAGTCGGGGCGCATTTCCTCCTATCAGACGTGATCGGCTGAAGAGAGTTCATGTGCGGGGATGAGCGTAGTTGGAAAAGGGCTGGGGGTGAGCCGGAAAGTAGCGGTCATATCAGCATCTTTATTGACTGATATACCGCTATCGCGGGCAAGCCCGCTCCCACAAGGACAGCGCTGTACCTGTGGGAGCGGGCTTGCCCGCGATCTGGCGCGAAGCGCCAGCCTAGGGTTTGACCGGCGGTTTACGCAGCAAGCTGAACGCCATCGCCGCCAGGAAAAAGACACTGAGCAACAACACCGCCCACAAGCCGAACTTCTTCCACTGGGTGTCCGTCGTCGCCAGCGTTTTCACTGTCGATGCATTCGAGACCACCGCCCCGACATCCACCATGGCCCGACCCAAGGTCGCAAGCTTCGCCGGGCTGTAATCCGGAACCAGCGTCGACAGCGGCAAGTTCGCCGCCTTCGCCGTCGAATTCCCCACGACCAGCGTGTAAGGCCCCGGCCCGCGCGCCAGGAACACCAGTTGCGTGGCACGCACGGCAAACTTCAGCGTCGGCGCCTGATCACCCAGGCCGCCGCCGCGCTCGTCCACGGTCAGTTTCAATTGCTGGACGATTTGCCCTGACAGCTGCAATTCGTTTTGCACCACGTCCTGATCATTCTGGGTCAGGCGATAGAGCAAACCACTGCTCAACGACTGCCATGGCAGGCTGCTGTCGCGCCGGCCGGCCAGGCTCACCGGTGCCAGGCTGTTGGGCTGGCTCAACTCGACCTGCACCCGCTCGACATTCAGCCCCATCGGCAACTGCCAGGTGTATTCACCCGCCTTCACGCTGCTGCCGGCCAACCCCTGGGACCAGACCAACGGCAGCGGCAGACTGCGGATAGTGGCGCTCTGCAATTGCGCCGAAGTCAGTGTCGGTGCCGAATGCGGTGTGATCCACAGCAACCGCAGGTAGCGCGCCGACTGGCCCGGCAGATTGACTTCATGCTGTTCGACCCGCTCGTCGGAAAAGGTCAGGCGCGCCACCTGCCCTTCGCCCCAGGACTGCCAATGCTGCAAATCATCGCTGGCTTCGACGGTAAAACGCTGGAAGCCGTCGCGCTCGCTGGTCCAGTCGAGAATCAACTGCTGCAAAGGCGCCTTGATAGCCGAAGCGTCGAGCAACCAGCCGCGCAGCTCCTCCTCACCCGCCTCCAGCGGACTGGAGGGCTGCACCTGGACCAATGTGCCGTTGGTGCTCGATTGCACCCGCACGCTCGGTGCGGTTTCAGTAGCGTCCAACGAGTTGTACAACGGAAACCATTTCACCTCGTTCAAGGTGCGCGTTTCATTGCTCCGCGCCGACTCCCGGGCCAAGGCATAAGCCTGAACATCGCCCACGGCATTGAACACACGCACGTCGCTCAGGTCGGCCTGCCGTGCATTCAGTTGTATGTTCAGGGGCAGTTCAAGGCGATACCAGGGGCCCTCACCCGTCACCGATAAAGGCACTTGGGTGGTGAAGTCCGCCGGTTTTTCCTGGGCAACCGCCGACAACATCACACCCATGGCAACAGCGCCCAGCCAACCCAGGTTCAGCTTCTGACTCAAGATGACACTCCTTCGGATTCCGGGACCGGTTTCTCGACATCCGGCACAGCTTCGGCGCGCTTAGGTGGCAGCGGGGCGAAATAGCCCACCACCAGCAGCAACACGCCGACACCGATAAACGACACGATCCGCGCCAGTCCGCCGCGATTACTCAATTCGACAAAGAACAGCTTGGCCACGACCACGCCGATCAAGGCAGCGCCGATCAGCCAGACTTCACGGCGGCGACGCAAATGACCGCCGATCATCAGGCTCAGGGCCATCAAGGTCCAGACGATGGACAGGCCGGCTTGCACCCGCATCGATTCCAGCAACAGATCCAGCTCGAACGGCACCCCACTCCAATGGTGCGCCGTACGCATTACCAATGCCGTAAAGAACACGAACAGCGAGGCACCTGCGACCCCTTGCGTGGCGATGGCGGCGTAATCCTCGCGAACCGCCAGTTGTGTCATGGCGCTGCGGGACCAGACATAGACGCCGAACAGCGCGAACAACAGGCCCAGCTCCAGCGGGTTGATCAATGGCACGTAGGGCAGTGGCTCGGCGTTGCCGTCACTGGCGACATTCGCCAGCCAGAACCAGCCGAGCATCAACAACGCCAGCGGCGCGGCGGCGTATACACGGTATTCGCGCGGATACGCCGACACCGGCCAAGGCCACGCGCGAGGTGCCGCCATCAGCACCAGATACAGACTGGGCAGAATCGCCCAACCCAACCAGCGCCAGGCGTTGTATTGCTCGGACAACACCAGCAAGCCGTAACGCAGCTCCAGAGCCAATACACCCATCAATAGCCAACAGCCGAGCACATGGGCGACGCTCGTCACGCGCACCGGCAGCATGGGCGCCAGGCGTCGCAGGGACATGAAATGCACGACGAACACGGCGGCCCACGCCAGCCAGCCAAAGTTGGCCGCCGGGTGATAACGCGAATGCCAGGCCGCGAGCAGCACCAGTGCCGCCGCGGGAATCAAAACCGTGCCGAGTACCCCCAGTGACGGCCATTTCAGGCGCAGCGCCAATACTGTCCACAGCGCCACACTCACGGCAGCGATGCCCAACAACAAAGTCGCCCGCATCGGCAACGGCGCAAAATGCAGCACTTCGATGCCCCAGGCCAGCGCCCACCAGCCTGCGCCCCACACCAGCAGCGCCTGGGACAATCGCAACAGGCTCAGCCCTTCCAACGCTCCGAGCGAATGACCAATCTGCAAACGCCAGGCCCCGACCATCGCCGCCAACCCCAACACCAGCGGCGCCCAGAATCCAGCATGTGCCAAGGGATTCAGCCCTTCACTGAACAGCGGTCCTGCCGTCAGGAACAGCGCGCCGCCCAACAGCTGCACAGCGAGCGCGGTGAACACGAAGGTGCGCGATGGCAGACGCAAGCCAACCAACAAGGTCAGCGCCCCGGCCAGGGCCCAACTGATCACCGTGCCGTGGCTGAAGAAAAACAACGGCGCCAGCAAATAGAGAAACGCCAGCCCGAGGCACGCCAGGACTGGCAGGCCTTTGAGCTCCCAAGGCCTGATCTGCTCCGGCAAGGCTTTACGCAACTGGTAGAAGCTGAACAGCAACGCGACGCCCAGTAACAGCGCACCTAGCGGTACACCGCCGAGCAGGCTGCTCTCGCTGTCATGCAGCTCGCTGAGAAACGCTAGCGCCGAGCCCAGTTGCAGGAGCAAGGCAAAAGCCCGCCCCAAGGGCCTTTGCTGGCGCAGGCCGAGCCAGAAGATACCCGCGCCCTCCACCGCCCACGCCGCTGTCGTCCAGCGTGCATCGAGCCCCAGCGGAATCGCCAGGCTCGCGAAGATCACACCCAAGGCCAGGCAGGTTTCCCCCAGCAACAGCGTGCGCCCGGCCATCAGCCAACGGGCAAGCCCCATGTAAATCATGCCCAGCGCCAAGGCACTGAACGCCGTTGCGAACTCCAGATGCTGCACCAGTGCGAACTGCAAGCCGAAACCCGCCAGCGGCGGACCGAACAACAGCGTGCCGTCGACATAGTCACCCTTGCGCGCCGACCACTGCAGCAGCGATTCGCGACTGCCCTCTACCGGTGCATCGCTCATTTCCAGCAGCCTGCGTCGGGCGAACAGCAGACCAATGGCCAGGTACATCAGGAAAAACAAAATCAGAAACGGCTCAGTGCTCCACAGCAGTTCCGGCGAGTAGGAGCGCAGGCCCCAGGCGAAACCGATGCCGAAGGTGCCGCTGAACCCGATGACATTCAACAGCCGCCAGGCCTTGAACCAGGCGATACCGAAGATGCCGGCGTTGAGCAGGGCAAAGTAGCTGAACAACGCGACGTGGCTACCAGCGCCGGTGGAGGCCAGGATGGGCGCGGCGAAGCCACCCAGTGCGGCAGCGGCGGCCAGCCCCAGGGAGTCCTGGGTAATGGCGAGAATCGCCGAACAGACTGTCACCGCCACCAGCAAGCCAAACCCCGCCGAAGGGTCGAGCAGCGGATGCAGGCGCATCGCGGCAAACACCGTCAGGTACAGCACGGCGATCCCGGCGCCCTGCAGGATCAACGCATAACTGCTGTTGCGCGTTCGCAACCACCAACCCAAGCCGAGCAACCCCAAGGCTGCCGCCGCAACGCCTGCGTAACGCAATTCAATCGGCACCACCACGCCTTCGGTGGCATAGCGCAGCAGAAAGGCCAGGCCGAGGAACAGCAGCACCACGCCGACCCGCAACACTGTATTACCGCCGAACAACCAGGCGCGGGCCCGGCTGATGGCGCGGTCGATGAGGTTCGGATCTCGCGGGGGGACAGGTGGTTGTGCCTCGCGAGCGGTCGTCTCGGCCTTCCAGGCATCGGCGGGCTGCGCACGACCGGTTTCGGTGGCCGCTGCGGTGATCGGTTCGAGTTCGGGCGGCAGCTCCCAGACCAGCTCCGGGGCTGCAGCCGGTGCTTCATCGAGGATGGTTTCAGGTGAGACAAGCGGCTCGCGGGTTTCCGGCGCCTTGACGCCCGATGCTTCGAGCAGCGCCAGCCGTTGCTCGACCGCGTGCAGCGCTACCTGCGCCTGCTCCAGCAAACGCTGCTGCTCGACGGCCTGCGAGTCCATGCGAGCCAAGCGAAGGGCCTGGCCGATACCCAATCCGAGTAACGCGCCCAGCAGCGCATCGCTGAATGACTCGTCGAGTATCCAGCCGAGCACCAGCCCTATCAGCATGAACATCCATTGCATGGTCGATATCCCTAAGCCCATTGGCCAATCCGGAAAGATTAGCTCAGCCGTATCCATAAAGATCGCAGCCTTCGGCAGTTCCTACATAGTCGCGGTATTACGCGATCCTGCAGGAGCTGCCGAAGGCTGGGATATTTTTCGGCGCGCCAGTATATCCACCTGCCTGAAGACTTACTCCAGTGCCTTCCAGATTTCCGTGGCGTACTCGCGAATGGTCCGGTCCGACGAGAACCAGCCCATCCGCGCCGTGTTCAACACCGCCGAGCGCCACCACTCCTTCGAATCGTGCCAATGGGCTTCGACGCGCATCTGGGCGTGCCAGTAGGAATCGAAGTCGGCGCAGACCAGGAAGCGGTCGTAGTCCACCAGCGAATCGATCAACCCGGTGTAACGGGACGGATCATCCGGCGAGAACACCCCGCCACGAATCGCTTGCAGCACATCGTTCAAACGATGGGAGGCAGCGATATCCGGCACCGCGCTGAATTCATGATTCTGCTTGCGCGCCTCCACCTGCTGCGCGCTGAGGCCGAAGATGAACATGTGCTCGGCGCCGATGCGGTCGCGCATTTCCACGTTGGCCCCGTCCAGGGTGCCGATGGTCAGCGCGCCGTTCAGCCCGAATTTCATGTTGCTGGTGCCTGACGCTTCGAAACCGGCGGTGGAGATCTGCTCGGACAAATCCGCCGCCGGAATGATGCTCTCCGCCAGGCTGACGTTGTAGTTGGGCAGGAACACCACTTTGAGCAAGCCGCGCACGGTCGGGTCGTTGTTCACCACCCGGGCGATGTCGTTGGTCAGTTTGATAATCAGTTTGGCCTGGTGATAACTCGCGGCCGCCTTGCCGGCGAAGATCTTCACCCGTGGCACCCAGTCGATTTCAGGTTCCGCGCGAATCGCCTGGTACAACGCCACGGTGTGCATCAGGTTGAGCAACTGGCGTTTGTATTCGTGGATCCGCTTGACCTGCACGTCGAACATCGCCGCCGGGTTGACCGCCACGCCCAACCGCTCATGAATCAGGTACGCCAGGGCTTTCTTGCTGTGCAGGCGTTGCTCGGCAAATGCCTTGCGGAATGCACTTTTCTCGGCGAACGGTTCGAGGGCGAGCAAACGCTCTTCCGGGTTATCCAGCACTTCAGGACCAAGGGTATCGACCAGCATCGAGGTCAGCTCGGGGTTAGCCTGATACAGCCAGCGGCGGAAGGTGATGCCGTTGGTTTTGTTGTTGATCCGCTCCGGGTAGAGCTTGTGCAGTTCGGAGAACACCGTTTGTCGCATCAGTTGCGTGTGCAATCCGGACACACCGTTGATGCTGTGGGAACCGAGAAACGCCAGGTTGCCCATACGCACCCGGCGTCCGTTGTCTTCCTCGATCAGCGACACCGCGCGCAGCACGTCGAAGTCGTGAATGCCTTTGGCCCGCAGGGAGTCGATGTGCTGGGCGTTGATCAGGTAAATGATCTGCATGTGCCGCGGCAGCATGCGTTCCATCAAGCCCACCGGCCAGGTTTCCAGCGCTTCGGGGAGCAACGTGTGGTTGGTGTAGGAAAGCGTGTCGACAGTAACTTGCCACGCCGCATCCCATGCCACGTCATAGACGTCGACCAGTTGCCGCATCAGTTCAGCCACGGCAATCGAAGGGTGGGTGTCGTTGAGCTGGATCGCCGCGTGGTCGCCGAGGGTCAGCACCGAGGTGTGCATGTTGCGATGGCGGCGCAGCAGATCCTGCAACGAGGCGGCGACGAAGAAATACTCCTGGCGCAGGCGCAATTCCTGGCCGGCCTCGGTGCTGTCCGCCGGGTACAGCACCCGGGAGATACTTTCGGCCCGGGCTACTTCGGCCACGGCGCCCAGGTGGTCGCCGGCATTGAAACGCTCCAGATGCAGATCTTCCATGGCCCGGGCGCGCCACAACCGCAGCGTGTTGACGCTTGCCCCGCGCCAACCGACCACCGGCGTGTCATATGCAATGGCCCGTACGGTTTCCGCCGGGTGCCAGACTTGCCTGGACTTGCCGCTGTCATCGGTCACGGTCTCGACACCGCCGCCGAAGCCGATCGGGTAAACCACCTCCGGGCGCTCGAACTCCCAGGGGTTGCCGAAATCCAGCCAGTGTTCGGTCTGCTCCTGTTGCCAGCCATCGACGATGGCCTGGCGGAACAAGCCGTGTTCGTAACGAATGCCGTAGCCATGACCGGCGATGCCGAGGGTCGACATGCTTTCCATGAAACACGCCGCCAGACGTCCCAGGCCGCCGTTGCCCAGCGCCGCATCGGGCTCCAGCAGGCGGATGCGCTCAAGGTCGACGCCGAGTTCGGTCAGGGCTTCGCGGGCCACGTCGAGCAGGCCAAGGTTGCTCAGGCTGTCGTAGAGCAGCCGGCCGATGAGGAATTCCAGGGAGAGGTAATAAACGCGCTTCTGGCCTTTGCGGTAGATCTGCCGCGTGTGGTCCATCCAGTGCTCGACCATGTGGTCCCGCGCGGCCAGGGCAATGGCTTCGAACCAGTCGTGGTCGAAGGCGTGATCCGGGTCTTTACCCACTGCATAAGTGAGTTTGGTCAAGACGGCGTCGCGGAATGCGGCCACCTCTGCTTCGCGAACAAGTGGTTCTTGAGTCATCGATAGGACCTCGAGCGAGCTTGGAGTTGTCTGAGCCTAGACGGTCTGACAGGCGGTAGAGGCTCTGGTTCGGCAGTTTTTCCTTTGAATACGAGCTGGATCGACATTGCGTTGTCTTGTGCCTGAATCAATGCAGGGCCCGTGCCTATTTTCCGGTTGTTTGCACCGCCTGCGAAAAAAACTGGCGAAAGGTTGTTCAAAAATCCACCAGTCCCGGTATGATCGCGCGCCCTGATGCACACGCTGGTAACAAACGATGATGAAGCCGAACCTGATCGCTGCCGCAGAGATCGACCGCCTCGATACCTGGGCCAAGTACTCTGCCCCGATGTGCGGCTCGTGCATGTCCAGCTGCTGCACCCTGCCCGTCGAGGTCAAGATCAAGGATCTGATCCGCATCGGCGTGGTCGATGAATTCGAGCTGGGTGATCCGCCGAAGAACATCGCCAAGCGCCTGCAAAAGGAAGGTTTGGTCGAACGCTTCAACCAGAAATCAGGAATCTTTACCCTCCAGCGCATGAGTAACAACGATTGCCTGTACCTGGATCGTAAGAGCCGTCTGTGCACTATTTATGAAAAGCGCCCGGATACCTGTCGCAATCACCCGAAAATCGGCCCGCGGCCGGGATATTGCGCTTACAAGCCCAAGGAAGTGGAGCGCGAGCGTCATTCGCGGAGTATCGAGCGGTTCTGATCCGTATTGCATCATCTGTGGCGAGGGAGCTTGCTCCCGCTGGGTTGCGAAGCGACCCCAAGATTTTACGACTGCTACGCAGCCGAACGGGACGGTGCGGCGATCCGACAAGCCCCCTCACCACAGTAATCGAGTAAATCGCAGACAAACAAAAACGCCCCCGGCCTTGCGGTCGGGGGCGTTTTTTTGTCAGCTAACTAAATGACTTAGTTACCGGACTTCTTGGCAGCGCGGGTACGCTCGCTTTCGCCCAGGATCTTCTTGCGAAGACGGATGGACTTAGGCGTGACTTCACACAGCTCGTCTTCTTGTACGAATTCCAGAGCTTGCTCCAGAGTGAAGCGTACAGGCGGAACCAGAGCGATGGTTTCGTCTTTACCCGAAGCACGCATGTTGTCGAGCTTCTTGCCTTTGGTTGGGTTAACACCCAGGTCGTTGTCGCGGCTGTTCAGACCAACGATTTGACCTTCATAGATGTCCTGGCCGTGTTCGATGAACAGCTTGCCACGCGACTGCAGGGTTTCCAGCGAGTAGGTCAGTGCCTTACCGGTAGCAACCGATACCAGCACGCCGTTCTGACGGCCGGACATGTCACCGGACTTCATGGTGTCGTAACGGTCGAAGATCGAGGTCAGGATGCCTGCACCGGAGGTCAGGGTCAGGAACTCGTTACGGAAACCGATCAGACCACGGGCCGGGATGTTGTACTCAAGGCGCACACGGCCCTTGCCATCCGGAACCATGTTGGTCAGGTCGCCTTTACGGATACCGATCTGTTCCATGATCGCGCCCTGGGATTCTTCCGGCAGGTCGATGGTCACGTTTTCGTACGGTTCGTGCTTGACGCCATCAACCATACGGATGATCACTTCCGGACGACCAACACCCATTTCGAAGCCTTCGCGACGCATGGTTTCGATCAGTACCGAGAGGTGCAGCTCACCACGGCCGGAGACTTTGAACTTGTCGGCGGTGTCGCCTTCTTCAACGCGCAGAGCAACGTTGAACAGCAGTTCCTTGTCCAGACGTTCCTTGATGTTACGGCTGGTCACGAACTTGCCTTCTTTACCGCAGAAAGGCGAGTCGTTTACCTGGAAGGTCATGGAAACGGTTGGTTCGTCAACGGTCAGCGGCTTCATCGCTTCGACGTTCAGTGGGTCGCACAGGGTGTCGGAGATGAACAGCTGGTCGAAGCCACTGATGCAGACGATGTCGCCAGCCAAAGCTTCTTCAACGTCAATGCGGTGCAGGCCGTGGTGACCCATCAGCTTCAGGATACGACCGTTGCGCTTCTTGCCGTCAGCGTCGATAGCCACGACCGGAGTGTTCGGCTTGACGCGACCGCGAGCGATACGGCCAACGCCGATCACACCCAGGAAGCTGTTGTAGTCCAGTGCGGAGATCTGCATCTGGAAGGGACCGTCACGGTCGACTTTCGGCGCTGGTACGTTGTCGACGATCGACTGGTACAGCGGGGTCATGTCTTCAGCCATTTCAGTGTGGTCCAGACCGGCAATACCGTTCAGGGCCGAGGCGTAGACGACTTTGAAGTCCAGCTGTTCTTCGGTAGCACCCAGGTTGTCGAACAGGTCGAAGATCTGGTCCAGAACCCAGTCCGGACGCGCGCCTGGACGGTCAACCTTGTTGATGACCACGATTGGACGCAGGCCGGCTTCGAAAGCCTTCTTGGTCACGAAACGGGTTTGCGGCATAGGGCCGTCTTGAGCGTCAACCAGCAGCAGAACGGAGTCGACCATCGACATTACGCGTTCAACTTCGCCGCCGAAGTCGGCGTGGCCCGGGGTGTCCACGATGTTGATGTGGTAGCCGTTCCAGTTGATGGCGGTGTTTTTCGCCAGAATGGTAATACCGCGCTCTTTTTCCTGGTCGTTGGAGTCCATCACGCGCTCGTCGTTGAGCTCGTTGCGCTCCAGGGTGCCGGATTGACGCAGGAGTTTGTCTACCAGGGTGGTCTTACCATGGTCAACGTGGGCAATGATGGCGATGTTGCGTAGATTTTCGATCACTTGTGTATCTCGATCAGAGGATTCGGTGTGCTGACAAGTCTTGGCAGCGATTAACAGTAGCGTCCGTGAAAGCCGTTACAGCTTGACGGTGGCATCGGGGGGCCGGTGACGCAGGCCACAGGCAAACAGCCCCGGGCACTTAGCTCGGTCGATAAACGCGCACATTGGCATGCCCCTCACTGAGCAAATGGTGGGCATGCAGGCGACTCATCACGCCTTTGTCGCAATACAGCAGGTACTGGCGAGTAGGGTCCAGTTCCTTGAAACGAGCGTTCACTGCATAAAACGGCATCGTTTGTACCTCGATGCCAGCGAGGTCCAGCGGGTCGTCTTCAGCGGCATCCGGATGACGGATGTCGATGACGATCTGACCGGCCAGCGCTTCGCTGACTTCTTCAATCTGCAAATCCTGGCCCAGTTCATCGATCACGCGATCGATCGGCACCAGCTTGGCGTTTTCGAGCGCACGCTCGAGTACCGCCATATCGAATTCTTTCTCTTCATGCTCGACGCGATAGCGCTTGGCCGCGGTCTTCGGGTTGACCGAGATGACGCCGCAGTACTCCGGCATGTGCCGGGCGAAATCGGCGGTGCCGATTTCGTTGGCCAGGTCGATGATGTCCTGCTTGTGGCTCGCGATCAGCGGACGCAACACCAGCTTGTCGGTCACGCAATCGATCACTGACAGGTTCGGCAGTGTCTGGCTCGATACCTGGGAGATCGCCTCACCAGTGACCAGCGCCTCAATGTGCAGTCGATCGGCAATTTGGGAGGAAGCGCGCAACATCATACGCTTCAATACTACGCCCATATGACTGTTATCGACTTTGCCAAGAATTTCTCCCAGCACTTCTTCGAACGGCACACTGACAAATAGCACGCGTTGGGAGCTGCCGTACTTCTTCCAGATGAAATGCGCGACTTCCATGACGCCCAGTTCGTGGGCACGTCCGCCCAGATTGAAGAAGCAGAAATGCGCCATCAGGCCGCGGCGCATGATCTGGTAGGCCGCCACGGTGGAGTCGAAGCCACCGGACATCAGCACCAGGGTCTGCTCCAGCGCGCCCAGCGGATATCCGCCGATGCCGTTGTGCTGGCTGTGGATCACGAACAACCGTTGGTCGCGAACTTCGATCCGGACTTCGATTTCCGGCTTTTTCAGGTCGATTCCGGCGGCACCGCACTGACGGCGCAACTGGCTGCCGACATATTTTTCGATATCGATCGAGCTGAACGGGTGCTTGCCGGCGCGCTTGCAACGCACCGAGAAGATCTTGCCGGCCAGTGCATCACCGTAGTGCTGCTTGCACTTTTCAACGATGTCGTCGAAATCGCCCAGCGGGTACTCATCGATCTGCAGGAAATGCGCGATGCCCGGCATGCAACTCAGGCGCTCGCCCATCTCCTTCAAGGCCTTGGGGTCGCTGACGCGGGTTTCCAGCTCGAGGTTGTCCCACACGCCGTTCACCACCACGGCCGGGTCCAGATCGCGGAGCACGGCACGGATGTTTTTGGCCAATTGACGGATGAAACGCATCCGTACCGGGCGGCTCTTGATGGTGATCTCGGGGAAGACTTTTACGATTAATTTCATGGAAACAGCGCGCGCATGGCCTGCCGAAAAAGGGGGGCGCGGATTATAGCGGAAATTGCTCAAGGTTTAACCAGTTAATGTGCAGAAGGTTTCGCGCGCACCAAAACAGGTCATTTATTGAAATGAGCGCCACATTGTAGGGCGTGTTTTTCCGCTTTAAGGTACTTTTCCGCCTGACAGGCGTGAAATTGGGGCAAAAAACCCATGGTGGGGCACTGGCATGCAATTTGCTCCCTTGTGAGGCAGGTTGCCTTGGCAGAGTATTCGCGCCGGCATCACCCACATTTAAGGGCATCCACTACTAGCCCGAAGCCACCCGGAGGACACTATGTCGAAGTCGGTTCAACTCATCAAAGATCATGACGTCAAGTGGATTGATCTGCGCTTCACGGACACCAAAGGCACTCAGCACCACGTGACCATGCCGGCTCGCGATGCGCTGGATGACGACTTCTTCGAAGTCGGCAAAATGTTCGACGGTTCCTCCATCGCTGGCTGGAAAGGCATCGAAGCCTCCGACATGATCCTGATGCCGGACGACTCCACCGCTGTTCTGGATCCGTTCACTGAAGAACCGACCCTGATCCTGGTCTGCGACATCATCGAACCTTCGAGCATGCAAGGCTACGACCGCGACCCACGTGCGATCGCCAAGCGCGCTGAAGAGCACCTGAAAGCCACCGCAATCGGTGACACCGTATACGCCGGTCCAGAGCCAGAGTTCTTCATCTTCGACCAGGTGAAGTTCAAGTCCGACATTTCCGGCTCCATGTTCAAGATCTACTCTGAACAAGGTTCGTGGATGTCCGACCAGGACATCGAAGGCGGCAACAAAGGCCACCGTCCAGGCGTCAAAGGCGGCTACTTCCCGGTTCCGCCGTTCGACCACGACCACGAAATCCGTACCTCCATGTGCAACGCACTGGAAGAGATGGGCCTGACCGTCGAAGTTCACCACCACGAAGTGGCGACTGCCGGCCAGAACGAAATCGGCGTCAAGTTCAACACCCTGGTGAAGAAAGCCGACGAAACCCAAACCCTGAAGTACGTCGTGCACAACGTAGCCGACGCCTACGGCCGCACCGCTACCTTCATGCCTAAGCCTCTGTACGGCGACAACGGTTCGGGTATGCACGTACACATGTCCATCTGGAAAGATGGCAAGAACACCTTCGCTGGCGAAGGTTATGCCGGCCTGTCCGACACCGCCCTGTACTTCATCGGCGGCATCATCAAGCACGGTAAGGCCCTGAACGGCTTCACCAACCCGGCAACCAACTCCTACAAGCGTCTGGTTCCAGGCTTCGAAGCTCCAGTGATGCTGGCCTACTCGGCTCGCAACCGTTCCGCTTCGATCCGTATTCCTTACGTGTCGAGCCCGAAAGCCCGCCGTATCGAAGCACGCTTCCCGGATCCGGCTGCCAACCCGTACCTGTGCTTCGCCGCACTGCTGATGGCTGGCCTGGACGGCATCCAGAACAAGATCCACCCTGGCGACGCAGCTGACAAAAACCTGTATGACCTGCCGCCTGAAGAGGCCAAAGAGATCCCACAAGTTTGCGGCAGCCTGAAAGAAGCCCTGGAAGAGCTGGACAAAGGTCGTGCGTTCCTGACCAAAGGCGGCGTTTTCAGCGACGACTTCATCGACGCTTACATCGCCCTGAAAAGCGAAGAAGAAATCAAGGTACGTACCTTCGTACACCCACTGGAATACGAGCTGTACTACAGCTGCTGATCCGGTAGCGTCGCGATACGCGGCGTGACAAAAAGAGGCCTCCTTCGGGAGGCCTTTTTATTGGTGCGCCAGGC
>NZ_LACC01000019.1 GCF_000967965.1 Pseudomonas fluorescens
CTTAACTGATCGGCATTAGGCATAGCGCCTGGCATTTTTGTTTCTGGCCATTGGGTAGGTAGTGACAGGTATGCCACCATCGCGAGCAGGCTCGCTCTCACAGGGGATTGCATTCCAAATGTGGGAGCGGGCTTGCTCGCGAAGAATTCACCCCGGTCCAACTGAGTAAACATCGAACGCCATACCGCCACAAAGGTCTGCTCCCTCTATCACTGAATCTCATCGATCACAGGAGACGCTGCCATGTCCGACACCATGACCCTCAATCAACGCATTGTCCTGGCTTCTCGCCCGGTGGGCGCGCCAACGCCGGAAAACTTCCGCATGGAGCGGGTGGCGCTGCCGGACTTGGCCGACGGTGAGGTGCTGCTCAAGACCGTTTTCCTGTCGCTGGACCCCTACATGCGCGGACGCATGAGTGACGCACCTTCCTACGCCGCTCCGGTGGAAATCGGCGAAGTCATGACCGGGGGCGCTGTCAGCCGGGTCGAGCGTTCCCTCAATCCGAAGTTTCAGGAAGGTGACCTGGTGGTCGGTGCCACCGGTTGGCAAAGCCACAGCATCAATGACGGTCGCAGCATCATTCCGATTCCTGGGCTGCCAAACCCTTCGATGGCTCTCGGGGTGCTGGGGATGCCGGGCATGACCGCGTACATGGGCCTGATGGACATCGGCCAGCCGAAGGCCGGCGAAACCCTGGTGGTTGCAGCTGCGTCCGGGGCGGTGGGCTCGGTGGTTGGCCAGGTGGCGAAGATCAAGGGGTTGCGCGTGGTTGGCGTGGCAGGTGGTGCGAACAAGTGCCGCTATGTCGTCGAAGAGCTGGGCTTCGATGCCTGCATCGACCACAGGAGCCCGGACTTTGCCGATGAACTGGCCAAGGCCTGTGGCAAGGGAATCGACATCTACTACGAAAACGTCGGCGGCAAGGTATTCGACGCGGTGGTGCCGTTGCTCAACCCCAAGGCGCGGATTCCACTCTGCGGCCTGATTGCCTCCTATAACGCCCATGAGGCGCCGAGCGGCCCGGATCGCCTGCCACTGTTGCAGCGCACCCTGTTGACCAAGCGGGTGCGCATCCAGGGCTTCATCGTGTTCGATGACTATGGTGATCGCCAGTCGGAATTCCTCAGCACCATGGCGCCCTGGGTACGCGATGGCAAGGTGAAGTTCCGCGAAGACGTGGTCGATGGCCTGGAACAGGCGCCCGATGCGTTTATCGGCATGCTGGAAGGGCGCAACTTCGGCAAACTGGTGGTTCGGGTTTCCCGGGACTGAGTAATTGACGCTGCAATTTGACGCTCAACCGAGGCGCGGGTATAAACCGCGTCTCGTTGTTTTGTCGGACTTTTCCACCATGAGCTTCAGCCCTTTGATTCGCCAACTGATCGACGCCCTGCGAATTTTGCCAGGCGTGGGTCAGAAAACCGCCCAGCGCATGGCGTTGCAATTGCTCGAGCGTGACCGCAGCGGCGGCTCGCGACTGGCGCTGGCCCTGAGCCAGGCCATGGAAGGGGTTGGTCACTGCCGCTTGTGCCGTACGCTGACGGAAGATGATCTGTGCCCGCAATGCGCCGATACCCGTCGCGACGACACCTTGCTCTGCGTGGTGGAAGGTCCGATGGACGTCTATGCAGTGGAGCAGACCGGTTTTCGCGGGCGCTATTTCGTGCTCAAGGGGCATCTGTCACCGCTCGACGGCCTGGGGCCGGAAGCCATCGGCATTCCGCAATTGATGGCGCGGATCGAGGAGGCCGGCACGTTCGCCGAAGTCATCCTGGCCACCAACCCGACCGTGGAAGGTGAAGCCACGGCGCACTACATCGCCCAATTGCTCAGCAGCAAAGGCCTGATCGCCTCGCGCATCGCCCATGGCGTACCGCTGGGTGGCGAGCTGGAGCTGGTGGATGGCGGGACACTGGCGCATTCGTTTGCCGGGCGTAAGCCGATCACTCTGTAATTTGTGTTGTTTGGGCTGACGCCATCGCGAGCAAGCTCGCTCCCACATTGGTTTTGTGTACGCCGCAATACCCTGTGAGAGCGAGCTTGCTCGCGATAAGGGCACCTCGCTCTACCTGACTTACACAATTTTGTTGAAAACCAAGCAAGCGCTCGGTTAACTTCACTGACCTCTTCAGTGGAGCTCGCCGATGTCTGCCTTTCAGGAATACTTCGACCCCAGCCACCAATTGGTCCGTGACAGCGTCAGACGTTTCGTCGAGCGCGAGATACTTCCTGATATCGAGCAGTGGGAAGAAGCCGAAAGCTTTCCTCGTGAGCTCTACCTCAAGGCCGGCGCAGCGGGGATTCTCGGCATCGGTTATCCGGAAGCTTACGGAGGCAGCCATGAAGGGGATCTGTTCGCCAAGGTTGCCGCCAGTGAAGAGTTGATGCGCTGCGGCTCAGGCGGGCTGGTTGCCGGCCTGGGGTCGCTGGATATCGGCTTGCCGCCCATTCTCAAGTGGGCCCGACCCGAAGTGCGGGTTCGTGTGCTGCCCCAGGTGCTGTCGGGAGAGAAGATCAGCGCCCTGGCCATCACCGAGCCTGGCGGCGGCTCCGACGTCGCCAACCTGCAAACCCGTGCCGTGCGCGACGACGATTTCTACCGGATCAGTGGCAGCAAGACCTTTATCACCAGCGGCGTGCGCGCGGATTTCTATACCGTTGCCGTGCGAACGGGCGAGCCAGGTTTCGGTGGCATCAGCCTGCTGCTGATCGAGAAGGGCACGCCCGGTTTCACCGTAGGACAGCAGCTGAAGAAAATGGGCTGGTGGGCGTCAGACACCGCTGAACTGTTCTTCGATGATTGCCGGGTGCCTGTAGGAAACCTGATCGGTGCCGAGAACATGGGCTTTGCCTGCATCATGGGCAATTTCCAGAGCGAACGCCTGGCCCTGGCGTTGATGGCCAACATGACCGCACAACTTGCGCTGGAAGAGAGCCTGAAATGGGCGCGCCAGCGCGAAGCCTTTGGCAAGCCGATCGGCAAGTTTCAGGTGATCAAGCATCGCCTCGCCGAGATGGCGACCGCGCTGGAGGTGTCCCGGGAATTCACATACCGCCAGGCGGCGAAGATGGCGGCGGGGCAGAGCGTGATCAAGGAGATTTCCATGGCCAAGAATTTTGCGACGGATACCGCGGACCGGATCGTCACCGATGCGGTGCAGATACTCGGTGGGCTGGGTTACATGCGCGAGAGTCTGGTGGAGCGGCTGTACCGCGACAACCGGATCCTGTCGATTGGCGGCGGGACGCGGGAAGTGATGAACGAGATCATCAGCAAGCAGATGGGGCTTTGAGTTCGGTGGTGTAGCGGCTGACGCTTTCGCGAGCAAGCCCGCTCCCACAGTGAATTGCATTCTTCCTGACAGAACGCAGTCAAATGTGGGAGCGGGCTTGCTCGCGAATGGCGTCAGTACAGGCGCCAGATTACTTGTCGCTCAACGCAAACTGCGTCAGGCAGAACGTAGGAATGCCCATGTCTTCCAGACGCTGCGAGCCACCCAGTTCCGGCAGATCGATGATCGCCGCCGCTTCATGCACCCGCGCGCCCATGCGGCGGATCAGGTTGGCGGCGGCAATCAGGGTGCCGCCGGTAGCGATCAGGTCATCGAACATCACCACCGAATCCCCTTCACACAGGCTGTCGGCGTGCACTTCCAGGAACGCTTCGCCGTATTCGGTCGCATAGCCCTCGGCCAGCACTTCAGCCGGCAGTTTGCCTTGCTTGCGGAACAGCACCAGCGGCTTGTTCAACTGATAGGCCAGTACCGAACCGATCAGGAAACCACGGGCGTCCATCGCGCCGATGTGGGTGAAGTCAGCCTCGACGTAACGGTGGGCGAAGCTGTCCATCACCAGGCGCAGGGCCGTGGGTGACTGGAACAGCGGGGTGATGTCGCGAAAGATCACACCCGGTTTCGGGAAGTCGATGACAGGGCGGATGAGGGATTTGATGTCGAAGGAGTCGAAGACCATCGTGGTGTCCTGGCAGGGCTGCAAACGACAAAGTATAACGGCGGCTGAACCGTTTCGCTCAGCCGCAACGTTTTGTTTCAGCCTTCCAGCGAGCCACCGGCCAGGGCGCACAGCTGGATCGGGTCGATAATCCGGATTTCCTTGCCTTCTGCCGCAATCAGTTCGTTTTGCTGGAAGCGGGTAAAGACCCGGGACACGGTTTCCACCGCCAGGCCCAGGTAGTTGCCGATTTCGTTACGCGACATGCTCAGGCGGAACTGATTGGCGGAAAAACCCCGGGCACGGAAACGTGCCGAGAGGTTGACCAGGAAGGTGGCAATGCGTTCGTCGGCGGTCTTTTTCGACAACAGCAGCATCATCTGCTGGTCGTCACGGATTTCGCGACTCATCACGCGCATCAGCTGGCGGCGCAACTGCGGCAATTGCAGGGCCAGTTCGTCGAGGCGTTCGAAAGGAATCTCACACACCGAGGTGGTTTCCAGGGCTTGTGCCGACACCGGGTGCTTTTCGGTGTCCATGCCCGACAGGCCAACCAGTTCGCTGGGCAGGTGGAAACCAGTGAGCTGTTCCTCACCGGTGTCGCTCAGGCTGAAGGTCTTGAGGGCGCCAGAACGGACTGCGTAGACAGAATCGAAGGTATCGCCCTGGCGGAACAGAAATTCGCCTTTTTTCAGCGGCCGGCCGCGTTTGACGATTTCGTCCAGCGCATCCATGTCTTCCAGATTCAACGAAAGTGGCAGGCAAAGAGGGGCCAGGCTGCAATCCTTGCAATGGGCTTGATTATGAGCGCGCAGTTTTACTGGCTCGGACATTTCTTCAATCCTTGTGGGAATTCACACATAAGACGTAAGGGTAACTCACCCGAGGACATTGAGGCCAGCCTGTGGCGCTTTTGTCGCAGCGCTCTAGATTACCCGTGAAAAACGCTGGCGACTGTGTTGTTCCAGGTACGCGTCGAACACCATACACACCGAGCGGGCCAACAGTCGTCCGGCGGGCAGGATGGTGATCCTGTCGCGTTCGAGTTCGATCAGCCCGTCTTTGGCCATGCCTTGCAGCTGGGGCCAGAGATCACCGAAATAGCCCTGGAAATCGATGTTGAAGGCCCGTTCGATATCGGAAAACTCCAGGCTGAAATTGCAGATCAATTGCTGGATGACCGCGCGCCGCAGCCGGTCGTCGGCGTTGCACAGCAGGCCACGGCTCGTGGCGAGCTGCATGGATGCAAGGACGTTCTGGTACTCGGTCAGGTCGCTGCTGTTCTGGCAGTACAGGTCGCCGATCTGGCTGATCGCCGACACGCCAAGGCCGATCAGATCGCAATGACCGTGGGTGGTGTAGCCCTGGAAGTTGCGTTGCAGGGTCGACTCTTCCTGGGCAATCGCCAGCTCATCGTCGGGCAGGGCGAAGTGGTCCATGCCAATGTAGCGGTAGCCGGCGCTGATCAGTTGCTCAATGGTGCGCTGCAGCATTTCCAGTTTCTGTGCAGGTGTCGGCAGTTCATTGCTGTTGATGCGCCGCTGGGGCATGAAGCGTTCCGGCAAGTGGGCGTAGTTGAACACCGATAACCTGTCCGGTTGCAGGTTGATGACCTCTTCGACGGTGCGGGCGAAATTCTCCGGCGTCTGTCTTGGCAGGCCGTAGATCAGGTCGATGTTGATCGAGCGAAACTGCAAGGTGCGGGCGGCGTCGATCACCGCGCGGGTTTCTTCCAGGCTTTGCAGGCGATTGACTGCACGCTGAACCGCCGGATCGAGGTCTTGCAGGCCGATGCTCACCCGATTGAAGCCCAGTTCCCGCAGCAGGCCCATGGTCGACCAGTCGGCCTCGCGCGGGTCGATCTCGATGCCGTAGTCGCCGGAGTCGTCGTCCAGCAAATTGAAGTGTTTGCGCAGATGCGTCATCAACTGGCGCAGTTCGTCGTGGCTGAGAAAGGTAGGTGTGCCGCCACCGAAGTGCAGTTGCTCGACTTTCTGCGTGGGGTCGAGGTGGCAAGCGATCAACTGGATTTCCTGTTCCAGGCGCTGCAAATAAGGCTGCGCCCGCCCGCGATCCTTGGTGATGACCTTGTTGCAGGCGCAGTAATAGCAAATGTTCGCGCAGAACGGCACGTGCACGTACAGCGACAACGGGCGTTGGGCCTTGCGGCTGTCGCGCAGGGCATGAAACAGGTCGAAAGTGCCGACCTGGCTGTTGAATTGCACGGCGGTCGGGTACGAGGTGTAGCGTGGTCCCGCCAGGTCATAACGGCGGATCAGGTCGGTGTCCCAACGAATGGCGTCGAGCATCATGCGGGCATTCCCCCGGATAGGCTGGCAGTGTCAGCCACTTTATGCGAGGGCGGGGAGGGGCATCTTGATTTGCATCAAGGGGGAGTGTGAAGTGCATTTTGTGGCGAGGGGGCTTGTCGGAATGCCGCACCACCCCGTTCGGCGGCGTAGCCGTCGTATACCCAACAACTTTTTCTCACTGACTCACTGCATTATCTGATTTGGGGCCGCTGCGCAGCCCAACGGGGTGGTGCGGCATTCCGACAAGCCCCCTCGCCACAATGTCAGTGTCCCATCAACCAATGCTGATGCGGCCCCGGCAAGGTCCAGATGCCGAACAGCATCACGAGCAATCCACCCGCCATCCGCACGCTGCGTTTGCGCAACAGTGCGGTGATGCGCTCGGCGGCAAGGCCTGTCGCCAGCAGCACCGGCCAGGTGCCGAGCCCGAACGCGAGCATCAACAATGCGCTGTCCAGCGCGTTGCCCTGGCTGGCCGACCATAGCAAGGTGCTGTAAACCAGACCGCACGGCAGCCAGCCCCAGAGCGCGCCCAACAGCAGCGCACGGGGAACGCTCGACACCGGCAACAACCGGTTGGCGACTGGCTGGATATGCCGCCACAGGCCGCGACCGAGGCTTTCGATACGGGTCAGGCCGCTCCACCAGCCGGCCAGGTACAGGCCCATGGCAATCAGCAGCAAGCCGGCAAGGATGCGCAGGAACATCGCCGCCGGGCTGCTGGCCACGGCCCATCCGGCCAGGCCGATCAGCAGTCCGGCGCAGGCATAGCTCAGGATCCGGCCCAGGTTGTAGGCCAGCAACAAGCGAAAGCGGCGACTGCGTTGTTCCTTGGGAATCGCCAGGGTCAGCGCGCCCATCAAGCCGCCGCACATGCCCAGGCAATGGCCGCCGCCGAGCAAGCCGAGGATCACCGCAGACACCAGCAGTGGCGCAAGGTCAAGCATGGGGCGGGGCCTTGTCTTGCGGCTTGGTCGGTTGGCCGCTGGCCTCATCGACGGCGGCGGTGTGGTTCGGGTCCTGGTCGTCGAACAGGATGCTATGGGCCGGGCCGTCGAGGTCGTCGTACTGACCGCTGTCCACCGCCCAGAAAAAGATATAGACGGCGATGGCCACGATCAGCAGCGCAGCGGGAATCATCACGTAAAGAGCTGGCATCTGGACTCCATGCCCGCGCGGCTCAGGCCGGCAGCGGGCGGGTTTCTGGCGAAGTGCTGGCGGCGGGCGCGCTCGGCATGCGAGTCAGGCGCAGCGCGTTCAACACCACGGTCAACGAACTGATCGACATGCCCACCGCCGCCCAGACCGGCGTGATCCAGCCGAGGGCGGCGAAGGGCAACATGAGGCCATTGTACAACCCGGCCCACAGAAGGTTCTCGATAATGACCCGGCGGGTGCGCCGCGCCAGGCTGAAGGCTTGCACCAGCGCGTCGAGGCGGTTGGAAAGCAGCACGGCATCGGCACTGGTTTTCGCAAGGTCGGTGGCCGAGCCCATGGCGACGCTGATATCCGCAGCCGCCAGCACTGGCACGTCATTTACCCCGTCCCCCAGCATCAACACCTTGCGACCTTCTTTGTGCAGTTGCTGCAGGACCTGCAGCTTATCGTCCGGACGCAAACCGCCACGGGCTTCATCGATACCCAGTTCCGCCGCCACGCTGGCGACCATTGGCGAGCTGTCGCCGGACAACAGCAGCGTGCGCCAGCCTCGCGCCTTGCACGTGGCCAACAGCGCGGGCGCGTCGGCCCGCAAGCGATCGTCGAGGACAAGCCAGGCCAGCGGTCCCTGGTTGTCGCCAAGCAGCAGCCATTGGCCGGCTTCCTCAGGCATCGACGGCACCATGGCGCCGCTGAGTTCGCAGACGAAATTCGGTTGGCCGATGCGCAGGCGGCGCCCGTCAACCAGCCCCTCCAGGCCAAGGCCCGGTGTGCTGTGGACTTCTTCGGCAGCCATCGGTGCACGACCGAAAGCGCGGGCGATCGGATGTTCGGAGCGGTTTTCCAGGGCTGCGGCGAGGCCCAGGCATTGATCGCTGTCGAGTGCGCCGAGGGGGCGGATCGAACGCAGCGCCAGGCGACCTTCGGTGAGGGTGCCGGTCTTGTCGAAAATCACTGTGTCGATCTGGTTCAGGCCTTCCAGCACATGGCCACGCGTCAACAGCAGGCCCAGTTTGTGCAATGTGCCGGTGGCGGCGGTGAGGGCGGTCGGTGTGGCCAGCGACAACGCGCAAGGGCAAGTCGCTACCAGCATCGCCAACACAATCCAGAATGCTCGCGATGAGTCCAGTTCCCACCACAGCAGGCCAATGACCGCAGCCGCAATCAACGACAACAGCAGGAACCATTGCGCGGCGCGGTCGGCGATTTCCGCCAGGCGCGGTTTTTCGGCCTGGGCACGATCGAGCAGGCGAACGATGGCCGAGAGGCGAGTGTCCTGGCCCAGGGCCTGAACCTCGACGGTCAGTGCGCCTTCGACGTTCATTGTGCCGGCGGTGACCGCGTCGCCGAGGGTGCGGGGTTGTGGCAGGTATTCACCGGTCAGCAGGGACTCGTCGACACTCGACTGGCCGTCGAGGATCTTGCCGTCAGCCGGGAGAATGGCGCCCGGATGAACCAGCACCTGATCGCCGACACGCAGTTCACTGAGCAGAATGCGTTCGCTCTGGCCGTCGGCTGTCAATCGCAGGCACGAGGCGGGCAACAGATTCACCAGCTGCGCGGTGGCGGCGGCGGTGCGCTCCCGGGCGCGACGTTCCAGATAACGCCCGGCGAGCAGGAACAGGGCAAACATGCCAACGGCATCGAAATACAGTTCTCCGACCCCGGTGATCGACGTCCAGATCCCGGCGATGTAAGCGCTACCGATGGCCAGCGACACCGAAACGTCCATGGTCAGGTGGCGGGTGCGCAGATCGCGCATGGCGCCTTTGAAGAACGGCGCGCAGCTGTAGAACACAATCGGAGTGGTGAGGAACAGCGCGACCCAGCGCAGGATGGTGTGCAGTTCGGGGCTGAGGTCGATGTTGAATTCAGGCCAGGTGGCCATGGTTGCCATCATCGCCTGGAACCACAGCAAACCGGCCACGCCGAGCTGGCGCAGGGCCAGGCGGTTTTCGCTGGCCAGTTGTTCGCTGGCCCGGTCGGCCTGATACGGGTGTGCGGCGTAACCGATGTGACGCAGCTCGCTGAGGACCTGGCTCAGCGGCAATTGCCCATCGGCCCAGCGTACGTGCAGGCGATGGTTGGACAGGTTCAGGCGCGCTTCGGCCACGGCCGGCAAGGTGCGCAGGTGTTTTTCGATCAGCCAGCCGCAGGCGGCGCAGCTGATGCCTTCCATCAATAGTGTGGTTTCGGCGAGTTCGCCGTCGTGGCGAACGAAGGGTTGCTGCACATCGGCACGGTCGTACAGCGCCAGTTCATCCACCAGTTGCACCGGCAGCGCTTCGGGGTTGGCCGAGGCTTCGCTACGGTGCTGGTAATAGCATTCCAGGCCACCGGCGACAATGGCCTCGGCCACGGCCTGGCACCCCGGGCAGCAGAACTCGCGGGGTTGCCCCAGGACTGCAGCGGTGAAGCGGCTGCCGGCGGGGACGGGCAGGGCGCAGTGGTAGCAGGGGAGTGGGGTGGTCATTTCTGTAGCCATGAAAGCCTTTGTGGCGAGGGAGCTTGTCGGATCGCCGCATCGTCCCGCTCGGCTGCGAAGCAGTCGTAGTGCTGCGGACTCGCTGTACCTGAAGGAACTGAGTTGCAGATTTTAGGGGTGCTGCGCACCCCAGCGGGAGCAAGCTCCCTCGCCACATTCGATGGCATTTTTATTTCTTCAGGTCTTCGGCACCTTGCAGCGGTTCGTCACCCAGCAGCAGGTCTTTGTCATGGCTGACCATTTCTTCTTCGAACATGCGCCAGATGTGCTCGTCCTGAGTGCCGAGCAACTCGACAAAACGCCGGCCTTCGACCTTGTCGCTCAACTGGCCGATGTAGCGGCCCTGTTCGGTTTCGCTGCGGGTCAGGGTGATCTTGCGATCCTTTTCCGGTTGGGTCGGCGAGATCAGGTTCAGCTCCAGGGTCCCGGGCTGGCTGTCGCCGCTCAGGCGCAGGTCAACCTCGCCGGTCATGCCATCGAGATGAACGCTGGCGCGCATTTTCAGGGTCTGGGCCAGCAGCTCACGGTCGAGGGAGCGGTTGATGCCTTTGCCGGCCTCGTAGTAGTTGTCGTTGACCAGGTTGTCCGGGTTCTTCACCGCGATGGTCACCATGGACAAGGTCAGGGTCACCGAGCAGGCCAGGATCCCGATGATGATCCACGGCCAGAGGTGCTTGTACCAGGGACTAGCGGCAGTTGCTGCGGGCATGTTCAGTTCTCTCAACGAATTTGTGGGCCGATGAACCGGCTCTTGGCTTCAATGTGGACGCTGTCGTCATCGGCGTCCTTGAGGATGAATTTCACCTCGTTGGTGCTCGACGGCAGTTTTTCCGGTGCGACGGACAGCTCGGCAGGCTGGCTGATGATCTCGCCGGCCGCGACCTTGATCTCGCGTCGACCCTGCAATTTGAGATCCGGCAGGCCGGAGGCTTCGAGCAGGTAGGTATGGTCGCGCTGGTCCTTGTTCATGATTTTCAGGCTGTAGACGTTTTCGATCCGGCCTTCGGCGTTCTCGCGGTACAGCACGCGGTCCTTGCTGACATCGAAGCCCACCAGTGCACGCATGAAGAACGCCGTCGCCAGCAGGCTGATCATCGCCAGCAGCACCACGGCATAGCCAATCAGGCGCGGACGCAGTTTATGGGTTATCTGCCCGGACAGGTTGTGCTCGGTGGTGTAGCTGATCAGCCCGCGCGGGTAATCCATTTTGTCCATGATGGCGTCGCAGGCATCGATACAGGCGGCGCAACCGATGCATTCGATTTGCAGGCCGTCGCGGATGTCGATACCGGTCGGGCAGACCTGGACGCACATGGTGCAGTCGATGCAGTCGCCCAGGCCCTGAGCCTTGTAGTCGATGCCTTTTTTGCGCGGGCCACGGCCTTCGCCACGGCGCGGGTCGTAGGAAACGATCAGGGTGTCCTTGTCGAACATCACACTCTGGAAGCGCGCGTACGGGCACATGTAGATGCACACCTGTTCACGCAACCAGCCGGCGTTGCCATAAGTGGCGAGGGTGAAGAAACCGACCCAGAAGTACGACCAGCCATCCGCCTGGCCGGTGAAGAAGTCGAACACCAGTTCGCGGATCGGCGAGAAGTAGCCGACGAAGGTCATGCCGGTGACGAAGCCGATCAGCAGCCACAGGCTGTGTTTGCTGAACTTGCGCAGGAGCTTGTTGGCGCTCATCGGCGCCTTGTCGAGCTTGATGCGTTGGTTGCGGTCACCTTCAGTGACTTTTTCGCACCACATGAAGATCCAGGTCCAGACGCTTTGCGGGCAGGTATAGCCGCACCAGACCCGTCCGGCGTACACGGTGATGAAGAACAGGCCGAAGGCGGCAATGATCAACATGCCGGACAGCAGAATGAAGTCCTGGGGCCAGAAGGTGGCGCCGAAAATGAAGAACTTGCGCTCCGGCACGTTCCACCACACGGCTTGATGACCGCCCCAGTTCAGCCACACCGTGCCGAAATACAGCAGGAACAACACGGCACCGCCAGTCATCCGCAGGTTGCGAAACAGGCCGGTGAAGGCGCGGGTGTAGATTTTTTCCCTGGAGGCGTAGAGGTCGACGCTGTTGTTCGCGTTCTTGGTGGGTGGAGTGACGTCGTGTACCGGAATCTGGTTGCTCATCATTGCATCCCACGGCAGTGGAAAAATGCCTCGGTCAGTACGTGCCGACCGCGGTCAAAAAGGGGTGTTGCAGTGGCGCAATGATACGCCTGTCGCTCTAGCCTGCGGGTGCGACCTTTGGTCGCGTTGGGAGAAATCCGCGGATGGTGTAGCGAATGTAACAAAACATGATGCAGGTCAATTGACACCCGCAGTATAGCTGCCCGGTCGTGGGGCATCGACGCCATCAGGTCATCCGATGGCGTCGCGGCGGTTTATTTGACCGGGACGGTATGGCTGGCAACAGGATTGCGCCAGTCATTGCCGGCGATGACGTTGACGGTGAGGGACTTTCTGTCGGGAGAAAAACTGGCCGACAACCAGCTTTGCCGAGTGGCCGAACCACTCATGAACAGTGGCGTATCACCATAGACGTAGTTGCTGGTCGGGTACTTTCCGTTCTGTTTGTTTGCATCGGCGGAAAATACGGCGGTCACGCGATAGTCCTCGAGCATCCGGGAGAACCGCATGATTTCGCGCTCCTGAACCGGCCAGCCGAACGGCTGGTGCAAGTTCAGCAGAATGATTTTGCCCTGGGCTCGAGCACGTTGCAGGTCTCGCTCCAGCCAGTCCAGCGAAGCGGTGATTTCGTAGGCGGTCGTATTGAAAAGCGAGTGAGTGGAAAAGTTGACGGAGTAGGTTGGTTCGTTGTGCAGCTGGACCAGGTGAACATCGCCATAGTCCCTGGAATACGCCAGGCTGCCGTACCAGGTTTTCGTGAAAACAGAAGCCCTGGCGGCGAGGTCCAGGGTGGCGACTTTACCCCAGTAGCGATTCTTCAGGTCGTCGACGCTCCCGGCAGCGCAGTCGGGGCAACCTGCGACATTGAAGTCGTAGTCGTGATTGCCCAAGCCAAAGTCGTAAAGTTTGTTGAGTTTGTCCTGCAATACCGAATGAACGTAGGCGCGTTCTCTGGGACGCCCGGAAGCGGTCAGGTTACCGTTGATCATCACCGGGATGGCGGCAGCCCCTCCGAGTTGGTTCCTGAAGTCGGCAATGCTGCTGTATTGGGCGTTGATCAGCCACTTTGATCGCGCTTCCTTGTCGGCTGCGGACTCGTGTTCCTTGTTATCGGATTTTTCACTGGAGGGGTACTTCGGTTCCGAGGCAAACACCAGGTGTTGCGGCTGGGATTGGCTGGCCATCGAATGCATGACGGGGGCACAGGTCAATATCAGCAGGGAGAGCAGTTTGCAGCTGTTTGAAATTATCATGGAAGTCCATTTCCGTTTTATTGATGTTGTTTGTCTTGCGGTGCAGGGATTGTCGAAATAGATGAATTTATGCGGCGGTTTTTTCTGAAGCAATCAGGTGTCGAGGCTTTGTTGATAAGGCATGTTTCCGCGATTGACTGGAAATTTGCTCTATTGGTTTTGTTGTTTGGCATCAATAACAAAACGGCCCCGCCAATTCACATTGGCGGGGCCGTATTTTGTAGCTTCAAGCGTTTGCCTTACTCGGCGTCCGCTGCCTTCTCGCCGTGAGACAGGCTGTAGACGTAAGCGGCCAGCAGGTGAACCTTGTCGTTACCTTGCAGCTGCTCTTGCGCAGGCATCTGGCCCTGACGGCCATAACGGATGGTCTGCTGCAGTTGAGCGAAGCTCGAACCGTAGATGAACGCTGCCGGGTGAGTCAGGTTAGGTGCGCCCATCGCTGGGGTGCCTTTGCCTTCCGGACCGTGGCACGCCACGCAGTTGGTAGCGAACAGTTTCTGCCCGGCAACCGGGTCGGCCTTGGTGCCTTCCGGCAGCTTGCGGCCATCGAGGTTGGTCAGGACAAACGCGGCCACGTCGGCCACGCCTTGCTCGCCAATCACGTCAGCCCACGCAGGCATCACCGCATGACGGCCGCCCATGATGGTGGTCTTGATGGTTTGCGGCTCGCCGCCCCAGCGCCAGTCGGCGTCGGTCAGGTTCGGGAAGCCATAGGCGCCCTTGGCGTCGGAACCGTGGCAAACCGAGCAGTTGGAGGCGAACAGGCGGCCACCCATCTTCAGGGCTTGCGGGTCCTTGGCCACTTCTTCGATTGGCATGGCCGCGAACTTGGCGAAGATCGGACCGAACTTGGCGTCCGACTTGGCCATTTCCTTTTCCCACTCGTGAACGCCGGTCCAGCCGGTCTGGCCGTTGGCGAACGGGGTCTGCTTCTCGTTGTCGAGGTAGCCGTAACCCGGCAGCAGGCCTTTCCAGTTACCCAGGCCCGGATACAGCGCCAGGTAGCCCAGTGCGAAGATGATGGTGCCCACGAACAGCATGAACCACCATTTCGGCAGCGGGTTGTCGTACTCCTCGATGCCATCGAAGGAGTGCCCGACGGTCTCGTCTGTCTGTTCGCTGCGCTGGCCCTTGCGGGTCGACAGCAGCAGCCAGGTCAGGGCGAAGATCGTACCGAGACTGAGGACTGTGACGTACAGACTCCAGAATGTAGTCATTCTTTGTTACTCCTAGAAGCTTGCTCGACGTGCTTGATGGCTTCGGGATCATCCGCGAAAGGCAGCAAGGTCGCGTCTTCAAACTCCGACTTGCGCTTGGGGCTGAACACCCACAGTGCCAGTCCGATGAAGGCCACCATCACGACAACGGTGCCCAGGCCACGAATCATCCCTATATCCATCTAATTCACCGTTTGCTTTTGATGATGGTGCCCAGGCCTTGCAGATAGGCCACCAGCGCGTCCATTTCGGTTTTGCCCTTCACAGCATCCTTGGCGCCGGCGATGTCTTCGTCGGTGTAAGGGACGCCGAGCGTGCGCAAGACTTCCATTTTCTTGGCGGTGTCTTTGCCGTCGAGCTTGTTTTCCACGAGGAACGGGTAGGCCGGCATTTTCGACTCGGGCACTACGTTGCGCGGGTTGTACAGGTGCGCACGCTGCCAGTCATCGGAGTAACGACCGCCGACGCGGGCCAGGTCCGGACCGGTACGCTTGGAACCCCACAGGAACGGGTGGTCCCAGACGCTTTCACCGGCGACCGAGTAGTGGCCGTAGCGTTCGGTTTCAGCACGGAACGGACGGATCATCTGCGAGTGGCAGCCGACACAACCGTTGGCGATATAAACGTCCCGGCCTTCCAGTTCAAGGGCGGTGCGGGGCTTCATGCCCTCGACCGGCTTGTTGGTGACATCCTGGAAAAACAGCGGAACGATCTGGGTCAGGCCGCCGATGCTGACGGCGATGACCATGAAGAAGGCCAGCAGGCCAATATTCTTCTCGACTGCTTCATGCTTCATCAGTGAGCTCCAACTACGGCAATCTGTTCGGCGGCTTTGGCTTCAGCCGGGTTCGAGGCGCGTACGGTACGGAATACGTTGTAGGCCATGAACAGCATGCCGGTGGCGAAGAATGCACCGCCCAGGGCGCGGACGATGAAGCCCGGGTGGCTGGCTTGCAGCGCTTCGACGAACGAGTAGGTGAGGGTGCCGTCATCGTTGATTGCACGCCACATCAGGCCCTGGGTGATGCCGTTGACCCACATCGAAGCGATGTAGAGCACGGTACCGATGGTCGCGAGCCAGAAGTGGGTGTTGATCAGGCCGGTGCTGTGCATCTGCGCACGACCGAACAGTTTCGGGATCATGTGGTAGATGGCGCCGATCGAGATCATCGCAACCCAGCCCAGAGCGCCGGCATGTACGTGGCCGATGGTCCAGTCGGTGTAGTGCGACAGCGAGTTGACCGTCTTGATGGCCATCATCGGGCCTTCGAAGGTCGACATGCCGTAGAACGCCAGGGAAACCACCAGGAAGCGCAGGATCGGGTCGGTACGCAGCTTATGCCAGGCGCCCGACAGGGTCATCATGCCGTTGATCATGCCGCCCCAGCTTGGCGCCAGCAGGATGATCGACATCGCCATGCCCAGCGATTGTGCCCAGTCCGGCAGTGCGGTGTAGTGCAGGTGGTGCGGGCCGGCCCAGATGTACAGGGTGATCAGTGCCCAGAAGTGCACGATCGACAGGCGATAGGAGTAGATCGGACGCTCGGCCTGTTTCGGCACGAAGTAGTACATCATCCCCAGGAAGCCGGTGGTCAGGAAGAAGCCCACGGCGTTGTGGCCGTACCACCACTGGATCATCGCGTCCGTCGCACCCGAGTAGGCCGAGTAGGACTTGAACAGGCTGACCGGCAGCGACATGTGGTTGACGATGTGCAGCATTGCGGTCACGACGATGAACGCGCCGTAGAACCAGTTGCCCACATAGATGTGCTTGGTCTTGCGCTTGACGATGGTGCCGAAGAACACCAGACCGTAGGTGACCCAGACAATGGCCAGCAGAATAGCCAGGGGCCATTCCAGTTCCGCGTATTCCTTGGTGGTGGTGAAACCCATCGGCAAGGTAATGATCGCGCCGACGATCACCGCTTGCCATCCCCAGAAGGTAAAGGCGGCGAGGCTGTCGGAAATCAGTCGCGTTTGGCAGGTTCGCTGCACGACGTAATAAGAAGTGGCAAACAGTGCACATCCACCGAAGGCGAAAATCACCAGGTTGGTGTGCAGCGGGCGCAGGCGTCCAAAGCTCGTCCATGGCAGACCGAAGTTCAACTCCGGCCAGACCAGTTGCGAGGCAATGAAGACACCGAGCCCCATGCCAAGGATCCCCCAGACCACCGTCATGATGGCGAACTGGCGGACTACCTTATAGTTATAAGCAGTCGGACTGATTGCTGTGCTCATTCTAAGGTTCCACGGTTTGGGTGTTTTATTAGGATTAAAAATCGGCCGCAAGTATGGAGAAAGCAAGGGGTCATTGCAACGCGCCATGACCTGGGTCAATGCTTTCAAAAGCTGATTCTGCGGCCTTTCCATGCGCCGCGTAAGGACAAAATTGCCCGCGGGCAAAACGTCCCGGCGGACTGATCAGGCGAGGGGGTCAGGTCGGATGTAACGAGGTGTGTTCAAACGCAACGTTTGGCTGACCGAAGGCAATTGGTGCGACAGCCGGTATCTACCAGCCTTTGCGGCCTGTCATCGGGCAGATTCGTCGAACACATCGTTCAGGGTCGACCTGGAACCGGCACCGGCCAGTCCGCATCGGGGGAAGCTTAGACCCGAATCCGGTGATCCGAAAGAAAGAGTCAAAGAGGGTGCGACAATGCGTCGCAAAGAGGCAGCGGCAAGCTTCAAGCTGCAAGCTTCAAGAGAAATCCCGTTGCTTGCAGCTCTGGCTTTTGACTTTACTTGCCGCTTGTAGCTTGAAGCTTGCCGCTCAACTGCTCATCACCTCTGGAAAGGCTGTACACGTAAGCCGCGAGCAGCTGCACCTTATCGTTGCCGAGCAGTTCGTTCTGCGCCGGCATATGGCCCTGGCGGCCATGCCGAATCGTCTGCTCAAGCTGCGTCAGGCTTGTACCGTAAATGAAGCCGGCCGGGTGCGTCAGGTTCGGCGCGCCCATGGCTTCGGTGCCCTGGCCATTAGCTCCGTGACAGGCGACGCAGGTGGTGCTGAAGGCTTGCTGTCCGGCTTGCAGGTCGGCTTTGCTGTCGGCAGGCAATGGCAACTTGGCCAGGCCATGGCGCACATAAGCGGCGACGTTTTTCACACCGTCCTCCCCCAGGACTTCACCCCAGGCCGGCATCATCGCCATCCGGCCACCCATGATGGTGGTCTTGAGGGTTTCTGCATTGCCGCCCCAGCGCCAGTCGCTGTCGGTCAGGTTGGGGAAACCGTATGCACCCTTGGCGTCCGAGCCGTGGCACACCGAGCAGTTGGAGGCAAACAGGCGGCCGCCCATTTTCAGTGCCTGCGGGTCCTTGGCCACTTCTTCCACGGGCATCGCCGCGAACTTGGCGAAGATCGGCCCGAACTTCGCGTCAGCCTTGTCCATCTCCTTTTCCCATTCGTGCACGCCGGTCCAGCCGTTTTCGTAGCCGGGGAGGACGCCTTTCCAGTTGCCCAGGCCCGGATAAAGGATCAGATAACCGACGGCAAACACCAGGGTGCCAGCGAACAGCATGAACCACCATTGCGGCAACGGGTTGTCGTACTCCTCGATGCCGTCGAAGCTGTGGCCCATGGTCTGGTCGACACTGCCCTTGGTTTCACCCTTGCGGGTGCCGATCAACAGCCAGGTCAGGCCGATCAGGCTGCCGATGGTCAGTACGCAGATCCACGTACTCCAGAAGGTGGTCATGGCCGGGTACTCCTTGTAGCTGATTCTTCAGTGATGTCGGGTTGTGGCTCGTCGGCGAACGGCAGCAGGCGCGCTTCGGCGAATTCCGGGCTGCGCTTGCCGTTGAATACCCACAGGGTCAAGCCAATGAACGCGACGAATACGACGACAGTGCCAAGGCCGCGGATCATTCCAGTGCTCAATTCAAACATTGCTCACCTCTTGCTCTTGATGGCAGTGCCGAGCACTTGCAGGTAGGCGACCAGTGCATCCATCTCGCTCTTGCCCTTGAGGGACGCGACGGCGCCGGTGATGTCTTCGTCGGTGTACGGCACGCCCAGGGTGCGCATGGCCTTGATCTTGGTTTCGGTATGACTGCTGTCGAGTTGATTGGCCACCAGCCACGGGTAGGCCGGCATCTTCGACTCCGGCACGACGTTGCGCGGGTTGTACAAGTGCGCGCGGTGCCAGTCATCCGAGTAACGTGCGCCGACCCGCGCCAGGTCCGGCCCGGTGCGTTTCGAGCCCCACAGAAACGGGTGATCCCAGACGCTTTCACCGGCCACCGAGTAGTGGCCGTAGCGCTCGGTCTCGGCGCGGAACGGGCGGATCATCTGCGAGTGACAGCCGACGCAGCCTTCGCGGATGTAGATGTCGCGACCTTCCAGTTGCAGTGCGGTGTAGGGCTTCATGCCTTCCACCGGTTTGTTGGTCACGTCCTGGAAGAACAGCGGGACGATCTGGGTCAGGCCGCCGATGCTCACGGCCAGGATCATCAGCAGCAGCAACAGGCCGACGTTTTTCTCGATAGTTTCGTGTTTCATGGCGGACTCCTCAGGCCATCTGCGCGGCAGCGGCGACTTCGGCAGGCTGCGAGGCCCGCACGGTGCGCCAAGTGTTGTAGGCCATCAGGAACATGCCGCTGAGGAAAATCGCACCGCCCACCAGCCGCACGACGAAGCCAGGGTGGCTGGCCACCAGGGTCTCGACGAAGGAGTAAGTCAGCGTGCCGTCTTCGTTCACCGCACGCCACATCAGACCCTGGGCGATGCCGTTGACCCACATCGAGGCGATGTACAGAACGGTGCCGATGGTGGCGAGCCAGAAGTGCGCGTTGATCAGGCCGATGCTGTGCATCTGCTCGCGGCCGAAGATTTTCGGGATCATGTGGTACAGCGCGCCGATGGAAATCATCGCCACCCAGCCCAAGGCGCCGGCGTGTACGTGGCCGATGGTCCAGTCGGTGTAGTGGGAGAGGGCGTTGACCGTCTTGATCGCCATCATCGGCCCTTCGAAGGTCGACATGCCGTAGAACGCCAGGGACACCACGAGGAAGCGCAGGACCGGGTCGCTGCGCAACTTATGCCAGGCACCCGAGAGGGTCATCATGCCGTTGATCATCCCGCCCCAGCTTGGTGCCAGCAGGATCAGCGACATCACCATGCCCAGCGACTGCGCCCAGTCCGGCAATGCGGTGTAGTGCAAGTGGTGCGGACCGGCCCAGATGTACAGGGTGATCAGCGCCCAGAAGTGCACGATCGACAGGCGATAGGAGTACACCGGACGCTCGGCCTGTTTCGGCACGAAGTAATACATCATCCCGAGGAAACCGGCGGTGAGGAAAAAGCCCACGGCGTTGTGCCCGTACCACCACTGCACCATCGCGTCAGTGGCACCGGAGTACAGCGAGTAGGACTTGGTGAAGCTGACCGGCAACTCCATGTTGTTGACGATGTGCAGGATCGCCACGGTGATGATGAACGCACCGAAGAACCAGTTACCGACATAAATGTGCTTGGTCTTGCGCTGCATGATCGTGCCGAAGAACACGATGGCGTAAGCGACCCAGACGATGGTGATCAGGATGTCGATCGGCCATTCCAGCTCGGCGTATTCCTTGGAGCTGGTGTAGCCCAGCGGCAGGCTGATGGCTGCCAGCAGGATCACAAGCTGCCAGCCCCAGAAACAGAACGCGGCAACTGCGGGAGCAAATAAGCGTGTTTGGCACGTCCGTTGTACGGAGTACAACGAACTGGCGAACAGTGCGCAGCCGCCAAAGGCGAAGATCACCGCGTTGGTGTGTAGCGGGCGCAAGCGGCCGAAGCTGGTCCACGGCAAATTGAAGTTGAGTTCGGGCCAGACCAACTGGGCAGCGAGAAAAACCCCGAGCCCCATGCCGACGATGCCCCACACCACCGTCATAATGGCGAATTGGCGGACCACCTTGTAGTTGTAGGCGGTACTGATAGAAGTGTTCATGGTTCCCCATCCACGGTTCAGCCGAAGTGAGCGCGCAGCGCAAGGCAGTGCACCCTTCGGCCGGAGTTATAGGCAGACTAAAAGCGAGGCAAGCATGGACAAAGGGCACAAGGCCGGTATTGACGGGGATCAATGGGCGCAGTGCGTGCGGGATCATGGATGGTTGTGGAATGCCGCCGCTGGCAAGGCTACTGCGACGTTGATCCTCGCCCATGGCGCTGGCGCACCGATGGACAGCGACTGGATGAGCGACATGGCTGCACGCCTCGCCGCGCAAGGCGTCAACGTGTTGCGCTTCGAGTTTCCCTACATGGCGCAGCGGCGCCTCGATAGCGGCAAACGCCCGCCGAACCCGGCGCCGAAACTGCTGGAATGCTGGCGTGATGTGTATCCCCAGGTGCGACGCCATGTCACTGGGCCGTTGGCCATCGGCGGCAAGTCCATGGGCGGTCGCATGGCCAGTTTGTTGGCGGATGAATTGGGCGCGGATGCCCTGGTGTGCCTGGGGTATCCGTTCTATGCGGTGGGTAAACCGGAGAAGCCACGGGTTGAGCATTTGGCGGGGTTGAAGACACGAACCTTGATCGTGCAGGGTGAACGCGATGCATTGGGCAACCGGGAGGCGGTCGAGGGGTATGCGCTATCGCCGGGTATCGAGGTGTTCTGGCTGGTGGCGGGGGATCATGATTTGAAGCCGTTGAAGGCTTCGGGGTTTAGTCATGAGCAGCATTTGGTGGCTGCGGCACAGAAGGTGGCTTCATTCCTTCAATGAAGTTTTCGGCAGCAATCATCGCCTCATCGTGAGTAAGCCCACAATGGATTGGATATGCCTGATCCATTGTGGGGGGAACTACGCCGCTTGGGGGACTTGCGATGTACTAACTTCAGGATGTTTGTCTTGTTAAGTTGAATACGCCATTGGGGGATTCAAATTCGGGACTGAATGTCGCTTCAAAGTCGCCCGTGCTGATGCCGTCTTTCGGATCGAGTTTGATGGAAACTTTAGCTGATAGTGCGTCTATGCATTTGAAATGACCATCGCTGGTCATATAACAGTGCGTAAAGGTAAGACCCTGTTCTCCCAAGTTGAATGTCTTGTCAATGATGTTTTCGTCAATGTAGTCAAGGGTGAAGTCATAGAGGAAAATGTCCCCTGTATTATTGGAGCCTGTCGAAGCGTTCCACGCCCAGAAATCCCTCCCATTAAAGCGGATGCGTTGAAGGGATGCGGTGGTCGCTTCGATCCAGGCGGGTTCTGTGTTGAAACGCCACCTGAACGTGCCGGGGGGTACCGGATAAAGTTTTTGTTTCGTTGCCGCTAATAGGCGTTCCAGTTTGCTATCCATCTTGGTTAAAGACCTCATAGATGTTGACACGTGACGTTCTGTCGATGTCGGGATGAATAGCGTAAGATTTTTATCGGAGCAATTTAACTATCAAGGTTGATAGTGGATTTTTTGGTTTTTATGTGAGTTATGAGATGTCGTTTTTTAAGGTGAAGCTTTATGCAATAAAAAATCCCCGATCATTGGTCGGGGATTATAGGGAAGTAGACGGCGCGCAATCGGCTAGCGGTTAAACCGCTCCACTAACGAATACTGGGTATTCGCGGTTTTGGTCAGCTCTTCACTCAGCAACGCCGAGTTCTGCGCCTGTTCCGAGGTCTGGTCCGCCAGCTCCGAAATGTTGCTGATGTTGCGGCTGATTTCTTCGGCCACGGCACTTTGCTCTTCAGTCGCGGCGGCAATCTGGGTGGTCATGTCGGTGATGTTGGCCACCGCTTCACTGATCCCCACCAGTGCCTGGTCCGCTTCCAGTACCCGCGCCACGCCTTCTTCCGCCTGACGATGCCCGGCTTCCATGGTCTGCACGGCGGTGCTGGCGGTTTGCTGGAGCTTGGCGATCAGCGCATGAATCTGCCCGGTGGACTCGCTGGTACGTTGCGCCAGCTGACGGACTTCGTCGGCCACCACCGCAAAACCACGACCCATCTCGCCGGCACGGGCCGCTTCGATGGCGGCGTTCAGGGCCAGCAGGTTGGTCTGGTCGGCGATGCCTTTGATCACGTCGACTACGCCGCCGATTTCGTTGCTGTCCTTGGCCAGTTGGGTCACGGTCACGCCGGTTTCACCGACTACCACCGACAGGCGCTGGATGGCTTCGCGGGTTTCCCCGGCGATATCACGACCGCGACCGGTCAGGCGATTGGCTTCCTGGGTGGCGTCGGCGGTGCGTTGCACGTGGCTGGCGACTTCCTGGGTGGTAGCTGCCATCTGGTTGACCGCAGTGGCCACCTGTTCGGTCTCGACCCGTTGACGTTCCAGACCGCTGGAGCTGTTGTGCGCCAGGGCGTCGGACTGCCTGGCTTGATCGGTCAGGTGTTCGGCCGTGTCCTGCAGGCGCGTCAGGCAGGTTTTCAGGCGTGCTTCCTGACTCAGGATGGACATTTCCAAACGCGCCTGGGCGCCGCGACTGTCGGTGTACATCTGTGCGATCAACGGATCGGAGGTGGTCTGCTCGGCCAGGCGCAGCAAACGCTTGAGGCCACGCTGTTGCCACTGAAGGCCCATCAGGCCCAGCGGCACCGAAAGACCGGCAGCCAGGGCAAACCCCCAATGGGAGTTCAGCGATGCACCGATCATGAAGCTTAATTGGCTGACCAGGATGAACGGCAGCCAGTCCTGCAGGATCGGCAACCATTTATCCGAGGAGGGAATGGCCGACTTGCCCTGGTTGATGCGTTGGTAGAGCGCTTCGGCACGGCGGATCTGTTCGGCGCTGGGCTTGACCCGCACCGACTCGTAACCGATCACCTGATTGCCTTCGAAGATCGGTGTCACATAGGCGTTCACCCAGTAATGATCACCGGTCTTGCAGCGATTCTTGACGATGCCCATCCATGGCAAGCCTTGTTTCAGCGTGTCCCACATGTGTGCGAACACCGCGGCCGGGACGTCGGGGTGACGGACCAGGTTGTGCGGTGCACGGATCAGTTCCTCTCGGGAAAACCCGCTGATCTCGACGAAAGCGTCGTTACAGTAGGTGATCATGCCCTTGGCATCGGTGGTGGAAATCAACCGTTGCTGAGCCGGGAAGGTCCGCTCGCGTTGTGTAATTGGCTGGTTGTTACGCATGGCTTTTTTAATCCGCAAGGCTTTCAAGTGCTGTATCGGCAAGGCCGGCGGATTGTTGAGATTATTTTTCGATAATCAGCGATGCGTCGCAAAATGACCCTTGCGTCAGCTGGTGAGCATCGGATAGGTGAACAGGCCGAAATGCAGCAGGTTCAAGCCAAAGTGGCTGGCAATGGCGGCGCCCAGCCCGCCGAACCGGTAGGCCAGGCCATAGCCGACCCCGGCCAGCGTCGCCAGCAACACCCACTGCCATCCTGCGCCGATATGGGCCAGGCCGAAGACCAATGACGCCAGCAGCAGGGCGAGGTGTTCACCGTAGGGCCGGTCTTTGAGGTACCGGCTCAGTCCGCCCTGGATGTAGCCACGGAACAGCGCTTCCTCGACCAGCGTCACCAGAAGCAGATTGTTCAGCAACCACAGCCAGGCTTGATCCGGCCATTTCGGCGCCCAGGCGATTACGCCCAGCAACAGCGCGCCGCCCAATGCCAGCACGGCGCTCAAGGTCAGTGCCAGTGCGGTGGCATACAGGGACAACCGAAGCGAACGTCGGCCGACAATCCACGGACAAACCAGTAACAGCCAGAAGCCGATCAGCGGTTTGTCCAGATTCAGGTGCATGGCGAATGACACGGCATCGTCGGTAAAGCGTTGGGGATTGATACCGCGACCGTTATAGAAACCGGGTAGCCAATGCGTCGCCAAGGCCAGGGCCAGGACGATGAACAGTCCGTGGCCGAGGTAGCGGACAAATGGGATCTCGCGTTGGCGAACCGCTGCGCCGGCGACCAGCAACAAGAACACCGAAATTGCCGAGAGCCAGCCGAGATGGCCGTAGGTCAGCGCCAGGCCGTAGCCGAAGGAAAGCAGGGCCAGAAACGTCCATGGCAGGGCAATCATTTGAAGTCCTTAGAGATGAACAGCTTTTGTGGCGAGGGAGCTTGCTCCCGCTGGGTTGCGAAGCGGCCCCAATAACAATCAACCCGTTGTGCCAGATGAAATGCATCTGCAGGGCTGGCGACTGCTTCGCAGTCGAGCGGGAGCAAGCTCCCTCGCCACAGATGGGGGTATCCTGAGGGCTGCGATTATAAGCGTGGCCCAAACAAAAACACCGCCCGAAGGCGGTGTCTTTGTCAGCGGTCGGTCAGGACGCGATCAACTGCCGCAACACGTAATGCAAAATCCCTCCGGACTTGAAGTACTCCACCTCATTGAGCGTATCGATGCGGCACAACACCTCGATCTTCTCGCTACTGCCGTCTTCGCGGGTGATGACCAGCGTCAGGTTCATCCGTGGCGTCAGCTCGACGCCGGTCAAGCCGAGTATGTCCAGGGTTTCACTGCCGTTGAGCTTCAGGCTCTTGCGGTTCTGATCCAGCTTGAACTGCAACGGCAGTACGCCCATGCCGACCAGGTTGGAGCGGTGAATCCGTTCGAAGCTTTCGGCGACGACCGCTTTCACCCCCAGCAGGTTGGTGCCCTTGGCGGCCCAGTCGCGACTCGAGCCGGTGCCGTATTCCTGGCCGGCGATCACCACCAGCGGGGTACCTGAAGCCTGATAACGCATGGCGGCGTCGTAGATCGGCATTTTCTCGCCAGTGGGAATGTAGCGGGTGTTGCCGCCTTCTTCGCCGCCGAGCATTTCGTTGCGTATGCGAATGTTGGCGAAGGTGCCGCGCATCATCACTTCATGGTTGCCACGCCGCGAACCGTAGGAGTTGAAGTCCCGCGGTTCCACGCCTTTGTCGCGCAGGTATTGCCCTGCCGGGCTGTCGGCCTTGATGTTGCCGGCCGGGGAGATGTGGTCGGTGGTCACCGAGTCGCCGAGCAGTGCGAGGATCCGCGCACCGGTGATGTCCTTGACCACGGGCGGCGGGCCGCCGATGTCGTCGAAGAACGGCGGGTGCTGGATGTAAGTCGAATCGTCCTGCCAGACATAGGTCGCCGCCTGCGGAACCTTGATCGCCTGCCATTGCGCGTCTCCGGCAAACACTTCGGCGTATTCCTTGTGGAACATGGCGGTGTTGACCTGATTCACGGCGTCGGCAATTTCCTTGCTGCTTGGCCAGATGTCCCGCAGGTAAACCGGCTTGCCGTCCTTGTCATCGCCTAGCGGCTCGCGGCTGAGGTCGGTGCGCACCGTGCCGGCCAGCGCGTAGGCCACTACCAGCGGCGGGGAGGCCAGCCAGTTGGTTTTAACCAGTGGATGCACCCGGCCTTCGAAGTTGCGATTGCCTGAGAGCACGGAGGCCACGGTGAGGTCGGCTTGCTGGATGGCTTTCTCGATGGGCTCCGACAGCGGTCCCGAGTTGCCGATGCAGGTGGTGCAGCCATAGCCGACCAGGGCAAAGCCCAATTCGTCAAGGTAATGGGTCAGCCCGGCCGCCTTGTAGTAGTCGGTGACCACTTTCGAGCCGGGGGCCAGCGAGCTCTTCACCCAGGGTTTGCGTTTCAGGCCTTTTTCCACGGCCTTCTTCGCCACCAGTCCGGCCGCCATCATTACGCTGGGGTTGGAGGTGTTGGTGCAGGAGGTGATCGCGGCGATGACCACGGCGCCGTTTTTCAGGCGATAGGTCTGGCCTTCGTAGTCGTAATCCACTTCGCCGGCCATATCGGCATTACCGACGGCAACACCGCCACCGCCTTCACTTTCCAGGCGGCCTTCTTCCTTGTTGGTGGGCTTGAATTGCAGGTCGGCGAAGTCGCTGAACGCTTGCGCGACATTGGGCAGCGACACCCGGTCCTGTGGGCGTTTTGGCCCGGCGAGGCTGGCTTCGACGCTGTCCATGTCCAGCGCCAGGCTGTCGGTGAACAGCGGTTCCTGGCCGGGCAGGCGCCACAGGCCCTGGGCCTTGCTGTAGGCCTCGACCAGTTGCACCGTTTCCAGGGGCCGTCCGGACAGGCGCAGGTAGTCCAGCGTGATGTCGTCCACCGGGAAAAAACCGCAGGTGGCGCCGTATTCCGGGGCCATGTTGGCGATGGTCGCACGGTCGGCCAGGGGCAGGTCGGCAAGGCCGTCGCCGTAGAATTCGACGAATTTGCCCACCACGCCTTTCTTGCGCAGCATCTGGGTCACGGTCAGCACCAGGTCGGTGGCGGTGATGCCTTCCTTGAGTTTGCCGGTGAGTTTGAAACCGATGACTTCGGGAATCAGCATCGACACCGGTTGCCCGAGCATTGCCGCTTCCGCCTCGATACCGCCTACACCCCAGCCGAGCACGCCGAGGCCGTTGATCATGGTGGTGTGGGAATCGGTGCCCACCAAAGTGTCGGGGAAAGCATAAGTACGGCCGTCCTCGTCCTTGGTCCAGACCGTGCGGCCGAGGTATTCAAGATTCACCTGGTGGCAGATCCCGGTGCCCGGCGGCACCACGCTGAAATTGTCGAAGGCACTCTGGCCCCAGCGCAGGAACGCATAGCGCTCGCCATTGCGCTGCATTTCAATGTCGACGTTCTGCTCGAAGGCGCTGCTGCTGGCAAACTTGTCGACCATCACCGAGTGGTCGATCACCAGGTCCACCGGCGACAGCGGGTTGATCCGCTGCGGATTGCCGCCGGCCTTGGCCATCGCCGCGCGCATGGCGGCCAGGTCGACAACCGCCGGTACGCCGGTGAAGTCCTGCATCAGCACCCGCGCCGGGCGGTACTGGATTTCGCGGTCGGAGCGACGCTCCTTGAGCCACGCGGCCAGTGCCTTGAGGTCGGCGCCGGTGACGGTTTTTTCGTCCTCCCAGCGCAGCAGGTTTTCCAGCAGGACTTTCAACGACATCGGCAACTTGTCCAGATCACCCAGGCTTTTGGCGGCATCGGGCAGGCTGAAGTAGTGGTAGGTCTTGTTGCCGACTTGCAGGGTCTTGAGCGTATTCAGGCTATCGAGGGACGGCATTGCGATCACTCCTTTGAGTCCGCACGGCTACGGACAGAGGGAACGGATAGAGGACTAAACCTAGCCCTCTTTGGTGCTTAAGGCTAATAACTGGACTCTATGGGCAAGTCCAGGGTCTGTTAACGCTTGCTGTCGAACCGCGTTGCGATGCCAAAGTGTGCGAGGCAAGGCGCGGGATGCCGCCAATGGTTGTTCCCTTGGCAAATCCCGCAACGCGGCCTCGCACACTTTGGCGCGCAACCCGAAGGGACGCGCCCCATTTTCCGCTGGGCGGCGTTGCTCGGAACTTATTTGGAACAACCAAACTGCGTTCCTCGCGCCTTGCCCAGCGGAAAATGGGGCTGCGTCGCGGTCGACAGCAAGCGTTAACAGACCCTGGGTTCCGAAGTCGGCTATCATGCGCCGGTTTTCGTGACAGGCTTTGCTTCAACGCAAGCCTGGGCATCGTGCAGTGGCCGAAATTCCTCGCCATTGCCCAGGAGTAAGAATGAACACCCTCTTTATGCATTGCCGGCCGGGCTTCGAAGGCGAAGTCTGTTCCGAGATTTCCGACCTCGCCGCGCGCTTGAACGTGGCCGGTTATGCCAAGGCCAAAGCTGCAACTGCCTGCGCCGAGTTTGTCTGCACCGAAGAAGACGGTGCCGAGCGCCTGATGCGCGGGCAGCGTTTCGCCGAGCTGATCTTCCCGCGCCAGTGGGCTCGGGGGATATTCATCGATCTGCCGGAAACCGACCGCATCAGCGTGATCCTGGCGCATATGGCGGACTTTCCGCTGTGCGGCAGCCTGTGGCTGGAAATGGTCGACACCAACGACGGCAAGGAACTGTCGAACTTCTGCAAGAAATTCGAAGTTCACCTGCGCAAGGCGCTGATGGCCGCCGGCAAGCTGGTGGAAGACGCTCACAAGCCGCGCCTGCTGCTGACGTTCAAGAGCGGCCGCGAAGTGTTCATGGGCCTGGCGGAGTCGAACAACTCGGCGATGTGGCCGATGGGCATTCCGCGATTGAAATTCCCCCGCGAGGCGCCGAGCCGCTCGACCCTCAAGCTGGAAGAGGCCTGGCACCACTTCATCCCGCGCGACCAGTGGGACGAGCGCCTGCACGGCGACATGACCGGCGTCGACCTCGGGGCCGCCCCCGGTGGCTGGACCTGGCAACTGGTCAATCGCGGCATGCTGGTGACCGCCATCGACAACGGCCCGATGGCCGAAAGCCTGATGGACACCGGTCTGGTGCAGCACTTGATGGCTGACGGTTTTACCTTCAAGCCCAAGCAACCGGTGGACTGGATGGTCTGCGACATCGTCGAGAAGCCGGCGCGCAACGCCGCGATGCTGGAAGAGTGGATTGGCGAGGGGCATTGCCGCGAAGCGGTGGTCAACCTCAAGCTGCCGATGAAACAGCGCTATGCCGAAGTGAAGCGCTTGCTCGAGCGCATTGCCGATGGCTTCAAGGCCCGGGGCATCAAGGTTGAGATCGGCTGCAAGCAGCTGTACCACGACCGCGAGGAAGTGACCTGCCATTTGCGTCGACTGGATGTGAAGAAGCCGAAATCCCGCTGATATCCATCCATGGCTTTTGTGGCGAGGGAGCAAGCTCCCTCGCCACAAACCCGGCAATGCGCGACAATGCCGGCCAGTTTCAGGAGTGAATCATGAGTGACATGCTTGATACGCCGGTAGACGGCACCCTCGACGCCACCGGCCTCAACTGCCCCGAGCCGGTGATGATGCTGCACCAGCACATCCGTGACCTGGTGCCCGGCGGCCTGCTCAAGGTGATCGCCACTGATCCGTCGACCCGTCGCGACATTCCCAAGTTCTGCGTGTTTCTCGACCATGAACTGGTGGCGCAGCACGAAGATGAGGGCACCTACCTCTACTGGATTCGCAAGAAGTCCGTTTAACGGTAGCCAAAAAAAAGACCTGCAAAAGCAGGTCTTTTTGTTTGTGCAGTCAACCCGCCGAGCGGCTGTTACGAATTCGCCTGCGCGCACTGAGCGTCAGGCGGATCGACAGCATCAGCGCCGCGCAGCTCAAGCCGGCAATCAACCCTTCCCATAGCCCGCTCGGGCCGCTGGCCGGACCGAACCAATCGGTCAGTCCCAGCACGTAACCGACCGGCAAGCCGATACCCCAATAGGCGAACAGGGTCAGGATCATCGTCACCCGGGTGTCCTGGTATCCACGCAGCGCGCCCGCGCAGATCACCTGGATGGCATCGGAAAACTGATACAGCGCGGCATACACAATCAACATCGACGCAATCTGGATCACGGCCTTGTCAGGCGTGTAGATCGAGGCGATAGGTTCGCGCAGGAGCAGGATCAGGGCCGCCGAGAACGCCGCGAACACCAGTGCCGCGCCGAGCCCGACCTTCGCCGCGAAGCGCGCCTGCCAGGGATTGCCGGCCCCCAGTGCCTGGCCGACGCGCACGGTCACCGCCATGCCCAGCGAGTAAGGAATCATGAACAGCAACGAGCTGATATTCAGGGCGATCTGGTGCCCGGCCACCACGGTAGAGCCGAGACTGCCGATCAACAGGGCAATGACCGCGAAGATGCTGGACTCGGCAAACACGGCGATACCGATCGGCAGGCCGATGCTGACCAGGCGCTTGATCACGGCCCATTTTGGCCGATCGAAGCGCACCAGCACACGGGTGCGGGCATAGAAGGGGGCCCAGAAGGTCCAGCCGGCCATGCTCAACGCCATGAACCACATCACGATGCCGCTGGCCCAGCCACAACCGACGCCGCCCAGGGCCGGTGCGCCGAAATGGCCATAGATCAACGTGTAGTTCAGCGGAATGTTCAGCAGTAGCCCGCACAAGCCGATGACCATGCTCGGACGGGTCCGCCCCATGCCATCGCTGTAGCAGCGCAGCACGTAATAGAACGCCATGCCCGGCAAGCCGAAGGCGATCCCGTGCAGGTAACCCATGCTCGGCTCGATCAATTGTGGGTCGACTTTCATCCAGTGCAGGATCGGCTCGGCGCCGAGCAGCAGGCCACTGCCGATCAACCCGACGCACAGTGCCAGCCACAGCGCCTGGCGTACCAGCGGGCCGATTTCGTCAAGCTGCCCGGCGCCAAAGCGTTGCGCGACCTTGGGTGTGGTTGCCAGCAGGACGCCGGACATCAACAGGTAGACCGGAATCCAGATCGAGTTGCCCAGGGCCACCGAGGCCAGGTCCCGTGGGCTGACGCGGCCGGCCATCACCGCATCGACGAAGCCCATGGCCGTGGTGGCCAATTGCGCGATCATGATGGGCAGGGCCAGGCTGAGCAGGCCTTTGAGCTCCAGGCGAACAGGTGTCGTCCGCGCCGGAGCAATGGCGGCGGTATTCTCAATTACAGGATTCAATGGCGAAACGTCCAAAAGGTATTGATGCACAGGCGCGCATTCTACGCGTTGACGCGCCAGTCAGGAAAAGACCCGTGTTGTGGATTTGTAATCATCTGCGAGCGGCGTGCTAGGCGCGATGAGGTATCTACGCCTAAACTGCCGATCCGCCAAAGGAGCCTGCCATGCTGATTGTTGCCGACGAAAATATCCCCCTGCTCGATGCCTTCTTCGGAGGCTTCGGAGAAATCCGCCGGGTACCGGGTCGCGCCATCGACCGTGCCACGGTCGAGCAGGCCGATGTGCTGTTGGTGCGCTCGGTGACCAACGTCAATCGCGCGCTGCTAGAGGGCAGCAAGGTGCGCTTTGTCGGTACGTGCACCATTGGCACCGATCATCTGGACCTGAATTACTTTCAGCAGACCGGTATCACCTGGTCCAGCGCACCAGGCTGCAATGCCCGCGGCGTGGTCGACTATGTGCTCGGCAGTCTGCTGACCCTGGCCGAAATCGAAGGTGTCGACCTGACCCGGCGTACCTACGGCGTGGTTGGTGCCGGCGAAGTGGGTGGACGGCTGGTCAAGGTCCTGCAAGGCCTGGGCTGGAAGGTGCTGGTGTGCGATCCACCTCGGCAAGCTGCAGAAGGTGGGGATTACGTCAGCCTCGAGCAGATCATCGACGAGTGCGACGTCATCAGCCTGCACACGCCATTGACTAAACAGGGTCCGCAATCGACCTGGCATTTGTTCGATGAAAAACGCCTGAACCAGCTCAGGTCCGGCACCTGGCTGATCAATGCCAGTCGCGGGCCGGTGGTCAACAACGCGGCGCTGCGCGATGTGCTGCTGGAGCGCGAAGACCTGCAAGCAGTGCTCGATGTCTGGGAAGGCGAGCCAGAAGTCGACGTGGCGCTGGCCGAACTCTGCGTGCTGGCAACGCCACACATTGCCGGCTACAGCCTCGACGGCAAGCAGCGGGGGACCGCGCAGATCTATCAGGCCTATTGCGATTTCCTCGGGCAACCGGCCCGCGTCAGCCTGGGCGATTTGCTGCCGGCACCGTGGCTGTCGCACGTGACCCTCAATGCGCAAAGCGACCCGGCCTGGGCGTTGGCCATGCTGTGCCGTGGCGTGTATGACCCGCGTCGTGACGATGCGGATTTCCGTCGCAGCCTTGTCGGCAATGTCAGCGAACAGCGTGCGGCATTCGATGTGCTGCGCAAGCAATACCCGTCGCGCCGTGAGATCGACGGGTTGCAGGTGCGAATCGAGGGAGATGCGCCTGAGTTGCAGAAAATTGTGGCGGCGTTGGGGGCGACGGCAATCTGATAGGCCGTGGCGGCCCCGGATTGGATAAGCAGGCATAAAAAACCCGGCCAACAAAGGGCCGGGTCAAGAAGACGGTGGCTATATCACTTTTGTTCGGCAGGTTTGACCAATCGCTTTTCCAGTTCGCTGCAAGCTTTCTGGATCATTTCTTCAGTGATCGGTACTTCGCGGCCCTGCTCGTCAATAATCGAGCAACCCAGAGACTGGTCTGGTTGCGTGCGGATCACTTGAATCTTGTCATCGCTGCTGTGTTGCAAGGACATGGCCTGTCTCCTCATCAGGTTGTTAGCTTACTGTAGAACCACCAGGTGACCGGGCTATGACAACTCCCTGCGATCTTTCCGGGGGGACAGAACCAGTCCAGCAGAAATGCCTTCGCCTGGCTACCCGAACTTTAGACCAATAATGTCTAGCCTCTAGTGTTGGTGGACATAATCAACCCGACTCATTGTGATTTGCAGCGAGCCACCCCATTGAGCGGTATAGGCTGACCCTAATGACTGCCTTGTCCAGGATGATTACGATGCTCTCTGCCCGTCACCGCCGTGCCATTCGCCTGGCCAGTCGTTTCATCGCGCCGTATCGCTGGCAGGCCTTTGGCGCCTTGCTGGCGTTGATCGCCACCGCCGGCATTACCTTGTCCATGGGGCAGGGCATCCGTCTGCTGGTGGACAAGGGGTTCATGACCCAGTCACCGCACCTGCTCAATCAGTCCATCGGTCTGTTCATGCTGCTGGTGGCGGGGTTGGCGATCGGAACCTTTGCACGGTTTTACCTGGTGTCGTGGATCGGCGAGCGCTGTGTCGCCGACATCCGGCGCAACGTGTTCAATCATCTGATTTACCTGCACCCGGGGTTTTACGAAGACAATCGCAGCTCGGAAATCCAGTCCCGCCTGACCGCCGACACCACGCTGCTGCAGTCGGTCATCGGCTCTTCGCTGTCATTGTTCCTGCGCAATCTGTTGATGGTGATCGGCGGTATCGTCCTGTTGTTCATCACCAACCCCAAGCTCACCAGCATCGTGGTGGTCGCCTTGCCCCTGGTGATCGCGCCGATCCTGATCTTCGGGCGCCGGGTGCGTAACCTCTCACGTCTGAGCCAGGACCGGATTGCCGACATCGGCAGCTATGTGTCGGAAACCCTGGGGCAGATCAAGACCGTGCAGGCCTACAACCATCAGGCCCAGGACGAGCGCCGGTTTGCCGTGACGGTGGAAGATGCGTTCAACACCGCACGCAAGCGCATCTTCCAGCGGGCGTGGTTGATTACCCTGGTGATCGTGCTGGTCCTGGGTGCGGTGGGGGTGATGCTCTGGGTTGGCGGCATGGACGTCATCGCCGGGCGAATCTCCGCTGGCGAGCTGGCGGCGTTCGTGTTCTACAGCCTGATCGTCGGCAGCGCGTTCGGCACCTTGAGCGAAGTGATTGGTGAATTGCAGCGGGCAGCCGGCGCGGCCGAGCGGATTGCCGAATTGCTGCGTTCGGAAAACATCATCCTGCCCCCGGTGGCGGGCGCGGTGAAACTGCCGGAGCGGGTCGATGGCCAACTGCAACTGCACAATGTGCGTTTTTCCTACCCGTCGCGGCCGGAAAGCTATGCCGTCGACGGGTTGAGCCTGACCATCAATGCCGGTGAGACGCTGGCGCTGGTCGGGCCATCAGGGGCCGGCAAATCCACGGTGTATGACTTGCTGCTGCGTTTTTACGACCCGGCGCAGGGGCGCATCCTGCTCGATGGCGTGCCGTTGACTCAACTCGATCCGCTGGACCTGCGCCGCTGTTTCGCTCTGGTATCGCAGACTCCGGCGCTGTTTTTCGGCAGCATTGAAGAAAACATTCGCTACGGCAATCCGCAGGCGACCTTGGCCGAGGTGCAGGAAGCAGCAAAAATCGCTTACGCCCATGACTTTATCGAAGCCATGCCCAACGGTTACCAGACTCATCTGGGGGACGGCGGCCTCGGCTTGTCCGGCGGCCAGCGCCAGCGCCTGGCCATCGCCCGCGCGTTGCTGGTGGACGCCCCGATCCTGCTCCTGGACGAAGCCACCAGCGCCCTCGACGCCCAAAGCGAGCACCTGATCCAGCAGGCACTGCCGGGCCTGATGAAGAATCGAACCACCCTGGTGATCGCCCATCGCCTGGCCACGGTGAAAAACGCCGACCGAATCGCGGTGATGGACCAGGGGAAACTGGTGGCGGTGGGCACGCATCAGGAACTGATTGCCAGCAATGCCTTGTATGCGCGGTTGGCGGCGTTGCAGTTCAGTGATGGGCAGAATGCCGTTTCCGACCAAATAACCGGCTAAGAAAAGCGCAATAAAAATGCCCGCATCTTTCAATGCGGGCATTTTTATTGCGGTTTACCAGAACAGCTTGCGGCTTGTAGCTTAAAGCTTGCCGCTGCTCCTCTTATTGATCATCAAAATACCGCTCATGCCAATCCACGATCGGCTGCGGTGAGTTGAGCTTGTCGCCATAGATCACCGAATACGACAGCACGTTTTGCACGTACTGGCGGGTTTCGTCGAACGGAATGCTTTCCACCCACACGTCGAAACTCAGGTGATCGGCACCGCGCAGCCATTGGCGTACGCGGCCGGGGCCGGCGTTGTAGGCGGCGGAGGCGAGGACGCGGTTGCCGTTGAACTGGCTGTGCACCTGGCTCAGGTAAGCGGCGCCGAGCTGGATGTTCTTGTCCGGATCCAGCAGTTGCTGTGGCGAGCTGTAGGGAATGCTGAACTTGCGCGCGGTTTCCTTGGCGGTGGCGGGCATCAGTTGCATCAGGCCCGAGGCGCCGACCCCGGAGCGGGCGTCGTCCATGAACGCACTTTCCTGGCGGGTGATGGCGAACGCCCAGCTCGGATGCAGGCCGCGGTTCTTCGCTTCACGCACCAGCGTATTGCGGTGGGCCATCGGGAAACGGATATCCAGGTCATCCCAATACTGGGCCTGACTGATGGTGCGGATCGCCGGGAAATACCATTTCAGGTCGTAGGCCAGTTTGGCCTGGGCGACCATCTCGTCGCGGCTGAAGTGGCGGCTGACGTGGTACCACTCGCGGCGACCGTCGACAATTTGCCCGCGAGCGTGGAATTCCAGGGCGCGACGCACGCCGGGAGTGTTGCGCACCTTGTTGATGGTGGCCTGGCTGAGCACCAGCGGTTTGTTGAGCAGCGAGTAGGGCGACTGTGAGCGATCGGCGGCGAGGAAACCATAGAAGTCGCGTTCGCGGGCCAGGCTTTTATAGAGCGTCTGCGCTTCAGGATTCTGCGGTTGCGCCAGTTCCAGGCTGCGGGCCTGCCAGTAACGCCAGCGGTTGGTGGTGGCCAGGTCCTGGGGCAGGCGGCGGGTCAACTGATAGGCATCGTCCCAGCGCGCCAGGCGCAGGAGCAGGCGCAGGCGCCATTCGGAAACCGTGTTGTCGCGTAGCTCCGGATCGTATTTGGTCATGACGTCCAGGGCTCGGCCGTCGAAACGTTTGGCGAGGGTCAGCCCGATTTCCCGGGCGATCGCCACTTTTTCATCCCGGGAGAAGTGCATGCTGCTGGCGTAACCGTCGAGCAGGTCCATGGCCTTGTCCGGGTCCTGGCGAGCCAGGCGGCGCAGGCCGAGGCTGACCACGTCGGACATGGCTTCATCGGCCGGGGTGAAGCGTGACGGCTGGTTGAGCAGTTCCGGTTTCTGCGCCACGTCCACCAGCAAGCGACCGCGAGGGGCGAGGGTGGTCATGCCGTTGACCAGGCTGTTGGCCAGCGGATAGTTGCGCGCCTGGGCGGCGAGTTTCGCGCGTTCCCAGCGTTTTTGCTCGGTCAGCTGGCCATCGGCGGCCCACATGCCGAACAGGGCATCACAGGCTTCGGGCTGGGATTTACCGGTCAGCCAGAGTTTCTCGGTGTTGGCGTAACCTTCGGCTTTGAGGTTGTGGCTGATCTGGTACTGCGCATTCAGGCAGTCCAGTTCGGTGAAGTTCATTTTCGGGTCGTAATACTTGACGAAGGTCGCCCAATCGCCCCGGTCTGCCAGCCAGCGCAACCAGCGCAGTTTCATCCAGTTGGCCTGGGGCAGGTCGCCGTGTTCGGCGAGGAATTTCTCGATTTCGGCGTTGCTTGCGGTTTTCAGGCGCGCGGTCAGCTCGTCGTACGCCAGGTAGGGTTCCAGCGGATAATCGGCGAGGGCCTGGCTGTAACGGAAATACGGGCCGCTATCGCCCTTGGCCAAGGCGCGCTTGGCTTCATCGTAATACTGGCGTTGGGTGGACAGGTCCACCGCCTGGACGGATTGGACGGCAGCGGCGGACAGTAAAAAAGCAGATAAAAGATTGAAAAGGCGACTGCGCATGAGACGTCCGGGCAGAGAAAATCATGACAAGTACGGGCCAGGCCCGCGCTGAATTGTCTGTAGCTTAGCCTTTTGCCAGCAGCCGGTGAAAGCTTTGCGGGTCTTCCCGCATCAGTTCGCAACATTTGTCATGCAGAGTGCTACGAGAGTGAAATTGCCGGCCTTCTGAAGCCTCAAGTCAGGTAGAATGCGCGCCCGGTTTTTGGAGAAGCTCATGACCCTGCTCAAATTCAGCGATGTGTCCCTTGCTTTCGGCGCTATGCCGTTGTTGGACAAGGTGTCCTGGCAGATCGCCCGTGGTGAGCGGGTGTGCATCATCGGCCGCAACGGCACTGGCAAGTCCAGCATGATGAAGCTCGTCAAGGGCGACCAGAAGCCCGATGACGGCTCCGTTTGGCGCGCACCCGGGCTCAAGATCGGCGAATTGCCGCAAGAATTGCCGGTGGCCGACGAGCGGACAGTGTTCGACGTGGTGGCCGAAGGCCTGGACGGCGTTGGCGCCTTGCTCGCCGAATATCACCACCTGAGCCAGAACATCGTCACCGACGCCGATCTGGACAAACTGATGCACGTCCAGCACGACCTCGAAGCCCGTGATGGCTGGCGCTTGCAGACCCTCGTCGACAGTACCTTGAGCCGCCTGCAACTGCCGGCCGACAAGACCCTCGCCGAGTTGTCCGGCGGCTGGCGGCGTCGCGTCCTGCTGGCCCAGGCCCTGGTGTCCGAGCCGGACCTGCTGCTACTCGACGAACCGACCAACCACCTGGACATCGGTGCCATCGCCTGGCTTGAAGAAGCGCTGAAGGATTTCCAGGGCGCCGTGCTGTTCATCACGCACGACCGTTCTTTCCTGCAGAACCTGGCAACCCGCATCCTGGAACTGGATCGCGGTGGCCTGATCGACTGGAACGGCGACTACGCCAGTTTCCTCGTGCACAAGGAAGCTGAACTCGCTGCCGAAGCCACTGCCAACGCGCTGTTCGACAAGCGCCTGGCCCAGGAAGAAGTGTGGATTCGCCAGGGCATCAAGGCCCGTCGTACCCGTAACGAAGGTCGTGTCCGTGCACTGAAAGCCTTGCGTGTCGAGCGCAGCGAGCGTCGTGAGCGTACCGGCAAGGCCAACATTCAGCTGGATACCGCCGACAAGTCCGGCAAGCAGGTCATGGTGCTCGAGAATGTGAGCTTCGCTCACCCAGGCGGGCCGTTCCTGATCAAGGACTTCTCCATGGTGCTGCAGCGCGGTGACCGTATCGGCCTGCTCGGCGCCAACGGTACCGGCAAGACCACGTTGCTGAAGCTGATGCTCAGCGGCCTGCAACCGACCAGTGGCAAAGTGGAAGAGGGCACCAGGATCGACGTCGCCTACTTCGACCAGCTGCGCCATCAACTGGACCTGGAAAAAACCGTGATCGACAACGTGGCCGAAGGTCGCGACTTCATCGATATCGACGGCCAGAGCCGCCACGTGCTGAGCTACCTCGGCGACTTCCTGTTCAGCCCGCAGCGTGCCCGCACGCCGGTCAAGGCGCTGTCCGGTGGTGAGCGTGCCCGTCTGTTGCTGGCCAAGCTGTTCAGCAAGCCGGCGAACCTGCTGGTACTCGACGAACCGACCAACGACCTCGACGTTGAAACCCTCGAATTGCTCGAAGAGGTCTTGCTGACCTTCAACGGCACCGTACTGATGGTCAGCCACGACCGGGCATTCCTCGACAACGTGGTTACCAGCACCCTGGTCTTCGAAGGTGAAGGCAAGGTTCGCGAGTACGTCGGTGGCTATCAGGACTGGCTGCGCCAGGGCGGCTCGCCGCGCCTGCTGGGCGTGACCGAGAGCAAGTCCGGCAAGGCCGACCTGAACTCCGCGGTGGTGAAGGCCGAGCCTGCCCCGGTAGCGGCAGCGGTCGAAGCGCCAGTGGCGAAGAAAAAGCTCAGCTACAAGTTGCAGCGCGAGCTGGAAGCGTTGCCGGGGCAGATCGAAGCCATGGAGCAGCAGATTGCCGCTGTTGAAGCACAGATGGCGGATGCGGGTTTCTACCAGTGTCCTGCTGCCGAGTCCGCTGCGGTGATCGCTCAGTTGGAGCAGTTGCAGGCTGAACTCGACATCATGGTCGAGCGTTGGGCCGAGCTGGATGCCTGATTGACGCTGCAATAAAAAAGCCCGGCGCTCAGTGATGAGCGCCGGGCTTTTCGTATGAAGATTTGAAGGTTGTTACGGTTTCAATGTGGGAGCGAGCTTGCTCGCGATGGCGGCCTGTCAGTCAACATTGATATCGACTGACAGTGCCTCATCGCGAGCAGGCTCGCTCCTACAGGTGATGTACAGCGTCAGGATTTGTTCTGCAGGCGCACCGCCAGCACATCGCAAGGCGCGCCGTGCAGCACGTCATTGGCGGTGGAGCCCAGCAGCAGTGCCAGGCCATGCCGGCCATGGCTGCCCACCACGATCAGGTCGCAGGTTTGCTCCTTGGCCAGGTGGTGGATCTCCTGGCGTGGCTGGCCGTAGGTCAGGTGGCTGTATTCCCTGGAGAGCTCCGGATATTTCAGGATCAAGCGGTCAAGGCGCTCCTTGGCCTGATCGAACTGCTGCTGTTGCAGTTGTGACAGGTCCATCGGCACGTCGCCGCCGAAGGCCATCGCCATCGGTTCGACAATGTGCACCAGCGACAATTTCGCACCGTTGCTCACCGACAGTTCGCGAGCGCGGTGAATCACAGGGTCGCACTCTTCGGTCAGATCTACAGCGACCAGAATATGGTTGTAGGGCATGAGGTGCTCCTCCTGAGGGATGCAATATTGGTAAGTATGGCTGGTTTCAAGCGCATTGGCTCCAAAGTGACACAATGGGCTCATTCAAATTCGGGAGTACAGATATGACGGTCTGGATAGTGGTGTCAATCCTGCTGGTGGTGCTGAGTCCGCTGGCATGGTTGCGGCCGTCGCGAGTTCAGAGCGGGCGCATAGCCTTGCGGATGGAGGCTCGGCGCATCGGGCTGGCCATGCAACTGGCACCTCAGGAATGGCCGCACTGGCTCAGCCAGGAGCCGCCGAGCCCCTGCGCCCAGTACCATCGTCCGCGGCGTGGCAGTCGGCCGGCGTGCTGGAGTTACTGGCAAAAATCACCGGGTGTCTGGGTCAATCAATGGCAGGAAATCTGTGAAGATCGGTCGCTACTCGATCATTTCGAGAAATTGCCAGGCAATGTCTTCAAGGTCGAGGCTGACAAGCAAATAATCGCCCTGTATTGGGGCGAGAAGGGCGAGGCCGAGGTATTGCAACAGATTGATGCCACCCTCAAGGCATTGGCCTGATACCGCAAGCAGCAAAAATCATCAGGCAATAAAAAGCCCGACAAAATCATCGGGCGGGTTGGCCAGGCAGGCCGGTAAATCGGTGTTGGCTGATCTTACGCTGGGCATTCGCCAAAAGCGTTCACAATTTTCCCCTTGGTTTCGCCAGCGTAGCTTGTTAAACACGGGCTGCAGCGAATTAGGGCGACTTTTCTAACAATTGATTCTATGAATGACCTTGCATGCTTCGGCGTGTTTAAGGTCTTCGCAGTACGGAAATGACCGGAAAGTCGCGTTTCAACCCGTTTTTCAGGCGATTGACAATTGTCGGAAATTCCGTGAAGGTGACGTACCCAAATCAAACGGGCGTATGAATTGAGCGTTTGTATTTCAGACCGCTCCTACAGAATCCCGACTATCGCGTTGGCGGGTGTGCCGGGGGAATGGGCGTAGCATTGACGATCAACGTCCCTGCCGAGCCATTCGCCTGCGTCCGACGTGTACTGTTCAGCTTCCATATCGTGGAGATCAGTTGATGATTTACGAAGGTAAAGCCATCACGGTTAAGGCTCTTGAAAGTGGCATCGTCGAACTGAAGTTCGACCTCAAGGGTGAGTCCGTCAACAAGTTCAACCGTCTAACCCTGAACGAACTGCGTCAGGCCGTAGACACTATCAAGGCAGATGCTTCGATCAAGGGCGTGATCGTCAGCAGTGGCAAGGACGTGTTCATCGTCGGCGCCGACATCACCGAATTTGTCGACAACTTCAAGCTGCCGGATGCAGAACTTGTTGCTGGCAACCTCGAAGCCAACAAGATTTTCAGCGATTTCGAAGACCTCAACGTCCCGACTGTTGTTGCCATCAACGGCATCGCGTTGGGTGGCGGTCTGGAAATGTGCCTGGCGGCGGACTACCGCGTCATGTCCACCAAGGCCAAGATCGGTCTGCCGGAAGTCAAGCTGGGCATCTACCCAGGCTTCGGCGGTACTGTGCGCCTGCCGCGCCTGATCGGTGCCGACAACGCCATCGAGTGGATTGCCGCCGGCAAGGAAAACCGTCCTGAAGACGCGCTGAAAGTCGGCGCCGTCGATGCAGTGGTTGCTCCTGAGCAGCTGCAGGACGCCGCGCTGGAATTGATCAAGCGCGCCATCTCCGGCGAGTTTGACTACAAGGCCAAGCGCCAGCCGAAGCTGGAAAAGCTCAAGCTGAACGCCATCGAACAAATGATGGCTTTCGAAACCGCCAAGGGTTTCGTGGCCGGCCAGGCTGGCCCGAACTACCCGGCGCCGGTTGAAGCGATCAAGACCATCCAGAAAGCCGCGAACTTCGGTCGCGACAAGGCGCTGGAAATTGAAGCTGCCGGTTTCGTGAAGCTGGCCAAGACCTCTGCCGCGCAGAGCTTGATCGGCTTGTTCCTGAACGATCAGGAACTGAAGAAAAAGGCCAAGGCCTACGACGAAATCGCCAAGGACGTGAAGCAGGCCGCCGTACTGGGCGCCGGCATCATGGGTGGCGGTATCGCCTATCAGTCGGCTTCCAAAGGCACGCCGATCCTGATGAAGGACATCAACGAGCACGGTATCGAGCAGGGTCTGGCCGAAGCCGCCAAGCTGCTGGTTGGCCGCGTTGATAAAGGTCGCATGACCGCCGCGAAAATGGCTGAAGTGCTCAACGGCATCCGTCCAACCCTGTCTTACGGCGACTTCGGTCACGTGGACCTGGTGGTCGAAGCGGTCGTCGAGAACCCGAAGGTCAAGCAAGCGGTACTGGCTGAAGTCGAAGACAAGGTCAAGGAGGACACCATCCTGGCGTCCAACACCTCGACCATTTCCATCACCTTGCTGGCCAAGGCCCTCAAGCGTCCGGAAAACTTCGTCGGCATGCACTTCTTCAACCCGGTGCACATGATGCCGCTGGTGGAAGTGATCCGTGGTGAGAAGTCCAGCGAGCTGGCGGTTGCCACCACCGTTGCCTACGCCAAGAAAATGGGCAAGAACCCGATCGTCGTCAACGATTGCCCGGGCTTCCTGGTCAACCGCGTCCTGTTCCCGTACTTCGGCGGTTTCGCCAAGCTGGTCAGCGCCGGTGTGGACTTCGTCCGTATCGACAAGATCATGGAAAAATTCGGCTGGCCGATGGGCCCGGCATACCTGATGGACGTGGTCGGCATCGACACCGGCCACCACGGTCGTGACGTGATGGCTGAAGGCTTCCCGGACCGCATGAAGGACGACCGTCGCTCGGCCGTCGACGTGCTCTATGAAGCCAAGCGCCTGGGCCAGAAGAACGGCAAGGGCTTCTACGCCTACGAGACCGACAAGAAGGGCAAGCAGAAGAAAGTTGCCGATCCTTCGGTGCTGGAGGTGCTCAAGCCGATCGTTTACGAGCAGCGCGAAGTCACCGACGAAGACATCATCAACTGGATGATGATCCCGCTGTGCCTGGAAACCGTGCGTTGCCTGGAAGACGGCATCGTCGAAACCGCTGCCGAAGCCGACATGGGTCTGGTCTACGGTATTGGTTTCCCTCCATTCCGTGGCGGTGCGCTGCGTTACATCGACTCGCTCGGTGTGGCAGAGTTCGTTGCCCTGGCTGACCAGTACGCTGATTTGGGCGCGCTGTACCACCCGACCGCGAAGCTGCGCGAAATGGCCAAGAACGGCCAGAGCTTCTTCGGTTAAGCGCCCCCAACTAGAGTGAGAGTGAACTTATGAGCTTGAATCCTAGAGACGTCGTGATTGTCGACTTCGGTCGTACTCCGATGGGCCGCTCCAAGGGCGGCATGCACCGCAACACCCGCGCCGAAGACATGTCGGCGCACCTGATCAGCAAACTGCTGGAACGTAACGTCAAGGTCGACCCGAACGAAGTCGAAGATGTGATCTGGGGCTGTGTGAACCAGACCCTGGAGCAGGGCTGGAACATCGCGCGCATGGCGTCGCTGATGACCCAGATCCCGCACACTTCGGCCGGCCAGACTGTCAGCCGCCTGTGTGGCTCGTCCATGAGTGCTCTGCACACTGCTGCACAAGCGATCATGACCGGCAACGGTGACGTTTTCGTGGTTGGTGGCGTCGAGCATATGGGCCACGTGAGCATGATGCACGGTGTCGATCCGAACCCGCATATGTCGCTGTACGCGGCGAAAGCCTCGGGCATGATGGGCTTGACCGCGGAAATGCTGGGCAAGATGCACGGCATCACTCGCGAGCAACAGGACGCTTTCGGCGTGCGCTCCCACCAACTCGCCCACAAGGCGACCGTGGAAGGCAAGTTCAAAGACGAAATCATCCCGATGCAGGGCTATGACGAGAACGGTTTCCTGAAAACCTTCGACTACGACGAAACCATTCGTCCGGAAACCACCCTGGAAAGCCTGGCGGCTCTCAAGCCAGCGTTCAATCCAAAGGGCGGCACCGTGACAGCCGGTACCTCGTCGCAGATCACCGATGGTGCCTCGTGCATGATCGTGATGTCGGCGCAGCGTGCACAGGACCTGGGCATTCAGCCTCTGGCGGTGATTCGCTCGATGGCGGTGGCAGGTGTGGATCCGGCAATCATGGGCTATGGTCCAGTACCGGCCACACAAAAAGCACTGAAGCGCGCGGGTCTGGGCATCTCCGACATCGACTTCTTCGAGCTCAACGAAGCTTTCGCCGCACAGGCCCTGCCAGTGCTGAAAGATCTGAAAGTGCTCGACAAGATGAACGAGAAGGTTAACCTGCACGGCGGCGCGATCGCCCTGGGTCACCCGTTCGGTTGCTCTGGTGCGCGTATCTCCGGCACTTTGCTCAATGTGATGAAGCAGAATGGCGGTACCTTCGGGGTAGCCACCATGTGCATTGGTCTCGGCCAAGGCATCTCCACCGTCTTCGAACGCGTTTAAGCGTCTCGTTGATGGAAGCCGGGGCCAAGTGCCCCGGTTTTTGTTTTTCCGGATTTATTTTTGTTTTTATTTTGAAAAAATTTCAGTGAGGGCCAAAGCATGCCGATACAACCTGGGCTCTACCAACATTACAAAGGTCCGCAGTACCGCGTATTCAGTGTTGCGCGGCATTCGGAAACCGAAGAAGAAGTGGTCTTCTATCAAGCCCTGTATGGCGATTACGGCTTTTGGGTGCGTCCCTTGAGCATGTTCCTGGAGTCCGTCGAAGTTGACGGCGAACAGGTGCCACGCTTTGCTTTGGTGCAGGCCGAAGAAAGCCTTTTCAACAAGGCATAAGCTGAGTGCGCGCAAAACCCTGCGCTTGACCTCACCTTGTTGCCACTATATATAGCGGTGCCGCGTCAGGCGCCAACCGCCTTTCACTTCTCGAATTCAGGAATTTTCTGATCCATGGGCAAATCGCTGGTCATTGTGGAATCCCCGGCTAAGGCCAAGACCATCAACAAGTATTTGGGCAACGAATACGTGGTGAAGTCGAGTATCGGCCATATCCGAGACCTGCCCACCAGCGGTTCGGCTAGCGCCAGCAAAGAGCCAGCCGCCAAGCGCGGCAAGGCTGCTGCGGGTGAAGTGCCGGCACTGTCGCCGAAAGAAAAAGCGCGCAAGCAGCTGGTCGCACGCATGGGTGTCGATCCGGACCATGGCTGGAAAGCCAAGTACGAGATCCTCCCGGGCAAGGAAAAAGTCATCGAAGAGCTGCGCCGGCTCGCCAAGGATGCTGACACCATCTATCTCGCAACCGACTTGGACCGCGAGGGGGAAGCCATTGCCTGGCACCTGCGCGAAGCCATCGGTGGTGACGACACCCGCTACAAGCGCGTGGTGTTCAACGAAATCACCAAGAAGGCGATTCAGGAAGCCTTCTCGAAACCGGGCGAGCTGGATATCGACCGCGTCAACGCCCAGCAGGCGCGTCGCTTCCTCGACCGCGTCGTGGGCTATATGGTTTCGCCGCTGCTGTGGGCCAAGATCGCTCGCGGTCTGTCCGCCGGTCGCGTGCAATCGGTTGCCGTGAAGCTGGTGGTCGAGCGTGAACGTGAAATCCGCGCGTTCATCCCTGAAGAATACTGGGAAGTTCATGCCGACCTCGGTACCGCCAAAGGCGCGACCGTGCGTTTCGACGTGGCTCGCGAAAAGGGCGAAGCCTTCAAGCCGCTCAACGAAACCCAGGCCATGGCCGCGCTGGAGAAGCTCAAGGCTTCCAGCTACAGCATCGTCAAGCGCGAAGACAAGCCGACCAGCAGCAAGCCGTCGGCGCCATTCATCACCTCCACCCTGCAGCAGGCCGCGAGTAACCGCCTGGGCTTCGGTGTGAAGAAGACCATGATGATGGCCCAGCGTTTGTACGAAGCTGGCTATATCACCTATATGCGTACCGACTCCACCAACCTTTCGGTTGATGCCGTGGCGATGGCGCGTACCTATATTGAAGGCGAGTTCGGCAAGAAGTACCTGCCGGAAACCCCGAACGTCTACAGCAGCAAGGAAGGCGCACAAGAGGCTCACGAAGCGATTCGTCCGTCCGACGCCAATACCGAGCCAAGCAAGCTGTCGGGCATGGAGCGTGACGCTGAGCGCCTCTACGAGCTCATCTGGCGCCAGTTCCTCGCTTGCCAGATGCTGCCGGCGCAATACCTGTCGACCACGGTCACTGTGGGTGCCGGCGACTTCGAGCTGCGCGCCAAGGGCCGCATCCTGAAGTTCGACGGTTACACCCGCGTCATGCCGCAAATCGCCAAGCCAGGTGATGACGACGTACTGCCGGACATGGCCCAGGGCGACGCGATGAAGCTGATCAAGCTTGATCCGACCCAGCACTTCACCAAGCCGCCGGCACGTTACTCGGAAGCCAGCCTGGTAAAAGAAATGGAAAAACGCGGCATCGGTCGTCCTTCGACCTATGCGGCGATCATTTCGACCATCCAGGACCGCGGCTATGTGGCGCTGCACAACCGTCGTTTCTACTCGGAAAAGATGGGCGACATCGTCACCGAGCGTCTGGCTGAGAGTTTCTCCAACCTGATGGACTACGGCTTCACCGCCGGCATGGAAGAGCACCTCGATGACGTGGCCCAGGGCGAACGCGACTGGAAAAACGTGCTCGACGAGTTCTACGGTGACTTCAAGAAGAAACTCGAAGTGGCCGAAAGCCCGGAACACGGCATGCGTGCCAATCAGCCTGTCATGACTGACATTCCGTGCACCACTTGCGGCCGGCCGATGCAGATTCGTACCGCATCGACTGGTGTGTTCCTCGGTTGCTCGGGCTACAGCCTGCCGCCGAAAGAGCGCTGCAAGGCCACCGTCAACCTGGTGCCGGGCGACGAGATCGCTGCGGACGACGAGGGTGAATCGGAATCGCTGGTGTTGCGTGGCAAGCATCGTTGCCCGATCTGCAGCACGGCGATGGATGCCTACCTGCTCGATGAAAAGCGCAAGCTGCACATCTGCGGTAACAACCCGGATTGCGATGGCTACGAAATCGAAGAGGGCACTTATCGCATCAAGGGCTATGAAGGTCCGAGCCTGGAGTGCGACAAGTGTGGCAGCGAGATGCAACTCAAGACCGGCCGTTTCGGCAAGTTCTTCGGTTGCACCAATGCCACCTGCAAGAACACCCGCAAACTGCTGAAGAGCGGTGACGCGGCGCCGCCGAAGATGGATCCGGTGAAGATGCCTGAGCTGAAATGCGAAAAGGTCAACGACACCTACATCCTGCGCGACGGTGCATCCGGCCTGTTCCTGGCGGCCAGCCAGTTCCCGAAAAACCGTGAGACTCGTGCTCCGCTGGTGATGGAAATCATCCCGCACAAGGATGAGATCGATCCGAAGTATCACTTCCTCTGCGAAGCGCCGAAGAAAGATCCGGATGGCCTCCCGACTGTGATTCGTTACAGTCGCAAGACCAAGGAACAGTACGTGCAGACCGAAGTCGACGGTAAGCCGACTGGCTGGAAAGCGTTCTACGACGGCGGCAAGTGGACGGTCGAAGACAAGCGTCCAGCTGCGAAAGCGTAAAGCGTCACAGCAATGAAAAGGCCGCATGAGAACCCTCGGGTTTTCATGCGGCCTTTGTTGTGCTCCTGTAAAAAAAAGGGGGGCTTGCGGTTGGATCGGCTGATCCACGACACTGTCCAACCTGCATGAAGCAATTATTTCGTTGTGGAGGCTGCCGTCATGGCCCACGAACTGTATACCCGCACCAATCAGAAGATTTATTTCGCCGGCTTGTCGCTCGAAGCACTGGCCCGCACTGAAGAGGGGCGGGCGATGAATTCGCTGGCGCTGATCCAGGCTGGACGCGAATCCGCGCTGTTTCACCTGTACGGCGCGCTGTTGGGTCTGTGTCACGAAATCGCCGGTTTCTATCGCTTGCCTCAGGCCAATGCGCCCCGTGCGGAGTTGTTGCTGACTCGCGAGGTGCTGGAAACCATCGTCATTCCGGAAATGGCTGAGCTGGTCGAACTGGCCAATAATCCGGAAACCTGGTTGGCCAAGTTGTTGGCTGCCCATGCTGCGTTGTTTCAGCCGCCGCGCGCGCCCCACAAGCCGAAAGGGGACGTGACCCAGCCACTGATCCTGGCTGTCAATCTGGATGAAGAGGAAGCGCCGGAAGAGCTGAGTCGGGAGGAGTTGGAGAGCTGGCGTCAGAATCTGAAAGGATTGGCGATCCGCTTTCGCGAAGGCCTGAACGAGTGCTGACAGAAACAGTTTTGGGATGGCATCTGGTCAAGATCCCGAGCGAAGCCTGGCCGATGCCTATATAATCCCCGCCTTTCGTGGAGAACAGTCCTTTATGCCAACGTCCTTTCTAGAAATTGTCGAGTTACCAGACGGCCGTATCGAGCTGCGCAGGGCCGAGGACGAGGGTTCTCTGGTTACTTTGGATTTCTCCGAGGACGCCAAGGCATTCCTGCAAGGGCAGCACGTGGAAGTCGCCAAGGCGATGTTGAGCGTCGGTGTTCAGATGGCCGGTCGCCTGGTTGAAGGCGAATTCGACAAGGAAGAGGGGTCGCGGGTTCTTCATTGACCCCCGTCTGTCGCTTTTCTTGATGTCGTTACTCATCGGCTTCTCTGTCCCTGGAGAAGCCTGGCGCGGTGAAGCGCGCGTCTTGCTTGTCGGTTAACCCAGTCGAATATTCAGGCTCTGAGCGTCCCCGGTGCGGGCGGCGCTGATCAGTTGTTGCCGCGATTGGGGGCTCAACGGGTTGATCCAGCTGACCACCGTGTGGCTACGACCCAGGCGCAGGGCTTCGCAGGTCAGTTGCTGGGCGCTCTGGGTGCCCCGCGGTTGCAGCAACAGAATGCGCTCGCGGTTGAGGCCGGCATCTCGCAGCCAGGCTTGGGTCAGGCTGGCGGGCGGCGCGATCAGTGTCAGCCAGCGTGCATCCTGGTCCTGGCTCAATTCCCTGAGGATCGGTGCCAGAAGGCTCAGGCAGTTCCCGGTTGCACCACGCAGTGACAGCTCGCTGAAAACGTCAGGTTCGGCGCTCCAGGGGGACTCGACTACGTCTTTCAGAATCGGCGCCAATGGCTGTGCCATGAACGCTTCGAACAACGGCAGTTGGGTTTGCTGTGGTGATGTCTGTGGGAACTGCATGGTGCCTCCTTTAGCGGCGAATGACGCCGACACTCAAGCCTTCGATCACCAGTTCCTGGTCTTGAAGGTTCACTTCAATAGGGGCGAACTCGGGGTTCTCGGCGATCAGCCAGACTTTGCTGCCGTCACGCTTGAAGCGCTTGACGGTCACTTCGTCGCCGATTCGCGCAACCACGATCTGACCGTTACGGGCTTCGCGGGTGGTGTGAACCGCCAGCAGGTCGCCGTCGAAAATGCCAACATCCTTCATGCTCATCCCATGGACGCGCAGCAGGTAGTCGGCGCGCGGATGGAAGAAGGCGGGATTGATGTTGCAGGACTCTTCGATGTGTTGCTGCGCAAGAATCGGGGCGCCGGCTGCGACCCGGCCAATGATCGGCAGGGTGGAATCGTCGGCCTTGGCTTCGAATCCTGGGATGCGAATGCCACGGGAGGCGCCAGGCGTCATCTCGATTGCACCCTTGCGGGCCAGTGCCTTGAGGTGTTCTTCCGCCGCATTGGGCGATTTGAAACCCAGTTCCTGAGCGATTTCCGCACGGGTGGGTGGATACCCGTTGTCTTCCAGGCAGCGTTTGATGAAAGCCAGAATCTCTGCTTGTCGTGGCGTCAGCTTTAGCATATCGATCGCTCTGTTTTTTTATACAGTGACTGGGATTATATACAGTGCGGCGGTCTTGGCAATGCCCCATTTTTCAGTCGCCGCCGGACGGTCAAACAGTCAGTGGATTGAAGCTTCGCCGTTGTGTGGTTAAATGTCTGACCGACCATTCCCAAAACGAACTGCCAGACTTGACAATGCACAGGCTGAAACGTATGTTTCAAACAAGTGTTTGTCAGGCGGAGTAGCCATGGCCCAGTCGGAAACCGTTGAACGCATTCTTGATGCAGCCGAGCAGTTGTTCGCGGAAAAAGGTTTCGCCGAAACCTCGTTGCGTCTGATCACCAGCAAGGCGGGTGTCAACCTGGCGGCGGTGAACTATCACTTCGGTTCGAAGAAGGCGTTGATTCAAGCGGTTTTCTCGCGGTTCCTCGGGCCGTTCTGCATCAGCCTCGATAAAGAGCTGGAGCGGCGTCAGGCCAAGCCTGAAATCAAGCCGACGCTCGAAGAGTTGCTGGAAATCCTCGTCGAGCAGGCACTGGTGGTGCAGCCGCGCAGTGGCAACGATCTTTCTATTTTCATGCGTCTGCTGGGGCTGGCGTTCAGTCAGAGTCAGGGGCACTTGCGTCGTTATCTGGAAGACATGTACGGCAAGGTGTTCCGCCGCTACATGATGCTGGTCAACGAAGCGGCGCCGCGTATTCCGCCCATCGAACTGTTCTGGCGCGTGCACTTCATGCTGGGTGCGGCGGCGTTCAGCATGTCCGGTATCAAGGCCTTGCGCGCGATTGCCGAAACCGATTTCGGCGTGAACACCTCCATCGAGCAGGTCATGCGCCTGATGGTGCCATTCCTGGCTGCCGGCATGCGTGCCGAATCCGGCGTTACTGACACGGCCATGGCTACGGCCCAGTTGCGTCCGCGTAGCAAATCGACACCGGTTGCCGCCAAGGTTTAACCGCACACGGGTGGGCGCGGCAGCTGACATCCGCTAAGCTAGCCGCCCATGCCGACTCTCGTTCTGAACCCGTTTCCCATTGATATCGCCGACCTGCCGGGCATAGCGTCTGGCGGCGAATTCGTGTAGGCCGGGTTTTCTGTTATCAAGGAATTTTTATGACTGCTGGCTTGCAAGGCTCGTTGATGGTGGACGTCGCCGGTACCTGGCTGACGGCTGAAGATCGCCAATTGTTGCGCCAGCCCGAGGTGGGCGGCCTGATCATCTTTGCCCGCAACATCGAGCATCCGCGTCAAGTGCGCGAGCTGAGTGCGGCCATCCGCGCTATTCGTCCCGATCTGTTGCTGGCGGTGGATCAAGAGGGCGGCCGCGTGCAGCGCCTGCGCCAAGGGTTCGTGCGCTTGCCAGCCATGCGCGCCATTGCCGATAACCCGAACGCCGAATACCTGGCCGAGCAGTGCGGCTGGATCATGGCCACCGAAGTGTTGGCCGTTGGCCTGGACCTGAGCTTTGCCCCGGTGCTGGACCTGGATTACCAGCGCAGCGCCGTTGTCGGCACCCGTTCGTTCGAAGGTGATCCCGAGCGCGCTGCCTTGCTCGCGGGTGCATTCATCCGTGGCATGAACAGCGCCGGGATGGCGGCCACCGGCAAGCACTTCCCTGGTCATGGCTGGGCTGAAGCGGATTCCCACGTCGCGATCCCGAATGATGAGCGCAGTCTCGACGAGATCCGCGCCAAGGACCTGGTGCCGTTTGCCAAACTGAGCAAGCAACTGGCGGCGGTCATGCCGGCCCACGTTATTTATCCACAAGTCGATTCCCAGCCCGCAGGTTTCTCCCGCCGCTGGTTGCAGGACATCCTGCGCGGCGAGTTGCAGTTCGATGGCGTGATCTTCAGTGACGACCTGTCCATGGCGGGCGCCCACGTGGTCGGCGATGCCGCCAGCCGTATCGAAGCGGCACTGACTGCCGGTTGCGACATGGGCCTGGTGTGCAACGACCGTGCGGCCGCCGAACTGGCCCTGAGCGCTGCGCAACGCCTGAAGGTCAAGCCTTCCGAGCGCATTGCGCGGATGCGCGGCCAGTCGTTCGCCAACACCGAATACCGTCAAGACCCGCGCTGGCTGGCCGCTGTCAGCGCGCTCAAAGAAGCTCAATTGATTGATTAAGGACTGTTCGTTATGACGGTTTACGCGATTATCGGTGGCACAGGCCTGACTCAACTCGAAGGCCTGAGCATTCGCCAGTCACTGGCAGTGGACACGCCTTATGGCGCACCTTCGGCCGAGGTGCAGATCGGCGAGTATGCCGGCAAGGAAGTACTGTTCCTCGCGCGTCACGGCCATCCCCATCGTTTTCCGCCGCATCAGGTCAACTACCGCGCCAATCTCTGGGCGCTGAAGCAGGCCGGAGCCGAAGCCATTCTGGCGGTCAACGCTGTGGGTGGCATTCATGCCACCATGGGCACCGGGCATTTCTGCGTGCCGCATCAGTTGATCGACTACACCAGCGGTCGTGAGCACACCTACTTTGCCGATGACCTGGAGCACGTCACCCATATCGACTTCAGCTACCCCTACAGCGAACCGTTGCGTCAGCAACTGATTGCGGCATTGGCGGCGGAAGGCGTGGGCTACAGCAGTCATGGCGTGTATGCCTGCACTCAAGGGCCTCGCCTGGAAACGGTGGCTGAAATCGCCCGGCTGGAGCGTGACGGCTGCGACATCGTCGGCATGACCGGTATGCCGGAAGCGGCCCTGGCCCGCGAACTGGAACTGGATTACGCCTGTCTGGCGCTGGTGGTGAACCCGGCGGCGGGCAAGTCGACGGCCGTGATCACCATGGCCGAGATCGAGCAGGCCTTGCATGACGGCATGGGCAAGGTGAAATCGACGCTGGCGCGGGTGCTCAAGGGCTGAGTCCCGCTTGAAACCGAGTTGACCTCATCGCGAGCTTGCTCGCGATGGCGGTCTAAAAAACGCCGAAAGTCTCAGCGTTTTTCAAGGTTTTCCGGCAGCGGCGCAAACAACGCCTCGATATCATCGCTCTGCAGTTTCCAGTCCCCGGCCTTGCGCCCATCCAGCACGCCGGCCGCGAGGTCGGATTTTTCCTTTTGCAGGTGCTGAATCTTCTCTTCCACAGTGCCGCGCGCAATCAACTTATAGACGAACACCGGCTTCTCCTGGCCGATGCGGTACGCCCGGTCGGTCGCCTGGTTTTCCGTCGCCGGGTTCCACCATGGGTCGTAATGAATCACCGTGTCCGCTTCGGTCAGGTTCAGGCCAACGCCACCGGCCTTCAGGCTGATCAGAAAGATCTGACGCTTGCCGCTCTGGAATTCCTTCACCGGTGTGCGGCGGTCGCGGGTCTGGCCGGTCAGCAGGGCGTAGGCCACGCCGCGTTTGTTCAGTTCGTCTTCGATCAGTGACAGCATCGAGGTGAACTGCGAGAACAGCAGGATTCGCCGACCTTCCTCGAACAACTCTTCGAGCATTTCCATCAGGCTGTCGAGCTTGCCCGACGTGCTGCCACGGCTTGGCAGGGTTGCCTCGTTGACCAGGCGCAAGTCGCAGCACACCTGGCGCAGCTTGAGCAGTGCTTCGAGAATGATGATCTGGCTGCGGGCCACGCCTTTGCGGGTGATTTCGTCGCGGACCTTCTTGTCCATGGCCAGGCGCATGGTTTCGTACACATCGCGCTGGGCCTCGTTGAGTTCGACCCAGTGGATGATCTCGGTTTTCGGCGGCAACTCGGTGGCCACTTGTTCCTTGGTGCGGCGCAGCAGGAAAGGTTTGATCCGGCCGTTGAGGTGCTGAAGCCTGACCTCGCTGGTGCGTTTTTCAATCGGCACGCGGTAATCGCGGTTGAAGCTTTTGACGTCACCCAGCCAGCCGGGTAACAGGAAGTGAAACAGCGACCAGAGTTCGCCCAGATGGTTTTCCAACGGCGTGCCGCTCAGGCACAGGCGCTGCCGGGCGTTGAGCTCGCGAGCAGCCTGGGCGGCCTTGCTGGTCGGGTTCTTGATGTATTGCGCTTCGTCCAGCACCAGTATGTGCAAGGGCTGCGCCGCCAGGCGTTCGACATCCTTGGGCAGCAGCGCATAGGTGGTCAGGATCAGGTCGTAATCGGCCAGCTTGTCGAAGTGCTTTTTGCGGCTGGCACCGTATAGCGCCAGTACCTTGAGCTGCGGCGTAAAGTGCGCCGCTTCGTCGAGCCAGTTGGGAATCAGGCTGGTCGGCATCACCACCATGCAAGGCCGATCCAGGCGGCCGGCGTTTTTCTCGCTCAGCACGTGCGCGAGTGTCTGCAGGGTTTTGCCCAGGCCCATGTCGTCCGCGAGAATTCCACCCACTTCCAGCCGCCGCAACGATTGCATCCAGCTCAAGCCTTCGAGCTGATACGGACGCAGCGTCGCATTCAGGCCTTCCGGGGCGGTGGCCGTGTGGTCCTTGATGTCGCGCAGGCGCTGGGCAAAGGTGCGGATCTGTTCGCCACCCTCCCAGAGCAGTGGCATGTCTTCCAGCGGGTTCAGGCGCGTGGCATCGGCCTTGCTCAGGCGCAGTGTGGTGTCGCCGGGCTCCTGCAGGTAGAACTCGCCGAGGGTGGCCAGCACCGGTTTCAAGCGACCGAAGGGCAGTGCGACTTGCAGCGGGCCGTACTCGGAGTTCGGGCGATTGGGGATGTTGACCAGGATCAGCTCGTCGTCGCGGCGTCGGGCAAGGCGTTCCGGGTTGAGGATTTCGGTGTGCGAGCGCATCAGGTTGAGCAGGATCGGTAACAGGCTCAGGCGTTCGCCGTTGACGATGATCCCCAGTTCCAGGTCGAACCAGTCGCGCTCTGGAGCCTGTTCGACCGTAGCGTACCAGTCGTCTACCGCCGTCAGGTCGAAACCGAAGTCCTCGTCGATCTGCAATTCCCAGCCCTGGGTGCGCAACTTCGGCAGTTCATTGAGGGTAAAGGTCAGCCAGGCGCTGTCATTGACCATCTCAAAAAGCTCGCCGGCGCTTTCCGGCAAGGCCTTGCTTTGCCGGGTGGCGATTTTGAAGCCGAGGATTCGCAACTGTTCCCGGTAGGACTGTTCCACGTCCGGGTGGCGTTTTATCCGCAGCGTCTGGGTTTCCTGGCGAATCAGGATGTCGGTGTTTTTCTGTCCGGAAACGTACTCGTCCAGATAACTGAAAGACAGCGCCGCACGATGCTGGATGTAACGCTGCATTCGACCGTTGCGCGGTTCGAACGCGCTGAACTCGATGCTCGCCAGCCACAGGCGCGGGACGGGCTGCACATTGTCCACCAGCACTTGCGGCGGGGCTTTCGGGCTGCGGTTTTCCAGGACGGCCTGGAGCTTTTCCAGGAGTTCGGCGTCTTTGGCTGCGGCGGGGTAGTCGAGGGTTTCCTGCACTTGCAGAAGCACCGCCGCGCAATGTTTGCAGTTGCTGTGGACCGGGCAGGAGCAGGTGGCGTCGACCATCAGCAGCGTGCCCTTGGCTGACTCGCGCAGGCGAATGGTCTGACGGTAAACGTTACCGCCAGAGCCTTCGCAGGCAGCAATGATCGTGGCGTCGCCGGCCTCGACGATCCTGACGCGATTCTCCAGCGCGTAACGGCGACCACGCTCCAGGCTCTGTTCCTTGAATCGGCTGACCCAGGATGGTGCCAGGGGTTTGCTCAGGGTCGCGGACATAGGGAATCAGTCCGGAATTTCTTCGGGAGCTGCTCGGGGTGCGGGGGCGGTCAGCGAAGTGATCTTGATCAGCAGGCCGAGGTGGCCGTTATCGAGAAAATTCAGCTGGCCGTTCTTGGTGTGGCTTTCCTGTTTCAAGCGCTCGCTGGCGGTCACCATGCCATTGGCATCGATCTGGTTGACCCAGAAATCGGCGTCGACGTCGGTAAAGCGTCCCAGTGTCATGTTCAGTGTGCCCTCGATCGGGAACTGACCATATTGTTCCTTGCCGTCGCTGATCGCCACTTTGCTGGCCGTTTCGCCGAGGGGCTGTTGCCAGGCCTTGTGCAGCAACACCGTGTAGTCGGCGCTGCTGGTGAGTTTTTCCACTTCGCCATTGAGGCTTGGCGTGCGCAGGCTGTCGGCGCTGACTGGCTGAGCGCCAGCCGCCCAGTCTTCCGGCGCGGCGCGGCTGACAATCGCCGGTACGGCGTTTTGACGGACCAGAATCATTTCGACCTGGTACAGGTCATCGGCAAATGCCGTGGATGCGACCAGCGCTGGCATCAACAGGGTCAGCAGGGTCAGTGAGCGAAACAGGCGCATGTGGCGTCCTTCAAGCAGTTTTCGGAACGAGGCGCTCGAACAGCGCCTCTACAGTATTAAAGCGCTCTTCCGGGCGCTCCATCGGAACCATGAACTTGAACATCGTGGCGCCTTCGAATTTGTAGCGTTTTGGCTGGCTCTGGATCAGTTTGATCAGGGTCAGCGGGTCGACCGGCGTCTGTGCGGCGAACTCGACGCGACCGCCCTGGGGGCCGCCATCGACTTTTTTGATGCCCAGTTGCTCGGCCTGCAATTTCAATGCTGTGATGCGGATCAGGTTCTTGGTCGGTTCCGGCAACAGGCCGAAACGGTCGATCATCTCCACCTGCAAATCCTTCAGGCCGTCCTCGTCGGTGGCCGAGGCAATGCGCTTGTAGAGAATCAGGCGGGCGTGGACATCCGGCAGGTAGTCTTCCGGGATCAACGCCGGTACCCGCAAGTTGACTTCCGGACCGCCGCCGAGCGGTTGATCGAGGTTCGGCTGCTCGCCCTTGCGGATCGACTTCACCGCGCGCTCGAGCATTTCCATGTACAGCGTAAAGCCGACGGCCTGGATCTGCCCGCTCTGGCCATCGCCGAGCAATTCGCCGGCGCCACGGATTTCCAGGTCGTTGGTGGCGAGCACGAAGCCCGCGCCGAGGTCCTGGGTGTTGGCAATCGCCTCCAGGCGCTTTTCCGCGTCCGGGGTGATTTGCTGGCGTGGCGGCGTCAGCAGGTAGGCATACGCCTGGTGGTGGCTGCGTCCGACCCGGCCGCGCAACTGGTGCAATTGTGCCAGGCCGAACTTGTCGGCACGCTCGATGATGATGGTGTTGGCGCTCGGTACGTCGATGCCGGTCTCGATGATGGTCGAGGCGATCAGCACGTTGAAGCGCTTGTGGTAGAAGTCGCTCATCACCTGTTCGAGATCGCGTTCACGCATCTGCCCGTGGCCGATACCGATCCGTGCTTCCGGCACCAGTTCGGCGAGGTCGGCGGCGCATTTCTCGATGGTCTTCACGTCGTTGTGCAGGTAATAGACCTGACCGCCACGCAGCAACTCACGCAGCAAGGCCTCTTTGACCGTGCTCTTGTTCTGTTCCATGACGAAGGTGCGGACCGACAGGCGGCGGGCCGGCGGCGTGGCGATGATCGACAGGTCGCGCATGCCCGATACCGCCATGTTCAGCGTTCGCGGAATCGGCGTGGCGGTCAGGGTCAGGATGTCGACTTCGCTGCGCAGGGCCTTGAGCTGTTCTTTCTGGCGCACGCCGAAGCGGTGTTCCTCGTCGATGATCACCAGGCCAAGGTTTTTGATCTTCACGTCGTCCTGCAGCAGCTTGTGCGTGCCGATCACGATGTCGATCTTGCCTTCGGCCAGGTCCGCGACCGCCGCATTCACTTCCTTGGCCGACTTGAAGCGGCTCATCACTTCCACGGTCACCGGCCAGTCGGCAAAGCGGTCGCGGAAGCTGTTGTAGTGCTGCTGGGCGAGCAGGGTGGTCGGCACCAGGATCGCTACCTGGCGACCACCGTGCACGGCGATGAACGCGGCGCGCATCGCCACTTCGGTCTTGCCGAAGCCGACGTCGCCGCACACCAGGCGATCCATCGGCTTAGGCGCGAGCATGTCTTCGCGCACCGCTTCGATGGTGGTTTGCTGGTCCGGGGTTTCTTCGAACGGGAAGCCGGCGCTGAAGGTGGCGTAGTCGGCTTTCGGGTCGGCGAAAGCGTAGCCTTCGCGGGCGGCGCGGCGGGCATAGATGTCGAGCAGTTCGGCGGCCACGTCACGCACCTGTTCGGCGGCTTTGCGCTTGGCTTTCTGCCAGGTCTCGGAGCCGAGGCGGTGCAGTGGGGCCAGAGCATCGTCGCTGCCGGTGTAGCGGGCGATCAGGTGCAGGTTGGCCACCGGCACATAAAGCTTGGCGCCTTCGGCGTATTCCAGGGCAAGGAATTCGGCGGTCTGGCTGTCGATTTCCAGGGTCGCCAGGCCCAGGTAGCGGCCGACGCCGTGGTCGATGTGCACCACCGGCGCACCCTCGCGCAGCTCGGTGAGGTTCTTGATGACGGCATCGTTGTTGGCGTCGGTGCGCTTTTCCCGGCGACGGCGCTGCATCACGCGCTGGCCGAACAACGGGCTTTCGGCGACGAGGGCCAGGGCCGGGTCGTCGAGCAGCAAGCCTTCGTCGAGCGGGGCGATGGTGATCGCCAGGCGTTCCTTACCGGCGACAAAGTCCGGCCAGCTGTCGACGGTTTTCGGTCGCAGTTTCAGGCGTTCCAGCAGTTCCAGCAGCACCTCGCGGCGGCCTGCGGATTCGGCGGTGAACAGCACGCGACCGGGGAACTGGTCGAGGAAGTCCGCCAGTGCCGCCAGCGGTTGGGTAGCCTTGGCTTCGATGGCCAGGTTCGGCAGCTCCCGAGCGGGGAAGCGCTCGCGACCGCTACCGCTTTCCACGTCCTGTTGACTGGCCACCACGCGCGGCCAGTTCTTCAGGCGCGCGAAGCAGTCTTCCACCGGCAGGAACAGCTCTGCAGGCGGTAATAAAGGACGGGACGGGTCGACGCGGCGTTCTTCGTAGCGATTGCGCACGTCGTTCCAGAAGTTTTCCGCGGCCTGTTCGATGCCGGGCAGCGAGAACACTTGGGTGTCCTGGGGCAGGTAATCGAAAAGCGTCGAGGTTTCTTCGAAGAACAGCGGCAGGTAGTACTCGATACCGGCCGGGGTAATCCCGCTGCTCAAATCCTGGAAAATCGGGCAGCGGCGGAAGTCGACGTCAAAACGTTCGCGGAAGCGCGCCTTGAAACGGGTGACCGCTTCTTTCTGCAGCGGGAATTCCCTGGCCGGCAACAGCTTGACCGAGTCGACTTTGTCGATCGAACGCTGGTTCTCCGGGTCGAAGGTGCGCAGGGTTTCGATTTCGTCGTCGAACAGATCGATGCGATACGGCAGCTTGCTGCCCATCGGGAACAGATCGATCAGCGAGCCGCGAACGGTGAACTCGCCGTGTTCATACACCGTATCGACGTAGCGATAACCCGTGGCTTCAAGCCGGGTGCGCATTTGCTCGACGTCGAGCTTCTGGCCGATATCCAGCACCAGGCTGCTGCCGAGCAGGAATTTGGTCGGTGCGAGGCGATGCAGGGCGGTCGTGATCGGCACCACCAGCACGCCATGGCTCAGCTCCGGCAGCCGGTACAGGCTGGCGATGCGCTGGGAAATGATGTCCTGGTGCGGCGAGAACAGGTCGTAGGGCAGGGTTTCCCAGTCGGGAAAGTGCAGTACTGGCAAATCCGGGGCGAAGAAACTCAGCTCCTGTTCCAGCCGTTCGGCACTTTGGCTGTCGGCGGTCAGCAGCAGGGTAAAGCGCTTGGCAGCGCTGGCGGCCTCGGCGATGGCCAGGCTCAGGGCGGCACCGGGCAGGTTGCCCCAGTGCTGTTTACCTGCCGCGGCAGGGAGAAGCGGTAGACGCAGAACGGGCACGGAAGGTTGAGCTCCAAGCGTTGCGACAAAGTCGGCAATTGTAGCGGTCAACGATGCCGCCTGTCAGTTGCTGACTGTGTCTAAAGCACGGGTTTGGTGAAATGTAGTGGTAAAGACAAAATTCGATGGTTTTTTGCCGGAAATCATTGAATATGTAGTGGCAAATACAACGAGTGTTACGGAGGGTTACGGATAACGAGGCGCGACCTCCAAAAAATTGACTGCGCTGCAAGCCCCGGTTTTATTGGGCTTGCGCGAGGCGTAATTTTTTTGAACGACGAATTGTTACGTAAAGCACGACGGGCGCGCATTGCTACCGCGGTCACTCGGCGGCATAATGTAGCCCCTTTTTTCTGCCCCTACATGTGGAAGGTTCCCGTGACTCAGAAGCCCGACCAGTGTCTTGGTGAATGGATCGACCGTGAAGCACTCGCTGAAGCGATGATTCCGCTTATCGGTCAGCTCTACCGCAATAACAACGTGGTGAGCTCGATCTATGGCCGCAGCCTGATCAACCGTTCAGTCATTGCGATTCTCAAAGCGCACCGCTTTGCTCGTCACCGTCAGTCCGACGAAAGCGAGCTGTCCGTCCACGAAACATTCCCGCTGATCAAGGCGATGAGCGAGCTCAAGCTCGGCGCCGCTTCGGTGGACCTGGGCAAGCTGGCGGCCAAATTCAAGGCCGAAGGCAATGGCCGTACTGCCGAGCAGTTCGTCCGTGAAGAACTGGCTGACGTGGTTGGCCAGCAAAACGCATCCGCCCGCAAAGGCACCGACGTTGTCCTCTACGGCTTCGGTCGTATCGGCCGTCTGCTGGCGCGCATCCTGATCGAGAAAACCGGTGGTGGCGACGGCCTGCGTCTGCGCGCCATCGTTGTCCGCAAGGGCGCCGAGAACGACCTGGTCAAGCGTGCCAGCCTGCTGCGCCGTGACTCGGTCCATGGCCCGTTCGATGGCACCATCACCATTGATGAAGCCAACAACACCATCACCGCCAACGGCAACCTGATCCAGGTTATCTACGCCAAGAGCCCGGCCGAAGTCGACTACACCCAGTACGGCATCGAAAACGCTCTGATCGTCGACAACACCGGTGTATGGCGTGACGCTGACGGCCTGGGCCAGCACCTGGCCTGCCCGGGCGCTGCTCGCGTGATCCTCACCGCACCTGGCAAGGGCGCGCTGAAGAACATCGTGCACGGCATCAACCATGGCGAAATCACCCCTGACGACAAGATCATCTCGGCGGCTTCCTGCACCACCAACGCCATCGTGCCGGTGCTCAAGGCAGTCAACGACAAGTACGGCATCATCAACGGCCACGTCGAAACCGTTCACTCGTTCACCAACGACCAGAACCTGATCGACAACTTCCACAAGGGCAGCCGTCGTGGCCGCGCCGCGCCGTTGAACATGGTTATCACCGAGACCGGTGCCGCCACCGCAGCCGCCAAGGCGCTGCCAGTGCTCAAGGGCAAGCTGACCGGTAATGCGATTCGCGTTCCTACGCCGAACGTGTCGATGGCTATCCTGAACCTGAACCTGGAGAAGGCCACCACTCGCGAAGAGATCAACGAGTACCTGCGCCAGATGGCCATGCACTCGGACCTGCACAAGCAGATCGACTACGTGAGCTCCCAGGAAGTGGTTTCCACCGACTTCGTTGGCTCGCGCCACGCAGGCGTAGTGGACGCTGAAGCGACCATCACCCAGGATAACCGCGTTGTTCTGTACGTCTGGTACGACAACGAGTTCGGTTACAGCTGCCAGGTGGTTCGCGTGATGGAAGACATGGCCGGTGTAAACCCGCCAGCATTCCCGCGCTAAGCCTTTAGCTGTACATGAAACGCCCCGACCTTGGTCGGGGCGTTTTTGTTTGGGCTGCTTTTGTCTGTTGAGGGTTGTGTTGTTCGGCCTGGCCTCTTCGTGGGCAAGCTCGCTCCCACAGTTCTATCGCATAATGGCTGGCCCTGGCGGCGTGTCAGGGGATGTTTCGGGGAGCTCGGGAATTGTTGATCAGGTGGCAGGGGGTGGCATTTTTGCTGCTCGGCGCACTATCAGGCTGTGGTAACGGCGACCCCCTCGAAAGCTTCGGCGGTCCCACCATGGGCAGCACTTATTCGATCAAGTATGTGCGCCATGCCGGCCTTCCGGCGCAGGACGAGGTCCGTGTCCAGGTCGAGCAGATCCTCGCTGACATTGACCGGCAAATGTCCACGTACCGCAGCGACTCGGACATCGAGCGCTTCAATGCATTACCGGCCAACCGCTGTCAGGCAATGCCGGCGTCGATCCTCGAATTGGTCCGCGTGGGCGAGCAACTGTCAGTGCAAAGCGACGGTTCCTACGATCTGACGGTGGAGCCGTTGCTCAATCTCTGGGGGTTTGGTCCGCAGGCCCGTGGGGAAAAAGTCCCGACCGCCGAAGCGCTCGCCGAAGCCCGCAAGCGCGTCGGCCATGAACACTTGCGCATCGAGGGCGACCGGTTGTGCAAGGACGCCGCCGTCGAGGTCGACTTCAACAGCATCGCCGCCGGTTATGCGGTGGACACGATTGCCGCAAGACTCGAGGCGATGGGCATCCACGACTACCTCGCCGAGGCCACGGGCGAGCTCAAGGCGTCAGGCAAGAAGGCTGACGGCTCGCCATGGCGCATTGCCCTGGAAGAGCCGCGGGATGACCGGCAGGTGGCCGAGCGGGTCATTGTCGTCGACGGCTATGGCCTGTCCACTTCCGGCGACTACCGGAATTATTTCGAGCAGGACGGCCAGCGTTTTTCCCACACCTTCGATGCCCGCACCGGTGCGCCCGTCTCACATAACCTGGCATCGGTCACGGTGATTCATCCTTCAGCGTTGATGGCCGATGGCTTATCGACGCTGTTGCTGATTCTCGGCCCGGAGCGCGGTTGGGACTACGCAGAAAAACACGATATCGGCGCATTTTTTGTGATTCGTGCCGATACAGGTTTCGTCACACGCAGCAGTCACGCTTTTGAACGCCTCAGTGGCAAAAAAACCGAATGATTTCGGCGATTTGAGCATTGAAAACTGGCGTTGTAGCGCAGGCAAAAGTAGCCTACGACGCGACCAAGGGTTAATGTGCGCGGCGTTGACGCTTCTATAGACTGTGTCCGGGTTCTGCACTGGCCCCAAATTGTTCCTTCATGCCACGCATTGGCGTGATTTAGCCGCAGGTGCCGAGGGTGCCGCGGCCTGTTCTGAGGAGTACGCATGGCTGTCTACAACTACGACGTGGTGGTGTTGGGTTCCGGCCCGGCGGGGGAAGGCGCGGCAATGAACGCCGCCAAGGCAGGGCGCAAGGTGGCGATGGTCGATAGCCGTCGCCAGGTCGGCGGCAACTGCACTCACTTGGGCACCATCCCGTCCAAGGCACTGCGTCACTCGGTGCGGCAGATCATGCAGTTCAACACCAACCCGATGTTCCGGGCCATTGGTGAGCCGCGCTGGTTCTCTTTCCCGGACGTGTTGAAAAGCGCCGAGAAAGTCATCGCCAAACAAGTCGCTTCGCGTACCGGTTACTACGCCCGTAACCGCGTCGACGTGTTCTTCGGCACCGGCAGCTTTGCCGACGAGCAAACCATCGAAGTGGTCTGCGCCAACGGCGTGGTCGAGAAACTGGTGGCCAAGCACATCATCATCGCCACCGGTTCGCGCCCGTATCGCCCGGCGGACATCGATTTCCATCACCCGCGTATCTACGATAGCGACACCATCCTCAGCCTCGGCCACACCCCGCGCAAACTCATCGTTTACGGCGCTGGCGTGATCGGTTGCGAATACGCGTCGATCTTCAGTGGTCTGGGTGTGTTGGTTGAACTGGTGGACAACCGCGGTCAGTTGCTGAGCTTCCTCGACTCGGAAATCTCCCAGGCCCTGAGTTATCACTTCAGCAACAACAACATCACGGTTCGCCACAACGAAGACTACGACCGCGTCGAAGGCGTGGACAACGGCGTGATCCTGCACCTCAAGTCCGGCAAGAAGATCAAGGCCGACGCCTTGCTCTGGTGCAACGGCCGCACCGGCAACACCGATCAGTTGGGTCTGGAAAACATCGGCGTGAAGGTCAACGGCCGTGGCCAGATCGAAGTCGATGAGGCTTATCGTACCTGCGTGCCGAACATCTACGGCGCCGGTGACGTGATCGGCTGGCCGAGCCTGGCCAGTGCCGCCCACGACCAGGGCCGTTCGGCCGCTGGCAGCATCGTCGACAACGGAAGTTGGCGTTTCGTCAACGACGTGCCGACCGGGATTTACACCATTCCGGAGATCAGCTCGATCGGCAAGAACGAGCAGGAACTGACCCAGGCCAAAGTGCCGTACGAAGTGGGCAAAGCCTTCTTCAAGAGCATGGCGCGGGCGCAGATCGCCGGCGAGCCGCAAGGCATGCTGAAGATCCTGTTCCACCGTGAAACCCTGGAAGTACTGGGCGTTCACTGCTTCGGTTATCAGGCGTCGGAGATCGTGCACATCGGTCAGGCGATCATGAACCAGCCGGGCGAACAGAACACGTTGAAGTACTTCGTCAACACCACGTTCAACTACCCGACCATGGCCGAAGCCTATCGGGTAGCCGCGTACGACGGCCTCAACCGGCTTTTTTGACGGGCTCCGGCCGGTGGCCTGAGCCGGCCGGGGAGACCGATTTCAGCAATTCTCGAGCGTGGCAGTGGCCAAACCGGGAAAGTCTGTAATCAGGCTGTCAACGCCGAAGTCGGCGAGTCTGCGCATCAGCGCAGGCTCGTTGACGGTCCACACCGACACATGCAGCCCCTGACGCTGCGCCCGTTGCAGGCGTTCCGGCGTGCACAGGGTCCAGTTCAGCGCCAGAATCTCACAGCCATAGCTGGCCGCGACCTTCAGCGGGTCGAGCCAGGCGTACTCGGCCACCATCCCGCGGGACACGTCCGGCACCAGTTCCAGCGCGGCCTTCAATACTTCGCGTGAACTCGAGGTGATGGTCACCTTGTCCATCAGCCCATGACGCTGCACCATTTCGCGAATCGCCAGCACGGTGGTCGCGGCACGCATCCTTGATGCGCTTTTGACTTCCAGCTGCCAGTGATCGAAGTCGCATTTCTCGAACAGTTCTTCCAGCGTCGGAATCGGGCACGGCTTGATCCAGCCCGGGCCACCCTGGCGTGCGTCATACGTCACAAGCTCGGCCGCCGTGTGCTCGACGACCTTGCCGCGACGGTCAGTGGTGCGTTTGAGGGTCGGGTCGTGAATGACCATCAGCTCGCCATCCATGGACAGGTGCAGGTCCAGTTCGCAGCGACGCACGCCGTGCTTGAGACATTCCTGAAAGCTGGTCAGGGTGTTTTCCGGTGCTTCGCCCTTGGCGCCGCGATGGCCGTAGATGAGGGTCACGGTTCTTCCTTAATTTAATTGCCTGATTCAAGTTGGTCGCGGGCCAGGCGTCGTTCCTGGGCCTGCTTTTGCAAGATGTGGCGGGCCAGCAGTTGGCGCTGGGCGTCGGTCAGGTGTTCGAACTCGGTGCCGACGTCATAGCCATCGCCCTTGCGGTCGCAATGGGTGACGCGGGCGCGCAGCAGCAGGCCCAGGGCTTGCGGCATCAGCACCAGCTTGACCGACAGGCGTGCGCCGGCGGCAAGGGGCGAAGGATGCTGAAAGTCGATGCCGCCTTCGGAGATGATCACCGGCTGCGGTTCGCCGATCTGCCCGAGCACGGTGATGGCGATCACCTGGCTCAGCAAATCGATGCGTTTGTTCTGGGATTTGAGGAAGGCGGCGGTCGTGCGGTCGCGTTCGCTGATCTGGCGCAACAGGTGTTGCGACTCGAATTCGCTCAGGTGCAGTTCGCTGAGCAAGTTGAAGAGTGGGGAAGCATCCTGCAACACTTCATGGCCTGCGGCTTCAGTAGCGGACAGGGGCCGAATTTCCAGTGCGATCGTATCCTCGATACGGTAGTATTCGCGGCGATCTTCTTCATCTAATGTCGACATGGCGAACCCATGGTAGCGGCGGTGGTCTGAGTGTAAAGCTGGTTATCGACCCCCGCCACAAGGACGTTCCTTTTCCCTCCGAACAAGCCCCGACATGTTCAGACCTCTCTTCGTATTTATCGGCACGCGTTACACCCGTGCAAAGCGTCGCAATCATTTTGTGTCATTCATTTCCCTGACTTCGATGATCGGGCTCGCCCTTGGCGTGGTCGTGATGATCGTGGTGCTGTCGGTGATGAACGGCTTCGATCATGAGATGCGCACCCGCGTGCTGGGCATGGTGCCCCACGCGACCATCGAGTCCGGCGAGCCGATCAGCGATTGGCAAAGCCTGGCCGCGAAGGTCAAGCAGAACCCGCAGGTGACGGCCGTGGCTCCGTTTACGCAAATGCAGGGTTTGCTGACCAACAACGGCAAGGTCTCGAAAGTCCTGCTCAATGCCATCGACCCGGTGCAAGAGCGTCAGGTGTCGATCATCGATCACTTCATGACCCAGGGAAAACTCGACGACCTGGTGCCGGGTGAGTTCGGCATCGTCATCGGCGACAAGGCCGCGACCAAGCTCGGTGCAGCCATCGGTGACAAGCTGACCTTCGTCGCGCCGGAAGTCACCGTGACCCCGGCCGGGATGTTCCCGCGCATGAAGCGCTTTACCGTGGTCGGCATCTTCCATGTCGGCGCCGGTGAGCTCGATGGCTATCTTGGCGTCACCAACCTGCAGGATCTGGCCCGGCTGCACCGCTGGAAACCGGATCAGGTCCAGGGCCTGCGCCTGAAGTTCGACGATCTGTTCCAGGCACCGCGCACCGCGTGGAGCATCGCCCGCGATCTCGGCGAAGACCGCTTCTACGCCCGCGACTGGACCCGCACCCACGGCAACCTGTACCAGGCGATCCGCATGGAAAAAGCCATGATCGGCCTGTTGCTGCTGCTGATCGTTGCCGTTGCTGCCTTCAACATCATTTCTACGCTGGTGATGGTAGTGAACGACAAGAAGGGCGACATCGCGATCCTGCGCACATTGGGCGCCACGCCGGGCACGATCATGCGCACGTTCATGGTGCAAGGCACCGTGATTGGCGTGGTCGGCACGGCCATTGGCGCCGTGGTCGGGATCTTCGCCGCGCTGAACGTCAGCGCCGCGATCTCGGCCCTCGAAGGCCTGATTGGGCACAAGTTCCTCAACGCCGACGTGTACTTCATCGATTACCTGCCGTCGCAGGTGCAGAGCCAGGACGTGGTGATGGTCTGTTCTGCGGCGTTGGTCCTGAGTTTCCTCGCCACCCTGTATCCAGCCTGGCGTGCCGCGCGCACCCAGCCTGCGGAGGCGCTACGTTATGAGTGAGTCGGGCATGAGTGATAAAGCAATCTTGAGCTGCCGCAGCCTGGGCAAGTCCTACGAGGAAGGCCCGGAATCGGTGGAAGTGTTGGCCGGCCTGCAACTGGAGTTGCACCCGGGTGAGCGTGTGGCGATTGTCGGCAAGTCGGGCTCGGGCAAAAGTACCTTGCTCAATCTGCTGGGTGGCCTCGATACACCGACCAAGGGCAGCGTCTGGCTCGACGGCGAAGAGCTGTCGGCGCTGAGTGAAAAGAAACGCGGCCTGCTGCGTAATCGCGCCCTCGGCTTCGTGTACCAGTTCCACCATTTGCTGCCAGAATTCACCGCCCTGGAAAACGTCTGCATGCCGCTGCTGATCGGCAAGACCGCGATCCCCGAAGCGCGTCAGCGTGCCACGGCGTTGCTGGAGCGGGTAGGGCTGGGCCATCGCCTGGAGCACAAGCCGGCCGAACTGTCCGGTGGTGAGCGTCAGCGCGTGGCCATCGCCCGCGCCCTGGTGAACAATCCGGGCCTGGTGATGCTCGACGAGCCGACCGGCAACCTCGATTCCCACACCGCCCAGGGGATCCAGGACTTGATGCTGGAGCTCAGCACCTCGATGCGCACGGCGTTCCTGGTGGTGACCCACGACATGAACCTGGCCCGCCAGATGGATCGCGTCCTGCACCTGCAGGAAGGTTGCCTCACTCCTATCTGATTGGCTGAAACCCGATGCCTGAAAAGGCGTCGGGTCTTTTATTCCCATACGGTGCCCCAGCGAATGTTCAGACCGTTATCGATCTTTATCGGCACGCGCTATACCCGCGCCAAGCGCCGCAATCGCTTTGTTTCCTTCATCTCGATGACCTCGATGATCGGTCTCGCCCTCGGCGTACTGGCGATGATCGTGGTGCTGTCGGTGATGAACGGCTTCCAGCGCGAAATGAGCTCGCGCATCCTCGGCATGGTGCCCCACGCCACCATCGTCGGCGTCAATCCGATTGATGACTGGAAGCCCGTGGCAGCGGCCGCGATGAAAAACCCGGAAGTGACGGCGGCGGTGCCGTTCACCGAGATGGAGGGCATGCTGTCCTACAAGGGCACGATGCAGCCGATCCAGGTCAGTGGTGTCGACCCGGCGCTTGAAGGCCAGGTGTCGATCGTCGCCAAGCACATCGTTCAGGGGAGCCTCGAAGCCCTGAAGCCGGGCGAGTTCGGCGTGGTGATCGGTGAGATCACGGCGCGCCGCTTCCGCTTGAACGTCGGTGACAAGATCACCCTGATCGTGCCGGAAGTCAGCAATGCGCCGGGCGGCATCACCCCGCGCATGCAGCGACTGAATGTGGTCGGCGTGTTCAAGGTGGGCGCCGAACTGGATGGCACCATGGCGCTGATCCACATGGCCGATGCCGCGCAAATGCAGCACTGGGAGCCGAATCAGGTGCAGAGCGTGCGCCTGGCGGTGAAGGATCTGTATGCCGCGCCGCAAGTGTCGAGCGACATCGCCACGGGGCTGGGCGACGCCTACAAGGCTGACGACTGGACCCACACCCAGGGCAGCCTGTTCAGTGCGATGAAAATGGAAAAAACCATGATCGGCCTGCTGTTGCTGATGATCGTCGCGGTGGCGGCGTTCAATATCATCGCGACCCTGATCATGGTGGTGAACGACAAGGGCGCAGACATCGCGATCCTGCGCACCATCGGCGCCACGCCACGGCAGATCATGGCGATCTTCGTGGTGCAGGGCACGGTGATCGGCATCGTCGGCACCCTGATTGGCGGTGTGTTGGGCGTGATTGCCGCGCTGAACGTCAGCCAGATCGTGGGCTGGATCGAGCGGGTCAGCGGTCAGCACATCTTCAGTTCCGATGTGTATTTCGTCAGCAACCTGCCGTCCGAGTTGCAAGGCGCGGATGTGGCGTTGATCTGCACGGCGGGGTTTGTCATGAGCTTTCTGGCCACGGTTTACCCGGCTTGGCGGGCGGCGAAGATCGAGCCGGCTCATGCGCTGAGATATTCGTAACCCGTAACCCGTAACCCGTAACCCGTAACATCGCCATCGCGAGCAAGCTCGCTCCCACAGTTGACCGAGTTGATTCCGATCTAATGTGGGAGCGAGCTTGCTCGCGATGAGGCCGCAACTGCTGGCCTCAATCCCCCCTTGGCAACTCGATCACAAACCGCGTCCACCCATTCTCCGATTCGCAACGAATCTGCCCGCCATGGGCGCGGATGATCGACTGGGTGATCGCCAGTCCCAGTCCCGCATGTTCGCTACTGCCTTCACGACGCGCAGGATCGGCCCGGTAAAAGCGGTCAAACAGGCGCGGCAATAGATCTTCGGAAATCTGTTGGCCCGTGTTTTCAACGGTCAGGTGCAATTCTTTTGGCTGATCGACGATTCGCACCCGAACCTCGCCATCGGCCGGCGTAAAGCGCAGTGCGTTGTCCAGCAGGTTCGACAGCGCTCGCCGCAACATGCTGCGGTCACCTTCGATGCGGGCATTGCCGTCACGACTCAGTTTTACCTGCGCGTCTTCGGCCAATGGCGCAAAGAACTCCAGCAGCAGATCCGCTTCCTCCGCCAGTTCCAGTGGCTCGCATTTGGGCATTAACAAGCCGTGATCGGCTTTCGCCAGATAGAGCATGTCATTGACCAATTGCGCCATCCATTGCAGCTCTTCGAGGTTGCTGTGCAGGGCTTCGCGGTAGTCCTCGATGGGGCGAGGGCGGGTGAGGGTGACCTGGGTGTGGGTCAGCAGGTTCGACAGTGGCGTGCGCAGTTCATGGGCGATGTCGGCGGAGAATGCGGACAGGCGCTGAAAAGAGTCGTCGAGGCGTCCGAGCATGGCGTTGAAGTTGTGGGCCATTTCCGCCAGCTCCGGCGGCATGTTTTCTTCAGGCAGCCGCGAGTTCAGCGATTGCGCGGAAACACCACTGGCCACCGCGCTTATCCGCCGCAACGGGCGCAAGCTGCTGCGTGCCGCCCAGGCGCCCAGCAGTGCGGTGGCCAGGGCTGACAGGCCGACGGTCAGCCAGATCAAATGCTGCATGCGTTGCAGGAAGTGCTGGTGGTGGGTGATGTCCAACAGCAGGGTCAGTTGCGGTGACTCGGGTTTGTCCGCGAAAAGCGGCGCATTCAGCACCCGGTAATCCATGCCTTCATGGCTCACCGTCGATAACCCGGGCTGGCGCGGCAACGCCTGGGGAAGGTTGGTCGAACTGTCATACCAGCGCTGGCCGTCGCTGCCGGTGATTCGCAGGGACAGGTCAGCCTGCCGGCTCAATTCCTCGGCCAGCTTCACTTCGCTGTCACTCGACTGAAGGTCGTGCAGGGCCCGACGCAAGCCAATCAACTTGCCGTCCAGCAGTTGCTGGTCGAGTTCAACGAAGTGCGCCTCACTGGCGCGGCTGAACAGCACCCCGGCGAACAACGACACCACGGCGGTGCACGCCGCAAACAGCAGCGCCAGGCGGCTGCTCAAGGACAGCCGGCGCATCAGGCGGGGCGCTCTTCAAGGACGTAGCCCATGCCGCGCACGGTATGGATCAGCTTGTTGGGGAATTCATCGTCGATCTTCAGGCGCAGACGACGGATCGCCACCTCGATGACATTGGTGTCGCTGTCGAAATTCATGTCCCAGACCTGGGACGCAATCAGCGACTTGGGCAAGACTTCTCCCTGACGACGCAGGAGCATTTCCAGCAGGGCGAACTCCTTGGCGGTCAGGTCGATACGCTGGCCGCTGCGTTCGACCCGGCGCCGGATCAGATCCAGGCGCAAATCGGCCAGTTGCAGGCTGGTCTCCTGAGGCGTGGCGCTGCCGCGACGCAACAGGCTGCGGACCCGGGCCAGCAGTTCGGAGAAGGCAAACGGCTTGACCAGATAGTCATCGGCGCCCAGTTCGAGGCCGTGAACCCTGTCCTCCACGGCGTCACGGGCGGTCAGGAAAAGTACCGGCGTGTCCAGGCCGGCGCTGCGCACCGCTTGCAGAATCTGCCAGCCATCACGACCCGGCAGCATCACATCGAGAATCAGCAGGGCATATTCGCCGCTGAGGGCCAATTGCTGGCCGGTGGTGCCGTCGGCCACCAGTTCCGTGTTGAACCCGGCCTCGGCCAGGCCCTGGCGCAGGTAATGGCCGGTTTTCGGTTGGTCTTCGACGATCAGCAGTTTCATGGGCGACTCTTGGCAATTGGAACGAACGCTTTATACCGTGGGAAGCATTGGCACAGGGCAACCTGACAAAGTTGTAATCTGGCTGTCAGGTTACGGGCAGTGGCAGCAGTTTAGAGTTTTGCCCATGCTGAGCCTTATCTTGTTGGAGTATGACGATGTTTTTACGTAAATCCGTGGCGCAAATCCTGTGTTTGCTGGCGCTGAGTTCGCCGGTGTGGGCCGACGCCGGGCATACCTATGATTTCGGTCAACCGGCCCCGGCGGCCAAGGCGACCCGCAGCATTGAGGTGGTGATGGGTGACATGTCCTTCACGCCGCAGGCCATCGACATCAAGGCCGGGGAAACCGTGCGCTTTGTGTTGGTCAATAAAGGCCAGTTGTTGCATGAATTCAACCTGGGGGATGCGGCGATGCACGCCAAACACCAGCAGGAAATGTTGCAGATGCAACAGAGCGGCATGCTGATGCCCACCGGCATGAAGGCAATGGATCACGGCAACATGGCCGGCATGGATCACAGCAAAATGGACCACGGCATGAAGCATGACGACCCCAACAGCGTGCTGGTGGAGCCGGGCAAGACCGTCGAGCTGACCTGGACCTTCAGCAAGGCCACCAGCCTTGAGTTTGCCTGCAATATCCCCGGTCATTACCAGGCCGGCATGGTCGGCAAACTGACTGTCAGTCAGTAAGCACTCAAAGGCGGGAGCAAAGGCTGATAGAATCCGCTGATTCTTCAGTCAGGTTTCCGCCATGCATCCCGCAGCCGAACATTCGCCGCTGGGCAAGTCCAGCGAATACATCGCCACCTACACGCCGTCCTTGCTGTTCCCGATCCCGCGCACCGCGAAGTGGGCGGAACTGGGCCTGACGGCGCAAACCCTGCCGTACAAAGGCGTGGACTTCTGGAACTGCTTCGAGCTGTCCTGGCTGCTGCCGTCGGGCAAGCCGGTGGTGGCGATCGGCGAATTCAGCATTCCGGCGGATTCGCCGAACATCATCGAGTCGAAGTCGTTCAAGCTGTACCTCAACTCCCTGAACCAGACGCCGTTTGCCGATACCGCGAGCCTTGAGGCGACGCTGGCCAAGGACTTGTCGGCGGCTGCCGGCAAGCCGGTGGGTGTGCGCATTCGCAGCCTCAAGGATGTCGAGAGCGAAGGCATCGTGGCCTTGCCGGGCGTGTGCATCGATGAGCTGGATATCAGCGTCAGCAACTACGAGCATCCACGGCCGGAACTGCTGCGTTGCGATGATTCGCGCATTGTCGAGGAGAGCGTGCACAGCCATTTGCTCAAGTCCAACTGCCCGGTCACCAGCCAGCCGGACTGGGGCAGCGTGGCGGTGGAGTACCGTGGCGCGGCGCTGGATCACGCGAGCCTGCTCGAGTACATCGTCAGCTTCCGTCAGCACTCGGACTTCCATGAGCAGTGTGTAGAGCGGATTTTCCTTGACCTGCAGCGGTTGCTGAAGCCGGAGAAACTGACGGTGTATGCGCGTTATGTGCGTCGTGGCGGGCTGGATATCAACCCGTACCGCAGCACTGAAGAGGTGCAGCTGCCGAACCATCGCCTGGTCCGTCAATAAAGATCCAATGATGTAGGAGCGAGCTTGCTCGCTCCTACAAAGGCATTGTTGGGTTCAGATCCCCATGTTGGCCAAGGCCTGCCCGATGTTGCGCAGGGTGCCGGCAAGGGTAGGGTGTTCGAGTTCGAAGCGTTCCACGGCCAGGTTGACGCCATCGGCGAGGCTGGAATCCTGGGTTTTGGTTTCGAGCTCAAGCTTCAACTCGATCTGTTGCATCAGTTCGTGCAGCTCGGCGCGTTCGGCTTCAGACAATGGAGGATTCTGTTCCAATTGCTCGCGCAGGGCATTGAGCTGTTCTTGCAGTTCGCGGGCAGGCATGGCGTTCTTCCTTCTTTAATCGATAGGCACTGGCATAGACCATGGCTGCAGGCCAAAGGTCGATGGCTGACCTTTAGATTAATCCACTCGCGCCCAACGTGCATGATCTCGATCAGGGCTTTTCGCCCTTGAGCCGACGCAAGCTGATATCCGCCAGGCAGGTGTCGAGTTCACCGAGGTGATCGATCACCGAATGCACACCCAGGCCGAACAGTTGCATCGTCGCCTTGCCGCGTTTGATGTCGCGCTCTTGCGGGGTCAGGGCTTGCCATTGCTTGGGCGCCAAGCCGCACAGCGAGCCGCAGGATGCCAGGCCGATGGTCCACAACCCGGCATTGAGCCCAGCCTGCAGCAAGCGGGGTTCGCCGCTCACCAGCACGCAGCCGTCGAGTCGCTCGACGTTCAGGGTCATCAAGGCTTGCCAGCAGGCATTCGGGGCGGGCCATGGGATGTTTGTTGCTGGATGTTGCGAAGGTTTGATCCATTCCGGCAATGCCGCGGCCAGGGACTGGCTGAGGGCAGGGGGCAGTTCATCGAGCCAGGCGCAGGGGATTTTCTGGTGCTGCAAGCTGCGCAGGCTATCCAGTGCGCCGGGTGTGGCCTCGGCGTGTTCGGCCGAGTGGCTACCGTGCCGGTGCGTGTGCGCGCCGAAATCCACCAGGCAGCCACTGAGGCCGAACAGTACGGCGGTCAGGCTGGGTGCGGTTTGGGGCAAGGCTTCGGCGAGCGGCATGTAGACGTCCCTGAAATAACCTGAAGGCTAGCGGGCGACGGTGACAGTTGAATGACATGGATGTGAATCGCTCACATTTGGCACCATTCCTTCGGTGTGGATTTCGTGCAAAGTGCCTTAAACGGCGTTTACGTCTTATACTTGCCAACTTATTGCCCGGGCCAGGCGCCCGAGCCAGTACAAACCAAGGAGTTTTTTTCTATGCGCTGGAGCAATCATCTAGCCAGGATTTGTGTATGCGCCAGTGCGATGCTGGTTCCGTTCGTTGCCCAGGCAGCCACGGAAGATGATCCTTGGGAAAGCGTCAACCGTCCGATTTACAAGTTCAACGACGTGATCGACACCTACGCGCTCAAACCCTTGGCCCAGGGCTACCAGTACGTGACGCCGCAGTTTGTCGAAGACGGTGTTCACAACTTCTTCCGCAACATCGGCGATGTGCGCAACCTGGCCAACGATATCCTGCAGGCCAAGCCTCGCGCCGCAGGCGTTGACACCGCACGAATCATTTTCAACACCACCTTCGGCTTGCTGGGCGTCATCGATGTCGGCACCAAAATGGGCCTGCAGCGCAATGACGAAGACTTCGGCCAGACGCTGGGTTACTGGGGGGTCGGCAGCGGCCCTTACGTGATGCTGCCATTCCTGGGGCCAAGCACCTTGCGTGATGCGCCGTCCAAGTACGTCGACAGCTACACCGGCGCTTATCGTTACGTAAACGACATTCCGGTGCGTAACTCGTTCTTCGCGCTGGACGTCGTCGATACCCGTGCCAACCTGTTGTCGAGCGAGAAGCTGATCACCGGCGACAAGTACACCTTCATCCGTAATGCGTACTTGCAGAACCGTGAATTCAAGGTGAAAGACGGTCAGGTCGAAGACGATTTCTGATCTTGACCGGTAAACTGAAAAAGGCGGCCATCAAGGCTAATGCCGATCAGTTAAGCCTCATTGCTTGACCTTTGGCCGCAAGAAATCAAAATCCGATGCCTGAATAGGCATCGGATTTTTT
>NZ_LACC01000002.1 GCF_000967965.1 Pseudomonas fluorescens
TTCATAGGCCTTGGCGGCGGTTTCCAGTTGGTTGCCATGGTACTCAGCATTATTGCTGGATAAGTCGAAGACACCATTGACCTGCAAGATGACATCCTGCAGTTGCTTGTAGATCGCCAGGGAGCGATTGCTGCGGCCCTGAGAGGCCACCAGGAAGATCGGGATATCGAAGCCGGTGCGCTTGATGGCATCCAGCACTCCGGCGGCCAAGTCATCAACGCAGAGCACGGCGACAGCGACATCGGTAAAGTCCGTCTGATCGAATCGGACGATTTCGCGGGTATTACGAAAACACTCCCGGACCGCATCGCTGGCAGCGATTTTCAAAGCGTTCATATCCAGAGTCTCTCGGTCTGCTTGACGTTGAAGTTCCTGGGACGAGCACCTTCAGTGGCATCATGTCCCGGAGTCCGGAGCGATTGCCCTATTGGGTATAGTTCATTTTTACAATCTGTTACCCCTTGTCGAAATTTTATCGGTGAATGAAACACCCCATCGGTTGCCTCCAACCTTTGGGGTGCTGCTCATCCAGCCATCAGCTGCGCCCGACGGAACCTGTCACGGGCAGGTTCCCGAGCAGCTTGAGCCCGGTGCTCTTCACGAACGTCTCATAGTCCATCGGCTTCTCGATCCGGGTTTCTGCGTTAGGCAGCACGTAGGCCCAGGCACGTTGGGACGACGCGTCGTACACCAGCTTGAACAGGCGAGTCGGCACCCAGACCTGGTTGTCGCCGATGGTGGAGTGGCCCGGGTCAAAGAGCGGACCGGTAAAGACAAACACGTTGCCATCGGCGCGCTTGGCAAACTTGCGGACATCAGACTCGACCTTGCTCCAGATCTTGCGGTTGTTGGTCGGGTCTTGCGGCACCATGTTCGACAGCGCAAAGGATTGGGCCATCGCATTGGGGTTCGGGGCATCGGCTGCCGGGGATTGGTGGCCACGGTCCACGGCCGGGTGCTGGCTGCGGTAGTCGCTCAACTCGGCGCGCCCACTCTTGGGAATGCGTGGGTCCGGGTAGAACTGGTTGGTGCGCTCCTCCCCTTTGGCATCCTGCAACTGGGCCGCGTTCAGGCGTTCGACCACCACCAGCGGGGTCTTGCTGGTTTGCGAGTACAGCACCGCGAAGTTGTCGGAACACAGCGCCAGGGGTTTCATGGAGGCTGGTACTGTGGCCGTGTTGATCGGTTTCGCTGTCGGGAACAGGTCTGCGCAGCCGTCAAACGATGCCTGTTTCTGTTTGCTTGAATAAAGGTCCAGGGCCGCGTTCTGGCTGATCGAGCCCGAGCGGGACGCTTGTTCATGTTGCGCGGTGGGCGGCTTGAGGAGGTCCAGCAGACTACGGGCTTGTGCCCCGGTCGAGAGCAAAACAAGGGCCGACAGCCCAACTGCAATTTTGCGTAGGTACATGGGTTAAATCTTCGAATGGGATTGAGGGGTAAACGTACGGCGAGGCCCGATTCACGGAACCGGGTGGGGGGCGTTGCCTGTTATGTGGCGGCGATCATGCTTTCGCTGTCCTTGATCAAGTTACCGATGCGGGGCCGGTCGGTTCGACCGCTGAGGGTCGTGCGGGGTGTATGGACCACGACAAGATCGGTTAGTGCAATGCCGTACTCAGCAGCCATATTATTGTGACGCTGTGGTGGATGACTTATCCAGCACCGCTCGATACCCTTTCGCACCCTGGTGCCTGACGGCCGTTCAGGCCAAACGACACTTCATCCAGACGAACCAAAAATGAAATCCTCCGCAGGTTTGCTGTTGTCAGGTATCGAGCTGGACCGTGCCAGTTCCATCCCCTTGTACCGCCAACTCTACTTGCAGATTCGCAAACAGATTCTCAGTGGCAGAATTCAGGGAGGCGTGCGCCTGCCGTCCACCCGGACCCTGAGCAAGGAACTGCAGCTGTCGCGAATCAGCATTCTCAATGCGTTCGATCAACTGATTGCCGAAGGTTTTCTGACGTCGCGGACCGGGGCCGGAACCTATGTCGGCCATGAGTGGGAAAGCCGCGGTATCGATGACGATGAGCACAAGCGCCAGCCCCCTCGCCTGTCCGACCTGAGCCAGTCCATGCTGTCGTTGCGCAGCGATCATTTCCGCGGTGTTTCCTATGCCGACTGGGCGACCGGGAGCCCGACCTCGTTCCTGCCCAGTCACAGCGCCTACGATGCGTTCCCGCAATCGGTCTGGAAGCGCCTGTTGAACCGTCACCTGCACAAGCCGACCAAGGCCATGCTCGGCTATGGCGAACTACAGGGATTGCTGGCCCTGCGCGAGGCGATTGCCGAGTACGTCTTCGATGCCCGTGGCATTGATTGCAGTGCCGAGCAGGTGGTCATCGTGTCCGGCGCCCAGCAAGCCTTCAACCTGCTGGGCATGCTGCTGCTCAATCCGCAGGACAGTTTCTGGATGGAGGATCCGGGGCATATCGCGGCACGCATTGCGCTCCAGGCCCAAGGTGGTCAGGTCGTGCCGTTGCGTATCGACGAACAGGGGATCGATGTCCAGCAAGGCCTGACCCTGTGTCCTGACGCCCGCCTGGTGTTTACCACACCTTCCCGCCAGCACCCCCTGGGCGTCACCATGAGTTATGGGCGACGCCAGGAACTCATCGACTGGGCCGCCCAGAATCAAAGCTGGATCATCGAGGACGACTGCGACAGTGAGTTTCGCTACAACGGCCGCCCCCTGCCGGCACTCTATGCCATGGACCAATGGGCCCGGGTCATCTACGCCGGCACCTTCAGCAAAGTACTGTTCCCCTCGCTACGACTGGGTTACGTGATACTGCCGAACGCCTTGATCGAACCCTTCTGCACCCTGCGGGCGGTCATGGATCGCAGCCCGCCCACACTGCTGCAGGCCGTCACGGCGGACTTCATGCGCGAGGGCCACTTTCTCGGCCATATTCGTCGAATGCGCGCGCTGTACCAGGCTCGCCAGCAGGCACTGGTCGAACACCTGCAGAAACGGCTGGGGACTTTCTTCAGGATCACGCCGGTGGAAGCCGGCATGCACCTGATCGCCTGGCTACCCGCGCATCTCGATGACGACGCCCTGGCCAGAGAACTCGGCCAGCATGGCATTCATACCTATCCCCTAAGCGACTACTGCGTCGAACATGTGTTGCCGCCGGCGCTGTTGATCGGCTTTGCCAGCACCCCTGAGGACCAGGCCGAAGCGCGCGTCGAAGCGCTGGCCCAGGCGCTGGACAAGATGGGCTATCTGCAGCCGGCCACTTGACGCAAGGCAAGTGGTCTTATGATTTAACTGATAATGGATCTATCGAGAGTTCCTGACTGGCGCGATAAAGGCTGCGCCGGTAGACCCGGTGTCTGAACCAGGAACGACTCGAATGAACAATAAGATCCAGGAACGATTCAACGCCCTGCTCAGCCATAAGGCTGTCGAGGCCGAGGCTCCCCCCCTACTGACCGAGGCACTGGCCCGCCAGTTACTCGACCGACTGGCGCAACTGCGCCTGTTTGCCCATGCCTACCCCTTGCTGACCAACCTGACCCACGGCCGTGTCACACCTGCCGACCTGCTGGACTTCGCCTATCGCCACGAACTGCAGGGCCTGAGCCTGCACTTGCTCGACGGTGAGGAAAACAGCCTGAGCCAAATGACAGCCGCGCAGCTTCAGGCGTTCGCTGCCAAGGCCAATGCCTTGGGGCTCGATGTGCATCTGGAAATCAGCAGCACCCTGAAAAAGGATGTCGATCAAGTGATCGCCATAGCCAGGGCGCTGGGCACCCGCAACATCCGTGTCTACTCACGCTACGAAGGGGCGCTGTCCCAGGTCATGGACGTGATCGAGTCAGACCTGCACTACCTCGCGCAACAGGCAGACGAGCACGACCTGTTCTTCGACTTCGAGCAACATGAAGAACTCAAGAGCGGCGAGATCGCGCAACTGCTGAGCCGGCTGAACCACCCTCGCCTGCACGCCCTGTTCGATTTCGGCAACATGATCAATGCCTGCGAACAGCCCCTGGCGGCACTGCGCGCCCTGGCCCCGCACATACGCCAGACCCACCTCAAGGGTGTGCGCATCGTGCCTGAGCAAAACGGCTTCGGGCATTACGGCGTGCTGCAAGGCAGTGACGAAGACGACCTGCCCAGCGCACGCATGTTGTTCGAACTGCTGATGCTCGGCCAATCAACCCCGCAAGTGATCGCCTTCATTCTCGAGCAGGAAAACCACTACGTCGCCCCGGCGTTCCGCCAGGTCGACGAAGCCGCCGACCCGTTCATTGCATACCGGGAAATGAGTGAAACAGCGCTGCCGGAGGGCTTCTCGCTGGAGCGAATGCTGGCCGATGAGCACCGCTGGGCAAACAACCAGGTCGCCTACGTACGCGGTCTGCTGGCCGAGTTCCGCACCCTGGCCGAGTTGACCCTGGCCCATTGCGCTAACGCCTGAACCTGACGTGCCCATCGGCACTGCCTACCCAATCAAGCCTGGAGAACAATAATGACATCCCACGACAAGGCCAAATGGCTCAGATTCCTGATTCTCATCCTCGGTGGCGGCACCATCTACAAGCTGGCGAATCTCAAAGACGCCTTCTATATCCCCATGCAAGAGTTCATGGGGCTGTCCCACACTGAAATCGGCGTGCTGCTGAGCGCCAACGCCATCATCGCCACCGCGCTGTTCGTGGTGGGCGGCATGCTCGCCGACCGGTACGACACGCGCAAGCTGATCCCCCTCGGCCTGATCGGTACCGGCGGCCTCGGGCTCTACCTTGCGACCTTTCCGCCCTTCAGCAATCTGCTGGTTGTGTTCTGCCTGCTGGCCGTGTGTGCCGACTGCCTCTTTTGGCCTTCGCTGCTCAAAGCCATCCGCAACCTGGGTGACGACAAAGAACAGGGGCGCCTGTTCGGCTTGCTCGAAGGTGGGCGTGGCGTCATCGATACCCTGGTCGCCTTCTCTGCGCTGGGCGTCTTCGTCGCCATGGGCTCCGGTGAAAACGGCCTGAAATCGGCGATCTTCTTCTACTCGGTCATCGACATTCTTGCCGGCACCCTGACCTGGCTGCTGCTCAAGAGCGGCAAAACCCAGTCGACCGTCAAGCCGAAGAACGGGTTGTCCAACCTGCTCGAAGCCATCAAGGTGCCGGGCATCTGGCTGGTCAGCCTCAACGTGTTCATGGTCTACATCGTCTACTGCGGCCTGACCTATTTCATTCCCTACCTCAAGGAAATGTACGAACTGCCCGTGGCCCTGGTAGGCGCCTACGGCATCATCAACCAGTACTTCCTCAAAATCCTGGGCGGCCCTGCCGGTGGCTTCATTGCCGACAAACAGTTCAAGAGTTCCAGCCGCTATCTGAAGTGGGCATTCCTGGCGTTGTTGCCGCTGATGGGCGCCATCATGCTCATCCCGAAAAGCCCGGATTACATCTACGCAGGCATGGCGGCCACCCTCTCCTTCGCGCTGATTGTCTTTTCCATGCGCGGCGTGTTCTGGGCCCCCATGGGTGAAGTCGGCATTCCCCAGCACATCACCGGTTCAGCCTTCGGCATCGGTTGCCTGATCGGCTATGCGCCGGGCATGTTCGCCTACGTCATCTATGGCGCAATCCTTGACCACTTCCCGGGTCAACAGGGCTACAACTACGTGTTCTCGTTGATGAGCGTATTGGCCATTGTCGGGTTCATGGTGTCCAGCCTGCTGTATCAAGCGGTCCGCAAGAATGCCACGTTCACTGGCAAGGTCAGCGCCGCGCAAGCCTGAACATAGGCCGGGTGTATACGCTGCGGCGGTAACCGAATCCCCTCGGTTACCGCCGCACGGTGCCGCCATCAAAAGGCGAAATCGGCCTCGTCCATGGCCATCAGGCAATGGGCTCCGCCTCGCAGGCTTTCGCGGTGGCCACTGGCACGGGGCAGCACCCGGCGCCAGTAAAAATCCGCCGCTTGCAGCTTGGCCCGGTAGAACCCAGGTTCGTCGGTGCCTGCATCCAGTGCGGCTTGGGCACGCACAGCCGCCTGCAACCACAGCCCGCCCACCAGCACGTAAGCGCTGTACGCCAGGAAGTCCACCGACATGGCGCCGATTTCCTGCACATCACGCCGACACGCCTCGACCACTTCGTTACCCAGTTCACGCCACTCGGCGAGACGCTGCTGCATTGCCTCGGCCATTTCCCTCAGCGCTGTTTGCGAGCCGGCCGCATCGACATGCACGGCCAGTTCATCGATCAAGGCACCCAACTCGGTGGCGCCATCGCCCAGCACCTTGCGCCGAAGCAGATCCAGCGCCTGGATACCGTTGGTACCCTCGTATAGCTGGGTGATGCGGCTGTCGCGCATCAGCTGCTCCATGCCCCACTCGCGGATGTAACCGTGGCCACCGTACAACTGAACGCCCAGGCTGGCGACTTCCTGGCCGACGTCGGTGAAGAAGGCCTTGACGATCGGAATCAGCAGCGCCGCCCGACGACTCGCCTTCTGGCGAGCCTCAGGTTGCGGGTCGCCGTGTTCGAGGTCCAGTTGCAGGGCGGTGTAGGCCGCGAGCAAGCGGCAGCCTTCGCTCAAGGTTTTTTGCGTCAGCAGCATGCGCCGGACATCGGGGTGCACGATGATCGGGTCGGCACTCTTGTCCGGCGCCACCGGACCGCTGATGGCCCGCGATTGCAGACGCTCGCGGGCATAAGCGAGGCCACCCTGGAAGGCGGCCTCGGCGATGCCCAGTCCCTGCAGGCCAACCTGGAAGCGTGCATCGTTCATCATGGTGAACATGCACGCCAGCCCCTGATTCGCTTCACCGATCAACCAGCCTTGTGCGCCGTCGAAGTTCATCACACAGGTGGAAGCACCCTTGATGCCCATCTTGTGTTCCAGTGCGCCACAGCTCAGCGAATTGCGCGGCCCCGGTGTTCCATCGGCCGCGGCAATGAACTTGGGCACCAGGAACAGACTGATGCCCTTCACCCCAGCCGGAGCATCCGGCAAACGGGCAAGGACCAGGTGAATGATGTTGGCGGTCAGGTCCTGTTCGCCGCCGCTGATGAAGATCTTGCTGCCGCTGACCTGATAACTGCCATCGGCTTGAGGCTGGGCGCGGGTGCGCAGCAGGGCAAGGTCGGTACCGGCCTGGGGCTCGGTGAGGCACATGGTGCCGGACCATTCACCACTGACCATTTTTTCCAGATAAGCCTGTTTGAGCGACTCGCTGCCATGACGATGCAGAGCGAGCACCGCGCCTTCGGTGAGGCCGGAATAAATGCGAAAGGACAATGAGGCGGCCATCAGCATCTCGTGAAAGCTGGCCGAAACCAGCTGCGGGAAACCCTGGCCGGCGAACTCCTGCGGCCCGGTCATGCTGGCCCAGCCGTTATCGACGTACTGCCGGTAGGCGTCGCGAAATCCCTGGGGCGTGGTGACATGGCCGTCGATCAGCTGACAACCCTGCTCGTCACTGTTGCGGTTCAGCGGTGCGACCACTTCGCCGGCGAAGCGGGCGGCTTCTTCGAGGACGCCGTCGATGGTTTCCCGGTCCAGGCCGTTGTTCAACCGCTCACAATGCCCGCTGACATCGAACAGTTCGTGCAGCACAAATCGTATGTCGCGCAGGGGAGCTTGATACTTCATGGCAGGCCTCGTGGGTTGGCAGAGTGGAAAAGATTGCCGTCACCCTAAGCAGGTGCCTACTATTTTTGAAATTTCATTTTCATATGCCTGGTATTTGTAATTTGAATTTAAAAAGCTTCGATCTGAATTTGCTCCGGGTGCTCGATATGTTGCTGCGCGAACAGAACGTGTCGCGAGCGGCCGAGCGCCTGGCCCTCAGCCAGCCCACCGTCAGCAATGCCCTCGCCCGCCTGCGCTCACTGTTCGACGATCCCTTGCTGGTGCGGGTTGGCCGTCACATGCAGCCCACTTCCCGGGCGCTGGCGCTGGAGGGGCCGATTCGCGCGGCCTTGCAACAGATCGAACAGACACTCAATGCCGGGGAAACCTTCGACCCACGCCTGAGCCAACAGCAGGTGCGCATCGCCCTGACCGACTTTGTCGAACAGCTGTGCATGCCGCCCTTGTTGGCGCGCCTGGGAGAACTGGCGCCAAACCTGCGTGTCGACGTTGCTCACCTCGCCCCCAGCCTTCCTGCCGAACTGCTGGACCGGGGTGAACTGGACATGGTTCTGGGACGCTTCGAAGAAGTGCCGGCGCGTTTCACCCGCCGGGCCTGGCACAGCGAAACCCTGCGGCTGGCGGTGCGCAAGCAGCATCCGCTGGCACATCACACACTCACACTGGATGACTTCCTGGGGCTGCGCCATCTCTGGGTGAGTGGCGGCCAGTCGCGCGGCATGGTCGATCAATGGCTGGGCAAGCAAGGCCTGTCGAGGAAAATCGTCTACACCACACCCAACTACCTGCAGGCGGCGCACCTGGTCGCCCATTCAGACTTGAGCGTCGTCCTGCCGACCCAGTTGGCCAATCAATTCGCGCAGCTGTTACCGCTGCAGGTGTTCGAATTGCCGTTCGACGTCGGCTCGTTCCACCTCGAACTGGTGTATCTGGCGCAACGCCAACATGAGCCGGCGCTGGCGTGGCTGATCGAGCAAATCCTGGCAGTGCGGCCGACTTGAACGGACGATGGTCTGGCTGATCATCGGTGGTGTCTGGTACACCCGTGAAACTGTCGGATCGCTATGCAGTGAACTACTGTCAGTCATGGGCGTGGCGCCCACAGCCAATCTCCAGATATCCGTTGAGTTGCAGGGTTTCCAACCGACTTATCACGATGATCACGGAACCAGGCCGATGGAAAAAGATGCAAGAGTCGAATCAAAAAACCAGACGTTTACCCCGCCGGAAACTGAGGCCCCGGGCGAGCCAGCCCCTGTTCCCGGTGTGGCTGGCAATGGCATCTGGCGCATACGCCTGGGGGGCCAGGCGCGCAACCTGAGCCACTCGACCCAGTTTGTCATTGCCGCCGCGGTGATCCTGGGGCTGACCATGTTCTTCGTCGGCAATCTGGTGAGCGAACGGATAGAAAACGCCGCCGTACATAGCGCAGCAGAAGCAGCCGCCCAGTACATGGATACGTTTCTGGAGCCCTATGTGCAGGAGATGAGCCGGGACAACGCCCTCTCGGTTGCAAGTGTCCAGTCCCTGGACCGTCTCGCGGAAAACCGTTCGCTCAAACAGCACATTGTCTCGATCAAGATCTGGCGAGCGGATGGCACGGTGATCTACGGCACGAACAAAGCCATCACCGACCGAAAATTCCCACTCGATGAGATCACCGAGGCACTCAAGGGCAATGTGGTTACCGACCTCAAAGACCTGGACGAGGATGAAAACGAGTTCGAGCGCAAGCTCAACGTGCCGCTCTATGAGATCTACGCACCCCTGCGGGACTCACGTACCGGAGAGATCATCGCGGTGGGCGAATTTTATGAAAAGGCCGACAGCCTCAAGCGCGAGATCGATCGCGTCCGGCAGCAGGTATGGGTGGACGTAGGCACCGCGACACTGGCGATGCTGACGCTGCTCTTCTTCATCGTGCGACGCAGTGACAAGATTATCCAGCGACAGCAAGTGGCATTGCGCTTGCGGCTGCAGGAGCAAACCCGCTTGCACATCAGCAATGCCGAACTCCAGCACAAGATGGCGACGGCTACCCAGGAGTTTTCCCGGGTCAACGAACTCACCTTGCGGCGCATTGGTGCAGACCTGCACGATGGGCCTGCGCAGTTGTTGACCTTGATTCTGATCCGCCTCGACGACCTGGCCGAAAACTGCTCCACTGTCGATCAGGAGTCTCTGGAAACCATTCGTGGCGCCGCCACCGACGCATTGAGTGAGGTCCGCGATTTATCACGGGGCCTGGCACTACCGGAAATCAACGACTTGAGCCTGGAGGAAGAGTTGCAACTGGTCGCGCAACGGCACGAGCAACGCACTGGCACCAGGGTCACATTAACCATGGATCAGCTACCGGAGGCCGCGCCACTGCCGCTCAAACTCTGTTTGTACCGTTTTGTGCAAGAAACCCTCAACAACGCTTACCGTCATGCCAACGGCGAGGGTCAGGTCATCCGGGCGCAATACGTTGATGAGGTACTGAACATCAGCGTCAGGGACGGTGGTCCGGGCATGACGGAGGACGCCATGCTGCTCGAGACATCCGGCAGAACCCGATTGGGGCTCGCCGGCTTGCGTTATCGCGTTGAATCCCTGGGCGGGTTGTTCAGCATCGACTCCAGCGCCTCGGGTACGTCGGTCAATGCACAGTTCAAACTCTAGTCAGAGCCGCTGCGGGCATCCATTTGTGTTTTCCCTTCGCCGTTGTGAAGGCGCCCGACGGCTTCGCGCTCCCAATGACGCCGTAGAGCCGTGACCGCTTCGACGCGATTTCGGGCGTGCAGTTTGTGCATCACGCAGCCCATGTGGTGCTTGACGGTTTTTTCGCTGATCAACAGCCTTGTCGCGACTTCCCTGTTGGTCAGTCCCTTTGAAACTTCTCGAATGACCTCCTCCTCGCGGTGGGTCAGATCAAAATTGGGTGTTTGCGCTTCGTGCTTCTTGCTGTTACTCAGCAGTTTGTCTGCAAACTCGGGGGTGATATAGGTCTCACCCTTGGCAACCGCCCTGATTGCCAGGATCAGTTCCGGTCCGCTGACGCCTTTCAACACATACCCGCGCGCGCCGGCATCCAGTGCCAGAAGGGCGTCATCTTCGGATTCCGAAACCGTCAGCATCAGCACCTTCACATCCGACAGTTCAGAGGAAATGAACCGTACCGCGGCAAAAACATCCCCCGGCATATTGACGTCCATCAGCATCACGTCCGGGCGCACCCTCTGGGCAATATCCCTGGCATCCTGCGCATTGGCGCCCTGCTCCACGACTTGAAGATCCGCCCGTTTCCTCAACGTATTGGCAACGCCCTCACGCAACATCGGATGATCGTCGGCTATGCCGATGCGAATGGATGGACTCATGACCCGCTCCCGAAAGGATAAGCACTCGAACATTAATTGATTAATAGCAGGGAACCGGGGGTCACGCCGCTCACCAATCGTATGTCCCAGGTGCCAGGCGTTCGAAAGTCAGACTTAGGTCGGATGAAACCGGATCTTCATCCAGCAATTAACCTTACAAAACACTTTACCTTTAGAGTTCAACTATTTGTTTTAAAAGGTTATTAAACAGATAAACAAACAAAGGGCTTGATAAAGCCCGGATCTGCCTTTCATCCGACCAACAGTCGCTCTTCTGCCCTCAGGCACAGCCCTGGATCGCCACTGTTTTACAAAACCGGTGGCGCGGACGTTCCGCTAATCCTCGAGGAGCCAATAATAGATCCGCCCCTTTATGCCCCTTCAAGTTGATCGCGCAAAAACTCGATGAACCGCTGGGTTTTCGCCGGCAACAGACGCGTCTCGGTCAGCGCATACACTGAAACCGCAGTGGCGTGCCATTCAGGCAAGACCTTGAGCAGCTTTCCATTGATCAGGTCTTGTTCAGCGATGCCTTCAGGCAGCAAAACGATACCCAGGTCCAGTGATGCCAGGCGTCTGAGCATACCGACGCTGTTGAGTTCGAATCGTCCGCCCACATCGACCTCCACGCGCCCTGCGTCGCCGGACAACGTCCAGCGGTCTGCACCTGGACCGCGCAATCGCAAACACTCGTGGCGGCTCAAATCCAGAGGCTGCTGCGGGGCACCGGACATTTCCAGATACTTGGGCGAGGCATACAGGCCGCGCCGCAAGCTGGCGAGTTTGCGGGCAATCAGATTTGAGTTCGGCGGTTCTCCCATTCGGATCACCACGTCCACCGGATCACTGATCAGATCCACCTGGCGCGGGCTCAGATCGAACTCAAAACTGATACCGGGATAAAGCCGGGCAAACTCCGCGATCAATGGCGCCAGGTAGACAGTGGCGAAGTCCACCGGCAACGAAGCCCGGAGCAACCCGCTTGGCCGGGCCAGCATCTCCCCCAACTGTTCGTGCGCCAAACGGGCTTCATCGACGATCCGTTTGCAGCGCTCAAAGTACAACTGGCCAGCCTCGGTCGGTTCGATCTTGCGTGTGGTGCGGTGCAACAGCCGCAAGCCGATGCCTTTCTCCAGCTCGCTTATACGCCGGGACAGGGTCGAGTTGGGGATCCCCAGGGTTTCTGCCGCACGACTGAAACTGCGCGCCTTTACCACCTCGACAAACAGCGCCATATCGTTGAGATATTCCACGGCATTATCCCATTAGTGGATTAGTCATTTCTTTTTTCGCGGATTTATCCCGAATTCGAATTGATCAATCATAAACACATCACCTAACTTGCTGTCAGGAGAGTCATCATGAGCTACGAAAAATTCAGTGCAGACAATGCCGCCCTGCTGTTGATCGATCACCAGGTGGGGACAATGGGCTGGGTCAAATCCATTCCGTTCCAAGAGTTGAAACGCAATGCCCTGATGCTCGCCAAAGCGGCCAGTATCCTGAAACTGCTGGTGGTGCTGACCTCCAGCATGGAGGAGTACGCACAAGGCCCGCTACTCAGTGAACTGGAGCAGATCCTGCCTGCCGAGTTCGCTTCGCGAGTCAAACGCCTGGGTATCGTCAATGCCATGGACGATGAAAACTTCGCCGCCGCCGTCAAGGCTACCGGGCGCAAAAAACTGATCATTGCCGGTGTCACCAATGACGTCTGCACCGTTTACCCGGCCCTTAGCCTGGTACGTGACGGCTTCGAAGTTCAGGTAGTCGCTGATGGCGGTGGTTCACCCAGCGTCATGGCCGATGACATCGCCCTGCGCCGGATGGACAAGGGCGGCGTGACATTGACCACCACCAACCAACTGATTGCCGAACTGGCTGGCAGCTGGGCGACTCCAGAAGGTGGGCAGTTGGTACAAGTGCTGATGGAAGCGCTTCAAGGTTAAGACGTTTACGCGGTGTACCCGCAACAGTTACATCTGTCAGCCCGTGTGCGCAGCCTGATCGATTTCCTGGTTGAGCGTTTCAGGCACATTGACCACCTGGATGAAACGGCAGGCCTGCACGACTGAACAGCCTGGCCCGCAGTCACTTCGGCCAACCGCGGGCAGCGATGAAGCCGGGGTGAATGACAGCATTCGGCCATCGATACATTCAGAAAGCGGCCACTTCTTTTGGCCCGGACACCCCGCACAATCGCACCCTGTATTGGGGGATATTCCCCGCCATCGGGGGCCTTCACCCTGGCTGCCCATACGCCAGTTTAAAGCCGGCAGGCAAGGGAGCGAGGCGTAGAGCCATTAGTCACTTGCTGTCACTTTTGGCGGGAAATATGCATCACTCCCATCCCGGCTCGACATCAGACATTTCGCCAGCCGGGCTGGAGGCAGTGGCTCGATGCCCATGCATTGCCACGCTCCGAGGAACCCGTCAGAGGTGTTTGCGATGAAACTAGATACCGGAAGGTCGAAACCTAGTGCATTGTCCAAAACCAGACTGGCGCTGAGCATCTCTGCTGCCGTGATCATGTTGGGGCTGGGCTTGTCCCAGACCCAGGCAGTCCCCCTCGACAACACCGATCCACCGCCTCCTACCGACCCATCGGCGTTCACCAACCCGCCCGCCGACCCCGATGCCGCATCGCGGGACTTGCTCAAGCTGCCTCCCGCAAACGTCGGCGCCTTCGACTTACCCAATGGTGTGACCGGTAACCGCAAGACCCCCTTGGTCGACAATGTGCTACCACCCGATCAGCAAACCAGCTTCAATATCCCCACTAACGGTAATCCCAGCCCGGTGTTCGGGGTTCAACCGTTCACACAGAAGCTTGAACTGTTCGAGGAATTCGGCTCGAACAAACTGGATGCGACCGACCCGCCATCACCTGTTCCATTTCCGGTTCCGACGGTGGGCCCCGCACCGGCGCAAGATCCATTGAAGGTGGCGCGTAGCGGCCCGTCGCCGGATGCGCTGGACGCTTTTCTCAGGCAGCCGGCATTGACGCCCTTCCCGACAGAGTTCTCCAATGTACTGGACCGCAATCCCTGGAAGGCGCAGATCGAGGATTTCCTCAATCGCCGAGTCGATTCGCCCGCAGAGGGCCGGCCGCCGGGAAAAGGCTGGTCGCACCAGCGTTTCAATGAGTTTTTCCCGCGCGACGCCTTCAAGACGGTGCAAGCAGGCGCGCACGTCAACAGCGGCTTGCGTGATCGTATGCAACGGCATAACTACGCCGTGGGGGAATTTGCGCCAGGCGGGCTCTATCACAACACCAACGGCAACCCGGCCAACGAGGGCACGACCAAGGGCATTCAAGTGCAGTTTCACGAAAACTTTCCTGTCCAGGACCATAATGCGTTGTGGACATTCGATGGCACCTTTCCGCCCAAACTGCTTCTAGTACGCTATGGCCAAGCGATGCTGATGCGTCATTACGATGCCTTGCCCATTGACCCATCGGCCAACCGGGGCTTTGGCCTGCACACCCTCACCACCCACGAACACAACGGCCACTCGCCCGCCGAAAGCGACGGCTTTACCAACGCGTTCTTCTTCCCGGGCCAGTACTACGACTATCGCTGGCCGATCCAGTTGGCCGGTTACGACACCATCAATACCAGCGCTGAGGATCCGCGTGCGGCATTCCCCTGCGACCCCGGTGAAATCCTGTTCGTCAACGACGCCAGCCCCGGCTTCAAGACCTGCAACAACGGCACCATCAAGATCCGTGGCGACTGGCGCGAAACCATGAGCACCCACTGGTTCCACGACCACATGCTCGATTTCACCGCGCAGAATGTCTACAAGGGCAATGCGACGATGATGAACTACTACAGCGCCGTGGACCGTGGCAACGAGTCGGTCGACGACGGGGTCAACCTGCGCGTGGCCAGCGGTTCGGCGTTGGGCTGGGGTAACCGTGACTATGACGTCAACCTGACGATCGCCGACAAGGCCTGGGACCAGGCCGGCCAGTTGTGGTTCAACCCCTTCAACACCGACGGTTTTCTCGGTGACCAGGTGCTGACCAACTGGGAGTACAAACCCTTCCTGGACGTACGTGCCCGCCGCTACCGTTTGCGCATTCTCGACGGATCGGTTTCTCGCTACTTCAAGCTGGCGCTGGTGCGTCAGGTCAATGGTAATGGTGGCGAGTTTCCTGGCCCGAACAACTCCGGGATTTCCTATAACCGGGTGCCGTTCCACATGATTGCCAACGACGGCAATATCATGGAGCACGCGGTGCCGTTCGATGGCAGCCTGGACCTCGATGGCGACGGCGACACACAGGACAACAATGCCATTCTGCCGATGCTGGGCGTTGCCGAACGCTATGACATCGTCGTCGACTTCGCGAAAAACGGCATCAACCCGGGCGACAAGATTTTCTTCGTCAACATTGAGGAGCATGAAGACGGCAAGCGTCCAAAACGTGACATTCCATTGGCGGATGTACTCTCCGAGAAGTACCTGCCCGTTGTCAGGCAAACCAGCAACGGGCCACAGTGGGTCAACGGTGACCCGGGCGTGGGCCTGTTCCTGCAACTCAACGTCCAGCCTTACACCGGCCAGGATGTCAGCATGAATCCGGTCGACTTCGAGCCCGCCAAGCCTGGCAAGCCCGAGGGCAGGTTCATGATCCCCTTGCCCTTGCATCGTGATGACCCTGCCGATATCGCCCGGCTTGCCCAGGCGCGGCACCGCACCTTTATCTTTGGCCGCTCCAACGGCACGGACTTCAAGCCCTGGACGATCAAGACCGATGGCGGCAGAGGCTTCGGCATGGACCCGCGCCGGATTTCAGCCGCGCCACAACTGGCCACTGGCCCGACACCGGCAGGGTTCAAGGGTGAAGGCACGCTGGAAATCTGGAAGATCCAGAACGGCGGCAATGGCTGGACTCACCCGGTGCATGTGCACTTCGAGGAAGGGGTCATTCTCACTCGAGGTGGCAAACCGCCGCCAGAATGGGAAAAAGGCGCGCGCAAGGATATCTACCGTGTAGGCCGCGATTCCGACAGCCTCGACGATGTCGAAATGGCCATACACATCCGTGAGTTTGCCGGTACCTACATGGAGCACTGCCACAACACACAGCATGAGGACACGTCGATGCTGCTGCGCTGGGACTCTGAGCACCCGGGCCAGTTCCAATTGATGCCCACACCCTTGCCTAGCTGGGACGGCGTGAAATTCGTGGCCTCGGTTGCGTTACCGACATTCCGTACGGGAGATGGCGTCGGGCCACAGGCCGGGGTCAACAATGACCAGGAAGATAGCAGTGGTAGTGGTAGTGGCAGCAGCAGCAGCAGCGGCAGCGGCAGCGGCAGCGGCAGCAGCAGCGGCAGCAGCAGCAGCAGCGGCAGCGGCAGCGGCAGCAGCAGCAGCGGCAGCGGCAGCAGCAGCAGCAGCAGCAGCGGCAGCGGCAGCAGCGGCAGCGGCAGCAGCAGCAGCAGCAGCAGCGGCAGCAGCAGCGGCAGCGGCAGCAGCAGCAGCAGCGGCAGCGGCAGCAGCAGCAGCGGAGGTAGCGGCAGTGGCCGTGTCAGCGGAGGCAAAGGCTAGCATCGTCTATCAAACGGCTGATTATGTCGTCAGTGAACTGCCGCAGTTATTTATTCAAGCAATAACCAAAGGTTCACAAATGCTGACTTAATGAACATTCAAGCGTGGGAATATCTGGAGCCATGAATTCGCTCCCGCGCTTGATCCGTCACCAGTTGCACCCTTCCCTCCCGAAGGTGCGGGCCCGTCCGTTGCCGCGCCTACCCACTTGAGGGCAGCGGCAGCGATTCTCGCCAGCATTCATCACAGGATCAGTGAAAACGTCGATCCGGGCGACCCGGTTGAAGGCAACGGCGACGTCCCAATATGCGAAGAAACTGTCCCGCTGCGCCCATGGCAACGCGCCCGCGATACCTACTATAGGACCGGCCTCTCTGCCCAATCGGCAGGGTCGGTTACCTATAACCGGATGCACATATTGCGCACCGCCGTACAAGCACGGACTGGAGACAACAATGACAAAAGTCGCCGCAACCCAAGACACTCCTACACCCCTCACCCCCTCGGCACCTGCCATTATCCGGTCGTCAGTGCGCCAGCATTCGATCAAGGTGCAGATTTGCTCCCCCGCCATCGGTGCCGAACTCAGCAACATCAACCTGGCCGATGCGGCCCAGGACCCCGAACTGATCGCGCAAATCCGGGCACTGTGGTTGAAGCACAAAGTGCTGTTCTTCCGCGACCAGGACATCACCCCCATGGAGCAACAGCACTTCGCCGCGCAATTCGGCGAACTGGAAGGTCATCCCCTGGCGCCGAGCCATCCGGAGGCGGACAAACTGCTGATGCTGTACCGCAACCTTGACCCGGGCAAGCCCAAGAGCTTTGTCGAAAAGGCCAGCCGCGAAAACCTCTGGCACACCGATGTCACCTTCAAGCAGGCACCGCCTCGGGGAGCGATATTGCGCTGCGAACAGGGTCCTGAATCCGGCGGCGATACCCTGTGGTCCAACATGGTGATGGCTTACGCGAACCTGCCCGAAAGCATCAAGCAAAGGATCGAAGGTCTGTACGCAAAGCACAGTGCTGACCAGACCTTTGGCGCCCAGTTGCCCCGTGAACAGCGTCACGCCATGGCCGCGAAGAATCCCGCCGCTGAACATCCTGTGGTGCTTGTTCATCCCGAAACCGGCGAAAAGGTGCTGTTCGTCAACTCCGCGTTCACCACCCATTTCTCGAACTTCTTCAACTTCGAGGACATCCGCTACGGCCAGGACTTCATGCCGGAGGCTCATCACCTGATGAACTACCTGACCTCTCAGGCCGCAATTCCGGAGTACCAGGTACGCCTGAAGTGGCGAACCAACACGATTGCCATGTGGGACAACCTGCAAGTCCAGCACTACGCCGTGGCCGACTACGGCAATGCGCCAAGAAAGATGCTGCGCGCCACCCTCGCAGGTACCGCGCTCAGCTGATTCGAACAGTCTCCCCAGATCCACCAGAGCACCCGACCATCAGCGATTGTCGGGTGGCCCTGGCTGCCGATGAATACTCGATCTGAACCGCATCAATGGAGATAGACATGCTCTACGAACACGTCGACACCGCCGTCATCGATGGTCAATCGCTGCCGTGGGTACCCTTTACGCCCTATGCGCAAAACGTCCTGCTGAAGTACTTCAAGCTCGACCCGATCCGTGGTGAATGGATCGTCATGATGAAGGCGCCACTGGACATGCAACTGCCCAGGCACCATCACACGGGGACTGTCATGGTCTACACGATCGAAGGCCAGTGGAAATACAAGGAGCATGACTGGGTCGCCGGCCCCGGCAGCATCGTCTACGAGACGGCGGCATCGGCTCACACGCCTGAAGTCGTCAGCACGGGTGGCAATGACGGATACGTGCTCACGCTGGTTCATGTGACGGGCGATCTCGCGTTCCTGGACGGCAACGACAACATCGTCGCGCTCGAAAACTGGAAGTCTGGATTGCATCGCTATCTTGCTTATTGCGAGCAGCATGACATCGCACCGAAAGACCTGACGGCATTCAACTGAGTAACAGTCATTGCTGCGAAAGGAGCGAATGGGGGGGCGAGCACTCAAGCGCGCCCCCATCGTCAGAACTGCTCGAGAAACGTCAGGAGCAGTTCATTGACATGATCGGCGCTTTCTTCCGCGGCGCTATGACCCACGCCGGGTAGCAGTACCTTCTTCTGTAACCCGGGTAGATAGGTGTCGAGTTGTTCGTAGAGCGCGCGGATTTCGACCGGCTCCAGTGACGGGTCGGCGGCACCACCAATGAACAGGCTCGGCTGGCGTACCACCGCACCGTCGAGAAACGCGGTGATCTCCCAGTTCCGGTCGCGACAGCGGTAGTAGTTCAGGGCACCGGTAAACCCTGTGCGCGTGTACTCAGCGACGTAGTAGTCGAGCGCCCGTGCGCTCAACCACGACGGGAACTCGCCCTTCGGTTCAGTGAAGGCGTTGAGAATCGGCTCACCAGGCTCGACGAACAATCGCCAGCGTTCAGCGCCGACAGCGCTGCCAGAAATCGAGTAGAAGACGCTGCGCAAAGTCTTGCGCGGATCGCTGGCCAACTCGCGGTCCGGCTTGTCGAGCTGCTGGAAATACAGGTGGTGATACACCCTGCCCTTTGCCATTGCCTGCAAACCTGTGGTCGGCTTGACCTTGCCGCGCGGAGGCACCGGCGTATTGAGCATCACCAGGCCACGGAACAGATCCGGTCGCAACATGGCCGCCGCCTGGGCCACCCAGGCGCCCAGATCGTGCCCGATAATCACCGCGGATGTTTCGCCCAGACTCGCCATCAAGCCCACCATGTCGCCGACGGCCTGACTCATGTCATAGGCTTCAATGGCATCGGGTCGATCGGTTTGGCCAAAACCCCGTTGATCGGGGACCACCACCCGATAACCGGCCTCGGCCAACGCCACGATCTGGCGCCGCCACATGTACCAAAGGTAGGGAAATCCGTGCAGCAGGATGACGAGCGGGCCCTGTCCCTCGTCGATGTAATGCATGTGTATGCCGTTGAGTTCGGCAAAGCGGTGGTTGAATGCATCAGGGTCGTCGGCATCCACCTGCTCCATTGCAGCGAGCGGCTGACCGACGCGCATTGCAGTGTGCGTATCCATTATCTACCTCCGTCTTTTTGTAGTTGTCGACTTGAAGGTAGCCCTGGGAGGCTGTCATGCACTAAGCTCCTCAGGACACAATCTTGTGAAATTGGGACACGGGGACGCATGTATACCCTGACGCGAAGTGCCAGCCTTACCGCCTATGAGCAGGTTGCCCGCTCAGTGGGGCTCGATCCATTTCGCATGCTGCGGCTGGCCAGGTTGCCGACCAGTGTCCTCGACGATCCGAACATCATGATCAGCATCGATTCGGTGGGTTGGCTGCTGGAGGAGTCAGCCCGCCTGTCCGGGCAAGAATCCTTCGGATTGTTGCTCGCGCAAACGCGGCAACTGTCCAACTTCGGCATGCTCGCGCTGCTCATCCGCGAAGAACCGACACTTCGCGCCGCCTTGCAATCCTGCGCGCGCTACATGCGGTTGCATAACGCCGGAGTGGAGTTGCGACTTGAAGATGCAGGCGACCTGGTGCTGCTGCATGTGGGTGTGAATATGCAGGGTGGTCACGGTGTCTGGCGCCAGGCCATCGAACAGTCGACGGGCATTGGATTGCGGACCTTGAGCGTGCTCACGGGCAATACGTTCCGCCCGGTAAGGGTCAGTTTTACCCACGAACGTCCTTCCAGCCTTGAAGTGCACCACCGCGTGTTGGGAACAGCGATCGAGTTTTCCCAGGAATTCAATGCCATCGTTTGTCGGGCCCGCGATCTGGACATGCCAATCCCTGCGGCTGACCCTGCGTTGCATCGTGAGGTGAAGCGATCGCTGGACCTGCAGTTGGCTAACCTGCGCGACGAACCGACGCAGCGGGTACGCCAGATCGTCAAGATGCTGCTGCCAGGCGGACTGTGTTCTGTCGATGGGGTGGCCCAGCATCTTGGCATGCATCGACGCACCCTTAACCGACACCTGGCGGCCGAGGGAGAGAGTGTCACAACGATCATCAATGCTGTTCGTGCTGAACTCGCCGAAGAGTATCTGGCCAACAGCAAACGCCGACTGTATGAGGTGGCCGAACTTCTTGGCTTTTCCTCGGCCGGTGACTTTTCACGCTGGTTCCGCAGCCAGTTTGGCAAGACACCCTCGGCTTGGGCCGCCTCCTGCCGGGAGAGCAAGGCGACACCTGCGCATTAACCCACCTGCCATGCTCCAATCCGAGACGCGTTACCTGTTCGACGATGGCAATGACGTGTTCATTCTTTGTAGTAAGCGCTAGCGTCGTCGAGTTTCAACTTCGCGGGTACCGCCTGCTTCGCCGTTTCGGATCCGGTCGACAGGGGTACGCTCTGCGTGACGTTGGACATCCGGGTGATTTCCACCTGCACTTTATCCTTGCCGAGCAGGTAGTCGGCCAGTTTCTGGGAAAACGGCCAGTAGTTCAGATCGGCTGTCAGGGTCAGCGGCCCGACGGCGTCGGCCGGCACCAGGAAGGAGAACTCCCCGATATCGTAGCCCTTGGGCAGAATGCGGTTGTCCGAGAGAATCTGCGTGGCGTTCCAGACCTCGACGTCCAGCGGATTGCCGTCCTTGTCGCCTATGTGCACCTTGAAATTTCGTGTGTTGACCTCGGTCTTGCCGTCCTTGATCGAACCCAGGCGATAGATCTCGCGACCACTGGCATCCTGCACCCGAAAATCGATCCACATCTCCCGACCCTCTGGAAAGCCGGTCGGCAGCTTGTGCCCGGCGCCGACGTTGGTCACTTTGACGGCTACCGAGGTGTATTGCCCGGGCGTCATGGCTGTCGGCACTTGCTCGAACTTTATGTCCCCGGCGCGCGTGAGCATGTCGCGTGCGCGTTGCGCGCCCTCCTCCTGACCGAGATGCTTGAGCATCATCGCGTTGGCCCCGCTGAACCAATGCGAGGCGACCTCCTCGCGGTCAGGCCCCATGATCGCGGCCTTGCCCGCAAACCCCGGCATGTGGCAACTCTGGCAAGTCACATTGTTCAGGCTGTAGGTGCTCTCCTGCCATTCATCGTAGGTGCGCTCCACCGCCACGCTGCTGAAGGGGTGCGTGACGTTGTGGCAGGTGCCGCAAAAGTCCGAGCGGGTGTGCAGAGCGGAATACACGGTGTCGTGATAAGGCGAAACGGCATCCCGGCGCGGGCCGAACTTGGTCGGTTTGCCGTGTGCTCGCGGGCTCAGGACATAGGCGCCGTTGTCGAGGCCCGTGCGGGCACTGATGTTGTGGCAGGTCTCGCAATCGACCCCGGGCATCGGATGGTTCTTCGCACTGTCTTCAATCGAGGAGCGGTTGACTTGCGAAGTGATCTGCCCGGTCGTGAGACCGATCGGGGTATGGCAGCCAGTGCAGAAGTTATCGACCTTGCCCTCGGTGGCTGAACTCGCACGCTTGAGCAAGGCCCGATAGATGGGTTCATCCCAGGCCTGGGACATCATCGACGAGCGCCACTGCTTGTAGATCTCCGTGTGACAAGCGCCACAGACCTGGGCATTGTCAAAGTCCTTCACATTCAAGATCAGGTTGCCGGTGGTGTTGGCCCGATGGGGAAAGAACGGCATCCCGCCAATCACATGCATGAGCCTGGAGCGTGCCGGCTCCACCCACTTATCGTTACTTTGATTGTCATTGCCCTGAGGTTCGTCGGCCGCCACCAGCGTTACCGTGAGCAGGCAAACCATCGTCCATGGAATGATCAAGGCCGAAAACGGGTGCAGCGCTGGCTTGGAGTGCTTCATAACAACTTCCCCTGGACAGTTGCAGAGGATGACTGCGGCACTTCCATTGAGTAGCCAGGGGTATTTCGTGATGCAACCCAACGGTTACATCAATCACTCAATGGGGGGTACTTACAGCTCCACGGCGTCCCGACACCTTTCATGAACGGGATACCCTCGCTCAGCAATTACCCTGCCATCGATGTAACAATACTTGTCGGCACGCCTGAACGCCCCGCAAACATTGCTCGAAATTAGAAATTCCCGAGCTGATGGAGACGCGAATCCTGCTGGGGAATCGCGCCCATTAGCGGGGGGAATTCACGCCGAAATCGGGGGGATTCAGATCAATGGCCAGTCCTGCGGTACAACCGCCGCACAACATCCGATAGCCGTATTACCCTGCGCAAAGGGTTTCTGCGCACAGTGCACCTCGCAAATCCGGGGCCACTCACTTTACTGGATACGACTTACTCTCTGTCCTTGGTCGACCGGATGAGACTGCCCCGTAACTTCACAATCGCCTTCTGCATCTGCACGAAGTCGTCGGGGTCAAGTCCGGTTTGCGGGAAGCCGTCTTCGGTGAGGCCTTCACGTAGTTTTCGCCCCTCTTTGGTGAGACTGATCCGCACCTGGCGTTCGTCTTCCGGGTCGCGCTGGCGCAGCAGATAACCCATCGCTTCCAGCTTCTTCAGGATCGGCGTGAGGGTATTGGATTCGAGAAACAGCTTTTCGCCGAGGCTGCCAACGGTCTGGTTGTCTTCCTCCCACAGCGCAACCAGGGTGATGTATTGCGTATAGGTCAGGCCGAGCCGTTCGAGCATCGGCTTGTAGGCCTTGCCGAAGGCCAGGTTGGTGGAATAGACCGCAAAACACAGGAACTCGGAGAGTTTGAGATCCAGGGCGGATGTCTTGTCGGTGTTTTTCATGGGCGTTCTCTTGGTTCAATCTGGCGAGGCTGAAACTATACGTCGTACGCGATGGTATCGGTAGTGCGTATAAACACCGACGGCCGGCTCACCGGGAAGATCCCCGGTGAGCCGGCCGTGCAGTGGGTTATGCCGTCAGGACGTTGATGTCGACATCAATGTTGCCGCGTGTGGCCTTGGAGTAAGGGCAGATGGAATCGGCGTTGTGGGCCAGTTCAGTCGCCACCCCTTGGTCAAGCCCCGGCACTCGCAGGGTCAGTCGGGCCTGGAGGAAGTAAGCCGCGCCGGTCTGGCCCAGATCGACTTCAATGTCGACGGCGGTGTCGGTCGGCAGTGTCACTTTCATCTGCTGGGCGGCCAGCCCCACCGCTGCGATATAGCAGGCCGACCACGCTCCGGCGAACAGTTGCTCGGCTTTCGGGTGTGGCTGGACGGCAGTGAGCACATGTGCCGGTGTGTCGCTGCCGGGGGACGACAGCACGATGTCGAGGTTGCCGTTATGGCCGCGCGAGGTGTTGCCTGCGCTGTTTCGAGTGGTGTGGGTTTTGCCGCTGGCCAGTACTTTTTCGATCTTGCTCATGGGGACTTCCTCAGGGCTTTATATTTCGTGCGATTATATCGCATGCGTCGTTTGTGATAATTAAAAGACAACGTTCATCAATTGGCGTGTGCAATGATCCAGTTGTTGCCGTTTTGGCCATGGGAAGCGTGAGCGGTCGAGATAAACATTGTGCGGCTGCTTCCGGTGTTCATGGCTGAATCTCCAAACGGTCAGGGTTGTCGTTATTTTTTATCGCTTTCGATCAGATCGCATGCGATGCATTAATACTCAACCAAAGCCCCAATGATGTCAAAGCCTATTTTATGCCTTGGCGATGAGCGGTAGACGCGAGACCAACCCCGCTGCCCTCCTCCTTGTCGAAAGGATGAGGGGCTTCTCAGCGTTTGGGCCGTTGGTTAAGCGCTTCGGATCGCTTTCACGCGCGACGATCAACGCGTTGGCGCTGAAATGAAATGGACGTATTTCACACGAAAAAAACCGGCCATTCGAGCCGGTTTTCTTTGAACTCTGATATCCACACGCACAAAAAACCCCTCACGAGGAGGGGGTCTGATGTTTGAGCGGTTCAGACGGTTTCACCCGCCTCTTCCCGGAATTTCGTCAGCTCAGCGCAGCGCAGGAATACCCGCAAACAGCCACGAAGACTCTTGAACCGGAGTCGCTTCGTTGCGTTTACGCGCCCACTCGGTCAGCGCCACCATCATCGCAAAGCCGAGCACGATCAACACCGGATAGGCCATCAGCAACTCGGTGAGCGAATACTTCCAGGCCAGCGGTCGACCGACACCGAGCATGGCGGCATACAACCAGGACACGCCCGACAGTGCGCCAGAGAACAGGGCAAACATTCGTACATTGACCTTAAGATCAAGCAACGAACTGGCCTTCAACATTGCAGGCAATACGTAGCGGTGCAACAACATGCCGTTGAACGTCAGCAACAATACAATAATAACTTTGGCTTGAAGTTTCGGATTGGCAAAATAGGTCATGCCTTTATCAAGGTAATCAATGCCTATAATCGCAGCTCCGGTGACCCACAAGAATATCAACGCATTGGCAACAGACTTCTGAAGACTGGCCATATGTTCATTATCGTGCCCCGACGACACACGACCTTTCAGTAAGTCCTTGACCATTGCGGCATCGCTGGCGAACACCAGGCCAATCGCTACGCAGCAAGCCAACAGATGAACGTACACAACGCCTAAACGCAAAAACTCCATGGATTCTTTCTGGCCGATCAGGCCGATCATTGTATTAATATCCAAGACTACATCTCCACTTATAGCAGCAGTGCAAATTGACCATGCCCCAGGCATGCGGATTATTGATTCGCACCTGCAAGGTCAAGTTGGCAAAGATTGAAGCAACTAAATAATTTGGTATTACAAGAGAGAGCGACTCGCCCAGCGAGTCAGTGATGACGGCATACTATCACTCCAGGTCTCAGGTAAAAAAAATCCCCATGTGCATTCCATTCAATGCAGATGAGGTATACGTCCATTTTTCTAGTGAGTGCAGCGGGAACCTAAGGATCCGCCTGCTGGGAAATCAGAGCCCAGCATATCCCGATCGTTCATTTTTTGAGCAAAAACATCGACAAACGGTACTGTTTCCAGCACCTGGGAACGCCTGCCTCTTCGGCTGAAACCCGCGTCGCTACGCAGCTGAATCGTTTCCTGTTCCATGCGGGAAAAAAAACCGCTATTGCGCTGAACTTTCGTCGCCAGACCCGACCAGTGGCTCAATTTCCTACCGGTTACCGGCAAGTTCGAGTCGCCTGCAGTCATCCGCAAACCACTTCGAATTGAGCGCTCATTCAGTACTGGCAATACAGCATCCAGAATCGGAGCTGCTACGCTTGAAAAACAGCTTCGACACTTTCCAGGATGCCAGTGCACGCGCGCCCTGGGGGCTGATGGAACAGTCGCATTACCAGATCCTGTGCCCGAGCGAGTCAGACTTCGTTGAGCAAAGGAGTGGACATGCCCCCCCGCAAAAGCAAATCTGCCGACGGCCTGGCAAAGCCATCGGACGACACCGGTGACGATTCGGTCTTTCTCTCGCGCAAGGAGCGTCTGTTCGCAGGCGAGCAACTACGCGAACGCCTGCCGCATTCGGTTCACGCCGAATGGAAACCACCCGGCAAGCGCCGCGACCCTATCGAACTGCTCGAAGAGTCCAACCGCTTTCGACTGCCCAACCTGGTGCCACTGCGCTACGGGCGTATGCTGCGCAGTCCATTCACCTTTTTACGCGGCTCCGCGGGGTTGATGGCGCATGACCTGGCCACGACCCCAACCACTGGCGTAAAGGTGCAAGCCTGCGGGGATTGCCACCTGATGAATTTCGGGTTGTTCGCGACACCTGAGCGCAACCTGATTTTTGACATCAACGATTTCGACGAAACGCTCCCGGCCCCCTGGGAATGGGATGTCAAACGCCTGGCGATCAGTTTTACCGTGGCCGCGCGCGATAACCGACTCAACGATAAAGACGCACGGGACATTGCCGTCAAATGCGCTTGCGCTTACCGCGAGGGCCTGCGCAAATTTTCGAAAATGGGCCCGCTGGATGTCTGGTATGACCGCCTGGATGCCCAAACGATCATCGATATGGCGCCCAATGCCGAGATCAAGAAAATTCGCGAGCAAGTGATCGCAAAGGCCAGGTTGCGTCTCGGTGATTACCTCTACCCCAAGATCAGCAGCGAAGTTGGAGGGCGGCGGCGACTGATCGATCAGCCGCCTTTGCTTTTTCATGTGTATGAAAAGGGCTTCAAGCAGCGAGTCCGTAGCGCATTGCATGATTATCGCTTGTCGCTGCCCCATGAACGACGCGTGCTCTTCGATCGTTACCGTCTCGAAGACATTGCCGTCAAAGCGGTCGGGATCGGAAGCGTGGGGACCTATTGTTTCGTCGGGCTGTTCTTTTCCGCGGAAAACCACCCCTTGCTCCTGCAATTCAAGGAGGCCTGTCCCTCGGTATTGGCACCCTATGCAGGCAACAGCGACTACGAGAACCAGGGGCAGCGTGTTGTCACGGGGCAGCGACTGATGCAGTCCTCCAGCGACATCTTCCTGGGCTGGACACGCGGACAAAATGGCCGGCACTTCTTTGTACGCCAGTTGCGGGACATGAAAATGTCAGCGCCCATCGAAGGCGTTTCCGCGGCACGGATGAAGATGTACGCCGAGTGGTGTGGTCATACCCTCGCCCGTGCCCATGCCAAATCCGGGGATGCGGCGCTCATCAGTGGTTACTTGGGCAAGCTGGACTCTTTCGACCAGGCCATCGGCAAATTTTCCATCGCTTATGCCAATCAAAATGCGAAAGATCATGCTGCGTTGATAGCTGCAGAAAAATCAGGGCGGATCCATGCGCTCAGGGAAGAAGAGTAATGAGGCCGACCCAAGAGCCTATCCATGGCCCTGCGAGCAGCAGAGCCATGGATGGGCCGGATCAGCCGCGAATGAACGTCAGCAGATCCTGTGCGGGTACTCCCCTGTCTGGTCATGCCCAAGGTCAGCGCCCTTCCAGCTTTTTCACGACCTCATCGGTCGTCATCAGGCCGTTGGCGATGTAGCGGAAGTTGACCAGCGCGCTACCGTATCCATCGCCGTCAGGCAGCTTCGGGCCGGCGACGGCGTCACGTACGACAACCACCTCGAAACCGCGCTCCAGAAACTCGCGAAGGTGCGATTCGACGCACAGGTTGGAGGCCATGCCCGCCAGGATGATTTTGTCGACCCGCTGCTTGCGCAGCTGCAGCATCAGGTCGTTGCTTTGCGGGCCATACAACTTGTGCGGTGAGGCGACGAGGGTCTTGCCGTCTTCGATGAAGGGTTTGAACTCCTTCATGAAGTCGGCACCCGAATTGCGGAATCCATCGAGCGTCAGAGCGCCCTTGCGGTCGAACATACCCAGCTTGTGCTGAACGGTCTCCGCTGGCGCCTCAAACTTCCACTGATGATCTTGGGGATAGTAGTAGTGTGGCGAGATGGCGACGGTCGCTCCGGCCTGCTTGAACGCCGTGAAAAGCCGGGTCAGATTTGGCACCAGATTCTGCTCGGTAACGCTCTGGCCGAAGACCGACCAGCCCGCTCCCTCAGGGCTCATGAAGTCGATCTGCGGGTCGATCACGACCAGCGCGGTTCGACTGGAATCCCATTGAAAAGTGGAAGCTGGCAGCGCCGGTTTGGCTGGATCGGCGTAGGGGTTCTCGGCGGCGAAACCGATGCCGGGCGCCATCAGGATCGCCCCCAGCAAGGTGGCGCAGGAGATGAGTCTGGCAGGATGAATTCGGTTGAAGGTCATGTTGCACGTCCGCAATGTGGGGGTGGTGCAATTACGGTACGGCGAGAAGACGGCACGAAATGGACATATATCCCTGGATTTCGGCCGACAAGCCCAGGCACCTTGCATGAGGCGGTTGGGTTCAATGCCCCCACGTGACCTTCCCGACAGCAAGCGCGTACCATGACCCCATTCAGACTGTGGATGTTCCGTGCATGCAGCGTCACATATGTTTCCTGGTCTATCCGGGCTTCGTATTGCTCGATCTGAGTGGCCCGCTCGAAGCCTTCTCCAACGCCAATCGCGCACGCCCTCCCGGCTATCGATTCACTGTCGCGTCCCTTGAGGGCGGATTGATCAGCGCTTCGAGTGGACTGCAAGTCGCGACCGAGGCCTTGCAGGTGGTCGACCAACTGGAGCGCCTGCGTATCGAGTCGGCGCGGCCACTGGTCGAGGACGGCCTGCAGACATTCGAAGAGATCGCCAGGTGCTTCGGATTCGGCGATGCCGACCACATGCTTCGCAGCTTCGTGCGAGTCGTGGGGCGCACGCCACAGGAACTGCGGCGCAGCGCCCGTCAGGCCAAAGGCAATGGTTCCGGGAAAAACGCCGATCCATCGCCCGCGTAATCGAAGACGTTTACAAGTCCCGGACCTGGCTCAAGCCAGCAACTCTGTGATCCACCGGGCCTGCCGCGCGATGTCCTGCACCGTTTCCTCGGGCACGGCCTGCTGCGACTGGGCAAAGTGGCTCAGGGTCTTCTGTTTCTGGCGCAACTTGCGCTGCCACTTGACGAGGAACGCCGGACTGCGGGCCTGCATCTGCAATGGGCCGAAGTACAGCTCTTGGGCGGTGTAGATCACCGGTCCGGAGTGCTCGGCGACGATGATTTCATAGTCGAAACGATTTTCTCGCAGCACTTCCTCGCAGAGGATGCGGTAACCATTGTCCATCAGCCACTGGCGCAGTGGCTGCTCGCCACCGTTGGGTTGCAGGATCAGGCGCTCCTGACCGCTCAGGTACGCCTTGCCGCTGTCGAGGATGTCGCGGATGGTTTCGCCGCCCATGCCGCAGAGGCTGACCGCCGTAATCCCGTCTTCCGGCTCGATTGCCGCCAGGCCATTGGCCAGGCGCACGGTAACTTGCAAATCCAGGCCGTTCTCGCGCACGGTGCGGTTGGCCGCGTGGAACGGCGTCAACGCCACTTCGCCGGCTACCGCCGCCGCGATGGCGCCACGGCGCATCAATGCCACCGGCAGGTAACCGTGATCCGAGCCGATATCGGCCAGGCGCGCACCGGCTGGTACATGTGCCGCCACGCGCTCCAGGCGCATGGACAATGTCTGATCGTTCAACTGCGGCCCCTATTCACCACGAACGTCCGGCGCCTTTGGCCGGATCGGGGCGTGATTCTGCGGAGCAATGCCGTGCATTTCAAATTTATGTGACAAGGGCCATGGCCCCTTTCACGCAATCACTCGTGCATACACCGATCTGTCGACGTTGCCACCGGACAGAATCACCCCCACCCTTCTTCCCGACATGGCTTCACGTTCCGAGATCAGCGCTGCCAGCGCTGACGCACCGGCTCCTTCGGCAAGGTTATGGGTATCGGTGTAATACACGCGCATGGCTTCGGCGATCTGGTCATCGCTGACCGATACGATCCGCGCCGCACCTGCCGCGTAGACGGCAAAGGCTTCGGGAATCGGCTTGCGCACGGCCAGGCCGTCGGCAAAGGTATTGGCCGAGGCGGTTTCGCGAATCGCGCCAGCGTCAAACGACAACTGTGCGGCCGCCGCCTCCGTGGAAACCACGCCAACCACCTCTGTTTCCAGTCCCAGCGCATCGCGGGCGGCGATCACCCCGCAAATCCCCGATCCACAACCAATCGGCACATAAACGGTGTCCAGGTCCGGCGCTGCGGTGAACAGCTCCAGCGCATAAGTGGCGACGCCTTTGACCAATTCGGTGTGAAACGGCGGAACCAGGAACAGGTCATGCGCTTGCGCCAGGCGGGCAGCCTCCTCACGGGCATCATCGAAATCGCGGCCATACTCGACCACTTCAGCACCAAAACCGCGCATGGCGTTGTTCTTTTCTACCGAGTTACCTTGCGGCACGACGATCAACGCCTGCAACCCCAGTGTGCGAGCCGCCAGTGCCAGGCTCTGCCCATGGTTGCCGCGGGTAGCGCTGACAATGCCCTTCGCGCCCGGGTGCTCGCGTTTGAGCCAGCGCATGAACGTGATACCGCCGCGCACCTTGAAAGCACCGGTAGGCGTGTGATTTTCGTGTTTGACCCACACCGTGCAACCCAACCGCTGAGCCAGCAAGGGCCAAGGGTACTGGGCGGTGGCGGGCATGACCTGGTAAACCTGGCGAGCGGCCTGTTCGATATCGTCGCGAGTCAGTCTGTGCATGAGGGGTCCCCCTGAGATTTTGCCCAGTTTGAACAACGGCGCCGTATACCGGCTTTCAAAAAACTGACCTGACTTTTGTCCCCTCTCTTCACTACTATGGTGTCCATGAGTCATCGAAATCGCCCGCCGCCGCCACTGCTGTCCGAACCGGTCCGTCGTATCGAGGCCGGCCCATGGGCGATCGAATTGCTCCCCGGTAGCGCCTACGCGACCCGATATGTCGCGACCCAGGCGGGAATCGGCTTCGCCTTCGACAGCCAGCGAGGCCTGCACGCCATCGGCAGTGACCGAATACGCCCCTTCGATGCCGTACCCAACGGCCTGGCGTTCGTTCCCGCCGGGTGTGACGTGTTGTCCGAATCCCCCCAGGGCGGTGAATATCTGCGGGTGATACGCACCGACGGTATGGCGTTGGTCGGGGATCGTGCCTTCAACAATCGCATCGACCGGCAGGCCTCTGCCCTCGCGTGGCGAATGCGCGCCGCGCTGTTGCTGGCCTCTGTGGAGGACGATTGGGAAGCCTGGGCACTGGCGTTGTCCGAGCGGGCGACGGGTAGCGAAGCGGTGGCGACAGCACCCCATGGCGCGATAACCGGTAGCCGGATGCGCTTGCTCGATGAGTTCATAGATACAGGCCTCGATGGCCCGTTGAGCGTACCGGCGATGGCGGGCCTGCTCGAATTGTCCGAAGGATATTTCATGCGGGCCTTCAAAAACGCCACCGGCAAAAGCCCGCACAGTTACCTGATCGACCGACGCCTAGCCAAGGCCCGCGCCCTGATGCGCGATTCCACCGCCACCCTGACGGAGATCGCCTACGCCTGTGGTTTCAACTCCCAGGCGCACATGGCGACCACCTTCAAGCAACGCCTTGGAGTGAGTCCGGCGCAGTTGCGTCAGTCTTTGGGGTTACGTTAGCGCCAGGTTATCAGCCGGTTTTTACCGATTGGCGACTCAACCGTGCTGCTTTCGGCCAGGCAGGGCCTTACAGGCATTGAGGGAAACGCCCAAAAGAAACTGTGGAACCCAGGGAATCGAACAGTGTCGCAGCGGTCCAACACGCGGCAGGACAATGGGTGCAAGATGCCCAACGTATCGCCTGCCGACCGCCATTGCCCATGGGAGAACCCATTGTCAGCTGTATTTTTGCGTCAAGTTTTCCGGTTAGCGATCGTGCTCTTTTGCGCAGGCACCTCGTCCTCGGTTTTCGCCTGCCCGGCCGGGCAGTCCCAGGTCTGCATGGTCGCTTGTTTTTGTGCTCCAGGTTCCGAAGAGGAAGCGGGATCAATCTTCGACGACATGAACCAGATGGCGGCCTCTGGGTTGCAGAGCTGGATTGTGCAATCGCGCGACTCTGCGGCAACGGGCGATATCCGGCCAATTCCGCTGAATATTCGGGCCCAGCTCGAACCCTGGTACGACATTCAAGTGCTCGATTCGGCGCGCTACAAGGTCGGCGATGATGTGGAACTGAACGCCGCAAACACCATGCTGCAGAATCCCGATATCCGTGCGGTCACCCTTATCGACATCATCGTCTTTCGAAATGCCGAAGATGCACTGAACGATGTCGCGCTGTGGGCACATGAATTGAAGCACGTGCAGCAGTACCAGCAATGGGGCAATCACGAGTTTGCCACTCGCTATACCCGTGATTACGAAGCCGTCGAGGCGCCTGCCTACGAGATTCAAGCCCAGGTCTCCAAAACGCTGCGAGCCAGCCAGGCTCGGGTAGAATCGCCTCGGCTTCCTTGAGTTCAAAGGGTCAAGCCTGGTCAGGTAACCATGCAGAGCTGGCACCGGCCCCACTCATGCGGATTGTCTGCGCCAGGTGCCGGGGGATGTACCGAACTGGCGTTTGAATGCGCGACTGAACGCGGCTTCGGAATCGTAGCCAACGGCAAAGCCGATTTGCGCCACATTGCCGCGACCTTCGCGCAACTGTTGAGCCGCCACGTGCATGCGCCACAGCGTCAGGTATTGCATCGGTGGCTGTCCGACCAATGCCGTGAAGCGCTCGGCGAACACCGAGCGCGACATGCCCACCTCGAGCGCCAGGGCTTCTGCGGTCCAGCCTTCGGTTGGGCGAGCATGCAGTAGCGCCAGGGCGCGCCCGATATGCGGATCGCGCAAACCCGCCAGCCACCCGCGCCGCTCAGCGGGAAGGCTGGCGACATACTGGCCGACAGCCTCGACGAATAGCAGTTCGGATAGTTTGGCGATGACCGTTGTCGAGCCAACGCGTCCCGCCGCGATTTCACTGACAGCAAAACGGAAGGAGCTTTCGATCCAGATGCCTGAAGCCGTCGCCCGCAGGTCCAGCTTCAATAAGGAAGGCAGCGACGAAAGCAGCGGGCTGAAGGGAGTTTCCGAACCGAGGAACCCGCACAACAACTGCGTGGCCTCGCCGCCCCCGCCGTACTTGATCCTCGAAATGCCGCCGACTTCTGGCGGCTGGATGACTTCTCTGGCCGGCATGGGCGCAATGCCCAGGTCACTGCCAAAGGAATGAGCGTCGTTGCGAGGAAGCAGAACGAGTTCGCCAGCCCTTACCTCGATGGCGGCACCACCGTCGATTTGAATTTGCATGCACCCCGCGGCGACAAAGTGCGACGCAATGATGTGTCGAGGTGCCGCCAGGAACGGTTTGCAATCATCCGCCGAGATTCTGCCGTTGATGCACCAGGGCGCAGTGAGTTCCGCCTCGAGGAAGACCCCTCCAGACAACCGAATCACACGCAAGACATCAGAAAGCGCATCCAACACTTGACCGCCCTCCTTTCCGGAGTCCGGAGCAGGTATTCAGGCGCACCGGTCATTCACCGCCTGAACTGCGACGCCTAGATTAGCACCAACGCGGACTCAGCGATCGAGATTGTCCCCAGAGGTTTCACCTGAGGTCATTGGCTCCGACGTCACCCGAAATTGCCCCATTCCAACTCAACCAGGGCAGCAGGAGATCCATATGAACAGCGTCGTTACCCTACCCGGCTCAGCGTCAGGCACCACCGCCCGTTATGCGCAAATGGTCAGCTCTTCGAAAAAGTCCGAATGGCAGATCGATCGCGATCTGCTCCAGGACCGCAGTTTCGACTTCTCGCGCAAATTCCTCCCCGACGGACTGTCGCAGATCGATCGCCTGACCTTTCTCGATGGGGCCGAGGCGCGCCTGCTCAGCCAGATTCAGGGCCGGACCTATGCGTACATCTTTGGCCTGGTCGAGCGTTTCATCAGTGCCAAGATGCTCGATCAGGGTCGGGCCCATGTATTTGACAATCAACTGGCGCTTGAAGCGCTGGTGCGTTTTTCCAACGACGAGATCAAGCATCAGGAACTGTTCCGGCGCATGGAGACGATGATGAGTTCGCATTTGCCAGCAGGATATCGTCAGGTTGCCGATCCAAACGAGGTGGCGCGTGCGGTACTGGCGGCCAGCACCTGGTCGGTGCTGGCGCTGACCTGTCATATCGAGCTGTTCGTTCAGGCGCACTACGTGCAAAGCATCGCCCCGCGCGAGGAGTTGTGCCCGCTGTTCAAGGATGTCTTCAAATTCCACTGGAAGGATGAAAGCCGCCACGTCGTACTCGATGAACTGGAGTGGCGGGACGAACACGCGAAACTCTCGCCCGCCGAGCGCGACCTGGCAGTGACTGATCTGATTGCGCTGGTGGCGGCCGTGGACGCAATCCTGCAGGCACAATCGGCAGCCGATGCCGACTATTTCATCAGCAATGTTTCACGATCGTTCAGTGTCGATGAGACGGCGCAAATCAAAGCCTGCGTGCTGAGCGCCTACCGCTGGCAATACATTATCTCGGGCGTACGGCATCCACACTTCGGCCGACTGCTGACGCAGATGACAACGCCCGCACAGATGTCCCGGATTCAGACTGCACTGGCACCCATCATGAGCAATTGACCGACAGCGTGCGACCGACTGCTCGTCGGTCGCGCTGCGGGATGACGTGCTGATAATGATTGATTGAGGATGGCGGCCATGACGATACCGATGTGGATGCTGCTCGGGTTTGCGACCTGGACCTTGCTGCTGTTGATGGCAACCGTCGGGGTCTATCGCTGGGTCGGGATCCTGTTCTCCAGTGTTCCGATCGCCTCTTTCCGCAGCGATCGGCTCGAAGGCGAGGATTGGTATCGGCGCGGGACCAGGGCACACGCCAACTGTGTGGAAAACCTGCCTGTCTTTGGCGTCATCGTATTCGTGATTACAGCCCTTGATGTCAATGGCTCAGCAGTGAACTACTTGTCCACGCTCGTCCTGATCGCTCGCGTGTGCCAGTCACTGGTTCACGTATCCCATGAGCAAACCAATGCGTTCGTGGCGATTCGGTTTACCTTCTTCAGCGTTCAACTGGTGTGTTTTCTTGCACTCGTTGTCATAGCCGCTTGTTATGGAATATGACTATCTGCCCGCTAGTCCTCAAAACGCCCCGTGGAATCTCGATCGCGCTCGTAATGTCGAGTGAGCGCAAACGCCGGCAACCAAGCCTCGCGCCGTACAGTCCAGCTCTCGTAGGTTGGCGTCAACTGGTCAGGGGCATCCAGGGATCCCAGGTTCACTTCGATTTCGTCTGCGCTGCGCGAGAACACCGACGAACCGCACTGCGGACAGAAATGCCGCCCGGCGTAGTCACGGGTTTCGCCCTCGATTGTCACTGCATCCTGATGAAATATCGCGGACGCGTGGAACAGCGCCCCATGATGCTTGCGGCAGTCGAGACAGTGACAAACGCCAACCCGGAACGGGCGCCCCGACGCAACAAGGCGCACCTTGCCGCACAAACAACCGCCGGTGAATCGGTCCATGGGGTGTCTCCTCCAGGCCGTCCGAAACGGCGTATCAGCGTGGAAACAGGAGCGTCACGGCGGCGCGAAAGCCCCAGCCTTGCGGGCCGTCTTCCGGGCTGTCGAGCCAGTAGCGCGGGCCGGCCTGCACCGTCAATGGTTGACCGCCGATCTTCAACAGTTGGGTGACTGTGAGGTTGACCGGTACCGACCATTCGCGCGATTGCCAATTGTAGGTCGACTCGGTGTTCACCCCGTAGGTTGTGAGCGTATGGGTGGTGTACGAGAGGAAGGGTTGCAGGAAGGTCTGGTTGACCTTTTCCTTGTTGTCCGGCGGGCTGTCGTCCAGGCCCCAGATATGGTTGGCCAGAATGCCTCGGGTCCAGCCATTGGACTGCTTCAACGCCACCGCCGTCGGGCCGAGGCCCCATTGCTCGCTGCCGAGCAATTCATCACTGCCGGTCGGTATCAATAACGCCGGGCCACCACCGAGTATCCAGCCACTTTCCGTGGGCTTGGTTGGTGAAAAGAAAAAACTCTGGGTGATATCGCCGCTGCCGGATTTGTCCGCCGCGCCATTGGGGGCCAGGCCGTGCTGGTCGATGATCGGCAGAATGGTCCGGGAAATGAGGTTCCAGTCTTCGTTCAAGGCAAACGGCAGCACAGGCTGGATATTGGTGACGCTGTGCATGCCCTCCCCGGTCGGCCCCATCTTCTGGTCCCAGTTGTACTGCACCGGCAGGCTGTACATCGCGGCGACCGGGTTAAGGGCTTTCTTGGCCAACTCTGCCGAATCTTCGGCCTGAGCCATCGGGATGAAGCCCAACGCAACGACGAGTGTCGACGCGGTACACATCCATCCTTCTTTCAAATCCATCTCACTCACCTGTAGACGCCAAAACCGGCGTTGCAAAGGGTTAGCGTAGGCGACTGTGATCGATGTGCAATTTTTCCCGGCTCCGTGTTTAACAGTTTTTGAGAGTTATTGATTCGGATTATCCCGCCGCTACGGGCAGCATTCGGCCCGCATTGACCGGCGTGCAAGCACCTGCTTTGCGTAACCGACCGGCGAGTATCAGTGCCTGAATACAAGGCACCCGGACCAATGCCCGGGGCCAGGTCGGAACCCGAATGACAACTTTCATCACTTGAGAACCAAACACATGGGCATGTCGAACAAATGGATTGCGGGTATTGCTTTGAGCTGTGTATTTCAGGTCGGCTGTGTCTCGAAAGTCGCGCAGCAAGAGCAATACTCGGGCTTCCTGGGCAATTACCAGGGCCTGGAGGAGCAAACTACGCCGAGTGAGCAGAAAGTATTGCGCTGGGTATCGCCCGGGTTCGATCCTCGTGCGTACTCCACTGTGGTGTTCAGGCAGATGGAACTGTACCCATCGCCGCAGCCGACCGCGCGCGTCAGCCTGAAGACCCTGCAAGACCTGCAATTGATGGCCAGCGACAGCGTCAAGCTCGCCTTTGCCCGCCGCTATACGATCGTCCCTTATCCGCAGCTGGCGCCGACCGATTCGCGGTCGCTGATCCTGCAAGCGGCGATCACTCACGTCAGCGCCAATAATGAAGGCATGCACTGGTATGAGGCTGTTCCGATCGGCGCCATTGTCGGGGCGACACAAGCAGCCACCGGGCATCGGGATCAGACCGCCGAGATGTACATCGAAGCCAACCTGATCGACGCCAAAACCGGTATGCCGGTCGCGAAGATCGTGCGCAAGGTATTCGGCGAGACCGTCAAGAATGCCGAGCAGCCGATTGTTGCCAATGACTTCAAGGTTGCACTCAAAGGCATGACAGACGATATGCAGGCCCTCCTCCTCAAGCGTTGACGCTCAGGCAGACCCCATCGCAAGCAGACCGGCATGGGGTTTCAATGTGATACCCCGCCGCGTTTTCCCTCTGACAAACCGTTAGCCGTGCCAACGCCTGACGCGAGACTCATGATGAAAATACCGGCCCATACCCTGGCGATCCTGATGCTGTTGCTGAGCACCAGCGCCCTGGCGGCGACAGTGATTCCCCTCAAAGGTCAGACCTCCCAGACCATCCAGCAGGACACCAGTGCCTGCCAGTCCCAGGCCAACGCGCAACATCCGGTGCAAAGCACCGTGCCCTCCGGTGGCCGGGTCAAGGGCGCCGCAACCGCAGCGGTAGCCGGTGCGACGGCGGCAGAAGTTCGCGGTCGTCAACATGAAAACCTCTATGACCAGATCGACGACGATACCAAGCAAGACTATCGCCAGAACCGGGCACACAGTGCCGCAGTTGCCGGCGCCGTCGTGGGGGGCTCCAGGCAACGCCAGGAGCGCCGGCAGAATCTGAGTGAGAGCGAACAAAGCGTTACCGCCAACAACTCCGTCTACAGCAGCTGCCTGCAACAACGTGGCTACGATGTCTTGCCTTGATCGGCGACGACAATGGCGTGAAGCGTTTGTCTCCCTGTAGTCATGCTCTCTTCCTGGTTTCTGGCCGCCTGCGCCTTCTTAAAAAAAAACCCCGGGCCCTTTATGAAAGGACCCGGGGCAAAGCCGTAGAACGAGAGGTGAGGATCGTTTACGCCGCGACAAACAAACCAAGACCGCGATGTGCGTCAACGCTCCTCGAGATCCATTTAAATCGGTAACGTCCCTGGTTCAAAGCTAATAAGAATCAAAAATAATCCTTAACAAGCCACGCACACAAAAACACAATCATTTATTTGTATCCTGATAGTTCAGGCTGCAATTGAAGCCTGTCGAAACAGCCAAGTTAGTTCATTCAGGCGTGGCTGCGCGCAAACCCACCTGCCCCAGCTTGCAGTTTTCGGATAGCGCAGTTAATCCATTCCAAGCATTATTCGCGGTGTCCAAATCGAAAACCATGGGTCAACCAGCAATGCTTTTCCTTTGTATGATTGAACTGATACCTCTGACAGGCAGGGCTGTTTGCCGAACCGCACGCCTCTGAAACGAGACATTCCAGCATTGTAAATGCAACACACAGTGCTCCTTCCGCCTGGCCCTCATCTTCGTTCACTTCCCAGACCAGAATGTACCGAGCCAAATCCGGCCCCTATACTCAGGCCAGCACCGCCTGAACGGAAGATTTCTATGAGCTACACCTTCAAGTTGAAAAATGGCGCCGTGGCGGTATTCGACCCCGACAACGCCATGCTTTCCATTACAACACCCCATGGAGATGTACAGAATTCCACGCTAGGTAGAGCTGAGTCGCGTCTGTTGGACCTGCTGCTCATGGAGCCAGGTGTCACCAAAAGCCGCGATGAAATCATCGACTACACCTGGAATGACCGCGTGGTTGCCTCCGGCAGTTTGAACCAAACGGTTTTCTCACTACGCAATATTCTCAATGACAGTCGGGATCACGAGATCTTGATGACTGTTCCTCGACGAGGATATTGCTTCAACCGGCAGTGTGTCGTCGATGCACAAGCAGATGTACCAGCACCCGGAGCGGAAACAGCGCAGCCACCCGCGCCCATCACTGAGCAACTACCGCCACCGGGTGGTGATGAAATACTGGCACCTTCAGGTAAAATCAGTAAATCCACCCGCATTACAAAGGCCCAACTGATCGCTTATGTCGTTACGTTGGCAGTCGTTGCCTTTACTATTTTTCAATTCGACTTCGACGCGCCAAAAATTGAAATTTCCAGTATCGACAAGAATGGACTGGTCATACACGCCGTGGGCAGCGATCTTGCCGAGGCTCAAACGCTGATGGATCTGTCGGTCAAACAAACTGAACAGCTACCGCCAAACCTGAAGGGCCAGGTCTGGATCAACCTGTATAAAGCCAATTATTCCGTTTCGTGCATCCGCCAGGATCAAAGCACTGCAAATCTGCAATTGAACAGCAGTGAAAGAGACCTCGCCTTGATGATTCGTCAATGTTTGGAAGTCACCTTATGAAGTTTGAATTTCCGCAAGCCGTTCACTGGCCTCTTATAGGCTTGATCAATGCGATCTGCATTTTTTTTCTTGTCTACTCTCCTTCGCACTACATGGAAAATATCAGCTACCAGACAAAATCCCGACAATGGCTGGAGGATCTCAACCAACTCAACACCGAAGAGTACCTCACTATCGGGCATGGCCGGCTCACTGGAACCACGCTGGAAAGCCTGAATGGAAAAATCCGCAATGCGACCATCTCGGCCAATATAATCGGAGAAAGCAATACACACGTCGAGATCAAAGTCAGCAATATCAAACTCAGCCAGGACAATGAACTTTTTGCCATTGAAAAGACCCCTGACCTGTTCTTCAGGCGTCAATACGTCTTGCAGGAAGGCGCCATTCTAAACTACGAATTGATCCCGACCCAGGATAAAAGCGCCGTGTGTTTTTACATCCATGAACTTGGCCGCTTGCGCTGCATGAACCATTAATCAGCCTCCCGAACCGACTCGACACCCGCCTGGCACAGGTTCTCATCAAAGATTCTTCAAACAAAAATAATACTTATTGATTTGAATCAAACGTCCCTCCTGCCAAAAATCCCTCGCCGATAATCCTTGGAATCGAGCCTGCTTGACTCTCGCCCGGGACAATGCCCTATACAGGAGAATCAAGTGAAAACCATGCATTTCCTGCGTACCCGCAAATCGACGACTTTCGGATTCCTGGCGGTCTTTTTTCTGTCTGCCATGCCACTTTATTCGTTGGCACACGACGAGCGTTCCGTCGAAAGCACGACCATTGAATATTATGAAATTGAAACAAGCCCGGATGACAGCCAGAAACTGTCGCATCTGAAAATCCACAGTGATAATGAGTATCAAACGGACGAACAGAACAGTGATTCTGCTCTCCCTGCCCCGCCACAAAGTGATGCCGGCATGAGCTACGCCAACAGGCTCATACTACTCTGAGCAGCGTTGTATTCGCAGGGGCAAGCAGTGACTGACCTCTTCCGGCGACCTGGCAAATATGAGTTATTGACTTTGGCAGGCACCATCGAAGTGAGATTATTTGCAGCCCAAGTCGTGGCAGAGATGCAGCTGACATTCTGCTCTGCCTGAATCAACTGTTAATAAGGAATCGCCTCGATGCTACTGAAAAATTTCGTCACCGTATCGTTTGGTTTATTGCTTTCCCTCAAGGCCATGGCCGACGACAAGGGCGTCTACAGTGCCAAATTGACGAGTGTCGAAACCAACAAGAAGGCCCCAAGTACCGTGAAAACTGGCTATCAGGTAAAAACCGGTTATCGTATTGACGACTTTTACTCCTTTACCGTTGCAGCCATTGACCCGATGAAACCCCAATCGCAGATCTTCAGTTCGAAAATCGATCCGCGCAACGTTCAACACATGGACGACTCACCGTTGGACTGCAAGTACGCATTTTCGGCGGAGCTGGAACTGATCCGGGGACTCTGACAACCCGATCAAAGCCGATGGAAACGGGGTCGAACTTACCGACAGAAAGAACGCCCAATCGCGTATCTTCTCCATGACTGCCCGTCAGGCTTGACCCTAATCATTTAACAGATGAGCCTTAAAATTCATGAGTATCGCACCGCCCGACGAGATCTTTCATTTGTCTTCTGCCTTGCCGAGCCAACTGAATAGAACAATAGGCAATTGGGAAATGAGCCTTATCCCGATTGAGCATGAGGCGCGCATTCGGCAACACAAACTCTTTCACAGCCCCGAACTGCAGTGCAGTCGCCTTGAGTTCGACTCATCCGTGACCCTGGTCAGTTCTGTTCCTGCCGGATTCGTGACATTCGCCATCTCCCAGGCCCCGATTGGTCGCCCCGTCGTAAACGATCACAAACTACGGCCTGACGAAGTCATCGTATTGCACAGCGATGAATCAGTGCATTACACCTGCGAACCGAATGAAACACTTTTCACCATCACCACGACACTGGGGCACTATGACCGATGCCGCCAAGATCACTCTGTCATAGATATCCTTGCAAACCGGACAAACCACAGCTATCAGGCTGAAAACTTTCAATTCATTCAATCGGCCATTCAAGCCATCAGTGCTTGCTGTGTCGATATCAACGACACGGCTTCAGCAGAACGCGATGAAGCACAATGCTCTGCGATTGGAAGTGCGGTGCTTGCTTCACTATTGCAATCGTTGACACCCGCAGGCGGTGTCAGGCGCAAAGTCCCGACAAGAAGAAAGGTGGCGATAGAAGCCATACAGTACATTCATGAAAACACAAAAAAAACGCTCACTATAAAGTCGCTCGTAAGGCAACTTGAAACCACCACACGCACTCTGCATTTTGGCTTCATTGAAACGTTCGGGATGTCGCCAATCGCATACATCAGAAACTTGAGACTCGCCAGTGCCCGTCGCGACCTGATCAATAAAACCTGGCCCACCGTGACAGAAACCGCGATGTTCTGGAACTTTCACCATCTTGGCCGGTTTTCCAAGGCGTATCAGATCGCTTACGGAGAGACGCCGTCGGAAACGGCCAGGCGCAACACCGCCAGGCCCAGGAACCCGACCTCACCCGTTTACAATCAGGTCGCTGGGGTTAGAAATTATCGTTAACAGGCATTTACCAAATGCTCCGTAAATGATGATTTATGACTTTCCTCGATTAACCGCAGATATCCAAAATTGCTTATTTGCCTACTCAAGGAGATAAGCATGCAACATCGAATAAACACGCTGCCACTCAAGCAGAAAATCGCACTGTGCATTACCCTCTATGCAAGTGGCATCTTATTGGCCTGGGTCATTGACTGGTACTGAAGTCGTTTAATCCGCGACTACAGGATGCACAGTGAAATAATGATACCTCGGGGTTTTTCGATGGTTGCCGCATATAAAGCGTTACTTGGAAGGCACGCAGTCACTGTCTGTCTGATTGCTGCAGCAGGCTGGGCCGCATGGTTCTGTGCTGGAGGGCTCGCGGAACAATTCATTTCACGGAAGTTGAATAACGTTTATGCCGATCTACGTGCGGCTCAAGTGGAGCCCAATGCGCAGATCGACAAAGTACTGGAAACCCTCGACGATCTTGATCGCTCGAGTCAGGAATGCTCCGCCGAGCAATACTCGCAACTGGCTGACCTGGTCAAAAACCTGCGATTTGTTGATCAAGCGGCAATCCAGTTGCCCAATGGCAAGATCTGTTCCTCCTACGGACAAGAACTCCCGTCGATACTGGCCGGTAGCGAGAAACGCAAGTTCTCCGTTGGAAAGCGAACCTACTGGGTGGACTCTGCTCACACGGATTCTGCGGACACCGACTTTATCATTGTGTCGGAACAGTCAACCTACGTCTGGGCAAACAAGAAAATCCTGCTCGACAATTTGAAGTTTCCCGAGGACCTGCAACTGGACCTCATAGGCCCCGGCGGTGCAGTGCCCATTGCCTCTACGGGCCCCAGGCCGCTGACGGTGCAGAAGCCATTCCACCTGGAAGAACTGGTTACCTCGGCAGACAAGGTCCTCATCGCCTTTGCGGGCAACCGAAATGAACTGATCGCTGTCATTTCTCTTCCGCTGAGCTACCTGACGGTCCTCAAATTCAAATTATTCATTGGTCTTGCGTGCGTGTTCGTAGCGCTGCTCTTGCTCGCAAGGTGTGCTCAACGGCATTACACCTCGACCGCCGTACGGCTTCGCAATGCCCTGAAAGCCAACACGCTGGGTGTTCACTACCAGCCAATCGTCAACTTGAAGACCGGCTATCTGGTGGGCGCCGAATCACTTTCCCACTGGAACGACAACGGCACCCAAGTGCCTGCGGATGTTTTCATTGCGGTGGCGGAGAAGTCTGACCTGATCCGCAAACTTACGCGTTCGGTGATTCGACAAGTGGCCGAGGATTACAGCACCTACCTTTGGGCCTGCAAGGACTTTTACATTACGGTCAATCTTTGCGCCCAGGATATTCAGGACCCGAGCTTCCCCGACTATGTGGCCAGCGTGCTCGCAACCTACAACATGCCTGCGTCCGCCATGACGTTTGAAATCACCGAAAGGACCTTGCTCGATCAGAAGCCTGCCGCCATGCAATTGCGACGGCTTCGTGCGTGTGGACATCGCATTGCCGTGGACGACTTCGGTATCGGCTATTCCAACCTCTCGCTTCTGGATTCGGTGCCTTTCGACATTCTGAAAATAGATCGCTCGTTCATCGCAGACGACAAGATCGCGGCCAAGGATGCCCTGTGGCGCCACATTGCCCATCTGGCCAAGTCGCTGAGACTCAAGGTCGTAGCCGAAGGTGTAGAGACTCAGGAGCAACTGCCGCATCTGGTTTCGGAGGGGGTTCTACTGGCGCAAGGCTGGTTGTTCTCCAAAGCGCTGCCAATCCAGGCGTTGGCAAGACGCTACTTTCAATGCCCGGCAAACATCCCGCCCTACGACCCCAAAATATCAATCAATGACTTCTATTAACCCCTGATGGCCCCTCAAATGCTCGCCGAACCCTAACACCAGACAACCCTGTACAAGGACTCCACCACACATGCTACTTCGAAACCTTGGCTTCGCTTCACTGCTATCGCTGCTGTCTTTTCAGGCGCTCGCTGATGACAAAGGTTTATACCTTGGAGCGGGCGTAAGCAGCATACAGACCGACGAATCCAGACTGGACGACGACGACACCAGCTACAAGGTTTATGCCGGGTATCGCGTCAATAGCTACCTGGCCTTCGAGGGCGCCTACGTCGATCTCGGTCAATTCAAGGACAAAAATGTCGATTTCGAAGGCAAATCGGCTCAGGCTGCCGCCCATGTCGGCTTTCCGCTGGGTGATCGGATGCGGGTGTTCGGCAGTGTCGGTGCTCATGCCTGGGACGCCGACGGCAATGCCACCGACGACGATACCGGGGTTGATCTGACCTACGGTGTCGGCCTGGAGGTCGATGTCTTTCGCAACATCGGCCTGCGCGCTGAATACGAAGTTCTGGAGGTCGGAGAGATCGACCTGAACCAGACGACCGCATCCGCCTACATGCTTTTCTGACACCGCTACAACTGAGCGGCCTTGCGGGTCGCTCAACGCACCCTGCGCAACGTCCCCCGCCCTGGCACCGGGCCCGATAACCGGTGCTCAAGTGTGCCTTTGCTCCCGCAATACACCCTCCCTCGCCACAGCAGTCACTACGGTTGCAAAATCGCTACCCCGCCACCACAAACACAATGATCGGCCCACACACCGCCAGCAACACATTGGAAATCGCATAACACACGGTAAAACCAATCACCGGGGTGTTGCTGCCAGACTGTTCGATGATCTTGTTCATCGACGCCGCTTCGGTCTGCGCACCGGCCAGGGCGCCGAACAGGATCATCGGGGGCAGGCGCAACACATAGCGGCCGAAGTACAGCGCCACCAGCGGTGGCACGATGGTGACCACGGCGCCGGACAGCAGCAATGCCAGGCCTTGTTCCTTCATCGCGGCAAATGCTGCCGGGCCCGCCAGCAGGCCGACCACCGCGCCGAACGCGGTCAAGCCGAATTCGGAAAACGCCCATTGCGCGGCGGGCGGCAACGCGCCGATTTCCGGGTGGCGCGAGTTGTACCAGCCGATCACCAGCGCGGCGACCAACACTCCGCCACCGATGCCCAGCTCCACGGGGATCATCCCGACATGGGTCGACAACAGCCCCAGCAACGAGCCCAGCACCATGCCAAGGGCGTGCACGGCGATGTCACTCTTGTAGTTGTTCTCGCGAATCCGCCCTAACCGCTTGGCCACCGCCTCGACACTGGCGGTGCGGCCGGTCAGGGTGATCACGTCGCCTCGACGCAGCACGGTGTTGGGCAGCAAGGGCAACTCGTAGCCCTGGCGGGTGATGGTATTGATGAAGCAGCCCAGACGCCTGGCGCTTTCCAACCGGCTTTTTGCCTGATGGATTGTCTTGCCGGCGAACTCAGGCGAAGTCACGACGATGTCCACCTCGCGGGTGGGGAAAGACAAGGATTCGGCATGGTCGATTTCCGGCCCGATCCACTGGGTGAGCGTGCCCACGGCTTCGCGCAAGGCGTAGACCCCGACGATATCCCCGGCCATCAGCGTGAAAGCCTCGTCACGCTCGAAGACTTTGCCTGCACGCACCACGCGCTCGACAGTCAGCGACTCGTACTGTTTCTCCACATCGGCAATGCGCTGCCCATTCGCCGAACCGTTGGCGGCCACCTGATGGGCACGCACGACAATGCGGGTGTAAGGCACGGTGATCGCGTCTTCTTCCTTGGCGATACCCAGCTCCAGTTCCAGCTCCCGTGCCGACGCCTTGAGGTCCACACCCAGCAGCTTCGGAGCAATGCTGCCGACGAAGACGATCAGGCCGATGGTGCCGAACAGGTACGTGATCGCGTAGGCAATCGCCATGTGGCTGTTGAGTTGGGCCCTGGCCGCGGTGTCGATCGACAGTTGATTGATGGCGCTGGTGGCGGTGCCCATGATCGCCGTATCGGTCAGTGCGCCGGCCCCGAGCCCGGCGGTGAAACCGGCGTCGAAGTCGAACACCGCATTCATCAGCAGGATCGCCGCCAGCGCCGTCCCGCACAGCACCACGCTCAACACCACCAGTTTCAGCGTCCCGCGATTGAGGCTGCCGAAAAACTCCGGCCCGCTCTTGAAGCCGACCGCGTAGATGAACATCACGAAAAACACCGACTTCAATCCGGTCGGCACTTCCAGCCCGATCTGGCCGATCAGCAGCCCCATCAGCAGCGCACCGGCCACGGAACCGAGGTGAAAACTGCCGATGTGGATGCGCCCGATGAACACGCCCAGGGCAATGGCCAGGAACACCGCGATTTCCGGGTCAGTCCGCAGGGCGTGGAGAATGAACTCAAGCATGGTGCGAACTCCCTTTCAGGCGAAAAATCACGGTTCCTTCGGTTCTTGTGCCGGGGCCGGGTACCACTTGTCCCTGGGCACCCATTTCTCTTGTAGCGGATCGCCCAGGTAGTGCGGCGACATGATCTGCACGCCGTACTCGTTGAACACATCCTGGATGTTGGCGTGCAGCATGCTCAGCAGCACGGCGCGCGGCCGAGGCTGGCTGGGAATGGCCTGGGCCACCAACCGGTATTCCGGGTAGAAGTCCGACAATGCCGTCTGGAATACCTGGGCCGGCGGCACTTCGAGAATCCCCGGCGTGCGTTTCGCGGCCTCCAGCAGCATCGCCTCCACCTGCCGCCACGGCGTGTCGTAGCCGATGGTCACGATGGTGTCGACCACGTAACCGGGGCCTTGTACCACCCGCGAGTAGTTCTTGGTGACGGAACCGGTGATCATCGAGTTGGGCAGGGTCAGCACCTCGCCCAGGCCGGTGCGAATGCTGGTGGTGAACATGCCCAGTTCAGTCACCGTGCCTTCGTAGTCGCCGATGCGCACAAATTCGCCGGGGCGCAGGGTTCGGGTGTAGGTCAGGATCAACCCCGCCGCCGCCTGGCCTACCACGCTGGTGGCGCCCAGGGAAATCATCAGGCCGATCAACACCGACAAGCCTTTGAAGGCATCGGTGCCGGCACCTGGCAGGTACGGATAGGCCATGGCCAGGGCAAACAGCCAGATCGCCAGGGATGTGAGGCGTTGGGTCGGTTGCAGGGTTTCATGGTTCAGCCAGCTGAGAGTTCCCGGTGCAGCCATGCGCCGCAGTATCCGCCGCATGAACGCCGTTGCGCCGCGGGCGATGAAGAAGATCGCCAGCGCCACGCCCAGCCCGGGTATGGCACCGACGATCCCTTGCAGCAGATATTCGCCGAGTTCCAGCAGATAGTTGTTGAGGCTCTCTCCCCAGGGACGGGTATAGGGAAAGCGCGACAGGACAAAGCCCAGCCATTCGTACGTCAGCAGCAACACGACGATCCAGCGCACCAGCTCCAGCAAGCGGCTGGCCAACGGATACAGGTAATTGGCGTCGACCAGCGGAACCCGTCCGACTTTCAGGGCCTGGGTGTGCCGATGCATCAGTTCAGGCAGTTTCTTCAGCGCTCTGCGCCGCAGGTACGACATGCCGAACAGCAGCGCGATGTAAACGCCTGTGGCGATCAACGCGGCGACTACGGAGCGTAGGATCAACTGCAGGCTACGGGCCTCCCGGGTTTCGGCCACAACCTGGCGCAGCCGGTCGGCCGCGGCTTCGGCGGCCTGCTGTACCGTGTCGTACTCGGTCTCGTCGAAATCCTTGGGCGAAACGATAAAAGCGCGCCGGCTACCCAGCAGCACCATGTAGCTTTTCATGATCGGGTCGATGGTGACATTGAGGTCGTCGGCGTCGTCCAGCTCTTCACCGATCACCGCTTTCGCCCGTTTGACCCGGGAGGCCGGGGCCTCACCGAGGATGGTCGCGCGAAACACCATGATGCTGCGGTTGGCCACTTTCAATTCAACGGGAGCATCAACCACTTTCGGCGCGTCTTCGGCCCACAGCTGCACCGACCAAAACATCCCGAAAACAGTAAACATTACAGCGAGCAGCCTGCTCCGCATGTGTCGGATCCTTACTTCACAAAATTCAAATCGAGGGTACGTACCGCAGCGTAGTTCACCGATGAACGGTTGTCAGATTTGAGCTACAGGCAGTTTCCCCATGGGTCTTTTCCCTTGAAACAATGCCCCGACACCCGCCCATGAAAGTGGCTCAAGCAGCAGAAAGTGCGTTCCTGGCTCGATCCCGAAAACACTGAAGATCCCTGCGGGAGCGAGCTTGCTCGCGATAGCGGTGGGTCAGGCACCGGGATGTCGAATGTGCCGACGCCATCGCGAGCAAGCTCGCTCCCACAGTGTGTTGGGTACCTGATTTAAGGATTGACCTGATAACCCTTGCCCTGCAGACAACTGCTGTAAGCCGACGCGGTATTCGCCTGGGTGGTTTTCTCGTCCGCCCGACGTTCCTGACGCTGGCGCGAGCCACCGACAACCATACCGGCCGCGGCGGTTTCCTTGGCGCGGTCCTGGCGGACGTTCTGTTTCACGTCACTGTCGACACGATCATCATACGCATCGTGCTGATTACTGCGCACACCAGACGCCACGGCGCCGGCTGCAGCCCCCACCGCCGCCCCTTTGACCCGCCCGCCGGATGGCTGCGAGGACGTCGATGAAGCCTGACTGTTGGCAATGCTGTTGCATTCGTTGATGTCGGCCTGGGTTTGTTGCGAACTTTGCCCTTTCATCGGCACTACTGATTGTGCCCATCCCGGGCTACTCAAAACCGACAATGCGATGCACAGGCAGACCGGTGAAAACCTTTTCATGATGACCTCCGACAGGCTTGCCACAACGGGCAAGCCTTGGGGCGACTGGCGGATGGCAAGCGACGTCATGCGTCGCCCTGCTGATCGGGTGGAACAACTGAAAAGTGTAGTTCAACGGTCCCGCCGAGAAGGACTTCCGAACAAGCGGTGGGTGTTGTGTGGGAGCGAGCCTGCTCGCGAAGGCGGTCGACCAGCCAGCATCTATGCCGGGAGTACTGGCGCCATCGCGAGCAGGCTCGCTCCTACAGGTCTATCGGTGATCTGGAGACTTGTGGTTACTCAGGCGGATCGAGCTGATCCAGCGCCCGGTTCACCGCCAGTTCGCCGAGCATGATCACTTGCGCAATGCCCAGCAGCGCATTGCGGCTGCTGCCTTGCAGATGATCCACCAGATCAGTGGCCATGACATTGGCCGACGCCAGCGATTCACAGGCATGCACCAGTAAGGTCTCGACATTGAGTTCGGGATTGACGATGAACATGGAGCTGGGTTTACGCGGCGTGGCCATGATGCCGGGGCCGGGTTTGAGGTAATGATCGAGGGCGCGCTCGGCGGCTTCGTGGAGTTTTTGGGAGTCGAGGCTTTCGTACGGGGATGTCGGATCGGTGTCCGGCGGGTTGGGTGTGACTTTGAACATAGTGAAACTCCAGTACTTATAAGTTGGAGCCATCACTTTCGCTACCAAACGAATGGTGGTGGCCATGCACAGGTTGGTAGACCGGAGTACTGGAGCCGGCGCCTCCGAAGAGGCCCTGCGCATGACCACCATAAAAAGCAAAGACCAAAACATGCATCTGCTTGATGTGTCGCGCGCCAGACTCCGGGCTACCAAACCCGATCGCTGTTGTTTTCCAGCGACCGGCCAACGATAAAACCCACCCCCAAGACGCACAAGCCGGCGGATTCTGGCGTAGCTGTAGGCAATGACGCAAGCCGTTGTAGCTTGCGGGAAGTAACGCTGACAGCCGTTAAACAACCCTTGAACACACGTCAATTTGAACTGCAAATACAAAAACTGTGGGAGCGGGCTTGCCCGCGATGGCGGTGGCTCACTCAACATAGATGTTGAAGCTAATGCCCCAATCGCGGGCAAGCCCGCTCCCACAGGGATTTGTGTGGGTACTCGGGCATCTGCAACAACACCAATCATTGTAGGAACGAGCCTGCTCGCGATGGCGTCAGTGCAACCTACGCAATATCGGCCCCCTTCCTATCAGTTCTGCTAGTACCCGCCGAAAGCAACTCAGCCCAAACTCAGGCGTTCACCTCCCTGAGAGTTGGAGTCACCATGTCTTCCCCTCGACAAGTCCTGAATTGCCGTTATCGCTATGATCCCCTGGATCGCCTCACCAGCCACACCCTGTCCGATACCCCGGAACGTCATCGCTTCTACTGTAAAAGCCGCCTGGCCACCGAGGTACAGGGTGCGGTCGGACACTCAATCGTCCAGCACGATGACCTGTTGCTGGCGCAACATCAGCGCCAGAACGGAGTGCTCGACTCCACTCTGCTAGCCACAGACCTGCAACGCTCGGTGCTGAACACGCTCAAGAGCGACCGACAACCACAACCCATCGCCTATTCCCCTTACGGCCATCGGACCGCCGAAAGCGGTTTGACCAGTTTGCTGGGGTTCAACGGCGAACGGCCGGATCCGGTGACCGGGCACTATTTGTTGGGTAATGGGTATCGGGCGTTTAATCCGGTTTTGATGAGATTTAATAGTCCGGATAGCTTGAGTCCACTTGGGAAGGGCGGGTTGAATGCATATGCGTACTGCAAGGGAGATCCAATTAATTTTCAAGATTCGAGCGGGCACCTTTTTGCTAAAGTCTTTGCCAGTGCTGGCAATCTCATTGAAAGTTTATCAAGGCGTGCCCCAGCATCAAAATTAGCCCCTAAGCTATCATCAGATATGCCACGCACTATTTCAAATGAACTAAAAAATGCGGTGCGCTATAAAAACGGATCTGAGCGTGTAATTGGCACCCATCCAAAATCGGCCACAAAAATCGTTCAGTTACATATGAGTGCCTCAGGAGACTGGATCGAGACCACAACGCTAACCCCGAGTCAAAATAATCTGAGCCTTGTATACAGTAGCGGGGCTGGCACCCGAGGCGGCAGAGTTTGGCCCATGCTTGAAGACAGAGATGCTCCTCGTTTCTACGTAACTTACAACAACACCCGAACTTCCCTGCCAGCCGATAACTATCATACCGCCTCGTATGGATACCTTACAGCTGATGACTTTAACAGCAACACACTTAGTTTTGAGCCATTAGTTAGGCAGCCATATGGCAGAGAGAGCTACCCTGGCTTTGAAACATCAGCGCCAAGTTGGACGTCCGGAGAAATCAGAACAAAATGAGTCGATGGGACGTCATAGATGAACTCCCCACGCTTGAGCGGGGAACTCATTTATGACAAGGGATCAGTCAATGTAGGTGCTGATGTCTAGTTTTTGCTCCCTCAAGGATTAAGCATCCTTAGCAGCCGTTTGGTGGAGCGGATATAACCGCTCATCAAACTCCGCCAACTTCGGAAACACCAGCGGCTGATCATCACTCAGATACTGCAGCCGCTGCCCGTAATCAACCAGAAACTGCTCTGATGTACGGCACATGCCACGCCACAAACGGCTCCAGCACATCAAAACCAACATAAGCCAGCGTGCCACGCAAAATCGGCCGCAACATGTCCTCCAGCGGGCCATAAATCGCGCCCTCGCCAAACATGTGCTCACGACCACCCAGGGTCACTGTCACCAGCGCTTTTTTGCCGGCCAACCCGCCCTGATCATAGAAGCGCTTGCCGCCATAGCAGATGCCGGACACCAGCACCCGGTCGATCCAGCCCTTGAGCATGGCCGGGGTGGAGAACCAGAAGATCGGGAAGTTGAGGATCAGCAGGTCGGCCCACAGCAACTTGTCCAGTTTGAACGGCACGAGCCACCTCCGGTAGCGAGCGGTGCGGCGAACCGAGTTGCCAGCGAAGTCGTCAGCACAAACAGCGCCCCCCGATCCCTCCCAACTATCAGTTCTGCTAGTACCCGCCGAAAGCCATTGATCCGATACTCAGGCGTCCATACCCCGGAAAGTCGGAGCCATCATGATCTCCCCTCAGTACATCCCGATTTGCCACTATCGTTACGATCCATTGGATCGCCTCACCAGCCAGACCCAGGCGGATACTCCGCCACGCCAGCGTTTTTACTGTAAAAGCCGCCTCGCTACGGAAATACAAGGGACGATCGGACACTCAATCGTCCAGCACGACAATCTACTGCTGGCGCAACTTCAGCGCCAGAACGAAGTGCTCGACTCCACCCTGCTCGTCACGGATCTGCAACGCTCGGTGCTGAACACGCTCAAGAGCGGCCGACAACCACAATCCATCGCCTATTCCCCTTACGGCCATCGCTCCGCTGAAAGCGGCCTGAGCAGTTTACTGGGGTTCAACGGTGAACGACCGGACCCGGTGACCGGGCATTATTTGTTGGGCAATGGGTATCGAGCGTTCAATCCGGTTTTGATGCGGTTTAACAGTCCGGATAGCTGGAGCCCGTTTGAAAAGGGTGGTTTAAATTCATATGCCTATTGTTTAGGGGATCCCGTTAACGCTTCAGACCCCAATGGGCATGTTTCCCTTTTTATAAATGAGCAACTTATCCGCTGGGGGCGGCGGGCAGCCGCGCGATTAGTAGCAAAAAACAATAACATTGTTATTTGGGATTATGGCTCAAGCCAATTCGTAGCCAAACTAAGACCTGGGACAACTCCAGAACAAGCAGTTACTGCGCGAGCCAAAATTCATGAAATGACCTACTTAGCGGATTACGCCCCTAAAAACACTAAATTTCACAACGATTTTGAAGAAGCAAAAAAACATGCAGAAGCAATCGAGCGGCTGACTGGGCGGCCTGTGAGTACTAACGAACGACTAAATTTTTTTAAAGGCATCGCCGGAAGTGAGCCAGATGCACCAATGCTAGATTATTCAACCCAGAAGCTATTCCAATTCGTGGCAGGGGAACCTGATCTCAACATACCGATATTTCAACGTCCAAGCACCCAGTTAGCTAGGGAGTATTCCAAAGAAATATACAACATAAAGAGTTCAAACACGCCTATATACAAGACTGAAGCCCGGCGGCTTGAAATGCTCCACTTTCAGGATGGTTTTTTCCGAGAGATTCAAGACGTTCGCTCCACGCAGTAATTCAGCAACAGCTGGACATCAGCCAATTAACTGTTGCGGCTGATGTCCTTATCGCGGTGTAGAAACGGGGGACATCTTTTACAAACGAAACCGGACAAGCCCCACAGGGGGTGTGGTGTCATTCAGGCATTCGTGGCCAGCGGATAGAGCTTCTCATCAAACTCCGCCAACTTCGGAAACACCAGCGGCTGATCATCACTCAGATGCTGCAGCCTCTGCCCATAATCAACCAGAAACTGCTGACGCGCCTCATCACTGATATACGGCACATGCCACGCCACAAACGGCTCCAGCACATCAAAACCAACATAAGCCAAGGTGCCACGCAAAATCGGCCGCAGCATGTCCTCCAATGGCCCATGAATCGCACCGTCGCCAAACATGTGTTCACGACCGCCGAGGGTCACGGTCACCAGCGCCTTCTTCCCGGCCAGACCACCCTGATCATAGAAGCGCTTGCCGCCATAGCAGATGCCGGACACCAGCACCCGGTCTATCCAGCCCTTGAGCATGGCCGGGGTGGAGAACCAGAAGATCGGGAAGTTGAGGATCAGCAGGTCGGCCCACAGCAGTTTGTCCAGTTCGGCCTGGATGTCCGGCGCCAGTGACTGGCTCTTCACGCCCAGGCGTTGTTCCAGGGCATAGACCAGGTACTCGGGGTCTTCCCTATTGGAGAAGTCCGCGTCGCTGGCCACCGGGTTCCAGTTCATTTTGTACAGGTCGCTGACCTGCACTTCATGGCCCTGGGCTTCGAGGGTGGCGACAGCCTGGTCACGCAGGGCGGCGGTGAAGGATTGCGGCTCCGGGTGAGCGTGGACGATCAGTACTTTCATGGTGGTTCCTTAGACTTGTTCCAGCGTATCGGTTGAAGGTGTGGAGTAGCAACATCGTGGGTGGTTTACAGTTTGAGTCGCCAACCGTCACACCTGGATCGCCTTCACTTCGACGAACTCGTTCAGTCCCTCCTCACCCCATTCACGACCGTTGCCCGATTGTTTGTAGCCACCGAACGGCGCGTGGTAATTGAACGCCGCGCCGTTGAGGAAACACTGGCCGGCGCGTAGTTGCCGTCCCAGGTGCAAGGCGCGCTCGGCATTGCCGGCCCAGACGCCGCTGGACAGGCCGAACGGCGAGTCGTTGGCGATCTGGATCGCTTGCGCCTCATCGGTGTAGGGAATCAGGCACAGCACCGGGCCGAAGATTTCTTCCTGGGCAATGCGCATGCGGTTGTCGACATCGGCGAACAGCGTCGGGCTGACATAGAACCCGCGCTCGAAAGTCGACGGCGTGTCGCCGCCGCATAGCAGTCGTGCGCCTTCCTGTTGACCGACCTTGATGTAGTCGAGCACGGTGCGTTTTTGCCCGGCCGAACACATCGGGCCGAGGAAGCTTTGCGGGTCGAGGGGATCACCCATGCGCAGGCTCAAGGTTTCCGCCAGCGCCAGTTCCACGGCTTCGGCGTAGCGGCTGGCCGGCAGCAGCATGCGGGTCAGCGCAGTGCAAGTCTGGCCGGAGTTGATCATCACGTCCTGCACGCCGTAGCGCACGGCAGCGGCCAGATCGGCATCTTCGGCGATCAGCAACGGTGACTTGCCGCCCAGTTCCAGGCACACGCGCTTGACCGAAGGCGCCGCCGCCTGCGCGACGCGAACGCCGGCGCCGGTGGAGCCGGTAAACGACACCATGTCCACGTACGGGTGTTTGGCCAGCGCTTCGCCGACTTTCGAACCCGGGCCGCTGACCAGGTTGAACACACCCGCCGGCAGGCCGATGTCCTCGATCATTTGCGCCAACAGGAAGGCATGCAGCGGGGTTTCCTGACTCGGTTTGACCACCACCGTGCAACCGGCGGCCAGTGCTGGAGCGAGTTTGCCGATCAGCTGGTGCAGCGGGTAATTCCACGGGTTGATGAACGCGCAGACACCCACGGCCTCGCGGATCACCAGCGAGTTGCCGACTTCGCGCACCTCGTCCATGAGATGAGCCAGTTCGACGTACTGCTCAAGGCCAGTGATCGGCCCATCGACCTGCACCGAGCGGCACCATTGCACCGGCATGCCCAGTTCCGTGGTGATGACCGCGGCCATTTCATCGGCACGATTGCGCAGTTGATCGGCCAGTGCGCGGATGTAGCCGGCACGCACGCTGGACGGTGTGCGCGACCATGAAGCGAAGGCCCTGCGTGCAGCCGCCACGGCGTTTTCGACATCGAGTTCATCACCCAGCGGAACGCTGCCGCAGACTTCTTCGGTGGCCGGGTTGATCACCTCGGCGATGCCCTGCCCCGACGGAGTTTGCCAGCGACCATCAATAAACAGTGTCTTGTGATTAAGCATGAACCTGGGCCTCCATCAATTCTTGAGCACAACGAGCAATGCGCTGGCAGGCATCGCGCAGCGGTTCGGCGCCGACCACCAGACCGACGCGAATATGCCCCGCCGCGCTCGGACCAAAGGCCTCGCCCGCCAGGACCGACACGCCGTGGCGATCCAGCAACCGGTCGGCAAACGCCTGGGCGCTGAGCCCGGTCCGGCGGATATCGAGCATCACGAACATCCCGCCATCAGGTTTCAACGCCCGCACGCCGGGGCAATCGGCCAGGCTGTCGCACACCAGATCGCGACGCTGGCGATAGGCTTCGCGCATGGCTTCGAGTTCCGGCAGGTTGCTTTCCAGGGCGACCACGGCAGCGTCCTGAATGAAATCCGGCGAGCCGTAGAGCATGCACAACGCGAGGTTTTCCAGGTGCGCGGCCAAGGATGGCGGCGCCACCACCCAGCCGACGCGCCAGCCGGTCATGGCGTGGGATTTCGACAGGCTGTTGAGGGTCGCGGTGCGCTCGGCCATGCCCGGCAGGCTCGCCGGGCTGACGTGTTCGCCTTCGAACAGCAATTCGCTGTAGACCTCATCGGAAATCAGCCAAAGGTCGTGGGCGATGCACAGTTCAGCCAAGGCAGTCCAGGTGCTGCGCGGCAGACTCGCGCCCGACGGGTTGTGAGGGCTGTTCAGTGCCAGCGCCCGGGTGCGCGGGGTGATGCGCGCGGCAACGTCTTCGGGCAGCACACGGAAGCCGTTTTCCGAGCGCACAGGCACCGGCACCACCACGGCACCACAAGCACCGAACACCGCTTCATAGGTGACGTACATCGGTTCGGCGACGATCACTTCGTCACCCGGATTGAGCACGCATTGGGCCACGCTGAACAGCGCACATTGCGCCCCGGCCAGCACGGTGACTTGATCCGCCGAAACGGATTGGCCGCTGCGCTGTTGATGACGCTTGGCGATGGCTTCACGCAGGGCACGCTTGCCGCGCACCTCGGCATAGTGAGTGTTGCCGCTCAGCAGGCTGTCGATGGCGCCCTGCACGATAGGCTGTGGCGTGTCGAAATCCGGATCGCCCACGGACAACAGCAGAATGTCTTCACCCTGCTCGCGCAGTGCCAGGGCGCGGTAGTGAATGTCCCACGCTGCGGCGCCGTCACCAGCGATTCGTTGAGTCAGATCGGAAAAGCGCATGGTTTCATCCCCTTGAAATACAGATCAATGCGCACAGGCATGTTTGAGTTCGATCAGGGTCACGCCGTTACGCTTGAAGCCTTGGCACAAGTCGGTCTGCAACTCGGCCAGGCTTTGCGGCTGAGTCACGGTGCAGCCAAAGGCACGAGCGAGGGCGGCGAAATCCGGGTTGCGCGGCAGCACGCCGATGGGTTCGATATCCAGGCCGATCATGTCGTCGCGAATCTGCCCCAGGGCGTCGTTGTTCCACAGCAGCACCACCAGCGGGCTGTCCAGTTCCTCGACAGCCGTGGCCAGTTCCTGGGCGGTGTAGAGGAAACCACCATCGCCCACCAGCACCAGGCCCGGCCGCTGTGGCGCGCCGAACTTGGCGCCGATGCCAGCCGGCAGGCCATAACCCAAAGTGCCGTAGCCGGTGGGATGCAGCCAGCTGCGGATGGCCAGGCTGTCGAAGGCGTAGTTGCCGGTGTAGGCCAGTTGGGTCATGTCGGTGCTGATGAAGGCGTTGTCCGGAAGCTCCGCAGCGATACGGTCGAGAATCGATTGATGGATCGACTGCAACGGGCCATGGCTGGCCTTGACCGCTTCACGCAGGGCGGCGACCGAGGCAATCGCAGCGCCGGCGTCGCGCACATCAGACGGCAGACGCTCAAGCAAACCACTGAGGGTTTGTTGTGCATCGCCATGCAACGCCACGGCGCATGGGTAGAAGTCGTTGAACTTGCGCGGGTCGATGTCGACGCGCAGCAGTTCGCCATTGAGCGGCAGGCGTTCGCGCCAGAAGTCGGTATCGGCCATTTCGGTGCCGACCGCCAGTACCACGTCGGCCTCGGCGATCAGCTTCCAGCCCGGCTCCACACACAGGGATGAGCCAGCGTTGAGCGGCGCATCCGGCGGCAGCAAGCCCTTGCCGGCGACGCTGGTGAACAGCGGCGCAGCGAGCCGGGTGCTGATCTCCTGCAGCTGCGAAACGGCATTGAGCGCACCACCACCGGTGATGATCATCGGTCGCTTGGCAGCCTTGAGCCTGGCCACGGCTTGATCGATGACGATGGCGGATGCCGGGCCACGACCCGGACGACGCACCACCTCATTGCTCCAGTCACGGGCAATCGGTGCCGATAGCACGTCCAGCGGCACCGAGATGTGCACCGGACGCGGGCGCTCGCTGTCGAACACCGCGTAGGCGCGGGCGATCAGTTCCGGCAGGTCTTCAGCAGTCAACGCCACGGCGGAGAACGCCGTGATCGGCGCGGTCATCGCCCGCTGGTCCTGGCACTCGTGCAGGCTGCCCCAGCCCTTGCCCAGGCTGGCGCTGTGGTTGACGCTGGAAATCACCAGCATCGGAATCGAGTCGGCGTAGGCCTGGCCGATGCCGGTGGCTGCGTTGGTCACGCCGGGGCCGGTGATGACGAAGCACACACCAGGTTTGCCGCTGACCCGGGCATAGCCGTCGGCCATGAAACTGGCGCCCTGCTCATGGCGGGTCAAGACGTGGCGGATGCCGCTGCCGGGCAAGCCGCGATACAGCTCCAGGGTATGTACGCCGGGGATGCCGAACACAGTATCGACGCCGTAGTTGGCCAACAGGCGCACCAGGGCCTGGCCACCGGTCAATGTTTTGCTTTGCATTTTCATGTCCTCACTCCTGACCGAGGCGAATCAACGCATCGACCGCCGTCGTGCCATGGGCACCAACCAACAATGGGTTCACATCGAGTTCCAGCAGGTGTGCGGCGTTCTCGCAGGCGTAGTCGGCCACGGCGCGGATGGCGATCACCAAGGCGTCCAGGTCCGCAGACTCGCGACCACGGAAACCTTGCAGCAACGGCGCGCTGCGCAGGCTGAGCAAGGCGTTGCGAATCGCGCCGTCAGTGGTCGGCAGCAACAGGCTGCGACTGTCCTTGAGCAACTCCACCAGAATGCCGCCGGCACCGATCACCAGGGCGAGGCCGAAATCGTTTTCGCGCTTGATGCCGACAATCAGCTCAGCCAGTGGCGGTTTGGCCATGGGTTCGAGCAGCAGTTGATCGAAGGGTACGCCCGGGGCGTAAGCGGCGATGCTGCTGCGCATCTTCTCCAACGCAGCGCTCAATGCCGCGCCGTCCTTGAGGTTCAGCGCCACGGCGCCAGCCTCGGTCTTGTGTGGCAGTTGAGCGCTGACCGCTTTGAGTACCAGCGGATAGCCCAACGCTTCGGCGTCCTTCAGGGCCTTGTCCGGGGTGCTCAATACGCCGTTGGGCGTCGGCAAGCCAAAGGCTTTTAACGCCTGTTTGGAATCCCACTCATTGAGCAAACGCCCCTCGCCTTCCAGCGCATGCGGGCACAACGGCACCAGCGCCGATTCGCCCAGCGCCAACAAGGCCTGGCGGTTGCGCTGATAACCGGCGATGCGCCCCCACGCGGCCAACCCGTCTTCAACGCCCTGCAAGGCCGCGACGCCTTGGGCGTGCAGACGCTCACGGGCATGGGCCGGCAGCAACTCGGGGAAGGCCGAGGTGACAAAACCGGTCTTGCCGTGGCGTTGCAGTGCCGCGCAGTACAACTCCAGCAGCAGGTCGCATTCCTTGCGCTCGCCGGTGAACTCCGACGGGTAGTCGAGCACCAGCATCGCCGCGTCGGCTTCGGTGCGCAGCGCGCTGTCGAGCATGCGGTTCAAGGCTTCGCCGTCGCCCCAGATCGCCGTGGTGAAATCCAGCGGGTTGACCAGGTTGGCGTAGGTCGGCAGCACTTGCGCGAGTTCGCCGACCTGCCCTTGATCGAGTTTCGGCAGGCCCAGGTCGTTGCGTTCGGCGTAGTCGGCAATCAGCCCGGCATCGCCACCGGAACAGGCCAGCGCGATCAGGCTGTTGCCCGCCGGCAGGTTGCCGCAGGCGGCGGCCTTGAGGGTTTCGACAAAACTCACCGGGCCGCTGACGCGAATCACCCCGAGACGGTCGAACAATGCGTCATACAGCGCATCGGAGCCGGACAGCGAACTGGTGTGACTCAAGGCCAGTTCGGCACCGATCTGCGACACACCGGTTTTCAGGGCGATGATCGGGATGCCCTTCTCCAGCGCCTTGTGCGCGGCGCGGGCAAAACCCGGCACGTTCTTCAGGCCTTCCAGGTGCAGGCCGATGGCTGTGACGCGCGGCTCGTCGAGCAACACGTCCATCAGTTCAGCCACGCCCAGTTGCGCCTGATTGCCCACCGACGCCATGTAGGCCACCGGCAGCGAGCGGTCGCTCATGGACAGGTTGTAGGCGAAGTTGCCGCTCTGGGTCAGCACCGCCACGCCCTTCTCCACCGCTTTGCCGCCATGGGCCACCGGCCACAGCGCGGAACTGTGCAGGTAGTCGAGCAGGCCGTAGCAGTTGGGGCCGAGCAAGGCCATGTCGCCAGCGGCCTTGAGCAGTTGCTGTTGCAGGGCCTGGCCTTCGGCGCCGGTCTCGGCGAAGCCGGAGGCGTAGCAGATGGCCCCGCCCGCGCCGATGGCGGCCAGTTCGGCGACGCAGGTCAGCGTCAGTTCGCGGTTGGTGGCGATGAATACCGCGTCCGGGCCGCAAGGCAGCTCGGCAACGCTGCGCACGCACGGCACGCCCTCAAGGCTGTCGTGCTGCGGATTGACCAGCCACATTTGCCCTTGGTAGCCGCCTTCGGCACAGCGCTTGAGGGCGCGGGCCATGCTGCGGCCGCCGACGAACGCCACATGTTGCGGCGCGAGCATGCGTTTGAGGTTGTCACGAATGGTTTGGGACATGGGAATTCTCCGGGCCGATCAGCGCAGCAGCGGCCGCAGCAGCTCGCGGGAAATGATGTGGCGCTGGATTTCCGAAGTACCTTCCCAGATCCGTTCGATCCGCGCGTTGCGCCAGATGCGCTCCACCGGACCTTCGTCCATCAGGCCCATGCCGCCGAAGATCTGTACCGCCTCATCGGCAGTACGCCCGAGCACTTCACTGGCGAACAGCTTGGCCATGCCGGCCTCGCCATCGGTCATGGTGCCCTGGTCCATTTTCCAGGCGGTGTGCAGGGTCAGCAGTTCAGCTGCACGAATCTGTGTGGCCATGTCGGCCAATTTGAACGACACGCCCTGGTAGGTGCCGATCGGCTGGCCGAACTGCTTGCGATCCGCCGCCCATTGCAGCGACACGTCCAGTGCGCGCTGGGCCTGACCGACGCAGTTGGCCGCGACCATCACCCGGCCGGCGGTCAGCCAGGCGTTGGCCACCTCCCAACCCTTGCCGACTTCGCCCAGCACTTTGCTGGCCGGCACACGGCAGTCGTCGAAGAACATTTCAAAGGTGTGGTAACCACGGTTGCTCACGCACTTCGGTCCACGGCGAATGGTCATGCCCGGGGTGTTGCGGTCGACCAGGAACGAGGTCACGGCGTTACGCTTTTTGCCGTTGTGTTCATAGGTGTCGGTCACGGCGAAGACAATGGCGAAATCGGCATGGCCAGCGTGGCTGATGAAATGCTTGCTGCCGTTGAGAATGAAGTCGTCGCCTTCACGCACGGCGCGGGTCTTGATCGCATTGGCGTCGGAGCCGGCACCCGGCTCGGTCAGGGCGAAGCAATCGATTTTTTCGCCCTGGATGCTCGGCAACAGGTAGTCGTTGATCTGGTCGCCGGTGCAGGCCATGAGGATCTTCGACGGCCGCGCGACGAACACGTGCAGCGCCCAGGACACCTTGGACAGCTCACGTTCGATCAGCGCCTGGGACAGGTAGTCCAGGCCGCCACCGCCCACTTCTTCGGGCATGTTGAAGGCGTAGAAGCCGGCGGCAATCGCCTTGCCGCGAATCTGCGCCGCCAGTTCCGGGGAGACCTCGTCGGCGCGGTCGACTTGCTCTTCATAGGGCAGCAGTTCCTTCTCGACGAAGCTGCGTACCGAGTCCACCAACATTTCTTGTTCTTGGGTCAGTTGGAAATTCATGCTGCTACCTGTTGTTCGTGTTCTGGGAGATGGAGAGGAATCAACGACCGATGTAGCGTGCCGGGCGTTTTTCCATGGCGGCGCGCAGGGCTTCGGTGCCGTCTTCGCTGCGACCGCAGAGCAGGCCGGCGGCGAGTTCGGCTTGCAGTTGTTCGGCCAAGCTGCGCTCGGCGCCTTCGCGCATGAGTTTTTTGGTCTGGGCGAAGGCGAAGGTCGGGCCCGCGGCCAGGCGTGCGGCCAATTCGCTGGTGACCGTCAGCAGTTGATCGTCGGCGCAGACATCGCCAACCAGACCGGCGTCGAGGGCACGGTCAGCGCCCCACAATTCATCGAGGAACAGCAGGCGCTTGGCCTGTTCGCTGCCGATCAGACGCGGCAGGTGCCAACTGGCGCCGGCATCCGGCGAGTACGCCATGCTGGTGTAGCCGGCCTTGAAGCGTGCCGATTGCCCGGCGATGCGCAGGTCGCAGCACAGGGTCAGGTCCATCCCGGCGCCGACGGCGGTGCCGTTGATGGCGGCGATGGTGGGTTTTTCCAGGCTGTGCAGACGGGTCATCAAGGCGTGGGCGGTTTCGGTCCAGCCGTAGGTTTCCAGCGCGCCACGGGCTTCGGCGTCGGCCCATTCATCGAGGTCAGCGCCGGCGCAGAAGCTGCGGCCGCTGCCGGTAAGCACCACCACGCGCACCGCTGGATCGGCGTTGAAAGCGTCGAGCAAGCCGTGCAGGTTTTTCAGCGTCGGAATGTCCAGCGCATTGCGCTGGGCAGTGCGATTGAGGGTGATCCAGGCAACGCCTGCTTCGACCTGGCTGAGCAGCGACGATTGAGTGGTCATGGGAATCCTCGAATTATTGTGATTGGTCTGAGGTGATGCGATTTGAGGCCATACTAAACGAGTGTTCAGCAAGGCGGCAATCGGCTTGGAAATTGGCTGTAACAAGCCAAAAAACTTCGCAACAGATTGTTTTTATTGAATTATTTCAAGAATGGCGAGCAACGGCTGTTGGCGCTGTTACAACTTCGAACAACTGCCTACGCCCAGCACAAAACAACTGTAGGAGCGAGCCTGCTCGCGATGAGGGAATCACATTCAACATTTCTGTTGACTGATCCACCGCTATCGCGAGCAGGCTCGCTCCTACAGGGGAAACGGTTAGCTGGAGGTGTTATGCAGTCGGCAAGCTCGGCGCCAACACGCCCTGGCGCTTGCGATGAATCAGGAAGTACGCGCCATAGCACAGCGCAATGAATCCAAAACCCCAATACAGCGACGGACGCTGGGTTTCATCCAGGGCCAGGAATACGAACAGCGAGCAGCACAGCGCGATGCACATCAGCGGCAATACCGGAAACCACGGCGCGCGGTATTTCAGGTCGCTGAGTTTGCCGCCGTCACGCAAGTACGCCTTGCGGAACTTGTACTGAGCCAGCGCGATGACAATCCAGGTCACGGTGCCGGACATGCCGCTCACCGCCATCAGCACCATGAACAAGGTGTCGGCGGCGACGAAGCTGGTCATCAGCGACACCAGTGCGAAGCACAGGGTGATGCTCAAGGCGCGCAATGGCACGCCACGCTTGCTCAATGGCGACAGGCTTTTCGGCGCCATGCCGGTTTTCGACATCGCCCACAGGATGCGCGTCGAGGCATACAGGCCGGAGTTGCCCACCGACAGGATCGCGGTGAGGATCACGAAGTTCATCAGGTCGGCGGCGTAGGGAATGCCGACCATGTCGAACACCTGCACGAACGGGCTTTCCATCAGGCCGGCCTGCTGCCACGGCACGATGGCCGACAGCACGATGATCGCCAGCACGTAGAAAATCAGCACGCGGAACACCACGTTGCGTACGGCCCGGGGAATGCTTTTTTCCGGCTGATCGGTTTCACCGGCGGCCACGCCCATGATTTCGCAACCCTGGAATGCGTAGACCACGGTCATCATCACCGCGAACACGGCTGACAGGCCGTTGGGGAACAACGTATCGCCGATCAGGTTGGTCGCCATCGGTGCCGGTGCGCCACTGCTCAGGGGCATCACGCCGAAGATCACCAGCACGCCGACCACGATGAAACCGAGAATCGCCGCGACCTTGATCCCCGAGAACCAGTATTCGGCTTCACCAAAGGCGCGGGTTGCCATGGCATTGATAGCGAACAGCACCACCACGAACAGCGCCGACCAGTACCAGATCGGCACCGTCGGGAACCAGCGGGTCATCAGCATGCCGGCGGCGGTGAACTCCAAACCGACGGTGGTGGCCCAGCTCATCCAGTACACCCAGCCGATCATGAACCCGGTGGCCGGGCCAATGAATTTGGTGGCGTGGGTCTGGAACGAACCGGACACCGGCATCTGCACCGACAGTTCACCCAGGCAGACCATCACCAGGTACATCAGGAAACCGGCGAACAGGTAAGCCAGGATCGCCCCCACCGGGCCACCTTGATTGATGGTCACGCCGGAGCCCATGAACAGCCCGGTGCCGATGACGCCGCCCAGGGACAGCATGAAAATGTGCCGGCTCTTCAGGGCGCGGGTCAGCTGTATGCCTTTACGATCAGTATTTTCGTTCATGTCGACACCTCAGCAGTCAGTGAGGTGTGCAGCGCGCGACAGGACGTCACGGCGCAGGGAGGGATCAGCTTTACGGCAATTCATTATTATTATCTCCAATAAGCTTCGAAGACCGCGCTGCGGCGGTTGCGTCGATTATTGGAAAGCCATGTAAGTTCGCGTTGACCGTAAAGATCGAAGTTGTACAAAGTCGTAACAAACTTGTACGTCAGCTCTGCAACAGGCCTTCGAGGGTATCGAGCGAGTGCTGCAATTGCTCATCCAGCACCGGCCCCATGCGCTGGATCGCCGATTCATCGTTTGCCAGCGCCAAGGTCTCCAGCGCCCTCAACGTGCTGGCCAAGGCCCGAAAACCCAGGGAATCACAGCTACCGGCCAGGCGGTGAGCCAGTTGCGCGACCTCTGTGCAGTCGTCGGCGGCCATGGCTTCATGCAGCGCGTCGCGGTGTTGAAGGATCGAGTCACGCAGCACCGCCAGCAGGCCCTGGACCTTTTGCACGCCGAGCAGGCTGCGATGGGTCTGCAACAGCGGCCAGTCCATTGCCTCATCGCTCGGCAGCGACTCGGCCACAGGTGCATGCCCTTCCAGCACCTGGCGCAGGTTTTCCAGCTTCAAGGGCTTGGCCAGGACACCGTCCATCCCGGCCTCCAGATAACCGCGCAACAGTGCCGGTTGCACGCTGGCGGTCAGGGCGAAAATGCGCGTATGGCGGTTCGGCCCGTCGCTGTGGCGGATCTGCCGGCACAGCTCGACACCGCTGATGCCCGGCAGATGCACGTCCAGCAGCATCAGGTCGAACACCTGCGCCGCGCATTGTTGCAGCGCCTGATCCGCTTCTTCGGCCAGCCACACCCGGTGGCCGTCCCGTTGCAGCAATCCTTTGGCCACTTCGCGATTGAGTTCCACGTCTTCGACCACCAGGATGTTCAGTGCCGGCCCCGCCGCGCGAACCGGCGCGACTTCAACCACAGCACTGGCCGGCTGCAAGGACAGCTCGAACCAGAAGCAACTTCCGCGCCCCTCTTCACTGTCCACGCCGATGCAACCGCCCATCTGCTCCACCAGATGTTTGCAGATCGCCAACCCCAACCCCGTACCGCCAAAACGTTGCGCGACTTCTTCGCTGGCCTGGGTGAACCGCTCGAAAATCTTCGCCTGCATCAAAGGGGCAATGCCGATGCCGTCGTCCGTGACACTGACCCGCAGGCGCTGCCCGGTCTGTTCTCCGGTTTCGCTGAGCAGCGCCACCTCGACGCTGACTTCGCCGCCTTCGGTGAACTTGATCGCGTTGGCCAGCAGGTTGCTCAGCACCTGACGCAGGAACTGCTCGGCGCCGTGGTGATGCTCGGCAATCCGCTGATCGATGCGGCAACTGAGGATCGTGTCGTTGTTCAGCGCTCTCGGTTCCAACAGTGTCAGCACCTCATCGAGCAACTGGCGCAGCGAGAAATCCACCGGTTCGGGATGACTGACGCCCTCCTCCAGCTTGGCGAAATACAGCACTTCGTTGAGGATCGTCAGCAAGCCTTCGCCAGCCTTGTGCAAAGCATCCAGGCGTTTACCGTCCTGGGCATCCAGACGCGCGCCGCGCAGCAATTCGGCCATGCCGAGGATGCCATTGAGGGGCGTGCGCAGTTCGTGGCTCATGGTCGCCAGGAAGCGCGACTTGGCAAGGTTGGCCGCTTCCGCCTCGTCTTTGGCGCGCATCAGGCTGGCGGTGCGGCGCTCAACCATTTTCAGCAGCTCGTCACGGTTGTCCTGCAAGGCCAGGCGATCGGTTTCCCGGCGCTCGATGTCCCGCAGGATCGCCCGGCGCATGTCGTCCAGCGCATGGGCCACGGTGTCGATTTCGTCGCTGCCACGACGCTTGTCCAGGTGCAGGGGCTCGTGCCATTCACCGGCGGCGATGCGCCGGGCAAACTCGGCCATGACCTTCAAATGCCGGGTTACCAGTCGATAAAACAAGCCCGACAAGGCAACGGCCAGACCGCAGAGGAACACCGCCATCCACAACAGGCTGGTCAAACCGGTGGCGTAGAGACGCTGGTACACCGCCCCCAGATCCGTACTGACCTCCAGCTCGCCAAGGTTGCGCAACGGGCCGGAGGGCGGCTGATAGTCCAGGGCAAAGCGCTCGATGCGCAGCGGTCCCGTGGGGTGCGGATTACCCTGTACCAGGTCGAAATCGGCGCTGGTCAAGTGCACGCGCGCGACGTCGGAGAAGTCCACCAGCCCGCGCAACTGCACGTTCAGCTGTTCCTGGTTCAAGTCCCAGAGGCTGCGTTCCAGGCTGGCCAGGTAACCAGCGCGGATCAGCTCCATGCGCGACTCGATGTCGCGCATTTCCCGTCGATACTCGATGTACAGTTGCACGCTGCTGGCCAGCACGGTGAAGCACAGGCTGAACAACAGGATGAACAGCAACAGGCGCCGCAACAGTCCACCGGGACGGGCGCGAATCATTGCGCATCCGCCGGCAGGTTGATCATGTCGCGGTAGGTCACTTCGCTTTCGTTGAGCCAGCGCTCGATGTCACCGGTATCGACCATGCGCTGCAACTGCGCATTGATCTCGGGCATGCGAGCGGCCAACGGCGAGCGCCGTGACACGGCAACCCGCAGATAATCCACGCTCAAGGCTTTGGGCAAGGCAACGATGTCCTGGCCGCCGGGCAGGTTTTCCACGTACAGCTGGCCGGTGCGTCGCTCCTGGGTGATGAAATCGATGCGCCCGCGAATCAGCTTGCCGAAGTTCTGGTGGCTGTCGGAAACCCATTCGATATTGTTATTGCGCGCGACCATGCGATCGAACTCCACGCCGTAGCTCTCGCCGAACAACAGGCCGCCACGGTAACGGGCCAAGTCGTCCAGCTGTTCGAATTTCACCGGATGTTGGCGGTTGATGAACAACGCCACCTCTTCACGCAAGACCGGCACCGTCGAGAACAGCATGCTTTGCTCCCGCTGCGCAGTGCTGTAGGCCAGCACCACATCGACCCGGCCTTCGGCGGCGTCCAGCAGGCAGCGTTTCCAGTTGCCCAGCACCACCATCTCGACCTCGTAACCCAACTGGCCAAACAGGTTTTTCACCACGTTCGGCGCCAGGCCGCGCACCTGCTTGCCATCGCTCCAGGACACTGGCGGGTACACCGGGTAATCGCAATAGCGAACCTTGTCCGCCGCGACGGCATGGCCGGCCACCAGCAGCGCCAGCAGGCAAAGCCATCGCGCCATCAGCTTCAGGCCGCCACGCTGGCGGTGAACAGGTAACCGGCGCCGTGAATGGTGATGATCAACTGCGGTTCGGCCGGATCGTCATGCAACTTGCGGCGCAGGCGCCCGACCAGCACGTCGATGGAACGGTCGTTGGGCACCCATTCGCGGTTGCGGATCTGGTCCATCAACTGATCGCGGCTGAGAGTGTGGCCGCTGTTGCGCAGGAATACGCTGAGCAACTGGTATTCGCCGTGGGTCAGCAGGGTTTCGCTGCCGGACGGATCGATCAGGCGACGACGGTCGGTGTCCAGTGACCAGTCGGCGAACTGCTTGACCGGCTTGGCCACCGCGACCGCAGGCGCTGGCGTTTGCGCATGACGTACCCGGCGAATCAGGTTTTTCGCCCGGGACACCAGTTCCCGTGGATTGAGGGGTTTGATCACGTAGTCATCGGCGCCGCATTCGAGGCCGACGATGCGGTCGATTTCGTCGTTGCGCCCGGTGATCAGGATGATCCCGACTTCCGAACGCACCCGCAGCTCGCGGGTCAGGGTCAGGCCGTCCTTGCCCGGCAGGCGGATGTCGAGCATCACCAGGTCGACGCTCTGGCTGGCCAGGAAGGTTTCCGCCAGTTCCGCCGTGGCGGCGCAATGGACGTCGTAGCCTTCCTGGGACAGGTAGGCGTGCAGCAGATCGCGAATCAGCGGATCGTCATCGACGATCAATACCCGAGGAGTCATCGCTTGGTGTCCGGCATAGGCCCGAAGGCCAGTTTCTTATTAGAGTGTTTTCCTGCATCGGCGCCAGAGAGTATCGATTGCTGAACGACTGATCAACAGTCGCTCGTCTGCACGCAGAAACGCCGTCTTCCGCCGGCCTGCAAACCGTCGACCCAGGCCTCGCAAATCTGGATGCCCTGCTCCGGGGTGAAGGTGCCGGGGTTCAGCCCGGACTCCAGCCACAAGCCGTCGAGCAAGGCGCTGAGGCTGATGGCGGCCAGGTCGGCGTCGAAGTTTTCCCAGCCTTCCTCCCGGGCCAGTTCCGCCAGCACCTTGCGCAGGATGCCGCGATACTCGCCATAGGAATGATCGTGGGCCTGGTTGATGGCCTCGGCGGTTTTCACCGCGCCCCAGAACGCCAGCCACGCATCGATCAGTTGCGGATCGAGCAGTTCGGCGGAAAACGATCCGCGGAAAAACGCCGACAAACGCTCCCGGGCATTCGGCGCGGCTTGCTCCATGGCGTCGCGCAGCAAGGTCATGACCCGCCCGGTGATCGCCATGTAGGCCTCGGCCACCAGTTCGTCCTTGCCGGAATAGTGATGGCTGATCAGCCCCACCGAGACTCCGGCCTCGGCGGAAATCTTGCGGATTGACGCGCCCTGAAAGCCGTGACGTTTGAGGCACACCAGCGTCGCCTCGATCAGGTTGGCTTTGCGCAACTCCGGTTCCATGCGGGAAAAACGGGCTTCCTGATTCATGGGCGACACGCTCCTTGGTTCAATCGTTTAGGCCTGCGCGGGTAAACGCTGGGCTGAACGACTGTACAGCAAGAGCGGGCCATGTCTCTAGTCACTCGCCGGTCTGATAGACCGCGGCGGGCCCATCGCGAGCAGGCTCACTCCTACAGTATTTGGGTAGTTCACAGATTTTGCGTACACCCTCTTCTCCTGTAGGAGTGAGCCTGCTCGCGATGACGGTAGCCCAAACAACCGGGAGCCTGGATCAGCCCCGATACCCCGGCGCCACCCGCTCCAGCATCCGCAACAACGCCGCCCAGGCCAGTTGCATCGCATCCGGGTCACTCAGTTCCCCCTCCTCCAACGGTCGCCCCGGATCATTGAATTGCCGTTCGGTGTGCGCGCAGACCTCGTGCGACGGCAGCACAACTTCACCGGCGGCTTGGGCGGCCAACTGGATTTCACAGGCCTTTTCCAGGTAGTACATGCGCAGGAACGCCTGGCTCACGGTCTCGCCAACGGTGAGCAACCCATGGTTGCGCAGCATCAGTACCGATTTGTCGCCCAGGTCCGCCACCAGCCGTTGTTGCTCGCTCAGGTCCAGCGCCACGCCCTCGTAGTCGTGGTAGGCAACCCGGCCATAGAACTCCATGGAGATCTGGTTCACCGGCAATAGCCCGCACTTCAACGCCGCCACCGCGCACCCGGATTTGGTGTGGGTGTGCAGCACGCATTGCGCATCTTCACGGGCGCCGTGGATGGCGCTGTGGATCACGAAACCGGCCGGGTTGACCGGGTACGGCGACGGCTCCACGGCATGGCCATCGTGGTCGATCTTCACCAGATTGGACGCGGTGATTTCATCGAACATCAGCCCGTAAGGGTTGATCAGGAAGTGATGCTCCGGCCCCGGAATGCGCACCGAGATGTGGGTGAAGATCAAATCGGTCATGCGAAAGTGCGCAATCAAGCGGTAACAGGCCGCCAGTTCCTCACGCAGGCGCTGCTCGGTGGCGCTGCGTTCGGGTGCCAGGTGGGTGGCGATGTTGTTCATTCTTGTGGTTCTCCAGGCTGATCGGCTGGGGCAGACAGTAAGGCTGGTCGCTGCGAACGTCCAGCCGCCCCTTGCTTTAAAGTAAAATTATCTGTTGATTTTTTACTGAAGGTAAATTTCTATAGCACAATAATAACAACGCCGAAACTCGGCCTTTCGGCCTCAGCCTGCCAGGAGTACCCGCACCATGCCGACCTCGACACCTGCCTTCGCGCACCTGTTCGAACCCCTGGAGATCCGTGGCAAGCGCCTGAAGAATCGCATCATGTCCAGCGGACACGACACCTCGATGCCCACCGACAACCTGGTCAATGAACAATTGATCGCCTATCACCGAGCGCGTGCCGAAGGCGGTGCCGGACTGATCGTGCTGCAAGTGGCCGGCGTGCACGACAGTGCGCGCTACACCTCCCACGTGCTGATGGCCACCGACGATGCTTGCATCGAGGGCTACCGCAAACTGGCGCAAACCTGCCATGCCCACGGCACCGTGGTGTTGTCCCAGGTGTTCCATCCGGGGCGGGAAATCATGGAGTCCAGCGATGGCCTGCTGGCGGTGGCCTACTCCGCATCCTCGGTGCCCAACGAACGCTTCCGGGTGATGCCCCGCGCGCTGGACCAGGCCATGATCGACGAAATCGTCGCCGGTTACGCCGCTGCCGCCCGCCGCCTGCACCAGGCAGGCATCGACGGCGTTGAGGTCGTGGCCAGCCATGGTTACTTGCCGGCGCAATTCATCAATCCGCGGGTCAACCGGCGTACCGATGGCTACAACGGTGAGCTGGAACAGCGTTTGCGTTTTCTACGCGAAGTCATTGCCGCCGTGCGCGCGGCGACCGACGAGCAGTTCATCGTCGGCCTGCGCATCTCCGCCGACGAGCGCGACCCGGAAGGCCTGACCGAGGACGAATCCCTGGCCGCCGTGCAGTCACTGCAAGCGCAGCTCGATTACGTGCATATCGTCGCCGGCACTTCGGCGTCCCTGGGTGGCGCGGTGCATATCGTGCCGCCCATGGCGATCGAAGCGGCGTACCTGGCCAAAGAAGCCGGAACGTTCAAAGCCGGTTTGAACATTCCGCTGTTCGTCACCGGGCGCATCAACCAGCCTCAGGAAGCCGAGCTGATCCTGGCTCGCGGCCAGGCCGATGTGTGCGGCATGACCCGGGCACTGATCTGCGATCCGCAAATGCCCAACAAGACCGACACCGGCCGCGTCGAAGACGTGCGGGCGTGCATTGCCTGCAATCAGGCGTGCATTGGCCACTTCCACAAGGGCTTGCCGATTTCCTGCATCCAGCACCCGGAAACCGGGCGCGAACTGATCTTCGGTGAACGCCGACAAGCGCCACAGCGCAAACGCATCATGATCGCCGGCGGTGGTCCGGCCGGGATGAAAGCCGCCACCGTCGCGGCCCAGCGCGGGCATGAGGTGACGTTGTACGAAGCCAGTTCACAACTGGGCGGTCAGGTGTTGCTCGCGCAGTTGCTGCCACGGCGCAGCGAGTTCGGCGGTGCCAGCACCAACCTGCAGCGGGAAATGGAGCTGGCCGGCGTGCGCGTGGTGCGCAATACCCGAGTCGACCGGGCACTGGTGGAGCAGGAAAAACCGCACGTGGTGATCGTCGCTACCGGTGCCGAGCCCTACTGGCCGCCCTTTGAGCGCGGTGGTGAGTTGCAGGTGGTGGACGCCTGGCAAGTGCTGCGCGATGAGGTGCAGATCGGCCGTTCGGTGGTGGTGGTCGACTGGCGCTGCGACTGGATCGGACCCGGCATCGCCGAACGTCTGGTCCGCGCCGGGCACCAGGTGCAACTGGCGGTCAACGGCACCCATTGCGGGGAAAACCTGCCGCTGTACGTGCGCGATCAACTGGCCGGCGAACTGCATAAGCTGGGCGTGCCGATCACGCCGTATGCGCGGCTGTATGGCTGCGATGACAACACGGTGTACCTGCAGCACACCGCCAGTGGCGAACCGATGCTGATGGAAAACATCGATACGCTGGTGCTGTGCCAGGGCCATCAGCCGGTGGATACCCTGGGTGCGGAGTTGCAAGGGCTGGTGGAGTTTCGCAGGATCGGCGACTGCCTGGCGCCGCGTACCGCCGAAGAGGCGATTTATGAAGGCCTGAAAGTCGCGTGGGAGCTTTAAGGCTGTTTATACTCCGGGGCTTTAACGGCTCACACCGCCCCTGTAGGAGTGAGCCTGCTCGCGATAGCGTCAGTGCATTCAACATCAATGTTGGCTGACCCACCGCATCGCGAGCAGGCTCGCTCCTACAGGGGATGCGATCCTCTTCCCGGTTCGGAATTTTCCATGAGCAACAACAGCAAGACCCCGCCCGCATCAGGCCGCGCCGAACCGCATTTTCTCGGCACGCGCATTCGCGGCCTGCGCAAGCGCCGGGGCATGACCCTGGCGGAACTGGCGCAACAGAGCGAACTCACCGCCGGCTACATCAGCCAGCTGGAACGCAACCTCGCCTACCCGTCGATTCCGGCGCTGTTCAACATTGCCCGCAGCCTCGGCGTCACCATCCAGTGGTTCTTCGCCAGTGAAGCGGTCACCGCGCCCGAAGACGATGGTGTCGTGGTGCGCAAGAACAGCCGCCTGAACGTGCATTACGAAGACGGCATCGTCGACCAGTTGCTGACGCCGCAGGCCAACCGCCAACTGGAAATGCTCCACTCGCGTTTCCCGCCCGGCACCTACAGCCAACAGAGCTACAGCCACGACGGTGAAGAAGCCGGCTACTTGCTCTCGGGGAGTTTCGAGTTGTGGGTCGGCGAACGCCATTTCCAGCTCAATGAAGGCGACAGCTTCAGTTTTTCCAGCCAGGAACCGCACCGCTACGGCAACCCCGGCGATGTCGATGCAGTGGTGATCTGGGTGATTACACCGCCGACGTTCTAACGTCGGCGGCGACCGCTTGCCTGACTGGTACTCGCACGCTTGAGCGTGTCACTCGGCAGCTCGTTGAACAACGCGCGGTAGCTGCTGGAAAACCGCCCCAGATGCCAGAACGACCAATGCATCGCCACCTCGGCCACGGTGGTTTGAGTGGGCGTGCGGCTGAGCAGTTCGCGTCGGGCGCTATTAAGGCGGCGCAGGCGCAGCCACTGGGTCGGCGACATGCCGGTGTAGGTCTTGAACGCATGCTGCAACTGGCGCAGTGAAACCCCCGCGACCTGGGACAACTCCAGCAGATTGAGGTGTTCTTCCGGGGTGTCCGCGGCCCATTCCCCTACCCGCTTCATGATCGACCGCTCCCCGGCCCGACGCTGCAGGGACCCCTGGTCGAGGCCGACACAGGCGTTGTCGAGGATGAACAGGCAATCTTCCAGCAGTTGCTGGGTCAGCGCTTCGCGGCTCGGTGGATCGAAGGTCTGCGACAGCCGCGTCAGGGTCCCGCTGAGCCAACGGCAGAACAGCGCGTTCTGCTGGGAGTTGAGCGGTGCCATGAACAGCCCTTCGAGCCTGGAGATGTCGAGGCTGTGGCGCTTTACAAACTCCGGCCCGAACACCACGGCGATTTCCTGATAGTTCTCCGGGGTGATCCAGATGTTGCGGCTTTCGCCATTCAACACGTACAGCGCGTTGTCGCCGCGATCGAAACAGAACGACAACGAACCCTGGGGCGCGCTGAAATTCTGCTCGACCCGGGTGTTCATCGACTCTTCGTAAATCTCCACGCCCTGCAGATCCAGATAGCGCACCAAGCCCGCGAAATGCCCCGGCGACATCTGCTGGTATTGCTGCACCCAGCCCGGCGTGGCGCGGATTTGCTCGGCGACATCGGCGGTGTTGAACGCTTGGACCTGGAGGGAATTGGAACCTGTCATGGGGCGACCTTACGCACTCTTTTGGTGCGCTTTGTGCTGCTTAAAGTGGATAGATGGAACTGCAAGGCTCGCACAAGATAGTCGTCAACGCGCTACAGGGGAAGTGTCCGGCGGATGAAACCGGTCTCTCCTGGCGTTAATAAAACCAATAACGAGGTCTTTATGAATGTCCCTTTCGATCAGCTGTTCACTTGGCTGAAAGATCACAAGATTACCGAAGTCGAGTGCGTCGTCAGCGATCTGACCGGCATTGCACGCGGCAAAATTGCACCGACCAACAAGTTCCTGCATGAGCGAGGCATGCGCCTGCCGGAAAGTGTCCTTCTGCAAACGGTAACCGGGGACTTTGTCGACGACGACATCTACTACGACCTGCTCGACCCGGCCGATATCGACATGGTCTGCAAGCCGGACGCCGACGCCGTCTACGTGGTGCCATGGGCCATCGAGCCGACCGCCATCGTGATCCACGACACCTTCGACAAGTTCGGCAACCCGATCGAACTGTCGCCGCGCAACGTGCTGAAGAAAGTGCTGCAGTTGTACACCGACAAAGGCTGGCGGCCGATTGTCGCGCCGGAAATGGAGTTCTACCTGACCCAGCGCTGCGAAGACCCGGACCTGCCACTCAAGGCGCCGATGGGCCGTTCGGGCCGTGCCGAAAGCGGTCGTCAGTCGTTCTCCATCGACGCGGCCAACGAATTCGACCCGCTGTTCGAAGACGTCTACGACTGGTGCGAACTGCAAGGTCTGGACCTCGACACGCTGATCCACGAAGACGGCCCGGCGCAGATGGAAATCAACTTCCGTCACGGCAACGCCCTGGACCTGGCCGACCAGATCACCGTGTTCAAACGCACCATGCGTGAAGCGGCGCTCAAGCACAACGTGGCGGCAACCTTCATGGCCAAACCGGTCGGCGACGAGCCTGGCAGCGCCATGCACATTCACCAGAGCGTGGTGGACATCGCCACCGGCCAGCCGATCTTTGCCGATGCCGATGGCAACATGAGCGAGTTGTTCCTGCACCACATTGGCGGCCTGCAGAAGTACATCCCGAAAGTGCTGCCGATGTTCGCGCCGAACGTCAACTCGTTCCGCCGCTTCCTGCCGGACACCTCGGCACCGGTGAACGTCGAATGGGGCGAAGAAAACCGCACCGTCGGCCTGCGCGTACCGACCTCCAGCCCCGACGCCATGCGCGTCGAGAACCGTCTGCCGGGCGCCGACGCCAACCCGTACCTGGCCATCGCCGCCAGCCTGCTGTGTGGTTACCTGGGCATGGTCGAGCGTATCGAGCCGAGCGCTGCGGTACAGGGCCGCGCCTATGAGCGTCGCAACCTGCGCCTGCCGATCACCATCGAGGACGCCCTGACCCAGATGGAAGAGTGCGACACCATCAGCTGCTACCTGGGCAGCAAGTTCGTGCGGGGCTATGTCGCGGTCAAACGCGCCGAGCACGAGAACTTCAAACGGGTGATCAGTTCGTGGGAGCGTGAGTTCCTGATGCTCAGCGTCTGAAATCTTCGCTGCCCATAACGACCTCATCGCGAGCAGGCTCGCTCCTACAGGGGAATGCATGTAGGAGTGAGCCTGCTCGCGAAGACGGCCGCCAGAACACCAAAGAAACATCGGTATAACCCAATAATTCCAAGAGGTATCGACATGCGTCTTTTGAAATCCGTGGTCCCGGCCGCACTGGCGGTTCTGTTCAGTGCCGTTGCCCAGGCTCAGCCACAGGTCAGTGTCTACAACTGGACTGACTACATCGGCGAAACCACCCTCGTCGACTTCCAGGCCAAAACCGGGATCAAGGTGATCTACGACGTATTCGATTCCAACGAAACCCTGGAAGGCAAACTGCTTGCCGGTCGTACCGGGTATGACGTGGTGGTGCCGTCCAACCACTTCCTCGCCCGCCAGGTAAAGGCCGGCGCGTTCCTCAAGCTCGATCGCGAGCAACTGCCGAACTTCAAGAACCTCGACCCGAAACTGCTGGCGCTACTGGAGAAAAACGATCCGGGCAACTCGCACTCGGTGCCGTACCTGTGGGGAACCAACGGCATCGGCTATAACGTCGACAAGGTCAAGCAAGTGCTGGGCATCGATCACATCGACTCCTGGGCCGTGCTGTTCGAACCGGAAAACATCAAGAAGCTCAGCGCCTGCGGCGTGTCGATGATGGACTCGGCGGACGAAGTGTTCCCGGCGATGCTCAATTACATGGGCATGGACCCGCGCAGCGAAAGTGTCGAGGACTACAAAAAGGCCGAAGCCAAGCTGCTGCAGATCCGCCCCTACATCACTTACTTCCACTCCTCCAAGTACGTCTCGGACCTGGCCAACGGCGACATCTGCGTGGCGTTCGGTTACTCGGGCGACGTGTTTCAGGCCGCCAACCGCGCCAAGGAAGCCAAGAACGGCGTGAACATCGCCTACGCCATTCCCAAGGAAGGCGCCAACCTGTGGTTCGACCTGCTGGCCATCCCCGCCGACGCCAGCAACCCGAAAGAAGCCCACGCCTTCGTCAACTACCTGTTGGACCCGCAAGTGATTGCCAAGGTCAGCGCTTCGGTCGGCTACGCCAACCCGAACCCGGCCGCCAAGCAGTACATGGACCCTGAGCTGGTCAGCAACCCCGAGGTTTATCCGTCCCAGGAAGTCCTCGACAAACTCTACATCTCCACCACGCCGCCGCAGTCGATCATGCGCCTGATGACCCGTTCGTGGAGCAAAGTGAAGTCCAACAAATGAATCAGTACACCAAGGAACACACCCACTCCTATTACGCGGCGTCCGCCAAGGGCATGAGGCAGCGTCCCGCGCTGGCCTCGGACCTTACGGCCGATGTCTGCGTGGTCGGCGCGGGTTTCACCGGCATCAACACCGCCATCGAGCTGGCCCAGCGTGGGCTCTCGGTGGTCCTGCTGGAAGCCCGGCGAATTGGCTGGGGCGCCAGCGGGCGCAACGGTGGCCAGTTGATTCGTGGTATCGGCCATGACGTCAGTGGGTTCGCCAAGCACATCGGCGCCGATGGCGTGCAATACCTGGAACACGCCGGGAACGAGTCGGTGCAAGTCGTGGCCAATCGCATCCGCGAGCACGGCATCGATTGCGACCTGAGCTGGGGCTTTTGCGAACTGGCCAATACCCCGGCCCAGTTCAAAGCGTTCAAGGCCGAGCAGGCGGAACTGATCGACTCCGGTTATGCCTTTGAAACCCGACTGGTCGCGCCGCAGCAAATCCGCGAACAGGTGGTGAACTCCGGTGTGTATGCCGGTGGCCTGGTGGACATGGGCTCGGGGCATTTGCATCCGCTGAACCTGGTCCTTGGCGAGGCGCAAGTTGCCGAGTCCCTAGGGGTGCAAATTTTCGAGCAGAGCCCGGTGCTGGAGTTGATCCATGGCAGTACGGTGCAAGTGCGCTGTGCCGGTGGCACTGTGAATGCAGGCACGCTGGTGCTGGCTTGCAATGCCCATCTGGAAGAGCTCGAACCGAAGCTCAGTGGCAAGGTGCTCCCGGCAGGCAGCTACATCATCGCCACCGAACCGTTGTCGGAAGACGCCGCTGCAAAACTGATCCCGCACAACGTCGCGCTGTGCGACCAGAAGGTCGGCCTGGATTACTACCGGCTCTCGGCTGACCGGCGTTTGCTGTTCGGCGGTGCCTGCCATTACTCCGGGCGCGATCCTTCGGACATCAGCGCCTACATGCGTCCGCAAATGCTCAAGGTGTTCCCGCAACTGGCCGATGTGCGCATCGACTATCAGTGGGGCGGCAAGATCGGCATTTCGGCCAACCGCTTCCCCCAGGTCGGGCGCCTGAGCCAGCACCCGAACGTGTTCTACGCCCAGGGCTATTCCGGCCATGGCCTGAACGTGACCCACTGGTGCGCGAAGTTGTTGGGCGAAGCGATCCATGCTGGCCACAGCAAAGGCTTCGACGTGTTCAGTGCCGTGCCGCACATGACCTTCCCCGGCGGACGCGCCCTGCGTTCACCGTTGCTGGCCCTTGGCATGTTCTGGTATCGGATGCGGGAAGTGCTGGGTTGACCATCGGGCGCCTGAGACGAGTTGTCTCTCGCTTCAGGCATCCCGGCAGGTCAGGTGGGGTGGCGGCGACCTCAAGAGATCGCCGCGGCACCTCTATTGAGGCATCTGAATGTTAATGCCTTCCTTCTGCAGATCCTCCCGTACCGACTGGAATTTCTGGTACTTGGACAACTCGATCGGCCCGTCATAGCCCATGCTTTGCAGCTTGCGTGGCGGGTATTTGATGTAGGTCTGCATCAGCTTGTTGATCGCCTGGCTGATCGGCACCATGGTCCAGGTGCGCTCGGTGACGTTACTCATGAAGATGTCGTAGCGCTCCTGTGGATCTTGCAGCAAGTCAAAGACTTGCGGTACGACCGCCACGTACTTCGACTCCCCTTTCCAGCCCAGGTTGGTGTCCACGGCCAGGCCGCCGGTCGGCACACCGTTGTCGCCACGCAGGTTGAACACGGCCTTGTAGTTGCCTACGCGGGCGGCCCCCGGCGACAACTCGTTTTCGGTGAAGTAGAACCACTCTTTACGTGGGTCGGGACCAGTGCCGGTTATCACCGGGGTCATGTCGTAGCTGTCGAAATAGATCGGCTGACCTTCGCGATCCTTCTCCGGCAACTTGATACCGGCCACCGAGGCGAAGGTCGCCATCAAATCGAGCCCGCCGAGAATGTCGTGATTCTTGGCGTTCGGCTTGATTTTTCCGGGCCAGGTCATGATTGCAGGGACCCGGTTACCGCCCTCGCGCACGGTGCCCTTGGTACCACGGAACGGCGTGTAGCCGGCATCCGGATAAACATCCTGCCAGGCGCCGTTGTCGGTGGTGTAAACCACCAGCGTGTTCTTATCCAGGCCCAGCGCCTTGAGCTTGTCCATGATATGGCCGATGCGCGTATCCAGTTCGACCACCGAGTCGGCGTACTTGGACTTGGAGATCGACTTGTGAACGAACTCCGGTGCTGGCAGGTTCGGCTGGTGCACTTTCATGAAGTTGACGTTGATGAAGAACGGCTTGTCGGATTTGGCGGCAGTGTCGAGGAATTCCAGTGCGGCTTTTTCCACATAACCGTCAAAGTAGGGAATTCCGACTACACCGGGTTTGCCATCGATGACCGGCGTATCAACATACTGGCCGTTGATCTTGAACTCTTCGACGGCCTTTTCTCCCGCCTTGCCCGAGAGTGCGCCCTTGGTCACCTGGGCAAACATCGCACGGGTTTCCGGGTCCATGTCGGGGAACCATGTCGGGTCAGCGTAGGTGTAGGCATTGAGGTGATAGAGGCCGACGTATTTCATCACGTCATACCCCTGGGCATTGGGCAGCGCATAGTCGGCTTCACCCAGGTGCCACTTGCCGGTGAAGTAGGTCTCGTAACCGCCGGTCTTGAGCACCGAGGCCAGCGTCCACTCGGCGGCGGGCAAACCACCGCCCTGGCCCTGGAAGGCCACGGTGGTCATGCCGCTGCGATTGGGGATGCGCCCGGTCTGCATGGCGGCTCGCCCGGGCGTGCAGCTCGGTTGCGCGTAGAACGAGTAAAAAGTTGTGCCCTCAGCGGCCAGTTCGTCGATGCTGGGTGTCGGCATGCCGCGGCCGACGCCGCCACCATACGGACCCAGATCGCCGTAGCCGGTATCGTCGGACACGATGAACAGGATATTGGGCTTTTCTGTTTGTGCAGCCTGGGCCATACCGTTAAGCGCTATCAGTAATGAACCTGCAATGTAGAACCTTGAGCGATGCGAGAGTCTTTTCATGGCGACCTTCCTTTTTCGGGACGGATCCTTGTGGCCGGCACTTGTTTTCAAGTAATCCGTGACCGGACCCTGGTGAGTTACCCCCAAACCATGCCCTCTTGTTAGTTCCAGGTGTTCAACTGACCAGGCAATTGAATTCCTGTAGCTACTCAAGGCACCCGAGTCAGCCTAGTACGGTTATTTTAAAAACGCGCATTACAGGAAGTGGAATTCGAAGTCGTTCGTCGCTTGCTTCCCGTGAAATACCTGGGTCGAGTCATCCCCCGGCAGCGGATAGTGTTCAGGTTGCGACTTTCGATTTGCTCAATTGCGAGTCACTTCTATATTGAGGGGGTGCTCTGAACTTCCTGCCTTCTGTTGAGCTTGACCCATGGCAACTACTGATCAGCTGATCATCTGCGAGCACTGCGACAGCGTGTACCAAAAAGTAACGCTCGCCAAACATCAAAAAACCCTGTGTACGCGCTGTGGCGGCGTGCTTCAGCGCTATAACGGCCTCACGGTGGAACAGCGTCTTGCGTTGACCTTCACCGCGTTGATGCTCTGGATATTCGCCAATTTCTATCCGGTGATGAGCATCAGCCTCAAAGGCGTGAAGAACAGCGCAACGCTCTGGGACTCGGTGCTGGCCCTGAGCCTTGGGCCTATCACCTTCATCGCCATGGTGGCGGCAATCGCCATGATCATCGCGCCGATTTTCCAGTTAATGCTGCTGATCTGGGTACTGGGCTTCGCCCTCAGCGGGCGACGCTCGCCCGGATTCAAATTCTGCATGCGCTGGCTGGAAACCCTGAGGCCCTGGAGCATGCTCGAAGTCTGCCTGCTGGGTGCCATGGTCGCGGTGATCAAGCTCGCCGGACTGCTCGATGTGCTGCCCGGCATCGGGTTGTTCGCCCTGGCTGCGCTGAGCCTGATGATGATCCGCATCGCCGGGCGCGACATCCGCGAACTATGGGACCTTGTATGAGCACGCCTCCTTACGCCGACGAGCTCAACCTGTGCCTGTGCCACACCTGCGGGCTGGCCTGCGACATGACCTTCAAGCCCCACGAATGCGAGCGTTGCGGTGCGCCGCTGCACCGGCGCAAAACCAATTCGCTGACCCGCACCTGGGCCTTCATGATCGCGTCCCTGGTGTTCTACATCCCGGCCAACCTGTTGCCGGTAATGAACACCGAAATGGTCGGCCATGGCGCCGACAGCACGATCATGAGCGGCGTGCTGGAGTTCTGGGAAGCCGGGGCCTGGGACATCGCCCTGATCATTTTCATTGCCAGTATCGCGGTGCCGGGCATCAAGTTCGTGGCCATCACATTGCTGCTGGTCACCGTGCAACGCGACAGCGAGTGGGCACGTAAAGAACGGTCGACGCTGTACCGCTTCGTCGAGGTCATCGGTTACTGGTCGATGCTCGATGTGATCGTGGTCGCCCTGGTGGCCTCGCTGGTCAAGTTCCAGGCCCTGGCCGATATCGAACCGCGCCCGGGCATTCTGTTTTTTGGACTGGTGGTGGTGTTCACCATGCTGTCGGCAATGAGTTTCGATCCACGCATGATCTGGGATAAAGAACGGGAAAACCCACACAATGAGGAGGTCACGGATGAAGTCACAAGCCACTGACGGGCCGCAAGCCCCCGGGCCGGCGCCGATCAAGACCCGCCGCTTCAGCGTTTCGCTGGTCTGGATCGTCCCGATCGTAGCGGTGCTGGTGGGTATTTCGCTGGTGGTTCACAGCATTCTGCAGCAAGGTCCGACCATCATTATCACGTTCAAGACCGGGGACGGCCTGACCGCGAACAAGACCGAGGTCAAATACCGCAATGTCGTGATTGGTCATGTGTCCGATGTGGAGCTGGCCAATGACCAGAAGAGCGTCAACGCCACCATCAAGCTGGCCAAGCAGGCCGAAAGCTTTACCCGCGAAGATTCGCAGTTCTGGGTCGTGCGCCCGCGCATTGGCGCGGGCGGTGTATCCGGTATCGATACGTTGCTGTCGGGCGATTACATCGGTGCCGATATCGGCCAGGCCAACGGCCGGGCAAAGCACTTCACAGGGCTGGAGAACCCGCCGCCCATCACCTACGGCGAGCCGGGCAAGCGTTTCACCCTGTTCACCCAGGACCTGGGATCGCTGGATATCGGCTCGCCCGTCTACTACCGAAAGATCCCCGTAGGCCAGGTAGTGGCCTACGCGCTGGACCCGGATGGCAAGGGCGTGAACATAGAACTGTTCATCCATGCCCCCAATGACAAGTACGTCACCGAAAACACCCGTTTCTGGAACGCCAGCGGCATTGACGTGAACGTCGGCGCCAATGGTTTTGCGGTCAAGACCGAATCCTTGTCTGCTTTGCTCGTGGGCGGCATTGCCTTCCGCGCGCCCGACTACAGCCCCAACGATAAGCCTGCTGCCGCGGAGTACGCCTACGAACTGTTCGAAGACCAACAAACCGCCCTCGCCCCGCCAAACGGCAAGCCGCAGTACCTGGCCATGCGCTTCGACCAGGCACTGCGCGGGCTCAAGGTCGACGCCCCGGTGGAATTCCTCGGTGTTGAAATCGGCAAGGTGGTGGCGGTCAATCTGGATTACGACGAGAAAAAACGCTCCTTTCCAATCAACGTCGGTATCGTGATTTACCCGCAGCGCCTGGGCCAGGCCCACATCAAAATGCTCAAGGCGCTCAATCATGACCCTAATAACGAAGCCGCTGGCGTACGCTTGATCGGCACCTTCATCGAAAACGGCCTGCGTGCCCAGGCCCGCACCGGCAACTTCCTGACCGGCCAGTTGTACATTGCCCTGGACTTCTACCCCAAGGCCGACAAAGTCGCCTTCGATGCAAACGCACGCCCGGTCGTGATTCCGACCATTCCCGGCAGCCTCGAGCAATTGCAGGAAAAACTCGAATCCATGGTCGACAAGATCAACAAGCTGCCGATCGAGCGTATCGCCGGCAATCTCGATGGCAACCTCGTCGAACTGCGCAAAGGCATGATGCAATTTAATGGCAAAATCCTGCCTGGCGTGCAAACCACCCTGTCGGATGTCAGCAAGACCCTGGAAACCGCCAATTCGACCCTGCAATCGGCCAGTTCGACCTTGGCCGAGGATTCGCCGCAACGGGAAAAACTGGGGCAAACCCTGGATGAACTGGGACGCACGTCGAGATCCTTGCGTGATCTTTCGGATTACCTGGGACGGCATCCGGAGTCGCTGCTTCGCGGCCGTCCGAACAATGCCGCGCCCGTGGATCTGCAAGGGCCACCGCGCAATTGAACACAGGAGCAACACCCATGGCTTTACCGCTGAAGTTCACCCTGGTCACCGCGATGTTGCTGCTCGCCGCCTGCCGCAGCGATCCGATTCAATTCCATACCCTGACCCCGACCCAGCAGGGCAATCACTCAAGGACCACCATCGGGGTGATCCAGATCGAGACGATCAGTGTGCCGCCCCAGGTCGATCGTGCGCAGATCGTCATTCGCGAAGGCAACAGTGGCCTGGCGATCCTGGAAACCCAATGGTGGGGCGCCACCCTCGTGGACGAATTGCGCAGTGCGCTGGTCGATCAACTGAGCAACAGTCCTGTACAAGGTCGACATTCGGTGCGTATCGATGTGCAGCGTTTTGACTCGGTGCCCGGCCAGTACGCCTTGATGGACGTGGAATGGCGCCTTCGCAGTGCCAGCAGCGGCGACACGGCGCGGTTGATTTGCCGCAGCACATTGCAAACGCCCTCGGGCGCGAGCATCGATGACCTGGTGCTTGCCCAGCAAAACAACGTCAAACGCCTGGCCGCGCTGATCAGCCAGGCGGCCGTCAGACCACAGGCGAGTTGCCCTGCGCCCTGAACACCTTCGCCCCCGGATTAACGGCGACAAATTTGCCGTTGATCCGGCCCTTCTGTTTTTCGCTGTAATTCTCAGCAACAGAAAAAGATAACAATTCCCAGTTACCGACTAATACTAGAGGTACCCTCTCCTGCAATTTTTTCACATTCCTTTCACTGCTCTGACACTTGCAGAGATGTAGCTTTCGCTGCAGTTAATTCGCCGCACTTAGTCTCGGTGGATTTTTTTGTGCTGTTTCCGGCTTTGTCGACAGCACTTCCCTGGCGCTCCAATGGTGGAAAAACTTGGTCAACTCTGTCTCGCGTAAACCGTCTTCGCGCCTGTCCAGATCGGTCGTGGCCATTGGTGCACTGACCATCGCCGTGCTGGCCACAGGTTTTTTCCTGTGGCCCAAATCCCCGACCAACCTGGCCCAGGAGGACGCACAAGCCCGGGCTCGATTGCTGCAACACTGGAGTGCCGGCGAGATCGCGGTGCTGGTTCGTCATGCCGAACGTTGCGACCGTTCCAGCAACCCATGCCTGGGCCCGGCTGACGGCATTACCCGTGTCGGCAGTGAAGCGGCGGCCGGTGTTGGCCAGGGCCTGGCGCGCCTGGGCCTGGCACAGACCGATATCCTGACCAGCCCCGTTACACGCACGGTACAAACCGCGCATTACATGTTCAATAGCGACCCACGGACCCAGGAGTGGCTGGCGACCTGCGGCACGACTCTGCGTAACGATGTCGTGGCACACAAGGTGGCCCATCGCAACCTGGTGCTGGTGACCCACAGCGGTTGCATCGCTGACTTTGAAAAGCAGACCGGCCTCAAGCATTCGGCGAAGGACGCCGAGTACGGCAGCGCGTTGTTTGTCCAAATCGATGGCAATGGTCAATTGCAAGTACTCGGCATTGTGAATGCCGAAGACTGGAACACTCTGTTACAAGAAAAAAACTGAAGTCACTACCGATCGAGAACTTTGGTTCTAAGGTATTTCAAGCCGGACTGAATGAAACCTGAACAGAACAGCGAGAAGTCTGTTTGAACTTCTCGCCGTTCAATATCATTCCGGTTTTCTCTCTGACAAGTTGCATACCACTCTTCAAGCAGCCTTTCTCAGCGCAAGGTCGAGTCATGACGTCAAATCAGCCATTGCCAGATTTTGTTGGCCATTCTTCCCGCCTGCACGCCCCAACGGCGCCTGCCAACGAGCGCTGGATGCTGTTCGCCCTGGTACTGGCGTTCATCGTGTTCTACTTGCTGCCGCTGATGAGCCACGGCCTGTGGATTCCCGATGAAACCCGTTATGCCCAGATCAGCCAGGAAATGCTGCAGGGCGGGAACTGGGTCTCGCCGCACTTCATGGGCCTTCGTTACTTCGAGAAACCGATTGCCGGGTACTGGATGATTGCCATCGGCCAAGCGGTGTTTGGTGACAATCTGTTCGGGGTGCGCATCGCGTCAGCGCTGAGTACCGGGCTGAGCGTGTGGCTGACCTACCTGATTGCCCGCCGGTTCTGGGGCGACCCACGTAAAAGCTTCGCCTGCGCGCTGCTCTACATGAGCTTCGGGTTGATTGCCGGTCAGGCCGGGTACGCCAACCTCGATCCGCAGTTCACCCTCTGGGTCAACCTGAGCCTGGTTTCCCTGTGGTTTGCCATCGACAGCCGCACCACGCGTGCCCGCCTCGGTGCCTGGGCGGTCCTGGGCATCGCCTGCGGCATGGGCTTCATGACCAAGGGCTTTCTGGCCTGGCTGCTGCCGGCGGTGATCGCCCTGCCCTATATGGTCTGGCAGCGCCGCATTGGCGAGCTGTTGCGTTACGGGCCATTGGCTGTTGTGGTCGCCGCGGCCGTCTGCCTGCCCTGGGCGCTGGCCATCCATCATCAGGAACCGGATTTCTGGAATTTCTTCTTCTGGAACGAGCACGTACGCCGCTTTGCCGCCGACAATGCGCAACACGCCCGTCCGTGGTGGTTCTACTTGCCGATGCTGGTGGTTTGCGCCCTGCCCTGGACTGTGTTGTTGCCGACGACGTTCATCCAGGCCTGGAAAAACAAGCGCCAACCCGTCAGCGGTTTTCTCCTGCTCTGGTTGTTGCTGCCGCTGGCGATTTTCAGCATGAGCAGCGGCAAGCTGCCGACCTACATCATGCCTTGCCTGTTGCCCCTGGCGCTGCTGATGGGTCACGCGCTGACCGGTCTTTTGGAACAATCCAAATCACGGACAATTCGTTTCAACGGTTGGCTCAACGTCATCATTGCCACGACGGCCATGATTGCGTTGCTTTACCTGCAATTGAGCAAAGAGATTTTCGAAAATACCGAGATGTTCAGCCTGTCCCTGGCGTTCATCGTGCTGCTGGGCTGGATCATCGCCAACGCCCTGCAAATCCTGCGGCCATTGACGTTATGGGCGATGCCGGCCCTCGGCATCTGGCTGCTGGTGGCGCTGCTTCCTGCCGCTATGCCGAGCCAGATCGTCGACAGCAAGATGCCCGACCGGTTTATCTCCGAACACCTGGACAGCCTGAACCAGACCACCACGCTGCTGAGCAACGACCTGGGGGCGGCCTCGGCCCTGTCGTGGCTGACCAGGCGACCGGAAGTAACGCTCTACAACGTCATCGGCGAGATGAAGTACGGCCTTTCGGATCCAGCTGCGGCCTCGCGCAAAGTGACACAGCACGATGTCGGCCAATGGATGACCGAGGCGCGTAAGAAGGGCTCGGTCGGGGTGGTGATGAGGGTCAACAGCGTCGCCGAGATTCAGGAAGTCGAGGCGCTGCCCACCGACGGCAAACGCTATCAGCGCGGCGATATGCAGGTCCTGATCTTCCCGCCAATCCAGCCCTGACTGGCAGGACACAAAAAATCGCCGGCAAGGCATCCGCTATATCTCCCCCGGTTGGGCCGTTGACGACGAGCTGAACTGGGTGGACCAGTTCCTCGGCGCACCGGCAATCGCCGAGCTGTCCTTTCGCAACCCTGGTGAACCCAGCGGGGGCCAGCAGCAACTGGCACCGTCAGGTGCGTCGAAGACACGACAAAAGGCAGCCGGGGCAGCGCCATATTCAGATCGACGACATCGTTTTATGGACGAGTCGATCCACTGTGGGCACAGTGCTGCTAATCTGAATGAAAATTACATGTATTAACGGTTTTTTTGACGTTATTTTCTCATTTGGATCTCTACATTCCCTGCCATTCAAAACATGCAAATGATTCGCATTGGTTTACAAGCGTTTCAATGCGTATGACTTTCAAAAAAATGCACCAGGAGCAGCCCGCAGAATGATTCCCCACATCCCTTCGTTCTTGAAAAAAGCCCTGCTGGCCACCGCTTTGCTGAGCGCTGGTCAGATCTATGCCGCTGACTCCGTCGGCATCGTGGTGTACAACGCGCAACACGAAGGCCTGACCAAGGCCTGGGTCGAGGGTTTTACCCAGGAGACCGGTATTCCTGTCACCCTGCGCAACGGTGATGACACCGAGATGGGCAACCAGATCGTGCAGGAAGGCGCGGCTTCTCCGGCGGACGTGTTCCTGACCGAAAACTCCCCGGCCATGGTCCTGGTCGACAACGCCGGGCTGTTTACGCCAGTCGACAAAAACACTCTGGAACAGATTGACTCCGCCTACCGCCCGGCCCACGGCAAATGGGTCGGGATTGCCGCGCGCTCCACGGTATTTGTTTACAACCCAAGCAAACTGTCGGAATCCAATCTGCCGAAATCGATCATGGACCTGGCCGATCCAAGCTGGAAAGGACGCTGGGCCGCGTCGCCAGGCGGTGCTGACTTCCAGGCCATCGTCGCTGCCATCCTGGAACAAAAGGGTGAAGCCGCCACGCTGGAATGGCTGAAAGCGATGAAAACCAATTACGCCAACTACCGTGGCAACAGTTCGGTACTCAAAGCGGTGAATGCCGGGCAGATCGACAGCGGCGTGATCTACCACTATTACAGCCTGGTCGATCAGTCCAAGACCGGCGAAAACAGCAAGAACACTGCCCTGTACTATTTCAAGCACAAAGACCCGGGCGCTTTTGTTAGCATCTCCGGCGGCGGCGTCCTCGCTTCCAGCAAACACAAAGAACAAGCCCAGGCGTTCCTCAAATACATTACCGGCAAGGATGGCCAGGCTGTCCTGAAGAACGGCAAGTCGTTTGAGTACGCCGTGGGCAAGAACGCTGAATCCAACCCTAAACTGGTGCCTCTGAATCAACTCGATGCGCCGACTGTCGATGCTTCCAAGCTCGACAGCAAAAAAGCCGTAGAGCTGATGACACAGGCCGGACTGCTCTAAATTGATGCCAGAAACCCTGCCTGCGGAGGTCGCTGAGGCGACACCCGCACATTTGCGTCGACGATCCCGCGGAGTCTTTGCGGGACGTGGCGGTGTATGGGTGATCGGTTTGTCGGTGCTGGTTTCATTACTGGCACTGCTACCGATCGCTTACGTTATTGGCGTGTCCCTGCAGACAGGCTGGTCAACCGTTGTGGCCCTGGTGTTCCGCCCTCGTGTCGGTGAACTGCTGGTCAACACCGTGTTGCTGGTGCTGCTGACGATTCCCTTGTGCGTCGCACTGGGGGTGACGCTGGCGTGGCTCACGGAACGCACGAATCTGCCGGGGCGGCGCTGGTGGTCGTTGCTGGCCACCGCGCCGCTGGCGGTGCCTGCGTTCGTTCACAGCTACGCCTGGGTCAGCCTGGTGCCACCGATTCACGGCTTGTTTGCCGGTGTCCTGGTCTCGGTCATCGCCTACTTCCCCTTCCTGTATTTGCCGGTGGCGACCACTTTGCGTCGGCTCGATCCGGCCATCGAAGACGTCGCCGAATCCATGGGGCTCAAGCCCTGGAAAGTGTTTTTCCGTGTGGTATTGCCGCAATTGCGCCTGGCGATCTGCGGCGGCGCCTTGCTGGTCGGCCTGCACCTGCTGGCCGAATATGGCCTGTACGCGATGATCCGCTTTGACACCTTTACCACCGCGATCTTCGATCAGTTCAAATCGACCTTCAACGGTGCGGCTGCACACATGCTGGCCAGTGTGCTGGCGCTGTGTTGCCTCGCAATGCTGACGGCCGAATCCGCCGCACGGGGCTCCGCGCGTTACGCTCGGGTCGGTTCCGGAAGCGCCCGGGAGCAACGGGTCGTGTACCTGAAACCGGTATCCACCCTGTTCTCGCTGACGCTGCAAATCGTGACCTGCGCCCTGGCCCTGGGCGTACCCTTGATCACTCTGGGTAAATGGCTCATTGCCGGCGGTGTGGAAGTCTGGGACATGGCCGAATTGTTGCCCGCGCTGGAGCAAACCCTGTTGCTCGGCATCGCGGGCGCGGCGCTGACCACCTGCGCGGCGATCCCGATTGCCTGGCTGTCGATCCGTTACCCGGGCCGAATGCAACGGGTACTGGAAAGCTGCAACTACATCACCAGTTCCTTGCCGGGCATTATCGTGGCGCTGGCACTGGTGACCGTCACGATCCATTTTGCCCGGCCAATCTACCAGACCACCTTCACCGTCCTGCTGGCGTACCTGTTGATGTTCCTGCCCCGCGCCCTGGTGAGCCTGCGCGCAGGCATTGCCCAGGCCCCGGTGGAACTGGAAAACATTGCCCGCAGCCTTGGCCGCTCGCCGGCCCGGGCACTGTGGCTGATCACCTTGCGCCTGGCCGCACCGGGGGCAGCCGCCGGCGCGGCGCTGGTGTTCCTGGCGATCACCAACGAATTGACCGCCACCCTGCTGCTGGCCCCGAATGGTACGCGCACCCTGGCGACCGGATTCTGGGCCATGACCAGCGAAATCGATTACGCGGCCGCTGCGCCATACGCCGTATTGATGGTTGTGCTGTCGCTGCCGTTGACCGGACTTCTTTATCACCAATCGAAAAAAACGGCTGGCCGATGAACACTCTTGAATTGAATGCCCTCTACAAGTCCTATGGCGCCCATTGCGCCCTGGACAACGTCAGCCTGTCGGTGCCGAGCGGCAGTCGCACGGTCATTGTCGGCCCCTCAGGCTCGGGCAAGACCACATTGCTGCGGATGATCGCCGGCTTCGAGTTCCCCGATGCCGGGCGTCTTTCGCTCAATGGCCAGACCCTGGTCGACAGCACCCACGAAGTGCCGGCCCATCAACGCCTGATCGGCTACGTGCCACAGGACGGCGCACTGTTCCCGCACATGACCGTGGCGGCGAACATCGGCTTCGGCCTGGCGACCAAGGGCACTGAAAAACAGCAACGCGTCGCCGAACTGATGGACAGCGTGGCCCTGGACGCGAAGATGGCCGGGCGCTGGCCCCATGAATTGTCCGGCGGCCAGCAACAGCGCGTGGCCCTGGCCCGGGCGTTGGCGCAACAGCCACGACTGATGCTGCTGGACGAACCTTTTTCGGCGCTCGATACCGGATTGCGCGCGGCGATGCGCAAGATGGTTGCGCGACTGCTGGAAGACGCGGGCGTCACCACCATCCTGGTCACCCATGACCAGAGTGAAGCCCTGTCGTTCGCCGACCAGCTGGCGGTGATGCGTCATGGCCGACTGGTACAGTCGGGGCACCCGCTGGACCTTTACCGCTATCCCGAAGACGAACAGACTGCGCTGTTCCTGGGGGATGCCGTGGTCATGCCCGCACGCATCGAGGCCGGTTGGGCCCATTGCGACCTGGGGCGGATCCCGGTCAACAACCACCGCAACAACCGCTCGGCGCAGATCATGCTGCGACCCGAACAGCTGCAACTGGCAAGCGTCCACCCCAGCGACCCGGAAGCCAGCGGTTGCCGGGCCCTGGTCACCGATCGGGATTTCAGCGGCAACACCTGCACGCTGACGGTGGAGCTCCAGCCGTTGGCCCATAGCGAGCAACCGGGTCGATCCATGCTGGTGCGCAGTTCAGGCATGTATGCGCCACCGGCCGGTAGCTCGGTTCAGGTCTCGACCATCGGCCATGCCCATGTACTGAGCGAAATGTGATCGTTCACAGGTCGAATCGATCCACTGCCCGACGCCGCTCGTTGTCATCGCGTACATCGTAGTTGGCCGTGGTCTGGATGTTGCTGTGGTGCGCCAGCTTCTGCGCAATCGACAAGTCATGCTCTTCGATTACCCGGGTGATAAATGAACGCCGGAAGTCGTGGGGCATGATTTTCACCCCGACCTGCGCGCCCCGTTGCCGGGCGATGTAGTAAATCGCGTGTTTGGTGATGCGCTCACGGGTGATATGGCTGCCGCGGCGGATGCGGTTGAACAGGAACGTGTCGTCCGACTCCCCTTCCTTGAGCAGCGAGCGGCGCAGCTCAAGCCAGGCTTCAAGCTTGGCGAAGGCCCAGGCCGGGGCATACTTGATCAACTGCTTGTTGCCCTTGGCCGTCACCCGCAGGCTGCGCTCGGTGAAATCGACCTGGTTCAGCTCCAGGTTCACCGATTCGGACTTGCGCATTCCCGAACCGTACAAAATCCCGATGATCGCCGCATCCCGCAGACCTTGCGGCCGTGGATCGGCGGCGCAGACCGCCATCAGCTCCTGGATCAGCGTGCGCCTGAGATTGCGCCCCTGGGACAGCCGTGTACCGGCCATGCCCTTCACCGAACGCATCTTCAACAGGTGATCCTGAGAGATCAGGCTCATGCGCCACGCTTCGTTCATCACCCCGCGCACCGCGTTGACATAGAGCGAAGACGTGTTCGGCGCATAGCCGTCCGAACGCAAGGTGGCCACCAGCGCAATGACGTCCTCGGGCTGCAGGTTGTGCCAGGGGATTTCCTCGATATCGTGGTCTTCGAAGCCCAGGCGGTCGGCGGCATCCTGCAGCACATAACGCATGGTCAGTTGGCTGGATGGCGCCAGTCGCGCCAGATACAGGGTCAGCGGATTGGTGAGGGGTGAGCGTGAGTCAGTAACAGGTAAGTCAATCAAACGAAACGGCCTTGAATGTAAACAGTTCAATGAAACAACTAAGAAGTGAAATAACCATCAAATAAATGACAATACTTCTGTAGGACTTTTCCTAAAAAACGCGATAACCGGAAGAAGTCTGAACAGCGGCTTAATAGCCTTCAGATAAAACGATTCCCCAACCGTTTTTTCATGTTCCTTTCACAAAATCGGGCATAACCTTCTATAAACTCGGTGCTGCCCATACGGATGCCCAACCTGCCGGCCATCGCGAAAAAAGTCAACTGACGCAGTTTTTTGCTTCCATCCAGTAACTAGTTGATTTGATGCAGATTCTGATTTAGCGTCTATGATGATTTTTGGATCCCTTTTAGCCTCAAAGGCTATTTACGTTTTCAGCCCCTGAGGTGCCCATGAGTCAGGCGTTTCTCCCTTTCTCCCGTCCCAGTATCGGCGACGAAGAAATCGCAGCCGTAGAGCAAGTATTGCGCTCCGGATGGATCACTACCGGGCCGAAGAACCAGGCACTGGAAGAACACTTCGCCAACTACGTCGGTTGTCGACATGCCGTGGCACTTTCCTCGGCCACCGGCGGGATGCATATCACCCTGCTGGCCTTGGGTGTCGGTCCCGGCGATGAAGTCATTACCCCGTCGCAGACCTGGGTTTCCACTGCCAACATGATCACCCTGCTGGGTGCCACACCGGTGTTCGTCGACGTCGACCGCGACACGCTGATGACCGACGTGGCCTCTATCGAAGCCGCGATCACGCCGCGCACCAAAGCCATCATCCCGGTGCATTACGCCGGTGCGGCATTCGACCTCGATCCGCTCTACGCCCTGGCCGACAAACACGGCATTGCCGTGATCGAAGACGCCGCCCATGCCGCTGGCACGCTCTACAAAGGTCGCCATGTCGGTTCCAAAGGCACGGCGATCTTCTCGTTCCACGCGATCAAGAACATGACCTGCGCCGAAGGCGCCATGTTCGTCAGTGACGATGAAGCCCTGGCCTCGCGAGTACGCATGCTCAAGTTTCACGGGCTCGGGGTTGATGCCTACGATCGCCTGACCCACGGCCGCAAGCCCCAGGCCCAAGTGATCGAGCCAGGCTTCAAGTACAACCTGGCCGACATCAACGCGGCCATCGCGCTGGTGCAACTGGAACGCCTGGACGAGATCAACGCCAAGCGCACTCAACTGGCACAGACCTACTTGCAGCGCCTGGAAGGCTTGCCAGTGCAGCCGCTGGCCGTCCCCGCTTACTCGCAAAAGCACGCCTGGCACCTGTTCATCCTGCGTATCGATGCCGAGCGCTGCGGGCTGGATCGCGAAGCGTTCATGAAAGCCCTCCAGGAACAGAATGTCGGCACAGGTATTCACTTCATTGCAACGCACCTGCACACTTACTACCGCCAGCGTTACCCCAACCTGTACCTGCCCAACACCGAATGGAATTCGGCGCGGCTGTGTTCGATCCCGTTGTTCCCCGACATGACCACCGATGATGTCGAGCGTGTCGTCGGCGCCATTGAAAACTGCATGGACAGAAGCCTTTGAGACCTTACCCAATCAACTTCGTGTCGATCGTCATTCCGGTCTACAACGAACAGGAAAGCCTGCCCGAGTTGCTTCGCCGCACCGAAGCAGCGTGTCAGCAACTGACCCATCCCTACGAGATCGTTCTGGTCGACGACGGCAGCCGAGATGACTCCGCACAGATTCTGGAAGATGCCGCCTCCCGCGAAGGCAGCCCTGTGGTGGCGGTCATCCTCAACCGCAACTACGGCCAGCACGCAGCGATCATGGCCGGTTTCGAGCAGTGCAAGGGCGATGTCGTCATCACCCTCGATGCCGACCTGCAAAACCCGCCCGAAGAAATCCCGCGGCTGGTAGCGCAGGCCGAACTTGGCTATGACGTCGTCGCGACCGTGCGCAACAACCGCCAGGACTCGGCCTTGCGCCGCTGGCCATCGAAGCTGATCAACCTCGCCGTGCAACGTTCCACCGGTGTGGCCATGAGCGACTACGGCTGCATGCTGCGGGCCTACCGTCGCACCATTGTCGACGCCATGCTTGCCTGCCGTGAACGCAGCACCTTCATTCCGATCCTGGCCAACAGCTTTGCCCGCCACACCACGGAAATCCTCGTGACCCACGCCGAGCGTGAACACGGCGATTCCAAGTACAGCCCCATGCGCCTGATCAACCTGATGTTCGACCTGGTCACCTGCATGACCACCACGCCCCTGCGACTGCTGAGCATCGTCGGCGTCGGCATGGCGGCCCTGGGCATGCTGTTCGCCATAGCCTTGGTCCTGCTGCGCCTGGTGTTCGGCGCCGGCTGGGCCGGTGGCGGCACCTTCGTACTGTTCGCCGTGCTGTTCGTCTTTACCGGCGGGCAATTCATCGGCATGGGCCTGCTGGGTGAATACCTGGGCCGCATGTACAGCGACGTGCGCGCACGCCCGCGCTTCTTCATTGAAAAGGTGCTGCGTAGCCAGCCCGCCTCCCCAACTTCCGCTGTTACTGTCGACGGCCTAACTTCCACTTCTTCAGATCAGGTTCCTTCATGAGTGCAAAAGCTGTTGTCTTCGCCTATCACGATATTGGCTGCGCCGGCATCGAATCCCTGCTTTCCTCCGGTTTCGAGATCGCTGCGGTGTTCACCCACGCCGACGATCCGAAGGAGAACGCGTTCTACGGCTCCGTCGCGCAACTGTGCGCCCGCCACGGTATTGCCGTGCATGCACCGGAAGATGCCAACCATCCGCTGTGGATCGAGCGTATCGCCAAGCTCGACCCCGACTACATTTTCTCCTTCTACTACCGCAACCTGCTGAGCGAACCACTACTGGCCACGGCGCGTAAAGGCGCGTTCAACCTGCACGGCTCCCTGCTGCCACGCTACCGTGGTCGCGCACCGGCCAACTGGGTGCTGGTCAACGGCGAAACCGAAACCGGTGTGACCCTGCACCGCATGGTCAAGCGTGCCGACGCGGGTGCCATCGTCGCCCAGCAGAAAGTCGCGATCGAGCGTAACGACACGGCGCTGAGCCTGCACGGTAAATTGCGCACAGCGGCCTCTGACCTGCTGCGCGACACTTTGCCAGCGCTGCTGCAAGGCAAAGCCAGTGAAACACCGCAAGACGAATCCAAAGCCACGGTGTTCGGCCGTCGCACCCCGGCCGACGGCAAACTGGTCTGGGCCAAGCCGGCCGAAGAACTGTTCAACCTGGTCCGCGCGGTTACCCAGCCGTACCCGGGCGCCTTCTGCGCGGTGGGTGAGCACAAGCTGATTGTCTGGAGCGCCGAAATCGCCAAGGGCAACGAAGGCCTGGCGCCAGGCCGCGTCATCAGCGTCGACCCGCTGCGCATCGCCTGCGGTCAAGACTCGCTGATCATCAACGCCGGCCAGCGCAACGACAACGGTCTGTACCTGAGCGGCCCGCAACTGGCCAACGAACTCGGCCTGGTGGATGGTTCCGTGCTGCGCGGCGCCGAATCCGGTCGTGCCCCGCGTCGCACCCGCGTACTGATCCTCGGTGTCAACGGCTTCATCGGCAACCACTTGTCCGAGCGCCTGCTGCGCGACGACCGCTACGAAGTCTACGGCCTGGATATCGGTTCGGACGCCATCGAGCGCCTGCGCAGCCACCCGAATTTCCACTTCGTCGAAGGTGACATCAGCATCCACTCCGAGTGGATCGAGTACCACATCAAGAAGTGCGACGTGGTGCTGCCGCTGGTGGCCATCGCCACGCCAATCGAATACACCCGTAACCCGCTGCGTGTATTCGAACTGGACTTCGAAGAGAACCTGAAACTGGTTCGCTACTGCGTCAAGTACAACAAGCGCGTGATCTTCCCTTCGACCTCGGAAGTCTATGGCATGTGCCAGGACAATAATTTCGACGAAGACAACTCCAACCTGGTGGTCGGCCCGATCAACAAGCAGCGCTGGATCTACTCGGTTTCCAAGCAATTGCTGGACCGTGTGATCTGGGCTTACGGCCAGAAGGGTCTGAACTTCACCCTGTTCCGTCCATTCAACTGGATGGGCCCGCGCCTGGACCGTCTGGATTCGGCCCGTATCGGCAGCTCCCGTGCGATTACCCAGCTGATCCTGAACCTGGTGGAAGGTACGCCGATTCGCCTGTTCGACGGTGGCGAGCAAAAACGCTGCTTCACCGACATCGCCGACGGTGTGGAAGCACTGGCGCGAATCATCGACAACGACAACGATGTCTGCAACGGCCAGATCATCAACATCGGCAACCCGGAAAACGAGGCCAGCATCCGTCAGTTGGGCGAAGAGCTGCTGCGTCAGTTCGAAGCTCACCCGCTGCGCGCCAACTTCCCTCCGTTCGCCGGTTTCCGCGACATCGAGAGCAAGGCCTTCTACGGCACCGGCTACCAGGACGTGTCGCACCGCAAGCCAAGCATCGCCAACGCCAAGCGCCTGCTGGACTGGACGCCAACCGTTGAGATGAGCGAAACCATCGGCAACACCCTGGACTTCTTCCTTCGCGAGGCCATGCTCGAAATCGCGGACAAGCGCTGATGCAGGCGGGACTGCGGATCGATGTCGACACCTACCGGGGCACCCGTGAAGGGGTGCCCCGGCTGCTGGAAATCCTTGATGAGGCACAGGTCAAGGCGACGTTCTTCTTCAGTGTCGGGCCGGACAACATGGGGCGCCATTTGTGGCGCCTCATCCGTCCGCAGTTTCTCTGGAAAATGCTCCGTTCCAACGCAGCCGGCCTGTATGGCTGGGACATCCTGCTGGCCGGCACCGCATGGCCCGGAAAACCGATCGGCCGCGACCTGGGGCATTTGATGCGCCAGGCCCGGGATGCCGGGCATGAGGTGGGTTTGCACGCCTGGGATCACCATGGCTGGCAGGCCAATGCCGGGCGTTGGAGCGATGCACAACTGGTCGAACAGATACGCCGTGGCGTGGACACCCTCAGCGACATTCTCGGGGAAAAGATCACCTGCTCGGCGTCCGCCGGCTGGCGTGCCGACGAGCGTGTGATCGAAGCCAAGCAAGGGTTCGGCTTTCGCTACAACAGCGATTGTCGTGGCCAGAGCCTGTTCCAGCCGCAATTGGCCGATGGTCGCCTGGGCGCACCGCAAATCCCGGTGGACCTGCCGACCTTCGACGAAGTGGTCGGGCCGACCGTTGCAGCCAAGGATTTCAACACGTTCATCCTGGACCGGTTCACCCCGGAAAAACTCAATGTCTACACGATCCATGCCGAGGTGGAAGGGATTCTGATGGCCAACGATTTCCGTCAACTGCTGAGCAACGCACATCAGCGGGATATCCGTTTTAAACCCTTGGGCGACTTGTTGCCCCAGACCCCTGACAGCTTGCCGATCGGCCGCGTGGTACGCGGTGCGCTCGAAGGTCGCGAAGGCTGGCTGGGAGTGCAAGGCGCATGAGCAAACGCTGGGCTTTGCCGTTATTGCTGGCCTTGATGGCGCTGGCGTACCTGCTGCCGCTGGGCAGTCATGGCTTATGGATTCCCGACGAAACCCGCTACGCCCAGATCAGCCAGGGCATGCTCCTGAGCGGCAACTGGGTGTCGCCGCATTTCATGGACGTGCGCTATTTCGAAAAACCCGCGGCCGGCTACTGGATGATTGCCATCGGGCAGGCGCTGTTCGGCCAGAACCTCTTCGGAGTGCGCTTCGCCTCGGCACTGAGCACCGGTTTGAGCGTGCTGCTGTGCTACTTGGTCGCCCGCCGGATGTGGAACGAACCACGCAAAAGTTTCGCCTGCGCGCTGCTGTACATGAGCTTCACGGTCATTGCGGCTTCGGCGGGGTATGCCAACCTCGATCCGCAATTCACCTTCTGGGTCAGTCTGAGCCTGGTGGCGCTATGGTTCGCGCTCGACAGCACGAGCCGTGGGCAACGCCTGATCGCGTGGGCGGTGCTGGGTCTGGCTTGCGGCATGGGCTTCATGACCAAGGGCTTCCTGGCCTGGTTGCTGCCGGTGCTGATCGCCCTGCCCTGGATGATCTGGCAAAAACGCTGGCGTGAACTGCTGGTCTACGGCCCCGTAGCGGTGGTGGTCGCCATCGTCGTGAGCCTGCCGTGGGCACTGGCAGTGCACGCCCAGGAGCCCGACTATTGGCGGTTTTTCTTCTGGCACGAACACATTCGCCGTTTTGCCGGGGACGATGCCCAGCATGACGCACCATGGTGGTACTACCTGCCGTTGCTGGTGGCTTTCAGCATGCCGTGGGTTGCATTGTTGCCGCCCGCGCTCAAGCAAGCCTGGCAGACCCGACGCCAGTCCAATATCGCGTTCCTGCTGCTGTGGCTGTGGATGCCGTTGTTTTTCTTCAGCCTGAGCAAGGGCAAGTTGCCGGCCTACATCCTGCCGTGCCTGTTACCCCTGGCATTGTTGCTCGGCCATGCACTGGCTGACCGATTGAAGCTGGAGCAAGGTCGCGTCCCGGGCATCAACGGCCTGCTGAACCTGGTGGTGGGTGTAGTCATCCTGCTGGCCCTGGTTTATCTGCAACTGAAAAAGCCGATTTACGATCATGAACTGCACAACCTGGTGCTGGTGTTCATCGGCTTGATCGGCTGGATCATGGCCAACCTGCTGCAAGCCTTCCGCCCGTTGCAGTGCTGGGCCGCCCCGGCTTTTGGCAGTTTGTTGCTCGTCGGTTTGTTGCCTGCCGGACTGCCCAACTCCGTAGTCGCCAATAAGACGCCTGACCAATTCATCCTCGATCACGCCCAGGAGCTCGGCCAAAGTGCCAAGTTGTTGAGCAACGACCTGGGGGCCGCGTCGGCGTTGTCCTGGCGGGTGAAACGGCCGGAAGTGGCTTTTTTCAACACGATAGGCGAATTGAAATATGGCCTCGCCTATCCTGATTCGCTTAAGCAGCGCGTCAACACCGATCAGGTGCAACAGTGGATGCACGACGCCCGCCAGCAAGGCTCGGTCGGTGTGGTCATGCGGGTCAAGGGCGAAGAAGAGCTGCGCGAACTTGAACAGTTGCCCAAAGAGGGCAAGCGGTATGAACAAGGCAATCTGGTGATTTTGATTATCCCTCAGGCGACACCATGAGCCTGCTTTTGCTACTGGTGGCCTGTCTGCTGACCTGCCTGGGCCAGATCGCCCAGAAATATGCGGTAGAAAGCTGGCGCGGCCAACCTTCCGGGTGGACGGACAAACTGCGTTCGCCCTGGCTTTGGCTGGCCCTGGCTTCTCTAGGGCTGGGCCTGCTGGTGTGGTTGCTGGTGCTGCAACGCCTGGAAGTCGGGATTGCCTATCCGATGCTGAGCCTGAACTTCGTGCTGATCACTCTGGTGGCGCGTTTCGTGTTCCACGAAACCATCGACCGCCGCCACTGGTTGGGTGTGGCGTTGGTGATCGGCGGCGTGGCATTGCTGGGGCAACACGCATGAACCTGAGTCGCGGTATCACCTTCGCTCTGGGCAGCGTGTTGCTGGTCAGCGCCGCCCAACTGGGCATGCGCTGGAGCATGAGTCACCTGCCACAACCCGAACAATGGCTCAGCGCTCACATCGACCTGACAGCGATTGCCGTGGTGCTCCTGGCCATCTTCGCCTACGCCCTGTCGATGCTTTGCTGGCTCGTCGCCCTGCGGGACCTGCCCCTGGGCCGCGCCTACTCGTTGCTGAGTATCAGCTACGCGCTGGTGTACCTGCTGGCCGCCAGCCTGCCGCTGTTCAACGAAACGTTCAGCCTTTCAAAAAGCCTTGGCGTGGCATTTGTCATCCTCGGCGTCATCACCATCAATTCTCGACCTGCTCGTGCGCCCGAATCAAGGAGTGCCCCATGAAAATCAGTGTGTTTGGTAGCGGTTATGTTGGCCTGGTGCAGGCAGCGGTATTGGCGGAAGTCGGCCACGATGTGGTCTGCATGGACGTAGACGAGAAAAAGGTCGAACTGCTCAAGCAGGGCCACGTGAGTATCTTCGAACCCGGGCTGGCCAGTCTGGTACGCGAAGGCCTGGATGCCAAGCGGCTGCAGTTCACCAGCGACGAAAAATTCGCCGTTCAGCATGGTGAGGTGCTGTTCATCGCAGTGGGTACGCCGTCCCGGGAAGATGGATCGGCAGATCTGCGTTACGTCATGTCGGTGGGCGAGGCCGTGGCACGCCATCGCGAAAAACCGGCCATCCTGGTGGAAAAATCCACCGTGCCCGTCGGTACCGGCGACGCCCTGCGCGCGCACATGGACAAATACCTGGCCGAGGCCGGACGCGCGTTGCAGTTCGACATCGTCTCCAACCCGGAATTCTTGAAAGAAGGCTCGGCCGTCTCCGATTGCCGTCGCCCGGACCGTATCGTCGTGGGCTGCGAGCGCGAAGAAGTGCGTGAGGTCATGCGTGACCTGTACTCGCCCTTCAACCGCAACCATGAACGCATCATGTTCATGGACCTGCGCAGCGCCGAGCTGACCAAGTACGCTGCCAACTGCATGCTGGCGACCAAGATCAGCTTCATCAACCAGATCGCCGAACTGGCCGAACACCTGGGTGCCGATATCGAGTCGGTACGCCTGGGCATCGGCGCCGACTCCCGCATCGGTTACCACTTCATCTACCCCGGTTGCGGCTACGGTGGCTCGTGCTTCCCCAAGGACATGCGCGCCCTGATCCACAGCGCCGAAGAGGCCCATTGCTCCAGTGACCTGCTGCAAGCGGTGGAAGCCATCAACGAGCGGCAGAAACACAAGCTGTTCGAGCGCATCAACGCGTTCTACAAGGGCGACTTGCGTGGCAGGACCTTTGCCTTGTGGGGCCTGGCGTTCAAGCCAAACACCGACGACATGCGCGATGCGCCGAGCCGGGTGTTGCTCGAATCCTTGTGGGCCGCCGGGGCGAATGTCCGCGCGTTCGATCCGGAAGCCATGCAGGAAACCCAGAAGCTGTATCCCGATGAATCGAAACTGATGCTCATGGGTACGCCCGAGTCGGTCTTGTCCGGTGCCGATGCACTGATCATCTGCACCGAATGGCAACAGTTCAAGGCGCCGGACTTCGAACTGATCCAGCAGCGGCTCAACGCCCCGGTAATCTTCGACGGCCGCAACCTGTACGACGCGGACCGCCTGGCACGCATCGGTTTCACCTACTTCCCGATCGGCCGTGGCGAATCGCGCAAATTGCCGATTCCTTACCAGCAATGGTCAACCGAAGCCGTGGTCGCCTGAACCCCATGATCCATCACATCCGCCAACAGTCCCTCGCGCTGGGTCTGTTGGCGCTGTTGTTGTTCTGCGCCGGGATGTACCAGCAGTCGGCCATCGGCTTCGATTCGCGCTTCGTGCTGTTCGCCCAGGAGATGCTGCGTAACGGGCCGTCGTTTTTTCCGACGACCTACGGCCAGCCCTACGCAGACTACTCGGGACTTTCAACGCTATTCATCTGGCTGCTTTCACTGCCGTTCGGCCAGGTCACCAGCCTGACCGCATGGCTGCCGAGCGCCATCGCCGCAGCGGTCATAGTCACCTTGATGTACCGCCTGCTGGCACCCTACTCCACGCGTTGGGCGCTGTTGAGCATCGCCTTGATGCTGTTGACCAACACCTTCATCACGGAAACCCGCGCCGTTTCCCTCGACCTGATGCTGGCGGCCGTCGCGTTCAGCGTGTTCTACCTGGGCTATGCGGCCGATCACTTCGCGGCGCCGCGCCGCTGGGTTCTGATCTTTGCCTTGCTGATGCTGGGTTTCTGGATTCGTGGGCCAATCGGCCTGGTCATTCCTACGGGGATGCTGTGCAGCTATTTCCTGGTCAATTGCCAATGGCGACGGCTGATCGTCTTCGGATTGCTGGCAGCGATGCTGCTGGCGGTGTGCGTCGGGCTTTTGTTGTGGCTGGCGGACGTCAGTGGCGGCGCGGCCTTCTTGCAGGACGTGATTCGCATGCAGTTCATGGGGCGCATGGACGGCAGCGAAGGCTCCAACGAGGTGTTGTATTACTTCACCAGTTCGGTAGGCAACTACGCACTGGCCTGGCCACTGGCAGTGCTGGCGCTGGTGGCGGTCGCCGCTTCTGGCCGACAACAGTCAGGCCCGGCATTGCGTCTGACGCTGTACTGCGCAGTTGCTGGATTGATCGTGATGGTGGGCCTTTCCGTCCCGCAGGCGAAAAAGGCCCGTTACCTGCTGCCGATGCTGCCCATGGCGGCGATCATGGCGGCTTATCCGTTTTACGCCGTGCAAGGTCGACTGTTCGGTTGGCTGCGCGTCTTGATGCAAGGCTTATGGCTGCTGATTCCGGGGCTGCTGATCGTGACCTTGCTGGTGATACAGCGAAGATTCCCCGAAGACGTGGCCCATCTCACGTCGTTGTTCATCATTCTAGGCGCGCTGCAAGCGGTCGCCGTCGTAGCGCTCAGGCAGCCCCGCTGGCGCGCGCAGACTCTCGCCCTTTGCGCGGTCCTGGCGCTGTGGTCGGTATATATCCTGCAGTTCGAGCCGATCCAGCGACAGCTTTACGACACCCGGACCTTCAGCCACGAAGCGTTTGAACTCGTGCAAAAAGCCCCCGCACCACTGGTGATGCACGCGATGGGCAAGGATGCCAAAGCCATCAAGTTCATGGTCAACATCAATCAAGGCCTGCAACCGGAGTTCACCGATTCACCCCAGGAGCTTGAGGCCCTCAAGGGCCCGGCGTGGCTGATGATGGACCTGAACGTCTACAAGACTCTGCAAGGCACGGCTATAGGTGCATTGCCACCCGTGCTGAGCGGGCGGTTCGACAAGAATGATTTCGTGCTGCTGCACCTCGATTAAATCCCGTTGCAACGACCGAGTGTCCGACTGCTAGAGTAGCGCTCACGATCGGGCTGATGCCGGCCCGATCGAATAAGGATATTCGCGCCGTGACCCGCTACTCCCCCCTCATTCGCCGCCTGCTGATCTGCTCGCTGACCATCGTCGTCAGCCGCGCCATCACCAGCCCGTTGCTCACACTGTTCGTCAGCGACAAGCTTGGCCTCAACCAACAGGACGTTGGCTTGCTGCTGGGCATTGCGGTGTTCATCGCCACCCTGCTCTCCCTCTACGGCGGCTACATCATCGATCGCTTCGAAAAACGCCGGTTGCTGATTCTCTCGATGGCATCCAGCGCTGTCGGCCTGGTGTTGCTGACCTTTGCTGAAAACCTCTACCTGACCACGATCACCCTGATCGTCACCGAAACCGCCTCATCGCTGTTCCTGATCGGTTCGAAAGCGATCCTCAGCGACAACCTGGCGGTGGGCCAGCGCGCCAAGGCGTTTTCCCTGAGCTATACGCTGACCAACATTGGCTACGCCGTCGGGCCGATGCTCGGTGTGCTGATTGCCGGGGCCTTTGCCAGTGCACCCTTCCTGATCGCTGCGGCCATCGCTTTTTTCAGTATTTTCCTGATGACCGGGATCGCGAAGGACCCGGCGCGCTCGCCTGTCAGTGGCCAGGCGCAGAGTTTTCTCAAGACCCTGATCACCCTGAAAAACGACCGCACCCTGATCCTGTTCACCGGCGGTTGCCTGCTCAGCACCGTGGTGCACGGGCGATTTACCTTTTACCTGTCGCAGTACCTGCTGGTGACCAGCAATCCCCGGCACACCATGGAAATCATGGCCGCCCTGCTCGCCTGCAACGCCATCAGTGTGATCTTGCTGCAATACCAGATCGGGCGTTTTCTCAAGCGTGAGCAACTGCGCCAATGGATCGTTGCCGGCACTGGCCTGTTCATCCTCGGGCTGATCGGCTTCAGCCTGGCGGACAGCCTGGTGAGTTGGTGCGTGGCGATGTTCATCTTCACCCTCGGTGAAATCATCATTTACCCGGCCGAGTTTCTTTTCGTCGACACTCTGGCGCCGGAAGAACTGCGGGGCAGCTACTACGGCGCGCAAAACCTTGCTGCACTTGGCGGTGCGCTGAGCCCGGTGATTTGCGGCTTCATGTTGATGCACACCCCGGCGCCGACGATGTTTTATGCCTTGAGTACACTCGCGGCCCTGGGCGGTTTGCTGTGCTACACAAGCGGCCGACGGGGCAACTTAAAGCAAAATTAATGCACTGAAAGCTCATTAATATGAATTTGTCAGTAGCTGGATTGAACGGCACACTGTGCGCGTTCTTCCCCAACAGTTGGAACACCTTCAAGGGCTTTCTGGGTTCCCCAGTTAAGCCCTTTTTTTACCTCGATTTTTTCTGCCGGAGTTTTCTCGGAATGCTTGCTCGCTGGTTGCCCGCCGCCATCAACACCCGCCCCACCGAATGGAGCCGCGCCGCCATCGGCATGGCCTTGGGGACACTGATGAGCGTGTGGCTCTGTAGCCAGGTATTCGGCATCGAGGTGGCCCAGCACCTGATCGGCCCGCTGGGGGCATCGGCGGTGCTGTTGTTTGCGGTGTCATCGGGCGCGCTCGCCCAACCCTGGTCGATTCTCGGCGGTTACTTGAGCGCCGGGGTGATTGCCTTGCTGGTGGCCCATGTGTTGGGCCGAACCCTCGGTAGCGCTTGCCTGGCGGCGGGCATGGCGTTGATCCTGATGTGCTGGCTGCGATGCCTGCATCCACCGGCCGGTGCATTGGCCCTGACCCTGGTGCTGGCCGATCCGGCAACCATCGCCATGGACTGGAAAGCCATCGGACCGGTGATGCTCAGCGCGGCGACGATGCTGCTCTGCGCCCTGGCCTACAACAACCTGACCCGCGTTCGTTACCCCAAGAGTGCCAGCGAACCGGTGGCCAGGATTCATGCCGATCACCCGCCGGTCGACCGTCAGGCCATCACCGCCGAAGACCTGAAACTGGCGTTGGCCGACATGGAAGCGTTCTACGACGTCACGCCTGAAGACCTCGAACAGTTGATCCAGGCCAGCCAACTGCACGCCAAACGCCGCAGCGTGGGCGAGGTGCTCGCCCCACGACTGTAAGTCGCTGTTTTGGAGGTTCTTTTGCCGTGGCCGGGCGGTTCTGGCATCCTGCGCCTCCATTTTCTGACCCGGCCCGCCTTCTGGCACGCAAACCACCATGACCGCCTCCGAAAAAGCCCCCGCTCCACGCCACAGCGACCTGATCTACGGCCTCGATGACCGCCCGCATCTGACCGCCACCGTCTTCGCCGCCCTGCAACATGTGCTGGCAAGTTTCGTCGGCATCATCACCCCGACGCTGATCATGGGCAGCGCCCTGGGCCTGCAAAGCGAAATTCCCTACCTGATCAGCATGGCGCTGTTCGTCTCCGGCCTGGGCACCTTCGTGCAGGCGCGGCGCTTCGGTCCGGTGGGCTCTGGCCTGTTGTGCCTGCAAGGCACCAGTTTCTCGTTCATCAGTGTGATTCTCAGCGCCGGCTTCATGGTCAAGGCCCGGGGTGGCGGCACCGATGAAATTCTCTCAACCATCTTCGGCGTGTGCTTTTTCGCCGCATTCATTGAAGTGGTGTTGAGCCAGTTCATCGGCAAACTGCGCATGCTGATCACCCCGGTGGTGACCGGGACGATCATCACGCTGATGGGTTTGTCGCTGATCAAGGTGGCGATGACCGACATCGCCGGCGGCTTCGGCGCCCCGGATCTGGGGGCGGCCAGTCACTTGGCCCTGGCGGCGCTGGTGCTGGGCACCATCGTGGTGTTGAACCGGGTGGACGTACCGTTTCTGCGCCTGGGGGCGATTGTCATCGGCCTGACCCTGGGCTACGGGGTGGCATGGCTCCTGGGCCAGGTGGATTTCAACAGCCTGCCCGAAGTGCCGCTGATGAGCGTACCGGTACCCTTCAAGTACGGGTTCTCCTTCGATTGGGTGGCGTTCATTCCGGTGGCGGTGATTTTCCTCGTGTCGCCACTTGAGGCCGCCGGCGACCTCACGGCCAACTCGATGATCTCCCGGCAACCGGTCAAAGGCCCGGTGTACATTCGCCGGATCAAGTCCGGCCTGCTCGCCGATGGCCTCAACTCGGCCATGGCCGCGGTGTTCAACAGCATGCCGATGGTGACCTTCGCCCAGAACAACGGGGTGATCCAGCTCACCGGCGTGGCCAGCCGCTACGTGGCGTTTTTCATTGCCGGATTGCTGGTGGTGCTTGGCCTGTTCCCGATGATCGGCGCGGTACTGCAACTGATGCCGAAACCGGTGCTCGGTGGCGCCGAACTGGTGATGTTCGGCACCGTCGCCGTGGCCGGGATCAAGATTCTCGCCGAGGCCGGCCTGCATCGGCGCAACATGCTGATCGTGGCAATCTCCGTCGGCATGGGCCTGGGCGTGGCCGCCGTGCCGGAAGTCTTGCGTGAGCTGCCCAAGGCATTGCACAACATTTTCGAATCGCCCATCACCGTCGGCGCGCTGTGCGCTATCGTTCTTAATATCTTCCTGCCCGAGGAATTCATCGAACTGGAAGAGGACGAATTCGATCCGGAGGCCTCCGTGCTTCAGGTGATGCAGAACCCCGATGTGACCGCCAGGGATGAACCCGCAAAGCCTGCGATGGTCGCACAGTCGAACCACTAGACGGACTCAAGGGCTGAGCCGCTGGCGGTTCAGCCCTATTCAGATGAGAGCACGTCCATGCGCAGCCTCCACGCAGTCCTGATTTCCCTCCTGCTCTGCCTGAGCGCCTGTTCCTCGCTGCCCAATCGAGACCCGTTGAAAATCAACGTCGTGGGTGTCGAGCCCCTCCAAGGCGAAGGCATGGAAGTGCGCTTTGCCGTGAGAATCCGCGTGCAGAACCCCAATGACACCACCGTCACCTACAGCGGTGTTGCGCTGGACCTGGACATCAACGGCCAGCCCTTCGCCTCTGGCGTCACCGATGAGCGGGGTACGATCGGGCGTTTTTCCGACACCGTCGTCAGCGTGCCGGTCAGCGTTTCGGCGTTTTCGGTGATCCGCCAGACCTATGGCATCAGCCAGATGAAAACCCTCAACAACATGCCTTATGTCCTGCACGGCAAGCTATCGGGTGGGGTGTTCAACACGATGCGTTTCGTGGACAGTGGCACACTCAATCTGCCAGGGCCGATCACTGGCAGCCGTTAAACGCCTGGGAAGAAAGGGTCATTGCGCCGCTGAACTTACTCGGTGTCATTGAGAATCAGGCTGCGGTAATGCCCCGGATTTGACCCCGACCACTTGCGAAATGCCTTGTAGAACGAACTGACGTCAGCGAACCCCAGCCGCGTGGCGATTTCGCTGAAGCTGATCGCCGGCTCGGCCAGCCAGACAATCGCCAGTTCCTTGCGCACGCCGTCCTTGAGGCCTTGGTAGGTTTGCCCTTCTTCGGCCAGTCGGCGGCGCAAGGTTGAAGCCGACATGCACAGGCGTTGCGCCAGGGCTTCGGTTTCCGGCCAGTGTTCGGCCGGCAGGTGGCGCAGGTCGTGTTTGATCCGGCTGGCCAGGCTCTGCGGATCGCGGTACTTCACCAGAATGTTCGCCGGCGCACGGGCCAGGAATCGCTCGAGTTCTTCAGGGCTGCGCTTGATGGGCAGGTCCAGGCAATCGGCGGAGAAAATCATCCGCGTGCGTGGACGGTCGAAACGCAGGTTCTCGGAAAACATCACCTGATAGTCATCGCAGAAATCCGGCTTCGAACAGCGCAGTTCGATGGCCAGGATCGGAATTCGCCGTCCTGCCAGCCAGCAGGCAACACCGTGCACGATCATCCAGTAGGTGAAATAGGTGAAGGCCCGGCGCGGATCCTTGTCGTCCTCCAGCAGGACGATTTCCGCCAGGCTTTGCTGACGCACCAACTGCGCTGGCAGGTGTTCGAGGATCAACGACAGGAACCCCAGGCCGCCGGCCACTCCCGCCGCCACGTTGGGCTGGAGCATGGCGCTGCGACACAGGAACGCAAAGCTGCCGGATTTGAGTTTGCGTGGGTCCATGCCAAAGAACTCATCATCGCCGCGTCGTGCCAGCAACCGCCACAGGCGCGCATAAGCCGTGGCCGGAACACGGGCGTCGGTGCTGCCCAATAGCAGCGGGTCGATGCCGACCTTGCTCAACACCTCATCCGTGGCGGTTCCTGGCGCGCAGCTTTGCAACAGTGCTTCACGCACCAGTTGGATGGAGATGGTGTCTTTTTCCGACATGGATCGCGGCAAGCCCTGTTCTTGTTCGAGTGGGGGCATATTAGCTGAAACCACCCGCTCAACGCTGATCGAATAACCCTGTGGGAGCGAGCTTGCTCGCGATGGCTTTCCTGAGATCCACCGACTTTACAGAATGCGATAGAGCAGCCGCTCGATACGCACACGACTCACGCGCTTGAGGAACTTGGCCACGCCCGCCGGGTACTCGGCCAGGGTTTCCAGGTTCTGGAAGTGCTCGATGCGACGGGTGTGCTGAAAGATCTCTGCCAGCTCTTTGCGACGCGGCTCCAGCAGTTCGCCATGGGGATCATCGATCAACAAGGCGTTTTCCAGATCGAGTCGAAATGCCCGCGGGTTGAGGTTGTTGCCGGTCAGCAAGGTGTAACGCCGGTCGATCCACATGCCCTTGAGGTGATAGGTGTTGTCACCATCACGCCACAGGCGCAGGTTCAACTGCCCGCTGTCGATGTTGCGCTGATGACGCTTGGCAAACCGGCGCAAGCTGATTTCGTACAGGTACGGCAGCGCCGAAATGACCCGAAACGGTTCGCTCGGCGGAATGTAGAAGTCGTTGGCCGTCTTGTCGCCGACCACAATGTCGATCTTCACCCCACGGGCCAGCGCGCGGTTGATCTCGCGGATGATCGCCAGCGGCAGGTTGAAGTACGGGGTGCAAATGGTCAGTTGCTGCTGGGCGCTGGCGATCAGTTCGCAGATCACCCGGTTCAGCGGATTGTTCTTGCCTACGCCGAGCAGCGGGCTGACGGACAAACCGGTCCTGTCGGTGGTGCCCCGCGTGGTGTCGTACGCCGCGTGCTTGAGGCGGCTGCGCAGGTCACCGATGTCATTGCGCAGGCTGCGGGTGGTCGGCAGGTTCGGCAGGTCGAGGCGGTGCACCGCCTTGGACGCCACCAGGCCGTGCTGCACCAGGTGCTGCATCGAATCGGCCAGTTCACGATTGTGCAGCACGTGATAGCGGTCGTAACGGTACTTGTCGAACTTGTGCAGATAGACGTTGTTCAGGCTCGCGCCGCTGTAGATCACGCAGTCATCGATCACGAAGCCTTTAAGGTGCAACACACCGAACAGTTCGCGGGTTTGTACCGGGACGCCGTAGATCGGCACTTCGCTGGCATGGGTGCGGGTCATTTCCTGATACCAGGCGGAGTTGCCCGGTTGCTTGCCGGCACCGATCAGGCCGCGCTGGGCGCGCAGCCAGTCTACGACCACCACCACATCCAGTTCCGGACGCGCCAGTTTGGCCGCGTGCAAGGCATCGAGAATTTCCTGGCCGGCTTCATCCTGTTGCAGGTACAGCGCAACGATGTAAATGCGCCGGGTCGCGCTGGCGATTTTCTCCAGCAGGCAATGACGGAATTCTGCAGCGCCGGAGAGGACGCCAACGGCATCGGCCGCCAGCGGAAAACTGCGCAACTTGGGCAGCAGGGAGCGTTTGAAAAGCGACGGCATAGGGCTCGCAATGGGTCGAATCCGAAGAACCCGAGAGCTTACACCATGCAAAGGTTCGGGTCTTGTTACCGTCTGTAATGTCCCCTTCGCGAGCAGGCTCGCTCCCACAGGAGAATGCATTTAAATGTGGGAGCGAGCCTGCTCGCGAAGACCTTTTGTCAAACACCACAAAAACCGTTTGACCAAGGAGAACGCTCGTTCTACTGTTTGCCACATGAACGAAATCACCAGCAATGACACACGCGACATTATTCTGGGTGTCACCGAAAAGTTGATCTACAAAAGTGGCATAGCCGCCACTGGCATGGATCTTCTGGTGAAAACCGCCGGCGTCTCCAGAAAAAGCATCTACCGCTACTTCGCCAACAAGGACGAACTGGTGGTGGCGGCCCTGCAACGCCGCGACCAGCGCTGGATGGACTGGTACAGAGGCGCAGTCGGCCAGGCAGAAACCCCGGCCGAGCGACTGCTCAACCTGTTTACCGTACTCAAGTCGTGGTTCGCCTCCGATGGCTTCCGCGGCTGCGCCTTCATCAATACCAGCGGTGAAACCGGCGACCCGCAGGACCCGGTGCGCCTGGTCGCCAAAGAGCATAAACAGAAGCTGCTCGACTACGTGTGCGAGCTGTGTACCGAACATGGCGCCGAGGATCCGCAGCTGCTGGCCAGACAGCTGCTGATCCTGATCGACGGTGCCATTACCGTGGCGCTTGTAATGGGTGATCACAGTGCCGCCGATAATGCGCAATGCATGGCGCGAAAGTTATTGGACCTGTAGCAACTCAATCAAGCTCGACAGTTGTTTAAACATTAACTTGATACGGAGACTTGAAATGTCTAATGCCGAAGTTCGTCCGCCATTACCCCCTTTCACCCGTGAATCGGCCATTGAAAAAGTTCGCCTGGCCGAAGACGGCTGGAACTCCCGCGACCCCGAGCGTGTGTCCCTGGCCTATACCCTGGACACCCAATGGCGCAACCGCGCCGAGTTCGCCCACAACCGCGAAGAAGCCAAGGGTTTCCTGACCCGCAAATGGGCCAAGGAACTGGATTATCGGTTGATCAAGGAACTCTGGGCGTTCACCGGCAACCGCATTGCCGTGCGTTATGCCTATGAATGGCACGACGATTCGGGCAACTGGTTCCGCTCCTACGGCAACGAAAACTGGGAGTTCAACGAGGACGGCCTGATGGCCCACCGCTTCGCCAGCATCAACGACATGCCGATCAAGGAAAGCGAGCGCAAGTTCCACTGGCCGCTGGGGCGTCGGCCTGATGATCATCCGGGGCTGTCGGATCTGGGCCTGTAGTTTGAATTCGCACTAATCCCTGTGGGAGCGAGCTTGCTCGCGATGACGACGGCACATTCAACATTGATGTGGCTGACACACCGCCATCGCGAGCAAGCCCGCTCCCACAATGGTTTTGTGTTGTGCAGGTGGTTAAGATGCAGCCCTTCCCCGCAGCCTCTTTCTGCACCCGCCGAATAAGCCGATCCCATGCCTTTCGAACTCAGTGTTGACCTTTCCACCCTGGCCATCCTGGCCCTTGTCGCTTTTGTTGCCGGTTTCATCGACGCCATCGCTGGCGGAGGCGGCCTGTTGACCACCCCGGCCTTGCTGACCGCCGGCCTGCCGCCGCACCTGGTGCTGGGCACCAACAAGCTCAGTTCGACCTTCGGCTCGGCCATTGCCAGCTACACCTTCTATCGCCGCAAGCTGTTCCACCCCGAGCAATGGGTGCACGCCATCGTCGGCACCCTGGTCGGCGCGCTGACCGGTGCCGTGGTCGCCCATTACCTGCCAGCGGAATGGCTGAACAAAATGCTGCCGGTGATCGTTTTCGCTTGCGGTGTCTATCTATTGTTTGGCGGCACGCCGAAAGCGCCACTGGACAGCAACGCACCGATCAAGAAAAAGTGGCAGTCGACCCAAGGCTTCAGCCTCGGCTTCTATGACGGCGTGGCCGGTCCGGGCACGGGCGCGTTCTGGACCGTGAGCAGCCTGCTGCTCTACCCCATCGACCTGGTGAAAGCCAGCGGTGTGGCGCGCAGCATGAACTTTGTCAGCAACGTGGCGGCGCTGTCGATCTTCATCTTTTCCGGTCAGGTGGACTGGATCATCGGCCTGTGCATGGGCTCGTCGTTGATGGTCGGCGCCTTCTTCGGCGCCCGCACCGCCATCAGCGGCGGCGCGAAATTCATTCGTCCGGTGTTCATCACCGTGGTGCTGGGCCTGACCGTGCGCCTAGCCTGGCAGCACTGGTTCAGCGTGGCCTAAACGCCGGGCCACATAGACGTCGATCAGGTAACGGGCAATCGAGCGTGACGCCGGCAACGGCGGCAGCTCGTGCACGTTGAACCACTGGGCGTCCTCGATCTCGTCTTCCTGACAGACAATCTCGCCACCGGCATATTCGGCGTGAAAGCCGAGCATCATCGAGTGCGGGAACGGCCAGCACTGGCTACCCATGTACTGGATATTCCTGACCTCGATGCTCACCTCTTCACGAACCTCGCGAATCAGGCAGTCCTCGGCTGATTCACCCGGCTCGGCAAACCCCGCCAACGTGCTGTAGACACCGCTGACAAAACGCGGTGAGCGTGCCAACAGCACTTCATCACCTCGGGTCACCAGTACGATCATGCTCGGCGAAATCCGTGGATAGCTGCGCAGATCGCACGGCTGGCAATACATCGCCCGTTCGCGTGGCACCTGGGTCATGGCCTGACCGCAGTTACCGCAAAAACGGTGCTCGCGGGCCCAGGTGCCGATCTGTGCGGCGTAACCGAGCACTTTGTAGAGCGTGTGATCGCCTTCGAGCATGAACGCCCGCAGGCCTTTCCAGTTGCAACCCGGCACTTCGCTGTGACTGCGCAGCTCCAGCAGATAGACCGGCTCGCCATCGAGATGACCGATGCCATGTTCGGCAAGAATCGACAGGTCCTGACGTTTTAGCCATTCGCGAGCGAACAGTGCGCCATTGTCATCGAACAGAAAGCCTTCGGGGCTGCGCGCGATAGCCCAGCCGCCGGGTTGATCGGTGTCCAGTACTGCGGTGGTCCAGCGAGGAATCATGGTTAATCAATCCAGAAATTCGGGTTTCTGTTTGCTCATATGGGCGGCCATGGCCACGCGCAGATCGGTGGATTGCAGCATGGCGGCGTTCCAGGTGGCGATGTATTCGAGGCCGTCATCGATGCGATGGTCACGCATGTAGCTGATCATCTCCTTGGTGCCGGTGACGGCAATCGGCGACTTGCTGGCGATTGTGTAGGCAATGCCCATGACGCCGTCGAGCAGGCTGGCGTTGTCGCTGTAGACGCGATTGACCAGGCCCATGCTCCGCGCTTCGTCGGCGCCAAACGTGCGACCAGTGTAAGCCAGTTCACGCAGCATGCCGTCACCGATGATTCGCGGCAAGCGTTGCAGCGTGCCGACGTCGGCGGCCATGCCGATGTCGATTTCCTTGATCGAGAACTGTGCATCCTCGGCGGCATAACGCATGTCGCAGGCTGCAATCAGGTCGATGGCGCCCCCCAGGCAGTAACCCTGAATGGCCGCAAGCACCGGTTTTCGGCAGTTATCGACGGCATTGAACGACGCTTGCAGGGTGAGGATCTTGCGCCGCAACAGGCGCGCATTGCGGCCCACGTCCTTGCCCAGTTCATTGGCCACACCGGCCAGCATCATCAGGTCGATCCCCGAGGAGAAATGCTTGCCTGCGCCGCTGAGGACTGCCACGCGCACTTCATCCGTGTCGTCGATCCACTGGAAGATCTCGACGATCTCGCTCCAGAACGCCGCGTTCATCGAGTTGATCTTCTCCGGGCGGTTGATCTGCACATGGGCGATTTTATCGGCCAGTTCGACGTTGAACGCAGTGTACTGAGACATGCCAGTGATCCTTTAGCGGGCAAAAATGAGGCCCGAACTATAACAAGGCACCAAGGTGGGCAGTAAGGCAGCGGTTCGGCCAAATGCGGGACTCAATGATGCGCACCATAACAGTGCACACCTGATAAATCACGTCGCACATTTATGTGACTGCCCAGTGACTTTTTGAGGCCAAAACGCAAAAAAACATGCACTTCGTCGGGGCGTTTGCACCTCGATCAGGCACGTCCGTACCGCTACAAACCGATTGTCGAACAATTTTGCCATCTGCCCTTTACCGCTCTAAGTTCTGGCCTAGACTCATTTTCTCAAAGCGAAACCGGTCGGTCACAAAATGGAAAAATAGTCGAAACTTTTTCCAATCCCGATCGGTCCTCTGACAAGAAGGTGCGTTGCGACTGGTGCAATCTTTGCAACGGCTGATTCAACCCTTTTGCTTCGACGCATTGGGCAGCGCTTGCTCACTGATGCGCAGCGCGTTTGCGCCGGCCACGGGAATTGGCCATGGAACACCGTTTGCCAGACCTAAGAATTAGATCAACAACACGGGAGATTCATATGATCAGTACGGCTTTGGAAATACAGGGAGAGCGTGCTCATCAGGTCGGCGAATCGAGCGCCGTTACTGCCGCAAACACCCAACCCGTCAGCGTTCCAGGCACCAGGACCCTGACCCCGGCAGCCAACCAGAATCCGAACCGTAAAAAAGTCCTGTTCGTCACCTCGGAAATTGCCGACCTGGTGAAAACCGGTGGCCTGGGCGACGTTTCCGCAGCGCTGCCACGGGCCATGGCCCATCTGCACGATGTACGGGTGTTGATCCCCGGCTACCCGCAGGTGCTGCACAGCGAGAACCCGATTCATATCATCGGCGAGCTTGGCGGTCATGCTGCGCTGCCACCGTGCAAGATCGGGCGCATGGACATGCCCGATGGCCTGGTCATTTACGTACTGATCTGCCCCGAACTCTACGAGCGCGAAGGTTCGCCCTACGGCGCCAACAACGGCCGCGACTGGCCGGACAACCATATCCGTTTTGCCCGCCTGGGCCTGGCGGCTGCCGATATTGCCGCCAACCTCGCGCAGATCCACTGGTGCCCGGACCTGGTGCACGCCCACGACTGGCCCGCCGGACTGGCCCCCGCCTACATGCACTGGCGCGGGCAGCGCACGCCGACGCTGTTCACCATTCACAACCTGGCGTATCAAGGCGTGACCAGCCTGGGCTCGTGCCCCGAACTGGGCATTCCCCATCACGCGCTGCAACAGGAAGGCATGGAGTTCTACGGCAAGATGTCGTTCCTCAAGGCCGGCATGGCCTATTCGAGCCACATCACCACGGTCAGCGCGACCTACGCCCAGGAAATCACCACCCCGGATTTCGGCTGCGGTCTCGACGGTTTTCTTGCAGCCAAGACCCAGCAAGGCCTGCTCAGCGGCATTCCCAACGGCATCGATGAAAGCTGGGATGCAGCGACCGATCCGCACCTGTTCTGCCCGTTCAACATCGGCGACTGGGATGGCAAGGCCGTGAACGCCACCCATGTCCGCGAGCTGTTCGGCCTGGAAGACTCCGAAGGTCCCCTGTTTGCGGTGGTCTCGCGGCTGGTTTATCAGAAAGGCCTGGACCTCACCGAGGCGGTGTCCGAGTACATCGTCAAAAACGGCGGCCAGATCGCGATCATCGGCCGTGGCGAGCCGGAAGAAGAACAGTCCATGCGTGAACTGGCCCTGCGTTTCCCCGGGCAGATCGGCGTGCGCATCGGCTTCAACGAAACCGACGCCCGGCGCATGTTCGCCGGCAGCGACTTCCTGCTGATGCCTTCGCGTTACGAGCCATGCGGCTTGAGCCAGATGTACGCCCAGCGCTTCGGCTCGTTGCCGGTGGCCCGCAATACCGGCGGCCTGGCCGACACCATCGAAAACGGCTTGACCGGTTTCCTGTTCGATGAATCCACGGTGCAGAGCTACCAGGAAGCCCTGAGCCGCGCGTTCAAGGTGTTCGCCTTTCCCGACCTGCTGCACGCCATGCGCTGCCGGGCCATGGCGGCGCCATTCAACTGGTGCAAGGCGGTCGAACCCTACGCCGAGCTCTACGAACAGCTTGTGGCGAAAGCATTGGGGAAATCGAACAAACAGTAAGAGGCTTTCAAGATGCCGTTACGGACCCTTGAGACCTGGCCCCACGGCGCAATCATGCTGGACGCAGAGCACACGCGATTCGCGTTGTGGGCGCCAGATGCGTTCTACGTCAGTGTCGAACTGGAAAATGGACAGTCCTTGCCGTTGCTGCCCCAGGCCGACGGCTGGTTCGTGAGCAACATCCGATGCGCGGCGGGCACGCGTTACCGCTACAGCATCGACGGCGAACTGGAAGTGCCCGACCCGGCCTCCCGTGCTCAGGCCGGCGACATCGACCGGCACAGCGTGGTGGTCGATCCGCTGGCCTATGCGTGGCAACACAGCGCCTGGCTGGGGCGGCCGTGGAACGAGGCGGTGATCTACGAATTGCATGTCGGTGCGCTCGGCGGCTTCAGCGCCGTCGAGCAGCATCTGGCGCGGCTGGTCGAACTGGGTGTCACCGCCATCGAACTGATGCCCGTCGCGCAGTTTCCCGGCGAGCGTAATTGGGGTTATGACGGCGTCCTGCCCTACGCGCCACAGGCGTCATACGGCTCCCCCGAGCACCTCAAGCACTTGATCGACACCGCCCACGGCCACGGCCTGGCGGTAATTCTCGACGTGGTCTACAACCACTTCGGCCCGGACGGCAATTACCTGCATCGTTATGCCAAGGGCTTTTTTCGCGAAGACAAGCACACGCCGTGGGGCGCGGCCATCGACTTGCGCCGTCGCGAAGTGCGGGACTTCTTCATCGAAAACGCCTTGATGTGGCTGCTCGAATACCGCTTCGACGGTTTGCGCCTGGACGCGGTACACGCGATCGAAGACCCGGATTTCCTCCAGGAACTGGCGCGACGGGTGCGCCAGCAGACCGGACCGGCGCGGCATGTCTGGCTGATGGTGGAGAACGAACACAACCAGGCCAGCTTGCTTGAACAGGGTTACGACGCGCAGTGGAACGATGACGGCCACAACGCCCTGCATGTGTTGCTGACCGGCGAAACCGAGGCTTATTACGCCGATTACGCGCAAAACCCCACCGAACAACTGGCGCGCTGCCTGAGCCAGGGCTTCGTGTTCCAGGGCCATCTCAACCGCCATGGTGTGGCGCGGGGTGAACCCAGCGGGCATCTGCCGCCCAGTGCATTCATCCTGTTTTTGCAGAACCACGACCAGATCGGCAACCGGGCCTTCGGCGAGCGCCTGCATCAACTCGCCCACCCGCAAGCGCTGCGGGCCGCCACGGTGTTGCTGCTGTTGTCACCGATGATTCCGCTGCTGTTCATGGGCGACGAGTTTGCCGTCGAGCAACCCTTTCTGTTTTTCACCAGCCATCACGGTGAACTGGCTAAACAGGTTCGCGACGGCCGGCGCAACGAGTTCGCGGCGTTCAGCACCTTTACCGATCCGCTGCAGCGTGAATACATTCCGGACCCGAACGATCCGCAGACGTTTGCAGCGTCCCGCCCGGTCCTGCCATCGACCGGCCATTGCGAGATGTACGACCTGTATCGCCGACTGTTGCAGATCCGTCACCGGCACATCATCCCGCGCCTGCCGGGCGCCCAGGCACTGGGCACCGACGTGCTGGGCGAAGCCGCGATCAGTGCCTCCTGGCGCTTGGGCGATGGCAGCCAACTGCGCATTGACCTGAACCTCGGCGCCAGGCCCGTAGTCCACACCTCACAGACCGGTGCCATGCCCTTGTTCGAATACCCGCCACAGAATCCCGACCTGCCGGCCCCGAACACCCTTGCCCCGTATTGCGCGCTCGTCAGCCTCGCCGCCGCAGCCCCCTTTGCTACCTCGTTTGGAGAGCGTCCATGAGTGATGCGCAACTGGAAATCCTGGCCAGCCGTGCCGGCCTCGCCGTCGACTGGATCGACGCCAACGGCCGCCCGCAAAAAGTCGCGCCGTCCGTGTTGCGCAACGTGCTGACCGGCCTTGGCCACCCGGCCGGCGGCGCTCAGGAAATCGATGCCAGCCTGCTGGAATTGCAAGAGACGCAACAGACCCATCACTTGCCGCCATTGATCACCGCCGATGTCGGGAAGGGCCTGGACCTGGCGCGTTTTTTCGAGCCCGGGACCCCTTGCGAAATCCACCTCGAAGACGGTTCGCGGCTCAACCTGAAACTGGACGCCAACTCGGTGCTGCCAGGGCTGGTACCGGTCGGCTATCAACAGGTCAGCATCGACGGACAAAACTTCACCCTGGCCGTGGCCCCGGCTCGTTGCTACAGCGTGGCCGATGCCGTGAACAACCCCATCCCGCGTGCCTGGGGCCTGAGCGTGCAGTTATATGGATTGCGCCGCGCCGGCGATGGCGGCTTTGGTGACACCCAGGCGCTGGAGGACCTTGCCCGGGTGGCCGGCGAGCGTGGCGCCGAGGCACTGGCGATCAGCCCCTTGCACGCGATGTTTTCCAGTGACACTCAACGCTACAGCCCGTATTCGCCGTCCAGCCGTTTGTTTCTCAACAGCCTTTACTGCGCCCCCGGCACCATTCTTGGCGAGCGCGCGCTGCGTACCGCCATCGATGCAACCGGACTGGCCATTGAACTCCAGGCACTGGAAGAGCGTCCGCTGATTGACTGGCCGGCCGCCGCCGAAGCCAAGCATCGGCTGTTGCAGTCGCTGTACGAAGGTTTCGTCCAGGGCGAACACCCGTTGCACGAAGACTTCAGCAGCTTTCGTCACGCCGCCGGCGAAGCGCTGGAAAATCATTGTCGCTTCGAAGCCATCCAGGAGGCGCGCGCCGCCCGGGGTGAACACCTCGACTGGCGGCAGTGGCCCGAACCCTGGCGCAATCCGCGCAGCGCCGAACTGGCGGCATTCGCCGAAGAGAATGCCGGGCGCATCGGCTTCTTCGCCTTCTGTCAGTGGCTGATCACTCGCTGTCTGGAGCGCGCGCAAACCGCCGCCCGCGCCAGCGGCATGAGTATCGGCCTGATCGCCGACCTGGCCGTTGGCGCCGATGGCGGCGGCAGCCAGGCCTGGAGCCGTCAGGACGAACTGCTCGCCTCCCTCACCGTCGGTGCGCCGCCGGATATTCTCAACCGCACGGGCCAGGGCTGGGGGATTTCCGCGTTCTCCCCTGAAGGCCTGGTGCGCAATGGTTTCCGGGCCTTCATCGAAATGTTGCGGGCCAACTTCGCCCACTCCGGTGGCTTGCGCATCGATCACGTCATGGGCTTGCAACGTTTGTGGGTAATCCCCAATGGCTCGCCGCCGGCCGACGGCGCCTACCTGTACTACCCGGTGGACGATCTGCTGCGTTTGCTGACCCTGGAATCCCATCGTCACCAGGCCATCGTCCTCGGCGAAGACCTCGGCACCGTGCAGGATGGCCTGCGGGAAAAACTCATCGCCCGTTCGATACTCGGCATGCGGGTGTTGCTGTTCGAACAGGACAACACGCACTTCAAGCCAATCCTCGACTGGCCGGACAACGCCCTGGCCACCACCAGCACCCATGACCTGCCCACCCTCAACGGCTGGTGGCATGGTCGCGATATCGACTGGAACGCCCGGCTCGGCATGGTCGATGCCAGCGGTGAAATCGAATGGCGCCAGCACCGCGAACGCGAGCGTGAAGGCCTGCGCCGGGCGTTGAGCCAGGACCCGCAGAACTTTCGCGAAGAGTCCCACGAAACCGACCAGGTGCTCGATGCCAGCGTGCGCTTCCTCGGTCATACCCGGGCCCCCTTGGTGCTGCTGCCGCTGGAGGATGCCCTGGGTGTGGAACAACAGGCCAACCTGCCCGGCACCATCGACACCCACCCCAACTGGTCGCGGCGCTTGCCCGGTTACAGTGAAGCCCTGCTCGACGGAGCGGATGCCGCGCGACGCCTGGAATTGCTCGCCTGTGCGCGACTCCAGGCGGCCGAGCGTGATCGATGACCCAGGTGCCGCCCCGTCCACTGCGCGCCACCTTGCGCCTGCAATTTCACAAAGGCTTCACGCTGGAAGATGCGGTGCCACTGGTGCCGTATTTCGCCCGTCTCGGCATCAGCCATGTCTATGCCTCCCCGCTGCTTCGCGCCCGCGCCGGATCGATGCATGGCTACGACGTGGTGGACCCGACCAGGGTCAACCCGGAGCTGGGCGGTGAGGCGGCGCTGCGCAGCCTGGTCAGTGCCTTGCACGGGCACGACATGGGGCTGATCCTCGACGTCGTCTCCAACCACATGGCGGTCGGCGGCAGTGACAATCCCTGGTGGCTGGATTTGCTGGAGTGGGGACGCCTGAGCCCTTACGGCGAGTTTTTCGATATCCAGTGGCACTCTCCCGATCCGTTGATGGAAGGCCAGCTGCTCCTGCCGTTTCTGGGCAGCGACTACGGCGTCGCGTTGCAGGACGGCACCCTGCCCCTGCGGTTCGATGCCTGGCACGGCGCCTTCCATGTCGAGCACTACGACCACCGCTTTCCGATTTGCCCCAGCGATTACGGGGAACTGCTCAGGACCGATGCGCCGCTCGATACGCAACAGGCCGAGCAACTGAAAAGCCTGGCCGATCGCTTCAGCACCCTGAGCTACCAGACCGACGCCCACAGCCTGGCCCTACCGCTGAAAGCGGAACTTCGCGATCTGGTCAGCGATCCGGCCCTTGCCCAGGCCATTGAGCAGCACCTGAACAACTACGACTCACTGACCGACGAAGGCTTCCAGCGCCTGCACAACCTACTGGAGCGCCAGAGCTATCGTCTCGCCAGTTGGCGCACCGCCGCCGATGACATCAACTGGCGGCGCTTCTTCGATATCAATGAACTCGGCGGACTGCGGGTCGAACGTCCCGCCGTGTTCGAAGCCACCCACGCGAAGATCTTCCAACTGGTGGCTGAAGGGCTGATCGACGGATTGCGCATCGACCACATCGACGGCCTCGCCGACCCGCGAGGTTACTGCCGCAAGCTGCGCCGCCGGGTCGACAGCCTTTCGGCGGGCCGCCACTTGCCCATTTATGTGGAAAAGATCCTCGGCGAAGGCGAAACACTGCATCGCGACTGGTCGGTGGACGGCACCACCGGCTACGAGTTCATGAACCAGTTGTCACTGCTGCAACACGACCCACGGGGTGCGCAGACACTGGCCGAACTCTGGCACCGTCACAGCGAGCGGCCTGCCGACTTCGGCCAGGAAGCCCAACTGGCCCGCCAGCAAATCCTCAGCGGTTCCCTGGCCGGAGATTTCGAAAGCGTTGCCCAGGCCTTGCTGCAAGTGGCCCGGGACAACCTCATGACCCGCGACCTGACCCTCGGCGCCATTCGCCGGGCCTTGCAGGCATTGATCGTGCATTTCCCGGTGTACCGCACCTACATCAGCCCCCTTGGCCGCTCGGCCCAGGACGAGGTGTTTTTCCGCCAGGCCATGGACGGCGCCCGCCAAACCCTCGGCGAAGCGAACTGGCCGGTACTCGACTGCCTGGCCGGCTGGCTCGGCGGTGAACCCTGGCGGCAGCGTCCGGCCGGTCGCGAACGCAAACGCCTCAAGCACGCCTGCGTACGTTTCCAGCAACTGACCTCGCCAGCAGCGGCGAAAGCGGTGGAAGACACCGCGCTCTATCGTTCGGCCGTGCTGCTCTCGCGCAATGACGTTGGCTTCAATACCGAACAGTTCAGCGCACCGCCCGCCGACTTTCATCAGGCCTGCATCGAACGCCTCGAGACCTTCCCGGACAATCTGCTGGCCAGCGCCACCCACGACCACAAACGCGGCGAAGATTCACGGGCGCGGCTGGCGGTACTCAGCGAGCGCAGTAGCTGGCACGCCGACCAGATCGGCCTGTGGCGCGCCCTCGCCCGGCCCTTGCGCAACGACGATCAGATGCCATCGACGGGGGATGAATTGATTCTGTACCAGGCGATCCTCGGCAGTTGGCCGTTGGAGTTGTCTATCGATCATCCGCCGGCCCTCGAGGACTACGCACAACGCCTCTGGCAGTGGCAACACAAGGCCCTGCGCGAAGCCAAATTGCAAAGCAGCTGGAGCGCGCCAAATGACCCTTACGAGCAAGCGACAGAGGACTTCATCCAGCGCCTTTTGCTGAGCCCCGAAGGCGAGCTGTTGCGTACGGCCCTGGCCAAGGCGGCCCGCTCGATTGCCGCCCCCGGAGCACTCAACGGTTTGGCGCAAACCTTGCTGCGCATGACCGTGCCCGGCGTGCCGGACTTGTATCAGGGCAACGATTTCTGGGACTTCAGCCTGGTCGACCCGGACAACCGTCGCCCGGTGGAATACGCCAGCCGTCAGCAGGCATTGCAGCAAACGGTGAACCTGCCGGACTTGTTGCTGAACTGGCGTAACGGGCGCATCAAGCAAGCCTTGATTGCGCGCACCTTGAGCCTGCGCGCCGAGCATGCCGAGCTGTTTCGGCGTGGCACTTACCAGGCTCTGGAAGTGGTGGGCAGCGAGGCCCATCGAGTGCTGGGTTTTGTCCGTGAACAGGAGGGAAACCGCGCCATCGTGATTGTGCCGATACGTTGTGCCGAATTGCTGGAAAACGGTGCTGTACCACAGGTCCACGCGCCGCTGTGGGGCGATACCCGGATCAAACTGCCGTTCACCGTCCCTGACGAACATCTGGAGGGACTTTTTTCCGGCATCACAGTCACAAAACACAGAGAGCTGCTGATCAGCGCCGCGCTGGGGGATTTCCCGGTCAATCTCATTTTTCAAACTGCCCACACTTGAGTTCAGTTCAGGAGCATTACGATGAGTACCGACGATAAACGCATCCGCGAATTCGCCTATCAGATCTGGGAATCCGAAGGAAAACCCGAAGGCCAGGAAGCCCGCCATTGGGAGATGGCGTGCAAACTGGCGGAAGCCGAAGCCCTGGCCCCGAAAAAACCGGCCAAGGCAGCCACTAGCAAAACCCCGGTCAGCAAAACGGCCAATGGCAAGGCTGGCGATGCCAAGGTCGCCGCACCAAAAACCAAGGCCAAACCGGCGGCGGCTTCGAAGGTGATCCCGCCGGGGGAAAAGGCCGTCGAGAAAAAGCCCCGGGCGCCGCGAAAACCGCCAGCGGTTTGAATATGTCTTGAGGCCCCTTCGCGGGCAAGTCGGACCGCCGCACCGCCGCTCCCACAGTGTTTGGTGGTGTAACAGCAATCTGTGGCAACTCACAGGTCCCTGTGGGAGCGGGCTTGCCCGCGAAGAGGCCATCACTTCCAGCATTGATGTTGCCTGACACACCGTTTTCGTCGGAACGCCGCCCGGAGCAAGCTGGCTCCTACAGGTTGCCGCCGCTTAAAGGAATACCTATGACCAGTCCAAAGAAAGCCGCCGCGCCAACCCCTCGTGCCGAAACAACACGAATCCGCGAAGGCCTGCCCTTTCCGCTGGGGGCCACCTGGGATGGCCTGGGCGTCAACTTCGCCCTGTTTTCCGCCCACGCCACCAGGGTTGAACTGTGCCTGTTCGACGACGCCGGCGAAGTGGAACTCGAACGCATTGAACTGCCTGAGTACACCGACGAGATCTACCACGGCTACTTGCCCGACGCCCATCCCGGGTTGATCTACGGCTATCGCGTCTACGGTCCGTACGACCCGGCCAACGGCCATCGCTTCAATCCCAACAAACTGCTGATCGACCCCTACGCCAAACAACTGGTCGGCAAACTGAAATGGTCCGAAGCCCTGTTCGGCTACACCATCGGCCACCCCGACGCCGACCTCAGCTTCGATGAACGGGACAGCGCGCCCTTCGTGCCCAAATGCAAGGTTATCGACCCGGCGCACACCTGGGGCCACGATCATCGTGTCAGCGTGCCGTGGGACAAGACGATCATCTACGAAACCCACGTGCGCGGCTTCAGCATGCGTCACCCTGCCGTCCCCGAAAACCTGCGCGGCACCTTTGCCGGGTTGATGGTCGATGATGTGGTGGAGCACATCCGCAAACTCGGCGTGTCGACCGTGGAGCTGCTGCCGATCCACGCTTTCGTCAACGACCAGCATTTGCTGCACAAGGGCATGACCAATTATTGGGGCTACAACAGCATTGCGTTCTTCGCCCCCGACCCGCGTTACCTGGCCAGCGGCAAGATTGCCGAATTCAAGGAAATGGTCGCGCACCTGCACGAAGCCAATCTGGAGGTGATCCTCGACGTGGTCTACAACCACACCGCCGAGGGCAACGAGCAAGGCCCGACCCTGTCCATGCGCGGCATCGACAACGCGTCCTACTACCGCCTCAAGCCCGATGACAAGCGCTTCTATATCAACGATTCCGGCACTGGCAACACACTGGACCTGAGCCACCCGTGCGTGCTGCAAATGGTCACCGACTCCCTGCGCTACTGGGCCTCGGAAATGCACGTGGACGGCTTCCGCTTCGACCTGGCGACCATTCTGGGGCGTTATCACGACGGATTCGACGAACGCCACAGCTTCCTCGTGGCCTGCCGCCAGGACCCGGTGCTGCGCCAGGTCAAACTGATCGCCGAACCCTGGGACTGCGGCCCCGGCGGTTATCAGGTCGGCAACTTTCCGCCGGGCTGGGTCGAGTGGAACGACAAGTTTCGCGACACCGTGCGCGCCTTCTGGAAAGGCGACGACGGCCAACTGGCGGACTTTGCCAGCCGCCTGACCGCTTCGGGGGAGATGTTCAATCAACGTGGTCGGCGGCCTTACTCATCGGTCAATTTCGTCACCGCCCATGACGGTTTCACCCTCAACGACCTGGTGTCATACAACGACAAGCACAACGAAGCCAACGACGAAGACAATCAGGACGGCAGCAACAACAACCTGTCGTGGAACCACGGCGTCGAAGGCCCGACCGACGATCCCGAGATCAATGCGCTGCGCCATCGGCAGATGCGCAATTTCTTCGCCACCCTGCTGCTGGCCCAAGGCACGCCGATGCTGGTGGCCGGCGACGAGTTCGCCCGCACCCAGGACGGCAACAACAATGCGTACTGCCAGGACAGCGAGATCGGCTGGGTCAACTGGGACTTGAGCGAAGACGGCAAGGCCCTGCTCAAGTTCGTCAAACGCCTGATCAAGTTGCGCCTGACCTACCCAGTCCTGCGGCGAGGGCGTTTCCTGGTGGGTAATTACAACGAGGACATCGGCGTCAAGGACGTGACCTGGTTGGCGCCGGACGGCACGCAAATGACCACCAAGCATTGGCACGATGCGCACAATCGTTGCCTGGGCATGCTGCTCGATGGCCGCGCCCAGGAAACCGGCATTCGCCGCAAAGGCATCGACGCGACGTTGATGCTGGTGGTCAACGCGCATCACGACATCGTCAATTTCCGGCTGCCGGAAGTGCCTGACGGCGGTTTCTGGACGTGCATGATCGACACCAACCAGCCATCGATCCACGGCCAGGAACGCTTCGAGTTTGGCCACGAGTACTCGGTCACCGGCCGCTCATTGCTGCTGTTCGAGTTGCAGCATGAGGAAGAAGAGTAAAAAAACCTACAACCAGTTTTGGCCGCAACACCGCAGAGCGGAAAAATCATTCCGGGCAGGTTCGCGACGCGACGAATAGCGTTACATGAGCAATACTCGATTCGCGGCAATCCAGGGTTTGGCTTGTCGCACCGCTATCAACGAGCCCTCACGGGTCTGCCGGGCTTGTCCGATGCACGACTGAAGGCGACGCAGAACAAGGACGTATCCACCATGAAACCCGTTTCCCTGAGCGAAGCCAGTCTGCCATCACAGATCTGGAACAGCGCCCCGCAACTGGACAGCATTCCGGTCATCAGTACCCAGTCGCTTGTGCCCATCGGCGCACGCGCAGTGCTCATTGCCCCACACCCCGGCGATGAAGTCGTGACCTGCGGTGGCCTGCTGCAGTTGCTCAGCAATCTCGGCCACCCGCTGCAATTGATCTCGATCACCGACGGCAGCGCCAGCCATCCGGGCTCTCGGCAGTGGTCGGAAAAACGCCTCAGCGTATTTCGTCCCCAGGAAAGCGTCGAAGCCATTCGCCGGCTCGGTTTGCCGATGCACAGCCTGAAGTGGATTCGTGGCGGGTTTACCGACAACGCGCTGGTGGAGCACGAAGATCAGATCGCCCAATTCATCACGCGCTACCTGCGCCCCGGTGATGTGGTGTTCAGCACCTGGCGCGAGGACGGCAACGTCGACCACGACACCGTTGGCCGCGCCAGCGCCAGGGCGGCGGCCAATGTAGGGGCAACCTACAACGACGTACCGTTCTGGGCCTGGCACTGGCCGGCACGGGACCGGGAGCTGATTCCCTGGCACCGTGCCCGTAAGGTGCGCCTCGATACCTGGACCGTCGCCCGCAAGAGCCACGCCACCCATGCCTACGCCAGCCAACTGGACGGCGAACCGGCCATCGGCCTCGCGCCGTTGCTGCCCCGGCCGTTGCTGGAGCGTATCCGTTTGCCTTATGAAATCGTGTTGGTATGAAATCATCGATTATCGGTTCGGCTCAGCCCATCGGACTGAACTGACTGCCGTCACATCAGTCGCATACATAAGCAGCCCTGAGTCAGAGGAGTGCAAGTGGCCAGTCATTCAAAACGGCAGGCAGCCGAATCGACACCCTTGAACACGCCCCCGGCGATTCATCGGCTTCGCGTGCTGACGGTTAACACCAATAAGGGTTTTACCGCTCTCAACCGGCGCTTCATCCTTCCTGAATTGCGTGAAGCGGTGCGCAGTACGTCGGCAGACCTGGTGTTTCTGCAAGAAGTCGTCGGCGAGCACGATCGCCACTCCTCCCGCCACAACGATTGGCCACAAACCTCGCAATATGAATTCCTTGCCGACAGTATGTGGAGCGATTTCGCCTATGGGCGCAATGCCGTCTATCCCGACGGTCACCATGGCAATGCCCTGCTGTCGAAATACCCGATCCGCGAGTATCGAAACCTGGATGTTTCCATTACCGGCCCGGAACGCCGCGGCTTGCTGCACTGCGTGCTGGACGTGCCGGGGCATCGCGAAGTGCATGCGATCTGCGTTCACCTCAGCCTGCTGGAAAGTCATCGTCAGCTGCAGTTGCAGTTGCTCTGTCAGCTCCTCGAATCCTTGCCGGATGATGCGCCGGTGATCATTGCCGGCGACTTCAACGACTGGCAGATGCAGGGCAATGCCACCCTTGCCCGCCGCGACTACTTGCACGAAGCCTTCGAACGCCACCTTGGCCGTCCGGCCAAAACCTACCCCGCACGGTTTCCCTTGCTGCGCCTGGACCGCGTCTACCTGCGCAACGCCAGCAGCCACAAACCGCAAATACTGGGAAACAAGCCTTGGACGCACCTGTCTGACCATTTGCCGCTGGCGGTGGAAGTGCATCTCTGAACCACAGGTTTTTTTGACGATTCTTCGAACAAATAAGCACTTATGGGCACGTCATAAATCAATCACTTAAACCGTTACCACTTATCGGCGATCTTCTTGACTCGACCGTTGCGGTCTTCTTGACTTCACCTTACTACCCCCGGAATCAACACCAGGACCAGCCTCAGGCACCCGTAAAAACGGGCAGCCCGTGACGCCCCTAGTCCATTCGGCCGCCCCTCATTCGGGGTAGGAGAGACGCCAGAGCGAGATACCTCATGCGACCGCAAGGTAGATCTCCATGAACATTTCACTCACCCCACAAGAGATCAAAGTCACTTTTTGCACGGTGTCGAGTTCACTCCTGCTGTGTTCCTCCATGGAAATACTGGCCGCCAGCGATGAGCAGGAAACAACCCCGTGGTATCGCCAGGACATCCCGATACTGAGTTTGTCTACCGTCGCCGTAACCTATCCCGGTCAATTCAGTGCTCATCCCGATCTACGCAGCTCCAGCCTGACCACCGAAGACGCCGCACCCACGGCCTGGGACCAACTCTACGGCCAGCCTTCTCGCCAGGCACAAACCGATTATCTTTCCCAAAGTCTGGCCGTCCCCGGCACCAACGCACTCAAAGGCCCGGCGATCCTCACCCTGCAAAGCGCCAGCGGCCATACGCAAAGGGTCGGTCTAATCGGTAGCACGAATCAGTACCAGCTCAACAACCACGGTGCACCGATCACCCCGGCAATGGCCGATCCCGGCAGCGACAGGCTCAACCTCCAGGGGCAAAGCCTCGGCGCCTACTGGAGCCTGACCGGACCACAAGGCTGGTACGTCGACTTGACCGCCAGCGGTGGCCGGGTCAGCGGCTTCAGCCGCAATGAGAAAGGAGCCCGGCAAGCCACCGAGGGCCATGCGGTGACGCTGTCGGTGGAAGGTGGCTTCCCCATCGGCCTGGGCGACAACTGGGTGTTTGAGCCCCAGGCACAGTTGATCAATCAGCGCATCAGCCTTGACGCCCCGTATGCCGGATCCGGCAACGCCTCTTCAACTGACCTGAACTCGTGGAGTGGCCGGGTCGGTGCGCGCTTGCAAGGCAGTTACAATATCAGCGGCTTGCCAGTCGAACCTTATGTGCGGACCAACTTGTGGCACACGGTTTACACCGGCAACACCGTCACCCTCGACCAGGTCGACAAGATCAGCAGCAGCCGCAAATCCTCGACCGTCGAACTGGGTCTGGGCCTGGTGGCCCGGGTGACGCCGTCGGTGAGCCTGTACGTCAGCGCTGACTACAGCAGCGACGTGGACGACAATGACTTGAACGGGTTGATTGGCAGCCTGGGTATACGGATGCGTTGGTGAAGGAACATCGGTCAGGTTGGCCCCTTCGCGAGCAGGCTCGCTCCCACATCCATTCAGTGTGGGAGCGAGCCTGCTCGCGAAAGGCAGCACCGCCGACTTCGGATCAGCCTTGCGGCCTTAACATCAACACCGCCAACGGCGGCAGATTCAGCACCAGCGACAACGCCTGGCCATGGCTCGGCGTCTCCTCGGCAACCGCCCCGCCACTGTTGCCGTAGTTGGAACCGGCATAGATGGACGAGTCGCTGTTGAGCACCTCGTTCCACTGCCCGGCAAACGGCACCCCGACGCGATAAGCTTCCCGTGGCACTGGCGTAAAGTTGGCCACCACCAGCACCGGCTCGCCGTCCTTGCTCCAGCGCAACCACGCATAAACGCTATTGATCGCGTCATCGCCGATCAGCCATTGGAAACCCTGGGGCACATCGTCCTGCTCATGCAGCGCTGGCTCTTCGCGGTACAAGCGGTTGAGGTCGGTCACCAGTTTCTGCACGCCCTTGTGCTCGGGGTATTGCAACAGATACCAGTCCAGTTGCTGGTCATGGTTCCACTCGCGCCACTGGCCGAACTCGCAGCCCATGAACAACAGCTTCTTGCCCGGATGCGCCCACATGAAACTCAGGTAGGCCCGCAGGTTGGCGAATTTCTGCCAGCGGTCACCGGGCATCTTGTCGATCAGCGAGTGTTTGCCGTGTACCACTTCATCGTGGGAGATCGGCAGGATGAAGCGCTCGGACCACGCATACACCAGGCCGAAGCTCAGCTCGTTGTGGTGATGGGCGCGGTACACCGGGTCCTGCTGGATGTAATGCAGCGAATCGTGCATCCAGCCCATGTTCCATTTGTAGGCAAAGCCCAGGCCGCCCTGTTGCGTGCCCTGGCTGACGCCCGGCCATGCGGTGGATTCTTCGGCGATCACCAAGGCACCGGGTGCTTCGAGGGCGACCACGTCATTGAGGTGGCGCAGGAAGTCGATGGCTTCCAGATTCTCCCGCCCGCCATGGCGGTTCGGCACCCACTCGCCGGCCTTGCGCGAGTAGTCGCGGTACAGCATCGAGGCCACCGCATCGACCCGCAGGCCATCGACATGGAAATGCTTGAGCCAGTGCAGCGCCGACGCCAGCATGTAGCCGTGCACTTCGGTGCGCCCCAGGTTGTAGATCAGCGTGTCCCAGTCCTGATGGAAACCTTCCTGGGGGTTGCCGTACTCGTACAGCGCCGTGCCGTCGAACTGGGCCAGGCCGTGGGTATCGGTGGGGAAATGCGCCGGCACCCAATCGAGAATCACCCCGAGTTCGGCCTGGTGGCAGGCGTTGATGAACGCGGCGAACTGGTCCGGCGTGCCATAGCGCGCACTCGGCGCGAATTGCGACAGCAACTGATAGCCCCACGAACCGCCGAACGGATGCTCCATGATCGGCATCAGTTCGATGTGGGTGAAGCCCAGGTCTTTGACATAGGGAATCAGCCGCTCGGTCAATTCGGGCCAGGTGTACTGGCGGGCCACTTCACCCAAGTCGTCCAGCTCGCATTGCCACGAGCCGGCGTGCAATTCGTAGATCGACAACGGCGCCGTCACCCGATGGCGGTCACCCCGGGACATCATCCAGTCCTGGTCCTGCCAGTCGATGTTCAAGGGTGAGGCGACTTTCGAGGCGGTGTCCGGTGGCAGGCTGGTAGCCAGCGCCACGGGATCGGCCTTCAACGGCAGGATGCCGTGGGCGCCGAGAATCTCGTATTTGTAGGTGTCCCCGGCTTGCAGGCCCGGGATGAACAATTCCCAGACTCCGGTGGGATGACGCAGGCGCATCGGATGCCGGCGCCCGTCCCAGACGTTGAAATCACCGACCACCGACACTCGCCGGGCATTCGGTGCCCACACCGCGAAACGCACGCCGTCGACGCCGTCCACGGTTTTCAGTTGCGCCCCCAGGCACCCGCTGAGGTCGCGGTGATTGCCTTCGGCAAACAGGTACAAATCCATTTCGCCCAACAACGGGCCGAAGCTGTAAGGGTCTTCTGCGGTTTGCTCACCGCCGGCCCAACGGGTGCGTAGCAGGTACGCTTGTGCACGCTGGAAATGGCCGACGAACAAACCCGGGGTCTCCGTGGCTTCAAGATGACCCAGCTCTTCGCCGGAGTCCCTGGCCAGTACCTGCACACTCAGGGCGCCCGGCAGATACGCGCGAATGAATTGCCCGCCGGCACCATCAGCGTGGGGACCGAGAATGGCGAAAGGATCAATATGCTCGGCGCGCACCAATGCATCGATATCCCGCGCCCTGGGCAGCAGCGCTTCTTTGTGATGACCCTGTTCCTTGTTCGAGACACTCATGACTACTCTCCACCAAGATCGGAAAAGGGTTTAAGCCCACTCAATAATCCATATAAACCGTGCAACGGCACGGGCAACCAGGTGGGGCGATTTTCCGCCTCATAGGCCACTTCATACGCCGCCTTCTCCAGACCGAACAACGCCAGCGCGGCATCCTCGCCTTCGGGATCTTGCCATGCATGGGCAAGACTAGCTGCCGCCAGCCGATAAGCGTCGACAAATGCTTGCCGCGCCTCGCTCAAGTAGCGATCGGTGACCCGCAAGCGCGCGGCATCGGCCGTCGCTGTGTTGTCGACGCTTTGCACATTGATCGCCATCGCCGCCGCGTAATCGAAAGAGCGCAGCACGCCGCTCACATCCTTATAGGGGCTGTGTTTGCCCCGTCGTTCATGCAATGGCCGGGCCGGTTCGCCTTCGAAGTCGATCAGGTAGGCATCGCCCTTGATCACCAGCACCTGCCCCAGATGCAGGTCGCCGTGCACACGAATGCGCAAACCGCCCGCAGTCTTTTTGCCCAACGCTTGTACATGGCCGAGGATGGCTTTCCTGTTGTCCAGTAAACGGCCGACCAGGGTCTGGTCCGCCGGGTTCAGTTGATTCTTATGCTGCTTGAGCAAGTTCAGCGCGTGCTCGATTTGCGCCGCGACATCCCTGGCCGAGGCCAGCGCCTCTTTCTGCGTGGTGACCTGGGGCAAGAAGTCCGGGTTGGCACTCGGCGCCGCCAGCACCCGGTGCATTTCCCCCAGGCGCTGACCGAGCATAGCGGCGAAATCTTTCAGTTCGCCTAGCGCGTTGTAATGTTGTTCTTGCTCGGACACGGCGTCGGCCAGCTCATCGCGAAGCGCCCGTTCGAGGTTGTTCTGGGTCCATTCCCAAGCATCGCCCTGATTGCTCAGATAGCCTTGGGCGATCATCAGCAAATTGTCTTCACCCGCCCCGTCCCGGCGCACCACGGCCCCCAGCAATGGCGAAATATTGCTGAACCCGGCTGCGGTCAGGTACGCACTCATTTCCAGCTCAGGGTGCACACCGCAGGCGACCTTGCGGATCAGCTTCAGCACCAGGCTGTTGCCGATCACCACCGAGCTGTTGGACTGCTCGGCGGACAGGTAACGTACCGTCGACTCGGCATTGAGGCCGAGTTTTTCCAGCTCCGCGGTGGACTCGAAGCGAATGTCGCCGTCGCTGGAGGCTAATACGGTACCGGCCTGAATGCCCTGCAATACGGCATGCACAAAGGTGTCCAGGCTGAAGGCATCGGTGATCAGGCCGACCTGGCGTCCGCGCCGTACCCGCGACAATGCCAATTGCTGCGGCAACGGAGTACCGACCTGATCCTCCGAGATAAAGCCGAACGGCAACTGATAGCGGCTGCTCTGGCCAGCGCTGGTGACATTGATCTCGCTGAACAACACCGGGTGTTGCGGATCGCCGAACCGCACGCCATAGACCAGATCGACCTGTTCAATGGCGGCGTCCTTGCCGGCGAACCAGCGGCGGTTCTGCAGCCAGTTGGGCAGGATGCTTTGCTCCAGCGTGGTGCGTGACGGCGCTTCAAGCAGTTCTTCCATGCGTTTTTTCAGCACCAGCGTGGTGAAGTCCGGCAGACTCTGTGCGGGCTCCACGTGCCAGCTCGGCATCTGGTTTTCCGCGGCGAGGCCGAACCAGTAGAAGCCGAAAGGCGCCAGCGTCAGGAGGAAATTCAGCTGGCCGATGGGCGGGAACGCGTTACCCCCGAGCATTTCCACCGGCACCATGCCGACGTAGGACGACAGGTCCAGCTCGGCGGCCTGGGCACTGCGCGACACGTTGGCCACGCACAGAATGACTTCGTGCTTGCCGTCCACCCCGGTGAATTCGCGGGTGTAGGCCAGAATCCGCCGATTGCTCGGCGACAGCATCTTCAACGTACCGCGCCCGAAGGCCTTGGATTGCTTGCGCACGGCGAGCAGGCGCCGGGTCCAGTTGAGCAGCGAATGCGGGTCGCCGGCCTGGGTTTCGACGTTGACCGACAGGTAGCCATATTGCGGGTCCATGATCGGCGGCAGCACCAGGCTCGCCGGGTCGGCGCGGGAGAAACCGCCGTTGCGGTCGATGGACCATTGCATCGGCGTACGCACACCGTCGCGGTCGCCGAGGTAGATGTTGTCGCCCATGCCGATCTCATCGCCGTAGTACAGGGTTGGCGTGCCGGGCATGGACAGCAGCAGGCTGTTGAGCAGCTCGACCCGGCGGCGGTCGCGCTCCATCAGCGGCGCCAGACGTCGACGAATCCCCAGGTTGATCCGCGCGCGGCGGTCGGCGGCGTAGTAATTCCATAGGTAGTCGCGTTCCTTATCGGTGACCATCTCCAGGGTCAGCTCATCGTGGTTGCGCAGGAAGATTGCCCATTGGCAGTTGGCGGGTATATCCGGGGTTTGGCGCAGAATGTCGGTAATCGGGAAGCGATCTTCCTGGGCCAGCGCCATGTACATGCGCGGCATCAACGGGAAGTGAAAGGCCATGTGGCATTCGTCGCCGTTCAGGCCTTTCTTGTCGGTGTCGCCGAAGTACAACTGGGTGTCTTCCGGCCACTGATTGGCCTCGGCCAGCAGCATGCGGTCGGGGTAGTTGGCGTCGATTTCGGCGCGTATCTTTTTCAGGACGTCGTGGGTTTCCGGCAGGTTCTCGTTGTTGGTGCCGTCGCGCTCGATCAGGTAGGGAATAGCGTCCAGGCGCAAGCCGTCGATGCCCATGTCGAGCCAGTAACGCATCACCGACAGCACCGCTTTCATGACCTGCGGGTTATCGAAGTTCAGGTCCGGCTGGTGGGAGTAGAAACGGTGCCAGAAGTATTGGCCGGCGACCGGGTCCCAGGTCCAGTTGGACTTCTCTGTATCGAGGAAAATGATGCGGGTGCCGTCGTATTTCTGATCGTCATCGGACCACACGTAGAAGTCCCGTGCCGCCGATCCGGGTTTGGCCTTGCGCGCCCGCTGGAACCACGGGTGCTGGTCGGAGGTGTGGTTGATGACCAGCTCGGTGATCACCCGCAGGCCGCGTTTGTGCGCCTCGGCAATGAAACGCCTGGCATCGGCCATGGTGCCGTAGTCACTGTGTACGCCGCGGTACTCGGCGATGTCATAACCGTCGTCACGCCGTGGCGAGGGATAGAACGGCAATAGCCAGATGGTGTTGACGCCCAGGTCGGCGATGTAGTCGAGCTTGGCGATGAGGCCGGGAAAGTCGCCAATCCCGTCGTTGTTGGAGTCGAAATACGATTTGACGTGAACTTGATAGATCACCGCGTCCTTGTACCAGAGCGGGTCCTTGATGAACGTGGCTGCCTTGGGTTTCTTCGCCATGTGAAACTCCTGGTGAATTCATCTTGGCCACAGGCTGAGAATCCCCTGCGGTGTTCTCAAGAGGCGGTAATTCTCCAAATCCCGAACGGCTGATACGCCGGGTCGATCCGCATGAATTGCTGCTTGCCATGCCAGGTCCAGCGATGGCCATTCATCAAGTCTTCGCCCAGGGTGCTGGCGTAGTCCGGCAAGCCCATTTCCCACAACGGCAACTCGAAGTTCGCCTCCTGCACGTTGTGCGGATCGAGACTGACCGCCACCAGAATGAAATTACCTCCATCGGCGCTGCGCTTGCCGAAGTACAGAATGTTGTCGTTCCAGGCGTTGTAGACCTTCAGGCCCAGATGCGTGTGCAACGCCGGGTTCTGCCGACGGATACGGTTGAGTTGGGCGATCTCGGCAATGATGTTGCCCGGCGCATTGAAGTCCCTGGAGCGGATTTCGTACTTCTCGGAATCGAGGTATTCCTCCTTGCCTGGCACTGGTGCTGACTCGCACAACTCGAAACCTGAGTACATGCCCCACAGGCCCGAGCCCATGGTCGCCAGCACGGCGCGGATGAGAAACCCGGGGCGCCCGGATTCGTGGAGGAACGCCGGGTTGATGTCCGGTGTATTGACGAAAAAATTCGGCCGGTAGCATTCGCGCCACGGCGACTCGTTGAGTTCAGTGAAGTAGGTCGCCAGCTCGGCCTTGGTGTTGCGCCAGGTGAAATAGGTATAGCTCTGGGAATAACCGACTTTGCCAAGGCGCGCCATCATGGCTGGGGTGGTAAAGGCTTCGGCGAGGAAGATCACCTCGGGGTACAACGCCCGTACATCGGCGATCAACCATTGCCAGAACGGCAACGGCTTGGTGTGCGGGTTATCGACGCGAAAGATCTTCACGCCCTCTTCTACCCAGCCGACCACGATGTCCCGCAGTTCCACCCACAGGCTCGGAATCGCCTCAGGGGTATAGAAGTCGACGTTGACGATGTCCTGGTATTTCTTCGGTGGGTTCTCCGCGTATTTGATCGTGCCGTCCGGCCGCCAGTTGAACCAGCCCGGGTGTTGCTTGAGCCATGGATGGTCCTGGGAGCACTGGATGGCAAAATCCAGAGCGATTTCCAGGCCATGGGCCGCGGCGGCCGCCACCAGTCGGCGGAAGTCTTCGCGGGTGCCCAATTGCGAGTGAATCGCCTCGTGCCCGCCCTCCTCGCTGCCAATCGCATAGGGGCTGCCCGGATCATCGGGGCCCGCCGTCAGTGAGTTGTTCGGGCCCTTGCGGTAGCTGCGCCCGATCGGGTGGATCGGCGGGAAATACAGCACGTCGAAGCCCATGTCATGGATCATCGCCAGCCGCGAATGCACGTCATTGAAGGTGCCGTGGCGGGCCGGACTGTCGGTGATCGAACGCGGGAACAATTCATACCAACTGGCGAACTGCGCCAGCTCGCGCTCCACATCCACCGGGTACTCCGGGCTCAGACTCAGGTAGGCACGATGATCGACTTGGGCCATGAGGTCGGCGCTACGCGGGTGCAAAAACAGTGCAATCTGCTCGGTTTCAAGCAACCCTGACAGTTCATGGTGCAAGGCTACCAGTTGCTCGCTGAGTTGCCCTTCGCTGCGTTCGGCGGCTTGTTGCACATGAATCCGCCCTTCCTGCAATTCCAGGCTGACGGGCACCGCCGCCGCATGCTTCTTTTCCAGCTCATGGCAAAAACTGGCGAACTGATCGATCCAGGCTTCGATACAGAACAGATAAGGGCCCTGGCTGTCGACACGGAACTGCCCTTGCCAACCGTTGTTGCCCAGGTCGTTCATGCCCGCGCTTTGCCAGACGTCCTGGTCTTCGGCCCGCCAGCGCACACGAACCGCCAGCTTGTCATGCCCGTCGGCGAAGACTTTGGCCGTCACCACCACGTCCTGTCCCACCACGGCCTTGACCGCGAACTGTCCGCCTTCAAGGGTCGGCATGATGTTTTCAATGACGATACGCGGCAGCAACAACGCCTGCGACAGCGGCATGTGCGGGTTGTAGCTCAACTCAGTCGGTTTTTCAGCCGTCATCGAGCCTCTCTCCTTACGCCCCATGGACGCGCTTGTGTCTGGTCGCCACCCCGCCGGGCGATCCGCCCCGGGATGCACTCACTTAGGTTCCGAGCGACAGCCGCCGGGAAAGTTTCATCGACAGTTACCGGAATCAAGTCCTACGCGCTGCGGTCAACCAACCAGTCCACCTACTTAAGCACGACTCACGCCATGTGCCACCGCAGGCTTGAACAATGAACAATCCATTCCCTGCACGACCCAGCCGCCAAGGGAAGAACCGCCAACGACAATGCCTCCGGTGATTGTGAATCCGCAATGAAGACAGTTGATCGTTCCCGCGTCGAAAGCAGGGACGATTATGAAAAATGAATGACTCTTCCCAAGAACGCGTAGTACCGATCCTAAAGCAGCAATCCTGCCCGTCCGACACTTTACGAAACTTACACCCTCCGCCTTATATAGCCATCACTCCGTCAGCCTTGAGCGTGGCCAGCCATGAAAACGATTTTTCCCAGCGTCAACGAATTCGCAGACCGAGCTGGCGCACAGCACCACGCGCTCTACCGTGAACGACCAATCGACGGCTGGCCTTCCTTTGAAAATATTCAACTACGAACTTCTTTGCTTCGAAGCCGAACGCAACCCCTCAAAACAATCAACCAGAAGCTCAATCATCAGGGATCTGGAGAATCATCTGCTGCACGGTGAAATTGACTACAGCCAGCACGAACTCTCGGAAACAAAGAGCAACGAGCCGGAATCAGGCTGTGAAACAACCTCCGCGGACAGGGTGAATACCTGACAGGCAGGCGCGGTGGATGGACGCCGGCATTTGAAAGCCACCGACAGTGGTTCGGTGATTTGACCGGGATTGATCCGCACTTGCCGCCGCTGTTTTGGAAAGGCCCATGGGCCCGGCAGCGGCGGCTGCTTCAAGTTGTCGCAGGCTGAGCAAACACAGCCATCTGATCCGCTTTTTAATGCAATACCTGAGTCTGTTATGCAAACAGATCGCCGCTCATAGTGCTCATGCCTGATGGAGGCTGATGAGCGAAAGACCATGAGCGAGAGAATCCCCGTCCGAACCGTAGAAACATTCGAGCCTTCGCGTCCAAAGATGAAGGTCAAAGCCAGCGACAACCAGATCCACACCCGCAGCTTCACCGGGCTGTTCCGCAACCTGCGCATCAGCGGCGCCGGTTTTCTGTTTGTGCTGTTTTTCGGCACCGTGTGGTTGAACTGGGGCGGCCGCCAGGCGGTGCTCTGGGACCTGTCCGAAAGCAAGTTCCATATCTTCGGCGCGACCTTCTGGCCGCAGGATTTCATCCTGCTCTCGGCGTTGTTGATCATTGCCGCGTTCGGTCTGTTTGCGATCACCGTGTTCGCGGGACGGGTCTGGTGCGGCTACACCTGCCCACAAAGTTCGTGGACCTGGATCTTCATGTGGTGCGAGAAGATCACCGAAGGCGAACGCAACCAGCGGATCAAGTTGCAAGCCGCGCCGTGGGGCCTGAACAAGCTGATGCGTCGCTCGGCCAAGCACACCTTATGGCTGGCCATCAGCCTGATGACCGGCCTGACGTTCGTCGGCTACTTCACGCCGATCCGGCCATTGGCCGAAGAGCTGCTGACCTTCCAGATGAGTGGCGTCAGCCTGTTCTGGGTGCTGTTTTTTACCGGTGCCACGTACATCAATGCCGGTTGGCTGCGTGAAGCGGTGTGCATGCACATGTGCCCCTACGCGCGGTTCCAGAGCGTGATGTTCGACAAGGACACCCTGACCATTTCCTACGACGTGGCCCGAGGCGAAAACCGTGGCCCGCGCAAACGCGAGGTCAAACCCGTCGAGGTCGGTTTGGGCGACTGCATCGATTGCCAACTGTGCGTACAGGTCTGCCCGACCGGCATCGACATTCGCGATGGCCTGCAGATGGAATGCATCGGTTGCGCCGCCTGCATCGACGCCTGCGATTCGATCATGGACAAAATGGGCTACGCCCCAGGATTGATCAGCTACACGTCCGAGCATCAGTTGCAGGGTGGCAAGACACACCTGTTGCGTCCGCGCCTTATCGGCTACACCGCCGTGCTGCTGGTAATGATCGCAGCCCTGGTGATGGCGCTGGTGGAACGGCCGATGGTGTCCCTCGACGTCAGCAAGGACCGGGGCCTGTTCCGCGAGAACAGCCAGGGGCAGATCGAAAACATCTACAGTCTGAAGGTGATCAACAAAACCCAGCAGCGTCAGGACTATCAATTGAGCCTGGTGGATGCCGATGATTTCCAGTTGCAGGGCAGGACCGAATTCAGCCTGGCGCCGGGCGAGATTGTCGATGTGCCGGTGTCGGTGGCGATGCTCACGGAGCGTCCAGCCAGCAGTTCGCAGAGCATCGGTTTCAAGGTGGCCGACAGCGATGAGCCCGGCGTCTACAGCGTAGCGAAGAGCCGGTTTGTTGCGCCGATGAATCGCTGAGCCTTTAAGATGCTGACCTTTGTGAGTTGTGGTCCCCCTCACCACAATTAATCGAACCGACTCCATTGCGGGACACCGATGAAACGCTACGAAAAATTCGCCGACGACATCGCAGAACTGATCCGCTCCGGCGTCCTGGGTCCCGGCCAGCGGGTGCCGTCGGTGCGCTATGCCAGCCAGACCTACGGCGTCAGCCCGTCCACGGTGTTCCAGGCCTACTACCTGCTGGAACGTCGTGGACTGATCCGCGCACGTCCGCGCTCTGGCTATTTCGTCAACGCCCATGCACCCCGACCGTTTTCCGAGCCGGTGATCAGCAATGAGGTCAACGAGTCCACGGAAGTCGACGTCAGCGAACTGGTGTTCTCGGTGCTCGACTCGATCAAGGATCCGAACACCGTGCCCTTCGGCTCGGCGTTCCCCAGCCCGATGCTGTTTCCCCTGCAACGCTTGTCCCGTTCCCTGGCCAGCGCCAGCCGCGAGATGGACCCTCGCATGGTGGTCACCGACATGTCGCCGGGTAACCCGCAACTGCGTCGGCAAATCGCCCTGCGTTACATGGTCGGCGGGCTGATGTTGCCCATGGAAGAGTTGCTGATCACCAACGGTGCCCTGGAGGCCCTCAACCTGTGTCTGCAGGCGGTGACGGAGCCTGGCGATCTGGTGGCCATCGAAGCCCCGGCGTTCTACGCCTGCCTGCAAGTGCTCGAACGCCTGAAACTCAAGGCCGTGGAAATTCCCGTGCACCCGCGAGACGGCATCGACCTCGGCGTGCTCGAACAAACCCTGGAGCGCCATCCGATCAAGGCCTGCTGGTGCATGACCAGTTTCCAGAATCCCATGGGCGCGACCCTGCCCGAGGCCAAGAAACAGCAGCTTGTGGAATTGTTGCGGCGCCATCAGGTGCCGCTAATCGAGGACGATGTCTACGCCGAACTCTATTACGGCCAACAAGCACCGAAACCGGCCAAGGCCTTTGATACCGAAGGCCTGGTGATGCACTGCGGCTCGTTCGCCAAGAGCCTGGCCCCCGGCTACCGCATCGGCTGGGTCGCCGCCGGGCGTTACGCACAGAAAATCGAACGGCTGAAACTCATGACTTCGCTGTGCGCCTCGATGCCGGCCCAGGCCGCCATCGCCGATTACCTGCAACACGGTGGTTACGACCGGCACCTGCGCAAGTTGCGTCACGCGCTGGAAGATCAGCAAAGCGCCATGCTCGCCGCCATCGCCCGGTATTTCCCGGCGCAAACGCGGGTCAGCCAACCGGCGGGCGGGTACTTTCTGTGGCTGGAATTACCGGAGCAGATGGATTCGTTGAAGTTGTTCCAGATGGCATTGGCGCAAGGCATCAGCATTGCACCGGGGCCGATCTTTTCACCGACCCAGCGCTTCAGAAATTGCATTCGGCTGAATTACGGCAGCCCGTGGACCGAGGATTCGGAGAAGGCGATGGAGACGTTGGGGCGGATTGTGCGGTCGTTCTGATGGTTGGATGTTGCCTGCACTATCGCCTTCGCGAGCAAGCCCGCTCCCACAAGGGTTTATTGGTGTACACAATATCTGTGAACACTGGAGATCCACTGTGGGAGCGAGCTTGCTCGCGATGAGGCCAGCGCAAACAACACCTGTCTCAGGAGTTAACGCCCACCACCAAGATCAACAAAAGTCCCGGTCGCATAAGAAGCCTTGTCCGACAGCAACCAGACAATCGCCTCCGCCACTTCATCCGGGCGCCCGCCCCGAGCCATCGGAATCGCCGATTCCAGCTTGCTGACCCGATCCGGATCGCCGCTCAAGGCATGGAAATCGGTATAGATGAAGCCGGGGCGCACGGCGTTGACGCGAATCCCCTCACCCGCCACTTCCTTGGACAGGCCGATGGTGAAGGTGTCCAGCGCACCCTTGGAGGCCGCGTAGTCGACGTACTCGTTGGGTGATCCCAAGCGCGAGGCGACCGATGATACGTTGACGATGCTGCCGCCCTGCCCGCCGTGCCTGGGCGACATGCGCAAGATCGCGTGCTTGGCACAGAGGATCGGCGCCAGGACGTTGGTTTTCATGATTTTGAGAATGCGGAACTCGGACATTTCATCGACCCGGGACTTCTGCCCGACGGTGCCGGCGTTGTTCACCAGTGCGGTGACCCGGCCCAGTTCACTGTCGACCCGATGGAACAGCGCGATGACTTCGTCTTCGATGCTGACATCGGCCCGTACCGCAATGGCTTGCGCTCCCAGGGCGCGGACTTGCTCCAGCACGGCGAGTGCAGACTGTTCGTCCGCCTGATAGTTGATGCAGATCCGATAGCCCTGCGCGGCGGCCAACAGAGCGGTGGCGGCACCAATGCCGCGGCTACCGCCGGTGATGACGATGACTTTGTCCATGCGAGCTTTCCCCCAATCAAAGCTTAAGCGGTCGGGGGCAAGAATAACCGCCATTGACGGTTTTTGCATGGCTTCACATCAGCTGTCATGTCATCGACATCTCGAACTCTGTACTGGCTTTCAACTGCTCGACCAATTGCTCCCCGCGATGGATTTCCACCATGAACCCTGCGGCGGGCAGAGGATGCCCCAGCAGGTAACCCTGCAACGAATCGCAGCCGAGTTGAGTCAGGAAGTCCTGCTGCACTCCCGTCTCCACACCTTCGGCGACAATGCGCAGCCCCAGCGCCTGGCCAAGGGCGACGATGGCCGAAACGATGGCCGCGTCGTCGCTGTCGTGCTCCAGGTCCCGGACAAAACCACGGTCGATCTTAAGCTCGTTGGCCGGCAGGCGCTTGAGGTACATCAAACTCGAATAGCCAGTGCCAAAATCGTCAATGGACAGGTCGACGCCCATTTCCGACAGTTCCTGCAGCACCGTCATGCTCGCGTCGGCATCGCTCATGGCGGTGGTTTCGGTGATTTCCAGGGTCAGGCTGTTGGCCGGAAGATGGTGCGTCGCCAGCGCCTTGGCAACGCTCTGGACCAGCCCGGCATGGCAAAACTGAATGGCCGACAGGTTCACCGCGATGCGCCACTCGGTGTAGCCCAGCACGTACCACTCGCGCATCTGGCGGCACGCTTCGTTGAGCACCCACTCGCCGATCGGAATGATCAGTCCGGTCTTTTCCGCCATTTCGATGAATTTATCCGGCAACAGCATCCCTTGCGTCGGGTGCTCCCAGCGCAACAAAGCCTCGGCGCCCACTGGCCGGCCATTGGCGGCGTCGAACTTGGGCTGGTAATGCAGGCTGAATTCCTGCTGTTCCACGGCATTGCGCAGGTCCTGCAGCAATTGCAGCTGTTTGCGGGCGTTGCTGTTCATCGAGGCATCGAAAAAGCTGTAGCCGTTTTTACCCGCGCCCTTGGCGTGATACATCGCCGCGTCGGCGTTCATCAGCAATTCGTGGGCGGACTGCCCGTTACCCGGGTAGAGCGCGATGCCGACACTGGCGGAAATGTGCAAATCATGTTCGGCAACCCGGAACGCGCGCGCGATCAACCCGACCTGACGGGCCGCGAGGTTCAAGGCGTCGTTCTGTTCGCTCAATTGCACCAGCAACACGAACTCATCGCCGCCGATCCGCGCCAGGGTGTCCTGGCTGCGCAATTCTTCGCGCAGGCGCACGGCCACTTCGCGCAACAGCAGATCACCCATGTGGTGGCCGAAGGCATCGTTGACCGGTTTGAAGCCGTCCAGGTCGATGAACATCAGGGCAAAGCACCCCCCCTGTTCCCGGACCCGCGACATGGCCTGATCGATTCGATCGGCGAGCAACGTCCGGTTCGGCAACCCGGTGAGGGTGTCGTGCAGGGCCAGTTGGGTCAGCTCACGGTTGGCCTCAGTCAGCGACCGGGCCAGGTTCGCGGTACGAGCCTCCAGGCGTGCATCGAGGATCGAGGTCAGCAAGGCGATGCTCAGCACCGCCAACGTGGTGATCAGCACCAGGTTGTCCAGGCCATTGCCGCTCAATCCATTGACCGCTGCGCCACAAAAACTGCCGTCGGCAAAGCGTGCGGCGGCCATCCCGGTGTAGTGCATACCGACGATAGCGATGCCCATGATCACCGCGGCACCGCCACGAATCAGACGGACATAAGGCGTGTGCCGGCGTAGATGGAAAGCGATCCACAATGCCGCGCCCGAAGCACCGACAGCGATCAGCAGCGAGGCGCCGAACAGAGTCGGGTCGTAGTCGATGCCCGGCTGCATGCGCATGGCGGCCATGCCGGTGTAGTGCATCGCGCTGATGCCGGCGCCCATGACCAACGCGCCAAAGGCCAGCTGCCAGGCCGGCAATTGCGGCTGGCTGACCAGCCACAGCGCAAAACCGCTGGAGAGCACGCCGATCAGCAGCGACAACAGGGTGATGGCGCCGTCGTACCCCAGGCCGATCGGCAACTTGAACGCGAGCATGCCGATAAAGTGCATCGACCAGATGCCGATGCCCATGGCAACGGCCCCGCCCGCGGTCCACAAATGCACGGCGCGGCCTTTGGCGGTGGCAATGCGTCCGGTAAGGTCGAGTGCGGTGTATGAGGCGAGAATCGCTACACAGAGCGAAATGATGACCAGAGTAGGGGAATAGCTGCCGATGAGCATGGAGACTTCTCGCGAACGCCCCCCTTATTGGTATTGATTCTCGCTGGGGGGCAAATGCGGCGATTGTACTGATTCCAAATGAGAACGCACTCACAAAATGAGCAAAGGGCCATCAGTCCGATGAAACGCTTGTTTTAAGGTTTTACATTAACTGGCCTCATGGCCTGAAAATGCCGAGCTAAAGCCTTTGTGGGAGTTGTTACACCGCCAATTGTGGCGAGGGGGCTTGCCCCCGCTCGAACGCGAAGCGGTCGCAAAAAAGGCGACCATGATCATTCTGCAGGAATGTGGGTGCCAGAATTCAGGGCCGCTTCGCGACCCAACGGGGGCAAGCCCCCTCGCCACAAGCAAGCTCCCTCGCCACAGTTGCCGCTGTGTTCCTCTGATCCGGGTTACTGGCTATCACTCACCTCAAGCTGCCCATCCCAGCCACCCCCCAACGCGGCAATCAACTGCACGCTGGCTAATAATCGGCTTTGCAGCAGGTCCAGATTACTGCGCTCATTGCTCAGCGCCGCCGCCTGAGTCACCACCACATCGATGTACGCAATCAAGCCGGCCTTGTACTGGTTCTGGGTCAGGCGCAACGATTCCCGGGCGGCGTCCAGTGCCTGTTGGCGCACAACGGCTTCGTCCTGAAGCACCTTGAGCTGTACCAGGAAGTTTTCCACCTCGCGGAAACCGTCCAGCACGGTCTGGCGGTACTTGGCCACCGTTTCGTCATAGGCCGCTTCACTGCGGTCGACTTCCGCCGAGCGCTGGCCGCCGTCGAACAAGGTCATGGCCAATTGCGGTCCGACCGACCAGAAGCGGTTCGGCAGGCTGATCCAGTTGGAATAGGTGCTGCTGCTGTAGCCGCCGTTCATGTTCAATGTCAGGTCGGGGTAATAGGCGGCCTTGGCCACACCAATGTTGGCGTTGGCGGCCATCACCGAGCGCTCGGCGGAAGCAATGTCCGGGCGACGCTCCAGCAACTGCGAAGGCAGCGCCGGCGGCACTTGCGGCAACTGCGGGATGTCCTGGCTTTCCGCCAGGCTGAACTCAGCCGGCGGCAGGCCGATCAGCACGGCGATGGCGTTCTCGAACTGGGCGCGTTGCCAGATCAGGTCGACCATATCGGCTTCGGTGCCTTTGAGCTGTGTCTGGGCCTGGGCCACTGCGTCCTTGCCCGATACGCCTGCGCGGTACTGGTTCTCGGTCATCTTCAACGAACGCTGATAAGCCTCGACCGTGTCCTGGAGCAAGCGCTTCTGGCCATCGATCACTCGCAGTTGCAGGTAATTCTGCACCAGCTCCGACTGTTGACTCAGGCGCATGGCCGCCAAGTCGGCAAAGCTTGCCTGGGCGTTGGCGGTGTCGGCTTCGAGGCCTCGGCGCAGCTTGCCCCACACGTCCGCTTCCCAACTGACGCCCGCCTGGGCCGAATACGTGTCGCGAATACCGCTGGACGAACTGCTCAGGCTGGAGTTGCTGCTGCCGGTGCCCTGGCTAGAACGGTTCTTGCTGACGTTCAGGTCCACCGTCGGGAAAAACGCCCCCCGTGCGCTGCGCACCAAGGCCTGGGCCTGGCGGTACTGCGCTTCGGACTGGGCGACGGTCTGGTTGGCGCTGTTGAGTTTTTCGATCAGGTCGTTGAGCTGCCGGTCGCCATACAACTCCCACCACGCGCCGCGCGCCAGGGCATCGCTGGGGTTGGCCTGACGCCAGCCCTCTGCCGCCTTGTACTGCGCAGGTTCGGCGGTTTGCGGGCGCTGGTAATCCGGGCCGACGGCGCAGGCACTGAGCATCGCCACGCACAGTGACAGGCTCAACAGGCGCGAGCCTCGGGCCATGAGCAGCGGTGCAGCCAGGTTGAAAAGCGAACGGTCAGTCATAGCGGAGTTTCCAGAGCAGCATCGGTACGCACCCCACGCCATTTATTGAAGCGATGGCGCAGTTTGTCGAGATAGAGGTAAACCACCGGGGTGGTGTAAAGCGTCAGCACCTGGCTGAAGATCAGCCCGCCGATGATGGTCAGGCCCAGCGGCTGGCGCATTTCCGCCCCTTCGGCGCGGCTCAGCAGCAACGGCAAGGCACCGAGGATCGCCGCCAGGGTGGTCATCAGGATAGGTCGCAAACGTTGCAGGCAGGCGCTGCGAATCGATTCCAGCGGGGCCATGCCCTGGTTTCGTTCCAGCTGCAACGCCAGGTCAATCATCAGAATCGCGTTTTTCTTCACCACGCCGATCAGCAGAAACAGTCCCAGCAACGAAATCAGGCTGAATTCGCCGCCCAGCGCATAGATCGACAGCAACGCGCCGACCCCGGCCGACGGCAAGGTCGAGAGAATCGTCAGCGGGTGAATGTAGCTTTCATACAACACACCCAAGACCAGATACACCGCCACCAGCGCCCCCAGAATCATCCACGGCTGACTTTTCTGAGTCGCCGCGAAAGCGTCGGCTGTGCCGGCCATTTTCGCGATCACGTCTTCCGGCAGGCCAACCTTGGCAATCGCCCGCTCGATGGCGGCACCGCCCTGCTCCACGGTCACGCCTTCAGCCATGTCGAAGGCAATGCTTTCCGAAGCAAACTGGCCTTCGTGGCTGACCCGGTCATTTTCCAGGCTGTTTTCGTAATGGGCGATGGTCGACAGCGGGATCCGCGCGCCGTCAGCGGTGATCACCTGGACCTGCTTGAGGGTGATCGGGTCCTGGGCGTACTTCGGATTGACCTCCATCACCACCTGATACTGGTTGAGGCTGTCGTAGATGGTCGATATCTGCCGCTGGCTGTAGGCGTTGTTCAGCACCGCCGTGACCATGTCCATGTCGACCCCCAGGCGCTTGGCCTGGTCACGGTCGACGATCAGGGTCACTTGCCGGGCGCCGCGGCCTTCCCGCGCATCGATCGCCGTCAGCTCCGGCAAGGCCTTGAGCGCGGTGACGACTTTCGGATACCACTCGCGCAATGCCCCCAGATCCCCGCTCTGCAGGATGTACGAGTACTGCGAGGTGGTCTGCTCACGACCGCCACCAAATTGCAGGTCCTGGTCCGCCATGAGCATCAGTTGTGCCCCGGGCACCTTGGGCATTTCCTTGCGCAGTCGTTCGATGACTTTCTGCGCGGAAATGCTCCGTTCCTTGATCGGCTTGAGGCGCACCAGCATGAAGGCGTTGTTGGTGCCGTTGTTGCCGCCAATGAACCCGGCGACGCTTTCTACCGCTTCATCCTTCAACACAGCCCGGCGGAAAATCTCCATCTTCGGCTGCATCACACTGAAGGACAGGCCGTCGTCACCGCGCACGAAACCGATCAGCTGACCGGTATCCTGCTGCGGTAAAAATGTTTTAGGAACAATCACATATAGCGCAATGTTAACGCCAATTGTCACGAACAGACTGAGCAGGGTCAGGCGCTTGTGACGCAGCACCCAGTCGAGACTGGTGGCGTATTTGCCGACCATCCAGTCGTTGGTCCGCCGACTCCAGCGTTGCAGGCGGTTCTCCTGCCCCGGCGTGTGCGGCTTGAGCCAGCGGGCGCAGAGCATCGGGGTCAGAGTCAACGACACTACCAGCGAGACCACGATGGCTGCCGCCAGGGTGATGGAGAATTCGCGGAACAGGCTTTCAATGATCCCGCCCATGAACAGGATCGACAGGAACACCGCCACCAGCGATACGTTCATCGACAGCAAGGTAAAACCGACTTCCTGGGCACCCAGGTACGCGGCACGCATCGGCCGCACGCCTTCGTCGATGTGCCGGGAAATGTTCTCCAGCACCACAATGGCATCGTCCACCACCAGCCCGGTGGCCAGGATCAGCGCCATCAGCGACAGGTTGTTCAGCGAAAAGCCGTAGAGGTACATCACGGCAAAGGTGCCGACCAGCGACACCGGCACCGCCAGGGTCGGGATCAGCGAAGCGCGGAAGTTACCGAGGAACAGGAACACCACCAGGATCACCAGCGCCACGGCGATCAGCAGGGTCATTTCCGCTTCGTGCAACGTGGCCTTGATCACCGGCGAGCGGTCCATGGCCAGGTTCAGCTTGACGCTGGCCGGCAGCACCGCCTGCAACGCCGGCAACTGGGCCTTGATCTCGTTGACCGTCTCGATGATGTTGGCGCCGGCCTGCCGGTTGATCACCAGCAGTACCGCCGCGTCGTCGTTGAAGAAACCGCTGTTGTAGCGGTCCTCGACGCCATCGCTGACCTTGGCCACATCCTTCAGGCGCAGGGCCGCGCCGCCGTTGTAGTGGATGATCAGCGACTCGTAGTCCTTGGCTTTTTCCAGCTGGTCGTTGGCCTGGACCTGCCACAGCCGTTGATCGTCTTCCACCGAGCCCTTGGGCCGACGTACGTTGGCATTGGCGATGGTGTTGCGCACATCGTCCAGGGCCACGCCGTACTGGTTCAGCGACTGCGGTTCGAGCTCGATACGTACCGCCGGCAGCGAGCTGCCGCCGATCTGCACCTCGCCAACGCCCTGCACCTGGGACAGGCTCTGAGACAGGATCGTCGAGGCCAGGTCATAGAGCTGGCCTTTTTCCAGCACATCCGACGTCAGCGACAGCACCATGATCGGCGCCTGGGACGGGTTGACCTTCTTGTAGGTCGGCATGCTGCGCATCCCGCTCGGCAGCAGGGTGCGCGAGGCGTTGATGGCCGCCTGCACTTCCCGCGCCGCGCCGTTGATGTCGCGGTCCAGGTCGAATTGCAGGATTACCCGGGTCGAACCCTGGCTGGAGCGGCTGCTCATGGTGTTGACCCCGGCAATGCTGCCGAAGGAGCGTTCCAGAGGCGTGGCCACGGTCGACGCCATCACCTCGGGGCTGGCCCCTGGCAGGCTGGCCTGGACCACGATCACCGGAAAGTCCATTTGCGGCAGCGGCGACACCGGCAGCAAACCGAAGCTGACGCCGCCCAGCAGCATGATCGCCAGGCTCAGCAGCATGGTCGCGACCGGGCGCTTGATGAAAGGTCCGGAAAGGTTCATGGCTGCTCTACCGCTTCCACGGACTCAGGCTTGCGCCCCCAGCGCCGACCGAGACGGTCGAAATACAGGTAAATCACAGGCGTAGTGAACAACGTCAGAATCTGACTCAGCAACAGGCCGCCGACCATCACCAGACCCAGCGGTTGGCGCAGTTCTGCGCCGGAACCGGTGGCCAGCATCAACGGCACGGCACCGAACAGCGCGGCCAGGGTGGTCATCAGGATTGGCCGGAAACGCAGCAAGGCGGCCTGATAGATCGCCGTTTGCGGGTCCATGCCCTGGTTGCGCTCGGCATCGAGGGCGAAGTCGATCATCATGATCGCGTTCTTCTTCACGATGCCGATCAGCAGAATGATGCCGATGATCGCGATCATGCCCAGGTCGTTGCCGCTGAGGATCAACGCCAGCAAGGCGCCCACCGCCGCCGAGGGCAGGGTCGAGAGAATGGTAATCGGGTGGATGTAGCTCTCGTAGAGCACGCCCAGCACGATGTACATGGTCACCACCGCCGCCAGGATCAGCAGCAAGGTGCTCGACAGCGAGGCCTGGAAAGCCTCCGCCGCGCCCTGGAACTGGGTCTGCACGCCAATCGGCATGCCTATGTCCTTCTGCACCTGCTCGATGATCTCGACCGCATGCCCCAGCGCCACGCCGGGCGCCAGGTTGAAGGACATCATCACCGCCGGGAACTGGCCGATGTGGGTGATGGCCAGTTGCGCCTGGCGCTCTTCGATGCGCGCCAGGCTGGACAGGCGCACCTGCCCGCCATCGGTGGTCTTGACGTGAATCTGCTCCAGCGCCTGCGGGCCGATCTTCTCGCCGGACTGCGATTGCAGCACCACGCGGTACTGACTGGCCTGGGTGTAGATCGTGGAAATCTGCCGCTGACCGAAGGCGTCGTACAGCGCATCGGTGATGTTCGACACCGATACACCAACCCGCGACGCCGCATCGCGGTCGATCACCAGGTAGACCTGCAAGCCCTTGTCCTGCAAATCGCTGGCGACGTCGGTCAATTCCGGCCGGTCGGCCAGGGCCTCCACCAAACGCCCGCTCCACAGGCTCAGCAACTCGGAGTCTGGCGATGACATGCTGAACTGGTACTGCGTGCGGCTGACCCGGTCTTCGATGGTCAGGTCCTGCACCGGCTGCATGAACAGGCGGATGCCGACCAGCTTGTCCAGCTCCGGTTGCAGGCGGGCAATCACTTGCGTGGCGCTCAGGTCGCGGTCGTGGTGTGACTTGAGGTTGATCAGCAACCGACCGCTGTTGAGGGTCGAGTTGTCGCCATCCACGCCAATGTAGGAGGACAGGCTCTCGACCGCCGGGTCGGCCAGGATCACCTTGGCCAGTTCCTGCTGGCGCTCGCTCATGGCGGCGAAGGAAATCGATTGCGGCGCTTCGGAAATGCCCTGGATGACGCCGGTGTCCTGCACCGGGAAGAAGCCCTTGGGCACCACCATGTACAGGAATACCGTCAGCGCCAACGTGCCAATGGCCACCATCAGGGTCAGCGGCTGGTGCTTGAGCACCCACTGCAACTTGCGTCCGTAGGCAGCGATCATCCAGTCGATGAACGCACCGCTGGCACGGTAGAAACGGCCCTGCTCTGCTTCCTTGGGTTCACGCTTGAGCAACCGCGCGCACATCATCGGCGTCAGGGTCAGGGAAACCACCAGGGAAATCAGGATCGCCACTGCCAGGGTGATGGCGAACTCGCGGAACAAGCGCCCGACCACGTCCGCCATGAACAGCAGCGGGATCAGCACGGCGATCAGCGACAACGTCAGGGAGATCAGGGTGAAACCGATCTGTTTGGCGCCTTTGAGCGCGGCGTTCAGCGGGCTGTCGCCTTCTTCGATGAATCGGGAAATGTTCTCCAGCATGACGATCGCATCGTCCACCACGAAACCGGTGGCGATGGTCAGGGCCATCAGGGTCAGGTTGTTGACCGAGAAGCCTGCCAGGTACATCACGCCGAACGTACCGATCAGCGACAGCGGCACGGCCACCGACGGAATGATCGTGGCACTGGCGCGACGCAGGAACAGGAAGGTGACCATGACCACCAGGGCGATCGCGATCAGCAATTCATGCTGCACGTCCTTGACCGAGGCGCGGATGGTCTGGGTGCGGTCGGTCAGCACTATCACGTCGAGGCCGGCCGGCAGGTTGTCGGTGATGCTCGGCAGCAGGGCCTTGATCCGGTCCACTACCTCGATCACGTTGGCGCCGGGCTGACGCTGGATGTTCAGCAGCACGGCCTGGTTCTCGTTGGCCCACGCAGCCAGTCGCTCATTCTCGGCGCCGTCGACGATTTCCGCCACGTCCTTGAGTCGCAGCGGTGCGCCATTGGCGTAGGCCAGGATCAGGTTGGCGTAGTCCTTGGGCGACGTCAGTTGATCGTTTGCATCGAGCATCGAGACCCGGGTCGGGCCGTCGAAGTTGCCCTTGGGCTGGTTGACGTTGGACGCTCCGATCAGAGTGCGCACATCCGACAGGTTCAGGCCATTGGCGGCCAGGGCCTCGGGGTTGACCTTGATCCGCACGGCCTGACGCTGGCCGCCGGCAATGCTGACCATGCCGACGCCGCTGATCTGGGCGATTTTCTGCGCCATGCGCGTATCGACCAGATCGTTGAGCTTGGGCAGCAGCATGGTCTTGGAGGTGATGGCCAAGGTCAGCACCGGCGTATCGGCCGGGTTGACCTTGTTGTACACCGGCGGTGCCGGCAGGTCCTTGGGCAACAGGTTGGTCGCGGCGTTGATCGCCGCCTGCACTTGTTGCTCAGCCACGTCCATGTTGATGTCGAGGCTGAAACGCAGGGTCAGCACCGACGCCCCGCCGGAACTGGTAGAGGCCATTTGCGTCAGGCCGGGCATTTGCCCGAATTGCCGCTCAAGCGGCGCGGTCACCGCGCTGGTCATGACATCCGGGCTGGCGCCGGGGTACAGGGTCATGACGCGAATGGTCGGGTAATCGACCTGGGGCAATGCCGACACCGGCAGCAGCCGATAGGCGATGACGCCGGCCAGGATAATGGCCAGCATGCTCAGCGTGGTGGCTACCGGGCGAAGGATGAACAGCCGCGAGAGATTCATGCGCCGCCCTTTTTCTCCTTGTCGGTGGTCGCAGGCTCAGCCGCATTGACCGCCGACTTGCCTTGCAGGTGTTCGGTTGGCGTGGTCGGCACGTCCTGGCTGTCATTGACCACCTCCACGTCGCTGCCTTCCTTCAGGCGGTCAGTGCCTTCCAGCACGACCCGGTCGCCCGCCGACAGGCCTTCTGTGATCACTGTGTTCACGCCGTCACTGGCGCCGACTTTCAACTGACGGATCTTGACTTTCTTGTCACCGTCCATGGCATAGGCAAACGTGCCGTTGGTGCCGAACTGGATCGCGGCGGAAGGCGCCAGTACGACGTCTTTGAGGGTGTCGGCCAGCAGGCGCACATTGACGAACTGGTTGGGAAACAGTGACTGATCGCGGTTCTCGAAACGGGCCTTGAATTTCAGGGTGCCGGTGGTGACGTCGATCTGGTTGTCCAGGCTCTGCAATACGCCAGTGGCTTGCAGTTTGGTATCGCCACGATCCCAGGCTTCAGCCGGCAGTTTGGCCCCGCTGCGATAACGGGCCAGCACGGTGTCGAGGCTGTTTTCCGGGAGGGTGAAGGCCACGCTGATGGGCTGGGTCTGGGTGATGATCGCCAATGCGGTGGTGTCATTGGCCGCTACCAGGTTGCCGACGTCCAGTTGACGCAGGCCGACGCGTCCGGTGATCGGTGCGCGGATCCGGGTGAATTCGAGGTTAAGTTTGGCGTCGTTGACCGCCGCCTGATTGGTCTTGACCGTGCCCTGGAATTGACCGACCAGCGCTTCGGCGGTGTCCAGGGTCTGCTTGGCAATACTGTCTTCACGGTACAGGCCGCGATAGCGCTCGACGTCGACCTGGGCGTTTTTCAGCTGCGCCTGATTCTGCAGCAAGGTGCCCTCGGCCTGAAGCAAGGCATTCTGGTAAGGGCGCGGGTCGATGTCGGCCAGCAGGTCGCCGGCCTTGACCATCTGCCCTTCTTCGAAATAGATCTTGACCAGCTCACCGCCGACGCGACTGCGCACATTGATGGTGTTCAGCGCCGTGACCGTGCCCAGCGCCTTGAAATACAGCGGGAAATCCCCCTTGACCGCGGGCGCCACTCGCACCGGTACCGGCCCGGACGCGCCACCGAATCCAGGGCGCATCCCGCCTGACCTGCCGGTATGCCCGGCGACGGCTTTCTGCCCCGCAGCCTCTTTGGGTGCAGCGCTGCCGGGCCAGAATTTCCAGCACAGGCCAGCGATGACCAACAGGACAAGCAGGCCGAACAGCCAGCGACGAGGACTACGGGAAGCGGAGGATTGCATTGAGTGATCAACCATTGGGCGCGTGGGCTTTTTTACATGAGGCTGAACGATAAGCACTGGCGGGTTTTAAGCAAAGCGCCTTTACCGGCAATTTACCTTTGGCTTACGTAGCAGGAGTTTTGTGTAAGACACTGAAGCACAAATGAAAACGGCCTGGACAGAGCCAGGCCGTTAACAATTGTAATGGAGCTAACTTACTTGAGAACGGCCAGTGCCGCTTCATAGTTCGGCTCGTCAGCGATTTCGCCAACCAGCTCGCTGTGCAGCACGTTGTCGTTTTCGTCCAGAACCACCACGGCACGGGCGGTCAGGCCTTTGAGCGGGCCGTCGGCAATGGCAACGCCGTAGTTCTGGATGAACTCGGCGCCACGCAGGGTCGACAGGTTCTGTACGTTTTCCAGACCTTCGGCGCCGCAGAAACGGGCTTGGGCGAATGGCAGGTCAGCGGAGATGCACAGCACAACGGTGTTGGCCACGTCGCTGGCCTGGGCGTTGAACTTGCGCACCGAGGTGGCGCAGGTCGGGGTATCAACGCTTGGGAAGATGTTCAGCACTTTGCGCTTGCCGGCAAAGTCTTTCAGGGTGACGTCGGACAGATTGCCGGCAACCAGGGAAAAGGCTGGCGCCTTGGAACCGGCTTGTGGCAGTTGGCCGTTGACTTGAACCGGGTTGCCTTTAAGGGTGACTTGAGCCATGAACGGAGTCCTTCTGAACGTTGTGGTGGAGAATTTTGACGAGGCCGAAGTTAACCATGAAATTGTCCTACGACCTATGGCCAAACATAAATTGTCATGTAACAGGGCACAAAACTGGATACAACCTACAAATTTGTGGGAGCGAGCCTGCTCGCGAAAGCGAAATATCATTCAACATCGCTAGTGTCTGATCTGACGCCATCGCGAGCAGGCTCGCTCCTACAGGGTTCGTGTGTGAGCCGAACAAGTCGGCAAAAGTACAGAGTACGCCCTCACCCGCCGCTAACCGATGTTCATGACGAAAGGCACGCGACACGTCATCGACGAAAACTTTTGTTAACACTCTGTCGAATTGCTCCACCGTCGTTCGACTATAAATCGAGCCACTCAACTGCAACGGAGACGAGACCATGCGATTCATGATCATCATCAAGGCCAGCCAGGATTCCGAAGCCGGCGTCATGCCCAGCCAGGAACTGTTGACGGCCATGGGCAACTACAACGAAGAACTGGTCAAGGCCGGTATCATGCTCGCGGGCGAAGGCTTGCACCCGAGCAGCAAAGGCGCACGGGTAAAGTTTTCCGGTGACAGACACACGGTGATCGACGGCCCCTTCATCGAAACCAAGGAGCTGATCGCCGGTTTCTGGTTGTGGAAAGTGAAGTCCAAGGAAGAAGCCATCGAATGGGTCAAACGCTGCCCCAACCCGATGCCGGGCACCGAGGCCGAGATCGAGATTCGTCAGGTGTTTGAAGCCGAAGATTTTGGTGCCGAGTTCACGCCGGAACTGCGCGAGCAGGAAGAGCGGGTTTGGGAGCAAGCGAAGAAGAACTGAGGTTGACTGAACCGGCTATCGCTTCAGTTTCCTGTGGGAGCAAGCCTGCTCGCGAAGTGGTCGTCACATTCAACACCAATATTGACTGACAGACCGCCTTCGCGAGCAGGCTCGCTCCTACATTGGCTAGATAGCCACTTAACTTGTTCGGGCAAGCCCTTGATCCGTATTAACTTTCTAGTACACGAAATTAACGAGAAACCGCACACAAAACCAAAGAATTAATCCATTCAACTGGATAACCCGTGGTTAACTGCTAACTTAATCCGACGAGTCCTACAGGCTTGATCGGAAAGGGATTACGCAGTTATGGCTGAACATAAGGGGCCGTAGGCCCAGTCAGCCACCAGGGAACCGGGGGATTAATGTCTAAGAATTTGGGGAAGTACGCCTTTGTATGGGTGACTTCACTCGCGCCTGCTTTTTGTGCTCTCGCGGATAACGCCGAGACCGCCAACAAAAGCAACAACCCGCTGAACCTGGCACCAGGTGTCAACCTGCAGGATTACTACACCCCCAAGCTGTTCGATACCAACGCTCACACCAACGATGCGCTGCTGCGCGGCGCCCTTCCGATGGCAGCCAATGACGTCATAGGTGTCCCGCAGTTGCTGCGCGTCACGCTCCCCGTCAGCACCCGTCCCGATCCGCACAACGGCTACAGCACCGGCATCGGCGACCTGAATGTGTTCGATATTTTCCTGCTCAAGACCGAAGGCGTGCAGTTGGGCGTCGGCCCGCAAATCACTGCGCCGACCGCCGGGCAGGATGAGTTGGGAACCGGCAAATGGCAGGCTGGACTGTCCGCCATCGCCATCGACTCCTCGCCACGCGGACTGCTCGGCGCACTGGTGCAGTATCAGAGTTCATTCGCCGGTGATCACGACCGTCCTCACGTGGAATCCGCCACCTTCCAGCCGTTCATCATCCACAACCTGGAAAAAGGCTGGTACCTGCGTTCCACAGGCACCTGGACGTTCGACCTGAAGAACAACACCCATTACATCCCACTCGGTTTGGGTGGCGGCAAAGCCTGGAAATCCGGGTCCAATATCCTCAACGCCTTTATCGAGCCGCAGTGGACCGTCGACCGCAAAGGCGACGGCTTGCCACAGTTCACGCTGTACGCCGGGATCAACGTCACCTTCGGTAAATAAGGACTTATATATGCACGGTGCAATTCGCACAGCCGGTTTCAGCCTGATGGCCCTGTTCGCCAGTTGCGGCGTGGGCGCCCAGGAACTTGATACCCGCATCGGCAAAATTGCCATGGACGGCGAACTGCCGGCCCATGAGTCGATTGCCAGGCTTTATGCCGAACTGGACTTCCAGCAGGCCACACAGAGTTATCTGTGGGCCTTGCCACTGGTGTCCTATGCGCAATGGCAGGAAGAGTTTCGCGACAAACTGGGCGCCCACAGCGGCGACCTGATGGTGCTCAACAGTTACGAAGACAAGCTTGGGGTGATCACGGCCAACGCCACCACGCCGTACATCCTCGGGTTTGTCGATCTCAACGAAACCGGGCCGCTGGTGATTGAACTACCACCTGGCCCGACTGCCGGTGGCGTAGGCGATTTCTGGCAGCGGGCGATCATCGACATGGGCCAGACCGGTCCGGACAAAGGCAAGGGCGGCAAGTACCTGGTATTGCCACCGGGTGCCGAGCTGCCGGCGGATGCCCATAAATACTACCTGGCCAAATCCGAAACCATGAACGTGCTGGTGGGCTTTCGCGTGCTGGACCCAGACCCGGCCAAGGGCAAGGCGCTGGTCGAGCAGTTCAAGATGTACCCGTATGCGAAGCGAGCGGAACCTGCCAAAACCAGACTGCTGTCTCCCGGTGGTAAAGCCTGGTCCGGTACCCAGCCTCGTGGCCTGGCGTACTGGGAGCGTTTGCACCAGATCATCCAGAAAGAACCGGTCAATGAACGCGACCGTTTCTACATGGCCATGCTGGCCAGCCTGGGCATCGAGAAGGACAAGCCGTTCAACCCCAACGACAAGCAACGCGCGGCCCTGGAACAGGGTGCGCAGGTCGGTGAACTGATCGCCAAGGCCAACACCTTCGCCAAGCGTTTCCCCAATGCCCGATTCTGGCCGGACCGGCAATGGGACAGCGTGCTGAACATCGCCGATCCGTCCCAGCGCGTGGCCTATTACGACCAGTTGTGGGAACGCAGCGCCTGGTTCTACGAGGCGGTGACCAACACCAAAGGCATGGTCTCGAAAACCCCGGGGCTGGGCCAGACCTACCTCGGCGCCTACACCGACAACAAGGGCAACTGGCTCGACGGCGGCAAAAGCTATCGCCTGCACGTCGGCGCCAACCCGCCTGCCAGGCAGTTCTGGTCGATGACCGTATACGACATCGACAGCCGCTGCCTGATCGATAACCCGCAGCGCAAGGCCGACCTGTCATCCCGTCAGGACTTGAAGAAAAACGCCGACGGCTCGGTGGACCTGTACTTCGGCCCGACCGCGCCAAAAGGTTTCGAAGACAACTGGGTGCAAACCCTGCCGGGCAAACACTGGTTCAGCTATTTCCGCCTGTATGCGCCGACAGAAGCCTATTTCGACAAGAGCTGGAAACTCGACGACATCACGGCTGTGCAATGACGCCGGAAGTTCAATAAGGGATGTATATGAATCACCGCATTTTGTTCACCGGCCTTGCACTGACCCTCAGCACCAGCGCCTGGGCCGACTTCACCGCCACCCCGGAGGAAGCCCGGGCCATCGCCAGGGAAGCCTACCTGTACGGCTTTCCGGTAGTAGAGATGTACAAGACGCTCTATACCCAGGCCGTGGACAAGAAGAGCCCGAACTTCAAGGCTCCGTTCAACCAGATCGGCAACACCGCCAAGGCCTTCACCGCCAGGGACACTGCGTTTGTCACGCCGAACGCCGACACGCCCTACTCCTTCGTCTGGATGGATTTGCGCGCCGAGCCACTGGTACTGACCCTGCCGCCCATCGAAGAGCATCGTTACTACTCGGTGCAACTGATCGATGCCTATACGCAGAACTTTGCCTACCTGGGCACCCGCAGCACCGGCAACAACGGCGGGCATTTCATGATCGCCGGGCCCAACTGGCAGGGCCAGCAACCGCTGAACATCGACCGCTTGCTGCGCAGTGAAAGCAACATCGCCTACGCGCTGTATCGCACACAACTGTTCGATGAGAAAGATCTGGCCAAGGTCAAGCAGATCCAGAAGGGCTACAAGGTTGAACCCCTGAGTCATTACGACAAACATAAGGCGCCGACGGCCGCACCGAAGATCGACTGGCCAAAACCCACGCCGACCATGAGCGAAACCCCGGACCTGTTCCGCTACCTGAATTTCATGCTGGCGTTCGCCCCGGCCCAGGACGTGGAAAAGGAACTGTTGGCACGCTTCGCCAAGATCGGTATCGAGGCAGGCAAGCCTTTCAACGTGAATACACTCAGCGCCGAGCAGCGCAAGGCGCTTGAAGACGGCATCAGCGACGCCAAGGCCGGGTTTGCCGAGTTCAAGAAAACCAAAGTCGATACCCACGAGGTCACCAGCGGTGATTTCTTCGGCACCCGCGATCACCTCAAGGGCAACTACCTGTACCGCTATGCCGGCGCCAACATGGGGATCTTCGGCAATTCCGCCGAAGAGGCGAACTACATCGGTTATTTCGTCGACAAGGACGGCAAACCGGTCGATGCCTCGAAAAATGACTACACCCTGCATTTCGACAAGGGTGCCCTGCCCCCGGCCGATGCGTTCTGGTCCCTGACCATGTACGACGGCAAGAACAAACTGCTGGTAGCCAACCCGCTCAATCGCTACCTGATCAACTCGCGCATGCTGCCTGACCTCAAGCTCGATGCCGATGGCGGCCTGACGCTGTACGTGCAGCACAAGGCGCCAGCCAAAGACCTGCAAAGCAATTGGCTGCCGGCACCGAACGGACCCTTCTACGGGATATTGCGCCTGTATTTGCCAAAACCGGAAGTCAGCAACGGCGAATGGAAAATGCCGCTGTTGAACCCCGTCAATCAAAAACAATAAGTGGAGTCAGTCATGATCAGGCCTTTCGTAGTGCGCCCCCTGTTATTGGCGCTGTGCATGGTCAGCGGCAGCCCGTTGGTACTGGCGGCTGAAGGTGGTGTCGGACGGCCGATTACCGGCCAGCAAGTGTTCTCCAATGCCGGGGTCGTGCCGCCGGAGCCCGGCTGGGTCATGTCCCTGACCAGCATCTGGTACGACGGCGATCTCAAGGGCAACGCCCAAATTCCGTTGGTGGGTGCCGCCAGTACCGCGCTGGACATGAAGGTTTCTTACACCATGGCCAACTTCACCCATGTCTGGGACACCGGCAAGGGTCGCTGGAACTATGCATCGGCCGTCGGCGTTCCGGTGCAGTACACCGACATCTCGGCCAACATCACCGGGCCCCGCGGCCGAACGCTGGGCTCCTCGGACACCGGCACCCAGTTCGCCGACATGCTGGTGACGCCGATTGCCGCCGGCTATCACTTCGACGAACTCAACCACATTGCGTTCTCGCTGCCGATCTACGTGCCCACCGGCGCCTACAACGACGATCGCCTGGCCAACCCCGGGCAGAACAACTACACCTTCATGCCGACCGTGGCCTTCACTCATCTGGACGGCAAGGGCGGCGAATTCACGCTGTCGAGCGGCCTGGAGTTCTACACCGAGAACGACGCCACCGATTATCGCAACGGCAACATCTACACCCTCGATGCGTTGTGGACCCACGGCTTTGGCAACGGTTGGAACGCCGGTATCGCCGCCGGTTACATCCAGCAGATCACCGATGACTCGGGGTCCGGCGCCGACAGCGGCTTCCGCGGACGTTCCGTGGGTGCCGGCCCGACAGTGGGCTGGACCGGCAAGTTCGCCGACGCCCAGGCCAACTTCAATGCGCGCTGGGTGCCGGAGTTCGACACCAAGAACCGCCCTGAAGGTAATGGCATCAGCGTCAACATGACCCTGGCGTTTTTCTAGGAGACCCCATGAGCACACTCGACGACCTCAATGCCCTGCAAGCCAGCATCGCCGAAGCGGTGCTCGGCCAGGACCAGGTGATCCGGCAGATGCTCGTCGGTTTGCTGGCCAACGGACATTTGCTCCTCGAAAGCCTGCCCGGCCTGGCCAAGACCCGCACGGTCAAGTCACTGGCCAGACACCTGGACGCGAAGATGAGCCGCATCCAGTTCACCCCGGACTTGCTGCCGTCGGACATCACCGGCGCCGAGGTGCTGCATCAGGTCGAAGGCAAGAACGAAATGCGCTTCCAGCCAGGTCCCCTGTTCGGCAACCTGATCCTCGCCGACGAAATCAACCGTGCGCCGGCCAAGGTCCAGGCGGCGTTGCTCGAAGCCATGGAAGAGCGCCAGATCACCGTGGCCGGCAACAGCCATGCGCTGCCGGACCTGTTCATCGTGGTCGCTACCCAGAACCCGATCGAACAGGAAGGCACCTATCCGCTGCCGGAAGCGCAGATGGACCGCTTCCTGATGAAAGTGCTGCTCGATTACCCGAGCGCGGAAAACGAAAGCCAGGTGCTGCGTCTGCTGCGCGAAGAAGAACAGGCCCTCGGCGCCAAGACCGCTGCCGTGCAGGGCTTCTCCCTGTCTCAGGACGTGGTATTCGCCGCGCGCCGTGAAGTCAGTGCCGTGCACGTCTCCCCGGCCATCGACCGCTACCTGATCGACCTGATCAACGCCACTCGCCACCCGGCCGATTACGACGCCGACCTCGGGCGCTGGATCAGCATCGGCGCCAGCCCCCGCGGCGGCATTGGCCTGGACCGTTGTGCCCGGGCCGACGCCTGGTTGCAGGGCCAGGATTTCGTTTCTCCGGACAACGTCCGCGCCGTGGTGCACCCGGTGCTGCGCCATCGCCTGCAACTGAGCTACGACGCAGTGGCCGATGGCGTCAGCGCCGATCAAGTGCTCGACCGCCTGCTCGATAAAGTGGCGATTCCTGCCTGATGTCCATGAACAGCGCCGACGGCCTGGTGTATGTCTCTCTGGCGCAGTTGATGGCCTTGGAGTTCAAGGCCCGTGACCTGAGTTTTCTGGCGCGTCAGCCCCAGGGCAGCATCCTGGCCGGCAACCACGCTTCGCGTTTGCGTGGTCGGGGCCTGAACTTCGATGAACTGCGGCGCTATCAGCCGGGAGACGACTTGCGTCACCTCGACTGGCGCGCGTCCCTGCGCACCGGCAAACCGGTGGTACGGACTTTCACCGAAGAGCGCGACCGCCCGGCGTTGATCCTCGTTGATCAGCGCATGTCGATGTTCTTTGGCTCGCAACGCAGCTTCAAATCCGCCATCGCCGCCGAACTCGGCGCCCTGGCGGCGTGGATGGTGTTCAACGCTGGCGACCGCGTCGGTGGACTGGTCTTCAACGATCAACGCATCGACAGCATCGCCCCGCTGCGCAGCCGCAAACGGATCGAAGCGCTGTGCAGCCGCATCGCCCAGCAGAACCAGGCACTCAATGCCGCCAACCCGGACGCCGAAGGCGAAGACCAGCTCGACAAGGTCCTGCAGCACTGCCTGGCCGTGGCCGGTCACGATCACCTGATCTGTATCGTCAGCGACTTCGCCGGGGCCGGCGAACGCACCTTGCAACTGATGCGACAACTGGCGGCCCATAACGATGTGATTGCCATGCAGGTCTACGACCCGCTGGCGCTGAACCTGCCGAAAAACGGACGCGTGCTGGTCACCCAAGGCCAATTGCAGGTGGAGCTGGCGGTGGATCGGCAACAGGTGCATCAGCCGCTCGGGGATTTCCTCAGTGGACGGCTCAAGGACGTCGCGACCTTGCTGCGCCGCAGCCAGGTGCCGTTGATGATGTTCAGCACGGCTACAGAAGCCCACGAACAACTGCGTGCCGAACTGGGCAAGTTTGCCGGAGGGCGCCGATGAACCCCGCTATCCCGAGCATCGACCAACTCAAGGAAATGGCACTGCCAGCACCGGTCAGTTATGCACCGCAAACCTGGGGTTGGTGGGCGTTGCTCGCACTGTTGATCGTTACGCTGCTGGTGCTGGGTGCGCGGCGATACTGGCAATGGCGGCGCGATCGCTATCGGCGCGAGGCGTTGGTACGGCTGGAGGAGTTGCAGCAGCGCAGTAATGACCTGAGCGCGTTGCGCGAGCTTCCCGAATTGCTCAAGCGGGTCGCGATCTCTATGCCGAACGCGAAACCTGTGGGATCTCCTGCGGCGTTGGGGAAAGAGGACTGGCAGGTGTTTTTGCAGCGGCACAGTAAACAGCCCCTACCCGCCGACTTCAGCCAACAACTCTCGCTACTGGCCTACGCCCCCGACGCCGCATTGCGGGCCATGCCCACTGAACAGCGCCAACAGCTGTTCAGCACCTGCAAAACCTGGGTGGAGCGTCATCATGTGGCAGCTTGATTACCCCTGGCTGTTGATCCTGCTGCCGCTGCCGTGGTTCGGCTATCGCTACCTGCCCGATTACCGTGAGGCGCGCAGCGCCGTGCGTGTACCGTTTTTTGCGGCGATGAGCCGTGCTGTCGGCCAGACACCGAGCCAGGCTGGCACCCGCAGCAACCGCTGGCAATTGCTCCTGAACCTGCTGGTCTGGACGCTGCTGCTGGTGGCGGCGAGCCGGCCGGTGCTGGTGGAAAAACCCATCGAACGCCAGCAGCCGGTGCGCGACCTGATGCTGGCCATCGACATTTCCCAGTCGATGGAAACCACCGATTTCACCGACGCCAATGGCCAGAAAATCAATCGCCTGGCCGCGGTCAAGGAAGTGGTGCACGGGTTCATCGACAAACGTAAAGACGATCGAATCGGACTGATTGTGTTCGGCACCGGTGCCTATCCGCAGGCGCCGTTGACCCTCGACCACGCCAGCCTGTCACTGCTGCTGGACGACACCGGCATCGGCATGGCCGGCCCCAACACGGCCATCGGCGACGCCATCGGCCTGAGCCTGAAACTGCTGGACCAGGCCCACGAGCAGGAAAAAGTGCTGATCCTGCTCACCGACGGCAACGACACCAGCAGCGCCATCACCCCGGATCACGCGGCCGCCATGGCCGCGGCCAAAGGCGTGGTGATTCACACCATCGGCATCGGCGACCCGAATGCCGAGGGCGAAGCCAAGGTCAACCTGCAAGGCTTGCAGGACATTGCCCACGCCACGGGCGGACGCTTCTTCCGCGCCGAAGACCGCAACGCCCTGGATCAGGTCTACAGCACCCTCGACAAACTCACCCCGCATCAGGTGAAAACCCTCAGCCACCAGCCCAAACGCGATCTGTTCTGGTGGCCGCTGGGCGCTGCCATTGCCCTATTGGCGATTTATCACCTGGGCGCCCTGCTGCTTCCACGGCTGATGCTTGCCCGTCAACGGCAGGAGGCCTGACATGGACATCAACCTCAGCGACTTCCATTTCCTGCGCCCCCTGTGGCTGTTGCTCGCGGTGTTCGGCGCCTTGCTGCCACTGCTGTGGCGGCGCAACCAGGACCTGCAACGACGCCTGCGCAGCAACATCGCCGCGCACCTGCTGCCGCATCTGCTGATCACCCCACAAGACCGGCAACGCCTGCGTCCGGTGCATCTGGTGTGTGCGCTGCTGGTAATGGGCGCCATCGCCGCCGCAGGACCGACCTGGGAACAGGATCGGCCGGACTTTCTGGAAAACCGTGCGCCGCTGATCATCGCCGTCGACCTGTCGCCCTCCATGGACGCCAGCGACGTTCCCCCCAGTCGCCTGGAAGCGGTCAAGCACAAGCTCCACGACTTGATCCAGCGCCGCGCCGGTTCGCGCAATGCCCTGATTGCCTACGCTGGCAGCGCGCATCTAGTGTTGCCCGCCACCGACGATCCGGCGCTGCTCGATACATTCATTCAGGCCCTGAGCACCGACCTGATCAACAAACCGGGGAAAAACGTCAGCGCGGTCATCGATCAGGCCAAGCGCCTGCTCGCCGCCGAGAAAACACCCGGCACCCTGCTGCTGATCACCGATGGCGCCGACACCTCGGCACTGGCCGGGCTAGGCAAGCAACTGGCGGACAGTGCGCTGCAAGTGCTGATACTGGCGGCTGGCAGCACCGACGGCGGGATCATCCGCGATGCCAGCGGCCAGCCACGCACCGACAGCAACGGTCGCCCGCAAATGGGCAGCTTCGATCAGGACGCCCTCAAGCAGCTTGCCTCAGCGCTGGATGCGCCGCTGGGCAGCCTGACCCTCAACGATGACGATCTGGACTGGATCGAACTGCACGCCGAGCAGCACTTCCAGGCAGCCAGTGACGAACAGCGTGAACTGCACTGGAAGGACGCCGGTTACTGGCTGTGCTGGCCGCTGTTGCTGATCGCCTTCTTCAGCGTACGCAAGGGCTGGAGCCTGAACTGGATGGCCGGCCTACTGCTGGCGGTGGGCCTGGGCCTGCAACCGGCGCCGGCACAGGCCAACGCGCTGACCGATGCTTTCTTCACCCGCGACCAGCAAGGTCGCTGGGCCTTCGAACATGAGCACTACCCTCAGGCCGCGGCGCTGTTTGTCGATCCGTACTGGAAAGGCGTGGCCGCCTACAACTCGGCCGATTTCGACCTGGCACTGGCCAGCTTCGCGCGGCTCGATACACCGCAGGCGTATTTCTACCTGGGCAACATCTACGTGCGTCGATTCAAGTTCGATCAGGCCATCGCTACGTATAACCAGGCGCTGAAGTTGCAACCGCAGTTCCCGCAAGCCACGGCCAATCTGGCCCTGGCCATTGCCTTGCAGAAAGACACCGAAAGCGCCGAGAAAAACACGCCAGAGGTCAAACCCGACGAAATCAAGATGGACAAGGCGCCGGGTAAAGGTCAAAGCAAAAAGGTGGAAACCCAGCAAGCGGCCTCGGATGAGCAATGGCTGCAGAACCTCACCACATCGCCGGCGAAATTCCTCAAGCAGAAATTCAGCTTGCAGGATCAGGCGGGGGCTAAACCATGATCAGCCTGAAAGTCCGAGTCGCCGCCATCGTGGGCAAGCCCGCTCCCACAACACTCGGCGCCCTGCTCATCGGTCTGATCAGCCTCAATACATTCGCCGCCGACCCTCAGCTGAAAGTCCAGGCCAGCCTGCAACCCGCCGACCCCGTCATGGTCGGCAGCCTGGTCGAGTTGCAACTCGATGTCTTCACCGACACCTGGTTCACCAGCGCCCCCACCCTGCCCGACCTGAAACTGCCCGGCGCATTGGTGATGCCACCGGACGGCCATGCCGAGCACATCAACCAGACCTTCGACGGCCAATCCTTCAGCGGCATGCGCTACAGCTACCTGATCACCCCGAACCTGGCCCAGGGCTTCGACATTCCGGCACTGAGGGTACAAGCCACACCGGGTCAGGCCAGCCACGCACTCAGCGCCCAGAGCCAGCCTTTGCATTTCAACGCCGCGCAACCTCCGGGGTTCAAGCCCGGTGAGGCGGTGCTGGTAGCCCAAGGGCTGCGGTTTACCCAGAAGACCATCCATTCGGCCACGCCGCTGAAGGTCGGCGACAGCATCACCCGGGAGCTGACCTTGCAGGCCGACGGTGCCCTGGCCATGTCACTGCCGACACCGACGCTGGACGACATCAAGGGCCTGAGCCGCTACCCGAAAGCACCGCAAATCCGCAATCTGGATGACGGTCGCGGCAACTTCAATGGCGGCCAGCGCATCGACAGCGTGACCTACCGGATCGACCAGGAAGGTAACTACTCCCTGCCCTCCGTCGAACTGAAATGGTGGGATGCCGGCACCCAGCAAACCCGCACGGCCACGGTGCCTGCCGTGACCTTCGACGCGGCCGCCAACAGCGCCTACAAGCCGGTGTTTTCAATCACCGAGGACCTGAAGAAGCTCGGCCAGCAGAATCGCCTGCACCTTTCCGGGCACTGGTTCGGACTATTGGCACTGGTATTGGCGGTGGTGGCACTCGGCTGGTTCAGTCGCCCGCTCGTACACCGCACGCACCTCAACTGGCAAGCCCGACGCCGCGCCCGGCACGCCGCCTGGCTCGAGTCCGCCGACTACGCGTGGCGGCAGATCCCGGCACAAATCGAAGGCAAACCGGCGCAACTCAGTGCCCTGTACCTGTGGACCCGGCGCAGCCGCCACGGCCTGAAACTGACCGGTCTCGGCCCGCGCCTGCAAACCTTCCTGCGCGCCTGTTATGGCCGCGATCCGGACAAAGAACAGGCGCTGCGCCAAATCGGGGAATCCTTGTCTACGCTGCATAGTCAGGCCGAGCGCAACAGAGAATCAGTCTCTTCTGCACTGCATCCGCTCAACCCCGTTCACGAGAAGGATTTCCCATGACGAATTCGATATCGCTACGCCATCATCGCGGATTCAGTTTCCTGCTGACCCTGGCCTTGAGCCTGCCGCTGCTGGTGCAGGCTGCCGAACCGCTGCCCTCGTGGAACGACGGGCCGTCGAAAAAGCAGATCATCGAATTCGTGCAGACGGTCACCGATCAAAGCAGCAAAGACTTCGTCAAGCCCGAGGAGCGCATTGCCGTGTTCGACAACGACGGCACCTTGTGGAGCGAGCAGCCGATGTACTTCGAGTTGCTGTTCGCCCTGGAGGAAGTCAAACGCACCGCTCCGCAGCACCCTGAATGGAAAACCACCCAGCCGTTCCAGGCAGTGCTGGAAAACGATCACAAGGCCCTGGCCGCCACCGGCATGGAGGGCCTGCTGAAGATTTTCGCCGCTACCCACACCGGCATGACCACCGAAGCCTTCGATGACTACGCCAAGACCTGGCTGAGCCAGGCCCGCCATCCGAAAACCGGCAAGCCGTACACCGAAATGATCTTCCAGCCGATGCTGGAAATGCTCGACTACCTGCGCGGCAAGGACTTCAAGACCTACATCGTCTCCGGCGGCGACACCGGGTTCATGCGCGCCTTCGCCGAGAAGGTCTACGGCATCCCGCCTGAGCAGGTTATCGGCACCACATTCGTCACAACGTTTGACTACAAGGATGGCAAGGCATCGATCCTGCGCACGCCGAAACTGGCCCACAACGACGATGGCCCGGGCAAACCGGTCAGCATCGACGCGGTGATCGGTCGTCGGCCAATCCTCGCCTTCGGCAACTCCGACGGCGACTTGCAAATGCTTCAGTGGACCGCCGCCGGTCCTGGCAAACGCTTCATGGGCCTGGTGCATCACACCGACGCCAAACGCGAATGGGCTTACGACCGGCAATCGCAGATCGGTCGCCTGGACAAGGCCCTGGACGAAGCACACAAACGTGGCTGGACAGTCGTCGACATGGCGTCCGAGTGGCGTCGGATCTACCCGTTCGATGCCGCCACACCCGAGCAAGTGCAATAAAAAGACGTAACGCAGGACCGCAATAAACGTTTGTCGCAGTACGCGACGCAAGTGAGCATAAGGAGCCAGTCAGATGACTCGCATACGTAAGTGGATACCGAAACTCGCCCTGGTGGCGACTACGGTCATGGCGTTTTCGGCAACCGCCGGGGCCGCTGAAAAACCCAACATTCTCGTGATCTTCGGCGACGATATCGGCCAGACCAACATCAGCGCCTATTCCATGGGCGTGGTCGGCTACAAGACTCCGAACATCGACCGCATCGCCAAAGAAGGCATGATGTTCACCGACTACTATGCGGAGAACAGCTGCACGGCCGGACGGTCATCGTTTATCACTGGCCAGACACCATTGCGCACCGGCTTGTCGAAAGTCGGCATCCCGGGTGCTCCGGTGGGCTTGCAAAAGCGTGACATCACCATTGCCCAGGCGCTGAAGTCCCAGGGCTATGCGACCGGCCAGTTCGGCAAAAACCACTTGGGCGACAAGGATGAATACCTGCCGACCAACCACGGTTTCGACGAGTTTTTCGGCAACCTGTACCACCTCAACGCTGAAGAAGAACCCGAGCGCCCTTACTGGCCCAAGGACGACGCTGCCTTCGTCAAGGCCAACACCCCGCGTGGCGTGATCCACAGCTTCGCCGACGGCAAGATCGAAGACACCGGCCCGCTGAACACCAAGCGCATGGAGACCATCGACGACGAAACCACCGCCGCCGCGCAGGCGTTCATCGAGAAACAGGCCAAGGCGGACAAACCGTTCTTCGTCTGGATGAACACCACCCGCATGCACTTGTTCACCCACGTGCGCGAGTCGATGAAGGGCCAGAGCGGCATGCCCGGCAACGATTACGCCGATGGCATGATCGAGCACGACGGTGACGTCGGCAAACTGCTGAAAACCCTCGACGACCTGAAAATTACCGACAACACGATCGTCGTCTACACCACCGACAACGGCCCGAACCAGTTCTCCTGGCCGGACGCGGCAACCACGCCGTTCCGTAACGAGAAGAACTCCAACTGGGAAGGTGCCTACCGGGTTCCGGCGATGATTCGCTGGCCTGGCAAGATCAAGCCGGGGGAAGTCTCGAACGAGATGTTCTCGGGCCTGGACTGGTTCCCGACCTTGCTTGCGGCGGCAGGTGATGCCGAGGTGAAGGAAAAACTGCTCAAGGGCTGGGCTCCAACGTCTGGCGGCAACAATTTCAAGGTTCACCTGGACGGCTACAACCAAATGCCTTACCTGACCGGCCAACAGCCTAAAGGCGAGCGTAAGGAGTTCTACTACTTCAACGACGACGGCATGCTGGTTTCCATGCGTTTCGACAACTGGAAAGCGGTGTTCTGCGAGCAGCGTGCACCGGGTGGTTTCAAGGTCTGGAGCGAACCGTTCGTATGCCTGCGCGTACCGAAGATCTTCAACCTGCGCATGGACCCGTATGAACGTGCCGACGTGGTTTCCGATCAGTATTACGATTGGCAAACCAAGAACGTCTACCTGGCTGCGGTTGCCGTGGGCAAGTCGGCGGCATTCCTGCAAACCTTCATCGACTATCCACCTAGCCAGAGACCGGCCAGCTTCAGCATCGACCAGATCCGTGCTGCGGTAGACGCCAAAATCGCTGAAAAAATGAAAGCTGCACAGTAAGACCGCTGGACCGCCGCTCGCCTTCATTGGCGAGCGGACTTATTCATGGCGAACACTGGACTCTGTGGCGAGGGGGCTTGTCGGAATGCCCCCTCGCCACAATAGGTTTGTAAGGTTTGAAATTATCTGACTGACTCAGACCCAGCAGTCATTGTTTTTACGTACCGGAACAAGGCAATCCGCAATGACCTCACGTGTCGCCAGCAAGTCGTCGGCCATACCTACCCAACAAGTCGCCTCACCGGCGCTGTTGATCCCCGCCCTGTTGCTGTTTGTCTCCGGCGCCGCCGCGCTGGTGTACCAGGTGCTGTGGATCAAGCAGCTGTCGCTGGTCGTTGGCGTCGAGGTCTATGCCATCACCACCGGGATCAGCGCGTTCTTTGCCGGGCTGGCCTTGGGTGGCTTGCTGTTCGGGCGCTGGGCGGATCGGATGCAACAACCGGTTGTGCTGTACGCCGGGCTGGAAGTGCTGGTGGCGATACTCGGTGTCGGCGCGACGTTCGCCATGAGCCTGGCGGCCAGCCCGTTTGCCTGGCTGGAAGAACAGGTCGGATTGCTGGCCTGGGTGCTACCGTTCGCGCTGGTGGGGATTCCCGCGCTGTTGATGGGCGGCACCCTGCCGGTGCTGGTTCGCTCCCTGGCCACTGACCCGCAACACTTGGGCAAGGCCGGCGGGCAACTGTATGCGGCGAACACCGCCGGGGCCATCGCCGGCACTCTGCTCGCCGCGTTCGTGCTGATTGCCACCCTCGGCGTGCGCGGCAGCGCGCTGGCTGCCGCCATGCTCAACCTGCTGGCCGCCGCAGGGGCCTTGTGGTTCCAGCGCCAGCGCGTGGCACCCATCGATGCCCCGGTGAAACATCACACCGACAAAGCCCCCGACCGCCTGGCCCTGTGGCTGTATTCCATCGCCGGCGGTGTGGCCCTGGGCTACGAAGTGGTGTGGTCGCAATCGATCGTGCAATTCATGAGCACCCGCACCTACGCCTTTGCCGTGGTGCTGGCGACCTACCTCACCGGGTTGTTCCTGGGCAGCATGCTGCTGGCACGTCGGGTCGATCGTCTGCGCGATCCCTGGGGGGTATTCGGTTTGCTGATCGCCGCAGCCGGTGCCATTGCCTTGCTGGAAGTGGCGTTGCTCGGACGCTGGCTGGTGCTTGCACAAACCCTGGCGGAAAGCTGGGTATTGTCACTGGGCGGCAGTGAACTGGCGGGCATGAGCACACGGTTTGCCGTGGCCGCCTTGAGCATCGTGTTTGTACCGACCCTGTTGCTGGGGGCGGCGTTCCCGTTGGCCCTGCGCTTGAGCGTCGGCGGCGAACAGGTGGGGCGCAACGTCGGCGAAGTCGTCGCGTTCAATACCCTTGGCGGGATTGTCGGCGTGATGCTCTGTGGCTTTGTCCTGATCCCGATGCTGGGTCTGGTGCGGACCCTGGGTCTGCTGGCAATGATTGCCGCCGGTATCGCGTACCTCGCCGTGGGCAAGGGCCATGGCGTGAAGAAAGGCCGGCGCCAGGCGGTGGTTGCCATCGGCCTGGTGTCCCTGGCACTCGCCGTGTTCACGCCGGTCAACAAGCTCGCCAGCCTGCTGCCGGGTGCGCGCAACGGCACGCTGACGTTCTACGAAGAAGGCCGTGGCGGCACCGTCGCCGTGGTCACCCAGGGCAAGGGCGAAAGAGCATTCCAGCGTTTGTACATCCAGGGCGTGTCCAATACCGGCGACGCCATGCCGTCCCTGCGCTACATGCGGATCCAGGCGCTGCTGCCCCTGTTGATCCACAACGGTGAGCCTCGCTCGGCCCTCGTGATCGGTTTCGGTACCGGCATCACCGCGGGCGCCCTGACCCGCTACCCCGGCCTGGAGCATCGCGTGGTCGCCGAACTGCTGCCTTCGGTGGTCAAGGCGGCCCCCTTGTTCAAGGGCAACTTCAACGCCGCGGCCGATCCGGGTGTCGATGTGCGCTTGCGTGACGGTCGCCAGGAACTGCTGCGCAATCCGCAGCGCTACGACCTGATCACCCTCGAACCGCCACCGCCCTCCGCTGCCGGCGTGGTCAACCTGTATTCCCGGGACTTCTACCAACTGGCCGCCAGCCGTTTGCACAAACAAGGCCTGGTCGCCCAATGGCTGCCGCTGCCGACGCAGAACATCGACGACTCGCGCTCATTGGTGCGCAGCTTCCTCGACGTGTTCCCGTACGCGACCCTGTGGACCAGTGAATTCCACGAGATGCTGCTGGTAGGCTCGATGGAGCCGATTGAACTGGATGCGGCGAAGATCAACGCGCGCTTCCAGCAAGACAGCGTTCGCAGCACCTTGCAGGATGTCGGTGTCGGTTCGGCCGCCGCGTTGCTCGCCACCTGGGTGACTGACCGTGCGGGGCTTGAACGCTTCGCTGGCGATGCGCAACCGGTGACGGACGACCAGCCGAAGATCGAATACGCGCCCTGGGTTCGCTCGAAAGAGATCAGCCGCGTGTTGCCTGCCCTGCTCGACTTGCACCAGCCGCCAGCCGTGTTGAACGCCGACGCCGGGTTCATCGAACGCATGAACACCCAGCAACAACGCCTGATGCAGTTCTATCGGGCAAGCTTGCATGCCTACGACGGAAACCGTGACGCCTGGGCCCGGGATATGCGCGAGGTGATGCGCGGGGATTCCGGGAATCCGTATTACCGGTGGTTTGTCGGGGAGTGATTGGGTGCCGGATAGATCGCCTTCGCGGGCAAGCCCGCTCCCACAAGGTGTTGTGTCGTACTCAATTGCTGTGAACAACACCAAGCCCTGTGGGAGCGGGCTTGCCCGCGAAGGGGCCATCCGCTTCACAGCATCTGCCATTTGACAGACGCCGACCATCCGACAAAGCTGCATCAAGCTTCATCGCGCGCCGCAAGGCAAACGCACCTGGACCATGGAAGTCGTAATGCCGAAACATAAAAATAAAGCTGCAACCCCAAACCCTGATTCGCAACCGACCCTGATCAACCGCTACCTGTTCCCTGTCACCATCGGCATCCTGCTGCTGGCCGTGGCGGGCATCGGCTGGTTTTTGCTGGGCAGCACACCGACGACGCCCAAGCCAGTCCCCGTCAGCGCCCCTGCCGTGCAACCGGCCAAACCGCAACAGGTCGCTGTCGCGCCTGCGAAAATGGTCGATGAGCAACAATGCCAGGGCTGCCACGGCGAGCAGGTCAAGGACTGGCAAGGCTCCCATCACCAACTGGCGATGCAGCAAGCCAACGCGGACACCCTGCTCGGCGACTTCAACAACGTCACCTTCAAGGCCGAGAAAGAGACCACGGTGTTCTCGCGCAAAGGCGACGAATTCTGGGTCAACACGCCCGGAATCGATGGCAAGAACGCCGATTTCAAGGTCGCCTACACCTTTGGCATCGCCCCCTTGCAGCAATACCTGATCGAGGTCGGCGAAGGCCGCTTGCAGGCCCTCGCCGTGGCCTGGGATACCGAGAAGCACCGCTGGTTTCACCTCTATCCGGGCCAGGGCGTGACCTTCAAGAACCCGCTGCACTGGAGCAAGCCGAGCCAGAACGCCAACTTCATGTGCGTCGAGTGCCACACCACCGGTTACAAGCGCAATTTCGATGCGGCGAAAAACACCTTTGACAGTCACTGGAACAGCCTCGGTGTCGGCTGCCAGGCCTGCCATGGTCCGGCGTCCAATCACCTGGAGTGGACCGCGAAGAAAACCGACCTGATCCATGCCGGCTTTGCCGTCGACCTCAAGGACAAGAACGCCACCGTCGAAATCGAAACCTGCGCCCGCTGCCACTCGCGCCGCGCGCCCCTGGACGATGGCTACACGGTCGGCAAGCGGCTGATGGACGACTACCTGCCGAGCGTCCTGACCCGCGAACTGTACGCGCTGGACGGCAAGATCAAGGATGAAGTGTTCGAACACGGCTCCTTTGCCCAGAGCAAAATGTTCGACAAGGGCGTGCGTTGCAGCAACTGCCACAACCCCCATAGCACTCAGTTGAAGGCCCCCGGTAACGGCGTTTGCCTGCAATGCCACAACACCGCCGGCAAAACCACTGTGGAAGGTGTCGACGGTAAAGGCCTGCAAGCGAAAAACTACGATTCCGTCGAACACACTCGCCACACCATGGGCCAACCGGGCTCGCAGTGCGTGGATTGCCACATGCCCGGCAAGTTCTACATGGGCAACGACTTCCGCCATGACCACAGCTTCAGCATCCCCAACCCCGAGCGGGCGAAAAAACTGGGGACGCCTGACGCCTGCCTGACCTGCCACCAGGGCAAGGCCGGCGACAAGGTCACCGAGCAGTTCAAGCTGTGGAACACCGCCAACGCCAGCGCGGTACAAGCCCCGCGCTACGACGAAAGCCTGTGGCTGATTCGCAACGGTCAGGCCGGCGCCGCCGAGGCCTTGTTCGAGCAATTGCAACGCAGCAACCTGCCGGCGATTCAACGGGCGACGCTGCTGGCCGAACTGCCGGCGTACCCAAGCGAACAGGCATTGAAACTGGCCACCAAGGACCTGGGCAACCCGGCGCCGCAGGTCCGCGAGAGCGCGGTACGAGCGGTCAGTGCGTTCCTGCCGCCAGCGGAGCGTGCGCCATTGCTCACGCCATTGCTGAGCGACCCGGTGCGGGCCGTGCGCATCGCCGTCGCCCGGGACTTGCTCAGCGTGGCACGCAATGGTCTGGGTAGCGCCCAGGACAACTGGAATGCCGCCATCGCCGAATACGAGGCGGTGCAAAAGAACCTGGCCGAGCGCGCCGAGGCCAACCTGAACCTGGCCATGCTCTATCAGGCCGATGGCCGCAGCGCAGAAGTCGAAGCTTTGCTGCGTACCTCCCTGCAGCGCGATCCGGACTTCTACCCGGCGCTGGTCACCCTGGTGCAATGGCTGGAGGCCAACGGTCGCCGTCAGGAAGCCCATGCCCTGCTGGCGCAAAGCCTCAAGGACCACCCCGACTCGGGCCTGCTGCAACACACCCAAGGCCTGGCACTGATTCGTGCGGGCCAGGCCGCCCAAGCCATGCCGTACCTGCGCAAGGCTGCGCAACTGGAGCCACAGAGCGGACAGTTCGGTTATGTGCTGGCGGTGGCCCTGCATGACAGCGGCAAGATTGACCAGGCGTGCGCAGAGCTGGAACGGCTATTGAAAGAACAGCCAGCCAACCGCAATGCCCGCTTGTCGTTGATCCAGTACTACCTGGACAACGGCCAGGAGCCCAAGGCGCAAGTGCTGTTGCAGGGCTGGAAGAAAATGAACATGGGGGATCCGGCGTTGAAATGATCGGGGCTGAACCGGACGCCCCTTCACGGTCAATCCTGCTCGCACAGGGTTAGCGTCGTCGACAGAATCTGTGTACGACGCTAACCCTGTGCGAGCGGGCGTGCCCGCGATGACGGCCGTGTGAGCAACGCCCATCCCAGGCATGCCCCTTCCCCGTTTGCCCTGTATCGGTCAGCAAACAATGCGAACCCCTTATATTCTTGGTGATATCACTACGCCACTAGTGATATGGTTCGCGGCGCTTGAAAAACCTCTCCCCCATTACATTTCGAGGCGACATGAAGCACGCCTCGGCCAATGACGGCAATGACCGGTCGCAAGGATCAACCATGGAAGCTCTCCGCAAGCTGTTCACCGTTACAGCCCTGACCACAGCACTCCTGACTTCGGGCTGTGCAAGCATCGTCGGTGACAGCAAATACCCGGTGAACGTATCGAGCACGCCTAGCGGCGCCAACTTCACCATTACCAACAAAGCCGGTGTCGTCGTACATAACGGCTCCACGCCCAACACCGTGACACTGCCTTCCGGTCGTGGTTACTTCAAGGGCGAGACCTACACCGTCACCTTCAAAAAAGAAGGATATGCCGATAGCAGCACCACGCTGGAAACCAGCATGAGCGGCTGGTACTGGGGCAACATCCTGCTTGGCGGGTTGATCGGCATGCTGGTAGTCGATCCACTGACCGGCGCAATGTACAAACTTCCTGAAGGCGCCGCGGGTAACCTCGGCAGTCCGGTGGCCGGCGAAGCACCAAAAAACCTGACACTGCTGGAAATCGATCAGCTGTCGCCAATCGAGCGCGCGACGCTGGTTCGCATCAACTGACAGCACCCGGCGCATTCCGCCGTTCGGGATGCGCCCTTTTGCTGGTCAGCTAGCCTCTGCGACGAAACAACGGCCGCGGCTCAATCACCGAACGCCCGTACAACACGCTCATCCCCGCCAATCCCTTCAATGCATCTTCTGCGGATTTGTCTTCACGCACGGCAAAGCTGTCGAAACCGCATTGGCGCATGTGGCTGAGTTGATCGCGCAAAACATCGCCGATGGCGCGCAACTCGCCGGCCCAGCCCAATCGCGTGCGCAGCAGATACGCCTGACTGTACCCGCGGCCATCGCGAAAGCTCGGAAAATCCAGGGCGATCAAAGGCAGTTGGGCAAACCATGGCTGAAGGCTTTCCACTTCATCGTCCGGCCCCAGCCACACGCCGCTTTGCGACGGGTTTTCCAGCCAGCGGCTCAGCGGCAGAATCGCGGCACCCACGGGCAGCGGTGCTTGCGGGTCGCGCACGAGCTTCCACGGATCATCCGCGACAATCCGCGCCATGCCCTCTTCCAACCGCAACAGATTGTTCATGCCGACACCTCCAGCACTTTCGCATATACCGCCTCCTTGAACGGCTCTAGCCCGATCCGTTGGAAAGCGTCGACGAACAGTTCTTCGCTCTCGCGATAACGCACGAAGGTGTCGATGATGCGCTCGATCACCTCGGGCACTTCGGCGGCGCTGAAGGACGGGCCAATGACCTTGCCCAACGCGCTGTGCTTGCCCTGGGCGCCGCCGAGGGTGATCTGGTACCACTCGGCACCGTTCTTATCGACCCCCAGAATGCCGATGTTGCCGATGTGATGGTGACCGCAGGCATTCATGCAGCCGGAGATATTGAGGCTGATGTCGCCCAGGTCGTGCAGGTAGTCGAGGTCTTCGAAGCGTGCGGCAATAGCCTTGGCGATGGGGATCGACTTGGCATTGGCCAGCGCGCAGAAGTCGCCACCGGGGCAGGCGATGATGTCGGTGAGCAATCCGGCGTTGGCACTGCCCAGATTGTGTCCGCAGGCCAGGCGCCACAGGGTGAACAGATCGGCCTTGGACACGTCAGGAAGGACGATATTCTGCTCATGGGCAATGCGGATTTCACCGAAGCCGAAGCGTTCGGACCACTCGGCCACCGCCTCCATCTGTCCGGTAGTGACATCGCCCGGTGGCGCAGCGCTGCCGGGCTTGGTCGACAACACCACGCTGGCATAGCCCGATATTTTGTGCGGCTGCACGTTACGCTGCACCCAACGAGCGAACGCCGGGTTTTCGGCCAGGTGCGTGCCGAAATCGAGATGGGTGTCGGACAGATCACGATATGGCGGTGCGACGAACGCACTGGCCACACGCTCGAACTCGTCAAGGGTCAGTTGCGCCGGGCCGTCCTTGAGGAACTGCCACTCTTGCTCCACTTCCCGGGCAAAGGCCTCGATGCCCAAGGCTTTGACCAGAATCTTGATTCGCGCCTTGTACTTGTTGTCCCGCCGGCCATGGCGGTTATACACCCGCAGCACCGCCTCTACGTAAGACAGCAGGTGCTGCCACGGCAAGCCTTCGCGGATCTGCAAGCCGAGGATCGGCGTGCGCCCCAGGCCGCCGCCCACCATGACTCGCAGGAGCATGTGTCCTTCGGAGCCTGGGTAAAGATAAAGGCCGATGTCATGCATCATGATCGCCGCGCGGTCCTGCTCGGCCGAGCAGATGGCGATCTTGAACTTGCGCGGCAGGAACAGGAATTCCGGGTTGATGGTCGACCACTGCCGCAGAATTTCCGCCAACGGTCGCGGGTCAATCATTTCGTCGGCCGCAACCCCGGCAAAGGCTTCGGTGGTGATGTTGCGCACGCAGTTGCCGGAGGTCTGGATCGCATGCATTTCCACCTCGGCCAGGCGTTCGAGGATGTCCGGCACCTGAGCCAGTTCGATCCAGTTGAACTGCATGTTCTGCCGGGTGGTGAAATGGCCGTAGCCGCGATCGTAATCCCGGGCGATGCTCGCCAACGTACGCATCTGCCGGGCACTCAGCGTGCCGTAGGGAATCGCCACCCGCAGCATGTAGGCGTGCTTTTGCATGTACAGGCCGTTCTGCAGGCGCAACGGCAGGAACTCTTCTTCGTTCAGCTCACCGGCCATGAAGCGCTCGACCTGATCGCGAAACTGCGCAACCCGTTCGAGCACCAGTGCCCGATCGTAATCATCGTATTGATACATAGCTACCTCATCAGGATTGCGGGGCATCGGGCTCTGTGGCTCGTTCACAAGAGCGACTATGCGCCAGCGGTGCAGCGTGTTACAGATTCACCTGAATCGTTAAAAACCGTATCAGAGCGCGCAAGATCGCCGCAGCATTGCAACTTATCTGATCCGCATAAATGAAATATTCCTGAGCCTGTTTTGTTTTCGCCACGGTTTTTACAGTGCACGTCATTGCAACCGTGGAAGCATCGATCATGAGCACAACAACTATCGGACAGGCCTATAACTACAAGGTCGTCCGCCAATTCATCGTGGCAACCGTGATCTGGGGCGTCGTGGGAATGGCGATGGGCGTGTGGATCGCCTCGCAACTGGTGTGGCCGCAGATGAACCTGGACCTGCCGTGGACCACCTTCGGCCGCTTGCGCCCGCTGCACACCAGCCTGGTGATTTTCGGTTTCGCCGGCAGCGCGCAATTCGCCGCCAGCTATTACGCGGTGCAGCGTACCTGCCAGGTGCGGCTGTTCTCGGACACACTCGCCGGCTTCACGTTCTGGGGCTGGCAGTCGGTGATTGTGGTGATGCTGATCACCCTGCCGCTGGGCTACACCACCACCAAGGAATACGCCGAAATCGAATTCACCGGCGCGGTGTGGATGACCGTGGTCTGGGTTGCATACGCCGTGGTGTTCTTCACTACCGTAGTGCAACGCAAGACCAGACACATCTACGTCGGCAACTGGTTCTTCGGTGCATTCATCGTAGTCATCGCCATGCTGCACGTGGTCAATCACCTGTCGATTCCAGTCGGCTGGTTCAAGTCCTATCCGGTGTACTCCGGGGCCACCGACGCCATGGTGCAATGGTGGTACGGGCACAACGCCGTGGGCTTTTTCCTGACCACCGGTTTCCTCGGGATGATGTATTACTTCGTGCCGAAACAGGTGGGCCGGCCGGTGTATTCCTATCGCCTGTCAATTGTGCACTTCTGGGCGCTGATCACCCTGTACATCTGGGCCGGCCCGCACCACTTGCACTACACCGCGCTGCCGGACTGGGCGCAGTCGCTGGGCATGGCCATGTCGCTGATCCTGCTGGCGCCGAGTTGGGGCGGGATGATCAACGGTATGATGACCCTGTCCGGTGCCTGGCATAAGTTGCGCACCGACCCGATCCTGCGTTTCCTGGTGCTGTCCCTGGCCTTCTACGGCATGTCGACCTTCGAAGGGCCGATGATGGCGATCAAGACCGTCAACGCCCTCTCCCACTATACCGACTGGACCATCGGCCACGTGCACGCCGGGGCGCTGGGCTGGGTGGCGATGATTACCTTCGGTGCGACCTATCACATGGTGCCGAAGGTATTCGGACGCGATCAGATGCACAGCACGCCGCTGATCAACCTGCACTTTTGGCTGGCGACCATCGGCACCGTGCTGTACATCGCCTCGATGTGGGTCAACGGCATCACCCAGGGTCTGATGTGGCGCGCGATCAACGATGACGGCACGCTGACCTACTCCTTCGTCGAAGCCTTGCAGGCCAGCCATCCGGGATTCGTCGTGCGCTTTGCCGGCGGGGTGTTCTTCCTCAGCGGCATGCTGCTGATGGCCTACAACGTGTGGCGCACGGTGCAGGTAACGGACGTGGCGATGGCCGAACGCGAGGCGCGGTTAGCCTGATGATTGAAGTCATATTGAACATTCTGGGTGTGGCATTTTTGTGGTTCGCCATCGAGTATTGTCTGCACCACCAGACCGCCGAGAGCCTGGACGATGCGAGCCTGATCCCGTTTGCGGATGACCCGGAAGTGGCGCGACGGGTGGAATTGGCGACCGGGAAAACCGTTAGAACACTGCCGCCGGAAGAGGCGAATCCGGATTGGGGAACCCTCGATATTTGATGTAGCACCGATGACTGTGGGAGCAAGCTCGCTCCCACAGGGTTGTATGTCGAGATTTCAGGTACGCTCCCGGGGAATCAGGCTTTGCAGTTGTTGCGCCAGGAAGTTTGCATCGAACTCAAAAGTGTCCGGGTCTTTCAAGCCATTGGTCTTGCGCCACTGCCAGCTAGTGGATGGCGGCAGGCACACCAGTGACACGCTGCCATAACGTGCTGCTGTAAAGCCCATCACCGACACGGAAATCTGCCCGCCGACACCCATCACCTCCGGCACGAACTCCACCGGTTTGCCAGCGATCAGGATGCTGAGCTTTTCGGTCTTGAATGGAGAGGTCTCCACCGGAACACTCGGCCCCAACGCGACATACACTTCGCGGTTCACTTCGAGCAGGTTAGGCGCCTTGACCGGTTCCAGCCACTGCTGGATTTGATCGAACAGTCCAGCGATGCGCGCTACCCATTGTGCCGATTGCGACTCGAACAGCTGTTTCTTGTGCGCTTCGCTTTCTGCGTAGTGACGAAGCATCTCGCCCAGTTGCTGTACGTCGTCCATTGCGGTGGTCCTTTGGTTGAAGCAGTACTGCGGAGTTTCAGAATGGCAGATGCGCGTTGCCAGCGTACGACTAAAAGCGCGAACGGTACTGGCTGGGGGTCAGAGAGATGCATTCGACATTTTCTGAGAGATCGAAATGCGGATCCACGGGACACTCGCCTGATCACAGCACCCTGCCCTTGGGCGGGCGACGCAGGCGCGCCATGCTCAAGGTGTCCACCAATACGCCGTCACGCACGGCGTAATCACGGAACAGGCCCTCGGTTTCGAAGCCGAACTTGCGGTACAGGGCAATGGCCGCTTCGTTGTCGGCATACACCGACAGCTCGATGCGCTGCAGATTCATCCAGTTGTCGGCGATATCCAGCGCCGTCGCAAGCAACTTCGAGCCCACGCCCTTACCCTGCCACGCCACCGCAACGCCCATGCCGAAACTGCCGGCATGGCTGCGACGAATGCGTGAGAACTGCTCCAGGCCAATATTGCCGACGACCGTGCCTTGATGCAGGGCCACCACTTTCACCAGGCGTTCGTTATCCAGCGCCAGGCGATTTCGCCAGAGTTCGGTGGACTGAAACGGCATTTGCAGGGTTTGACGGGCGATTGCGGGATCGTTGTACAGCGCCGTAATGCCTTCGATGTGGGATTCGTTGAAGCGTTCGAGGGTGATAACGGGTTCGGTGGCTGGCATGGGTGAATCATCCTTGAAGCAGACATGGCCGTTCACTCTATAACGCTACCTTCCAGTGTGGCGAGAACCACATTTTGATCGCGCTCAGCTTTCGAACCATTCCCGGCGCTCGCTGAAGGTGTTTTCAATCAACTCGACGATCATCCGTACCTGCACGTCGTCCCCGGAATGGGCGTTGACCGCCATCCACACCTGACGCCGCATTGGCTGTTCAAACAGCCCCGGCAAGGCAATCAGCCCACGGTCGAAATGGCTCATGTAGTGCGGCAACAGGCCGATGCAGGCACTGCAACGGATCATCTCCAGCATCAGTTCCTTGGATTGCAGTTGCACCGCCCCGGCCAAGCGCTGGTCCACCAGTGCATTCCATGGCCGGAAGCTCTCAACCTGACAGTCCTGCCGCCATTGCACCAGGAGAAAATCGGCCAGTTCGTCCAGGCATTCCGGCCTGGAAGCAACCCGCGAGTAGCGCTTGGCAATATGCGGCAGGTATTCCAGCTGCGCCAGACGCCGGGGTTCTGTGGTGACAAAGCTCGGCCCCGGTAACGGCGATCCGCTCTCGCCCAGCCACACCACCACGTCGGCGCTGACCGCCTGCAATGCCAATTCGCTGTCGAGGGTCATGATGTCCAGGCGCACGCTGGCGTTGCGCCGCAGCAATGCAACCATGTCACGTCCGAGAATGTCATGCAGGATCGAATCCGCCACGGCCAGGCGAATCAACGGCTGCTGGATCACCGGAAAATTGCGCTCATGGGCCAGGGCGATCAATTGGGCGTGCAAGCGCAAGCCGTCGCGGCTGAGGCTGAAACCATTGTCAGAATGGTTGAACAGCGAACACTGGAGTTGCGTTTCAAGCAGTACCAGTTGCCTGCGCAGGCGGGTGGCCTTGATGTTGAGACTGCGGGCGGCCTGCATGAAGCAACCGCAACGGACGCTGACGGTGAAACACAGCGCCAGTTCGGGGTCGATAGCCGCCGCCAACTGGCGCCAGGACGCGTTTTTATCGAAAGCGACACGATACTCCGCAGCCCCCTGGTGGGTGCTGGCTTCCATGAATGACATTGAGGACTCCCTGTCGATCTGACACTGACAGGTGCATCCTGCGGATCGTTCATGAAGCTGCTGTGACAATGACTCAGGCGCTGGGTGTCTGCCGGAAGCTCACGGCCAGGCGATTCCAGCTGTTGATGGTGGTGACGGCGATGGTCAGGTCGACCATTTCGCTTTCACTGAACTGCTCCCGGGTTTGGGTGTAGACATCGTCCGGCACATGGCTTTCGGAGAGCAACGTGACCGCCTCGGTCCAGGCCAGCGCGGCTCTTTCCCGGGGATTGAAGAAGTTGCTGTCGCGCCAGACCACAATGGAATACAGACGCCGGTCGCTTTCGCCCAGGCGCCGTGCATCCACCGAGTGCATGTCGGTGCAAAAGGCGCAGCCATTGAGCTGCGAAGCACGAATCTTGATCAGGTGCAGCAGGCCCTGCTCGATGCTCAGGCTGCTGGTCAGGGCCTCCATGGCGATCATGGCTTTCATCGCCTTGGGGGACGCGCTGTAGTAATCCAGACGGGGGTTCATGGATCGATCTCGTGCAACCGTTAGGTGAACTTCACGGTAGTCGCTGGCGTGCAGGCATGACAGATCCAATCGGGCGATTTCCCCGGGGACCACCGCCACCAGACCAATCGACGGTTTTTCCACTGCACAACTTCTGTACCACGAGCGGATAAGGGTAATCTTGCGCGACGCACACGCGCCTCAACAACCCCGGAGCCTCGCCGGTATGGAACTACATGTTGTCATCAACGGCCGCAAGGACCTGGCCGGCCAGCTGTACAACCAACTGCGCAGCGCCATCGAGTCCGGTCGCCTGACCGCCGGAACGCAACTGCCGCCCAGCCGCTTGCTGGCCGAACAACTGGGTATTTCGCGCAAGACCATTTCCGACACCTACGCCCAGCTGACCTACGAAAACTTCCTCACCGGGGTGGTCGGCAAAGGTACCTACGTCAACGCGCGCTCGTCGAAGGTGCAGCGTAAACAGAGCCATACCGAGCTGGGCGGCTTCGAGGTGATCGAGTCCTGGCGCAACCTTCCGGTGTTTCTGCGTCATCCGACCCTGGAAGGCTCGCTGCGCTACGACTTCATTGGTGGCGCCACCAGCAAGGGCCAGTTTCCCCAGGATGACTGGCGGCGCTGCACCTCCCATGCACTGCGCCAGATTTCCAGTTCCAAGGGCTTATACAGCTTGCCCGAGGGCTTGCCGGCGCTGCGTAACGCCATTGCGCAGCACATCGCGTTCTCCCGCGGGGTCAATTGTCAGGATGAGGATGTGGTGGTGTGCAACGGCGCGCAACAGGCGCTGGACCTGATTGCCCGGGTGCTGATCAGCCCGGGCAGCCTGGTCGCCATGGAGGACCCCGGCTACCCGCCGGCGCGACTGCTGTTCGGCAGCCACGGCGCCACGGTGATTGGCGTGCCAGTGGACGCCGAAGGCATTGTGGTGGACCAGATTCCTCGCGGCACTCGCCTGATCTATGTCACCCCGTCGCACCAGTTCCCGCTGGGCATGCCCATGAGCCAGGCGCGCCGGGAAGCGCTGCTGGCCAAGGCCCATGAGCTGGGTGCGATCATCATCGAGGACGACTACGACAGCGAGTTCCGCTATGAAGGCCGCCCCACCGATTCCCTGCAGAGCATGGATGAACGGGGGATCGTCGCCTACGTCGGGACGTTCTCCAAAACCCTGTTGCCGGAACTGCGGCTCGGCTATGGGATCCTGCCGCCAGCGATCCTCGAGGCCGTGGTACGCGCCAAACAGCTCACCGACCTGCACACTTCGACCCTGCCACAATGGGCGCTGGCCAAGTTCATCGCCGAAGGCTGCCTGCTCAAGCACATCCGGCGCTGCCATACGGTCTATGCCGGGCGCCGCGAACGGATCCTGATGCGGATGGCGGGCGATCTTTCGCCCTGGCTGGAGGCGGTGCCGTCCACCGCCGGATTCCACATGGTGGTGATGTGCAAAGTGCCGATGGATATTCCATTGGTGATCGAACTGGCGAAAAAAGTCGAAGTCGGGCTCTATGCCATCGACAGCTTTTTCTATCAGCAAGCGCCAAAGGCCGGGCTTTTCTTCGGTTTTGGCGCCATCGAAACCCTCGACATCGACATCGCCCTGGACCGTTTGCGCGACATCCTGCAGCAGGTGGCCTGACGGATTGGCCTGCGGTTTTATCTGGCAATTGGCTATTGGCGGTCCCGGGGGCCGGGCCTATCCTGCATAGGCGTTATCCCTCAATGAGCAGGATTCGTCCGACCTGATTCAGGAGTGTGAGCAATGTCCCATGAAGTGATCAATACCGTACAGGTGCAGGCCGCCGCCGGCCGCTCGGATGAACTGGGTAAGCAACTGCAGAAGATTGTCGAAACCCTGCGTGAACTTCCTGGCTGTGAATCCTATATGGTCGACCGCTGCCCCGAGGACACCAATCGCTGGACCGTCAGCGCCCACTGGCAATCGGAAGCGGCCATGCGATCGCATTTCAACTGCCCGGAAGTCCAGGGCTTTATCAGCCTGATCGATAGCCAGTTGGCCAATGCCGTGGACTTCAACAGTTTTCCGATCGTTTAACCATTTCCTGTGGCGAGGGAGCTTGCTCCCTCACCATCTTTTTTTCTCCATTGGCCCTTCTGCAATTGGTCCCCTCGCCTTCCAGAATATTGGCTGTTTAACCTCTACTGCTTGCGGACTACTGTTGTTTTCGACAACTAACCCACCGCAGGTAAAGAACCATGAACGTGTTGCGTTTCTGTGCTGCCCCCCTCGCTGCCCTGGCCCTGACTGTGTCGACATCGGCCTTTGCCCATGATCCTTCGGAAAAGGTCACCGTTTTGCAGGACGAAATGCTGAAGAACATCCCTGGCCAAAAAGCGATGATGATCGAAGTCGACTACCAACCCGGTCAGTCTTCCATCGCCCACAAACACGACGGCACCACCATGGCCTATGTCCTTTCCGGAGAAATCACCTCCCAGGTGAAGGGCCAGCCAGCGAAAACCTACAAGCCCGGAGAGTTCTGGTATGAGCCGGCGGGTTCGGAGCACATGGTGTCGAAAAACGCCAGCGCGACCCAGCCGGCAAAGTTGCTGGTGTTCATGGTATTGGCCCCCGACCAGAAGGTGTTGATCCCACTGGAACACTGATGGCTGAACGTACAGCTATAAATAAAAAGGCTCAAATCGCGAATTCGGGCCTTTTTATTTCCTCACGCAATTAACCGAAGACGTTTAAACCAAACAAAACTATTGGTCGCCTGACAAGTGCGGACATTGGCTATTTAAATAAATCATCCAGGGTTTAGTCTTGAGTCTCCGTCGGCACATCGCCGGCAACTTCAACTTTCGACCAAGTTGTTTCACTGGAGAAACACCATGAAACTTGCGCTTGTCAGTACGTTGACGATGACCGCTCTCCTGGCTGGCTGTTCGATTCCTACCGCACCTACCGCGGTGTCTTCACTGGACGGAGTCTTCACCGAACCGGTGGGCCGCAGCAACGCGACCCGCATCCCCAACGGCAGCCAGGTGTCGCTGGGCGTCGTGTACAGCCGCAACACCCAGGCCAACCGTGCCTATCTTCAGGACTACCAGGCCAACGCCGGCACCGGTTTCGGCCAGAGCCTGCTGGTACAACCGATTCACGATGCCTATGTCGCCACCTCGAAACCCGACCTGGCGGTGGACTGGGTCAAGGCCTCGCTGCAACGCCAGTTTGGTTCAGTGACGGTTTACCCGGACATGCAAAGCCTCAAGGCCGCGAAACCGGATGTGGTGGCCATCGTCGACAGCCGCAGCCAATTGATCACCTCACGCAGTTCGGATGTCGAGTCCAAAGTCAGCGCGGACTTCTATGATCGCAACTTCAACTACATCGGGACTGCACAAGGTCATGACGGCAAAGCGCTGAGTCCGGTATGGGCCGACTACAAGCGCAGCGAAGAGATCGTTGCCGATATCAACGAGCAACAGAATGTGCAGGTACGGGCATTGCAGAAGTTTGACCAGTCGCTCAACAGTATGATGACCCACCCGACAAACAACCTTTCGTCAACCGAAACCGCAACAAACCGCAAGACCTTCTGAGCGCACATTTATGGTGATCAGCCTTGTTCTTCAAACGACGGGGCTGACCACATCAATGTAATTGCAGGTTCACGAAATAGCGCTGCGAAAACACACGAAACAATTAACTACAGCGCGATCGATCTGACTGGCGATATTCTGGGCGTCCACCTAGGGAATGCAACACATTAAATAAAGGACTATTTATGAATACAGGTGAAAAACGCTCATTTATCGCACGCCTTACTTGCGGTGGCAGCCCCATTACTTTTCTTCAGGAATTCAAGCCACACAAGCTTTTCAATAGAGAACCGATACTGAAACAAATCCTTACAGCTCAAAGCGACTATCGTCCACCCGTATTCGTTCTTGACCCATCCACTAACAAAATGGTTCGCGTTGCGTATTCCATCCGAACCAAAAACACCGTGGTTGTACATTTCGAGTGCTACGACGACTATTACAATATGAAAATAGTCAGCAACCCTTATTATCAACAATACATCAGCAGAAACGACGAGGGTTGTCTGCTTGCCCTTCCGCCCGCTGGAGCGAACACCGCGTCATTCAACTTGCTGGATGCTGATCACAACATCATCACCCTCGATGACTTGAGTTCTGACACTGCAACTGTTTACTTGAAGGCTCGCCATGCGGGAATAATCAGGAAACAAATAAACGGGGGCACGGACAGCTACACCCACCGCTACTCTACTTTTACTGACCGTGCAGGAGACATTGTGAAATTCCAGTTAAATATCCTCGAGAGGCATACAGTCTCACCGAGACTCTCGACACCTTATCCTTGATGTATCGACGTGTATTCAAACCAATCGCTACCTCTTGAACAAAAAAAAGCCCCGCATCTTTCAATGCGGGGCTTTTTCATTCAACGCCTGATCAGGCAGCTGGTTCCAGCTCGACGGCGACAGCGGCAGGCACTACCGATTGACCGCTCAACGCCAGGTCAAGCAGTTCGCGGTTGGCCACCGCGTACATGGCGTAGTCAGTGCCGCTGGCGGCACGGATTTCCACCAGCATGGCACGCCAGCGCTCGATCATGCTTTCGTTCTGCGCCATCCACAGGGAGAGCCGTGCTTCCACGTCCTGGGTGCCGTCGCCCTGTTGCAGGACCGAGATGGTGATCGCGCGTTGCTGCCAGTCGACGTCATCGCGGAACGCTTCACGGGCCAGGGCCTGCCAGTTGTTTTCAACCGGCAGAGCGCTGATCTGTTGCATGTACCAGGTGATGTCCAGCGCGCTGCCCACGGCGAAGTACGCCTTGGCCACGTCCGCAGGGTCCTGACCAGTCACGTCGGAGGCCTCGATGATCGGCAACAGGGTGTACAGGTGCGAGGTGCCAGCCACCATGCGCGCCAGCAGCTCCGGAACACCGGCTGCGACGTATGCCTGGTAACGGGCCTGCCAGTTTTCGCGGATCTCGCCACTGAGCAGCTCGTCGAGCTTGAGGCCCAACTCCTTCAGATGCGGACCGAAGTGCGCGACGTCACGGGCAGCGTTCTGCTCGTTGCGACGGGCACGCAGGAACCAGCGCGTAGCGCGACGCCCCAGACGCATCAGCTCATCCATCAGCTCCAGTTGCACGTCGGCGGAGACCTGGTAGTCCAGGTTCTCGATCTGACGGAACCAGTGCGGGAGATGGAAAATGTCACGCACGATCACATAAGCGCCGGCTACGTTCGCCGGGCTCATGCCGGTCGACTCTTTGAGTCGCTGAACGAAAGTGATGCCCATGTGGTTGACCAGATCGTTGGCGATCTGGGTGCTGACGATTTCGCGCTTCAGACGGTGACGACGCATGGCCGCGGAGAACTTGCTCACCAGCGTTGGCGGGAAAGCGGTTTCCATGTCGCGGGTCAGGTAGTCGTCGTCCGGCACCAGGGAGCCCAGCAGTTGCTCCTTGAGGTCGATCTTGCTGTACGAGATCAGCACCGACAGCTCGGCACGGGTCAGGCCATGGCCTGCCGCGATGCGCTCGTTGATTGCATCTTCGGCCGGCAGGAACTCGATGGCGCGATCCAGCTTGCCACGGCCTTCCAGGTCGTTCATCAGGCGCTTGTATTCGGCAATCCGCGGCAAGGCGCGACGGGCTGCCAGGGACAGGGCCTGAGTCTGCTTGTAGTTGTTGCCCAGCACCAGACCACCGACTTCGTCGGTCATGCTCGCCAGCAACTGGTTACGTTGCTTGTCAGTCATGTCGCCGGCCTGAACCACTTCGTTCAGCAGGATCTTGATGTTCACTTCGTGGTCGGAACAGTCAACGCCGCCGGCGTTGTCGATGAAGTCGGTGTTGGAACCACCGCCATTGAGACCGAACTCGACGCGACCCAGTTGGGTCATGCCCAGGTTACCGCCCTCGCCCACGACTTTGCAGCGCAGTTCGTTGCCGTTCACGCGCAGTGCATCGTTGGCCTTGTCGCCGACATCGGCGTGGCTTTCAGTGCTGGCCTTGACGTAAGTACCGATACCGCCGTTCCACAGCAGATCCACCGGTGCCTTGAGCAAGGCGTTCAGCAGTTCGGTCGGGGTCAGCTTGTCGGCCGAGATGTCGAAGCGTTCCTGCATTTGCGGGGAAATCGCAATGCTTTTCGCGCTACGGGAGAAGATGCCGCCACCTTCGGACATCAGGCTGGTGTCGTAGTCCGACCAGGCTGAACGCGGCAGGTCGAACAGGCGCTGACGCTCGGCGAAGCTCGACGCCGGCTCAGGGTTCGGGTCGATGAAGATGTGCAGGTGGTTGAACGCTGCGACCAGTTGCAGCTTGTCGGACATCAGCAAGCCGTTACCGAACACGTCACCGGCCATGTCGCCGACACCCACCACAGTGATGTTGTCTTCCTGGACATTGATGCCGCGCTCGCGGAAGTGGCGCTGTACGCCGACCCACGCGCCCTTGGCGGTGATGCCCATCTTCTTGTGGTCGTAACCGGCCGAACCACCGGACGCAAACGCGTCACCCAGCCAGAAGCCGTACTCGATGGCGATGCCGTTGGCGATGTCGGAGAAGGTTGCAGTGCCCTTGTCCGCGGCCACTACCAGGTACGGGTCATCGTGGTCATGACGCACGACGTTGGCCGGTGGCACCAGGGCGCCGTCTTTCAGGTTGTCGGTGATGTCCAACAGGCCCGAAATGAAGATGCGGTAGCAAGCGATGCCCTCGGCCGCGATCTCGTCACGACTGCCGCCCAGTGGCAGGCGGCGCGGCAGGAAACCGCCCTTCGCACCCACCGGCACGATCACCGAGTTCTTCACTTGCTGGGCTTTTACCAGGCCCAGGACTTCGGTACGGAAGTCTTCTTCACGGTCGGACCAGCGCAGGCCGCCACGAGCCACGTTGCCGAAACGCAGGTGCACACCTTCGACGCGCGGCGAGTAAACGAAGATTTCGAACTTCGGTACCGGCTTCGGCAGTTCAGGGATCAAGTGCGGGTTGAACTTGAAGCTGAAGTACGACTTGTTATGGCCGTTGGCGTCGGTCTGGTAGAAGTTGGTGCGCAGGGTGGCCTTGATCAGGTCCAGGTAGCGACGCAGGATGCGGTCTTCGTTCAGTACCTGGACGTCGTCCAGGGCGCTGAGGATCGCGTGTTCCAGGCGTTGCTGCATGTCGTCCAGATCGTCGCCGGTCAGCTTGCGCGCCAGGTAGAAGCGAGTCTTGAACAACCGGGTCAACTCGCGAGCGATGTCGGTGTGGTTGTTCAGGGTGCTGGCGATGTAGCCCAGATCGAAGCCCAGACGAATCTGCTTCATGTAGCGGGCGTAGGCACGCAGCAGTGCAACGTCGCGCCATGGCAGACCGGCGGTCAGTACCAGACGGTTGAACGCGTCGTTCTCGGCTTCGCCACGCACGATGTGGACAAAGGCGTCCTGCAGCGTGTCGTTGAGTTGCTGGATGTCGAGCTCCAGGCCTTCGGCAGCGGTGAACGCGAAATCGTGAATCCAGAACTCGCGGCCACTGTTGTGGCGCAGGCGATACGGGAACTCACCCAGCACACGCAGGCCGAGGTTTTCCAGGATCGGCAGGACGTCGGACAGCGCCAGCGGGGTGTCAGCGTGGTACAGCTTGCAATGCAGCATGCGCTGGCCGGACACCTGGCCCAGCGGCTGATAGAAGCTCATCACCAGCGGATTTTTTTCGTTGAGGCTCAGCAGGTGCTGCATGTCGACCACAGCCGAGTGGGCTGCGAAACGCTCGCGGTAACCAGCCGGGAAGCCTTTCGGGAAATCGGCCAGCACGTTGGTGCCGTGGGCTTCACCGAAGCTTTCAACGGTCAGCGCGGCGTAGTCGTCCTGCCAGCTGCGGCAGGCCTGCACCACTTCTTTTTCCAGCAGCAGCGGGTCGATGTCGAGGCGGTTTTTCGGATCGACGCGCAGGATCAGCTGCACGCGGGCCAGCACGGACTCGGAGAAGAAGGTCCAGAACTCGCAGTCCGAGGCTTTCAGGCGATCCATCAGCACTTGCTGGATCTTCTGGCGCACTTCGGTGGAATAGATGTCACGCGGCACGTAGGCCAGGCAGTAGCAGAAACGGCCGTACGGGTCTTTGCGCAGGAACACGCGAATCTTGTTGCGTTCCTGGATCTGCACGATCGACATCACGGTGCTGAACAGCTCGTCCACCGGGGTCTGGAACAGATCGTCGCGCGGCAGCACTTCGAGCACCTGTGCCAGTTCCTTGCCCAAGTGAGCCTTGGCCTGGAAGCCTGAACGGTGTTCGATTTCCTCGACCTTGCGGCGGATGTACGGGATCACCCGCACGCTCTCGCCATACACCGACGAGGTGTACAGGCCCATGAAACGGCATTCCTTGACGACCTTGCCGTCGGCGTCAACTTCACGGATCGACACGAAATCCGGGTAAGCCGGACGGTGGACACGGCTTGGGTGCGAAGCCTTGGCAAACGACAGCAGGGTCGGTTCGCGCAGGTAGTTCACGGCATAGTCTTCGATGCGCAGGTCATCGTAGGTCAGGCCGGCACGCAGCAGTTTGGTCAGGCCGAGGAAGGAGTCCTTGTCGTAGACGATATGGCCGCCATCGGCTTCATCGCTGACCACGAACTCTTCATAACCGAGGAAGGTGAAGTGGTTGCCCACCAGCCATTCCAGGAAGCTCTTGATTTCGCTCTTCTCGTCGCCATCGACGGCGAACTGGCTGTTGTCCAGCTTGGTCAGGATTTCCTGGACCTTGGCCTTCATCGGCTCGAAATCGCCGACGGCCACACGGACTTCACCGAGCACCTGCTCCAGCTCTTTGCTCAGCACATTGAGCTCGGCGGTGTTGGCGCAGCGGTCGATTTCCAGGTACATCAGCGACTCTTGCAGAATGTCGTCGCCCTGGGAGCCTTTAGGCAGGATTTCCAGCAACTCGCCCTTGCTGCCACGACGAACGCTCAGCACGGTGGTTTGCAGGGTATGGATGCTATAGCCGCGGCGGTTCAGCTCGGTACGCACCGAGTCCACCAGGAAAGGCAAGTCGTGGTGCAGCACTTCGACCGCGGTGTGGGTCGACTGCCAGCCGTGGCGTTCGTAATCGGGGTTGTAGACGCGCACTTGCGGCTGCGCGTGATCAAAGCGCTCAAGCAAGCGCCATGCAGAAAGGGTGCAGCCAGCGAGGTCGGACAACCGACGCTGGGTCAGCTCGTCAAGGGAAATGATGCCGAAGAATTGTTCAGCGAACAGCGCCACTTGTGGCAGTGCCTGTTCACTGATGTGCTGCGCCAGTGCCGCTTGCAGTTGGTGCTGGAAGTCGGCTTTGCTGGCTGCGGTGAAGAACGCCATCTGTGGTACTCCGCTTGGGCTTGTTATTGATGGAAGCGTCGCGTGCAAAACCCCTGTTCGGGGCTACCCGTCACCCCGTTCCTGATTCTCGGGCAGAGGAAACAGGGTGACAGGTGGGTGAAGCTGGACGGGACACTCGGGTCACATTCACCTTCCGTGAATGGGCATCTGCAAAAACGACTGGACTGCGTGCAGCGCAATGTCTTTACGGGTGCTCATCCGTTGCGCAGCTTAACCAGTGCGGCAAGGCCCGTGCTTGCGATGCTGCGACATATTCGGTCAACGGTACGCAGTTCAAGGCATGCGCATCGAACAACACTAGCATTCGCACAGGAAAATGACGGTTTTCCATCCGTTTTTACGGCACATCCGTACCAGAAATGACCAGCAAGATCGATACAGTTCTCGGGCTAGCGAGCTTTTTGCGTCCCTTTGCATCACTTTTGCCAGACAACCTGACGCGTACTGGTTTCCTCCATTGTTCAAATCATTCAGCTCGGACATCACGAATGAGTTTTGAAGGTTGAAAACTGACGGGGTCGTAGGAAGCACTGAGAAATTTAGATCGCAGTGATTCAGGTCTCTTTGTAATGCTGAAATAGGCTGTACGAGTAGACGTTTCACCAACTTTTAATTTCTCAATCCGAGATGTCACCCCTCCCCCTAAAAACCTCCCTTTATATGCTTTTACGGGGAGACCTGAAAAATCAGAAAACAGTTGACCGAATGGTGCACTCGACGGATTCAGCGAATGTATAAACTCACTCCCTGAATGGCAGGTTAACAAGCGAGCACTATCAAACGATTCAAATTGGAGACCTGAATTCTTTATATATTCAGAAAGGCTTTTGGGGCCTAAGAAGGTACCTTTTTCCCTGAGAACCCCTCCTGACGATGTCCCATGCCCAAAGATATTCAGCCTGGAACCGCCTTTGTATTCATCTACAAAAACAGCCAATCCCTCGGAAATCCTTGTAAGATTTTTTACCGGCTTAACATAATCACCGTATATAAATGATAGATACCGGGCTTTAATTTTAGAGGCTACAGTCGCGAGCACTGAGAAAAAGTGCCCCGTAGGATCGATCCGATTAACCGGATCTCCTGCGCAATACGCATACGCATTCAACCCGCCTTTTTCAAACGGACTTAAATAATCTGGTCCGATGAATCGCATCAGCACCGGGCTAAACGCCCGATAACCATTTCCCAATAAATAATGCCCGGTCATTGGATCAGGTCGCTGACCGTTAAAACCCAACACATTAGTCATACCCTCTTCGAAGGGGTGATGACCGTAAGCCGTGTAAGCGATGGCCCGATGAAGGTCCGCGTCGAGCACACTCAACACCGAGCGCGAAAGATCTGTGGCCAGCAACGTGCTACTGACTCTGCCCCCCCTATGCTGTTGTTGCGCAAGCAATTGACCCTCCTGCTGAACGATTGAAATATACTCCTCGCCTTGAGTCTCGGTGACCAAATGGTTTTCGCAGTAGAAACACTGACGTCCAACACTATTCAACCGGTTATGGCCGACCAGTCGATCCAGAGCATCGTATAGATAACGGATGAGAGGGATTGGCTGCTGATTAGACATGGGTACTCCGAAAAGTCGGGATCAGGGACCCTATAACTGTCAGTCGCTTTACCGAGAACAACAACTAGCAGAACTGCTAGGTTCAATACACTCCAGCAAAAAACGCCCGACACTGACAAAATCTCCCATTGCCTGCCAACACCGCGCTAAGCGCCAGGAATTCCCCCATGCAAATGACAACCGCCCTCTTGATCGTCAACCCTTGCGACGACGAAGAAGACAACATGGCCATGCTCTGCTGCCACAGCGAGCAGGGCGAAATGTTCCTGATGAGCCGCTACCCGGATGAAGACGAGCTGGAAATCACTCTCGACGGCGAACCTTCGACCCTGGATGGCGTGAAAGTGACCCTGAGCCCTTCCCTGCTGAAGATCGAAATTGCGGCGGCGGATGCCGATGCGCTGAATGGGGATGATGTGCTGGAGATCACTTTTGATCCGGACATGGTGGATCTGGCCGAAGTGGAAGAAACCTTGCAGAACATTCTGAAAGGCACTGGCACCTTTATCAGCCAGATTTGAGATGGTTGATCGGCCCTCATCGCGAGCAGGCTCACTCCTACAATTGATCGTCGTACCCCGTCAATGTAGGAGCGAGCCTGCTCGCGATGGGGCCAGCAAAGCTACCCAATCACACCCCCGCTATAAAAAACCGCCAATTGCCCCAATCATTTCCCGCACTTTGCGCAAAATGCCGTTAGTCGGCGCCCCCCGCGATGGATTAAAGTAACGCCCCCAGCCTTGGCGTATTTCGAACGTCCTCGGCCACCCTTTTGCAGGAACAGTCATCGATGGAACATCGTGAAGCGCTGCTGGCGCTGCGAACCTTTCTTTCAACGCAGATTCTCGGCCAGGAAAAACTCATCGAGCGGTTGCTCATCGCCCTGCTCGCCGACGGCCACATGCTGGTCGAGGGGGCTCCTGGCCTGGCCAAGACCAAGGCCATCAAAGAACTTGCCGAAGGCATCGAGGCCCAGTTCCACCGCATCCAGTTCACCCCCGACCTGTTGCCGGCCGACATTACCGGTACGGAAATCTACCGCCCGGAAACCGGCAGTTTCGTGTTCCAGCAAGGTCCGATCTTCCACAACCTGGTACTGGCGGACGAAATCAACCGCGCCCCGGCCAAGGTCCAGTCGGCCTTGCTCGAAGCCATGGGCGAGCGACAAGTCAGTGTCGGGCGCAGCACCTATGAGCTGTCGCCGCTGTTCCTGGTGATGGCCACGCAAAACCCCATCGAGCAGGAAGGTACCTATCCGCTGCCGGAAGCCCAACTCGACCGGTTCCTGATGCACGTGAAAATCGGCTTTCCCGATGCCACCGTTGAGCGCCGGATTCTGCAGCAAGCCCGTGGAGAAGCCCTGAACGGTGAAACGAAGCCTGAGCGTCGGGTGACTCAACAGACGATATTTGTCGCACGCAAGGAAATCCTCGGTCTGTACATGGCCGACGCCGTGGAGGAATACCTGGTGCAACTGGTCATGGCCACCCGCACCCCGGCCAAGTTCGATCCGGAGATGGCCGAGTGGATCGCCTACGGCGCCAGCCCGCGTGGCTCGATTGCCTTGGACCGCTGCGCCCGCGCCCACGCCTGGCTGGCCGGGCGTGATTTCGTCAGCCCGGAAGATATCCAGGCCGTGCTGTTCGACGTGCTGCGCCATCGCATCATTCTTTCCTTTGAAGCCGAAGCCGCTGGCATCGATCAGGACCGTGTGGTCCAGCGGATTCTCGACGTCGTAGCCGTCGCTTGACCCTGATGAACGCCAGCCTGCCGCCCGAACCGGGCATCCGTGTCAGCCTCGCCGACCTGATCGAGATGCGCCATCGCGTGCGCGAAGTACAGCTGTTTTCCACGCCGAGCCAACGCAGCCCGCTGATCGGCCTGCACCATTCCAAATTGCGCGGGCGTGGCGTCGACTTCGATCAGGTGCGGGTCTATCAGGCCGGCGACGATGTGCGCACCATTGACTGGCGTGTCACCGCGCGCACCCAGGAGCCTCACACCAAGCTGTTCCACGAAGAACGTGAGCGGCCGATTTTCATCATGGTCGAACAAAGCCGCCGGCTGTTTTTCGGCTCGGGCCTGATGTTCAAGTCGGTGCTCGCCGCCCAGGCCGCGAGCCTGATCGGTTGGGCAGCCCTGGGGCACAACGACCGGGTCGGCGGCCTGGTGTATGGCGACAATGTGCACTACGAAATCAAGCCTCGGCGCAGCAAGCAAAGCCTGCTGCAGTTACTCAACCGGCTGGTGCGGGTCAACCAGTCGCTGACCACCGAAGGCGAGCCGGACCGCGACGCCTTTGGCATTGCCTTGCGCCGAGCGCGGGAAGTGTCACGTCCGGGCAGCCTTGTCATTGTGATTTGCGATGAACGCGCGCTATCGGAAAGCGCCGAGCAACAGTTGAGCCTGTTGTCGCGCCATTGCGACCTGTTGCTGCTGCCGGTGTCCGATCCGCTGGATCATGCCCTGCCCGCTGCTGGCCTTTTACGTTTCGCCGAGCGTGGAGCGAAATTGGAACTCGATACGCTGAATTTCGACCTGCGCCAGGCTTACCGGGCCCAGGCCGAGGCACGCATCGCGCGCTGGGAGTTGCTCGCGCAGAAACTGCGGGTGCTGATGATGCCGTTGAGCACCCAGAGCGAGATGGTAGAGCAATTGCGCGAATACCTGAACCCACAGAAACCGGGGAAAGGTCGATGAGCGGCATTGATCAACTGCAACCACTGATATCTCCGCCACCGGTGGAATTCTGGCCTCCGGCACCGGGCTGGTGGTTGCTGGTTCTGTTGGTGCCACTGATCGGTTTGGGCCTGTGGAAGCTGCGGCGCTTCATTCCACGCAAACGCCCCGTGGTACGTGCGGAACAGCCGCTTGACCCGGTGCGACTGGCCGCACTGGCCGAATTGGCAATGATGCCCAAACCCTACGACGGCGCGCCGGCCGGTGCCTGGCTGCAGCAACTCAACGGCTTGCTCAAGCGCCTGTGCCGCAACCATTACCCCTACAGCCAGAGCCATACCCTCAACGGTCGCAAGTGGCTGGCGTTCCTCGACAACCGCTGTCCGGCCGCCGGGCTGACCCGCTGGATGGTGCTGGTCGAAGGCGCCTACAAACCCGAATGCAAACTCGACGACAAGGCCATCGCCGGCCTGACCCAGGCCGTCGACACATGGATTCGCAAGCATGTTTGAGTTCGCCTGGCCGTGGATTTTTGCCCTTCTGCCGCTGCCGTGGCTGATGCGCATCGTATTGCCGGTGGCCGACAGTGGTGAACCGGCACTCAAGGTCAGTTTCCTCAGCGATCTGGAAGGCCTCGCCGGGCGTCGCGCCCGGGCCAACCTGCCGGCATGGCGCCAGCAGGCACCCTTCATACTGCTATGGCTGTTGCTGCTGGTCGCGGCGGCGCGCCCGCAGTGGCTCGGCGAACCCTTGCCGATTGCCGCCAGTGGCCGCGACTTGCTGGTGGCGGTGGACGTTTCCGGCTCCATGGACTTCCCTGACATGCAGTGGCAGGACGAAGATGTCAGCCGGCTGGCGTTGGTCCAGCACCTGCTCGGCGATTTCCTCGAAAGCCGCGAAGGTGACCGGGTCGGCCTGATCCTGTTCGGTAGCCAGGCCTACCTGCAAGCCCCGCTGACCTTCGACCGCCACACCGTGCGCGTCTGGCTCGACGAAGCGCGCATCGGTATTGCCGGCAAAAACACCGCCATCGGCGATGCCATCGGCCTGGCCCTCAAGCGCCTGCGCTTGCGTCCGGCAACAAGCCGCGTGCTGATTCTGGTCACCGACGGCGCCAACAATGGCGGTGAGATCGACCCGCTCACCGCTGCACGGCTGGCGGCCAAGGAAGGCGTGAAAATCTACCCGATCGGCATCGGCGCCGATCCGGAGCAAAGTGGCACGGTCGGCTTTCTCGGCCTCAATCCGAGCCTGGACCTCGACGAACCGGCCCTCAAAGCCATCGCCGAAGCCACCGGCGGCCAATATTTCCGCGCCCACGATGGCAAGGAACTGCAATCGATCAAGGACACCCTTGACCAACTGGAGCCCGTGGCCCAGCAACCGACGCAGGCCCGCCCGGTCCAAGCGCTGTACCACTGGCCACTGGCCCTGGCGCTGTGGTTGAGCATGCTGCTGCTGGCCCCCGTACTCTGGCCGGACAACCCGTTGCAGCGTCTGTTTACCAAGGATCTGTTTTTGCAAACGCAATTGCTGCCCGACTGGCGCCAGCGCCTCAAACGCCTGCGTCTGCGGAGACGCCGATGAGCGCGCTGTGGCCTTACTGGTTCCGCCCCTGGTGGCTGTTGTTGCTGCCGGTGCTTGGCTGGCTGCTCTGGCAACTCTGGCACCGCAAGAAGCGCGCCGGGCGCTGGCAGATGATCCTGCCTCCAGCCTTTCATACGGCACTGCTCAGCGGTGGCAGTGGTCGCGACAGTAAATTGCCCTGGATCGCCCTCGGCCTCGCTTGGCTGTTGACCGTGCTCGCCCTGCTGGGACCGAGCTGGCAGCGTGTCGAGCAGACCAGTCAAAAGCCCGCCGACCCGCTGGTGGTGATACTTGAGCTGACCCCGGAAATGCTCGCCACCGACGTCACGCCCAACCGACTGGAACAGGCACGACGCAAGCTGCTTGATCTGCTGCAGATTCGCAGCGACGCGCAAACCGCCATCGTCGTCTACGCCGGCAGTGCCCACACGCTGGTACCGCTATCAGATGATCTTTCCACCAGCCGCAATCTGTTGGATGCACTGAAACCGTCGTTGATGCCAGAGGCCGGTCACCGCGCCGATCTGGCGGTGCTCAAGGCCCTGGTGTTGCTCGAACAGGCTGCTTTGGGCGACGGCCGGATCCTGCTGATTGGTTCGTCCCTGACCGACCAGGAGCGGCTTGGCATTCGTCGCGCGCTGAGCGGCAAATCGACTCAATTCCTGATGCTCGGCATCGGCACCGCCGAAGGCTCGCCCATCACCCAGGAAGATGGCAGCTTCCTCAAGGATGAACAAGGCGCCATTCTCGTGCCGCGCCTCGACGAGCCTGGTTTGAAAAGTTTTGCCAACGACCTGGATGGCCACTATCGCCAGGCGCGCCTGGACGATAGCGACCTGCACGCCCTTGGCCTGCTCGACGGTCCACGCAACTTGCGCAACGACGGTCAGACCTTGCGCCTGGACACCTGGGCCGATCAGGGTTACTGGCTGCTGCTGCCACTGTTACTGCTCGCGGCCTGCGCGGGACGTCGCGGTTGGCTGCTATGCCTGCCGCTGCTATTGGCGCTGCCTCAACCGAGCTACGCCTTCGACCTCGCAGACCTATGGCTGCGCCCTGATCAACAAGGCGTGCATTTACTCAAGCAGAAGCGCCCTGCGGAGGCCTCCCGACGCTTCGAAAACCACCAGTGGCAAGGCGTGGCGCTCTATGAGGCCGGCGACTACGCAGGCGCCGCCGAGCGGTTTGCCGAAGGCGACGACGCCCACGCCCACTACAATCGAGGCAATGCCCTGGCAAAAAGCGGTGAGCTGGAGGCAGCCCTGGACGCTTACGAACAGGCTCTGGAACGTCAACCGGATTTGCGTCCGGCACTGACCAACAAAGCGCTGGTCGAACGTCTGCTCAAGGAGAAAAATACGCCACCCGCTCCCGAGCCAGACGAAGCCGACAACGCCCGGCCCGAAACCGAATCCCAGGAGCCACCGCCCGGTGCCGCCGCCCAGCCCTCGAGCAGCGGCGAACCGAAAACCGAAGGGCAACCGCCTCGCCCGGGTGAGGAACAATCGCCCACCACACGGCCGAAACCGGGGACCAACGAGGTACCAGGCAGCGAACTGGGTGACGAACAACACACCACACCGCCCTTGCGCCCGGCCACCGACAGCATCGAAGGTGAACAGCGCCAGGCACTGGAGCAGTGGCTGCGGCAGATCCCGGATGACCCCGGTGAACTGCTCAGGCGCAAATTCTGGTACGAACAGCAACAACATCAGGATCAGGAAGAAACTCGATGACCCGCTTCACCGTATTATTGCTCGCGCTGCTGCATGGCCTGTTGTTCTGCACGGTTCAGGCACAGGCAGCAGAACTGGTCGCCAGTGTTGATCGCAGTCGCCTGAGCTCGGGCGAGACGGTCGAGCTCACCCTGGAATCCAGCGATGTCACTCAGTTCGGCAAACCTGACCTGACAGCGCTGGAGCCCTTGTTCGAAGTGCGCGGCACACGCCAGGTCAACCAGTTGAACACCCTGAGCGGTGAAAACCAGGCCACCACCCGCTGGATCGTCACCCTTCTGCCCCGGCAAAACGGCAGCGTGGTGATTCCGTCACTGCAACTGGGCGAACTGCAGAGCCAGCCGATCACCCTGCAAGTGGTCGAGAGCGAAACACCGGACAACCCGAACAAGCGGGCTGCAGTGTTCATTGATGCCAGCCTCGATCAAACCAGCGTGTACGTACAGGCTCAGGCGGTCCTGACCCTGCGCATCTACCATTCGGTGTCGCTGTACGACGACAGCAGCCTGCCACCCTTGCAGATACCTGACGCACGCATCGAACAATTGGGCGACTCACGCACCTACGAAAAGGACATCGACGGCCTGCGCCATGGCGTGATCGAAATGCGCTACGCGATCTACCCGCAACACAGCGGCGAACTGATCATTCCGGCGCAGGTCTTCAACGCCGCGCTGGTCGACCCGCAACCCGTACAGGACGCCGCCCAGGGGCCGAAAGCCGGCAAGCTGATGCGCGTCACCTCGGCCGAACTGCTGTTGACGGTCAAGGCCAAGCCCATCACTTATCCAGCCGATGCCCCCTGGCTGCCTGCACGCAGCCTGACCCTGAGCGAAAGCTGGAACCCGGAGCCGGATCACTCCCAGGTCGGCGATTCACTGACCCGCAGCCTGACGGTGAACGCCGAAGGCTTGTCCAGCACTCAACTGCCACCGCTGCCCGGCACCGATGTCGGCGGCCTGCGTCGCTACCCGGATCAACCGGTACTCGGTAACCAGAACAGCGAACGCGGCCTGGTCGGCAGCCGTGAAGACCGCGAAGCCCTGGTGCCGACACGGACCGGCGCCATCGAATTGCCTACTGTCGACGTGATCTGGTGGAACACCTTCGAGGACCATCTGGAACACAGCAGCCTGCCCGCTCGCACGCTGCACGTGGCGGCCAATCCGAGCCTGGTGGTCGACACCCCGTCCGGCGCACCGATCGATGCCAATGCCGATAGCGAAGCACTCTGGCGCTGGAAGATCAGCACCCTGATCCTCGCCTGCACCACCCTGCTCGGCTTCGGCCTCTGGTGGCGTGGCCGCTGGCAACCGGCGGTGGCGCGTGTCGCTCAAACCGGCCCCAGCCCGCGCACCGTGCTCGACGACCTCAAGCGCGCCTGCCAGGCCAACGACTCCCACGCCACCCGCCAGGCCCTCGACGCCTGGGCCCGCCAGCAGCCGGAGACCCTGGCCGACATGGCCGCCCGCTTCGTGCCACTGTCCAACGCTCTCGACGGCCTGAACGGCGCGCTGTACAGCGAAACCGGCCAGCACTGGCAAGGTGACGAGTTGTGGCGCGCGATCAAGGCGATCCCGATGGCCGAACGGGTCCAGGACCCGGTTGGTGACAGTGGGCTGCCGCCGCTTTATCCCAAATAAACACCGATCTTTGTGGCGAGGGGGCTTGCCCCCGTTGGGCCGCGAAGCGGTCCCCTAATTCCTTCAGACATACCGAGCTGTCAGGATTTACGGCCGCTTCGCAACCGAACGGGGGCAAGCCCCCTCGCCACAGGCAAGCTCCCTCGCCACAAAACATTCCATCGCGCGATCGGCCATTTAAACCAGTAAACTCTCTCCCCTTTCGCCGCCTTCATTTTTCCCGCGGCCATTACCTATTTCGTAGCGGAGTCCGCCTTGCGCTTGTTTCACACCTCCGACTGGCACCTCGGGCAGAACCTGCACGGCCAGGATCGCGATTTCGAACACGGCTGTTTTCTCGACTGGCTGTTGCGCCAGTTGAAACTGGATCAACCGGATGTGCTGTTGATCGCCGGCGATATCTTCGACACGGTCAATCCGCCGGTCAAAGCCCAGGAACGCCTCTACGACTTCATCGTCAGCGCCCACGAACAGCAGCCGTTGCTGACCATCGTGATGATCGCCGGCAACCACGATTCCGGCTCGCGGATCGAACTGCCCGCGCCCTTGATGCGCCGTTTGCGCACCCATGCCCTCGGTCGTGTGTTGTGGCTGGATGACGGGCAACTGGATGCCGAGCGCCTGTTGCTGCCCTTGCCGGATGCCAGTGGTGAAATCGCCGGCTGGTGCCTGGCGCTGCCATTCCTGCGCCCGGCGGAAGTCACCGGCGCGCACTTGGGTGACAACTACTTGCGCGGGATTGGTCAGGTGCACGAGTGGCTGATCGAAGCGGCCAACGCCAAGCGCCAGCCGGGCCAGGCGCTGATCGCCATCAGCCACGCACACATGGCCGGCGGTTCGGTGTCGGAAGACTCCGAGCGCAGCCTGATCATCGGCAACGCCGAAGCCCTGCCCGCCAGCCTGTTCGGGCCGAGCATCAGCTACGTCGCCCTCGGCCACTTGCACAAACCGCAGAAGGTCAACGGCGAGGAACGCATACGCTACAGCGGCTCGCCGATTCCGCTGTCGTTCTCCGAGATCAGCTATCAGCACCAGATTCTCGACATCAAGCTCGACGGCGAGACCCTGGTCAGCGTCGAGCCGAAACTGATCCCCCGCGCGGTCAACCTGCAACGCATCGGCCCGGCGCCATTGAGCGAGATCCTGCTGCAACTGGCGGACCTGCCGAACATCGACCTGTTGGCCGACATCCAGCGCCAGCCATGGCTGGAGGTACGGGTGCGCCTCGACGAACCGCAGCCCGACCTGCGCAATCAAGTGGAAACCGCCCTGCAAGGCAAGGCCGTGCGCCTGGTGCGCATCGCCGCCGAGTATGCCGGCAACGGCGGCCGTGACGGAGCCGACGAAGGCAGCACGCTGATCGAACTGGACCAGCTCACGCCTCAGGAACTGTTCAGCCGCGCCTGGCAGGACAACTACGGCAGCGAGGTCGACGAGCAGACCCTCAAGGACTTTGCCGAGCTGTTGCAGGATGTGCAGATGGAGAGCGAACAGCCATGAAAATCCTCGCGATCCGCCTGAAAAACCTCGCCTCGCTGGCCGGGCCGTTTGAAATCGACTTCACCGCGGAACCCCTGGCCAGTGCCGGACTGTTCGCCATCACCGGGCCCACCGGCGCCGGCAAAAGCACCTTGCTCGATGCCCTGTGCCTGGCGCTGTTTGGCGCCGTACCGCGCCTGAACAACACCGGCCGCGACGCCAAGGTGCCCGACGCCGACGGCGAAATCGCTACCGGCGACCCGCGTACCCTGCTGCGTCGCGGCACGGGTGAAGGCTATGCGGAAGTGGATTTCGTCGGTGTCGACGGTCGCCGTTACCGCGCCCGCTGGGAAGCCAATCGCGCCCGGGACAAGGCCGCCGGCAAGCTGCAGGCCAGTCGCCAGAGCTTGCGTGACATCGATCAGGATCAATTGCTCGCCAGCCAGAAAGGCGAATACAAGACTCAGCTCGAAGCCGCGCTGGGGCTGAATTTCGAACAGTTCACCCGCGCGGTGATGTTGGCGCAAAGCGAGTTCAGCGCATTCCTCAAGGCCGATGACAACGACCGCAGCGAACTGCTGGAAAAACTCACCGACACGGCGCTCTACACCCGCCTCGGTCGTCGCGCCTTCGACAAGACCAAAGAGGCTCGCGAGGCGCACAAGCTGCTGCAGGATCAGGCCAGCGGTGTGACGCCGCTGTCACCCGAAGCCCGCGCGGAACTGGATGAGCGCTTCAACCAGGCGCAGCAGCAACTCAAGACCCAACAAGCGCAGCTCAAACAGCTTGAACTGCAGGACACCTGGCTCAAGGACCTGCGTCGCTTGCAGGACGAACATCTGGCCGCCAGCGAACAACTGCAATCGGCACAGACCCACTGGGAGGCCTTGGCCAGTGAGCGCTTGAGGCTCACCCGCCTCGAACAGCTGGCCCCACAACGGCACCAGTTCGCTCGTAAGGCCGAGGTCGATGCGCTGCTGACACCCCTGGCGGCGCAAATTGCCTTGCACACGCAGCAGCATGGCGAACTCGGTGAGCGTCAGACGCAGCTTGAGCAACAGCTCGGCAGCGCCCGGATCGCCTTGAGCGAAACCCAACAACGGCAAGCCGACAGCACGCCGTTGCTGCGTCAGGCCTTCGAAGCACAAAGCACCCTCGCCCGCCTGGCCAAGGACACCGCCCTCAGCGCCGAAGCCAGGCAACAGGCGCAACAGGCCTGCACCCAGGGCCAGGGCACGATTCAGACCTTGCTCGATCAGCAAGCCCGTGGCGCCGGGGACTTACAGCGCATCGCCAGCGGGCTGGAGCAAAGCACGCATCTGGCACCGTTAAGCGATGCCTGGAATGCCTACCGTGATCGCCTGCAACAGTTGATGTTGATCGGCAACCGGTTGAATCAGGGCCAGGCCGAACTGGCCAGCCTCGAACAAAACGCCGCGAACACTGAACAAGCGCTCACCGCGCAGAAGCAACAACTTGAAGTGCTGTTCAAGGAGGCCGGCGCCGAACCGGATGCCGTCGCCGAGCAGATCGGCATCCTGGGCAGCCTGTTGCAGGACAACCGCAAGCAACTGCGCGCCGTCGAAGACCTTGCACGCCTGTGGGCCAGCCAGCAGGACCTGGACAAGCGCAGCGCCGAGCTGCAACAACGCCAGCTCACCGCGCAGCAGGAACGTGAACGTTTGACCCAGGACGGGGTCAAGGCCAAGGCTGATCTGAGCGTTGCCGAACAGACCCTCAACGTCACGCGCGAACTGCTGGAGCGTCAGCGTCTGGCGCGCAGTGCCAGTGTCGAAGAGCTGCGTGCGCAGTTGCAGGACGATCAGCCTTGCCCGGTCTGCGGCAGTAACGAGCATCCCTATCATCAGCCGGAAGCCCTGCTGCAGAGCCTCGGTCGCTTTGATGAAAGCGAACAGGCCAACGCGCAGAAGGCCGTCGACCTGCTCAAGGAAAAACTCACTGATCTGCGTGCCGAGGTCGGCGGGCTGATCGCCCAGCAAAAGGAACTGCTGCAACAGCAAGAGCAACTGGCAACCCAGCAAAAGGCCCTCGCCCCAAGTCTGGAAGCGCATCCGCTGGCGACCCAACTGCTGAACCAGGATGCCGCCAAACGCGATGCCTGGCTCATCCAACAAAACAGCCAGCTTAACCAGAGCATCAGCCAGGACGAGCAACGGCAGAGCGCGCTGCTCACCCTGCAACAGGATGCCGCGCGCCTGACCCAGCAACTGCGCCATGCTGAAACCGCGCACCAGCAAGCGGCCCAGCACCTGAGCAATCAACAGCGCGAACTGGGCAACGACCGCCAGCGCCTGGACGAAGAACTCAGCGCATTCGCCAACCTGCTGCCGGCCGAAACCCTGCAAGCACTGCGCGTCGAACCGGCCGCGACCTTCATGCAGCTCGACCGGCAGATCGCCGAACGCCTGGCGCAACTCGAGCAACAAAAGGAAGAACTGGCCGAGCAGCAACAGCGCCAGCAAAACCTGGAGAAAGAACAGGATCGCCAGCACAGCCGCGTGCAGCAATTGCACGCCGCCAAACAGCAGTTCACTGGACTGGCCGAGCAGCAACAGGCGAGCCAGCACACGCTCGGGCAATTACTCGGCGAACACAGCAGCGCCGAGCATTGGCAGCAGCAACTGGAACAGGCCGTGGAACAGGCGCGCAGCGCCGAAACCAGCACCGCGCAGTCGCTGCAAAGCGTCCTCACGCAGTCTGTGCAACTCGCCGCCGAGCTCAAGGCACAGCAGGAACGCCTGCACGCACTGGAAGGCGAAGAACGTGAGCTCGCCGGCAAGATCGGCGACTGGCGTGCCCGTCATCCCGAACTGGACGACGGTGGCCTCGAAGTCCTGCTGCGCGTCGACGACACTCAGGTCAGCGAACTGCGCCAGCGCTTGCAGCACAGCGAAAAAGCCATCGAACAGGCCAGCGTCCTGGTGCAGGAGCGCAACAAACACCTGCTCAATCATCAGGCTCAACAAAACGGCAACCTCGATGCCGAGCAGTTAGCCAGTGCGCTGATCGACCTGCAAAACCTCGCCGCCACCAGCGAGCAACACTGCGCCGAACTGCGCGCCGAACAGGCCGAGGACCAGCGCCGACAAAACGCCAATCAGGCCCTGGCGCAGCAGATTGCCGATGCCTATAGCGAGTACCAACGCTGGGCACGCCTGAATGCGTTGATCGGCTCCGCTACCGGCGACACCTTCCGCAAGATCGCCCAGGCCTACAACCTCGACCTGCTGGTGCATCACGCCAACGTGCAACTGCGCCAACTGGTGCGCCGCTATCGCCTCAAGCGCGGCGGCAGCATGCTCGGCTTGCTGGTGATGGACACCGAAATGGGCGACGAACTGCGTTCGGTGCATTCGCTGTCCGGTGGCGAGACCTTCCTGGTCTCGCTGGCGCTGGCCCTCGGCCTGGCGTCGATGGCATCGAGCACATTGAAAATCGAGTCGTTGTTCATCGACGAAGGCTTCGGCAGCCTCGATCCGGAATCCCTGCAACTGGCCATGGACGCACTCGACGGATTGCAGGCCCAGGGCCGCAAGGTCGCGGTGATTTCCCACGTACAGGAAATGCATGAACGGATTCCGGTGCAGATTCAGGTCCAGCGCCAGGGCAACGGCCTGAGCACCCTGGAGGTGAAATGAACACCCTGTATTCCTTCCGCCGCTGCCCGTACGCCATGCGCGCACGCATGGCCCTGCGCTACTCGGGCGTGGCCGTGGACATTGTCGAAGTCAGCCTGAAGGCCAAGCCCGCCGAAATGCTCGCGCTATCGGGCAAAGGCACGGTGCCGGTGCTGAGCGCCGATGGCCGGGTGATCGACGAAAGCCTGGACATCATGCGCTGGGCCCTGGCACAGAACGATCCGCAGGACTGGTTGCTCAAGGACGATCCTGTGGCAGCGGCGCAAATCGCCCCGTTGATCGAACACAACGATCTGGTGTTCAAGGTGCACTTGAATCGCTACAAGTACGCCGAGCGTTATCCCGAGCAACCGATGGAGGTTTATCGCGGTGAAGGCGAGGTGTTTTTGCAAAGGCTGGAGGCGTTGCTGGAGGGACGCGACTACTTGCTCGCCAGCCATCCAAGCCTGGCCGATGTGGCGCTGATGCCCTTCGTGCGCCAGTTCGCCCATGTAAACCGCGAATGGTTTGCGCAGACGCCGTATCGGCGGTTGCAGGGCTGGTTGCAGCGTTTTTTGGAGTCGGACTTGTTTACGGGCGTGATGCGCAAGTAAGAACACCGTCACTGTGGCGAGGGAGCTTGCTCCCGCTGGGCTGCGAAGCGGCCCCAAATCCTGTGCACTCAACTCTTCAGGTAAACCACATCAACCGGTTGACGACTGCTGCGCAGCCGAGCGGGAGCAAGCTCCCTCGCCACAGAAGAACCCGTTAGCTGTGGGTTTACGCCAACACCTCACACATCCCGATCGCCGAGCAATCCACCTGGAACGGCCCGAAAACCACGCCTTCATTCCTGATCGGCGGATTGCCGGCCAGCATGCCTTGGGCATTGGCGTTTTCGATGCTGCGGGCAATGTTGTGATTGGCTTCGATGGCCCGTGCCACCGAGCCCGCCGAGCCCTGGCCGATTCCCAACAGGGAGGATCCGTTGGTCATGAACGCCAGGAAGGCGATGACCCAGAGTCTGTGCCCTTTCATGCGCCGATGACTCCCGCGAGTTCCGCCTGATCAACTCGCGCGTTTTGCCCACTGTGTTCAAACTGGATGCCGGGATGAGCGACCTGGATCGGTGCTTCGAAGGTGACTTGCGACTGGGCTGAAAGGCTGACCAGCAGCACCATGGCAAGGTAAAGACCGATCGCTACATAGGCTCCGTGTTTGGCAGAAGTGAGAATTGCGCTGGCCATGATGTTCTCCGCAGGCATGTTTCAATGCCCACAGAATCGATCAAAAAAGCCTGGGTAACCACTCAGGGTTATCCATAGTGACCATCAACTTCATTGATCATTAAGCCAGACTATTTCAGTCTTCAATAAAACTTATCAAACGCTCGCGCGCAGCCTCCGGCTCACCCGGAACAGGGTCGGCTGCCGACAGAATGGGGGTGGAATAGAGAAACAGAAGAACCAATGCCAGACGCGTCACCATGCTGCCGATCCTTGCCGTGAGGAGGGGTCAAAAAATCAGCGTCAATTTAAACGTATGGCCATGTGATATCAAGCGCGACATTGATGGCAAAATGATGCTGTCGCAAAAGCGTTATGCAGGAGCGACATCACTCTGATCATTTTCAACACCCGTGTTTCAACATCAGGGTCTTCGATCATCAGTGACTTCGCTCCTGCATAAAGGCAGGGGTTGGCGTTCAGGCCTGGGTTTTGTGATCCAGCGCGGCGTAGAAGTTGGCGCTCTGTTGCAGGTACTTCTGGGTGTAGCTCTGGGTGTGGGCTTTTTTGTCGCTGATTTCAACGTTGGCACTGGCTGGCAGCGCAACAGTGGCAGAAATGGCGGAAGCGGCAATGACAGAGAAGATGTTGAAGTTCATGGCGGTATTCCTCGGATTCAGTTGGCTTGCTTGCCCGGTGGGGCCGTGAAGCAAACTTAACCCTCGAGGGTTCGTGCCTTGAAATGCTTTGTAGCAGTACCAGATATCAGCGTCATTAATAAAAGCAGGCAGGCCCTATCAACCGGGGCCTGCGGCTTATTGACGCAGCAAAAACCTGAGGTCGCTCGGGGCGTCCATCGGCAGTTTTTGCACGGTCTTGCCCAGCAGACCGGTCCTGGCGTCGCGTTCGACGACGACAATCTGGTTGCTTTTCTGGTTGGCGATCAACAGGAACTTGCCGCTCGGGTCGAGGCTGAATTCCCGTGGATGATCGCCCTCCACCGCTCGCCGTTGCAGCTCATTGAGGTGGCTGCTCGCCGGATCGATGGCAAACACCAACAGTTGATTGGCCGTGCCACGGTTGCTGACGTAGAGGAACTTGCCGTCAGCCGAGGCATGCAACGCCGCCGCAGCCTTGTCCGAGACCGGTTGCCCAGCCGCCAGATCGACCATCTGCGTCTGTTCGAGTTGGCCGTCGTGGTAATCGAACACCGCCACTTGCGCGCTCATTTCCATGGTCAGCCAAGCGTGTTTGCCATCGGCGCTGAACAGCAGGTGGCGCGGCCCGCTGCCCGGCGGCAGTTGCACGAACGCCGGGGTGGCCGGGGTCAACGGCAGTTCTGGATTGGCCTTGGGGTCGAAGCGGTAGGCAAACACCTTGTCGGCGCCCAGGTCATTGACGAACACGTACTTGCCGTCCGGCGACGGGATGGTCGAATGCACGTGGGCCGAGGCCTGGCGCTCGGGATTGACCCGGCTCGCCGGGTGGCTGCTCATCTGTACCACCGGTTTGAGCTTGCCATCGGCCGCCACCGGCAATACCGCGAGGGTGCCGCCCGGGTCTTCGGCCACCGAATAATTGCTGACAAACAAATGGCTGCCATCGGTGCTGAGACTGGAATGGGTCGGCTCGTTGCCCAGGCTTTGCACCTGGCTGACCAGGCTCAGCGCATGGGTCTTGGGATCGATCGCGAAACTGCTGACGCGACCTACCGGATCGGCCTGGCCCGGGCCGTTTTCGTTGACCACGAACAGGTGTCGCTGATCCTTCGACAGGGTCAGCCACGACGGGTTTTCGCTCTTGATCACTTGCAGGGGGCTGGCATCGATCTGCCCGGTGCGGCTGTCGAAAGCCAGGCGATAGATGCCTTGGCTTTGACCGGCGGTGTAGGAGCCCACCAGCAGTTGATAGTCATCGGCGGATGCGACCTGGACGCCCATGGCGCCGATGCTGCCGGCCATCAACAGTGGCCAGAGGTTACGCATCGTCCTGGTCGTCATCTTCGTTGTCACCGCTGACGACATCGCCCAGGCACACCAAACGGTGTTCACCCGAGTCACCGGTGATCAACCAGCTTTGCAGCATGGTGTCGAAGGTTGCAGCCTGGATCTGCGCCGGGGTGAACTCCCAGTGTTTGGCCGCACGGCCATCCATGCATTCAACGTGCAGGTTATCAAACTCGTCGAGGGCGAATTCGAAGGCATGCAGCCCGTCGATTTCGACCATTCCGCAGTGTTCGAGGGCATTGAGCAAGGTGTCGGTTGGGGCAGTCATGGCAATCAGTCTTTAAATGAGAAAAACGCAATGATAGCTCATTGTGTCCCGATCCAATGTAGGACCGAGCCTGCTCGCGATAGCGGTATTCCTGTCGATGTAGATGTTGACGGGTAGTCCGCATTCGCGAGCAGGCTCGCTCCCACAGGGATTGTGCTTGTCTGCTACAGCGCCTCGCGGGACGACTGCCCATCCACCAGTCGCTGGATGCGCAGCGGATTGCCGTTCTTCAGCGCATCCGGCAGCAGGCTGTCCGGGTAGTTCTGGAAGCACACCGGGCGCAGGAAACGATCGATGGCCAGTGTGCCCACCGACGTACCGCGCGCATCGGACGTTGCCGGGTAAGGCCCGCCGTGGACCATCGAATCGCAGACTTCCACACCGGTCGGATAGCCATTGAGCAGGATGCGTCCGACCTTCTGTTCCAGCAACGCCGTCAGCCCGACGAACTGCTCGAAGTCTTCCGGCTCGCCAATGACGGTGGCGGTCAGCTGACCGTGCAGGCCGTTCAAGGCTGCCATCAGTTGCGCAGGATCTGCCACTTCAACCACCACCGTGGTCGGGCCGAACACTTCCTCTTGCAACACTTCATCGCCATCGAGCAGCAGGCTGACATCGGCCTTGAACAACTGTGGCTGTGCCTGCTTGCCCTGCTGCGGATTGCCGGCCAGATGCTCAACCCCCGGATGCGCGAGGAGCTTTTGCACGCCCTGGCCATAGCTGCTCAGGGTTCCGGCATTGAGCATGGTTTGCGCCGGCTGATCACCCATCATCCCGGCCACTTGCTGCACAAAGGCACTGAATGACGCTGAGCGAATGCCAATCACCAGGCCCGGATTGGTGCAGAACTGGCCGCAGCCCTGAACCACCGATGCCGTGAGGTCCCGGGCGACCGTGTCGGCCCGCGCCTGCAACGCCTGGGGCAACACGATCACCGGGTTGATGCTGGACATCTCGGCGAACACCGGAATCGGTTGCGCACGGGCTGCCGCCATGTCGCACAAGGCACGACCGCCCTTGAGCGAACCGGTGAAACCCACGGCCTGAATCGCCGGATGCTTGACCAGCGCCTCGCCGACGCCACCACCGTAGATCATGTTGAATACCCCGGCCGGCATCCCGGTTTTCTCGGCGGCGCGAATGATCGCATCCGCCACCCATTCAGCCGTGGTCATGTGACCGCTGTGGGCCTTGAACACCACCGGGCACCCGGCGGCCAGCGCCGAAGCGGTATCGCCGCCGGCGGTGGAGAACGCCAGCGGAAAGTTGCTGGCACCGAACACCGCCACAGGTCCGAGGCCGATACGGTATTGACGCAGGTCCGGACGCGGCAACGGTTGACGCTCCGGCAATGCCCGGTCGATTCGCGCACCGTAGAAATCCCCGCGACGCAGGACTTTGGCAAACAGGCGCATCTGGCCGCTAGTACGTCCACGCTCGCCTTGAATCCGCCCCGCCGGCAACGCCGTTTCGCGGCAGACCACAGCGACAAAATCATCACCGAGGGCATCCAGTTCATCGGCAATGGCCTCGAGAAACTGCGCCCGCCGCTCCGCACTCAAGCTGCGGAAGGCCGGATACGCGGCCGCCGCCGCGTTGGCCGCCGCATCGACTTCCTGCAGGGTCGCCTGATAAAAATCGTCGGGCAAGGCCTCGCCCGTCGTCGCATCGACACTCTGCAACTTGACGCTGCCGGCGGCGCTGCGTTGGCCGCCGATGTAGTTGTGTCCAAGAATCCGGGTCATGGGTAACTCCTCAAAGTGTGCCGACGGTGCCGGGTTCGAAAGCCGCTGCGACGGGTGCGATGCCGTTGATCAATGGCGCGCCGAATTCAGCCTGGGTGATCTCGAACACGTCACCCGGTTGCGTGCGAATACCGTCGGCAAAGGACAGGGTCGCCGTGCCGAAGAAGTGAATGTGCACGTCCCCCGGGCGCAGGAACTGGCTGTACTTGAAATGATGGAATTCGAGGTTGGCGAGGCTGTGGCACATGTTCGCCTCGCCACTGAGAAACTCGTTCTGCCACAGCACTTCGCCGTCGCGCAGGATGCGGCTGGTGCCCGCCAGATGCTGCGGCAGTTCGCCGACCCGCAGCTCCGGACCATAGCTGCAGCTGCGCAGTTTCGAGTGGGCCAGGTACAGGTAGTTCTTGCGCTCCATGACGTGGTCGGAGAACTCGTTGCCCACGGCAAAACCCAGGCGATACGGCTTGCCGTCGTGACCGATCACGTACAGGCCGGCGATCTCCGGCTCTTCACCGGCATCTTCGGCAAACGGCGGCAGGGGAAACGGCTGGCCGGGCCGGACGACGATGCTGCCATCGCCTTTATAGAACCATTCCGGCTGCACACCGGCTTCATCTGCCACCGGTTTACCGCCCTCCACACCCCACTTGAAGATGCGCATGGTGTCGGTCATCGCGGTTTCGTCGCCACTTTGCTGGTGCATCTTGTCCCGGGCCGACGCACTGCCCAGATGGGTCAGGCCCGTGCCGCTGACCAGCATGTGCGCCGGGTCCGCGTGGTCCAGCGGCGGCAGGATGCGTCGCTGCGTAAGCAGTTCGGTATAGTCGTGGCTGATGCCCAGCCCCAGGCTTTGTACCTGTTGCTCAAGGCTTGCGCCCGCCTCGATCGCCGCCAATGCCAGATCGCGAACGGTGCGCGCATCCTGCACTTCACGGACCAGCCCTGCCTCGACCACACCGACACGGCGTTCGCCGTTACTCAATTCGAACTGAACCAAACGCATGAATTTTCTCCTATTCCTTCAAAACACCGCAGATCCCTGTAGGAGTGAGCCTGCTCGCGATAGCGATGTATCAGTCACCGACAACATTGGATGTGCCGACGCTATCGCGAGCAGGCTCACTCCTACATTGGATTAGCGTGCACTTGCTGCAAATTGATCGGCTGGCAGGACGTGTTTGCGTTCCAGCAGGCGATAGACGACGCCAGTCAGAATCAGCCCGAACACCATCACCCCCGACAGGAAGTACAGGCCCGAAGCCAGATTGCCGGTGTATTCCTTGAGTGCACCGATCACGAATGGGCCAAGGTAGCCGCCGAGGTTGCCCACCGAGTTGATCAAGGCGATCCCCGCCGCCGCACTGGCGCCGGCGAAGAAGCGGCCCGGCAAGGTCCAGAACACCGCCGTGCAAGAGAACAATGCGAACGCCACCAGGCACAGCGCCGCCAGTTGCAGCACCGGCACCGACAGCCAGGCGCTGAGGAACAGGCCAATCGCACCCAGCACGTAAAGCACGGCGAGGTGGCCATAGCGGTCGTTCAAGCGGTCGGAACTGCGCGGAATGATCAGCAGGCCGATGATCCCGAAGATGTACGGCACCGCGGAAACGAAACCGGTCACCAGGTCGCTGCCACCGAACTGCTTGATCAGGGTCGGCAGCCACAAGCCCAGGCCATAGATACTCAGGGTTACCGGCAGGTAGAACAGCGCCAGCAGCAGGACACGCTTGTCCTTGAGGGCGTGCAACGGGTTGCCGTGACGGGTCTGGCCGTAGGCATCCAGATCCTTTTTCAGCTCTCCGCTCAGCCAGTCCTTTTCCGCCTGGTCCATCCACTTCACTTGCTGCGGGCCGTCCGGCAGGTAGCGCAGCACCGGCCATGTCAGCAGGATCGCCGGGCAGCCAATGACGATGAACAGCCACTGCCAGCCGTGCAGGCCCAACACGCCGTCCATGCCCAGCAAGCCACCGGACACCGGGCCGGTGATCATCATTGCGATGGGTTGCGACAGGATGAACAACCCGAGGATCTTGCCGCGATGGCGCACCGGGAACCATTGGGTGATGTAGTACAGAACGCCCGGGAAGAACCCGGCTTCGGCGGCGCCGAGCAGAAAGCGCATCACATAGAAGCTGTTCGGCCCCTGGACGAACGCCATGCCGATGGTGATGGCGCCCCAGGTGATCATGATCCGCGCGAACCAGCGGCGTGCGCCGAAGCGGTCGAGCATCAGGTTGCTGGGGATTTCCAGCAGGAAGTAGCCGATGAAGAACAGCCCGGCGCCAAGACCGTAGGCGGCATCGCCCAGGCCGATGTCGGCGCCCATGTGCAATTTGGCGAAGCCCACCGCGGAGCGGTCCACATAGGCGATCAGGTACAGCAGGATCAGGAAGGGAATCAGTTTCAGCGTGATGCGACGGATAAGCCGCAGTTCCTGGCTCATGAGATCGGTCTCCGATTGTTGTTGTTATAGAACCTCGGGGGACGCCTCTCGCGAAAAATTCGCCAGGGCCATTCCTCCGTTTGAGCGGACTATATAGTAATACTATTTACTCAACAACACTTCCAAAGCGCTCAATTTACGCCTATGTTACGCCTCACCTCGAACAATATAGTCATACAATAAGAGAACCGATCATGTCTGATAAGAAACCCACCCTGCGCTCCGCCCAATGGTTTGGCACGGCTGACAAGAACGGCTTCATGTACCGCAGCTGGATGAAGAATCAGGGCATCGCCGACCACCAGTTCCATGGCAAGCCGATCATCGGCATCTGCAACACCTGGTCGGAACTGACCCCGTGCAACGCGCATTTCCGCCAGATTGCCGAGCATGTCAAACGCGGGGTGATCGAGGCCGGCGGTTTTCCGGTGGAGTTTCCGGTGTTCTCCAACGGCGAATCGAACCTGCGCCCTACCGCCATGCTCACCCGCAACCTGGCGAGCATGGACGTCGAAGAAGCCATTCGCGGTAACCCGATTGACGGCGTGGTGCTGCTGACCGGTTGCGACAAAACCACCCCGGCCTTGCTGATGGGCGCCGCCAGTTGCGACGTGCCGGCCATCGTCGTCACCGGCGGGCCGATGCTCAACGGCAAGCACAAGGGCAAGGACATCGGCTCCGGCACGGTGGTCTGGCAGCTCAGCGAACAGGTCAAGGCCGGCACCATCAGCATCGACGATTTCCTCGCGGCCGAGGGCGGCATGTCCCGCTCGGCCGGCACCTGCAACACCATGGGCACCGCCTCGACCATGGCCTGCATGGCCGAAGCACTGGGCACTTCCCTGCCCCACAACGCGGCGATCCCGGCCGTGGATGCACGCCGCTATGTGCTGGCGCACATGTCCGGCATGCGTGCCGTGGAGATGGTGCGTGAAGACTTGAAGCTGTCGAAGATCCTGACCAAGGAAGCCTTCGAAAACGCCATTCGCGTCAATGCCGCTATCGGCGGTTCGACCAACGCCGTGATCCACCTGAAAGCCATCGCCGGGCGCATTGGCGTCGAGTTGGACCTGGATGACTGGACCCGTATCGGTCGCGGCATGCCGACCATCGTCGACCTGCAACCGTCCGGGCGCTTCCTGATGGAAGAGTTCTATTACGCCGGTGGCTTGCCGGCCGTGCTGCGTCGCCTCGGTGAAGCCAACCTGATCCCGAACCCGAATGCCTTGACCGTCAACGGCAAGTCCATCGGCGAGAACACCAGGGACGCGCCGATCTATGGCGAGGACGAAGTGATCCGCACCCTCGACAACCCGATCCGCGCCGACGGCGGCATCTGTGTATTGCGCGGCAACCTGGCACCGCTGGGCGCCGTGCTCAAGCCGTCCGCCGCCACGCCCGAACTGATGCAGCATCGCGGCCGCGCGGTGGTGTTCGAGAACTTCGACATGTACAAGGCGCGGATCAACGACCCGGAACTGGACGTGGATGCCGACTCGATCCTGGTGATGAAGAACTGCGGGCCGAAGGGTTATCCGGGCATGGCCGAAGTGGGCAACATGGGCCTGCCGGCCAAGCTGCTGGCCCAGGGTGTGACCGACATGGTGCGTATTTCCGATGCGCGCATGAGTGGCACCGCGTACGGCACGGTTGTCCTGCACGTCGCCCCGGAAGCCGCTGCCGGCGGACCGCTGGCCGCAGTGAAAGAAGGCGACTGGATCGAACTCGATTGCGCCAGCGGCCGTTTGCACCTGGATATTCCGGACGCCGAACTGGCCGCGCGCATGGCTGACCTGCAACCGCCGCAGAACCTGATCGTCGGTGGGTATCGCCAGCTGTACATCGACCATGTGCTGCAAGCCGACCAGGGTTGCGACTTCGACTTCCTGGTCGGTTGCCGCGGGGCTGAAGTGCCGCGTCACTCGCACTGACACTGCATACTCCACGAGGGAGCTTGCTCCCGTTGGGCTGCGAAGCAGCCCTAATGAAGGTTATCGCAATTGGTCAGTCAGACCGCGCGAACCGAATTGCGTCTGCTACGCAGCCGAGCGGGAGCAAGCTCCCTCGCCACAAAATACTCACTGATTTTGAGGCCTGATGCATCCCGCCGCGCCTGCTATCATGCGCGACACCTATTCGCACAGGACCGCGTCGCTCCCCATGGATTACCGCAAACCCTCCGACCGCAAAAGCATGCACTCGCGCATCGTCCAGGAACTGGGCATGCAGATCGTCTCGGGACGTTTCCTGCCGGACGACAAACTGCCCGCCGAAGCGCTGTTGTGCGAAGAATATGCGGTCAGCCGGCCGGTGCTGCGTGAAGCCACCCGGGTCTTGGTCGCCAAGGGCCTGGTGTATTCCCGCCCACGGGTCGGCACCGTGGTCAAGCCGCGCAAGGACTGGCACATGCTCGATCCGGACGTGCTGCACTGGTTGATGCAGAGTAGTCCGCAGAATCAGTTCTTTGACCTGCTGACCAGCGTACGCAGCATCATCGAACCGGCCGCTGCCGCCCTCGCCGCGCAATTCGCCACGGAGGCGGACATTGCCTCCATCGGTGAGGCCTACCAGCGCATGGAAGCCGCGCCGACGCCAGAGGCTCTGTTGCAGCCAGACCTGGACTTCCACAGTCGCATCGCCGATGCCACGCACAACGACCTGCTGGCCAACCTGTGCAACATGCTCTCGGTGGCCATTGCCGAAGCCTTGAAGCATTCCAACCAGCGGCCAAACCTGCATGAACTGGCGCTGCCCCGGCACAAGGCAATCCTGACCGCCATCGAAAACCGCGATGCCCTCGGCGCGCGGCATGCGACGCTGGTGCAACTGGACGATGCCCGCAGCGCGCTGAATGTCGTACTTGGCTCCGAGCTTCCCTGAGAGATATTTCGGCCGGTCACCAGGCAACACACTATTCGAGTACTCCGGTGGTAGCCGGATACCGCACTCGCCCGCGACAAACTCGCCATTCTGGCAGCGAAACGACACTTCTTTCGCTACAGAACGGTATCCGAAATGCAGAATCAATCCACCGTCCCGCCGGACGAGACTCAGGAACAACCCACACGCCCCGCTACCAGCGACGCTCCCACTCAAGCAGTCGCCCGTCGATTCGCCAGCCGACCGACGTTGCGCCAGGTCGCCGGACAAATGCTTCACGCCAGTATCCTGGAGCACTACCCGCCTCTGGCCCTGGATCTGGATGTCACCCGGCTCGCCATTCCCAACCGGACGGGAGGATGGGACCTCAAGCTATTGATCGACGTGGCCCTGGACTACCTGGGCAACAACACATCGCTGAATCTCACGGCAGAAATTGACGGACGCGTACACTTCCTCACCAACCGCGCGCCTTCGCGTCTGACCTACGAAGCGCAAGGGCCAAAGCGTCCCGACATGGGCGTTATCCAGGAAAAAATCCAGTCATTGGCGTTGACCCTGGGCACCCGGTTTCAGGATGCCTTGACGGCCTACTGGAACCAGGCGCCCGACACCAGGGTCAGCCATTGGCAATGGCTGGGTGACCTGCTGGCAAGCGGTCTGAACAGTGCGGCGAGCCTTCTTCCCGCCGCTCAACAAGATGACAGGGCCGCACTTTACGAACTGGCTCGATATCCCGACCGTCGTGAGCGCCTGGCCATCCCCCACCCTGACGGTTTTGTGCATGCCTATTGCCTGGAAACCTGTTTGATACGCAACGGCGAAAGCACGTCCTTCACCTCGCCGGACCTGCTCGTGGTGCAAGAAAGCAGGGTCTTTTTGTACCGTGTTTCAGGTCGTCTGGAGTCGTACCCGAGCATGGAGGCGTTCAATCAGGCATGGGGCCGTGAGGTGGAGCGCCAGTTCATCGCCGACAAAGTCGTCATCAAGCGTTCCGAGCCCGATGGCAATATCTTCGATACACAGGCCGCGCTGCTGCTGGAGCGCCAGTTGGAGAACCTGGACGCCATCCGGCTTCCCGCCGACCAGGGGGTTCGCGCACTGGAAGAACGCTTCGCGGCCAGTACCGACCCGACCCCTTACTTCAGCCATGCTCCGGCACCTGGCCAGCAATCTGTCGAAAAAATACGCGCGACCCTGCCCCAATGGCTCAAGGACGCCAGCGACAGCGAGCGTACCGAATATCGTCAATTGCTGGTCGAGCAGGCGCAGTTGCAACGACAGACAGGCGGCAAGTCCTTCCTCGACGGCATCGAAAACCTGCATGATTTCACCAACAACGCCTTGCGTGACCAGATGCGACTGGACCATCCAGATTCCGATTGCGAACCTGGCGATCTGCTGCTCGATTTTCATGTGGCGGCCGGTGATCTGGGCAGCGGTTTCATCACCCGCGTCCCCATGACGCTGACTGAACTGGCCATCCACAACCTCAGCGCCACGCCCTCGGGCAGCATGACCATCACGGACAAGACCGGCAAAGCCGTCCCGTCCTGGCTGAGCGCCGACTACATCCTGGGTGAAAAAGGTCTGTTCAGCAGCACCGAAGGGCTGATCAGCCGGGTGAACATCGGCGAACGTTACCCGCATACCCTCAAAACCCTGCTGCTCGAAGACAACAGCGAATCGCAACGTCGCGAAATCCGGTTTGGCCAGGCGCTCAAAGCACACCTGCCGCTTCAGGCGCTGGAACACACGATCCGCGGCGAGCACGGACTGAGCTTCGAGGGATACCGATATGTAAAGGCCGTCTTGCACCCCCATGCACCCGAGCGCGTCGTCGATGGTCAGGACATCGTCGTCCGCGCGCTTGCCTTTACCCGCAAGGCCGGCGCGACCGCCGATGTCGTCGACAACATGTTCATCATTGAGCCGCGCGACACCGACATCGGCCCGCACATCCTGTATCGGCCCGTGTACCAGGACGCCTTGCAGCAATTCTCCAGCCGTGAAGCATTGCTCAACGCCGTTGCACAAGTCGGCCCCCTGCAAGACAGTGTACTGAGTTGGCTGCCGGACAGGGCCCGGCCGATCTACAGCAATGACGGATTCAACAGCCCCCACATCCTTCGTTTCGGCCCGGGAGACGAAACCGTCCGTTGGGAAAAACCGGAGCCCGCACAGTTGGCTCAGGGCTCCAGCACCGATGAAGAACCTGGTTCGCTGGTACAGGCGCAGGCCACCGGGAATCTGATGCAGTACCTCTACGCCAGCAACGCACGGGCGCTCATTGACCTGGCTGACAGAGAGTCGGTTTCCAACGCTGAAAACCGCTGGGCCATCGTGCGCGAGGGCGGCTGGTTGCTGTTCAACGCCTTGCTCCTGCCAGTGCTTCGTGGCCCGGCGATGCTGGCCGGCTGGATGCTGCAGCTGGCCGTAGCCCTGAAAAGCGATGTGACGGCGCTGCATAGCAATGACCCGACCACCAGGGAACTGGCCTGGGTCGATCTGCTGCTCAATGTCGGTTTGATCCTGTTGCATGTATCGTCCCGACCCCATCCGCCCGGGCTTTCGACACCAGCACCCCGGCCGGCAGAGCCGCCAGCGCGCCTCGCCCGCCTGCGTCGTCCCCCCCAGGATGTCGCTCCTGCGACCGCCGTCATCGAGCAAGGTGTGGTCGGCTTGCCCGCAGAACCGCCGGCCTCTGACCACACCCGGATCGATTTCATTCACTCCACCGCCAGGGATTCCTCAAGCCAGCGCCTGTTGAATGCATTGCTCGAGCTCAAGGTCGCCTGGCCCGTCCAGGTGCCCGCCCCCGTTGAAATCGGCATGTTCAAGGGGCTGTACCGTATCGACCATCAATGGCATGCCTCGCTGGGCGGATTGTTGTTCAAGGTCAGTATCGTTCCAGGGTTCGGCGACGTTTACATCATTCACCCCGAAAAGCCGCTCCATCCCGGCTTCAAGCTCAAGACCGACGGACAAGGCAGATGGTCGCTGGACACGGGCCTGAAGCTGCAGGGCGGTGGTCCCAAGAATCGACTCAAAGCCAAACTGGCGGAATTAGACAAGAAACGTGAGCAAGCCACCGTCGAGGTCAACCGAATCGGTGGCACCGTATCGACGCTGGCAAGACAGGCAAAGGAAATGGACCGGCAACTGGAAGCCGCAAGAATCGCGTACGACAGCGCCGACAACGAACTGCAAACCGCCCGCATACGGCTTCGCGCATCGCCCGAGGATCAGGCCCTCCAGGGCGACCATCGGCTCAAGGCCATTGATCGATCCCGCAGCCGACTGGATTTCCAGGTATTGCAGGAAAGAGATCAGGTCATTGTCGATCAGTTGATCCAGGCCCGTCGCGATTTGATCCAGGCCTATCGACAACTCAAGGACGTTGACGTGCGCTTCGAATACGAGGCAAAAGCGATCGGCGAGTACACCGCGATCCTGTCCTCCTACGGACTGAGGATCTATCGGCTGGCGACCCTCTACCTGGCCAGCTTCGTTTCCGAGCAAGGCGAGTCGCTGATCGAGTTGCAACACAACAGCAATGACATCGAAACCGCCCAGCGCATGTACGACCTTCTGGAAAACCTTTTTGCCGCCTCCGAGCGACATACCCAGGCAATCATCACGCAGGATGGGGTTCTGACAGAGCTTGCGCAGGACTTCAAGACCGGGCCGGCACAACGCCTGAAATACCTCAAAAGCCATCCTGACCGAAGGTTTTCCAACCGAGTCACCGCCTTCCTCGAGTCGCTCGACGTACTCAATATCTTGAGCATCGACACCACCGTCGAGGCGAAAACCCCGCAGGAGCAGTACTTTCTCAAGGTTCATGAAGACCGTCTGGGCGCCATGTCAGCGCTCGAAGACTCCCATCTGGAGCTGCTGAGCACGGATGGCTTTACCTCCCAGGAGCGCAAGGACGTCCTGATCAACCTGATCAGGCACTACAAAAGACGCCTGCAGATCAACACTTCACTGCTGGAGCTTGAGTCGCCGTTGATCCGACCCCGCTATATGGCGCTGCTGATGGAGCGTCTGGAGATCGTACGGGACAATGCCGAGAGCGAACTGGCCGATCTGCTGCGCGAGGACGAATTTCTGCCGGTATTGCCCGCCCCCCTCAAACCCGTCAAAGCACCGTCGAAGACCAAACGGGTGTTCAAGTCACGGGATAACGGCGCCCTGGTGGGAGAGCTGGAACCGGCGAGCACTGGCATGCCGTTTCCGACAATCGTCACCCGAAACCCGGTCACCCTCCAGGTCAGTGGACGGTTCATGGAGCACCCCAATGAGGGGTGGGTCGAAATTGTCGAAGCCGCGCCGGTGCGGCCTGTGCACGCCGCGCAACCGCGTACTGTTGCCGCGCTACGCACGGAGGGGCAGCGACTGATCGACGAAATCCCCGCCATTGAGCGTTCAATCGAATTTCAGAAAAGAAAGCTCAGTGATCCGCAACGGCGGGATGAACTCAACCCCCGCGACTGGAGCGATATGCTGGAACACCAGGCCGAACGGATCGAAACGCTGGCCAGCGAACTGGAGCACGCCCAGCCAGGCAATCCGCAAATCAGCAACGAGCTTGAATCATTGCGCAACACCGCCAGCGAAACCCGGCTCAAAGGCCAGCAACATTGCATCGAGGGATACAAGGCCCAACGACCCCGACAGGAAAGCATCGAGTACCTTCGCGATCGCCAGGCGGTGGACATCGGGCTGGTACAGGCACTCAAGCGGACGGCCGCCAAAGACTATCTGACGGAATTCGCCATTCGGGAGAAAAACTCGGAGACGGTGCTGTGGTACGCGCATTTCCACTACGCCCAGGCGAACAGCGCGCCCTCGACCTACACCATCGCCCACCTCAAACGCCCCGAACATCGCTTCATGACCCTCAAGGATCTGATTGCCCAAGCCGGGCCGGACAACAAGGTGATCATCCGCGACCTCTACAGCCCCATTACCCCACCACGGGATCAAAGGCTGTTCCTGGACCTGCTGCCTGTTCGTTAGTCGAGTCGACAGCTGCGAATTACGCCGCCAGAAACGTCGAAAGCCGCGCCTTTTCAGGTCGCGGCTTTCGGTGTCAGAGCAACGAAACGGTCAGTGGGCGAACAACGAGTTGCCCTTCTGCCCCGCCAGTTTCTCCGGTTTGATCAGGAACCGCGCCAGTGCCGGCAACAGCCACAGCGCACCGAACATGTTCCACAGCAGCATGAAGGTCAGCATCAGGCCCATGTCGGCCTGGAACTTGATGGCCGAGAAGATCCAGGTGCACACGCCGATGGCCAGGCACAGTCCGGTGAACAACACCGCCTTGCCGGTGGACTTCAGCGTCTGGTAGTACGCCTCTTGCAGCGGCAGCCCGGCACGCAGGAAGCTTTCCAAGCGGCTGTAGATGTAGATGCCGTAGTCCACGCCGATACCCACCCCGAGCGCAACGACCGGCAGGGTCGCGACCTTCACGCCGATGCCCATGAAGGCCATCAGGGCATTGCCGAGTACCGAGGTCAGCACCAGCGGCAGCACGATGCACAAGGTCGCCGCCCACGAACGGAAGGTGATCAAGCACATGACCGCCACACAGATGTACACCAGGATCAGGATGGTCAGTTCGGACTTCTTGATCACCTCGTTGGTGGCTGCCTCGATCCCGGCGTTACCGGCAGCGAGGATGAACTCCAGGCCTTCCTTGTTGTTTTCCTTGGCGAATTCCTGCACCGCATGCACCGCGCGATCCAGGGTCTCGGCCTTGTGATCGTTGAGGAACACCAGCACCGGCGCCAGGGAGCAGCTGTTGTTGTACAGGCCGTCAGCGCGGGCAATAGAGTTGTTCAGCACGTCAGGGTTACGCGACAGGGTTTCCCATTTCAGGTTGCCCTCGTTCATGCCCTTGATCATTTGCTTGGACACGGTCACCAGGGAAATCGCCGACTGCACGCCCTCGGTGTTCTGCATCTTCCACATCAGCTCGTCGATCGGCGCCATGGCTTCGTAGCGCGAGCAGCCTTCGGACTTGGTCTTGACCATCACCACCAATACGTCGGAGCTGGTGGAGTAGTTGTTGATGATGAAGTTGTTGTCCTTGTTGTAGCGCGAGTCCGGACGCAGCTCCGGGGCACCCTGGTCGAGGTCGCCGATTTTCAGGTTCTGGCTGTACCACAGGCCGCCGCCAAAGGCGATCAGCGCCAGCAGAACGGAAACCGGGGCCACTTTCGCACTGGCGAAGTTCGACAGCAGGCGCCAGAACGGGTGTTCGCGCACCGCATCTTTCTTGCTGCGGTCGACGGCACGCTTGCTGATGCCGACATAGGAAATCGCCACCGGCAGCAGGATCAGGTTGGTGAACACGATCACCGCCACGCCGATGGACGCGCCGATGGCCAGCTCACGGATCACACCGATATCGATGATCAGCAGCGTGATGAAACCCACCGCATCCGCGAGGATCGCGATCATCCCCGGCAGGAACAATTGACGGAAGGTGCGACGCGCTGCCGTCAGGGCGTTGTCCGCCTCGCTCGATTGCAGGGCGATCCCGTTGATCTTTTGCACGCCGTGGGAAATACCGATGGCGAAGATCAGGAACGGCACCAGCATCGAATAGGGGTCGAGCCCGAAGCCGAAGAAGTGCATCAGGCCCAGTTGCCAGACCACCGCCACCAGCGTCGTGCTCAACACGGCGACGGTACTGCGCAGGCAGTTGGTGAACCACAGCAGGAGGATCAGGGTGATGACGAAGGCGATGCCGAAGAACATCACCACCATCACCAGGCCATCGATCAGGTCACCGACTTTCTTGGCGAAACCGACGATGTGGATCTTCACGTTCGGGTTCTGCGCTTCGAACTTGGTGCGGATCTTGTCCTCAAGCTCGTGGGAGAACTGGCGATAGTCCAGCGCCAGCAGCTTGCCCTGGTCCTGCGGGTCCGGGTAGGACTCCAGCAACGGAATGTCGACGATGCTCGACTTGAAGTCGTTGGACACCAACCGCCCGACCTGACCGGACTTGAGTACGTTGTTGCGCAGCAAGTCGAGGCTGGCCTGGGAGCCGTTGTAGCTCTGCGGAATCACTTCGCCGCCGGCGAAGCCCTCTTCGGTCACTTCGGTCCAGCGAACGCTCGGGCTCCACAGCGACTTGAGGCCGGAACGGTCGACACCGGAGATGTAGAACACCTCGTCGTTGATCTGACGCAGGGTCTCCATGTACTCCTTGGAGAAGATGTCGCCATCGGTGGCTTCCACCGAGATCCGCACGGTGTTGCCCAGGTTCGCTAGATCGTTGCGGTGCTCCATCATCTTCTGGATGAAGGGGTGCTCCAGCGGGATCATTTTTTCGAAGCTGGTGGACGGACGGATCAGCGTCGCCTGCCAGAACAGGAAAATACTGACCAGCAGACAGATCGTGATCACTGCCGGGCGGTTGTTGAAGATCAGGCGCTCGAGGAACGTCGCCTTGTCCTGGTGATGAGTACTCAAGGAAGTCATAGCTCCGCCTTCTTATTATTAACCCGGCTCATTTGCCCGACTCGGTGCCGTTCGGCGAAGTGACGCGAACGCCGCCCTGCCCGGCCAGAACCAGATTGCCATTGCCTGCCGCCGTCACTGCCGAGACCGAAATACGGTCCGGACGGTTGACCACCTTGAAGGTTTCGCCATTGTCGCTGCTGCGAATCACCGAGCCGCCGTTGCCGACGATCACGATGGAACCGTCATCGAGCAGCGTGCCGCCGGACAGCCCGAACTCCAGGTCGCCACGTTCAGCCTTGAGCTCGACCTGGTCCCAGGTGGTGCCGAAATCCGTGGAACGGTAAAGGTTGCCGCGCAGTCCGTAGGCCAGCAGCGTATTGGGCTGCGCCGTGCCGATCACGCCGAACAGCGAGCCTTCGTACGGACCTTCGAGCTTCTCCCAGGTCTGGCCCCAGTCCGCGGAGCGGAACATGCTGCCCTGCTCGCCGACGATGAACAGCCCGGCGTCCTTGACCGCGGCAATCGCGTTCAGGTGGTACTGGTCTTCGTTGTCCAGGCGGTCGCTGGCGTCTTCCCAATGCTTGCCACCGTCGGTGGTTTCCATCAGCGAGCCGTAAGCGCCCACGGCAAAGCCGCTGTCGACGTCCTTGAACCAGACATCGAGCAGCGGCGATTCGCGTTTCAGATCTTCGAATTGCTTGGTCCAGGTCGCGCCGCCGTCCTCGCTGGCGAGGATCTGCGCGTCATGGCCGACGGCCCAGCCGTGCTTGTCGTCGACGAAAAACACCGACGTCAGCAGGGCCCGGGTCGGGACCTTGGCCTGGGCCCAGGTAGCGCCCTGGTCATCGGAGTACAGGATGTGCCCACGATCCCCGACCGCCACCAGGCGCTTGCCGGCGTGGACGACATCGAGCATCAGGCTTTTGGCAGCCTTGGCAGATTCAATGGAATAAACAACGTCGGATGCTGGCGCCGACGCGGCCAGCGCAGGCGCCGACAGCATGGCAGAGCCCAACAGCGAGAGCGCTGTGGCCAGCAACGCGAATTTGCGTAGTGCCGGCGGGCGGCAGATACCCACACCCATGACAGGCTCACTCATAAACCTTCCCCCATTATTATTGTTAGGTCGTTCAACCTTTCTGGGCGCCGCAAGGGTGCGTGTCTGGACCGGCTGTTTCAGAGCATAGTCCTGAAACCCGCAATCCAGAGCCCCTTCGGAAGCTGGCCTATCCTATCGGTGTTTTTTAATGTCTGACAATCGACGCCACGTTATGTTTTGTTAACCGGGGGGGATGGGGGGGTGTTCTGAATGGTTGGGTATCAGGTGGGGTGATTGCGGGTATGGTGGTTGTGTTCGGTGTTCGGTGTTCAGTGTTCATATCCGTTACTGCGGTAACGGCTGCTTATCCAATCGGTGTACATATCCATTGCTGCGGTAACGGCTACTGACGGTTTCGCTCTTACAGCGACTCACTTTTCCAAACGCCGAAAAGTAAGCAAAAGGCTTTGCCCCGACGTACGGCACCTCGCCAAGGCTCGGTGTTCCCTCGCTACGGTGTCCATCAGGGGGCATCGCCTCCGGTCTGCTTCGCGACGACCTCCTCTCGATGTGTTCGACTTCGTCGAACGGCGCTACGCGCCTAACCCCCTGATGAACACCTACGCTCGGCCTGCCGAAGGGGCAAAAGATCAAAAGCCAGATCAAGATCAAAAACCAAAGCCAAAGCCAAAGCCAAAGCCAAAGCCAAAGCAGATAGGGGTTTCTGAAAAATTGGGTACAACCAGATGGGACTCAGTTGGCTGTCAGGCCGCCATCGTCGGAACGCCGCCCGGACCAAGCCTGCTCCCACAGAAGAGCAAAGGCAGAGCAGCCCACACCACCACGTCGCTCCTCACCACTCAACAGGAGCGAGGGGCCGTACGTTCGGGGCGAGACCTTTTGGTTCCTTTTGGGGCGTTTGCCAAAAGGGACTCGCTGTAAGAGCGAAACCGCCAGCCGCCGCTCCCGCAGAAACGGATATGTACTCAATCAACCAAGAACCAGGTCGGCCCGAAGGCCGCCAAGGTCAACAGCAGACTCAAGCCAAACTCTTGCTGACCACTTCAAACACATCACTGGACAACTGCCCCGAAGCCCGAATCCGCTCCAGCTCCCCCTTCATCAAAACCTGACGAGCACTGTCGTACTTGCGCCAGCGAGTCAAAGGCGCCAACTGGCGAGAAGCAATCTGCGGATTGAAGCCATTCAACTCGATCACCAGATCCGCCAGGAAGCGATACCCCGAACCGTCAGCAGCATGGAAGTTGATCAGGTTCTGCCCGGCAAACGCACCGACCAACGCCCGCACCTTGTTCGGGTTCTTGATGTTGAACGCCGGGTGCTGCATCAACGCCCTGGTCCGTGCCAGGCCACCGGGCAACACGCTGCCGGCCTGGACGCTGAACCACTGATCCATGACCAACGGATTGTCCTTGAAGTGTTCGGCGAAACTGGCCAGCGCCTTGGCCTTCTCGGCGTCGAACGGTGAATTGACCAACACGGCAAGTGCGGTCAGGCGCTCGGTCATGTTGTCGCACGCGTCGAACTGCTCCAGAGTCGCAGCCACAACTTCCGGCTTGCCGCTGAGCATCAGGTACGACAGCGCGATGTTCTGCAAGGCACGACGGGCAAAGTGCTCGGCTTCGGCCATGTACGGCGTCTGCTTCGACAATTCGCGATTGGCCTGATAACGCTGCCACAGGCCTTCGAACAACGCGTCAGCCAGTTGCTTGCGGGCAAACTCGCGAGCCGTGTGAATCGCTTCGACGTCCGCCACTTCGCTGATCTCGGTCAGGTATGCCTCGCTTGGCAGCGACAGCATTTCGGCGACCATGGCCTGATCCAGCGACTCATCCGAGAGCACCGTGCGCAGCGCCGACACCAGACGCTGATCGAGTACCAGCGCTTCGCCTTTCTGCTGCTGAGCGATCAGCTCTTGCAGCACCTGCACCGACAGTTGCTGACCGGCATCCCAGCGGTTGAAGCCGTCGCTGTCGTGCTGCATCAGGAACATCAACTGATCGCGGTTGTACGGGAAGCTCAGTTTCACCGGTGCCGAGAAGCCGCGCAGCAACGATGGCAGCGGTTGTTCGGCGATGTCGACGAAGGTGAAAGTCTGCTCGGCTTCGGTCACGGAAATGACCCGCGAGGTGCCTTGCGCGGTGGCTTCACCGGACAGACGCAGGGTAATCGCCACGCCTTTGGAATCCAGCAGGCCCAGTTCGACCGGGATCACGAACGGCAGTTTTTCAACCTTGTCCGGGGTTTCCGGGCAGCTCTGGCGGAAGGTCAGGCTGTAGGTTTTCGCCGCGGCGTCGTAGGACTCAGTTACCGCCAGACGCGGTGTACCGGCCTGGCTGTACCAGCGCTTGAACTGGGTCAGGTCAACGCCATTGGCGTCTTCCATGGCCTTGATGAAGTCATCGCAGGTCACGGCCTGGCCGTCGTGGCGTTCGAAGTACAGGTCGCTGCCTTTGCGGAAGCCTTCGGCGCCGAGCAGGGTGTGGATCATGCCGACCACTTCCGAGCCCTTTTCGTACACGGTCAGGGTGTAGAAGTTGGAAATCTCGATGAAGCTGTCCGGGCGCACGGCGTGGGCCATGGGCCCGGCGTCTTCGGCGAACTGGTGGGTGCGCAGGTACGCCACGTCCTGGATGCGCTTGACCGTGGCCGAGTTCATGTCCGAGGAGAAACCGGCATCGCGGAACACGGTGAAGCCTTCCTTGAGCGACAACTGGAACCAGTCGCGGCAGGTCACGCGGTTGCCCGACCAGTTGTGGAAGTATTCGTGGGCGACGATCGCCTCGACCCGCTGGTGCGCGGCGTCGGTGGCGGTTTCCGCCTTGGCCAGCACGGCGCTGGAGTTGAAGATGTTGAGGCCCTTGTTCTCCATGGCGCCCATGTTGAAGTCATTCACGGCGACGATCATGAAGATGTCCAGGTCGTACTCGCGACCGTAGACCTCTTCATCCCAACGCATGGACTTCTTCAGGCTGTTCATCGCGTGCTGGCACTTGTCGATGTTTTCCGGCTCGACGTAAATGCGCAGCGCCACGGTGCGCTCGCTCAGGGTGGTGAAGCTGTCTTCGACGCACCACAGGTCGCCGGCCACCAGCGCAAACAGGTACGCCGGTTTCTTGAACGGGTCTTCCCAGGTCGCCCAGTGCCGGCCTTCTTCACCGGGACCGGAAGCGATCGGGTTGCCGTTGGACAGCAGCACCGGATAGCTGTGTTGTTCGGCGACGACCGTGGTGGTGAAGGTGCTCATCACGTCCGGGCGGTCGAGGTAATAGGTGATCTTGCGAAAGCCTTCGGCCTCGCACTGGGTGCAGAACATCGTGCCGGACTTGTACAGGCCTTCCAGCGCGGTGTTGGTTTCCGGGTGGATCCGGACGCTGGTATCGACCGTGAAGGTGGTGCTGGTCGGGTGCAGGGTCAGGTGATTCTCGGTCAGCTGATACTGCGCCTCGGAAAGCGCCTGGTCGGCCAGGGTGACCGACAGCAGTTCCAGCTGCTGGCCATCCAGCACCAGCGGCGGCAGGCCCGGGCCACGCTCGGGATTGCGGCGCATCACCAGTTGCGCATGGACCAGGCTGTGGTCCTCGTACAACTCGAAGGTCAGGTGCGTTTCGTCGATCAGGTACTCGGGCGCCTGATAGTCCTTGAGGTAGATCATCTTCGGTTGTTCGGTGCGCATGCTGGAGTCCTTACTGATGCACGGCGAGCTGGTAGGCCGTGTATTTACGAATATTGATCACGCCGGTGTCGAAGATCAGGTATTGGCCCTTGACCCCCATCAGCGTGCCTTCGGCAATCGGGTTCTTGTCCAGGTTGAAGCTGACGATCTTCGCTGGGTACTGCTCGACCGGGTAGCGGATTTCCAGCGGTTCGACGTCGGTCACCGGCTGGATCGCCTGCAAGCCAAATCGCTGCTGCAACCCCAGCAAGCCTTCAGCGCAGCTGTCGAACAGCTGATCGCGGACTTCGGCCAGGTTCACCACCGCCGCATCGCCCTTGAGCAAAGCACGCCAGTTGGTCTTGTCGGCCACCTGGCTGCGGAACAGATCCTCGACGAAACCGGACTGCTGGCGGGTCAAGACGCGCATGATCGGCAAGGCCTGGCTCGCCCCTTGGTCGAGCCAGCGGGTCGGCAACTGGGTGGCGCGGGTAATCCCGACTTTCACCCCCGACGAATTGGCCAGGTACACCACGTGGTCGGTCATGCAGAACTTCTCGCCCCACTCAGGCTCCCGGCAAGTACCGGCCTCGAAGTGGCAGCGCTCCGGGCTCATGATGCACACGTCGCACTGGGCCAGCTTGGTCATGCACGGGTAGCAGTAGCCCTGGCTGAAACTGGTCTTGGTCTTGCGTCCGCAATGGGTGCAGTGGATCGCCCCCAGGTATTCCAGGCGCACCGTGGTACCGATCAACGGATTGACCGGGATCTCGGTTTCGCCCAGACGAAATGCGTATTGCACGTTCGGCCCGTCCAGGCGCGCCGACATTTTGCTGATTGCACCGCGGCCAATCTCGATCAATGGATGGCATCCGACTTGAACAGGATATTGGGCACTTGAATCGACTTGGAGCTGCATTCCTGCGGGCCCATGTAGCCCGTGCGCTGGTCCTCGGGCAGGTTCTGGACTTCCCAGGCGATCATCGCCTGCAGCGACAGCTCGCGTTGTTCGGCGGTGAGTTTGCCACCGTCGGACCATTTGCCGATTTCTACGGCCAGTTTCAGGCTCTCGTAGATATCGTGGGTGATGTTCTTGATCATTTCGTTAAAAGAGGACATTGGGTCTCCGTCTCTTTATTGCATGTTCTGAATTAGGCGGCCAGTTTACGGCGGTTATACAAACCGCCCAACAAACCGGTGAAGCATCCGATGAGTAACCCGCTGACGTGGGCCGCGTTGGCGATTTCGCCGAAGCCGATCATCGAGACCAGCCCGGACAGGCACAGCAGCAACCACACCAGCATCATCACCAGCACACCACGGGGCAGGCGATAGGCCGGGTTCGGCGCCAGCAGCTGGAAGATCCAGCAATGCCCGAGCAGGCCGTACAGTACGCCGGACAAACCACCGAACAAGGTCGGGCCGCTGAAGAAATACTGGGCGAAGTTGGACACCAGGCTGAACAGCAAGGTCAGGCCGATCAGGTTGATACTGCCCTGGCGCGACTCGATGCGCCGCCCCAGCTCCCAGTACCACATGCCGTTCATCGCCAGGTGCAGGATGCCGAAGTGGATCAGCATCGGCGTGACCAGGCGCCACCACTGCCCCGCCGCCAGGCTGTCGGCCAGTGGCGTGAAGTGGAGGTACTCGCCGACCACGCGGAATTCAAGGAAGGTCAGCCAGCGCATCGTTTCAAGGTTGTCGCCCAGCATGGTCACCGCGCCGACGATCATGCTAAGCAGCAATACCAGCGCGGTGGCCCTGGCGTACTTCAACTGCTCGACGAACCCCGGACGCGTGACGGTCTGTGCCAGCGGAATGTCCAGCTGCTGATCGGGGTCACCCGCCGGAAAACGTTCGTACAACGCACGCACGTCTTCACTGATGTTGTCCGGCACCCACAACACCTGCTCGCCAGCTTCCTCGCTGACCCGGTGGGGCACTTGCATGCGCTTGAGCAAGGTGACGAACCCGCTCAAGTCCACCGCCAGGGGCAGTCGCAATACCGCTACAGCACTCATTGCAGCACCTCCGGCCGCTCGACATCGACCCAGACGAATTTTTGCGGATCCAGGCGGGTTTCCTGATCCAGTCGGTAGGCAACCAGTTTGCCGTACAGCACCGCGCTGTAATCCAGGCAGGCCAGGTTCGGCCGGATCGGTGCCGGCTTGCCGCTGCGCCAGTAATGGCCGACGAACAACAGCGGCTCATCGATGCCATAGCGCAGCAAACTGTTCTTTTCGGTGGACGTCAGCGGCGTCCGGGCCACGGGTTCCGGCAGTGCATCCGGCTGGAACACGATGTCGCCGTAGGTTTTCGGATCGTCTTCCCAGAACTTGGTCCGGAAGAACGAACGTACCAGGCCGTCGCCGCTGGTCATCGTCAGGCCATGGGGCAAGCGCATGTCTGTGCCACGCAGTAGCCGGTCGAATACGGTGCAGGCAAAAGAGCCCGACTCCGCCGAGGCCTGGAGAAAATGCTCGTCGATGCAGCCGTTGGGGAACAGCGCGCGCAGCGGTTCGATCAGTCCGGCATCCCAGCAGGCGTGGACCACGCGAAAACGCCCGGCATCGACGAACAATGGCAATTTGTAGAACCATTGCTGGAAGTCCTGCCAGTCGCCCGGATGGTGTTCGAACTGGGTCAGGGTTTCGTGCAGCAGGCGGGCATGGCGCGGGGTGTGTTCGCGCACGAACTGCTTGCCGCTGCCCGGCAGCGCCGGCGTGCTCCAGCCCAGCGCATTGAACTCGTGGTTGCCCATGATGCACAGCGCCTGACCGGCCTCGACCATATCGTGGACGATATGCAGCGCCTCGCGAATCCGCGGGCCGCGGTCGATGATATCGCCGACGAACACCGCCATGCGCGAGGCATGCCGCCAGACGCCATCCTGCTTGTGATAACCGAGTCGGTCGAGCAAGTGCTCCAGGGTCAGAGCGCAACCGTGCACGTCACCGATCAGGTCGTAGCTACGCGCGGGATCGAGCATCAGTCGCCTCCACCCCCCAACTTGCTGCCCCAGCCGAGCTTGGTCCGGCAGACCTCATAGTAGTTGTGGTCCAGCGGGTGAATCAGCCGCAGTTTCTGGGCTTTCTTGCTGACGGTAATGGTGTCGCCCGGCGCGCAGGTGAAATGGTTCTGCCCGTCGCACGAGACTTGCGGGTAAATCTGCATATCCTTGGACACGACGATCTTCAGCTCACTGTTGCCATCGACCACGATGGGTCTACCCGACAAGGTATGGGGGTACATCGGCACAATCACAATAGCGTCGAGCTTGGGATGCATGATCGGCCCGCCGGCGGACAACGCGTAGGCGGTGGATCCGGTCGGCGTGGCGACGATCAGGCCGTCGGCCTTCTGGCTGCAGACGAACTGGCCGTCGATGTACAGCTCGAATTCGATCATTCGCGTGGATTTGCCGGGGTGCAGCACCACATCGTTCAGTGCATCGCCCTGGCCGATGGCCTCGCCGTGGCGACGGACTTCGGCCTGCAACAGGAAGCGGTTTTCCACCAGATAGTGGCCATCCAGCACTTCGGCGACCTTGGTTTCCAGCTCGTCGGGACGGATGTCGGTGAGGAAACCCAGGCTGCCGCGGTTGATGCCGAGCACCGGAATATTATGTTTGGCCAGTGCCCGGGCGGCACCGAGCAGGCTGCCGTCACCACCGACCACGATGACCATGTCGCAGACTTCGCCGAGCATCTTGCGCGACGAGGTTTGCAAGCCATGCCCTGGCAGCACTTCGGCGATGGTGTCTTCGAGGATCACGTGCAGGTGACGATCGAGCAGAAACCGTTTCAGTCGGCGGACGGTATCCAGCACCTGGGAACTGCCCAGGCGACCGATGATGCCGATATTGCGAAATTGCTCCATGGGGCTCCTGCGGGAATCTGCGTGGCGGCGAAATACCCGATTATGGGCGAAAGCCGCCCGTAGACAAAATCCTTTCAGCTTCAAGGGTGTGCCCGGGTTTCGGGCTATGCTCGCAAGATGATGCTATTTCCCGATTTGCTCCACCTGCCCCATCAGTTACGCCATCCCGAAGTGCGTGACCTTGCGTGGGTCATCCTCGCGCCGCCAATGCTAGGCGATACCCCGTGGCCGCAGCGTCACCCGCTGGCCGGTAGCGACTGGGTGCAGGCACCGGATCGGCTGGAGCACTGGCTGCGGCAGCTTGATCGGGACAGTTATGGCCTGCTGCATTGGCTGGCCCAGGCCCGGACCCGGCGCCTGGGTTTGTACTACGAACGCCTCTGGCAGTTCGCCGTGCAACATGCACCCGGCATTGAACTGATTGCCGCCAACCTGCCGATTCGCCGCGAAGGACACACCCTGGGTGAACTGGACATGCTGCTACGCGACCGCGACGGCGTGCATCACCTGGAATTGGCGATCAAGCTCTACCTCGGCCCGCAATCCGGTGACGGACACGACACCGCTCAGTGGCTGGGTCCGGGCTGCCACGACCGGCTCGACCGCAAACTGGCGCACCTGAGCCAGCATCAATTGCCGATTTCCGCGCGCCCCGAGAGCCGTGAAGTACTGGCGGCGCTGGATATTCAGGCGTTCAGCGCGCATTTGTGGCTGGGCGGGTACCTGCTGTATCCGTGGCCCGGTCAGGCAGCCCCGCCATCGGGTGCCCATCCGCAGCATTTGCGCGGTCGCTGGTTGCATCAAAAGGATTGGCCGGCGTTGTTGGCCCAGAGCCCGCCCGGTCGCTGGCAACCCCTGCCCCGCCACGCCTGGCTGGCGCCAGCGCATTATTCGGCGGAGCACACCTGGAACCCTGAGCAGATGCAAGCCTGGCTCGATGAACTGGACCCGCTGGCGCCCGCACAACTGCTGGTGCGTCTGGTGGAAAATGCCACGGGTGACTGGGAAGAGGCAGAACGGTTGTTTCTGGTGGCGGACCTTTGGCCGAATGTACCGGGACAGGGTTGAGTCTTGTATTGCCTGATCCGCCCCCTTCGCGAGCAGACTCGCGAAGGGGCCAACCCGGCCTGAACAGATAACCACCCAGCGTTTCGCAGAACAAAACACTGGCCAATGACTATCAAACTTTCTTGTGCTGTTCGACCCATTGCCCATAGGCATTGATGAATTTTTGCAGGAACGGCTTGACCGACTCGGACAACTTGCCCGCCTCGTCGAACGCCGAACCGGCGTTCCCCAGATAGGCCTCCGGTTGCTGCATCACTGGCACATTGAGAAACACCATGGATTGACGCAGGTTGTGGTTTGCACCAAACCCGCCGACGGCCCCCGGCGAAACGCTGATAATGGCCCCCGGTTTACCGCTCCAGGCACTTTTGCCGTATGGACGCGACCCCACGTCAATCGCATTTTTCAACGGCGCCGGCACCGAGCGGTTGTATTCCGGGGTCACGAACAACACCGCGTCGGATGAGCTCACCTGTTGTCGGAAAGTGCTGTAGGCTGCCGGCGGTGAAGCGCCATCGATGTCTTCGTTATAGAGCGGCAGATCGCCGATTTCGACGATGTTGAGCTTGAGATTGGCCGGCGCCAACTCTATCAGGGCCCGTGCGACCTTGCGGTTGATCGATTCCTTTCTCAAGCTGCCGACCACGACGGCGATCGTATAGACGTTGCTCATAAGAGTTTCTCGACTGTCCGATATGAAGAGCTTGTAGTTATAGATGACGATTCAAGCAGTGGGCGACCGAAAACACCGCCCCTGACTATTTTTTTCCCGTAGGAAAACTTACCTCGCCCAAGCACGGTCTACAGTGCCGCAAATTGAGTGATTTATCTCCAGAGGTTCTAAGCAGATGGCAGCAGTACTCGTCGGTCAGTTCCATGCAAGAGACGCGGAAGGCCGTATTTATTCGGTGCACGAGTTCCAGGACTCCACCCCGGCGGTAGACGGTTCAAGCCCTGTCACCACCTACAAACTGGCCATTGGCGACCGTGTCAACAAGGTCGACGACAATGAATTCATGCTGGTGCAAACCGGCGTGACCATTACCCGCGAACCGCAAACCGCCAGCGTTTCATAACCCGTCGTTATGAGCAGAAGTCATATGCACGGACTTGGGGTAGGATTCAGCCACTGACTCCTCCACCTGCTGAACATGGACTTCACGCATGCGCTTACGCCATATCGAAGTGATCCAGGCGCTCTTGCAGACCGGTCACCTGGGCACCGCCGCCGAATGGCTGCAGTTGCCGGTGGCCGAAGTCGAGCGTTTGCTGCGCGACGCAGAGGATCAGTTGGGTTTCATGCTGTTCGCCAGCGTGCGCGGGCGATTGCAGGCCACCCGCGAAGCGCGGGAACTGCAGGTGGAAATTGCCCGGGTCTACGATGCGCTCGAACCGGTGCAGCGCCTGGCCAACAGCCTCCGGCAATACCTGGCGCCGCCGCTGCGCATCATCTGCACCCCGCCTCTGGCCAACCAACTGTTGCCACACAGCATCGCGGCCCTGCGCCGACGCCTGCCCGATGCGCCTTGCACACTGCTGAGCCAGCCGACCCGCGACATCGTCAGAAGCCTGCTGCTGCGTGAAAGCGATCTGGGCCTGAGCCTGCACGACCCCGATCACGCCGACCTCGATTGCCAGATAATTGCCCAGGGCAAACTCCAGTTGCTCGCCCCCCATGGCTGGCTGCAACCGAAACAGAAATACATTTCACTGCAGGATCTGGCCGGCCAATCGATGATAGGCCTGGAGGGGCAAGACCCGCTGAGCCCGGCACTGGAAAACAAACTGCACGGCTTGCGCCCTGCCCCGGTGATCCAGACCCGGGTCCAGACGCATCAGATGATGCGCAGCATGGTCGAGGCCGGCGAAGGCCTGGCCATCGTCGACCCCTTCACCGCCCTCGGCGCCAAAGCCTCGGGACTGGACGCCTGCCCGCTGGCCCCAGCCGTCCCGATCAGTCTCTACGCCCTGACACTGAAGAACGCCGAACCTTCACCAGCCGTTCAGACCTTGTTGGCCATCATCACGGAACAAGCCGCGGCGATGCTGACGAACTGAACGGGTTTTCCAGCGGGTTTTCGAACAGTCGATACCAGAACAGCGCCACTTCGGCGGTGTTCGGATCGATGCCGCGATAGCGCAGGTGGTCGATCCCGCCAATCACGTAACCGCAGCGTTCATAGAGCCGGCAGGCCGCCAGGTTGTTGTTCTGGGTTTCGAGCATGATGCCCGGGAGTTTTTTCTTGCGGCTCCAGAACTGCGCCACATCCAGCAGGGCCTTGGCCACGCCATGCCGCCGGGCCGGTGCGTGCACCGCCAGTTCGTCGATATGGGCAAAGCCGTTCCAGTTGGTACTGACCACCAGGTGCCCCACGGGCTGGTCATCCAGATACGCCATGAAAATCGCGCTGTCGGCGCCATCGCGAAAGCTGCTGAATTCTTCGGGGTCGATGCCGTAGCACTTGCGATAAGGCGTGATCGGGGTGACCGGCCACTGTGCCACCGGCTTGCCTATTTCGGCCGCACCGTAGGCCGCGACTTCAAAACTGAAATCACTGCCCCAGATGTAGGCGGCAAAACCCTCGTCGGCAACCCGTACCGACAACCCTGGGAAATTCGGATTTATAACCGGCTGCATACTGGGAAAGGTCCTCATTCCTTGATGCAATCGACGGTGTAGCACCGCCCACTGCCCTGATCTTCGTGTTGCAATCCGTGCACATCAGCAACGAACCCCGGAAAACTGCTATCGAACGTGCGGGCAAACGCCAGGTAATCGATGATCGAGCGGGTCGACTCGGTAAAACGCTCGCCCGGCATGATCAGCGGAATGCCGGGCGGGTACGGCACCAGCATCACCGCGGCGATCCGCCCGTCCAGCGCATCGATCGACACGGCTTCGACTTCACCCCGCACCAATTGATCATAGGCGTCCGCCGGCTTCATCGCGACTTCCGGCAGTACGGTGTACATACGTTTGAGGTGCCTGGCGGTGGCATTGCTGCGATAACAGGCATGCAACTGATCGCACAGATCCCGCAGGCCCATGCCCTGATAGCGCGCGACATTCTCTTGCGCCACGCAGGGCAGGCAACTGGCCAGGCTGACGTTGGCGTCATAGCTGCGCTTGAACTCCAGCAGTTCGGTGAGCAGCGTGCTCCACTTGCCCTTGGTGATGCCCATGGAGAACAACACCAGGAACGAATACAGCCCGGTTTTCTCGACCACCAGGCCGCGCTCCCAGAGGAACTTGCTGACCACCGCCGCCGGAATCCCGCGCTCGCTGAGGGCGCCACCGGCGGTCAATCCCGGCATTACCAACGTGACCTTGATCGGGTCGAGCAACACATAATCGTCGGTCACGCCGCCAAAGCCGTGCCAGTCGGCATCGGGTTGCAGCAACCAGTCCTCGGTGACGACCCGCTCGATGCCTTGCGCCGTCGGCGGTTGCCAGATCGAGAACCACCAGTCATCGGCGGCAATGTGCTGGCGCAAGTTGGCCAGCGCCCGGCGAAAACTCAGGGCTTCGTCGAACATTTCCTGCAACAGCGAACGCCCGGCCGGCCCTTCCATCATCGCCGACGCCACATCCAGCGAGGCGATGATGCCGTACTGCGGCGAGGTCGAGATGTGCATCATGAACGCTTCGTTGAAGCGATCCCGGTCCAGCTGCCGCGCACCGCCATCGCGCACGTGAATCATCGACGCCTGGCTGAAGGCCGCCAGCAACTTGTGGGTCGAATGGGTGGTGAACACCAACGGGCTGTCTTCATCACGGGAGGTGCCCATGCCGTAGCGCCCGGCAAAGAACTCATGAAACGCCGCATAGGCGTACCAGGCCTCATCGAAGTGCAACACCTCAACGCTATTGCCCAGTTGCTGCCTGATCAGCTCGGCGTTGTAGCAGAGGCCGTCATAGGTCGAATTGGTCACCACCGCGAGCTTGACCTTCGGTGAACGACCCTTGGTCAGCGGACTGGCGTCGATCTTGGCCTGGATCGATTCGCGGCTGAACTCACTCAGTGGAATCGGGCCGATGATCCCCAGTTCATTACGCTCCGGACACAGGTACAGCGGGATCGCGCCGGTCATGATGATCGAGTGCAGCACCGACTTGTGGCAATTGCGGTCCACCAGCACCAGGTCATCGCGGGCGACCACCGAGTGCCAGACAATCTTGTTGGCCGTGGAGGTGCCATTGATCACGAAAAAGGTGTGATCGGCGCCGAAATTGCGTGCCGCGCGAGCCTCGGCTTCAGCCAGGGGGCCGGTGTGATCAAGCAAGGAACCGAGCTCGGGCACCGACACCGAAAGATCCGAGCGCAGGGTGTTTTCCCCGAAAAACTGGTGAAACGCCTGCCCGACCGGGCTTTTGTGATACGCCACACCACCGCCGTGACCCGGAGTGTGCCAGGAGTAGTTGGAGTCCGCCGTGTGTTGCACCAATGCCTTGAAAAACGGTGGCAGCAGGCCATCTAGGTATTTGCGTGCGGCGCGGGCCACCTGCCGGGCGAGAAAGGGCACGGTGTCTTCGAACAGATAAAGAATGCCGCGCAACTGATTGAGCTCGGCCATGGCGTCGGCGGGCGCGTTTTCCAGGGTCACTTTTTCGCCCAGGGCGAAGATCGGCAGATCCGGCGCGCGGACCCGCGCCAGACCGATCAGTTCGGCCATGTTTTGCAACAAATGGGAATGAGTGCTGGCGTCTTCAGAGGCAATCAACATGCAGGACAGGCCGTGGTAAGTCGACGCCACCAGACGCCCTTCGGTGTAATCCACCGCCGAAACGACGCTGAACCCCTCCTGCTCCAGCTCCCGGGCAATACCCCGCACACGGTCGCCGGCAACACTGTCGGTCTTGATGTCGCGATGGACAATCAGGACCGGAAATTTCAAGTCTTTGTACATGAGGCTCAGTGTCCTGAGGCGGCAGACCAGAGCCTGCCAATCACCTCAGGGTAGAGTGTTGCAGAGGATGTGGCGAGCGGGATGCACCAACTTGTGGCGACAGGGGAGTTTCCCTGTGGCGAGGGAGCTTGCTCCCGCTGGAGCGCGAAGCGGTCCCATCATTCGTTCAGATAAACCGCAGAGGATGTATTTACGACTGCTTCGCAGCCGAGCGGGAGCAAGCTCCCTCGCCACAAAAAGCATTCATTGGAATGAGGAACTACGCCTGCGCTTCCGCCTCAGCCAACTGCACCCACAACGCCGGGGCACCCGCGGACTTGCCGATGATTTCCAGGCGCGCCGCATGGCGGGCCAGGTCGTCTTCGCTGGCGCGGATGATGCGCGTCGGCTGGCGGTCCGCCGGCAAACGGCGAATCTCGGTGGCCGAGTTATCCGCCCCTTCCCCCGAGCCATTGCCATCGGATGCGTTGCCGGCCAGGGACAGGCTGGTCTGCCCCCCGGTCATGGTCAGGTAGACGTCGGCGAGAATCTCGGAGTCGAGCAAGGCACCGTGCAGTTCACGGCCGGAGTTGTCGACGCCATAGCGTTTGCACAGGGCGTCGAGGCTGTTGCGCTGCCCCGGGTGACGTTCCCTGGCCATCATCAGGGTGTCGAGGATCGAGCAGTGCTGCGTGATGTCTGCGCGGTCCTGCTGGCCCATCAGGGCGAATTCGTTGTTGATGAAGCCAACGTCGAACGCCGCGTTATGGATGATCAGCTGCGCGCCCTTGATGAACTCGAAGAACTCTTCGGCCACCTCGGCAAAACGCGGCTTGCCCACGAGGAATTCGTTGGTGATGCCGTGGACACCGATGGCGCCCTCGTCACTTTCGCGATCGGGTTGCAGGTAAACGTGAAAGTGCCGGCCCGTCAGGCGTCGGCCGATCAACTCGACACAACCGATTTCGATAATCCGGTGGCCGTCGGTCACCGGCATGCCGGTGGTTTCGGTGTCGAGTACAACGGATCTGGTGGCCATCAGTGCTCAGCTCTCAATCGGTCAATCGTGCAAAAGCGCGAATCTTAACATGCTCACCGTACGGGAGGTTGATCAGCCCTGTTTGTACCCACGCACTTCATCCACGCCACGGTTGGCCAACTGGTCGGCCCGTTCGTTGCCGTGATGGCCAATGTGTCCGCGCACCCATTTCCAGGTGACTTTGTGGCGGTTGACCTGCTCGTCAAGCAGCTTCCACAGGTCAGCGTTTTTCACCGGTTCCTTCGCCGCGGTTTTCCAGCCGCGCTTCTTCCAGTTGTCCATCCACTCGTTGATGCCTTTCATCACGTACTGGGAGTCGGTCACCAGCAGCACCTCGCAAGGTCGCTTGAGTTCTTCCAGGCCACGGATCGCGCCCATCAGTTCCATGCGATTGTTGGTGGTATTGGCTTCGCCGCCCCACAGTTCCTTTTCGACGCCCTTGCACACCAGCAGTGCGCCCCAGCCGCCGGGGCCAGGGTTGCCTTTGCAGGCGCCGTCGGTGAACAGTTCTACGCTATCGCTCATGCCAATCTATCCAGAAAATGCGCTGGCCCGCCGATCGCTGACCGACGACGCCCGAAGCCGGGGCAAGCCCGGCCGCAAATGAAAAGTGTGTATTACGGTTCGATGTTGCGCCGGTTGACCTTGGCCATCGGCAACGGGATCAGCTTGCCCATCGGTTCGCGCCGCTCCTGACGGACCGGTCGCAGGCCCACCACGATCTTGCGCGCCACCAATAAATAGAAGCCGCCGCCCGACAGTTGCCAGTCACCGGCCTTGCGCTCCCAACCGGCCAGGCGGGTCTGCCACGCCGGCGACGCAAGCGGCGGACGATAGCACCCGAAGCGACGTTTCTCCAGCGCGAAGCCCAGCAGGTTCAGCCAGTCAGCGACCCGTGACGGCGAAATGCAGCGCGCCTTGCGCAGCGCATCCTGGGCAAATACATGCCGCAGACCCCAACTGCTCCAGGGATTGATGCCGATGATCAGCAAGTGCCCGCCGGGGCGTACGCTGCTGGCCGCCTCGCGAAGCAGGCCGTGGGGCGACAGGCAGAAATCCAGGCCATGCTGCAGCACCACCACATCGGTGGCATGTTCGCTCAGCGGCCAGGCCTGCTCCTCACAAACGATCTCGACCCCCGGCAACGGCGCGCCAAGGCGCACATTGCGTTGCACCTGGGGGGCCGCCGGCGGAGTCTGGGCCGAGGGACCGTAATGCACCAGATAGCCACCAAAGAACCGCCCGAGCTCGTCTTCGAGCATGCGACGCTCTTCGTCCAGCAGAAATTGCCCGAGGGGACCGGCCAGCCACTCGCGGGCCGCGCTGATCAACGCCAGCCAGTCAGGATCGGCTTGTGCGAACGCTTTATCAGTCATTGCATTCTCCAACGCGCCAGGAAGTTCTAAGATGCGCCAATGTTTTCCGCTTGGCGAATCCGACGATGATACAGATCACTGCCCTGCCCGCCTTCACCGACAACTACATCTGGTTGTTACAAGACCACGGCAGCAAGCGCTGCGCGGTCGTCGACCCGGGCGATGCCGCCCCCGTGCAAGCCTGGCTCACGGCCAATCCGGGCTGGGTACTGAGTGATATTTTGATCACTCATCACCATCATGACCACGTCGGCGGCGTCGAACAGCTGAAAAAGGCGACGGACGCGAAAGTCTATGGTCCGGCCAGCGAAACGATCCCGGCGCGGGACGTTGCGCTCAAGGACAACGACAAGGTCAGTGTGCTCGGCTGGGATTTCGATGTCCTCGCGATCCCTGGCCACACCCTGGGGCATATCGCCTATTACCATCACGGCTTGCTGTTCTGCGGCGACACCCTGTTTGCCGCCGGTTGCGGACGCTTGTTCGAAGGCACGCCACAGCAAATGTACAGCTCGCTGACACGCCTCGCCGGGTTGCCGGATGACACGCTGGTGTACTGCACCCACGAGTACACCCTCAGCAATCTGAAGTTTGCGGCGGCCGTCGAGCCGAACAACCCGGACACCGCCGAGCGCCTGGCCAAAGTCACCCGCCAACGGGAATCCGGGATCATGACGTTGCCGTCGACACTGGCGCTGGAAAAGCTCACAAACCCGTTTTTGCGCTCCGGTGAAACATCCGTTAAAGAAAAAGCGGACGAACGGACCGGCACCGATAACTCGGCGCCCGATATGGTTTTTGCTGCGCTTCGAGCGTGGAAAGACAGGTTCTAAAGGGGCTTCTCAAGATTGCAACAATTCTGAAAGGTTGACCGCGCAGGGTACGCTTTCTAGAATCGCCCGACATTTTTGCCCGGAACTTACTTCCAGCCAATGTCGTCACCTATTCGCAAAGCCATCAGTTCAGACGCATTGACCCGCTTGGCTCAAGCCATAGCGGTGGCTGTGTCCGCCACCCTGGCGGGCTGTTCCAGCCATGCGCCGCAGACCGATGCGGCGCACACGCAGAACATCGCCGCGCGCGCCAAGCAGAAGCCAATCTGGCTCAGCGAAAAACCCAGCCCGCAAATTCCCCAGGACGTCTGGGAGCGCATGCGCCAGGGCTTCCAGCTGCAGGACGGGCTGGGCGTCAACCCGCGCATCGAGCAACAGCGCCTGTGGTTCGCCAGCAATCCATCTTTCCTCGAAAACGCCGGCGAACGTGGCAGCCTCTACATTCACTACATCGTCGAGCGCCTTGAAGAACGCAACATGCCGCTGGAACTGGCCCTGCTGCCAGTGATTGAAAGCGCCTACAACCCGATGGCCTATTCCCGGGCCGACGCGGTGGGTCTTTGGCAGTTCATCCCGTCCACCGGGCGTTATTTCAACCTGCGTCAAACCCGTTTCTATGATGGCCGTCGCGATATCACCGCGTCGACCACCGCCGCGCTTGATTACCTGACCCGCCTGCACGACATGTTCAACGGCGACTGGATGCTGGCCCTGGCGGCCTACAACGCCGGCGAAGGCACCGTCAGCCGGGCCATCGAGCGCAACGAACGCCTCGGCCTGCCGACCGACTACTGGAACCTGCCGCTGCCCTCCGAAACCCAGGCCTACGTGCCGAAGTTGCTGGCACTGTCGCAAGTGGTGATGGCGCCGGAAGCCTACGGCGTGAACCTCAACCCGATCGCCAACGAACCCTACTTCCAGGTCGTCGAAATCAACCAGCGCATGGACCTGTCCAAGGTTGCTGAAGTCGCCAACATCGACGAAGACGAACTGTTTCAGCTCAACCCGGCTTTCAAGCAACGCACCACCATCGACGGCCCGCAACATCTGCTGGTCCCGACCTCCAAGGCGCAATTGCTGACCAGCAGCCTGCAAACCATGCGTCCTGAAGAACTGATCAGCAAGAAATCGCTCAAGCCGGTCTTCGAAGGTGCCGACGACACCCAGGTCGCCAGCGTCAAGCGTTCCTACCGGGTCAAGCGGGGTGACAACCTCGGCTCCATCGCCAAGGCCAACAACGTCGACGTGCAGGACCTGCAACGCTGGAACAAACTGAACGGCAAGAACCTCAAGCCCGGCCAGACCCTGGTCATGCAGGACACCAGCAAGCGCAGCTCCGGGCGCGTCAACACCGTGATTGCAGCCAACACCAAGAAGCAACAGACCACGTACAAGGTCCAGCAAGGCGACTCGCTGTACATCGTGGCCAAGCGCTTCAACGTAGAGATGCAGCATCTCAAGCGCTGGAACCCGCGTGTCGGCCAGGCGCTCAAGCCTGGCCAGATGTTGACGGTGGCCAATCCGCATTAAAAACAGCCCCTGACTTCAGGGGCTTTTTTATGTCTTCACAGTTTTTGTGGGCTGCTCCTACAGGGTTTGTGACCTGGCCGAGATTGCGCATTAACCCCCCGTCTTTTTCCTGTCCATACAAGCTGTTACTGTACGATCCACAAAGCCCAAGCCGCCCGGACCGGATCCCCTATTTGAAGCGTCCCCTCCTCTTCCTGATCAGCCTGGCCTTGAGCTCCACCGCAAGCGCGATGATCATCGAAAGCCATGGTTATGCGCAGTTCGGCACGCTCAAGTACCCGGCCCGATTTACCCACTTCGACTGGGTCAACCCGCAAGCGCCCAAGGGCGGTACGTTGCGGGTCATGGCGTTTGGCACCTTCGATACGCTCAACCCCTACACCTTCAAGGGCACCAGCCCGGTCACCACACCGAGTTTCCTGCAATACGGCATCAACGAGCTGAACGAACCGCTGATGATCGGCACGGGGCAGTACGCACCTTCGGGTGACGAGCCCGCGTCCAGTTATGGCCTGATCGCCCAGTCGGTGGAGTACAACGAGAACCGCAGCTGGGTGGTGTTCAACCTGCGCCCCGAAGCACGCTTCCATGACGGCACGCCGATCACCGCCTACGACGTCGCGTTCTCCTATCGCGTGCTGCTCAAGGAAGGCCATCCGCTGTATCGCACCAGCCTTCAGGAAGTGTCGCGGGTCGACATCCTCAGCCCGCAACGCATCCGTTTCGTGTTCAAGCGTGCCGGCAATCCGCTGCTGATCCTGCGCCTGGGTGAAATGCCGGTGCTGGCACAGCACTACTGGAAAGGCCGCGACTTCAAGGCCACCACTTTCGAGCCGCCGCTGGGCAGCGGGCCGTATCGCATTACCTCGGCCACACCAGGACGACAGATCGTCTTCGAACGGGTCAAGGATTACTGGGGCAAGGACCTGGCGGTCAATCGCGGCAAGTACAACTTCGACCGCATGGAAGTCGAGTTCTACCGCGACAGCGACGTGGCGTTCGAGGCGTTCAAGGCCGGCGAATTCGATATCTACATCGAGCATCAGGCAAAGAACTGGGACACCGGCTACAACTTCCCCGCCATACGCCGCGGCGAGGTGATCAAGGCGCAGATTCCCCATCGGATCCCGACCCAGACCCAAGGCCTGTTCATGAACAGCCGCCGCCCGGCGTTCTCGGACGCCAGGGTCCGCGAAGCGCTGGGGCTGATGTTCAACTTCGAGTGGACCAACCGCACGCTGTTCGGCGGCGCCTACCAACGCGCCATGAGTTACTACCCCAACAGCGAGTTCTCGGCCAGCGGTTTGCCGGTCGGGCATGAATGGCTGTTACTCAAGCCCTATCGCGAGCAACTGCCGGCCAAACTCTTTACCGAACCGTTCAGCCTGCCGCAGACCGATGGCCGCGGCATCCCCCGGGAGACCTTGCGCAAAGCCCTCGGCCTGCTTGCTGAGGCTGGCTGGAAGCTCAATGGCCAGCGCCTGCAAAACGCCGCCGGACAGCCCTTGCGCCTGGAGCTGCTGCTGGTCAACCCGAACCTGGAACGCATCCTCCAGCCTTACGTCGAGACCTTGGCCAGCATCGGCATCGATGCGCGGCTGCGCACGGTCGATCGCGCGCAATACAAGCAGCGCCTCGACCAGTTCGACTTCGACATGATTCTGATGACCCTCAACCAGACGCTCAGCCCAGGCCTGGAACAATGGCAGTACTTTCACTCCAGCCAGGCCGGGGTCAAGGGCAGCAAGAACTACGCCGGCATTGCCAACCCGGTAGTCGACCACTTGCTCGACCAGTTGCTGGCCGCCCAGACCCGCGATGAGCAGGTCGCCGCCGGCAAGGCCCTCGACCGCGTGCTGCTGTGGCAGCACTACATCGTTCCCAACTGGTACCTCAATAATCACCGTCTGGCGTACCGCAACCGGCTCGCCTTCGTCACCACGCCGCCCTACACTCTGGGCCTGAACGCGTGGTGGCTGAAATCTTCGGAGAAAGATCAATGAAACCCATCCGTGCCCTGCTCCTGCAGGCCAGCGGTCTGCTGTTCGCCGGGCTGGCCTGCGCCGCCCCGCAACATGCCGTGACCCTGTACAACGAACCGCCGAAATACCCGGCCGACTTCAAACACTTCGACTACGTCAATCCGGACGCGCCCAAGGGCGGGATTTTCCGTCAGGCCGGTTTCGGCGGATTCGACAGCCTCAACCCCTTCATCAGCAAAGGCGTGCCGGCGGACGATATCGGCATGATCTACGACACCCTGGCCAAGCAAGGTCTGGACGAACCGTTCACCGAGTACGGCTTGATCGCCCGACTGATCGAGAAAGCCCCGGACAACGCCTGGGTGCGCTTCTACCTGCGCCCCGAAGCACGCTTCCATGACGGCCATCCGATTCGCGCCGAGGACGTGGTATTCAGCTTCCAGATGCTGACCAAGGACGGCGCGCCGATGTACCGCGGCTACTACAACGACGTGGCCGAAGCGATCGCCGAAGACCCGCTGACCGTGCTGTTCAAGTTCAAGCACACCAACAACCGCGAACTGCCGCTGATCCTCGGCCAGTTGCCGGTGCTGCCCAAGCATTGGTGGGCCGACCGCGACTTCAACAAGGGCAACCTGGAAATCCCGCTGGGCAGTGGCCCGTACAAGGTCAGCGAAGTGAAGGCCGGACGCTCGGTGCGTTACGAGCGGGTCAAGGATTACTGGGGCAAGGACCTGCCGGTCAATCGCGGCTTCTACAACTTCGACGTGATGACCACCGATTACTACCGCGACAACACCGTCGCCCTGGAAGCGCTCAAGGCCGGACAGTTCGACTACTGGCTGGAAATGACCGCGAAGAACTGGGCCAATGCCTACAACACTCCGGCAGTCACCGAAGGTCGACTGGTCAAGGAACAGATTCCCAACGGCAACCCCACCGGCATGCAAGGCTTCGTGTTCAATATGCGCCGCCCGGTGTTCCAGGATGTGCGTGTGCGCCAGGCCTTGTCGCTGTTGCTGGATTTCGAATGGACCAACAAGCAACTCTTCAACGGCGCCTACGCGCGCACCCGCAGTTATTTCGAGAACTCGGAAATGGCCGCCACCGGCGCGCCTGACGCCGATCAGGTGGCGATCCTCGAACCGTTCCGCAGCAAGCTGCCGCCGCAGGTGTTCAACGAAGCGTTCCAGAACCCGACCACCGACGGCAGCGGCATGATCCGCGCCCAGCAACGGCAAGCCTATCAACTGTTGCAGGAGGCCGGCTGGCGCATCGTCGATGACAAGATGGTCGACACCACCGGCAAGCCGGTGGTCATCGAGTTCCTGTTGGCCCAGACCGAATTCGAACGGGTGCTGCTGCCGTTCAAGCGCAACCTGAGCGACCTGGGTATCGATCTGGTGATCCGGCGGGTCGACGTCTCGCAGTACATCAACCGTGTGCGCTCCCGGGACTTCGACATGATCGTCGGCAGCTTCCCGCAGTCCAACTCGCCGGGGAACGAACAGCGGGAATTCTGGATGTCGGCCGCCGCCGACAAACCCGGCAGCCGCAACTCCATGGGGCTGAAAGATCCGGTGGTCGATCAACTGGTCGAGCAACTGATCAACGCCGATTCGCGCAACAGCCTGGTGGCCCACGCCCGCGCGCTGGACCGGGTGCTGCAATGGGGCTATTACGTAATACCCAACTGGCACATCAAGACCTGGCGCGTGGCCTACTGGAACCACATTGGCCATCCCAAGGTCTCGCCCAAGTACGACATCGGCACGGCCACCTGGTGGGTCAAGCCCGACATCAAGCCGGCGATAGAAGTCGAAACCACACTGCAGGCCGATCCTGCGGGCACGGAGTAATCAGATGCTGGCGTACATTTTTCGGCGACTGTTGCTGATCATTCCGACTCTGTTCGGCATCCTGCTGATCAACTTCGTGATCATCCAGGCCGCCCCGGGCGGACCGGTGGAACAGATGATCGCCAAGCTCGAAGGCTTCGAAGGCGCTACCAGCCGCATCGCCGGCGGCGGTGCCGAAGTCTCGGTGGCAGGCTCGGCCTATCGCGGCGCCCAGGGCCTGGACCCGGCACTAATCAAAGAAATCGAGCACATGTACGGCTTCGACAAATCGGCGCCGGAACGCTTGTGGATCATGGTCAAGAACTATGCGTCCCTGGATTTCGGCGACAGCTTCTTCCGCGACGCCAAGGTCATCGACCTGATCAAGGAAAAGATGCCGGTCTCAATCTCCCTCGGACTATGGAGCACGCTGATCATGTACCTGGTGTCGATCCCGCTGGGGATCGCCAAGGCCAAGCGGCACGGCAGCCACTTCGACGTCTGGACCAGTTCGGCGATCATCGTCGGCTACGCGATCCCGGCGTTCCTGTTCGCCATCCTGTTGATCGTGGTGTTCGCCGGCGGCAGTTACCTGGACTGGTTCCCCTTGCGCGGTCTGACTTCGAACAACTTCGATGAACTGAGCATGGGCGGCAAGATCCTCGACTACTTCTGGCACCTGGCGCTGCCAGTGACCGCGCTGGTGATCGGCAACTTCGCGACCATGACCCTGCTGACCAAGAACAGCTTCCTCGACGAGATCAACAAGCAGTACGTGATCACCGCACGGGCCAAAGGCCTGACCAACCACCGCGTGCTGTACGGTCATGTGTTCCGCAACGCCATGCTGCTGGTGATCGCCGGTTTCCCCTCGGCCCTCATCGGCATCTTCTTCACCGGCTCGTTGTTGGTGGAGGTGATCTTTTCCCTCGACGGCCTCGGCCTGATGAGTTTCGAGGCGGCAATCAACCGCGATTACCCGGTGGTGTTCGGCACGCTGTTCATCTTCACCCTGCTCGGACTGGTGGTGAAACTGATCGGCGACCTGACCTACACCTTTGTCGATCCGCGCATCGACTTCGAAAGCCGGGAGCATTGAGATGAACCTGTCCCCTCTCAATCGCCGACGCTTCGAACTGTTCAAGGCCAACAAGCGTGGCTGGTGGTCGCTGTGGCTGTTCCTGATCCTGTTTGGCGCCAGCCTGGGCGCCGAGCTGATCGCCAACGACAAGCCGCTGGTGGTGCACTACGACAACAACTGGTACTTCCCGGCGCTCAAGCGCTACCCGGAAACCACCTTCGGCGGCGAATTTCCGCTGGAGGCGAACTACAAGAGCCCGTACATCCGCGAACTGCTCAAGGCCAAGGACGCCTGGGTGCTGTGGGCGCCGATCCCCTACAGCTACCAGAGCATCAACTACGACCTGAAAGTCCCGGCCCCGGCCCCGCCCTCGGCGGACAACCTGCTGGGCACCGACGATCAGGGCCGTGATGTGCTGGCCCGGGTGATCTACGGGTTCCGCATTTCGGTGCTGTTCGCCCTGACCCTGACCGTGCTCAGCTCGATCATCGGCGTGATCGCCGGGGCCTTGCAGGGCTTCTACGGGGGCTGGGTGGACCTGGCCGGGCAGCGCTTCCTGGAGATCTGGTCCGGGCTGCCGGTGCTGTACCTGCTGATCATCCTTGCCAGTTTCGTGCAGCCCAACTTCTGGTGGTTGTTGGGGATCATGCTGCTGTTCTCGTGGATGAGCCTGGTCGACGTGGTACGCGCCGAGTTCCTGCGCGGGCGCAATCTGGAATACGTACGCGCCGCCCGCGCCCTGGGCATGCAGAACGGTGCGATCATGTTCCGCCACATCCTGCCCAACGCGATGGTCTCGACCATGACCTTCATGCCGTTCATCCTCACCGGCGCCATCGGTACGCTGACAGCCCTGGACTTCCTCGGCTTCGGTTTGCCGGCGGGTAGCCCGTCCCTGGGTGAACTGGTGGCCCAGGGCAAATCCAACCTGCAGGCGCCGTGGCTGGGCATCAGCGCCTTTGCCGTGCTGGCCTTGATGTTGAGTTTGCTGGTGTTCATCGGCGAGTCCGCTCGCGATGCCTTCGACCCGAGGAAGTGAAATGAATCAGAACAATCTGATCGAAGTGCGCGACCTGTCCGTCGATTTTGTCGTCGGCAATCGCTGCCAGCTGGCGGTCGAAGGTGTCAGCTTCGACATCAAGCGCGGTGAAACCCTGGCTTTGGTCGGCGAGAGCGGTTCCGGTAAATCGGTAACAGCACATTCGATCCTGCGCCTGCTGCCCTACCCGCTCGCGCGGCATCCGTCCGGCACCATCATGTATTCCGGGCAGAACCTGCTGGACCTGAAGGAAAAAACCATCCGCCACATTCGCGGCAACCGGATTGCAATGATCTTCCAGGAGCCGATGACCTCGCTCAATCCCCTGCACTCGATCGAGAAACAGATCAACGAGGTGCTGGGCATCCACAAGGGCCTGACCGGCAAGGTCGCGACCAAGCGCACCCTGGAGCTGCTGGAGATGGTCGGCATCCCCGAGCCGCACAAGCGCCTCAAGGCCCTGCCCCACGAATTGTCCGGCGGCCAGCGCCAGCGGGTGATGATCGCCATGGCCCTGGCCAACGAGCCGGAACTGCTGATCGCCGACGAGCCGACCACCGCGCTGGACGTGACCGTCCAGCTGAAAATCCTCGAATTGCTCAAGGAACTGCAAGCCCGATTGGGCATGGCACTGCTGCTGATCAGCCACGATTTGAACCTTGTTCGAAGAATTGCGCATCGCGTATGTGTCATGCGGCAAGGTTGCATCGTCGAACAGGCATCGTGCGAAGAATTGTTCCGCGCGCCGCAGCATCCGTACACTCGGGAACTGCTGGCAGCGGAGCCCGATGGCAAGCCTGCAAGCAACGTGATCGGCCCGCCCTTGCTGGCGGTCGAGGACCTGAAAGTCTGGTTTCCGATCAAGAAAGGCCTGCTCAAGCGCACGGTGGATTACGTCAAGGCGGTCGACGGCATCAATTTCAGCCTGCCCCAGGGTCAGACCCTGGGGATCGTGGGTGAAAGCGGTTCCGGCAAATCGACCCTGGGCCTGGCGATTTTGCGGTTGATCGCCAGCAAAGGCGCCATTCGCTTTGAAGACCAGCAGCTAGACTGCCTGACGCAGCAACAGGTACGGCCGCTGCGGCGGGAGATGCAAGTGGTGTTTCAGGACCCGTTCGGCAGCCTGAGCCCGCGGATGTGCGTAAGCCAGATCGTTGGCGAGGGCCTGCGGATCCACAAGATGGGCACCGCGGCAGAACAGGAACAAGCGATTATTGCGGCACTCAAGGAGGTAGGTCTGGATCCGGAAACCCGGCACCGCTACCCCCACGAATTTTCCGGCGGGCAACGGCAGAGAATCGCCATTGCCCGGGCATTGGTGTTAAAACCGGCGTTGATTTTGCTGGACGAGCCGACTTCGGCCCTCGACCGCACAGTACAACGCCAGGTAGTGGAGCTTTTGCGTTCACTGCAAAGCAAGTACAACCTGACGTATCTGTTTATCAGCCATGACCTGGCTGTGGTGAAAGCGCTGAGCCACCAGTTGATGGTGGTCAAGCATGGCCAAGTGGTCGAACAGGGAGACGCGCAAAGCATTTTTGCCGCCCCCCAACATCCGTATACACAGCAGTTGCTGGAAGCCGCTTTTCTGGCTCCGGCCACTGCGCAATAACCTGAAAGAGGAGCAACACATGGGTTTTCTCGCCGGTAAGCGCGTACTGATCGTCGGTGTCGCCAGCAAGCTGTCCATCGCATCCGGCATCGCTGCCGCCATGCATCGCGAGGGCGCTGAGCTTGCCTTCACTTATCAGAACGACAAACTCAAGGGTCGTGTCGAAGAGTTCGCACAAGGCTGGGGTTCGAGCCCTGAGCTGTGCTTCCCGTGCGACGTGGCCAGCGATGAAGAAATCGCCAAGGTCTTCGAAGCGTTGAGCAAGAAGTGGGACGGCCTGGACTGCATCGTGCACTCCGTCGGCTTCGCCCCGGGCGACCAACTGGACGGCGACTTCACCGAAGCCACCACCCGTGAAGGTTTCCGCATCTCCCACGACATCAGCGCCTACAGCTTCGTGGCCCTGGCCAAGGCCGGCCGCGAAATGATGAAAGGCCGCAACGGCAGCCTGCTGACCCTGTCGTACCTGGGCGCCGAGCGCACCATGCCGAACTACAACGTCATGGGCATGGCCAAGGCTTCCCTGGAAGCCGGCGTACGTTACCTGGCCGGCTCCCTGGGCCCGGACGGCACCCGCGTAAACTGCGTATCGGCAGGTCCCATCCGCACCCTCGCCGCTTCCGGCATCAAGAACTTCCGCAAGATGCTGGCCGCCAACGAAGCGCAAACCCCGCTGCGCCGCAACGTCACCATCGACGAAGTCGGCAACGCCGGCGCCTTCCTGTGCTCGGACCTGGCGTCCGGCATCAGCGGTGAAATCATGTACGTGGACGGTGGTTTCAACACCACGGCCATGGGCAGCATCGAAGAGTAATCTTCGGTCAGGCTGACCATCTCATTAAACCCGCCTGTTTTGGCGGGTTTTTTATGCACGGTCCTTTATGGGAGCAACGATCCGCTGGGCTGTTATTCGTGGAAAAACAGTATTACCCATTAAACTTCCTACCGCTGTTTGGTGCTGAAGATCCACTTCGTACATTGGAGGCCGATTTCTTCAATTGTTGTATTCTTCTTATGTTGGATGCTGAGTTTGCAAGTACGGCCACACTTAAGCTAGAAACGGAACCAGAGGGAATTTCAGAATCAGCATTCAAAGAATCTATCTTGGGAGCAGCACGGCGTGGTAAAGACCTGGCGGCCACTGCAGCCATCGGTGGTGGTGACGATGGTGGTGACGGTGCAGAACCATCTATAAAAATAAGGCGTTCATGATATTCTCGCGGAATAACGAGATACCTATCTTCTTTGAGGATAGCTCCTATTGCTTGCTCAGGCCTCCATCGCATTTGTACAGGAGTCATCATTCGATCCATTAGATCATCAGGTACAAGTACGCCGAAAGGCTGTACCGATTCCTTAGACCGGTCAGTTGGGTAATGATACGGGTCATCATTCACTTTAATAGCCTTTACACGACTACCCTCAGTCCCAAGTTTTGTTACAGTCTTTGAATCCCCCATGAAGTAACCGAGCTGCCTATAAGATGTGTTGTTATGCTCATATGTTGCACCTCGTAAAAGTTTAAGTGGGAGTATCAGAGCATGCCCTGTCGGATCAGTCCGCCCAATCGGATCCCCCTCACAATATGCATAAGCATTCAATCCCCCCTTACCAAACGGACTCCAACTGTCCGGATTATTAAACCGCATCAACACCGGATTGAACGCCCTGTATCCATTTCCCAGCAAATAATGCCCGGTCACGGGATTCGCCCGCTCACCGTTGAAACCCAACAAACTACTCATGCCGCTTTCGGCTCGATGGTGGCCATAGGGTGAGTAAGCGATGGGCTGCGGTAGATTGTCTTTCTGGAGCGTTTGCAAGACTGAACGTTGTTGATCAGTGGCCAGTAGCGCGACGTCGATTGAGTCGCCCTGGCGCTGTTGTTGCCCAAGAACCTGATCACCAGACTGGAAAATGGTCTTGCGTAATGCCCCCTGTATCTCGGTGGCAAGACGGCTTTGGCAGTAAAACCGCTGATGCGCCGGGGCATTCGGTTGGGCGTGACTGGTCAGGCGATCCAGAGGATCGTAGTGATATTCGCAGAGTAGTGACCGCAGTTGAGTCAACATAGGATTGATCCATTCTTTGAGTATGGATAAATCACTATCTGCCCTGTTTCGTCTATTGGGTACTAGCAGAACTGATAGGTTGAGACGGATAAGTGGGCGCAGGCACAGCGGTGAAAACATGTACGTGGGCGGTGGTTTCAGCACCACAGGCATGGACTGTATCGAAGAGTAATCGTCGGATTTTTTATGCCTGCAATTTCCCGGACAAACACCATCCCCTGTGGGAGCGAGCCTGCTCGCGATTGCGGTGTATCAGCCAGAAGATATGTTGAATGAGATTGCCTCATCGCGAGCAAGCTCGCTCCCACAGGGTCAGTGTTGAGTCAGACAGCTGGCAAACAACTGCTGAATCGGCTGCATCCGTTGGCTGTAGCGCTGCAACAGCACAATCTCCCGATAGAAAGTCAGTTCACCCAGCGGGATGATCCGCACCCCGGCCCCATGCTCAAGCCACAACCCGGCCTCCGGCAGCAGGGAAACCCCCAAGCCGCACTCGACCATTTTCACGATAGCCTCCAGTTCATCCAGCTCCAGCGCCACCTGCACCTCGATCTGCCGTTCCCGCAGAAACCGCGTCACCAGCCGCCCGCCGAACGAATTGCGGTCGTAGCGCACGTGTGGGTGCTCGGCGAGCAGTTGCAGCGGATCATCGCCGTCCAGGTCCGCCGGTACGATCAGCACGAAGGGCTCCCGGCGAATCACCTGCGCGGACAATTCCTTGGGCAACTCAAACGGCGGCTTGATCAGGATCGCCAGGTCCACTTCTCCCGTGTCCACCTGGCTCAGCAGGTTCAGTGACACCCCGGGCACCAGCTTGGGCTCCAGCAAGGGCGCCTGTTGGCGCAAGCGCACCAGCGCCTGGGGCAGCAGCCCGGTCTGGGCGGTGGCCACTGCGCCGATTTTCAGTTCGCCACGGTACTCACTGACATCGTCACTGACGGCCATGCGGCTGAAGGTCTCGAGCATTTCCCTGGCCATCGGCAACGCACGCTGCCCCGCCGCATTGAGCAGCGCCTGACGCCCGGTGCGGTCGAACAGACGAATGCCGAGGGCCTGTTCCAGATTGCGAATCTGCGCACTGACCGCCGATTGCGTCAGGCCAATGTGCATGCCGGCCGCGGCGAAGGTTCCGTAACGCGCCACGGCGATAAAGGTTTTCAGTTCTCGCAGCATGGCGACCTCGATTGATCGAAATAATTTGAGCTCGATGCAAAAAATATCGTCTTTCAATCAAAAATCACAGGGCTAAACTCGACACATTCCCACCCACACCGAGGTTCGCCTGATGCAACTGTCCCCTTTTCACCTGGCCATTCCGGTCTACGACTTGCCGGCCGCCCGACATTTCTATGGTTCAGTGTTTGGCCTGGAAGAAGGTCGTTCCAGCGACCATTGGGTGGATTTCAATTTCTTCGGCCATCAACTGGTGATTCACCTGGCACCGAAAAAACCTGCACAAGAAGCCGCGCACACCAATGCCGTGGATGGTCACGATGTGCCGGTGCCGCATTTTGGCGTGGTGCTCGGGATGGCCGAGTGGGAAGCGTTGGCCGAGCGATTGAAGTCACTGGGGACGCGCTTCGTGATTGAGCCGGGGATTCGCTTTCAGGGGCTGGCGGGTGAACAGGCGACGATGTTTCTGTTTGATCCTTGCGGGAATGCGCTGGAGTTCAAGGCGTTCAAGGACATTGGGCAGTTGTTTGCCAAATAGGTGGTGTCTGTCAGGACGCTTTCGTCGGATCGCCGCCCGGAGCAGGCTCGCTCCCACAGTGGATTTGTGGCGTTCACAAAACCTGTAGGAGCGAGCCTGCTCGCGAAGAGGCCCGCCAACACAACACCGCCCTAACGGCTCATCACAAGCTCGGCCTCCTCCAGCAGTTCCTCGATTGAGTCATGAACAATGGAGTCATACTCGACCTGGGTAACACTGAACCGAATGTCATAACTGCAATGCGCCGCAGCGTTGCGCTCATCGAGTATCTCATTGAGCCGTGCCTTGATCGCCGCAATCTCCACCACGCTGGAACCAGTCAGCAGCGCCACGAACCGGTCGCCTTCGAGTCGGCCGACCACATCGTTTTCACGAAAGCCGATCCGCAGGACATCGGCGAACGTCTTGAGCGCATCGTCACCCTTGGCCCGGCCATACAGATAGCAGATGAGTTTGAATTCATCGAGGCTGAAGTACAGCAGCGTCGCCGGGGTCTCCAGTTGCCGGCAGGCGTCCAGCCCGAGTTGGGCCAGTGCGGTGAAGCCGTGGCGATTGGACAGCAGCGTCAGCTCGTCCATGCTCGCCATCTGCACACCTGCCAGCTCTTGCTCGGCCTGGCGAGACAGTTCGCGCAGACGTTCACGTTCCTGCTGTGGCGTAAGCAATGGGTTGGCTGATCGGCCCGATTTGCCTGTTTTGCCTGAGATCAACATCGTTCACTCCTTTGGCAGGTATGCACGTTAGAGTCGCCCGTACCCACATTGACTCCCTGTAAGCGTGCCGCTGGTCAGCTACCCGCCATCGGGCACGGTCCTCCCGCATCGGCCCAGCGCTTGAACTGGGTGACGAAGACATCGTGGGGTACCGGCACCGGCGCGCGATTGCCGCCAGGGTTCCAGCCCCACAGCACCAGCTTGTCGTCGCTGACGTGCTTGATCAGTGCGGCAAAATCCCGATCGCCGTTGCTGGAGCGATCCTTGATCATCGCGCACAGCCGGTCGGCGGGCAGGCCGATCCAGGCCATCCGGTGCGCGGCCGGTGGCAAACTCCAGTGCGGCGCACCCGGTGGCGCGTGGGGGCCGTAACTGGCAGGCGGATTGCTTTGCCCATGGCAGGTAGCACAGGGCAGCCCCGCCGAGCCCTTGCCGTCCATGCCCCGCACGACATTCATGGCGTGGGGTACGCCGGCATCGAATTGCAGCGGCGAATCCCCGGGAATGTGGCAGTTCTGGCAACGAGGGCTCTGGAAGACCTTCTGCACAGTGTCGAACGCCTGCAAGGCCTCGCGGTCATCGGCGAACACGTGGGATGCGTAGGCGACGAGAAGGACCAGGATCACCGCCCCAAGCAACCAGTGATGTCGTTTCATTTCACACCCCCGATAGCTGCAAGGGCAGCTCCCGCAGGCGCTGCCCGGTCAAGGCAAACACCGCGTTGGCCACCGCCGGCGCCATGGGTGGCACACCGGCCTCGCCGATACCACCGGGTTTGTCGCTGCTGGGCACGATATGCACTTCGACCACCGGCATTTCGTTGAGCCGCAGCACCCGATAGTCGTGGTAGTTGGACTGCACCACCTGCCCGTCCTTGAGCGTCAGCTTGCTGTGCAAGGCGAAGCTGAGGCCAAAGGTGATGCACGACTCCATCTGCGCGGCGATGCTCTGTGGATTGACCGCGATGCCGCAGTCCACAGCGCACACCACCCGATGCACACGAATGGCGAGGTTGTCCTGGGACACCTCGGCCACCTGGGCCACGTAGCTGCCGAACGACTCATGCACCGCCACACCCAACGCATGGCCGTCCGGCAGTGGCGCCGTCCAGTTGGCCTTCTCCACCGCGAGGTTCAGCACACCGAGGTGGCGCGGATGATCCTTGAGCAAGGTGCGCCGATATTCCACCGGATCCTTGCCGGCCGCCGTGGCCAGCTCATCGATCAGCGATTCCATGACAAACGCAGTGTGGGTGTGCCCCACCGAACGCAGCCACAACACGCTGATGCCGGTTTTCGGTGAGTGCAGTTCGATCTGGTGATTGGCCAGTCCTTCGAAGTAAGGGCTGTCGGCCACGCCTTCGACGGACGTCTTGTCGATGCCGTCCTTGACCATGCTCGCTTCGAGCGAGGTCCCGGCCATGATCGACTGCCCGACCATCACATGTTTCCAGGCCAGCGGCAGGCCGTCGGCGCCCAGCCCGATCCGCGCATGGTGCAGGAACGCCGAGCGGTAATAGCCGCCGCGGATGTCGTCTTCCCGCGCCCACACGGTTTTCACCGGTGCACCGGCGGCCTTGGCGACATACACCGCTTCGCTGACGAAGTCCGACGTCGGATTGGCCCGGCGCCCGAAGCCGCCGCCGAGAAACTCAGTATGGATCACCACCTGTTCCGGTTTGAGCCCGGTGATTTTCCCGGCGACCATTTGGTCCAGGGTCTGAAACTGAGTGCCGGTCCAGATTTCGCACTTGTCCTGGGTGATGCTCACCGTGCAGTTCAGCGGCTCCATCGGCGCATGGGCCAGGTAAGGCACACTGTATTCAGCATCGATCTTCTTGACCGCTTTCGCCAGCGCAGCCTGGGTATCGCCCGCCTGACCGGCGTTCAGGCCGGGGGTGGTGGCGAGCTTGCGGAAGTTTTCCAGCAACGTCTGGCTATTGAGTCCGGCGTTCGGCCCCGGATTCCACTCGATTTTCAGTGCATCGCGCCCCATCTTCGCCGCCCAGAAATGATCGGCAATCACCGCGATGCCGGTCGGCACTTGCACCACTTTGTGCACGCCCGGAATCGCCAGCGCTTCGGCGCCTTCAAAGGATTTGACGCTACCGCCGAAGGTCGGCGAACGGGCGACCATCGCGGTCATCAGCCCGTCAAACTGCACGTCCATGCCGAATTTCGCACGGCCAGTGATTTTCTCCGGCGTGTCCAGACGCTTGGTGGGTTTGCCGATCAGCCGCCAGTCCTTTGCGTCCTTGAGTGTGATCGAAGCCGGGTCTGGCCGTGGCAATTGCCCGGCATCATCGGCCAACTCGCCATAGGTGGCACGGTGTTCACCGGCAATGACCACCCCCGATTCGGTATGAATCTCGGAGGGCGCGACGTTGAAACGCTTGGCCGCCGCGTCGATCAACATCAGGCGCGCCGCTGCGCCGGCCTGGCGATAGCGGTCGAACTCCATCCAGGTCGAGGTCGAGCCGCCGGTGATCTGCATCCCGCCAAAGCCTGGCAGGCCGTAATCGGTGGCCGAAGCAGGGGAATGCTCGACGCGGATTTTCGTCCAGTCAGCGTCCAGTTCTTCGGCAATCAGCATGGTCAGGCCGGTCCAGATGCCCTGGCCCATTTCCGAGTGGCCGAGCAACACGGTGACGCTGTTGTCGTTGCCAATGCGCAGGAAGGCATTGGGTGCAAACACGTTGCCCTGGTTCTCCGCGCCCATGGCGAAACGGTGGGCACCGGGCATGGCAAACGCCACCACCAATCCACCACCCAGCACGGCACTGCCCTTGAGAAAACCACGGCGCGATAACGCGTTGATGCTGTTCATGGCCACCTCAACCCAGCTCGGCAGCGCGTTTGACCGCTGCGCGGATCCGCGGGTAAGTGCCGCAACGGCAGATGTTGCCGGACAGCGCCTGATCGATGTCGCTGTCGGTCGGTTGCGGAATTTTCGCCAGCAAGGCCGCCGCCGACATGATCTGCCCGGACTGGCAGTAGCCACACTGGACCACGTCGAGTTCCGCCCATGCCTGTTGGACCGGGTGCGAACCGTCTGCGGAAAGGCCTTCGATGGTGAGTATCTTCTGTCCATCAGCCACGGCCGTGGCCGGTGTGATGCACGAGCGCAGCGGTGCGCCATCGACGTGCACGGTGCAGGCCCCGCATTGGGCGATGCCACAGCCGAACTTGGTGCCGGTGAGGTGGGCGACATCGCGCAAGACCCAGAGCAGCGGCATGTCGGCGGGGACATCCAGCTCCTGATCCTGGCCATTGATGTTCAGGGTGAGCATGGCGCGGTTCCTCAGACTCAGGGTGATCTGAAGGGGCGTCGCTGCGGCCTTGTAAACCTGCGCGCGCCTCGGGCTATCCCTTCAGCTAAGCGCAAATTTGCCGACAGGCCGGGGCGCATCGACCACCGGTCATGAAAAAGCCGCCTCGAAGGGCGGCCCTGAAGGTCTTCGCTAGAGCCTCGGCCCCAATAAAATGCCGGTGTAGCGCCAGACAAAAACACCGAAAGCGCTACACCACAGCAACGCCGACAGCGCCAGACCCTGACCGGAAAACGGCACCAGCCACACTCGACACACACCCGCCAGTAGCAACAGGGCAAACCCCGCAACAACCGCCTTTGACGGCTGCAACAAGCGCCCGGTATGCCCCAGGCTGACCCGGGCGATCATCGCCAGAACCAACCCGCCGATACCGCCGACGGCCAGTGAATGGGTGGCCAGGCTTTGCTGCGGCATCCAGCCCAGGTGCCACAGCGCCATGGCCAGCGTCGCCACCGCGAGCCAGGCGTAGGCCAGGTACAGCGACCACAGCAGCGGCACCCGCCACAGGCCACGATCATGCCAGCGCCACAATCGCAGCAGATGCAAAACGCTGATCAACGCAAACATTAGCGCCAGCCAAACCCGTGGGGCGTCATTCAATCCGGCGGCAAAAGACACCGCCGCCAGCATGGCGCTGATCAGCAACACCTTTCCCGGCAACGGATGGGCCGCAGGCGTTGCGGGCCGGTTCAAGCCGCGCAGGATAAAGAACGGAATCACCCGCCCGCCGATCACGCTCATCAGCGCGCCCACCAGCCACAAGGCAGCCAGCACGCCATGGCGTTGCAGATTGGCGTCATCAACGGCGAACCCGAGCAACGTCAACGCCTGACACCCGGCCAGCAGCATCACCATCAACAGAATCGGATAATTCTCGCGCTTGCCCGCAGCCAGCAGATCGCCCCCCAACGCCCACGCCAGCAACGGCAGAAACGGAACCTGCAAGGCCAGCAACAAGGGCGCCGGTATCGGCAGGAACCAGGCCAGCCGTGCCAGTAGCCACACCAGCACCAGACCGATCAGCGGCCAGCCCTTGAGCCCCGACCGACCGGTCCAGTTGGGCACCGCCGTCAGCAGGAACCCGGCAATGATGGCCGTGGCAAATCCGAAAGGCATTTCATGTCGATGCCAGGCGAGCATGCCGCCCACCGGTTGCGCACCCGGCAAGCGGCCGTACAGCCACAAGGCCCAGATCGCGATGGCGAGGGCCGCGAACCCGGCCCCGGCCAGAAAGAAGGGTCGAAAGCCCAGGCTGAAGAGCGGTGCAGCCACCAGTTTGCGCATCAAGCCACCACTCGGGCCGGGAATTGGCTCAGGCGATACTGCGAAAGCAGACGCATGACATAGCCGATTTTCAACAGGGTCGGACCGAGAATGGTCAGGGCGTGCATGGTCACCAGCACGGTGATCGCCAGATGGCCGTCGTAGAGATAGGCACCGTAAATGCCGGCCAGCAGCATCGCCAGCCCCGCGCCGAGCACACGGCTCGACCATTGAAGAACGTTCTGAGGGTTGCTGAAGATGTCGAACATTGTGCGTACTCCTGAAGGCGTTCAGTTGTACGTTTACCTCTTCAAGTCCCGTGCCAGGTTTTTACCCCTTTAGATCCAAGCGCTTGCGCATATACGAGTCATAAAGACACACCACAAAAATAGTCTGTTTGACTCTATATAAAGTCATTTTGACTACAGCGACGCTACCCTGCGGCAATTTTCTCGATCTACGGTACGGCCAGACGACCAGAGGCTGACTACGCTGAAAGTCCGGAACATGCGTTACCTGCAGAGGAGCTGGCACCATGCTACGCGTACAAAAACTCACGCCCTGCCTGTGGTTCGACGATCAGGCCGAAGAGGCGGCGAAATTCTATTGTTCGATCTTCGACCACTCGAAAATCACTGCCATCACTCATTACGGCCACGCCGGATTCGAGTTCCACGGCCGGCCCGAGGGTTCGGTCATGACCGTCAGCTTCGAACTCGACGGACAGAGTTTCACCGGCCTCAACGGCGGACCGCTGTTCACGTTCAGCGAGGCAGTTTCGTTTCAGGTCAATTGCCTGAGCCAGGAAGAAGTCGATCATTACTGGGGCAACCTGTCGGCCGGTGGCGTGCCCGAGGCCCAGCAATGCGGTTGGCTCAAGGACAAGTTCGGGCTGTCGTGGCAGATCGTCCCCGTCGCGATGATGGACATGATCAAGGACCCCGACACGAAGAAATCCCAACGGGCCATGCAGGCGATGATGCAGATGAAAAAACTCGATATTGCCGTACTGCAACGAGCCTTTGACGGCGAGAGCTAATACACTCGGGCGCTGACCTGCCGAGGAGTGAGCATGAAGCACGCCGTTGCCAAGAACGCCGACAAGGCCCCGCGCTTCTGGCGCGATGATGCCCTGCCCTTCATCGAAGCCCGCTCCATCGCCGACGGGCGCGAAGTCTGCTACACCCGGCACGCCCACGAGCACTTTTCCATCGGGGCGATCACCGCCGGGCGCAGCACTTATCTGCATGAGCAGTCGGCGTTCGAGGTCGACGTCGGCACGGTGGTGCTGATGAACCCCGGTGACGTCCACGCCTGCAACCCGATCGAAGACCAACCCTGGTCGTATTTGATGCTGTACGTCGATACGCCGTGGCTGACCGATTTGCAGCATCAACTCGGCTTCAGCGATGACGCGGCGTTTCGCCGTTTTTCCCTGACCCACACCCGGGACGCCCAGCTGTTTGCCGGCCTCGCGGGCTTGTATGAGGTGTTGGTCGATCCACAGCAAGACGTGCTGCGCAAACACAGCGTGGCCGTGGAGTTCTTTACCGATGTGCAGCTACGACTCAACCCGGCCGACCCGCCGCTGCGTGAACCCAACTTCAAGCTGGAGCGCGCGGCCGACTACATCCGCGACCACTGCACGCAAACCCTCAGGCTCGAAGACATTTGCGAAGCGGCGCAACTGTCGCCGTCCTACCTGATCCGCGCCTTCAAACAGCATTACGGCATGACGCCCCACGCATTCCTGGTGAACCGGCGCATCCAGTTCGCCCAGGATCAATTGCGCAACGGCAAGCTGATCGCGGATGTGGCACTGGAAGCAGGGTTCGCCGATCAGGCGCATTTTCAACGGGCGTTCAAACAGCATTTGGCGGCAACACCGGGGCAGTATCGGGGGTGAGCCTGTGGTTTTGGCTGAATCGGTGGTTTGGATAGATCTGTGGCGAGGGAGCTTGCTCCCGCCCGGCGGCGAAGCCGTCGCAAAACCTGCATGCAAGATTTGCCTGAAGGAAAGCGGGGGCCGCTTCGCAGCCCAGCGGGAGCAAGCTCCCTCGCCACAAAAGCTGTAACTTCACCACAAAACCTGGTGACTGCCGTTAGGGCAACAACAAGTACACCGCACTCACCACCAGCAACAACGCCATGGCGCGATTGAACAGGCGCATACCCGCCGGGTTGTTCAGAAAACCGCGCAAAAACGTCCCGGCATACGCCCAACATCCGACCGACGCATAGCAGATCACCAGATAAATCGCGGCGAACTGCCAGACCAGGCGCGCCTCGCCATCGGCGACAAACGCGCCCATGCCGGCCACACAGGCCAGCCAGGCCTTCGGATTGAGCCATTGCATGATGGCGCCATACAGCATCGACGGCGCCTTGGCCGATTCACTGGCCTGCACCTGCCCATTGTCGGCCGCCAGCTTGAAGGCCATGTACAACAGAAAGGCCACCCCCGCCCATTGCACCACCTGGGTCAGCGCTGGCCACCGTTGCAACAACTCATGCAGGCCCAGCCCCATCAGCACCAAAAGCAGGACAAATCCCAGGGTGGCCCCAGCCACATGACGCTGGCTGGCCCGGAAACCAAACCGTGCGCCGGAGCTCAACGCCACGATATTGACTGGCCCCGGCGTGATGGAAGCGACCAGCGCAAACGCCGCCATGGAGATCATCAGACTCATTGCACACCTTCTTCCATCGAATTGAACAAGGCCCTCAAGGTAAAGAGCCGAGCGATTCGCGTATTGAAGAAAACTGCCCTGCAGCGCTACGAGTAATAGCCGACGACGTTTTTAACCTTACCCAGGGCAACCCGCAGCGAATCCATGTCCACGGAGCCCAGCGCCAGGCGTATCGCGTGCGGCACATGGGCCGAAACCGCAAAGGGTTCGGCCGGCGACACCGACACCTGCTCGCGCATCAATGCCATGGCGATCTGGTCGGCCCGGGCGTCTTCCGCCAACGGCAGCCAGATGAAATAGGAGTTCGGGTGACTGATGGTCCTGAGCCCCGCCAGTACCTCGCGGGCCAAAGCTTGCCGGGCCCGGGCGTCCGCGCGTTTTTGCTCCTCCAGTTGGCTGACGGTGCCGTCGTCGAGCCAGGCCGTGACGATGGCGGTCATCACGCCCGGGGTGTTCCAGGTGGTCGCCATGATCGTGCGCTCGCAGGCGGCGACCCATTGCGCGGGTGCGGCGATGAAGCCAACACGCAGCCCGGTGGCGATATTCTTCGACAGACCGGACACGTACACCGTCCTCTCCGGCGCCAGCTCGGCCAGCGGTGGCGGTACGTTTTCGGCCAGGAACGCGTAGGCGGCGTCCTCGATGATCGTCAGGTCATGCCGGCGCGCAATCGCCACCAACTGCTCGCGCTGATCGAGGTCCATCACCCAGCCCAAAGGGTTGTGCAAGGTCGGCATCGAGTAGACGGCCCGTACCGAACGGCTGCGGCAGAGCTTATCCAGGGCGGGCAGATCAGGCCCGGTATCCGTGACCGGAATCGGCAATATTTCCAGATGCAGGGTTTCGGCCAGCGTCTTGAAACCGGGATAGGTCAACGCATCGGCGGCGATCACATCGCCGGGCTTGAGCAGCGTCATCATCGCCACCGCCAGGCCATGCTGGGCACCGCTGACGATCAATACCTGTTCGGCCGGCACGTTCAGCCCGCGGTCAAGCAGATGACGCGCGACCGAGGCCCGCTCGTGCAGGCGTCCCGCGTGGGGCTGATAGCGCAGGAGCGATTCCAGGTCGCCGGACAAGGCCAGCTGACGCAAGGCCGTGCGCAACAGGTCGGCCTGACCGGGCAAGGACGGGTAGTTGAAATTCAGGTCGATCATCCCCGCCGCCACCACGTGCTGCGAGATGCCCTGCCCCGGCGGCAACGAGGTTTCCCTGACAAAGGTCCCGCGTCCGGTTTCGCCGCTGACCAGGCCCATGCCCTCCAGCTCGGCATACACCCGGCTGGCGGTGACCAGTGCCAGACCGTGCTCGGTGGCCAGTTGCCGGTGAGTCGGCAGGCGCGTGCCGGGCGGCAAACGACCGGAGCGGATGTCGGCGGCAAAGGCATCCACCAGGGTCTTGTAACGGGATCGAGGCATGTCGAGATGTATCCATGACAATTTTTTGATTGTATCGATAGTCGCTCATAGGATGAGTTTCGTGCAATCAGACAATGAGCGTGAGCCAAATGGAACGGACCTCGAACCTGCAACACCGGACGCTGGAAAACAGCACCAGCGGTTGGATCAACGGCCTGATCGGCGTGGTGATCTTCAGCGGCTCGCTGCCGGCGACGCGGGTGGCGGTGCTGGAGTTTGACCCGGTGTTCCTGACCGTCGCGCGCGCAACCATCGCGGCGGTCCTGGCGCTGTGCCTGCTGTGGTTATTCAAGGAAAAACGCCCGGCGCGCCAGCAACTGATACCGCTGATGATCGTAGCCCTGGGCGTGGTCATCGGCTTTCCCCTGTTGACCGCGCTGGCGCTGCAATACGTGACGTCCGCGCACTCCATCGTCTTCGTCGGCCTGTTGCCCCTGGCGACGGCGGTGTTCGGCGTCCTGCGCGGCGGCGAGCGGCCACGGGCGGCGTTCTGGATTTTCTCGGTGTTGGGCAGCCTGCTGGTGGTCGGCTTTGCCCTGTCCCAAGGGCTGACCGCCTCCCCCCAAGGCGACATCCTGATGCTGCTGGCCATCCTCGCCTGCGGCCTGGGTTATGCCGAAGGCGCGAAACTATCGCGCACGCTGGGTGGCTGGCAGGTGATCAGCTGGGCGCTGGTGCTGTCGCTGCCGGTCGTGGCGGCGCTCAGCTGGATGCGCATGCCGGCGTCGTTCACCGGCATCACCACGCCGGCGTGGTTCAGCCTGGCTTACGTCTCACTGTTCAGCATGCTGATCGGTTTCGTGTTCTGGTATCGCGGCCTGGCCCAAGGGGGCATCGCCGCCGTCGGGCAATTGCAACTGCTTCAGCCGTTTTTCGGGCTGACCCTGGCCGCCACCCTGCTGCATGAACATGTCAGCGTAGGCATGCTGGGTGTCACCGTCGCCGTGATCCTCTGCGTGGCCGGGGCGAAAAAGTTCGCCAGATAGCCCCGTGTACGGTGGTTTGCGCCCATGACTGTATGGGTCTGGCCAAGGGTGAGCCGTGATAAAAATAGCGCTCTTGCTACAGGAGCCCACCATGGACCTCGCCACCCTCACCCTGTTTCTGCCAGCCTGCTTTGCCCTCAACATGGCACCCGGCCCCAACAACCTGCTGTCGGTCAGCAATTCGACCCGCTATGGCTACCGCACCGCGTGTGTGGCCGGCATCGGCCGGTTGCTGGCGTTCGCCGGGATGATTGCCCTGGCCTCGGCGGGACTGGCGGTGGTGTTGCAAACCTCTGAGCTGCTGTTCTACGCGATCAAGATCCTCGGCGCGGCCTACCTGTTCTACCTCGCCTGGCAATTGTGGCGCGCCGATGCGGGTGTCGAAAACCTTGTCACCACTGCCCCCCTGGGCACGCTGGCGTTGGCCCGGCAGGAGTTTCTGGTCGCGGCCGGCAACCCCAAGGCCATCCTGATCTTCACCGCGTTCCTGCCACAGTTCGTCGACTCGACCCACGCCATCGGGCCGCAGTTCGTGGTGTTGGGCGCGCTGTTTCTGGTGCTGGAATGGATCGCCATCGGCGCCTACGCCTACATGGGCCTGCACATGCGCCGCTGGTTCGCCAGGCCGTCGGGCAAGCGGATGTTCAACCGTTGCTGTGCAGGTTTACTGTCAGCAGCGGCTTCGGTACTGCTGATGGCCAGACGCGCTTGATCCTACGGATCATTGTGAAAATCGGAAATTCGCTGTCGATTTTCCGGTGGAGGCCATCCATAACGCGATCTATGCTGCGCCCATGAACCTACAAAAAACGCTGCTTCCGCCCCGTGCCGAGATGGTTCGCGCCATGCTCGAGCGAGACACCTCCTACGAGGGGGTGTTCTTCACGGCGGTCAAGACCACAGGCATCTTCTGCCGCCCCGGTTGCACCGCCCGCAGCCCGAAGCCGGAAAATGTCGAGTTCTTTGCCAACGCCGAACAATGCCTGGCGGCGGGCTATCGCGCCTGTCTGCGCTGCAAACCACTGGACACCGCCGCCAGCGCGCCGGACTGGGTGCAGACACTCTTCAGATCGGTAGACGCCGACCCGGAGCAGCGCTGGACCGACGCCCAACTACTGGCCCAAGGTATCGAACCACTGAAACTGCGTCGCTGGTTCAAGCAGCATTTCGGCATGACCTTCCACGCCTGGCTGCGCGCCCGACGCCTGGGCATGGCGCTGAACGGGATCAGACAGGGCGACTCCATCGACGACGTCGCCTTCGATTCCGGCTACGAATCCCTGAGCGGTTTTCGCGATGCCTTTCAGAAATCCTTTCACATCACCCCGGGCCGCGCGGCCAACAGCGAGCCGCTGTTGTTCACGCGCCTGACCACGCCGCTGGGGCCGATGATCGCCATGGCCGAACGGCGTGGGCTGGTGCTGCTGGAGTTTCTCGACCAGGCCTCGCTGAACCCTGCGGTCGAAGCGCTGCAAAACCGTTTCGGTTATGCCGTGGCGCCGGGGCACAACGCGCATTTGCAGCAGATCGAAGCGCAATTGTCCGCGTACTTCGCCGGCACGCTCACTGAATTCAGCGTGGCCTTGCACATGCCCGGCAGCGAGTTCTCCCGCCGGGTCTGGGCCGAACTGGCGAAAATCCCCTACGGCCGGACCACCACCTACGGCGCCATCGCGGCGAGCCTGGGCAAGCCCGGTGCCAGCCGGGCGGTGGGCCTGGCCAACGGGCATAACCGCTTATCGATTGTCGTGCCCTGCCACCGGGTGATCGGCGCCGACGGCTCGTTGACCGGCTACGCTGGAGGCCAGCCGCGCAAGGCGTTTCTGCTCAGGCTGGAAAACGCCGCGGTGCAGCTCACGGAGCAGCTGGCATTCTGATCCCCCCACAGTTTTTTCATAAGGAAGGAAACTCGATGGACAGGCTCGACAATCAACTGCACCAACTGCATCAAGAAGGTTTGCTGATCCTCACCAACGTCGCCGATGCCGCCGGGGCGCGGCTGGTGGAGCAACTGGGTAACAAGGCCGTGGCCACCAGCAGCGCGGCGGTGGCCTGGGTGCATGGCTATCCGGACGGCAACACCCTGCCCCTTGAGCGTCTGGTTTCGACGGTCGAGTCGATTGCCCGGGTCATTTCGGTGCCGCTGACCGTGGATATCGAAGCCGGTTATTCCGATGACCTGGAACGGGTGGCCCTGGTGGTTGATGCGGTAATCGCCGCCGGCGCTGTCGGGATCAACATCGAAGACGGTTCCTCGCCGCCGGAGTTGCTGGTACGCAAGATTGAGATCGCGCGCCAGGTGGCCGATCGACGCAACGTGAACCTGTTTATCAATGCGCGCACCGATGTTTATCTGCGGGGTCTGGTGCCCGCCGAAGATCGCGTCGCCGAAACCCTCAAGCGCGCTGCGCTGTATCAGGCGGCCGGTGCCAATGGCCTGTTTGCCGCCGGCGTTACCGCGGAGTACGAGATCAAGGCGCTGTGCCAGGGCACCTCCCTGCCACTGAATGTGCTGGGGTTCCCGGGCCTGCCATCCCCCGAAGCGCTTGAGGCACTCGGTGTACGCCGCCTGACTGCGGGTTCGGGCATCGCCGAGTTCCTCTACGGCGCCATGGCCGGCATCGCCAAAAGCTTTCTGCAAACCGGCCGGTTCGATAGCCACGACCTGAAGGCGTTGACCTATGGCGAAGTGAACGCCCTGTTGAAACCGTCCGGGAAAGCCTGAGCCCATGGCCGACGACTATCGGGCGGCCAGTGCCTTCCTGGCCGCCATCGATGACAACTGGCGCCGCCACATCGACGCCATCGGCCCGTGCCTGCACCAACCCCATGCGGCCCGTGATCCGTATGAGTCGCTGGTGCGGGCGATTGCCTATCAACAACTGCACGCCAAGGCCGGCGATGCGATTGTCGGCCGGTTGCTGGCGCTGTTCGGTTCGGATTCGTTTCCCCGGCCTGAACAGATCGTCGCCACGGATTTCGACCGACTGCGCAGTTGCGGGTTTTCCGCGAGCAAGATCGCGACCATCCAGGGCATCGCGCAAGCCTCGCTGGACGGCGTAGTGCCGGATTACGCCACGGCGCTGGCCATGGACGATGAAGCGCTGATCGAACGCCTGATCACTTTGCGCGGCGTGGGTCGCTGGACCGTGGAGATGCTGCTGATCTACAGCCTGGAACGCCCGGATATCCTGCCGGCCGATGATTTTGGCGTGCGTGAGGGTTATCGACGGCTCAAGGGGCTGGAGGTGCAGCCGACGCGCAAGCAGATGATCGAGATTGGGTTGGCGTGGAGCCCTTACCGGACGGTGGCCTCCTGGTATTTGTGGCGGGTGCCCAACCGGTAGACCGCGTTATCGTTCATCGCAGGCAAGCCAGCTCCCACAGGTCTTATGTCGAACACAAAACCTGTGGGAGCGGGCTTGCCCGCGAAGGCTTCAGCCCAGCCAATACATCACCCGAAGCTAGTTACAACCCCGACTTCAACCGACTGAACGCCCTGATCAACGCCCGGTTGAACACCTTGCCGTTGTCGTTCTTGCTGTACAGCGAAGCCCTGACCGCAGCCGTCGGATACGTCCCCGGATCATTTCGAATCGCCGGGTCGACCAGGCCGTCCGCCGCCGTGATCGCATTGGCGTAATGGATGGTGTCGGTGATCGGCGCGATCACTTCCGGAGTCATCAGGTAATCCATCAACGCCAGGCCAGCCTTCGGGTGCGGCGCGTCCTTGGGAATGACCATGGCGTCGAACCAGATCAACGTGCCCTCCTTCGGAATCCGGTACTTGAGCGAATACGGCTTGCCCGCCGCCTCGGCCTGGCCCGCGGCGATGGCCACGTTGCCGTTCCACGACATCGCCACGCAGGTGTTGCCGTTGGCCAGGTCGCTGATGTTCAGGTCGTTGTCGAAGTAGCGAATGTACGGACGAATCTTCGCCAGTTGCTGCTCGGCCAGCTTCAGGTCATCGAGGCTCTGGCGGTTGATGTCCAGGCCCATGTACTTCATGACCGCCGCAAACACTTCATTAGGATCGTTGAGCAGGCTGACCCCGCAATCGGCAAATTTCGCGACCACGGCCGGGTTGAACAGCATCGCCCAACTGTCGGTCGGCGCGTCGGGCAGGCGCTGTTTGACGGCCTGCTCCTGATAACCCACGCCCGTGGTGCCCCAGGCGTAGATCCCGGCGTAGCGGTTGCCCGGATCGAACACCGCCATGTGCTGGCGGAACTCCTCGCCGACCCCGGCGAAATGCGGCAGTTGCTGCTTGGTTCGGTGGTCAGGAGCTGCCCTGGCCGTCGCTCTGGATGCCGCCCAGTTCGGCGATCAACGGGGCGCGATAGTGATCGAAGCGTTCGATTTCGAGGATCTTGCTGGCGACCTGGTCGTCCTTGTCCTACGGGTAGTACAGGCCGCCGCAGGCGTGGAATTCGAAGTCGACGCCGCACACTTCGCTGCTCTGGTCATTGACCACGAAGCACGGCCCGCTGTCGCGGAACCAGGTGTCATTGCAGGTCATTTCCACCACGCGCACTTGCGGCGGTGACGATCTGCACCCAGACTTTTTGTGCCGGCTTGGCACCGTTGCGCCAGACGTCGGTGCGCTCCGGCCAGCCGAGCCGGCAACCGGACTTGGCTTCGAATTCGCCGGGCAGACGGAAACCGTCCTGTTTGGGAGTGGTGTCGAGCAAGCGGGCCATGGTCAAACCTCTTCAACGGGGATTGGAATGACCACAGGCTAAGGGCGTTGGCGACCATTGCCACAAAACCGGCGTCGAAATCAGAGCCGACTGGGTAATTACCAGCCATTTCGATGTGCCGTCCGGCCATGAAGCCGGTTTGAAATTACACAGTGGTCCAGATCGTCCAACCGCCGTTTTTTCTGTCAATGACTTCCTCGCCATCGGGCTGATGGGCGCGGCGCGAGCTTGCAACTTGGTCACGGGAAGTGATTTGGCCGTAGTTGGTTTCAACGACACGGCGCTTGCCGCGCAACTTCCCATCCCTGGTTGTTCGCACCAGTTCCGACTTCAAACAGAATTAACAAGCAGTCCGTTTAGAGGCACTGCGCCAGGCAGTTCATGACCCGGTGCCGCAACTGGCCAGCGCAAATAGATAGCAGGTGCGCGAACGTGCTGTCGGTACCAAGACAGGAAAGAAAGGGGGAGATTGACGCAGGATCGATCCCAACACTTAAGCGCCGGGACAGAAGCTACGCAGCATGCTCATGGCGCGATACGTCAGAGCTGGCAAGCGATATCACGCCGGGGGCTGGTACATGCTGAGCAAACAGTAACGGACGAGTGCGTCCTGAACGCTCTGCTTGCCTCCCAAAACCAGACTTACGGCAATAGCCTGATCCGCCTCGAAAATCTCGTAGAGGACGCGGTAGCCTTCTGTGTTGAGTTCACGGTATTGCATGACACCCAGCTCGCTCAGTTGAGGACTTACGGGGTAACCATAGGGTGCGGACAAGAGCTTGTCCCCGATGTCGTCAATGACGGAGTAAACCCGCTTTTCGGCGGATTGAAGACCGTTAAAGGCGGCCAGATATTCGATCTGGTCTTCGATGCATTGTTGAGCGATTTCGGTGAAGCGGACTGTGAACTTATTCATTGAATCTCCTGTTTTTATTTGTGGGCAAATCTCCTGCTCAAACGGGCTTTCAGTTCATCAGTCGAACAGTGTTTACCTTGGGCATACTCGCGCGAACTGATTGCGAGCATTTTCACCAGGGCGATTGCTTCGTCACGGCGCTTACGCTCAACGTAAGACTCCACAACATAGGCAGGAACACCGTTTTGTGTGACGACCATTGGCTCATCAAGAGGCAGGTCAGATGCGTGTTTTTTCAAAAAGCTGATCGTTTCGACTCTCATGAGTGGAAACCTCCATCCTGGGGACGCCGGATATACCGCGCCTACATGAAACAGATCTGGACGAAACCCCACCCAGAACCTTTAGACGGCACACAAAGTGACCGTCTGCGACCATCGTACACCAAATTCAGACCAAATCAAGACCTAAAACGAACTTTATTATTTATTTTTTGTCAATTTATTTTTTTATAATCCGACTTTCGGTGAAAAATGACTACTGCAAAGTCGCCCTACGACCTATTTGGGTAGCCCCGTTGCCGAGACAGCAGCGCTTCAACAAGACTCCAGTCGAATGCAGTCTTGTTGCTGCCCATCACCTTCCCTTTTGGACCATGACATACACCCGCACCCGGCGCATGTTGAATCCTCAACCGGAGGACGACGCGATTCTGGTGCCGGTCGAATAGCCCTGACGGTCTAGGCTGTCCAGGGTAAGTTCAGGACAGCCGGAGGCTCCCATGCAACTCGAAGGTTCCTGCCATTGCGGCGCGGTGTCGTTCAGTTTGACCTGCGCCCACCCCTACCCTTACCAGCGCTGTTACTGCTCGATCTGCCGCAAGACCCAGGGCGGTGGTGGCTATGCGATCAACCTCGGTGGCGATGCCGCCAGCCTCAAGGTTCGCGGACGCAAACACATCGCGATTTACCATGCGCGACTCAAGGAAGACGGCGACAAACGCGCCCACAGCAGCACCGCCGAACGGCATTTCTGCTCGGTCTGCGGCTCGGGTCTGTGGTTGTTCAGTCCAGAGTGGCCGGAGTTGATTCACCCGTTCGCCTCGGCCATCGATACCCCGCTGCCGGTGCCGCCAGAGCATACGCACCTGATGCTGGGTTCGAAGGCGACGTGGGTTGAGGTCCAGGCGCAACCAAGGGATAAACAGTTCGATGTGTACCCCGAAGAGTCCATCGCCCAATGGCATGAACGGTTGGGTTTGAGCCGTCCATGACTGGGTATTGCGGGATTACGCCGCTTCCGGCACACCGCTGTGAAACCGGAACTCCACGTCCGGCGACTCGATCAGTTCCTGCTCGGCGGCGCGGACCCTGTCGATCACATGGGCGATGTCCTTGGCGTCGCCGTACTGGTAGGCCAGTTTCAGGTAACCCTGGAAATGCCGGGCCTCGCTCTTGAGCAGACCGAAGTAGAACTTGCCCAGTTCTTCGTCCAGATGCGGCACCAGCGCCTCGAAACGCTCGCAACTGCGGGCCTCGATGAACGCGCCCACCACCAGGGTGTCCACCAGCTTCACCGGCTCGTGACTGCGTACCACCTTGCGCAGCCCCGACGCATAGCGCCCGGCGGACAGCTGGCGCAGCTCGATCTTGCGTCGTTTCATCAGGCGCATGACCTGTTCGTGGTGCACCAGCTCTTCCCGGGCCAGGCGCGACATCATGTTGATCAGATCGACGTGGGAGTGATACTTGGCGATCAGGCTCAACGCGGTGCTGGCAGCCTTGAATTCGCAGTTCTTGTGGTCGATCAGCAGGGTTTCCTGATCGGCCAGCGCGGCCTGGATCCAGCCGTCGGGGGTGCGGCAGCCAAGGAACTCGTGAATTTCGGGAAGGATCATGGGGCTCACGGAAAAATAGGTTCAAAACGAAGGGCGCCGATTATACCGGCCTGCCCGCAGACCACCAGTCGCCAACCGTTGATATGCATCAAGTCCCCGAATTGCAGACAGCAACTATAGTTGTGCAACGCCGTGCTTTTTTATTTTCAGGAGATACCGCACATGCAAGCCGTTCGCAGCATTCTGGTGGTCATCGAACCCTCACCGGATGAGAGCCTGGCCCTGGCCCGCGCCAAATTGATCGCCTGCAAGACCCAGGCGCACTTGCACCTGCTGGTCTGTGACAAGAAGCATGATCACTCCGAACACCTCAGGGCGCTCAAGGAAGAGCTGCTGGAAATCGGCTACAGCGTCACCACCGAGCAGGCGTGGCGCGACACCCTGCATGACACTATCGTCGACGTTCAGCAGGCCGAAGGCTGCGGGCTGGTGGTCAAGCAGCACTTTCCCGACAGCGCGTTGAAAAAGGCCCTGTTGACCCCGGATGACTGGAAGCTGCTGCGCAGCTGTCCGGCGCCTGTGCTGCTGGTCAAGACCTCCGGTTCCTGGCAAGACAAAGTGATCCTGGCGGCCATCGACGTGGGCAACGCCGACGACGAACATCGCCACCTGCACAACACCATCATCGATCATGGCTATGACATCGCCGGCCTGGCCAAGGCCCACCTGCATGTGATCTGCGCCCACCCGTCGCCCATGCTGTCGGCGGCCGACCCGACGTTTCAACTCAGCGAAACCATCCAGGCGCGCTATCGCGAACAGTGCAAGGCGTTCCAGGCGGAGTTCGACATCGACGATGATCACCTGCACATCGAGGAAGGCCCGGCGGACGTGTTGATTCCGTTCATGGTGCACAGGCTGCAGGCGGCAGTGACGGTGATCGGTACCGTGGCACGTAGCGGGTTGTCAGGGGCGTTGATCGGCAATACGGCGGAAGTGGTGCTCGATTCGGTCGAGAGCGACGTGCTGGTGCTCAAGCCGATGGAAGTGGCGGATCATCTTGAGGAGATTGCCGACAAGCATTGAAGCCGAACATGCTTTTGTGGCGAGGGGGCTTGTCGGACCGCCGCACCGCCCCGTTCGGCTGCGAAGCAGTCGCAATACTTGGTGGCACGGTGGGTCAGTAAGAATGTTAGGGGCCGCTTCGCGACCCAACGGGGGCAAGCCCCCTCGCCACATATCAGCGGCTCAGCCGCCAAAGGCATCTTTCAGGAACCCCGGCACAATGTAGCGCTGGTAATGGGCTTCGGAGAGCAGGAAAAACTCCCGATCAATGGCATCGCGCAATTCCGGCAGGTTCCACTCGCGAAACTCCGGCAGCAACACCATCCCGTAGGCTTCCAGGTTGTTGATCACCCGTGCCCCCCTGGCAATCAGCTGGTAGGCCCAGCAATATTCCGACTGATGGGGCACGAAGCGGATCTTGCGCTGCTCCAGCTGCATTCGGAGCAGTGCCGGATCGAAAATTTCCACCTTGGCGGCCATCACCTGCGACAGCAACTGCTCAAGACGCAGCCATACCGCGCGCTTTTCTTCCTCGTTGTAACCGTTCCAGTGGATCACTTCGTGGTGGAAACGCTTGCAGCCACGGCACACCAAGTCACCGTAAACAGTGGAGCAGAGGCCGACGCAGGGTGTCTTGATGGTCTGATTGGGCATAGATAGGCAAAACGCGAAAAAGCAGAACAGGCCGGCATGTTAGCCCTTTGTCGGCCATTGATCACCCCTCAAAGTTCAGCGCCCATGGAGAATCGGGCTCTGCTGAGCGTCACCACCAAAGTCCAATAAACACTGACTTACCTTTAATTTTTTTTTGCCGTAGAATCAGCCTGCCTTTTTAGGCGCCAATGTCCGTTAGAAGCTGTTTTCAAAGCGTCACGAGCACAGTCGTTCCTTCAGAGCGGTGTTGGCGAGGGGTTTTTCCAGCGGGGAAAAGCCCAACGCCAACCCTCATCAGCTCCCGTTCTGCAGGCGTAAAACTTTGAAAGCAGCTTCTGTAAGGAATTGTCGGTAATTCTGGCTAAGTGGCTCAAAACGCCATGCAGCGCATGAGTACGGCAATTTCGGGATGAGCGTCCCGGACACCCATTTGGGACCACTGATGAGGGTAATAACTGTGCTTGAAGCCTACCGCAAACATATCGAAGAGCGCGCAGCACTGGGTATCGTTCCCCAGCCGCTAAACGCCGAACAAACTGCAGGCCTGGTCGAGCTGCTGAAAAATCCCCCGGCTGGCGAAGAAGCATTCCTCGTTGACCTGATCACCAATCGCGTTCCGCCTGGAGTGGACGAAGCAGCCTATGTAAAGGCCGGCTTCCTGTCCGCCATCGCCAAAGGCGAAGCCAAATCCCCCCTGATCGACAAGAAGCGCGCTGTTGAACTGCTCGGCACCATGCAGGGCGGCTACAACATCGTGACTCTGGTTAACCTGCTGGACGACGCCGAACTGGCTCCAGTAGCTGCCAAAGAACTCAAGCACACCCTGCTGATGTTCGACGCCTTCCACGACGTCGCTGAAAAAGCCAAGAACGGTAACGTTCACGCCCAAGGCGTGCTGCAATCCTGGGCTGACGGCGAGTGGTTCGTGAAGCGCCCGACCCTGGCCGACAAGATCAGCCTGCGCGTGTTCAAGGTCACCGGCGAAACCAACACCGACGACCTGTCCCCTGCCCCTGATGCCTGGTCCCGTCCAGACATCCCGCTGCACGCCCTGGCCATGCTGAAAATGGCTCGCGACGGCATCGTGCCTGACGCACAAGGCGTCACCGGTCCGATGAAGCAGATCGAAGAAATGCGCAACGCCGGCTTCCCTATCGCCTACGTCGGTGACGTGGTCGGTACCGGTTCTTCGCGTAAATCGGCCACCAACTCCGTACTGTGGTTCTTCGGCGACGACGTTCCTTATGTACCGAACAAGCGTGCCGGCGGTTTCTGCTTCGGCAGCAAGATCGCTCCGATCTTCTACAACACCATGGAAGATGCCGGCGCACTGCCAATCGAATTCGACGTTTCCAACATGCACATGGGCGACGTGATCGACCTGTACCCGCATGCTGGCAAAGTCTGCAAGCACGGCACCGACGAAGTCCTGACCACCTTCGAAATGAAGACTCCGGTCCTGTTGGACGAAGTTCGTGCTGGCGGCCGTATTCCGCTGATCATCGGCCGTGGCCTGACCGAGAAGGCTCGCACCGAGCTGGGTCTGCCACCTTCGACCCTGTTCAAGAAGCCTGAAGCACCGGCTGAAAGCACCAAGGGTTTCACCCTGGCGCAGAAAATGGTCGGCAAGGCTTGCGGCGTAACCGGCGTTCGTCCGGGCACCTACTGCGAACCGAAGATGACCACCGTGGGTTCCCAGGACACCACCGGTCCCATGACCCGTGACGAACTGAAAGACCTGGCGTGCCTGGGCTTCTCGACCGATCTGGTGATGCAGTCTTTCTGCCACACCGCGGCTTATCCAAAGCCGATCGACGTGACCACCCACCACACCCTGCCTGACTTCATCATGACCCGCGGCGGCGTTTCCCTGCGTCCGGGCGACGGCATCATCCACTCGTGGCTGAACCGCATGCTGCTGCCAGACACCGTCGGTACCGGTGGTGACTCCCACACCCGTTTCCCGATCGGCATCTCGTTCCCGGCCGGTTCCGGTCTGGTTGCGTTCGCCGCAGCCACCGGCGTCATGCCGCTGGACATGCCTGAGTCGATCCTGGTTCGCTTCAAAGGCGAACTGCAGCCAGGCGTCACCCTGCGTGACCTGGTTCACGCCATTCCTTACTACGCGATCCAGGCTGGCCTGCTGACCGTAGAGAAGAAAGGCAAGAAGAACGCCTTCTCCGGTCGCATCCTGGAGATCGAAGGTCTGCCTAAGCTGACCGTAGAGCAAGCGTTCGAACTGTCTGACGCCTCGGCTGAACGTTCGGCTGCCGGTTGCACCATCCAGCTGTCCAAAGAGTCGATTGCCGAATACCTGCAGTCCAACATCACTCTGCTGCGCTGGATGATCGGCGAAGGCTACGGCGATGCACGTACTCTGGAACGTCGCGCTCAAGCAATGGAAGCCTGGCTGGCCAACCCTGAGCTGCTGCAAGCGGACAAAGACGCTGAATACGCTGAAATCATCGAGATCGACCTGGCCGACATCAAAGAGCCTGTGCTCTGCGCGCCGAACGATCCGGACGACGCTCGCCTGCTCTCCAGCGTTGCTGGCGAGAAGATCGACGAAGTGTTCATCGGTTCGTGCATGACCAACATCGGTCACTTCCGCGCTGCCGGCAAGTTGCTGGAACAGGTCAAGGGTCAGCTGCCAACCCGTCTGTGGCTGTCGCCGCCGACCAAGATGGACGCTCACCAGCTGACCGAAGAAGGCTACTACGGCATCTACGGCAAGGCCGGCGCTCGTATGGAAATGCCGGGCTGCTCGCTGTGCATGGGTAACCAGGCACGTGTAGAGCCGAACTCGACTGTCGTGTCGACTTCGACCCGTAACTTCCCGAACCGTCTGGGTGACGGCGCGAACGTCTACCTGGCTTCGGCTGAACTGGCGTCCGTGGCTTCCATCCTGGGTCGCCTGCCGACCGTCGAGGAGTACATGGAATACGCTGGCAAGATCGACAGCATGGCGGCCGATGTCTACCGCTACCTGTCCTTCGACCAGATCGCCGAGTTCCGTGAAGCTGCTGCGAACGCCAACATCCCGGTCGTTCAAGCCTAACGTTGCAACGCAATGAAAAACGCCGCCCATCGTGAGATGAGCGGCGTTTTTTTATGCCTGAAAATTCGCCAGTGAAGTGTGAGCTTTTTGTGGCGAGGGGGCTTGCCCCCGTTCGGCTGCGTAGCAGTCGTAAATTCGGTAAACACTGTTTAGTCATGGAAATACTGGGGCCGCTGCGCGACCCAACGGGGGCAAGCCCCCTCGCCACAAAAGCTCTCCCACAGGTTATGCGTTCAGCTTGTGGGCCTGCTGCACCGCACCATCCACACTCAACCCACTCAGCACCACCCCGCTAACCTCCACCTGCGGCAACGCCGCCAACGCCGCTTGTGCGTCGTCCTTCAGACGCGCCAGAATCAGGCGTTTGCCCTCCTGATGCACCCGCGCGAAAAACTCCTGCAACGCCTCGATGCTGGTGCCATCCAGATCTGGTGATTCCTCAAGACTGAGAATCACCGAATGAACCGGCGTTTGCGAATGCCGGATCAGACGCAAGGCACCGCCAAGAATCCGTTCGACGTTGGCAAAGAACAACGCTTCCCCCGGTCGCACAATCAACACGCCCGGCACGGCTTGTGCCGTTGGGTGGCGTTGCAGGTCGACAAAGTCGTGACTGCCATCGATGCGCCCCAGGATCTGGATATCCGCCGCCGACATCTGTTTGAGCATCAGCAACACACTGATCGCCACCGCCACCAGCAAGCCGTCCAGCACCCCCAGCACCAACACCGCAGCCACGGCGCAGATCACCAGCAAGCGGTCACGGCGCCAGATGAAATAGCGTCCCAGCGGCTGCAGGCTCAAGCCGCGCCCCAGGGCATGGATGACGATGGCGGCGAGGATCGGTTCCGGGGTCAGGGCGATGTAAGGCAGCACCGTCAGGACAATGACCAGCACCACCAGTGCCGCCACGATACCGGCCAGGCGCGAAGTGGCACCCGCCGCCTCGTTGGCCGAGGTCGCCGAATACCCCGCTCCCGCTGGCATGCCGTGGAACAGGCCGGACAGCAGGTTGGAAGCCCCCAGCGCCAGCAGATCGCGGTTCGAGTTGACCCGATCGCGATGTTTTAGAGCAAAAGAACTGATCGAGCCATAGGACTCCGCATACAGAATCATCACCATGGCGAACGCCAATTCCCCCAGACGCAGCCAGTCGGCAAACGGCAGTACCGGCAACTTCGGCACCTCCAGGCTCAGGTCAATCACGCCGATCAGCTTTACGCCATGGGCCGGCAGGTCCAGCCACTGCCCCGCCGCAATGCCGATCACCACCACCAACAAACCACCGGGCAGGCGCCGAAACCGCGCAAACAGCCATAACAAGGCCAATGCCACGGCGCCGACCGCCGCTGCAGCCCAGTTCCATTGCGGCAGTTGTTCCAGTAATTGCGGCAGGAAGCCCACCAGGTTGGCCTCGGTCAAATGCACGCCGACCACACTGGCGACCTGTTTGAGAATGATGGTCAGCGCCAGGCCAAAAGCAAAACCGCGCAGCACCGGCTTGGCGATGAACGAGGTCACGCTGCCGAGCTTGAACAACCCCGCCAGCAAGAAAAACGCCCCGGTCACCAGCACCAGGCCGAAGGCCAGGGTCGAGCGAAGCCCGGGATCGCCATTGGCCAGGGTGGCGGTCGCGGCGGCCAGTACGGCGGCGGCGGATGAAGTGGCCGAGACAATCGCAAAGCGGCTGGTGCCGAACAAGCCATAACACAGCAATCCGGCGAACAAGGCGATCACCCCGGCCTGGGGCGCCAGGGCGGCGATGCTTGAATAGGCGACCGCTTCGGGCAGCAACAGGCCGGCAATCGACAAACCTGCCAACAGGTCCTGCCAGCGGTTGGGTTGCTCGGTGGGGTTAGCGTTTGGGGCGCTCGACAATCCAGTGTCTCCAGGCGAAAAAAAACCGCTGCACGTATCACGTGCAGCGGCCACTGTAGCTGTCAATCCGGCACTGCGCGAGCAGGCCGGTAGATCACGCGGTCAGCGAGTAGATCAACGCCGTGATCGCCACCAGGCCCACCGCCGTCACGAAGACGTTGGAGGCCTGACCGCGATAGCGTGCCATCGCCGGCACCTTGCGGATGGCGTACATCGGCATCAGGAACAGAATCGCCGCGATCACCGGGCCACCGAGGGTTTCGATCATGCCGAGGATGCTCGGGTTCAGCGTAGCGACGATCCAGCACACCACCAGCATGAAGGCGGCGGTCATGCGGTCCAGGGCCTTGGCGGACGGACGCTTGCCGCTCTTGACGATCAGGCCCTTGAGGCCTTCGCTGGCGCCGATGTAGTGCCCCAGGAACGACTTGGAAATGGCCACGAAGGCAATCAACGGCGCCGCGAAGGCGATGGTCGGATTGCTGAAGTGGTTGGCCAGGTACGACAGGATCGACAGGTTCTGCGCCTTGGCTTCAGCCAGTTGCGCTGGCGACAGGGTCAGCACGCAACTGAAGACGAAGAACAGCACCATCACCACCATCAGCAGGTGGGCGCGGGACAGGATCTGCGAGCTGCGCTCCTCGGCGTGCTCACCGTAGCGACGCTTCTGGTCAACGGCAAACGCCGAGATGATCGGCGAGTGGTTGAACGAGAACACCATCACCGGAATCGCCAGCCACAGGGTATGCAGCAGCGCCGACGGTGCCGGCACGCTGCTGGCGGTGGCGAGGATGCCGCCGTTCCAGTGGGGAACCAGGTAAACCGCCAGGAACAGCAGCGCGACGATGAACGGGTAGACCATCAGGCTCATGGCCTTGACGATCAATTGCTCACCGCAACGCACCACCGCCAGCAGGCCGAGGATCAGCACCAGCGACAGCACGGCGCGCGGTGGCGGCGTGATGTGCAGTTGATGCTCCATGAAGCTGCCGACCGTGTTGGTCAGGGCCACGCTGTAGATCAGCAGGATCGGGAAAATCGCGAAGAAGTACAGCAAGGTGATCAGCGCGCCGGCCTTGATGCCGAAATGCTCCTCCACCACTTCAGTGATGTCGGCGCCTTCACGACCGGACAGCACGAAACGGGTCAGCCCACGGTGTGCGTAGAACGTCATCGGGAACGCCAGCAGCGCCAGGACCAGCAACGGCCAGAAACCGCCCAGGCCTGCGTTGATCGGCAAAAACAGGGTTCCCGCACCAATCGCCGTGCCAAACAGGCCCAGCATCCAGGTGGTGTCCTGGCGATTCCAGCTCGAAAGCGTCGCGGGTGTCGCTTCTACATAGCGTTCGTTAACGCTATTGGCCTGATCATTCATCCGGTGGGATCTCCACATTCCGGTCACTTGCCACCCGGCCAGGACGCGTCGGAATACCCGACAGGCGGCGTCCGGCCGAAACAGGGGCGGCATTCTGGGGGATTAGTGAGCAGAAGCAAAGACTTAGGTGAGGAACGGTGGTACCAGTTCGCCGACAAAATCACCTGTAGGAGCTGGCTTGCCAGCGAAGGCGTCCGAAAAATCGGCGCATGGCTCAAGACCGCCTTCGCCGGCAAGCCGGCTCCTACAAGGGAATGCGGCGATGTCGGCACTTGCACTTGATCGCCTGAGTGCAATCCGCGCTTGATAAAGGTCTACCATCATGTATTTTTAATCGACCTGCATTCCTTCTGGAGTCTTCCCATGCCACTGGTTCGCGTCGACATCAAAAAACATCAGGACCCCACCCACGTCAAACGCATCGGCCAACTGATCTACGCCGCCATGCACAGCACCATCGGTGTGCCGCAGAACGATAATTTCCAGATACTCGCCGAACACGATGCGCAGCATTTCATCTTTGATTCCGGTTATCTGGGCATCAACCGTTCGGACCAGTTGGTGGTGATCCAGATCACCATGAGCGAAGGACGAACCGTCGAGCAGAAAAAACTCCTCTACAAAACCATCGCCGAAAGCCTTAATGCAGAGCTGGCGGTGCGCCTGGAGGACGTTTTCATTAATCTGGTGGAAGTGAAAAAAGAGAACTGGTCGTTCGGCAACGGGATTGCCCAATACGCCCTCTGATATTCAACCTGCAAACCGAGAATGACCCATGCCCCGAGTTTCCCGCAAACAAGCCGACCTCAACCGCGAGACCATCGTCGAAGCCGCCACCCGGCTGTTTCGCGAACGCGGCTTGCACGGGATCAGTGTGGTTGATGTGATGGCCGCCGCCGGCCTGACCCACGGCGGTTTCTACGGGCACTTCGAATCCAGGGAAGCCCTGGCGCAAGAGGCCAGCGGCCGGGCTTTCGAGCAGGCCGCACAACGCTGGCTAGGACGGGTGGCCGAGCATGACAGCAAGGACGCCGCCCGCCGCGCCGTGGTCGAAACCTACCTGTCCAACGAAAGCCGGGACAATCCAGGCGACAGCTGCCCGGTGGTGGCCTTTGCCGGGGACATGTGCCATGAGGCCGCCGAGAGCGGATTGCGCCAGACCTATCTGCTGGGCCTGAACAACCTGCTCGATTCCCTCGGCTCGCTGCTGGACGCAGAGGACGAAGCCGGCAAACGACAGCAGGCGCTGGTGCAGTATTCGCTGATGTTCGGGGCGTTGATGCTGTCCCGGGCCACCCGTGGCGACCCGCTGTCGGATGAAATTCTCGAAGCTGCCCGGGCCGCCCTCACGCCATCGAAATAAATCGCCCGCCCCCACGCAATAAAAAGATCGCAGGCTTTGCCAGCTCCTACACTCAGCGCAGTGCCCGCCATGGCGCAGGAGCTGCCACGGGCTGCGATCGCTGGTGGTTGCCAAGCCATCCTGAAATCAGCAATCTCAAGTGACGTTCGAGCCGATTTTTCGATGCCCACAGGGAGGCAAAAATGCCTGTAACCGTTCTGGTACTGGTTGAAACCATCAATGATTACCTGCCTATCCTTGAACATCAGGGTTTTCACCTGATCCTGGCCCCGACGCCCGCCGAGCGCGCCGAAGCCATCGCCCGCCACACCGGGCAGATCGACGCCGTCCTCACCCGTGGCCCGTTGGGGCTGTATGCCGATGAAATCGCCGCCCTGCCCAACCTCAAGATCATCTGCGTGATCGGCGCTGGCCATGAACACGTCGACCTGCAGGCCGCCGCGAACCGGGGCATCACCGTCACCAATGGTGCCGGGGTCAACGCCTCGTCCGTCGCCGACCATGCCATGGCGCTGCTGCTGTCGCTGGTGCGCGACATCCCCCGCTGTGATGCCGCCGTACGGCGGGGCGAGTGGCCAAAGATCATGCGCCCGTCCCTGGCCGGCAAACGCTTGGGCATCCTCGGCCTCGGCGCGGTCGGCATGGCCATCGCCAAACGCGCCAGCGCCGGTTTCGACATGGACATTTGCTACCACAGTCGCCAGCATCGTAGTGATGTGTCCTACACCTTCTGCTCGACCCCGGCCGAACTGGCGCGGGCCTCGGACTTCCTGATCGTTGCCACGCCCGGCGGCGTGGGCACCCGGCAACTGATCAATCGCCCGGTGCTCGACGCGTTGGGCCCCAACGGGTTTATCGTCAACATCGCCCGGGCCAGCGTGATTGCCACTGCCGACCTGATCAGCGCCCTGGAGCAGCGCCGGATCGCCGGTGCCGCGCTGGACGTGTTCGACGCCGAACCCAAGGTGCCGGATGCACTCAAGACCCTGAACAACGTGATCCTCACCCCCCATGTCGCCGGGTTGTCCCCGGAAGCCACCCAGGGCACCGTCGAACTGGTGGGCAAGAACCTCGTGGCGTTTTTCTCCGGCCAACCGGTGCTCACGCCGATTGCCTTGCCCGCGCCGATCACGCCCTACCCGGTCACCGATTAAAGGACGCCCAACAGCGTCCACAGGCGACGGGATTCGGCATCGGCCGAGATCAGTTCACCCAACAGTTCACTCAGCGGTTTGTTGCCCCACTCCACCCCCCTGCGAATCAAATAAGGGACGGGGCTGTGGGGTTCGGTGCGTGTCAGGTACTCGGCAATCAACAGTAATTGCCGGTAGGCCTCGTCGCGACTCGCCGGCTCGCGAAACACCTGAGGTGTGGATGGCGTCGGCGCCAGCCCGGCCGATTCTGACGCCGCCAGGGATGGCGGCTCGACCGGCGCCTCGGTCAACGGTCGTGGCTGCATGGCGATGAACTCCTGGACCAGTGTCAATAACGCTTCGATCACATCCTGCAAACCCCTGAAGCCCGGTGCCTGGGCGCCGAGGTAAGCATCACTCCAGGCTCGCAGCCGTTGCAGATGTTGCAGGCTCGCCAGCAGGTTGTCCTGGCGGCGTAGCCAGTGGGACGGAGGTGTGGACCGGATCAGCTCGGTGAGTTTTTGCTGTTCGCCCCTTGCTGTTTCCGCCGCTGTTTTTGCCGCTTTGCTGTCATTGACCAGTACCTGTTGCAACTGTAATCGCCGCCACGCGTCCAGACAGTAACCTTCGAATTCACCCTGATGCGGATCGATCAGCGCCACCCGTGTCAGCAACACTTCGCTGTAGCGCCGCACCAGCCACTCCAGGGGAATGACCCGCCATGACTGGTCACCGTCTTCGGCCCGGGGATGAAGCTGCTCGGGGTAGCGCTCGCATAAGCCCGCGACCAGCGCGAGACTGCCCGGCAAGCCGTCCAGGCCGTCCCGATGCAACCAGGCCTCACCGAGCCAGGCGCATACCATCAAATCCTTGCTGCGCTCGAGTAGCAACGTGGTCGTCAGCTTTTCCAGCTCTGGCCATTGCGCCCGTTTGATCGACGACTGCCAGACTCCCGTTGGCAGGCTGGTGTCGTCCTCCCGACGCAGTTCGCGGGCCAGGTCGAACTCACGCTCGTAACGCAAATCCTCGCCGCAGGGTGCCTGTTCGCTGATCGGTTCGAGCAGCCGGGCAATCAGTTCCGGCAACGGTGGTGAAATCAGGTTCACAAGCCCTCCTCCTCAGTCATGACCGTCGCAGACGCAGTCGCCCTGGTTTGCATGAACGGTGAACGCGGGGCCCGGGTGGGCAGCGGTGGAATGGACAGTGGCAATTTCGAGCCCTGGCTCATTAACGACACACGCACAAACATCAGCGTCTGCTCGGCGGTGCTGGTCTGTGCGGTGACCGGCAGGCGCAATGTCAGCGGAAAATCGGTGAAGTCCATGTTCGGCTGGCGCTGCACCGACTGGTGCGAACGCATCAAGCGCAGCAACGACCACGGGCCGCCGTACTCCCAACCGGCTTCGAAATCACGCACCATCAGATTGGGCTGCAACGGATCATTGGCCGGACGTTGCGAGCCGTTCCTGGCCCAGCGCAAGGTCAGCCGGACCGGTTGGCCGACCATCCAGCGCAGGTTCGGCTGTGGCTCGCCGGGGTAACTGATTTGCTGATTACCGGCATTCAAACCCCAGGCAATCACTTGATCGGCGCCACGCTCCTCCTCGCGATCGGTGCGCCAGCGCACGTCCATTTCAACGCCGAGGATGCCGCTCTTGTCCCGCACGAACAGCGGACCCAGCCAGGTGCTGGCCAGCTTCAAGCGATTGAGGAAATCCTCGGCGGCCAGACGCTCCGGCGTCTGGCTCAGTTGCAACCCGGCCTGCGCCACGGGCAGTCGTTTGTCGATCAAGTCGAGGAAGTGCTGAACCCGGGCCGGGTCGGCGTCGGTGGCCTGCACGCCATTGGCGAACGGGAAGCGCTCGGCCAGGTATTGATTGAAATAGTTGGCCAGGTCGTTCCAGGCCGCCGCTGCTTGTTGCTGCTGCAAGAACTGACAGCGTTGCATCGCGCTCTGTTGCAGATCCAGGGCCCGCAGGGCCAAGGTCCCGCGCCCACCGGACAAGCTGGCCGTCTGCAGAATCCGGGCGCAGGACGTGGCGTCCATTTCAATGAAATCGCGGCTCACCAACTGCTCGATCTGGGCCGGCGAACTGGCGGGGTTCTGGTCCTTGTACTTGAGCAGTTCATCGTTGAGCGCGCTGAATTGCATGACACGCTCGTAATCCAGCGCCGAGAGATTCTGTTGCTGGGTCTTCAGCCACTCCAGCGCCGAGGTACGCCGCTCGGTGATGCCGAGCATGGTGTTGAATTGCTGCTTGAGGCTCAGCTTCAAATCCTGCACATCAAGGGCGCCAAACAGTTGCAGCCCGAGGTTTTTCGAGCCGTCCCACTGACTGATCTCACTGCGCCCGCTGAACAACGGCTGCGCGGTTATCTCCTCCAGACCGCTGACCACCTGGGCCATGGCGCGACGGTTCAACGCGTTTTGCACACGCACGGCCAGATCGTTGCGATGGACCTCGGCGAAGGCTTTTTGCAAAGCCACAGCCTGTGGCGCCAGCACGTTGAATACATCGTCGCCACGGGGTCGGTCATTCTGGTCCTTGAGACTCAACCACATGGCCTTGGCCGCCGCCCCCTCTGCCGCCTGAAGCACCGCATCGCGATACGCCGGTGGAATGCGTGGCAGCTCTTCGGCGGCATAACTCTTGTAGCTGGCAAAATAGTTCAGCGCCGTACCGAGATCATCGCCATCGACGTTCTGCCCCTGAACGGCAGCGCTAGCCTGATCCGCGCGCAGGGCGATGGCCACGAAATCCCGTTTGAACAGGGCCTGAACTGCGTTGTTCAACTGGTTTACGTGCACTTGCAAGCTCAGTTGCCCGCTGCCTTGCTGAACCAGCAAGTTGCCCCGCGCCCCCGCCTGGGCGATCCACTGATCACGAAAGCTTTGCTGCAACCTGGAGGCTTGCTGGTCCAGCTGTTGCTCGACCTGCGGGCCGAGCAGGCTGCTCTGGCGCACCTTGTCCATCATCTCGCGATAACCCGGCACCAGGTCCTGGCCCTTGCCGCGACTCCAGGCCGAGTTGGTCAGCCCGATCAGCGCTTGCAGGTCGTCGATCAGCGCGCGCAAGTCTTCGAGCTCCGCCAGGGAATTGCCGCTGCCGGCCTCCAGCCGTTCAAGATGCAGCTTGAGATAACCGGCCTGACGGACGAAGTTGTCGGCCAGAAAGTACTGGTCAAGCCAACGCTCCATCAGCCCGGAAAAATTCTCCTCGATGAGCGCACGCTCCATGGCCAGGTCCAGGGGCTTCAAGTCACCGCCATTGGCATCGAGCAACACCCGGTTGTAAAAACCTGCACGGTGCAACGTGCCGGCATTGAGGTTCAGGGACAGTGCGTTATTGCTCAGCAACGCCAGGTCTTCGAGCGGCGCCTTGGGGTTGTTCAGCGCTTGGTTGAACCATTGATTCTGTTGCTCAAGCCGTACCGCGCGCTCCACCAGATCCTTGGCCTTGACGTAATTTTGCCATTGGGCCGGGTCTTCGCTTTCGACGTTGCCACGTCGCTCGGTGTTGCGAATGGTCTTGAGTTGCACCAGTTCTGCCTTCAGCAAGTCGTGCAGCGGTTCCAGCATATGACTCTGGGCCGTCAGGCGCAGTTGATCCTCCAGTTGCCTGTCCAGCGACGAGAACCAGGAGGTGGGAAACACCACCGAAGTGAAGCTCCAGCGCGGAGCCTTTTCCAGGACCCGCCAGAACCCCTGGACGTTGCGCCGGGTCGACTCCAGCCGATGGGACTCATCGGTGACTGCAACGTAATTTTTCTGTGCGCCTTGCAACAGGCGCGACAGTTCATGAGCATCCTTGACCGAGTCCTGCCAGACCCAAAGCATACTTGCGGCCCAGACCACGCCGACCGCCAGGGCCACCACTCCGGTGAGTCGCTGCCAGCGCTGACGCAGGCGCAGCAAGCGGGGCACCACCTGAGCCAGACCGCGTTCGGCAACCACCCGGCTTTGCCACAGTTGCCGGGCAAACGCACTCTGCTGCAACCCGTTGTCATAGGCCGAGAACCCGTCGGCAGCGTCTTGCGAAGGCTGGTTGGCGGTGAAGTACACCCCGCGAAAACGTGGCGCCTCGCCTTGGGCATTGCCTTGAAATACCGGTTCGAGCACGGTTTGCAGGTGGTGCCTCAAGGCCTCGAATTGTTCCGGCAATCCAAACAGCTCGCCTTTGAGATGGCCGGACAACGCACCGATTTCAATGATCGATTCCGACAGGGCCCGATTCACCTGGTCCAGCGCCTGATCGCTCCATTGCGTCTGCCAGACCGCCTCGGAGCCAAAGGGTGAAGACCAGCCCAATGTGCGTTCGCGGACTTCGTCGGGGAGCGCCGAGATCAGCTCCTGAAAACCCGGCAGCTCTTCCATGCCGGTAATCACCACGTACACCGGCAGGCTCAGGCCAAACCGCTGCAACAGATCGATGAAGCGCCGGCGCGCCGCCAGACCGAGGTTCGCGGCCTGCTCGGCATTGCCCAGGCGGCTGACCGGCACGGTCCAGATCACCCCGTCCAGTGGCCGTTTGCTGCGCAGGCGCAGGATCAACCCCAACAAGCGCCACCAGCCGCCGCGTTGAAGACTCATGCCTTCATCGGGCAAAAACAGCGCCTGAGGCACCACCAGCACCGCGCCTTCGGGGTCCGACCACCAGCGCCCGAACCAGGCCGGTTTATCCGTCGGTTGCAAGCGCCACTGGCTGCACAACTGGGTGCCCTGGGTTTCGTCGCCGAGCATCAGCAACCATGGAATCTGGTAACGGTCCTGAGCGCCCTGCTCCTGTTCCATATGGCGCACTGCGTTATAAAAACTGCGGATCGCCGCCCCGCTCTGGGTGCGCAACCACCATACCGCCACCGCGATGACCGCCAGCACCACCAACAGGACGAAGACCAGCCCCACGATCCCCAGCGTGCTCATGCGTCTTGCTCCGAGGTGGCCACCGGATCGGTGCTCTGCAACACCGGGTCGAGTTCCTGGCGAATGTCACGCCAGAAGAACTGCCCCAGCCCGGTCAGAATCATGACCATGGCGAGAATGACCAGGCCAAGGCGAAAGCCATCGGGCAACGACTGCCGCACCGGAAACTGCACCGCAGGCACCGTCGAAGGCTGCGCGAGCCGGGCGCTGACATCGGCATACTCCGCGTCGTGCTGCCAGGCAAACGTGAACAGCGCCAGGCGCAATTTTTCATGCTGGACCTGACTCTGCTCGCCGCGCAGCCGTCCTTCAAACCCCAACACCAGGCATTGCAAATAGACATTGGCCAAATCGCGGGTGGCGGGAATCTGCTCGTCCAGCAACGTCTTGATCGCCGCCGGCAGTTTCTCACCGGCCTGGCGGCTGGCGTACATCCGCGACTCCAAGGGTTTTTCTTGCCAGGCGGACTGGCCCGGCCACGGCGTGAACAACAGCGTTTCATCGATCAAGGCGACAAAGGCATAGACCAGCGCCTTGACCTGATCGGTCGCTGCCTCGCCAACCCGGGCGAAAGCCGTGCGCCACAGACGCTGGGAAATTTGCGTCGACAGGTCGACCACCGCCTCCACCAGCGCATCGTCATCGCTGTCCCTGGGCAGCTGACTCCACTCCCGGGACCATTGCAACCAGGCTTCGCGAAATGCGCTGCTCAACGGTGCTTCGCGCAAGCCCCGTGTACCCGCCCCGGCATGCCCCTCGAACATACGACGCCCCTTCCGTGATCAGGCACTTTCACCGGCCTGTGCCACAAACAACACCACTTGCCATGGGCTGCTCGCCGGCTTGGCGGCCGGCGCGACAATCAGCAACGGCAATTGCCCGTCGAACCATTGACCCTCGGCCGTCACCACAAACAACCGCGTGTCGTCGCCGACGCTGTAGGCCACTTGCTCGTTACGGCTCATCGCCTCATGGGGCAAACCGCTCATGCGCTGGCGACTGAGCAAGGGCACATGCGGCGCCGAGGCAATGATCGCGGCGCTCAGCCATTCACCGGCCGCCTGTTCGCTGCTGCCGTTGGGCATGCGCAAACCGATGACCAGGCGCTGGCTCGGTTGGTCGTCCGGCAGTTGAATCGAGAAGCTCTGTTCGCTGCGTTCGAACAGCAGGCTGCGATAGCCGGCGCGGATCAATTCGAGGGTTCTTTCGAGCCAGTCCAGGACCGGTTCATAGCCGCGCTGCAGCTCGAGAAAATCCAGGGGGGCGAACGGTGGAACCCCGGCCAAAGGGTCCAGCGCGGACCAGGCACCGGCCAGGCCGAGCAACAAACCGTGCAAGGCCTGCGGGGTCGCCAGGCGGCTGTTCAGCGTACCCTCGACCTCCGGCAGACGCGCCCAGAGCGCCGTCAGTTGTCGACGGATTTCCAGCGCATCGTCCTGATTGCCGGCCTGTTGTGCCTGGCGCAGGCGGCCGGCCAGGAACATGCATTTCTCCCGCGTCCTGGCACACAGCCCGGCCACCCGGCGACCCAACGGCGACTCGGGCAGCAGGCACGGCGTGGGCGGTGTGTAGGGCAGCGAAAGGAAACCACCGCCCTCCTTGCGGATTTTCAGCAGTGGCAAACAGATGGAGTCGGCCTTGTTCAGTTGCGTGCACAACCGCGGATTCGGACGCCACACCGTGATCGACTCGGGGTACTCACCGCTGGTCAAATCCGGCAGCGCATCGCCGATCACCGATTGCAGCCGGCCCTTGAGCGGCAGCAATTGCCCGGCACGCCATAACGGGCTGACGGCCAGGTACACCGTGACCGTGGCGTTTTCCGAAGCGTTGACCGCGTCGCTGACATCGAGCTCCAGCGCCGGCCCGACACCCACTTGCAGATTGATGGGCAAACCGTCCGGCAGCGTCGCTTGCAGATCGAGCAACCGCACCAGCCCGGCACTCAATGCGCCGGGGTCAAACTCGACCCGATTCACGCCCCAGAAACATGGATTGCAGGCCTGGGCAAAATGCGCCACCAACGCCTCGGCTCGCAGCCCTTGCAACTGAAAATGCTGGGGCAGCAATTGCATGCCCTCGTGCCAGCAAACCGCGTCAGGTAACAGGCTCATACGACTCCCTTCGACGTCAACGTCGCCGCGCAAACCAGCGGCCTGGCAATGTCTTCACTGCGGAGTATTGCTGACCAGCGTCATCTCGCGACTGTCGAACTTGAGCCAGGCATCGCTCTGGTCATCGAGCCGTAACCGGTGTGCTCCGGGAGTGTTATAGCTGGCGAAGACCAAAAGTCCAGTTGCCCGCTTGCCCCCCAGCGGGAAGGGTTGTTTGTCGATGAACTGGCCGGGCACCAGCTCCAGCCCCCAAACGGTCATCAGCTGCCGGTAGTCGCGCTGGTATTGATCGCGCTCGGCGAACCACTGTCGCGCCGTGATGCCCGACAACTGCTTGAGCAGATCCGGATCATTGACGGCGATAAAATCCACGGCAATCGGCGTGTCGTCGTTGGCCTTCGGCGCGACGTCCAGGGTCAGGTTATCGAGGTCCACCCGAGGCCCGAAAAACGAGCACCCGGCGAGGGTCAGGAACAGGGCGAACGCAAAAAAACGTGCACACAAAATGAATTTTCCTTTTCTCGAGTCGGTCCAAAATTGTTTTCGCTTGCATTTTTATAGACCTGTTCTAGCGTCTTGGATAGTTCGGCCCCCCATGCCGAATGTGCAAGGTTTGTCAAAGGAACGACAGGTCCATCTGCCACCCTTTCTAACCTACGGTCCAGCAAGGGAAAGCGATGAGCGGGCCTCCCGATGCATTGCGCCCGCTCATGCATCGGAGTCAGCCAACATGGCCGAAAGTACTCAGCACAAGCTCGACAGGGTCCGCCCACCCCGGGTGCAAATCACCTACGATGTCGAAATCGGCAACGCCATCGAGAAAAAAGAACTGCCGTTGGTCGTCGGCATTCTCGCCGACCTTTCCGGCAAGCCGCTCAACCCCCTTCCCAAGCTCAATGAACGACGCTTCACCGAGATCGACCGCGACAACTTCAACGAAGTGCTCGCCTCGATTGCCCCCCGCGCCACCTTGCAAGTCACCAACACCCTCACTGGCGATGACAGCAAGCTCAACATCGAACTCAACTTCAAGCACATCGACGACTTCGACCCGGTGAAGGTCGTCGAACAAGTGACCCCGCTGCGGCGCCTGTTCGAAGCGCGTCAGCGTCTGCGCGACCTGCTGACCAAGCTCGACGGTAACGATGACCTGGACAAATTGCTGCGCGACGTCATCGCCAATACCGAAGGCCTGCAAGAGATCAAGTCTGCCCGTCCGGACACCGCCGCCCCCGCAGGCGACAGCGAAGCACCGGCCGAACCGCAAGCCTGATCACTCATTCACTTAGGGAGACGTCGCCATGCCCGCTTCAGCCAGCGCCAACACCAGTGAAAGCACCACGCAAAGCCTGTCCCTGCTTGACCGCATCATCGCCGAAGGCCGCATGGCCCACGACGATAGCCAGCAGGACTATGCCCGCGACATGCTCGCGGAGTTCGCCACCCAGGTTCTCGACGAAGGCATGGCCATCGACAAGGACACTGTGGCGATGATCAACGATCGCATCAGCCAGATCGACCAGTTGATCAGCGCACAACTCAACGAGGTGCTGCACCACCCCGAGCTACAGAAAATCGAAGCCTCCTGGCGCGGCCTGCACCTGTTGGTGCAAAACACCGAAACCAGTTCCCGGTTGAAATTGCGCCTGCTCAACGTCACCCAGAAAGAGTTGCAGAACGATCTGGAAAAAGCCGTCGAGTTCGACCAGAGCGCGCTGTTCAAAAAGATCTATGAAGAGGAATACGGCACCTTCGGTGGCCACCCGTTCAGCCTGCTCGTCGGCGACTACACCTTCGGCCGTCACCCGCAGGACATTGGCCTGCTGGAAAAACTGTCGAACGTCGCCGCCGCAGCCCACGCTCCATTCATTGCCGCCGCCAGCCCCCGGTTGTTCGACATGAACAGCTTCACCGAACTGGCCGTGCCCCGCGACCTGTCGAAAGTGTTCGAGAGCCAGGAGCTGATCAAGTGGCGCTCCTTCCGTGAAAGCGAAGACTCGCGCTACGTATCGCTGGTGCTCCCGCATTTCCTGCTGCGTTTGCCATACGGCCCGGACACCTCGCCGGTGGAAGGCATCAATTACGTCGAGGACGTCAACGGCAGCGACCACGGCAAATACCTGTGGGGCAACGCCGCCTGGGCCTTGTCGCAGCGCATCACCGAAGCCTTCGCCAAATACGGCTGGTGCGCGGCGATTCGCGGGGCTGAAGGCGGCGGCGCGGTCGAAGGCTTGCCGGCCCACACCTTCCGCACCACCTCCGGCGACCTGTCGCTCAAATGCCCGACCGAAGTGGCCATCACCGACCGCCGGGAAAAAGAGCTCAACGACCTGGGGTTCATCGCCCTGTGCCACAAGAAAAACAGCGACGTGGCAGTGTTCTTCGGCGGCCAGACCACCAACAAGTCCAAGCTCTACAACACCAACGAGGCCAACGCCAACGCGCGGATTTCGGCGATGTTGCCGTACGTGCTCGCGGCCTCGCGTTTCGCGCATTACCTGAAGGTGATCATGCGCGACAAGGTCGGCAGTTTCATGACCCGCGACAACGTGCAAACCTACCTCAACAACTGGATCGCCGACTACGTGCTGATCAACGACAACGCGCCGCAGGAGATCAAGGCGCAGTACCCGTTGCGTGAAGCGCGGGTCGATGTGACGGAAGTCGCGGGCAAGCCGGGGGCCTACAAGGCCACGGTATTCCTGCGGCCACACTTCCAGCTTGAAGAGCTGACCGCCTCGATCCGCCTGGTGGCCACCCTGCCGCCACCGGTCGCCGCCTGACCTGCCCCGCTCCCGTCGGCCGGCCCGACGGGAGTTCCCTGCTTATCTAGCGCGATAACCTTCAGGAGTTTCATGCGATGGATGCAATTATTCTCGACCTCGGCGGCGACATCAAAGGCGACAGTCTGCTCGAGGGCTACAAGGACAAGATCGAAGTCATGTCCTACAGCCACAACGTGGCCATGCAGGTGACCAACGACGTCAGCAACTCGGAACGGACCTCCGGCAAGCCGCACATTGGCGAGTTCACGCTGACCAAATTCGTCGACAGCTCCACACCCTCCCTCAACGAATACTGCTGTGCCGGCAAACCGATCCCGGAAGCCAAAGTCATCATCGGCCGCAACGCCGCTGAAGGCAGCGGTCAACTGATGCCGTTCATCATCTACACCCTGACCAACGTGGTGCTGTCCAACGTCAGCGTCAGCGGTGGTACAGGCGGCAAGCCCGTGGAAACCCTGTCGCTGAATTTCACCAAAATCAAATGGGAGCTGACCGCGCAGAAAGACGACGGCACCAAGGAAGGCACGGCCGCCTCGACCTGGGACATGGCCGCCAACAAGCTCGTCAAGTAAGCGGGCGCATCGGCCATGGCAGGCTCACTCCTCCCGCCGCTGTTCGAGCGACTGGCCGCAAGCGAGGTCGACACGCAACACGTGTTCGACCTCCAGGACCTGCTCGACTCTGTTCGCTCGGAATTGCTGCGCCTGTTCAACACCCGACGCGGCCCTCATGCCTTGACTTCGCCACCGAGCATTCTCGACTACGGCCTCGCTGACTGGACCGCCCTGCAACAGCAGCGTAGCGATGACCGACGGCAGTTGGTGCGAGAAGTGCGCGAGGCCATCAACCATTTCGAACCGCGCCTGAAACTGGGCGAGGTTCAGGTCAATCCAGTCCCCGACCATCCGCAGCAACTGAGCATCCGTCTGCTCGGCGAGTTGCGCAGCGGCCAGCAGCACTGGCCCGTGGCATTTGTCATCGAGAAGGCAAGCGATGGCCTTGAGGTGCGTCATGAGCGACTCGATTGACCCGCAACTGCTCGATTACTACCAGCGGGAACTGACCTGGCTGCGCCATGCCGGCGGCATTTTCGCCGAGCGTTACCCCAAGGTTGCCAGGCGGCTGGAGTTGTCCCCCGACGAATGCCCCGACCCCCACGTCGAACGGCTGCTTGAGGGATTCGCACTGCTAGCCGCCCGCCTGCAACGCCGGCTCGATGACGACTACGCCGAATTCAGCGATGCCCTGCTCGAACAACTCTATCCATTGGCGATGCGCCCGCTGCCGTCCTGCGCGATCGTGCAGTTCCAGCCGGACCCGAGCAAAGGCAATCTCGCTGGCGGCTACCCATTGCCACGGGACACGCCGCTGTTCGTCACCACCGGCAAAGGCGAAAGCATCCACTTTCGCACCAGTGCACCCGTGCGTCTGTGGCCGGTGGAAATCACCGAAGCATTGCTGCTGGGCAGCGATGAAGCCCAGGCCCTGACCGGTGTTGTCCAGGCGCGCTCGGCGTTGCGCCTGGGCTTGCGCTGCCTCGGTGACAGCCAGTGGTCAACGCTGGGCATCGAACAGTTGCGCGTCCACCTGTGTGCGTCCCCGGTGGTCAACGCCTGCCTCTACGATCTGCTCGGTGCCCATGCCGTGAAGGTCCTGGCCGGGCCCGTCGGCAGCGTGCCGAAAGCCCTTGCCGGGCTGCCGCAAATCGTCGGTTTTGCCGGCGATGAAGGTTTGCTGCCGGACGAGGACGGCGTGCACCCCGGCATGCGCCTGCTCGCCGAGTACTTTGCCTTCGCGGACAAATTCAACTTCTTCGACCTGCCCCTGGCCGGCGCCACCAGCGACAACCAGACGCTGTACCTGTACATCGTCTTCGACCGCGCCCCGACCAATCGCCTGCACCTTCAGGCCAGCGATCTTGCACTGGGCTGCACGCCGGTGATCAACCTGTTTCCGCGAACCTCGGAGCCGCTGCGCCCGGACGGGACCCGCAGCGAATACCGCCTGGTCGCCGACAGCCACCGGGAAAACAGCGTTGAGATCCATAGCATCCGGGCGATGCGTGCCACCTCCAGCCGCGGGGTTCAGCGAGTACCGGCCTATTACGGCAGCCAACATGGCGGCGCCGATAAACAGTGCTACTGGCATGCCCGCCGTGTCAGCGGCATGACCCCCAACCGCCTCGGCACCGACCTGTTGGTGAGCCTGGTGGACACCCGATTCGACCCGTTGTCCGAGGCCGTCGACTACAGCCTCACCGCGGAACTGCTCTGCACCAACCGGCACCTGGCGCAAAGCCTGCCGGCCGGCACACCGTTAGGCTTTGAACGTCCGGGCCCGGTGGCCTGGGCGCGCCTGCGCAACCCGCCCAGCCCGCAAAGTGTGCCGCGACTGGACGGTGAGTCGCGCTGGCGGCTGGTCTCGCAACTGACCCTCAATCATTTGTCGCTGGTCGAAGGGCCACAGGCGCTGGATGCACTCAAGGAAATCCTCCAGTTGCACAACCTGCGTGACGAGGCCAGCGCCTGGCGGCAAATCGAAGGATTGCTCAGCCTCGGTTGTGAGCGCGTCATCGCCCATGTCGGCGAAGACGCCTGGCGTGGCTGGCGCAATGGGCTGGAGGTGCGCCTGCAACTCGACCCGCAGCATTTCGTCGGCAGCAGCGCGGTGTTGTTTTCAGCGGTGCTTGCGCAGTTCTTTTCACTCTATGCCACCGCTAACCGTTTCGTGCGCACGGCGCTGGTTCAATCGGACAGGGAGGTGAAGACATGGCAACCCCAAGCCGGCATGCCACTGTCCCTCTGAGCCTGAGCCAACGACTGCGCCGGGATCCCCAGGGGTTCGAACTGTTGCAGGCGCTGTTGCTGCTCGAGCGCGAACATCCGCAAGCCGAATCCCTGGGCAGCGGCACCGCTCCGCAAGCGGAAGCACTGCGCTTGCGCGGCCCGTTGACGCCACTGTTTGCCGCCAGCGAAATCGAAAGCCTGACCCAGGAACCCGGCCAGCAACCGGTCCTCAGCACCCCGGTGTTCGGCCTCGGCGGTCCCGACGGCCCGCTGCCCTACGCCTATCAGGAATGGTTGCAGCAACGCGCGAGGGCCAAGGATTACGCGCCCGCTGAATTTCTCGACCTGTTTCAGCATCGGCTGCTGAGCCTGCTGTACAAAGTGATGCGCAAACACCGGATTGCCGTGGGGTTCACCGTCCCTGGTGCCTCGGCGGTTCAGGCCCAGTTGCGGGCCCTGACCGGCCTGCTGCCCAAAGCCTTGCAGGAGCGTCAGGCCGTACCCGATTGTGCCGTGCTGGCGTGCAGCGCGCTGTTCGCCGATGGGCGCCGCTCCCTCGCCGGTTTCGCCGCCATCGTGCGTGAGCAATTCGAACTGCCGGTTGAGCTCAGCGCCTATGAAGGTGCCTGGCGCGAGATCCCGCCCGCCAGTCGCAGCCGCATGATCCCCGGCGGCCGCAATCTGCAGCTGGGTCGCACGGCAGTGGCCGGCACCCGGGTCTGGGATGAACACGCCGGCATCCGCCTGACTCTTGGCCCGCTGACCTCTGCCCAGGCGGCGCGGTTCCTGCCCGATGGCGAGTCTCACCCGGTACTGGCCAGCCTCAGTGCACTGTATTTTGGCCCGGACCTGGATTGCACCCTGGTGCTGCTGGTGCGCGGTGCCGGCCCAATCAAACTCAGTCGCCAGGCGCCACCACTGCTCAGCTGGAACGGCGGCTTGCAACGCCAGACCAGTCTGGCGGTGCAACGCATCGAAACCCGTCTTCGTCAGCTGGAGATCACCTGAACATGGAACTGGCCAGCCTGATCGGACGCCTCAACCCGGACAACCGCCGCGCCCTGGAGCGGGCTGCGCAACGCTGTCTGCAGCGAGGCCACCACTACGTTGAAATCGAACACCTGCTGCTGGAGTTGCTGGACATCGAGGGCGGAGACTTCGCCTATCTGCTGCCGCGCTTCGGCCTGGAGCGCGACGCCTTGACGGCGGAAATCAACAAGGCGCTGGAGCTCTTCAAGTCCGGCAGCACGCGCACCCCGGCATTGTCGTCGCACACCACCGGGTTGCTCGAAGACGCGGTGGTGCAGGCCAGTGTGCTGGGACTGGAGAGCATTCGCTCAGGGTTGCTGCTACTTGCCTTGATCGACCGCGATGAGCGCCGCAGCCTGTTGCTCAACAGTGCTTCATCACTGTTGAAGATTCCTCGAGAGGCTTTGCGCAGCAACCTGCTGGAATGGACCGAAAATTCTCGCGAGCACGTCGGCGGTAAACGTGCGGTGACTGCCGGCAACCCGGCGCCGAAACAGGACTCGGTGCTGGACCAGTTCACCCAGGACCTGACCGCCGACGCCCACGCAGGGCGCATAGACCCCATCGTCGGCCGCGACGGCGAGATTCGCCAATGCATCGACATCCTGCTGCGCCGTCGGCAGAACAATCCGATCCTGGTCGGCGCGCCGGGCGTGGGCAAGACCGCCGTGGTCGAAGGCCTGGCCCTGCGCATCGCTGCCGGCGATGTGCCGCCGTCCTTGCAGGAAGTCAGTTTGCGTGTGCTCGATCTCGGCTTGTTGCAGGCCGGCGCCGGGGTCAAGGGCGAGTTCGAACAACGCCTCAAAGGGGTGATCGACGCGGTGCGTAGCGCGGAAAAACCGATCATTTTGTTCATCGACGAAGCCCACACCCTGATCGGTGCCGGTGGCGCGGAAGGCGGCAGCGACGCGGCCAACCTGCTCAAACCGGCCCTGGCCCGTGGCGAGTTGCGCACCCTGGCGGCCACCACGTGGCTGGAATACAAAAAATACTTCGAGAAAGACCCTGCTTTGGCGAGGCGTTTTCAGTTGGTGCAAGTCGAGGAGCCGGACGAAACCACCGCAGTGGAAATGCTCCGCGGGGTTGCCGCCAAACTCGAACAGCACCACGGCGTGCAAGTACTCGACGCGGCCATCCACGAAGCGGTGAAACTGTCCCACCGCTACATCTCCGGGCGCCAGTTACCGGACAAAGCCATCAGCGTGCTCGACACCGCCTGCGCCCGGGTCGCCCTCGGCCAGCACGACGTGCCGCCACCGCTGGAAAGCCTGCGTCACCGGCAGAACAGCCTCAAGGATGAAGTCGAACGCCTGCGCCGCGAACAAGCCACCGGGCTCGATCACCGCGAGCGCATCACCCTGCTTGAAACCGAATCCGTGGCGAATGTGCAAGCGATCCGCGAGCTGGAAGTGCGCTGGAATGAAGAACGGGTTGCGGTGCGCGAACTGCTGGAAACCCGCAGCGAATTGCTGACCTTGAGCGAACGCGCCGACAGCGACAAGCCGGACGAAGCCATCGACAGCCGCATCGATCATCTGGCCGCCGAACTGGTGCGCCTGGAAGCCGGGCTCGACGCCATTCGCCAGGACGATCCGCTGGTGCCGGAACAGGTCGATGCAAAAACCGTCGCAGCCGTGATCGCCGGCTGGACCGGCATCCCGGTCGGCAAAATGCTCGCCGACGAAGCGCACGCCGTGCGCACCCTTGGCCAGCGCATGGGGTTGCGCGTCATGGGCCAAAGCATCGCGCTGGGCACCATCGCCCAGCGCCTGCAGGCTTACCGCGCCGGCCTCACCGACCCGCAAAAACCTGTTGGTGTGTTCCTGCTGGTCGGCCCTACGGGCGTCGGTAAAACCGAAACCGCTTACGCCTTGGCCGACGCGCTGTACGGCGGCGAGCGCAACCTGATCAGCATCAACCTCTCGGAGTACCAGGAAGCCCACACCGTCAGCCAACTCAAAGGCGCCCCGCCCGGTTACGTCGGTTATGGCAGCGGCGGCGTGCTGACTGAAGCGGTACGGCGCAAACCCTATTCGGTGGTATTGCTCGATGAAATCGAAAAGGCCCATCCGGATGTACTCGAAGCCTTCTACAACGTGTTCGATAAAGGCGTGATGGAAGACGGCACCGGGTTGGTGGTGGACTTCAAGAACACTGTGATGCTCGCCACCAGTAACGTGGGCGCCGAACTGTTGCTCGACACACCGGTGGCACAACTTGGAACCGATACCTTTAACGAAGCCTTGCACAAGGTGCTGCTGCAAGCCTTTCGACCGGCGTTTCTCGCGCGGATGACGGTGGTGGCATATCGGCCGCTGGATGAAGCGACGCTGGAAGGGATTGTGTTGGCGAAGCTGGAGAAATTGCGTGGTCGGTACAAAGCCGCGACCGGGAAGCAGTTTGAGTTCGATGCAGGGATTGTCCAGGCGGTGTTGGCCAAGTGCAGTGCTGCCGGGGCTCGGGATGTTGAAAATGTGTTGATGACGCAGGTGACGGGGAAGTTGGCGGAGTGGGTGCTGGAATAAATGTCCTCATCCGGTTGTCCGGTGATGATAAAGCGGGTCATTTGAATGCTTTTTCTTTTACAGGAGTGACGAAAATCATGGCTTATGCGCAATCCACACTCACGGCGGCAAATATTTCCACACATGATCCCTGGACGCCCATGGTGAACTCGATCATCAACACCGGAAAAATCTACGGTGAGGACGTGGAGGTGATCGGCGCAGTTGGCGGTACCGGGCTGGTGACTAGTACCCGCTCCGGAATGCTAGTACTTAACGGTCTCAAGATCGGTCAGAACAACGCTCATATATCAATTGTCCCCAATGACTCAGGGATGTGGACTTATTTCCATATCACGTTGGTCGGAGGAAAAAACAATGGCTCGATCTATTACCAACTTGAAGTTGACGAAGACGACGAGCTTGATGTTAAAACATCGTCAAAAAGCCTGATGAAAGAAGAAGGCAAAAAAGCAAAAATATCCGCCGCCACCCATACAATCACCTCACAACCGGGGAACTTGCTGAAGGAGGTAAAGATATTGATGCAAAAATTGATCAAGACAAAATTTTCAGTAGGTGAAGCGACTTAGTCAAGCCATCCAGATGGGCGAAAGGGGTTATTACATGCTTACTTGTGTGACATGGAATACGCAAGGCAGTAACGCTGTTGAAATGCATGTGGAAAAACTGCTCACCGACGGCGCCGACATTATTTTTTTACAAGAGTCGGCCGAGTCGGGGGATGTTCAAGGATATACCTATGACTTTCAGGGACGCACAGGAACTTCCAGCCGGCCCGGGATTTTGTATAGCGGTACACGATCGCGCTGGCATGGCGGCTACCAGGGTGCTACCAGTGTACTTACTCGCCAGGGATTGGGTGCAACGGCATCGAATATCATCGTTCACCCGGACGGAGTGAGTCGAGGAGTCCTGTATACAACCATTGCCCGTGGGGGAGCGACGCTTTATTTATGTACCATTCATGCATGGTCGCCGACAGGAAATGACTGGGACTTGATAGCAGGAAACCTTATGGGTCGAATTATCGCGCTGGTAGGTGCCAATCCCGTCATTGTGGGAGGAGACTTCAATCAAGCAGCGGGAAGATCTGCTATTGGGGCATGGGCCATACCGGGTAGTTCGCACTTCGGCGGGGGCGCTCTGGATGGATTCTGGCTATATAACTTTCCCGCAGGAGCCGTTAATTCTTGTGGATTATATGCCTCAAGCAAAGGCGACCATTATCCCGCCTGGGCTCAAATAAACATATGACCAGATTCTAATGCCGCGCGCCATCGATACAACTACCAGCCTTTCCCTGACCGCCTCATCGTTAGCGGCACTTTATCCTGAGTCCATTTCCGGTGAGGAACCCCTCAACGGCCTCGGCAAGCAGACTTTGAATGGCCTCAATGACGGCACCTCATTAACCCTGACCACCGCCGTTGCCACCCACGTCACGACCACCCTGCACAACGACGCCCAAACCCGACCTCTCGATGCATTGGTCGCCGAAATCCGCCAACTCCCGGCCGACGCCACCGCCGAACGCTATCAACTCGTGCTACGCCCGTGGCTGTGGTGGCTGACCCTGGCCAGCAATAACCGGGTATTCCAGAACCTCTCCACTTCAGACATCGTCACCACGATTTTCAAGGCCCACGGCTTTACCGATTTCACCCTGAAACTTACCGGCAGCTACACCCCGCGCGAGTACTGCGTGCAATACGGCGAAACCGACTTCGCGTTCGTTTCGCGCCTGTTGGAGGAGGAAGGGATTTTCTGGTTTTTTACCCACGAAGACGGCAAGCACACGTTGGTGCTGGGGGACAGTAACGATGCCTTCCCACAAATCCCGAACGGGCCGAAGGTAAACTATCTCGGCCAGCAGATGGGCGAGCGCGAACTGCATGGCATTCGCTCCGGGCAGGTCTGCGTGCAGGCGGTGGCCGGGGTGTATCAGGCGACGGATTACGAATTCACCACGCCGACCACTTCGCTCTACAGCCAGGCCGAAGCAGTCGCCGGACCGCGGTCGATGTACGAGCATCCGGGCAGCTACAACGCCAAGGCCCGCGGCGATGCACTGACCAAGCAGCGCGTCGATGGTTTGCGCAGTCAGGAGAAGCGTTTTGTCGGCGAAAGCGACTGCCGCTGGCTGGTGCCGGGGCATTGGTTCACGCTGGCCGGTCACGATGACACAACCCTGAATATCGATTGGGTGGTGACGGCGGTGACTCACGAAGCCAGCCACGATCATTACCGCAACCGCTTCGAAGCGATCCCCAAAGCCACGCCATTTCGCCCTGCGCGAACAACGCCAAAACCACGCATGCACACCCAGACCGCCATCGTCGTGGGCAAGTCCGGCGAAGAGATCTGGACCGACGAATACGGCCGCATCAAATTGCAGTTTCCCTGGGACCGCGACGGCAAAAACGATGAAACCAGCTCCTGCTGGGTGCGAGTGGTGCTGCCCTGGAGCGGCAAGGGTTTCGGCATGCAGTTCGTCCCGCGCATCGGCCAGGAAGTGATCGTGACCTTTATCGACGGCGACCCCGATCGGCCACTGGTGACCGGTTGCGTCTACAACGGTGACAACGCCCTGCCCTACGCGCTGCCGGCCAATCAGACCCAGTCCGGGATCAAGACCCAGTCGTCCAAGGGCGGCGGCGGTTTCAACGAGTTGCGCTTTGAAGACAAGAAGGACGCCGAAGAGGTGTTCCTGCAGGCGCAGAAGGATCTGAAGATCAACGTACTCAACGACACCACTGCCACCGTTGGCCACGACGAAACCCTGACGGTGCAGAACGCCCGCACGCGCACGGTGAAGGAAGGCGACGAGACCGTGACCCTGGAGAAAGGCAAACGCAGCGTGACCATCCAGACCGGCAGCGACAGCCTTGACGTGAAGGACAGCCGCACGGTGAAAGTCGGCGCCGACCAGACCCACAGCACGGGCGGCAACTACGACCATACGGTCACCGGCAACTACAGCCTGACCGTGGACGGCAACCTGACCATCAAGGTGACCGGCACCCTGACCCTGCAAAGCGGCGGCAGTTTTGCGATCAAGAGCGGCGCGGACCTTGCCGCCGAGGCGAGCACGTCGATCAACCAGAAAGCCGGCACCTCCTTGAGCAACCAGGCCGGCACCGCGCTGGAAAACAAGGCGGGCACGACGCTGACCAACGATGCCGGGATCAGCCTGATGAACAAGGCCGCCGCCGAGCAAACCGTCGACGGCGGCGGCATGCTGACCATCAAGGGCGGGCTGGTGAAGGTCAACTGAGGAGGGTTACGCAATGACATCGAGCAAACTTGATCTGGAGCGTGGCGACAGCCACCTCGACGGGCGCTTGCTTGAAGGCCGGCTGGAAGGCCCGCTGCGCATCAAGGACGCCGGTCGACCTCAGGCGAACCTGAGCTACAGTCAGGGCGAGCTACAGGGCACGAGCCTGCTGTATTACCCCAATGGCAACGTCTCGGCGCAACTGCCCTATGTGCACGACAAGTTGCACGGCGTGGCCAGTTTCTTTGCGCCCGAGGGCGGGTTGCAACGCAAGGCGACTTATCGCCAGGGCCTGCTTCACGGTGAAGCGAACAACTACTTCCCTGACGGGCTACTGGCCGAGACGCAGTTTTACCGAGATGGCGTGCGCGAGGGGCGGTATCAGCGCTTTCACCCCAACGGTAAAACCGCCGTCGAGGCGCGGTATCTCAACGGTCAGTTGCTGGAACCGGAACAGGGTTTCGCCGCCGATGGGCGACCGCTGGACGCCGAGGGCAAGCCGATCTCGAGGGTACGCTGGTGGTTCAGGCGCTGGAGTGATCCTGCCGAGGCGTGAAGCCTTGTGGGAGTCAGGGAATGAGCATCTGCATCTGCCCGGGCATGACAATCTTGATCACCCCGGCCCAGTTGCACATCAAGGTGCTGTTGGCGTCGATGGCCGGCATGCCGCCCAGCAGCAGGGTCGGCGCCCCACCCGGTATCCACGGCGTGGCGGTCGCCGGGATGCAGGGCATCGGTGTCAGCACACCCAGCGCCGCAGCGGTGGCGGCCGCGACCGTCGGGTTGGCCAGGCTCGTGCACACACCGAAAGGCATGATGTTGACCAGCGGGATGTGATCCATGATGTTCGCCGCCGGCAGGCCAGCGGTCAGTGTGCGATTGACCGGCAGCACGTTGAGCACGGCCGGCGCCGCGCCAAAGCTGCATTGCAGGGTGGCACTGGCACAGACTTGCGGACAGCCCATTTCAAATCTCCTTCCTGACAGCACCGTGCCCCTGAACCATAGTCCGCCGGGCGTGTTCTCGCACATCAGGAACGCTGATTATCCTGCAACACGCTAACCTATAAGACCGTGCCACGCTTGTGGCACTCCTGCCTCAGCATTAGATTAGCCAATAGTTTAAGGCCTCCAGAATAAGCAGAAGGGATAAGCATGGCGCTTAACGACCAGTCCACCCGTATCCGCACCGGCGAAGAGCTCGATGCCAGCTTGATCGATCCGTACCTCAAGGCCCATATTCCGGGGCTCAGCGGCTTGCCACGGATCAGCCAGTTTCCGGGCGGTGCCTCAAACCTCACCTACTTGCTGGAATACCCCGAACAGGAATTCGTCCTGCGTCGCCCGCCCTTCGGCCACAAGGCCAAGTCGGCCCATGACATGGGCCGTGAATTCCGCATCCTCAATCAACTGCGCGACGGTTTTCCGTACTGCCCGAAAGCCTACGTGCACTGCACCGACGAATCGGTGATCGGTGCCGAGTTCTATGTCATGGAACGGGTCAACGGCATCATCCTGCGCTCGGACCTGCCGCCGGAGCTGGGCCTGGATTCGGCGAAAACCGAAGCCCTGTGCAAGAGCTTCATCGACAAGTTCGTGGAGCTGCACCGCGTCGACTACAACGCCTACGGCCTGGGTGACCTTGGCAAGCCCGAAGGCTACGTTGCGCGGCAAATCAAAGGCTGGAGCGATCGCTACGAAAAGGCCCTGACCCCCGATGCGCCGCAATGGGAAACGGTGAAAGCCTGGCTCAACGACAAGATGCCGGCCGACCACCCGACTTCCAGCATCGTGCACAACGACTACCGCTTCGACAACGTGATCCTCGACCCGAACAACCCGATGCAGATCATCGGCGTGCTCGACTGGGAACTGACCACCCTGGGCGATCCGCTGATGGACCTGGGCAACACCCTCGCCTACTGGATCGAAGCCGATGATCCGGCACCGGTGCAGATGATGCGCCGCCAGCCGAGCCACGCGCCGGGCATGCTGACCCGCCGCGAGTTCGTCGATTACTACGCCGAACGCTCGGGCATCCGCATCGACAATTTCGACTTCTACTACACCTACGGCCTGTTCCGCCTGGCCGGCATCGTGCAGCAGATCTACTACCGCTTCTACCATGGCCAGACCCAGGACAAACGCTTCGCGCAGTTCATTCACATGAACAAGCTGCTGGAGCAGATGAGCTTGCAGGTCATTTCGAAATCCAGCCTCTGATCGGCTTCATAACAAGGCTTCATAACAAGGCTTCATAACAAGGGAATCCCATGTCCAAGACTCAGTTGTTCGACCTCGACGGCAAGATCGCTTTCGTCTCCGGCGCCAGCCGTGGCATCGGTGAAGCCATCGCCAAACTGCTGGCCCAGCAAGGCGCCCACGTGATCGTGTCGAGCCGCAAGCTTGAAGGCTGCCAGCACGTCGCCGACGCGATCATCGCCGCCGGCGGCAAGGCCACCGCTGTTGCCTGCCATATCGGCGAAATGGAACAGATCAGCCAGGTCTTCGCCGGCATCAAGGAACAGTTCGGCCGTCTCGACATCCTGGTCAACAACGCCGCGACCAACCCACAGTTCTGCAACGTGCTGGACACCGACCTCAGCGCCTTCCAGAAAACCGTCGACGTGAACATCCGCGGCTACTTCTTCATGTCGGTCGAAGCCGGCAAGCTGATGCGCGAAAACGGCGGCGGCAGCATCATCAACGTGGCATCGATCAACGGTGTTTCGCCGGGCATCTTCCAGGGCATCTACTCGGTGACCAAGGCAGCGGTAATCAACATGACCAAGGTGTTCGCCAAGGAATGCGCGCAGTTCGGGATTCGCTGCAATGCCTTGCTGCCGGGCCTGACCGACACCAAGTTCGCCTCGGCACTGGTGAAAAACGAAGCCATCCTCAACACCGCGCTGCAACAGATCCCGCTCAAGCGCGTAGCTGACCCAAGCGAAATGGCCGGCGCAGTGTTGTACCTGGCCAGCGATGCTTCCAGCTACACCACCGGCGTTTCGCTGAATGTGGATGGCGGTTTCCTGTCCTGATCGTCTGAACAGCACGAATCCCTGTGGGAGTGAGCCTGCTCCCACAGAGATGTACCCCGAGCAAGTCGGGGTTGTTGTGCAGCGCAACGCCAGGATTTACTGCGTGACGCAACGCCAGGATTTACTGCGTGACGCAACGCGTCGTGGTGGTGACTCGGGTCACCTGCCCGTCTTCAGCCCGTACATCGCCCAGGACATCGGTTTTATCCATGGCCTGACAGGTGCGTTCAGGAGGCGGTGGAGTGACCACTGGCGGGGGTGGCGGACTGGCACAGCCGCCGAGGATCGCCACGCACAATGCCAGCGACAAGGGTGAGATAACGCGTTTCCCAAGAGTTTTCATAGGTTGACCCGCGATAAGTGATAGACACATTTTTTGTGACAACAAAACCGGCGCGCAAAGTCCATGCACCTGTCAAAAAAATAAATATCTGCGAATCACTCATAGCTCAGCCCGTGGCCAACACCCGGAAAAGCTGACAGTTCTTACATCACCGAATCAGGCCATTGCAGGGAGTTGCTGTCCAGTTCGTAACGCAGCTCTTCGATCAATGCGGTGACCGATAGTGCGTTTGTACCTTAACCCTGCCCCTTCGACCGGGATTCACCAAAGAACAGTCCCCGCTCCCGCGCCCAGACAATCGCCTCGCTGCGACTATGCACATCGAGCTTGGAATACACCATCGCCGCATGGTTGCGTACCGTGTTCGGCGCGACTTTCAGGCGCGCGGCGATTTCCTTGTCGGCCAGACCTTCGCAGATCAGGCCCAGCACATCACGCTCACGGGCGGTCAGTTGCCCGGCGCTGGCCCAGTTGGTGACATCCTCCATGATCAGCACCAGCGATTCCGGCTCGCCATGGCTGTCGGCCAAAACCAGACTGCGCACGCGATGGACCCAGGTACGCACTTCGTCCGCCGTCGACGTCACTTCCACTAGCACATCGCTGAACGTCTCGCCGCGCGCCACCCGGTTGATCGGGTAGCTGTCGACTGGCACCACATGATTGTTGCGATAGCGCAATGCGAAGCGTTTGGCATACGCCATGGTGTTGCTACCCAGGTCGCTGATCTGCGAGACGCCGTGCATGGCCAGCGCCGCCTCGTTGGCCCACAGGATGCTCTGGTCAGGATCGAGCAGGATCACGCCGTAGGACAAGCCGGCGATGATTTGCTGCAACTGGAGGCGATTGGTTTCGGTGGTCAGAACGTCCTGGCTCATTTCGACCCCACAAGTATGGTGACCCTGTGAAGAATACGACCGCCGGGATTCTGGTTAGTGCAACGAACCCTGTGGGATCTCCATCATTTTCGGTCTGTGAAAAGCTTGAAGGGCCGGTGGTCGTTTGACTGACTATTGCAGGTTCAACGATGCCTCCAGCTTCGCCAGTTTCTCGGGATTACGCATGATGAAGATCCGGCTCACCCGCCCCGACTCATCGAAGCCAAAGGTCATCGATGCCGTAAGGCTTCGGTCCACGCCAGCGCGGCGCGCTCCGCAGGGCTGAAATCACTGACGTGGCGCCAAACGATCAGGCGATCCAGGCGCTCGTTGGTTTCATTGGCTTCCCGGGCTTCGCGGGTGTGCATCTTCACGCAGAAACCGCACTGGTTGATCTGCGAGGCGCGCAGGTGGATCAAGTGCTTGAGGGCGGGATCGAGATCATGCTGATCGAGTGCGACATGGACCTGGGTCAGGCTTTCGAAAACCTGTGGGATCGATTGCAGCAGGTTGACCGCTTGGGTGTTGGACGACATCGTGTTGCTCCACTGATTGAGGGATTCAACAGGATGACGATTGAGGATTGCGCGTTGTGACGTGCGCTGAAAATTTCAGCGCACGTCACTCGGCTCAGGCCGCCAGCTCGCCCTTCGCCACCGCCGCCGAAGCCGCCAGCATTGCCCGCAACAGCACCGCACACCCGGCCGCCAGGTCTTCCGGCGCGGCGTTTTCGATTTCGTTGTGGCTGATGCCGCCTTCGCAGGGCACGAAGATCATCCCGGCCGGGCCGAGTTCGGCAAGGAAGATCGCGTCGTGCCCTGCCCCGCTGACGATGTCCATGTGCGACAGGCCCAGGCTTTGGGCGGCGCCGCGCACGGCTTCGACACAGCCTTTGTCGAAGTACAGCGGCGGGAAGTCGGCCGTTGGCGTTAGTTCGAAGGTCAGGCCGTGTTCGTCGCAGGTGGTTTCGATGACTTCGCGCACTTCGGCGATCATCGAGTCCAGGCGCTCCGGTTCCAGATGGCGGAAGTCCAGGGTCATGCGCACTTCGCCGGGGATGACGTTGCGCGAGCCGGGATAGGCTTGCAGGCAACCGACGGTGCCGCAGGCATGGGGTTGATGGCTGAGGGCGGCGCGGTTGAGCGCACCGACGATCACCGCGGCGCCGACCAGGGCGTCCTTGCGCAGGTGCATCGGGGTCGGGCCGGCGTGGGCTTCGACGCCGCGCAGTTTCAGGTCGAACCATTTCTGCCCCAAGGCGCCCATCACCACGCCGATGGTCTTGCGTTCGTCTTCGAGGATCGGGCCTTGTTCGATGTGGGCTTCAAAGTAGGCACCGACTTTGTGGCCGCTTACTTTGCGCGGGCCGGCGTAGCCAATGGCATTGAGTGCTTCACCGACCGTCACGCCCTCGGCATCAACCTTGGCCAGGGTTTCCTCGAGGGTGAATTTTTCCGCGAACACGCCGGACCCCATCATGCACGGGGCGAAACGCGAACCTTCTTCGTTGGTCCAGACCACCACTTCCAGCGGCGCTTCGGTTTCGATGTTCAGGTCATTGAGGGTGCGCAGCACTTCGACGCCCGCCAGTACACCGAAGCAGCCGTCGAACTTGCCGCCGGTAGGCTGGGTGTCGATGTGGCTGCCGGTCATCACCGGTGGCAGGTCGGGATTGCGCCCGGGGCGACGGGCGAAGATGTTGCCGACGGCGTCGATGCTGACGGTGCAGCCGGCATCGATACACCATTTGACGAAGATGTCCCGGGCCTGGCGGTCGAGATCGGTCAGGGCCAGGCGACACACGCCGCCCTTGACCGTGGCACCGAGCCTGGCCAGTTCCATGAGCGACTGCCACAGGCGGTCGCGGTTGATGTGCTGATGGCTGGACTGCAGAACATCTACGGCCGCGTTCATGATGATCTCCTCAGGCTGTTCTTGTGTGTTTCTTCAGGTGTTTCGTTGGTGTTTGTGCCACCGCTTTCGCGAGCAGGCTCGCTCCTACAGGGGAATGCATTCCAAATGTAGGAGCGAGCCTGCTCGCGATGGGGCCATCCTTCACACCGGAGATTTCGCTACGGACGGATCGACTCGCATCACACTCAACCCATAATAAATAACCCCACCCAGCGCCGAGCCTGTAAACCAGCCATAGCTGTAGAACCAGCTGAACACGTCGCTGCCCAGGGACAACAACGTCAGCACCACCGGCACACCAAACGCGATGAACCCGCTCCAGTTCCACGCCGGATACACGTCGTCCCTGTAGAGCCCGGCAAGGTCCAGTTGCTGTTTCTTGATCAGGAAATAGTCCACCACCATGATCCCGGCGATCGGCCCCAGCAGGCTCGAATAACCGAGCAACCAGTTGGAATAGACGGTTTCGAGACTGACGTCCGAGACAATCAGGCCCAGTTTTTTCAGCAGCTCATGGGCCATCAATGCCAACCCGACAAATCCGGTGAGCAATACCGCCTTGGTGCGGTTGATCGCCTTGGGCGCGATGTTCTGGAAGTCATTGGTCGGCGACACGATGTTGGCTGCGGTATTGGTCGACAGCGTGGCGATGATGATCAGCGCCATCGCCAATGCGACCCAAACCGGGCTCTGGATATGACCGATCAAGGTCACCGGATCGGACACCGTCACCCCCACCAGTTTCACCGACGCGGCGGTCATCACCACGCCGAGGGAAGCAAACAGGAACATGGTCAGCGGCAGGCCGATGATCTGCCCGACAATCTGGTCCTTCTGGCTTTTCGCGTACCGGCTGAAGTCCGGAATGTTCAGTGACAGCGTGGCCCAAAAGCCGACCATCGCCGTCAGCCCGGCGGCGAAGTAGCTGGCCACGCCGGCGCCTTCGGGACGCTTGGCCGGAATTGCCAGCAATTCGGTCATCGACACGTTGGGCATGGCCCAGACCAGCAGGCCTGCGCCCACCAGTACCAGCAGCGGGGCCGACAGGGTTTCCAGCCATTTGATCGACTCGGCGCCGCGAATCACCACCCACAGGTTCAGCGCCCAGAACACCATGAAGCCGATGACTTCGCCCGTGCCGCCCAGGGATTTCCAGCCCTCGAACACCGAGCCGAGGAACAGGTGAATCGCCAGCCCGCCGAACATGGTCTGGATGCCGAACCAGCCGCACGCCACCAGGGCGCGGATCAGGCACGGAATGTTGGAGCCGAGCACGCCGAAGGACGAGCGCAGCAACACCGGAAAGGGAATGCCGTACTTGGTGCCGGGAAAGGCGTTAAGCGTCAGGGGAATCAGCACGATGATGTTGGCAAACAGAATCGCCAGCAGCGCTTCACCGACGCTCAGGCCGAAGTACGCGGTCAGCACGCCGCCGAGGGTGTAGGTCGGCACGCAAATCGCCATGCCCACCCACAGCGCGGTGATGTGCCATTTGTTCCAGGTGCGTTCGCGCACCTTGGTCGGTGCAATGTCGTGGTTGTAACGGGGACTGTCGAGGACATCGCTGCCGGCTTCGAGCTCGAACAAGCCGTCGCGCTCGGTCACTTGCGATCTGATCTGTTGCATGGCCGCTCCACTGTTCTTTTGATTATTGTTGCTCATCAGGGGCTGGCGCCGATCAGCGCGAGCCGGACGATGGCCGGAGAAACTGACAACCTGCATGGCCGGCCAAGGTGTCAGCGGCGGCATCAATAAACGTGCCGGGTTCCCCGCTGGCGTCACTGGCAGAACCTTTTCAATCTTGTAACTTGCTGATGTTCAATCAGTTTATTTATTCAACCGATGAGTCTTCGGTACTTTTCATGTCACTCAGGCTGAATGCCAGGCAAGTTGTCCGGACAGTCAGGACTCAATCTGGTGCGTTAATCTTTTTTCAATGGCTGCGCATCAACCATAGACCATACTCAAACAGCTGATTTCACATAGGAAATCTTGACTATTTTTCGATCCTGTCAAGTGCGTCAAAATGGTGAGCGGCCTCACCATTTTGGTGATTCTTGAACTTAGTCGTTAAATATCAGTTAGTTAATAACAGAATAAGCTTATAAAAAATATTCTTGCCGATTCGGATAACTGCAGCTAGCGTTTAATCCTGACAGCGCTGACAGGAATCAATCTGGCCGGGCTGTTTTTATATAGAACATCTAGAACCGGCATAAGCCGGTCATTGCCTGCGAGGAACTCGGAATGTCTCTGTTGATCCGTGGCGCCACCGTTATTACCCATGATGAAAGTTATCGCGCCGATGTGTATTGCGCAGACGGCGTGATCAAGGCCATCGGCGAAAATCTCGATGTACCTGCAGGCGCCGAAGTGCTCGACGGCAGTGGCCAATACCTGATGCCCGGCGGCATCGACCCGCACACCCACATGCAACTGCCCTTCATGGGCACCGTGGCCAGCGAAGACTTCTACAGCGGTACGGCGGCGGGACTGGCCGGCGGCACCACCTCGATCATCGACTTCGTGATTCCCAACCCACAGCAATCCTTGCTCGAAGCCTTCCATCAGTGGCGCGGCTGGGCCGAGAAGTCGGCGTCGGACTACGGCTTTCATGTCGCCATCACCTGGTGGAGCGAACAGGTCCGCGAGGAAATGGCCGAGCTGGTCAGCCAGCACGGCGTCAACAGCTTCAAGCATTTCATGGCCTACAAGAATGCGATCATGGCCGCCGATGACACCCTGGTGGCGAGTTTCGAACGCTGCCTGGAACTGGGCGCGATACCGACCGTTCACGCGGAAAACGGCGAACTGGTGTATCACCTGCAACGCAAGCTGATGGCCCAGGGCATCACCGGGCCGGAAGCGCATCCCCTGTCGCGTCCTTCACAGGTTGAAGGCGAAGCCGCGAGCCGGGCGATCCGTATCGCCGAAACCCTGGGCACGCCACTGTACCTGGTCCACGTCTCGACCAAGGAAGCCCTGGACGAAATCACCTACGCACGGGGCAAGGGCCAGCCGGTCTACGGTGAAGTGCTGGCTGGGCACCTGCTGCTGGACGACAGCGTCTACCGCGATCCGGACTGGCAGACCGCCGCCGGTTACGTGATGAGCCCACCGTTCCGTCCTCGCGGCCATCAAGAGGCGCTCTGGCATGGCCTGCAATCGGGCAACCTGCACACCACCGCCACCGACCACTGCTGTTTCTGCGCCGAGCAAAAAGCCGCTGGCCGTGACGACTTCAGCAAGATCCCCAATGGCACTGCCGGTATCGAAGACCGCATGGCAGTGCTGTGGGATGAAGGGGTGAACAGCGGACGCTTTTCGATGCAGCAATTCGTCGCACTGACGTCCACCAACACAGCGAAGATCTTCAACCTCTACCCACGCAAAGGCGCGATTCGTGTGGGTGCCGATGCCGATCTGGTGCTGTGGGACCCGCAAGGCACGCGGACCATTTCCGCCAAGACCCACCATCAGCAGGTGGACTTCAACATCTTCGAAGGCAAGACCGTGCGCGGCGTGCCCAGCCACACCATCAGCCAGGGCCGCGTGGTCTGGGCCGACGGCGACCTGCGGGCCGAACGCGGGGCCGGGCGGTATATCGAGCGGCCGGCGTATCCGGCGGTGTTTGATTTGCTGAGCAAGCGGGCTGAGTTGAATCAGCCGGTTGCCGTGAAACGCTGAAAGCGGCCTGCGGCCTATCGCGGGCAAGCCCGCTCCCACAGGGATCTCGGGTGTCCACAAAACCTGTGGGAGCGAGCTTGCTCGCGATGACGTCAGCCCAGACAACACAAAAACAATGCCCATTCAGAGGCAGCACCTCAAATAACCGTGAGGCCAAAACCGTGATCAAGACCCTGGACCACCTCCCGCATCCCCAAGAGAATGCGGCCGCCCTCGCCGGCCACTTCACCGACCTGGCGCCGCCGCTCAACGAGCGCCAGGCGCAACTGGAAGCCTCGCGCTGCCTGTATTGCTACGACGCGCCCTGCGTCAATGCCTGTCCGAGCGAGATCGACATTCCCTCGTTCATCCGCAACATTGCGCAGGACAACGTGCAAGGCGCGGCGCAGAAAATCCTCTCGGCCAACATCCTCGGCGGCAGTTGCGCCCGGGTGTGTCCGACGGAAATTCTTTGCCAGCAAGCCTGCGTGCGCAACAACGCTCACGAATGCGCGCCGGTCATGATCGGTCTGTTGCAACGCTACGCCGTGGACAACGCCCACTTCAGCACGCACCCCTTCCAGCGCGCTGCCACCACCGGCAAACGCATCGCCGTGGTCGGCGCCGGTCCGGCCGGTTTATCCTGCGCCCACCGCAGTGCCATGCACGGGCATGACGTGGTGATCTTCGAGGCGCGGGAAAAGGCTGGCGGACTCAACGAATACGGGATCGCCAAATACAAACTGGTGGATGACTACGCGCAAAAGGAGCTTGAGTTCCTCTTGGAAATTGGCGGGATCGAAATCCGCCACGGGCAGAAACTCGGAGAGAACCTGACCCTCAGCGAACTGCATCAACAGTTCGATGCGGTGTTCCTCGGCCTCGGGCTCAATGCCAGCAAACAGCTGGGCCTGGCCCACGAAGACGCGCCCGGCCTGCTCGCCGCCACCGACTACATCCGCGAATTGCGCCAGGCCGATGACCTGAGCCAATTGCCCCTGGCCGACCACTGCATTGTCCTCGGCGCAGGCAACACTGCCATCGACATGGCGGTGCAAATGGCCCGCCTCGGTGCCCACGACGTGAATCTGGTGTACCGCCGTGGCATCGAGGACATGGGTGCCACCCATCACGAACAGGACATTGCCAAGGCCAATCAGGTGCGGCTGATGACCTGGGCACAACCGGAAGAAGTGCTGCTCGATGACCAAGGCCGCGTGCGCGGCATGCGTTTCGCCCGCACCCATCTGGTGAAAGGTCGCCTGCAAACCACCGGTGAAACCTTCGAACTGGCCGCCGATGCGATCTTCAAAGCCATCGGCCAGGCCTTCGACGGCAGCGCCCTCAGCGATCCGCTGGCCCATGAACTCAAGCGCCAAGGCGAGCGCATCGAAGTCGATGAAAACCTGCGCACCAGCATCCCCGGCGTGTATGCCGGCGGCGACTGCACCAGCCTCGATCAAGACCTCACCGTGCAAGCCGTGCAGCATGGCAAGCGCGCCGCCGAGGCAATCAACGCTCAACTGATGCTCAACGTGGAGGCTGCGTAAATGGCCGATCTGTCGATTGTCTTCGCCGGCATCAAAGCACCCAATCCATTCTGGCTGGCCTCTGCGCCGCCGACCGACAAGGCCTACAACGTGGTCCGCGCCTTCGAGGCCGGCTGGGGCGGCGTGGTCTGGAAAACCCTGGGTGAAGACCCGGCGGCGGTGAACGTGTCGTCGCGCTACTCGGCGCACTTCGGGGTTAACCGGGAGGTACTGGGCTTCAACAACATCGAACTGATCACCGACCGCTCGCTGGAGATCAACCTGCGGGAAATCACCCAGGTCAAAAAGGACTGGCCGGACCGCGCGCTGATCGTGTCCTTGATGGTGCCCTGCGTCGAAGAATCCTGGAAAAACATCCTGCCGCTGGTGGAGGCCACCGGTGCCGACGGCATCGAGCTGAACTTCGGTTGCCCCCACGGCATGCCGGAACGCGGCATGGGCGCGGCGGTCGGCCAGGTGCCGGAATATGTGGAACAGGTCACCCGCTGGTGCAAGACGTATTGCTCGTTGCCGGTGATCGTCAAGCTCACGCCGAACATCACCGACATCCGTGTCGCCGCCCGCGCCGCACACCGAGGCGGTGCCGATGCGGTGTCGTTGATCAACACCATCAACTCGATCACCAGCGTCAACCTCGAACGCATGGTCGCCAACCCCATGGTCGGCAGCCAAAGCACCCACGGCGGCTACTGCGGTTCGGCGGTCAAGCCGATTGCCTTGAACATGGTCGCCGAAATCGCCCGCGACCCACAGACCCAGGGGCTGCCGATCAGCGGCATCGGCGGCATCGGCAACTGGCGCGACGCCGCGGAATTCATCGCCCTGGGCAGCGGCTCGGTGCAGGTGTGCACGGCGGCGATGTTGCATGGCTTCCGGATTGTCGAGGAGATGAAGGACGGCTTGTCACGCTGGATGGACAGTCAGGGCTACGCCAGCATTTCGGAGTTTTCCGGGCGTGCGGTGGGCAACACCACGGACTGGAAGTACCTGGACATCAACTACCAGGTGATCGCGAAAATCGATCAGGAGGCTTGTATCGGTTGCGGTCGTTGCCATATCGCGTGTGAAGACACTTCGCACCAGGCCGTGGCTAGCCTCAAGCAGGCGGACGGTACTCACAAGTATCAAGTGATCGATGAGGAGTGCGTGGGCTGCAACCTGTGCCAGATCACCTGCCCGGTGCAGGACTGTATCGAGATGGTGCCGGTGGAGACTGGCAAGCCGTTCCTGGACTGGAATCATGATCCGAGGAATCCGTATCACGTCAGCCCTTGAGGTCAGCGGCGTCTGAACCGACGCCTTCGCGGGCAAGCCCGCTCCCACAGGTTTCTCTGTGTACACAGGATTTGTGTACGACATAAAACACTGTGGGAGCGGGCTTGCCCGCGAAGAGGCCAGCAGCAACACCACCCAACCTCAAGGCTCCAACCCAATCCCCCGCAAAATCACACTGGTCACCGTCTGCACCGCCTTCTCGAACTGCATATCCGACAGTGGCTGATGATCATTGAGAATGTTCACCTGGTGATCGAAGTCGGCGTAGTGCTGGGTCGAGGCCCAGATCATGTAGAGCAGGCTCGAGGGCTCCACCGGCAGGATGCGTTTGTCGTCCACCCACTGGCGGATTTTCGCTTCCTTCATCTTGGCCCAGTCGTACAGGCTCGCATCCAGCGCTTCGCCGAGGGTCGGCGCGCCATGGATGATTTCGTTGGCCCAGACTTTCGAGCCATACGGCCGGCTGCGGGAATGGTTCATCTTGGCGCGGATGTAGCTGCTGAGCACCACACGCGGGTCATCGAACATCTCGAAGCACAGCGCGTCCTGCTTCCAGACTTCCAGCAAGTCGAACAGCACGGCGCTGTACAACTCGGTCTTGGTGCTGAAGTAGTAGTGCAGGTTGGAACGCGGTAGTTGCACTTCAGCGGCGATGTCGGCCATGGCGGTGCTGCCGAAGCCCTTTTCAGCGAAGACCTTTTCCGCCCCCAGCAGGATTTTTTCGACGTTACTGCGACGAATCTCGATCTTGTGATTGCCCATGCGGATCCCCGACAACAACGTTGAGCAAGACTAGCATCCGCTCTGGACCGCGGCGACAGGGGAAAACGAAACTTCGTACTGGCGCTGTCGTAAAGCTAAACTCTGCGCACTTGGAAACTGCCTGAGGTACCCACGATGCTGCTCAAGAAAACCCTGACCGTCGCTGCCCTGCTCGGCTCGCTGCTCGCCACTTCTTCGGTGTTGGCCCACGCCCACCTGAAAAGCCAGACACCGGCCGCCGACAGCACCGTGGCCGCGCCAAAGGAATTGCGCCTGGAGTTCTCCGAGGGTATCGAGGCCAGTTTCACCAAAGTCATGCTGACCCGGGATGGCGCACCGGTGGAGGTCAAAGCATTGACCACCGAAGGCAGCGACAAAAAGACCCTGATCGTCACCCCGGCCGCGCCGTTGACCGCCGGCGCCTACAAAGTCGAATGGCACGCCGTGTCCGTCGACACCCACAAAAGCGAAGGTGCCTACGCCTTCAAGGTTGGCCAGTAATTCATGGCGAGCGCGCTGGTGCTGTGCCGCTTCCTGCATTTCATCGTGGTGCTGATGCTGTTCGGAGGCTGGTTGTTCAGGCCCTTGCTGGCAAATGGCGAAACGACACTGGATCAGCGGCTGGCTCGGACCTGCCGTTGGCTGGTCGTGGTGGCGCTGGGCAGCGGGGTCTGTTGGTTGCTGCTGATTACCGCGAGCATGGCTGGGGCCTGGGACGCGGCCTTCGATCCGTCGACCCTGGGCCTGGTGCTGGGCAATACCTTTTTCGGTCAGGTCTGGCGCTGGCATTTGCTGATCAACCTGCTGTTGCTGGCGTTGCTGCTGACCCCATTGCGCGCCAGCCTTGCGCTGCGCTTGATCCTCAGCGGCCTGCTGCTGGCCACCCTGGCCCCGGTCGGCCACGGCGCCATGCTCGATGGCACCGCAGGCCAGTTGCTGATCCTCAATCAACTCATTCACTTGATCTGCGTGGGTGCCTGGCTCGGCGGCTTGATGCTGCTGGTGATGATTCTGCGTCAACCCGATGGGCATTCGATCCGCGTGATGCTGCAGCGCTTCAGCGGCGTCGGTTACGGCTTGGTCGCCGGGCTGCTGATCACCGGGCTGATCAATGTGCGGGTGCTCACCGGAGCGTTCTGGCCGACACCGTTGTTCAGCGGGTTCGCCTTGATCCTGTTGATCAAGGCTGCGCTGGTGACGACGATGCTGGGCCTGGCGTTGTTCAATCGCTTGCGGATCAATGAGTGTGAGCAGCGTCTGCAAGCATTGCGTAGCAGCGTGATGCTGGAGTGGATGCTGGGGCTTGGCGCAGTGGCGGCAGTCTCATTGCTGGGCACCCTACCCCCCATGATTTCCAACTAATAACCCCGTCCCCTGTGGGAGCGAGCTTTTGTGGCGAGGGGGCTTGTCGGAACGCCGCACCGCCCCATTCGGCTGCGAAGCAGTCGTAAATACAAACTCCTTGATATGCCTGAAAGATCACAGGGGGCCGCTTCGCGACCCAACGGGGGCAAGCCCCCTCGCCACAAAAGCTTACCCCCACAAAATGTAATCCATCTCTCCACAAGTCATCGTATAACTTCCGATTGACAACCCACGAAAATCCCGCAAATATCGCCCCCAATGTTGTACGACGACGTATGACAACAATAAAAACAAGAAACAAGGGAGCGTCACAGTGAACAAGCTCGTCCGCAATTCCTCCGCCCGTTCTTCGCGTACAGACTTTGCCCGTCGTCATACCCTGAGCCTGATCGGCTGCAGCGGCCTGGCCCTCGTCCTGCCCATCACCTGCCAGGCAGAAGGTTTCACCGACGACGCCAAGGCCACGCTGAACCTGCGCAACGCCTACATCAACCGCAACTACACCAACCCGGCCTACCCCCAGGGCAAGGCTGAAGAGTGGACGCAGAACTTCATTCTCGATGCCCGCTCCGGTTTCACCCAGGGTCCTGTGGGCTTCGGTGTCGATGTACTGGGCCTGTACTCGCAGAAGCTCGATGGCGGCAAAGGCACCGGTGGCACGCAGCTGTTGCCGATCCATGACGATGGCCGCCCCGCTGACAATTTCGGCCGGCTCGGCGTGGCGCTCAAAGGCAAGATCTCGAAAACCGAATTGAAGGTCGGTGAATGGATGCCGGTGCTGCCGATCCTGCGTTCCGACGATGGCCGCTCGCTGCCGCAGACCTTCCAGGGCGCTCAGGTGACCTCCACCGAAATCAGCGGCCTGACGCTCTATGGCGGTCAATTCCAGAAAAACAGCCCGCGTAACGACGCGAGCATGGAAGACATGTTCATGAACGGTAAAGCGGCGTTCACCTCGGACCGTTTCAACTTCGGCGGCGGTGAATATGCGTTCAATGAAAAGCGCACGCAGGTCGGTGTCTGGTACTCCGAACTCAGTGACATTTACCAGCAGCAATACTTCAACCTGACCCACAGCCAGCCCCTCGGCGACTGGACCCTGGGCGCCAACCTGGGCTACTTCATCGGCAAGGAAGACGGCAGCGCGCTGGCCGGTGATCTCGACAACAAGACCGCGTTCGCCCTGCTCTCGGCCAAGTACGGCGGCAACACCTTCTACGTCGGCCTGCAAAAACTCACCGGTGACGACGTCTGGATGCGGGTCAACGGCACCAGCGGCGGCACCCTGGCCAACGACAGTTACAACTCCAGCTATGACAACGCCCGGGAAAAGTCGTGGCAGGTGCGTCACGACTACAACTTCGCCGCCCTCGGCGTTCCGGGCCTGACCCTGATGAACCGCTACATCAGCGGTGACAACGTGCACACCGGGAAAATTACCGACGGCGAGGAATGGGGTCGCGAATCGGAACTGGCCTACACCGTGCAGAGCGGTGCGCTGAAAAACCTCAACGTGAAATGGCGTAACGCTACTATTCGCAAGAGCTTCAGCACCAACGAATTCGATGAGAACCGGATTTTCATCAGCTATCCGATCAGCCTCCTGTAAACACAACGCCAATGTAGGAGTGAGCCTGCTCGCGATGACGGATTGTCAGTCGACTTCGATGTTGAAAGTTAGACCGCTATCGCGAGCAGGCTCACTCCCACAAGGTGCGCGGGAATATTAAGAATTGCATCAGACCTCCAGGAGACGACCCTCCGTCAATTTCCACCAATGTCGCGTTGACAAGAGCCAGAAAGCCTAACGATACTCAACAAAGTCGTACGACAACCTACAACGAATCAATAACAACAACTGTTTGTCCAGGATTCCCATGACGACCACTGCAACCGCCCGCACCCCTTTCAATCGCCTGCTGCTGACCGGCGCCGCCGGTGGCCTCGGGAAAATCCTGCGCGAAAGCCTGCGCCCCTACGCCAATGTGATTCGCCTGTCGGACATCGCCGACATCGCGCCGGCCATCGATGATCGCGAAGAAGTCGTGCCCTGCGATCTGGCCGACAAGCAGGCGGTGCATCAACTGGTCGAAGGCGTGGACGCGATCCTGCACTTCGGCGGCGTGTCGACCGAGCGCTCTTTCGAAGAGATCCTCGGCGCCAACATCTGCGGCGTGTTCCACATCTACGAAGCCGCGCGCCGCCATGGCGTGAAGCGGGTGATCTTCGCCAGTTCCAATCATGTGATCGGCTTCTACAAACAAGACGAGGTGATCGACGCCCACTCCCCTCGCCGCCCGGACAGTTACTACGGCTTGTCCAAGTCCTACGGCGAAGACATGGCCACGTTCTACTTCGACCGCTATGGCATCGAGACCGTCAGCGTGCGCATCGGCTCGTCGTTCCCGGAGCCCCACAACCGCCGGATGATGAGCACCTGGCTGAGCTTCGGCGATCTGACCCAACTGCTCGATCGCGCCCTATACACGCCGAATGTCGGCCACACCGTGGTCTATGGCATGTCCGACAACAAGGACATCTGGTGGGACAACCGTTATGCCACGGCCCTGGGTTTTGTCCCCCAGGACAGCTCCGAAGTGTTCCGCGAAAAAATCGAAGCCCAGCCGATGCCCGCCGCCGATGATCCGGCGCGGCTCTATCAGGGCGGCGCCTTCTGCGCGGCTGGCCCGTTCGGTGACTGAGCCTTCGCGTGTTGCTTGATCCCCACAACAAAAACCAAGGGAATGAGTTGCCATGCAAGCTGAATTGATTGTCGACGCCCGCAACGCGGTCGGTGAAAGCCCAGTCTGGGTACCTGAGGAAAACGCCCTGTACTGGGTCGATATTCCCGCCGGCGGTTTACAGCGCTGGAGTGCCGACACCGGGCAGATGGATGCCTGGAAAACCCCGGAGATGCTCGCTTGCATCGCACGTCATCATGACGGCGGTTGGGTCGCCGGCATGGAGAGCGGGTTCTTCCGCCTGCATCCGCGCACCGATGGCAGCCTCGACAGTGAACAGTTGGCCCATGTCGAGCATGCCCGCACCGACATGCGTTTGAACGACGGCCGCTGCGATCGTCAGGGACGTTTCTGGGCAGGCAGCATGGTGCTGAACATGGGCGCCAACGTCGCCGAGGGTGCGTTGTATCGCTACAGCGCCGGTCAGAGCGGGCCGCTCGAGGCCCGACTGAGCGGTTTAATCGTGCCCAACGGCCTGGGCTTCAGCCCGGACGGGCGCACCCTGTACCTGTCCGACTCTCACCCTCAGGTCCAGCAGATCTGGGCCTTCGACTACGACATCGAAACCGGTACGCCGTCGAACCGACGCGTGTTCGTGGACATGAACCAGTACGAAGGTCGCCCCGACGGTGCGGCGGTCGACGCCGATGGCTGCTACTGGATTTGCGCCAACGACGCCGGCTTGATCCACCGTTTTACCCCCGACGGCCGACTTGACCGCTCCCTCGCCGTACCGGTGAAAAAACCCACCATGTGCGCCTTCGGTGGCCCTCGACTGGACACGCTGTTCGTGACCTCGATCCGCCCCGGCGACGACCATGATCCCCAATCACTGGCCGGTGGCGTGTTCGCCCTCGATCCCGGCGTCAAAGGTTTACCCGAACCCCGTTTCAACGACTGAGCACCCCCAACAGAAAAGCGCTCCTGCTGCATCGCTGTGCCTTGAATAAAAAAACAATAAAACTGGAGACACCCCCCATGGACTTCAAACGCACCTTGCTCGCCGCTGCACTTCCATTAGCCTTCTCCCTCAGCGGTGCCGCCCAGGCACTGGAAATCAAATTCGCCGACATCCACCCCGCCGGTTACCCGACCGTGGTGGCTGAAGAACAACTGGGCAAAACCCTGGTGGCCGACAGCAATGGCGCGCTGACCTTCAAGATGTTCGCCGGTGGCGTGCTCGGCTCGGAAAAAGAAGTGGTCGAACAGGCCCAGGTCGGCGCCGTGCAGATGGCCCGGGTCAGCCTCGGCATCGTCGGGCCGGTGGTGCCGGACGTGAACGTGTTCAACATGCCGTTCGTGTTCCGTGACCAGGCCCATATGCGCAAGGTCATCGACGGTGCGGTCGGCGACGAAATCCTCGACAAGATCACCAACTCCGAATTCAACCTGGTCGCCCTGGCCTGGATGGACGGCGGCACGCGCAACCTCTACACCAAGAAACCGGTGCGCAGCCTGGAAGACCTCAAGGGCATGAAGATCCGCGTGCAAGGCAACCCGATGTTCATCGAAACCATCAACGCCATGGGCGGCAACGGCATCGCGATGGACACCGGCGAAATCTTCAGCGCCCTGCAGACCGGCGTGATCGACGGTGCGGAAAACAACCCGCCGACCCTGCTCGAACACAACCACTACCAGAACGCCAAGTACTACAGCCTGACCGGCCACCTGATCCTGCCCGAGCCAATCGTGATGTCGAAAATCACCTGGGACAAACTCACCCCCGAGCAGCAAGCCCTGGTGAAGAAAACCGCCAAGGCGGCCCAGGCCCAGGAACGCACCCTGTGGGATGCGAAATCGGCCAGCAGCGAAGAAAAACTCAAGGCCGCCGGTGTCGAGTTCATCACCGTCGACAAGAAACCTTTCTACGAGGCCACTGCCTCGATCCGCGAGAAATACGGCGCCCCCTACGCCGATCTGATCAAGCGCATCGAAGCCGTTCAGTAACCCTCCCTGCATTCAAGAAAGGCCCGGCGCCGCTGACGTTGGTGTACGTCAGTGCGCGCCCGGTTACGGTGGAACCCGATGAAGAATCTGCTGCTGCGTATCAACGACGGGATTTACATGACCTGCATCTGGGTTGCCGGCCTGTCGGTCCTGGCCATTTCCCTGATGATCCCCTGGGGCGTTTTTGCCCGTTACGTGCTCGGTACCGGCTCCAGTTGGCCGGAGCCTACCGCCATTCTGCTGATGATGGTCTTCACCTTCATCGGCGCCGCCGCCAGCTATCGATCCGGTTCGCACATGGCGGTGGCGATGCTCACCGACCGCATGCCGCCGCACCTGCGCAAGGCCGCGGCCATTGTCGCGCAAATGCTGATGGCGACCATCTGCCTGTTCATGGCCATCTGGGGCAGCAAGCTGTGCATGTCCACCTGGAACCAGTTCATGAGCGCCCTGCCGACCCTGCGGGTGGGCATCACGTACATGCCGATTCCGGTGGGCGGCGTGCTGACGCTGGTGTTTGTCCTGGAAAAACTCTTGCTCGGCGACCAGAGCAACCGTCGGGTCGTGCGTTTCGACCTCGTTGAAGAAAACGAAGGGGCTGCCTGAATGGACGCTTTTATTCTGTTGGGCAGTTTTATCGCGTTGATCCTGATCGGCATGCCAGTCGCCTACGCCCTGGGGTTTGCCGCACTGATCGGCGCCTGGTGGATCGACATCCCGTTCCAGGCACTGATGATTCAGGTGGCCGGGGGCGTGAACAAGTTCTCCCTGCTGGCGATTCCGTTCTTCGTCCTGGCGGGCGCGATCATGGCCGAGGGCGGCATGTCCCGGCGCCTGGTGGCGTTCGCCGGGGTGCTGGTGGGCTTCGTGCGTGGTGGCTTGTCGCTGGTCAACATCATGGCCTCGACCTTCTTCGGCGCGATCTCCGGCTCCTCGGTGGCGGACACCGCCTCGGTCGGTTCGGTGCTGATTCCGGAAATGGAACGCCGTGGCTATCCCCGGGAATTCGCGACGGCGGTGACCGTCAGCGGTTCGGTGCAAGCGCTGCTGACACCGCCCAGCCACAACTCGGTGCTCTACTCACTGGCCGCCGGCGGCACGGTGTCGATTGCCTCGCTGTTCATGGCCGGCGTAGTGCCGGGCCTGTTGATGAGCGCGTGCCTGATGGTGCTGTGCCTGATCTTCGCCAAGAAGCGCGACTACCCCAAGGGTGAAGTCATTCCGATGCGCGAGGCGCTGAAGATCTGCGGCGAGGCGCTGTGGGGCCTGATGGCGATGGTGATCATCCTCGGCGGCATCCTGTCGGGTATTTTCACCGCCACCGAGTCGGCGGCGATTGCCGTTCTGTGGTCGTTCTTCGTGACCATGTTCATCTACCGCGACTACAAATGGAGCGAACTGCCAAAACTGATGCACCGCACCGTGCGCACGATTTCGATCGTGATGATCCTGATCGGCTTCGCCGCCAGCTTCGGCTACATCATGACCCTGATGCAGATTCCGGCGAAGATCACCACGCTGTTCCTGACTCTCTCGGACAACCGCTATGTGATCCTGATGTGCATCAACGTCATGCTGCTGTTGCTGGGCACCGTGATGGACATGGCACCGCTGATCCTGATCCTCACGCCGATCCTGATGCCGGTGATCCTCGGCATTGGCGTGGACCCGGTGCAGTTCGGCATGATCATGTTGGTGAACCTGGGCATCGGCTTGATCACACCGCCGGTGGGTGCGGTACTGTTCGTGGGGTCGGCGGTGGGCAAGGTCAGTATCGAATCCACCGTGAAAGCCCTGCTGCCGTTCTACGGCGTGCTGTTCCTGGTGCTGTTGGCCGTGACCTACATTCCGGCACTGTCGCTGTGGTTGCCGCATCTGGTGTTGTAAGCATTCAGACACGCAAGCCCCCTCGCCACAAAAGCCCCTCGCCACAGGGAACGGTGCAAGCCTCAAAAAATCACATGGCAGGTCAACATGTCGTTAACACTGATCGAACTTGAAGACGAACTCACCCACCTCACCCTCGCCCCGGAACTAGGGGCGAGCATCGTCAACTGGACCGTGCGCAGCACTGGCCAGCCCTTGCTGCGCCACGCCGATGAGCACGCCTTGAACACCGGCCTGCCCGGCAAGCTCGGCGGCTTTCCCTTGATCCCCTGGTCCAATCGCATCGCCGGTGGAGGTTTCGACTGCCCCGATGGCTGGCTGGCATTGACGCCCAACAGCCTCACCGATCCCCTGCCGATTCACGGCAGCGCCTGGCAGCAGCCGTGGGAGGTGGTTTCCCGGTCGCAAAATGAAGTGGTCCTGCAACTAGACAGCACAACCCCCTTCGCTTATCGCGCGCGGCAACGTTTCCATTTGAGCGCGGGCAAGCTGAGCATCGAACTGCACGTCACGCACCTGGCTGAACACGCTGCGTGGCATGGCCTGGGATTGCATCCGTATCTGCCTCGGACACCGAACACCCGACTACAGGCACCCGCCCGGCATGTGTGGATGTGCGACGGGGCAAAACTGCCGACGGAACTCAGCGCATTGCCGGTCGAGTGGGATTTCCAGCAACTGAAGTCGTTGCCCGAATCGCTGGTGGACAACGGTTTCTGCGAATGGAACGGACACTGCCTGATCGAACAAATGGATCTTGGTTACGCACTCGACTGCCAGGCTACCGGCAGCGATTACTACCTGCTCTATTGCCCCGTGGGCCTGGGGTTTTTCTGCATCGAACCGGTGAGCCACCCGGTCAACGCGCATCACCTGCCCGGTCGGCCAGGATTGCGTTTACTGGAACAGGGTCAATCCACCGAACTGGGCTTCACCCTGCAGTACCGGCCGCTTCAGGCTGGTGCCCCCAACAATTGACTCAACACCGCTCGTAACTTGCCGGGCTTCACCGGTTTGTTCAGCAAGGGTGCGTTGAGCCGCTGCAACGCACGCCGACAATGGTCGGTGCGGTCGGCGGTAATGATCACCGCGGGAATGTCCTGGTGGAAATGCTCGCGCAAATGTCGCACCACATCACAGCCGACCACCCCGTGATCGAGGTGATAGTCGGCGAGAATCAGTTCCGGTGCCTGCCCGCGTAGCGCCGCCAGCGCAGCCTCTTCATCAGTGGCGACCAGAACCTCGCAGCCCCACTGCCCGAGCAATGCGCTCATGCTTTCGAGAATGCTCACTTCGTTGTCGATCACCAGTAAACGGCGGCCCGGCAGCGGGTTGCCGGTGCCCGGTTGTGGCACCGCCTGGCTCACGGGCAGCGGAACCTCATCGGATATCGGCACTTCAATGCTGAACATCGAACCCCGCCCCGGCATCGAGTACACGCCGATCCTGTAGCCAAGGATCTTGGCGATGCGCTCGACAATCGCCAGCCCCAGGCCCACGCCCTTACGGTCGGCGGCGCGGCCGACGTCCAGCTGGTTGAACTCGAGGAAGATCGAATCGAGCCGGTCGGCGGCGATGCCACGCCCGGTGTCCCAGACCTCCAGGCGCAACATCTCGCCCCGACGCCTGGCCGCCAGCAGGATGCTGCCTTCATCGGTGTAGCGGCAGGCATTGCTGAGGAAGTTGCGCAGGATCCGCGTCATCAGGCGCAAGTCGGTGCTGATGGCGTAATCGGCCATGCGCACCCGCAGGTTCAAGCCGGCTGCCTGGGCGACAGACTGGAACTCCGACACCAGCGGCCCGAGCAGTTCGTCGAGGCGGTACGACGCAACGTCCGGCTTGACCGCGGCCTGATCGAGCCGGGAAATGTCGAGCAGATCCGTCAGCAGGTCTTCGGCCCCTTCCAGGGCCTGGTGAGTGCGTTCCACCAGCACTTGCTCGGCTTCCGGCAGTTTGCGTTCGCGCAAGGTCGAAATCAGCAACCGCGCGGCGTTCAACGGTTGCAGCAGGTCGTGGCTGGCGGCGGCGAGGTATTTGTCCTTGCTGTGATTGGCGGCCTCGGCGGCATCGCGGGCATCGCGCAAGGCCTTGGCGATCTGTTTACGCTGGGTGATCTGCTGCTGAAGGTTACGGTTGGCCTCGAGCAATTCATCGGTGCGCGCAACGACGCGCTGCTCCAGTTCGTCATTGAGTTGCTGCAGGCGTCGCTGGGCCAGCTTGCGCTCGGTGATATCGGAGACGAACCCTTCCACCAGCCCTTCCTGGCCGGGCTTGAGCAGCAAGTTCATCAATACATCCAGGTGACTGCCGTCCTTGCGCCGCAAGCGGGTTTCATAGCCGTGCAGGCTGCGCTGGTGCCTGAGGATTTCGCCGATGGTTTCCAGCTCCTGCGCGCCGTCGACGAACAGGGTGCTGCCCAGATCGGTCAGGGAGAACAGCACCTCCTGCGGGTCCTGGTAGCCGAGCATGCGTGCCAGCGCCGGGTTGGCGGCGCGCATGCCGTCGTGCAGGCTGGCCTGGAAGATCCCGTGCACCGCGTTTTCGAACAGCCACTTGTAGCGGTTACGCTCGGCTTCCAGCTCATCCAGACGCGCGGCCAGCTCCGGGTAATGGCTCTTGCGCGCCGAGTGGCTGCCCAGCCCCAGCAGCCCCGTCAGGGCCCGTTGTTGCTCGTCAGAGGGCTTCGCCATAGACGACCTCGACATCACGCTGGCTGGATTCGCGCGGGTTGGTCAGGATGCACGGATCGTGCATCGCATGCTGCGACAGGAACGGAATGTCCGAGGTCCTGACGCCATGCAAACCGAGAGTTTCGTGAAAGCCGATGGCGTGTTTCAAAGCGATCAGATGTTCGACCAGGCGCCCGCAGATCTGCCGGTGATTCAGGCCTCGGCAGTCGATGCCCAATGTCTCGGCGATCACCTTGAAGCGATCTGGCGCCGAGTTGTAGTTGAAGGCCACCACGTGCTCGACGAGTACCGCGTTGCACAGACCGTGGGGCAGATCGAGAAAGCCGCCCAGGCTGTGGGACATGGCATGCACAGCACCCAGGATCGCGTTGGAAAACGCCAGCCCGGCCTGCATGCTGCCGAGCATGATTTTTTCGCGCAACGCGATGTCGGTCGGGTTGGCGATCATTTGCACCAGGTTGCCATTGATCAGGCGCATCGCCTCAAGCGCATGGGGGTCGGTCAGCGGCCCGTGGCCGGTGGACACAAAGGCTTCGATGGCATGCACCAAGGCGTCGATGCCGGTACAGGCCGACAGGAACGGGTCCATGCTCAGGGTGGTTTCCGGGTCGATCAGCGAAACGTCCGGCACCACGGCCTTGCTGACGATGGAGAACTTCATGCGTTCCTGCTGATTGGAAATGATCACGAATTGCGAGACGTCGGCCGAGGTGCCGGCGGTGGTTGGAATCAGGATCAGCGGCGGGCTGGGCACGCGGATGGTGTCCACGCCCTCGAAATCGAGAATGCTGCGGCCATGGGCGACGACGATGCCGATGCCTTTGCCGCAATCCATCGGGCTGCCGCCACCGACGGCGACGATCACGTCGCAGTGGTTTTCCCGGTACATCTCGGCGCCGAGCATCACCTCTTCGACCCGCGGGTTCGGCGAGACATCGGAGTACAGGCAATACTGGATGCCCAGCGCTTGCAGGCTGGCCTCGACATCGGCGACCCAGCCGGCGGCAATCACACCGGGGTCACTGACCACCAGGACCTTGCGCGCGCCAAAGGTCTTGGCGTAATTGCCGACACTGTGCCGGCTACCGGCACCGAAGATGATTTCAGGGGAAACGAACTTGCGCAGCTGGTTGAGACTCTGGCTCATTGGAAAGCCTGTTTTTATTGTTTTGGAAGGTAGAAACCACACTAAACCATCCAGCTGTGAATGCAATCAGACCAAGGTCATTGACCCAGACAGTGATTTGTATCGCCAGGCTAGCCGCGATAGATCAACTGCGAAGCCTTCGTGTTACGCAACGTCAGGTGTTCGATCCCCAACCCCGGTGCCTCCGCTTCCTCCCGGGCCTTGAGGATCACCCCGTGGTGCGGGGACTTGCTGCACACCGGGTCGGCATTGCTGGCATCGCCGGTCAGCATGAAGGCCTGGCAGCGGCACCCGCCCAGGTCCTTGTGTTTTTCATCGCAGGAGCGGCACGGCTCCTTCATCCAGTCATCGCCGCGAAAACGATTGAAACCGAACGAGTCGTTCCAGATGTGCGAGAGGCTGTGCTCGCGCACGTTGGGAAACGCTACCGGCAACTGCCGGGCGCTGTGGCAAGGCAAGGCCGTGCCGTCGGGGGTGATGTCGAGAAACAGGTTGGCCCAGCCGTTCATGCAGGTCTTGGGACGCTCCTCGTAGTAGTCCGGGGTGACGAAGATCAGCTTGCACGGGTGGCCCTGGGCTTCAAGGCGTTCGCGGTATTCATTGGTGATGCGCTCGGCACGCTGCAGTTGCTCACGGGTGGGCAACAGGCCGACGCGGTTGAGTTCGGCCCAGCCATAGAATTGGCAGGTGGCCAGTTCGACAAAGTCCGCCTCCAACTCCAGGCACAGCTCGATGATCTGCGCGATCCGGTCGATGTTGTGCCGATGGGTGACGAAGTTCAGCACCATCGGATAGCCCTGGGCTTTCACCGCACGGGCCATGGCGAGTTTCTGGGCAAAGGCCTTGCGCGAGCCGGCGAGCATGTTGTTCACCTCCTCGTCGGCGGCCTGGAAGCTGATCTGGATATGGTCCAGCCCGGCCACCTTGAAGTCGCGCACCTTCTGCTCGGTCAGGCCGATGCCGGAGGTGATCAGGTTGGTGTAGTAGCCCATGTCCCGGGCGGCCTTGATCAGTTCGGCGAGGTCCTGGCGCACCAATGGCTCGCCACCGGAAAAGCCCAATTGCGCGGCGCCCATGTCCCGCGCTTCGCGGAATACGCGAATCCATTCTTCCGTGCTCAGTTCCTCGCCGTGCCGGGCAAAATCCAGCGGATTGGAGCAATACGGGCATTGCAGCGGGCAGCGGTAGGTCAGCTCGGCGAGCAGCCACAACGGCGGCCCCGGCATCGTCTCACTCGATCCAGAATTGCGCATGGGCCACCTCCAGAAACGCCAGCACGTCTTCGTCGATCCCGGGTACCCCGGGGAAACTGGCGCTCAATCGATCAATGATCGCCGCCACGCTGCGCTGGCCATCCACCAGGTCGAGAATCTGTCCGGCACTGGCGTTGAGCTTGATCATGCCTTCGGGGTATAGCAGCACATGACAGTCCTGACGGGGCTCCCACTGCAGGCGAAAACCGCGGCGCAAGGCCGGTGACTGCTGGCGATTGATCAGGCTCACAGGGCGATCCCCCGGTGCCAGACGTTGTCGCCGGTGACCGTGTGATACGGCGGGCGCGCAAGCTCGTAGGCCATGCTCATGGCATCGAGCATGCTCCACAGCACGTCGAGCTTGAATTGCAGGATCTGCAGCATGCGTTGTTGCCCCTCGGCCGTCACGTAGTGCGCCAGGGTGATGCGCAACCCGTGCTCGACATCGCGCCGCGCCTGGCTCAGGCGCGTGCGGAAATAATCGTAGCCGGCGACGTCGATCCACGGGTAATGAGTCGGCCAGGCGTCGAGTCGCGACTGATGGATCTGTGGCGCAAAGAGTTCGGTCAGCGAACTGCTGGCCGCCTCCTGCCAGCAGGCGCGACGGGCGAAATTGACGTAGGCGTCCACGGCAAATCGCACCCCGGGCAGCACCAGTTCCTGGGACAAAATCTGCTCGCGATCCAGCCCCACGGCTTCGCCCAGGCGCAGCCAGGCTTCGATACCGCCCTCGCTGCCGGGGACGCCGTCGTGGTCGAGAATCCGTTGCAGCCACTCCCGGCGCACGTCGCGGTCCGGGCAGTTGGCAAGAATCGCGGCGTCTTTCAGGGGGATGTTGACCTGATAGTAGAAACGATTGGCGACCCAACCCTGGATCTGCTCGCGGCTGGCGCGACCGGCGTACATGAGTTGGTGGTAAGGGTGGTGGATGTGGTAGTAGGCGCCCTTGGCGCGCAGGGCGGCTTCGAATTCTGTGGGGGACATGGGGGTGTCAGTCATTTTGTTCTCCGGGATTTTTTGCGGTGCCTGCGCTGGCCTCATCGCGAGCAAGCTCGCGAAGAGGCCTTCGGCTACAGCTCAATACTCATGCCGTCATAAGCCACTTCAATACCCCGCCGCTCCAGCAAAGCCCGCTCGGCCGAGTCTTCATCGAGGATCGGATTGGTGTTGTTGATGTGGATCAGCACCTTGCGCTGGCGGTTGAAACCCTCCAGCACTTCAAGCATCCCGCCGGGGCCGCTTTGTGGGAGGTGCCCCATTTCGCTGCCCAGGCTCTGGCCGACTTCGCAGATACGCATCTCGTCGTCGCGCCACAGGGTGCCATCCAGCAACAGGCAATCGGCACGCTGCATCCAGCCCAGCACTTCATCGTCGATTCGGCCAAGGCCCGGGGCATAGAACAGCGAGGCGCCGTTGCGCAGGTCTTCAATGAACAGGCCAATGGTGTCGCCCGGTTGCGGGTTGCCGCGATTGGGCGAATACGGCGGCGCGTTGCTCACCAGGGGAATCGCGCGAAATTGCAAATGCCCGCAGGCCGGGATGTTGAACGGTTGACGCTCAAGACCGACTGGTTGCCATTGCAACCCGCCATTCCAGTGTCCGAGCATGTTGAACAGCGGGAAACCGCTGCTCAGGTCCTGGTGCACACGCTCGGTGCACCACACCGCATGCGGGCAGCCTTCGCGCAGGCTGAGCAACCCGGTGCAATGGTCGATCTGGCTGTCGAGCAGCACGATGCCGGCGATGGCGCTGTCACGCAGGCGCCGCGCCGGTAGCAATGGCGCAAAACTATCGAGTTGCGCGCGAATGTCCGGTGAAGCATTGCACAACACCCACTCCACGCCGTCGTCACTCAGGGCAATCGACGACTGCGTACGGCGCTGTGCCCGCAGGCTGCCATTGCGCACGCCGGCGCACTGGCGGCAGTTGCAGTTCCACTGAGGGAAACCACCGCCAGCGGCGGAACCGAGAACACGGATGTGCATGGCGGATGCTCCAGAAGGCAGGCCCGGCCAACGCAAACGCTGGCCGGGTGATCAATCAACGGTTGGCGAAATACATCGTCACTTCGAAGCCAATGCGCAGATCGGTAAACGCGGGTTTAGTCCACATGGGTCATTCCTCTTCTTGTGCCCGGGTGATTCCGGTAGAGCCATTAATGCACGGGGCGATGAGCGCCCGAATGCTACTTTCGAAGGAGTTGGCGGGGTGATTTGGTAGGGGGTGTTACGCAGATGTTTTGCACGCCACAAAACAGTGTAGGAGTGAGCCTGCTCGCGATAGCGGTCCGACAGTCAACATTAATGTTGAATGTGCTGACCTCATCGCGAGCAGGCTCGCTCCTACAGGTTTTTCAGTGTTCTAGCTAAGTCAGAAGAACCCCAGCGGATTGATGTCGTAGCTCACCAGCAGGTTTTTGGTCTGTTGATAGTGATCGAGCATCATCTTGTGGTTTTCCCGACCAACGCCGGACTTCTTGTAGCCACCGAACGCGGCGTGCGCCGGGTACAGGTGGTAGCAGTTGGTCCACACGCGCCCGGCCTTGATCGCCCGGCCCATGCGGTAGGCGCGGTTGATGTCGCGCGTCCACAGGCCGGCACCGAGGCCGAACTCGCTGTCGTTGGCAATCGCCAGGGCTTCGGCTTCGTCCTTGAAGGTGGTGATACCCACCACCGGGCCGAAGATTTCTTCCTGGAACACACGCATCTTGTTGTGGCCCTTGAGCAGGGTCGGCTGGATGTAGTAACCGCTGGACAGGTCGCCCTCCAGACGCTCGGCTGCGCCGCCGGTGAGCAACTCAGCGCCCTCCTCCTGGGCAATGGTCAGGTACGAGAGGATCTTGTCGTATTGCTGTTCGGACGCCTGGGCGCCGACCATGGTCTCGGTGTCCAGCGGGTTGCCGCGCTTGATCTTGACGATCTTCTTCATCACCTCGGCCATGAACGGCTCGTAGATCGACTCCTGCACCAGCGCCCGGGACGGACAGGTGCAGACTTCACCCTGGTTGAAGAACGCCAGCACCAGCCCTTCGGCGGCTTTTTCGATAAACGCGGGTTCAGCGTTCATGATGTCTTCGAAGAAGATGTTCGGCGACTTGCCGCCCAGCTCGACGGTGCTCGGGATGATGTTCTCGGCGGCGCAATGCATGATGTGCGCGCCCACCGGGGTCGAGCCGGTGAAGGCGATCTTGGCGATACGCTTGCTGGTGGCCAGGGCCTCGCCGGCTTCGCGACCGAAGCCCTGGACGATGTTCAGCACGCCCGCCGGCAGCAAGTCGGCGATCAGTTCAGCAAAGACCATGATCGACAGCGGCGTTTGCTCGGCAGGCTTGAGCACGATGCAGTTGCCGGCGGCCAGGGCCGGGGCGAGTTTCCAGGCAGCCATCAACAGCGGGAAGTTCCACGGAATGATCTGCCCGACCACACCCAGGGGCTCATGGAAGTGATAGGCCGTGGTCAGCTCGTTGATCTCGGCGGCGCCGCCTTCCTGGGCGCGGATGCAGCCGGCGAAGTAACGGAAGTGGTCGGCCGCCAGCGGCACGTCGGCGTTCAGGGTTTCGCGCACGGCCTTGCCGTTGTCCCAGGTTTCGGTGACGGCCAGCACCTCAAGGTTCTGCTCGATGCGATCGGCGATTTTCAGCAGCACCAGGGAGCGGTCCTGGGCCGAGGTCTTGCCCCAGGCATCCGCTGCGGCATGCGCGGCGTCGAGGGCCTTGTCGATGTCGGCGGCGCTGGAGCGCGGGAATTCGGCGATCACTTCACCGTTGACCGGCGAGGTGTTGGTGAAGTACTCGCCATTGATCGGAGCGACAAACTCGCCACCGATGAAGTTGCCGTAGCGTGGTTTGAAGGTAATGACGGCGCCTGGGGTTCCGGGTTGTGCGTAGATCATGGTGGGCCTCTGTCTGGGTCGATGCCTGTCGTACTGACAGGCGATGAGCCGATACTAGAGAGCCCCGCGTGCCAGACGAATGCATCGTTGGCAGGAGGGGCTCTCGTTATTTGGTCGTAGATTTCACACAGATCACTGTAGGAGCGAGCCTGCTCGCGATGAACCCGAGAACGCCACGGGGTATCAGGTTTCCAGCGTTATCGTTGACGACCATCGCGAGCAGGCTCGCTCCTACAGGGGTTATGCGGTGGAATCGGGATCAGTGCTTGGCCACGAGATCCTTGGGCAGCTTGAAGGTCCAGAGCATGCCGCCCTGGTTGAAGTCCTTGATGCGCTTGGCCACTTCGCCGCCCCACAGCGGTACCGCACCGCCCCAGCCGGAGAGCACCGAGACGTACTGTTCGCCGTCCATTTCCCAGGTGATGGGCGAGCCGAGCACGCCGGAACCGGTCTGGAATTCCCAGACCTTTTCGCCGGTCTTGGCGTTGAAAGCCTGCAGGAAGCCCTCAGGCGTACCGGTGAACACCAGGTTGCCCTTGGTGGTCAGCACCCCGCCCCACAGCGGCGCGTAGTTCTTGTGGCGCCAGACTTCCTTGCCGGTTTTCGGATCGATGGCCCGCAGCACGCCGATGTAGTCTTCGTTCAACGGTTTGATGGTGAAGCCGGCGCCGAGGAACGCCGCGCCTTTCTTGTAGGCGATGCCTTCGTTCCAGATGTCCATGCCCCATTCGTTGGACGGCACATAGAACAGCCCGGTGTCTTTGTTGTAGGCCATCGGCATCCAGTTTTTCGCGCCGAGGAACGCCGGTGCTACGAACACCGAACTGCCCTTGACTTCCGAGCCCGGGGCACCGGGACGGCTGGCCTCGTTGTAGATCGGCCGGCCGTTCTTGTCCAGGCCGGTGGCCCAGGTGATTTTGTCCACGAACGGGAAGCCACGGATGAATTTGCCGTTGGTGCGGTCCAGCACGTAGAAGAAGCCGTTGCGGTCGGCAGTGGCCGCCGCCTTGATTTCCTTGCCGCCTTCGCTGTAGTTGAACGACACCAGCTCGTTCACGCCGTCGTAGTCCCAACCGTCGTGGGGCGTGCTCTGGAAGTGCCACTTGATGGTGCCGTCGTCCGGGTTGAGCGCCAGGCGTGACGAGGAGTAGAGGTTGTCGCCAGGGCGCAGGTGCGAGTTCCACGGTGCCGGGTTGCCGGTACCGAACAGCAGCAGGTTGGTTTCCGGGTCGTAATAGCCGCCCAGCCAAGGGGCGGCGCCGCCGGTTTTCCAGAGATCGCCCGGCCAGGTCTTGCCCGCCTCGCCGCCGGAGATGCCGTTCTCCACCGCTTTACCGTCCTTGTAGACGTAGCCCATATGGCCTTCGACCGTTGGCCGGGTCCACAGCAGATCGCCGTTTTTCGGGTCGTAGGCCTCGATCTTGCCCACCACGCCGAACTCGCCACCGGCCACGCCGGTAATCAGCTTGCCGTTGATCACCAGTGGCGCGGCGCTGATCGAGTAGCCTTCCTTGTGGTCGGCGACTTTCTTGCTCCAGACCACCTTGCCGGTGTCCTTGTTCAGCGCCACGAGCTTGGCGTCGAGGGTGCCGAAAATCACCAGGTCGCCATACAGCGCGACGCCGCGGTTGATCACGTCGCAGCAAGGGCGGATGTCATCGGGCAGGCGTGCATCGTATTGCCAAAGCTTCTTGCCGGTGCGCGCATCCACGGCGAACACCCGGGAGTAGGAACCGGTCATGTACATCACGCCGTCCTTGACCATCGGCTGCGCTTGCTGGCCCCGCTGTTTTTCACCGCCGAAGGAAAATGCCCACGCCGGGCGCAGCTCCTTGACGTTGTCGACGTTGAGAATATCCAGCGGGCTGTAGCGCTGCCCTTGAACGCCGAGGCCGTTGGTCACGACCTGTTCCGGGTTCTTGGGGTCCTGGAGAATGTCCTGGTCGGAAACCCCGGCCAATGCCTGGCCGGACAACAGCATGGCACTGAGCAGCAGGCTCAAGACGAAGGGCTGGCGACGTGCGGGTTGGGTCATGACGGCTTCCTCTGCGGATTTTTGTTATGTCCGGGAAATTCTCCCGGTCTGGTGCAGATTCTTGAGCGCCGTCGCCCTGGCAACAATTGCCCGCAATGAGGAGATTGCTAGTTCCTTGGTAGCGGGTCGGATGAGATGGGCACGAGATTATGTGAACGGCACCGGCCCCCTGTAGGAGCGAGCCTGCTCGCGAAAAACGTCAGACCACCGCGTTCATCCAGGCAGCTTGCGTTATCGTTAACGTCCATCGCGAGCAGGCTCGCTCCTACAGGGGATTCAGGTCGACTATTTGCTGGCAGAATCCACCCGCGTCATCCGCTCGCGCTCGTAGCGCGGGTACAGATGGCTGACGCTGCGGATCAGTTCGTAACGACTCAGGTTGATCCCGGCGAAACGTTCGGGGATGGGGCTGCGGATCATCTCGGCCATGTCGCTGCCATTGGCGGCGCCGTCGCGCATCAGCTGATCGAGCCAGGTCAGGTAATCGCGCATCTGCTCGAAGGGTTGCGGATCGCTCGCCACCGGCCCATGGCCGGGCACAACCTGCGTCCAGGGCAAGCCTTGCAGGGTCGCGATGTCCGCCAGCCACACCGACAGCCCTGGACTGTTGGGCGTGGTCAGCGCCCGCTGATAAAACACCAGGTCGCCGGCAAACAGCACGCCGGTTTGCTGGTCGAGAATAGCCAGATCTGCGCCCGTATGCCCACCCAGGCTCAGCAGACGCAGATCGTGATTCCCAAAACTTTTCACGCCGGGTGTCAGCGTCTGGGTCGGCAACACCACTTCGGTGCCACGCATCCAGTCGCCGACCATGCGGTACATATTCTCGGCCATGGCATCGCCTTGCTGATGCAACAGCTCGGTAGTGCCCGCCAAGGCGCCAATCGGCACGTCGCTGAAGGCTTGGTTGCCCAGCACATGGTCCGGGTGGTGATGGGTCAGCAAGACCTCGATCACCGGCTTGTCAGTCGTGGCGGCAATGGCCTTGCGCATCGCTTCGCCGTAACGCCGGGACGGGCCGGTGTCGATCACCACCACTCCGCGCTCGGTGACGATGAACGCGGTGTTGACGATGTTGCCGCCGTTGGCCTTGGCAAAATTATCGGTGCTGCCTTCCAGCAGCCAGGTGTCCTGGGCGATCTGCCGAGGCTGGAGTGAATATTCGAGATCGGCCAGGGCTGGCAGACTGACGCTCAGCACCATCAACAGGATCCAGCGCATGCCACGCTCCTTGGGGTCACGCTTCTTGGGGTCAGAGGATCGACGCATCGAACTCATTGCCGCTGTTGTCCCGCAGCAGCAGGCGCGTTTGCCCTGCCCCTTCGATGTCGAAGGTCAGGTTGGGGTTTTCACTGACCGCCGGAAACAGCTCCAGCCGGGCCAGCACCTGCTCGTTGTGGTCGCGCAGCTCGGCATGGTTGATGAAGAACTCCGGGATGCCGCTGACCATGCCGTTGTCCATGGGATGGGCCACCTGCATACGCAAACGGCTGAACTCGCCCCGGGGATAGCGCCCGCCGAGCACTTCGCCGATGTGTTCTTCCCAGCCCGGTTGCGTGCGCACCACGCTCGGCGCAGTGCAACCGCCACCCGCGGCGTCAATCAGGGTCGAACCGATATGCCACACGCCGTCGCGGGTCAACACCGCCGCGCGCAAGGGCGTGGCCTGTTCGATGCGAATGCGCAACGACAGCCAGGGTAAAACGGAATTCAGCGGCTGGAAGTCGACGATTTTCGGCAACGGGTTCAGCTCTGCCCAGGCGAGGATTTTCACCACATCGCCCTTGAACGCCCGGGCGTCGATTTCCAGCGGCACCTGCCGGGCATCTTCGGCAAACGGCGGCGCCAGCAGCTTGACCCGATCATCGAAAACGAACGGCGCATTACCCAGAAACTGCTGGTGATAGAAGGCCCACATCACCGATGGCACCGGGTCTTTGCCGGGATTGATAGCGCCAGCATGTGCCGCCAGGCTTAACCAGCAGGCCAACAGACAACTCCCTCGCCATTTCATCGCCTGCTCCTTATTGATACATCTCGGGCACGTCGTATTGCAGGCCGTAATGGCCGTAGATGGTCTTCACCGAGCCCTCGCGGATCAGGCTTTCCAGCGCCTCTTCCACGGCATAGGCCAGTTGCCGGTTGCTTTCGTGCACCGCCATGCCGATTTCCCAGAGCTGCTTGCCCATGTTCGGATAGGCATTCTCCGCCAGTGCCACTTGCGGGTCGGCCGCTTCATGGACCTGCCAGTCGATTTCGCCGCGCATGGCCATCACCGCATCGACCTCACCGGCCTTCATCGCGGCAAATGCCTGGGGCACGCCCGGATAGTGATGGGTCTTGCCGGCGAGCATGCCGTTGAACACCGAAGTCAGGTAGAACGACGGCACGCTGTCGACTTCGACACCAATCGGGTGATGCTCGAACACTGCGACGCTGGCGACCTTGTCCAGCCGCCGGCGATCATAGGCCACCTGCCATTGTTCGTTCTGGTACGGCCCGAACATCACTACATGGCCATTTTCCAGTTCGCCTAGTTCGTTACGCTTCTGCGCGTAGTCACGGTCATAAGGCACGCGCATCATCAGGTCGGCCAGTTGCTGGTTGTGCAAGGCACTGGCACGCCAGATGTAATCGCGCAGATCGTCATCGAGCTTTTCCCCGGCCGGTGCCCAGATCAGTGTCAGGCGCACGCCGAGCGCCTTGGCCAGGGCCTCGGCGAGTTCGACATCGACACCCTGAGGCTTTCCGGCGCTTTCAAAGCTGTAGGGGGCGAAGTCCTTGTAGACCGCCACCTTCAGCTCCCCGGCGGCGATCATTTCGTCGTAGTTGCGAACCTGCGCCTGCGCCGCCTGGCAGCACAGCCACAGAGCGCTGATCAACACCGCGAGCAGGCGCATGGGTCACTCCTCGACGTGCACAGTGTCCAGATAAGTGCGCACCGCCCACAGGGCCTCCTGGCTCAGGTAGTCGGCCATCTTCGGCATGTACACCCGACCGTCGCGCACCGCGCCATGGCGCACCCGTTCGGCGAACCACTCATCGCCCGCCTCGCCGACATCGAGCATGCGCAAGTCGGGGGCGATACCGCCGGACTTGGCTTCCAGGCCATGACAGGCCGCGCAGTTCTGGGTGTAGGCCGAGGTGCCGATCTCCACTGCCTTGTCATGTTCCGGGGCGGTGCGATACGGGTTCACCGCGGCCCAGCCATCGGCATCGAGCTGCACACCGGCGTCCTTGATCGGGGTCAGCCCCGGGGTGGCCACGGCTTGTGGGACCACGTTGCCGTGGGCCCATACGGAACCTGCGCTGATCAAACTGACCAATAGCCCGGTCACGAGCAAGGCGTTGCGTTTTGTTTTCATTGTTATGCCCTCTGGATTGCACGCAAAACCTCTTGGCAGAGGCTATGGCAGCCATCTTAGAAACGGCATCGCACTCACCCCATGCTGCTTTGGTGGTCGCTACCTAGTCCCTTGGTAGTAAGGCGCTGGATGGACACCACCGGTACTTTCTGCATATTTCCTCAGCTTCACGGGCTACCTAAGCTGGCGCTACCTGTAATGGAGTGCCCTATGCGCCCGCTCATCCCTTACGCCCTGTTCTACCTGCTGGCGATTGCCTGCGCCGCCGGCCTGGCCACCCAGAGCCAGGCCGCCGATGCGCCCTTGCAGGTGCGGATCGGCTACCTGGGTTATCACCCCGACCCCGGCCCGCTGCTGTCCAACGTCATCCCCGAGCCCACCGATGCCGGGCTGCGCGGCGCCGAACTGGCGATCACCGACAGCAACAGCACCGGACGCTTTCTCAACCACGGCTACAGCCTGGTCAGCGCCAGCGTCGACAGTCCCGAAGCCTTGCTCGAAGCGGCAAAGGCGCAGCATGAACAGGGCCTGCGCCTGTTTGTGGTGAATGCCCCCGCGAGCAGCCTGCGCCAATTGAGTGCAGCACTGCCCGACAGCTTGCTGTTCAACGCCGGTAGCCCCGATGACAGCCTGCGCACCACCGATTGCCTGGCGAACGTGCTGCACACCTTGCCGAGCCGGGCGATGCTTGCCGATGCACTGGCGCAGTTTCTGGTGCTGCGCAAATGGCAGCGGGTGCTGCTGATTGTCGGCCCGACGCCGGACGATCAAGCCTATGCCGCCGCCCTGCGCCGCGGGGCCAAGCGCTTCGGCTTGCAACTGGTGGCGGAAAAAACCTGGAGTTTCGATAACGACCAACGCCGCAGCGCCCAGGCGGATATGCCGCTGTTCACCCAGACCGCCGAGTACGACGTGGTACTGGTGGCCGATGAACGCGGCGACTTCGGTGAATACGTGCCCTACCAGACCTGGTACCCGCGCCCGGTCGCCGGCACCCAGGGCCTGACCCCGGTGGGCTGGCACAAGACCGTGGAAACCTACGGCGCCGCGCAGCTGCAAAAACGCTTCGAAGCCCTGACCGGACGCTGGATGAATGACCGCGATTTCGCCGCCTGGATGGCCGTGCGCAGTATCGCCAGCGCCGTGAGCAAACTGCGCCAGGCCGAGCCGATGGCGATCCGTACGCTGGAAATCAGCGACCAGTTGCCCCTCGACGGTTTCAAGGGCCGCAAGCTCAGCTACCGGCCGTGGAACGGTCAGTTGCGCCAGCCGATTCCCATCGTCCAGCCCCGGGCGCTGGTCAGCACCTCACCCCAGGACGGCTTTCTGCACCCGTTCAACGAGATGGACAGCCTGGGCTACGACAAACCCGAGGTCAGCTGCCGTTTTCCCTGATCCGATAATCACAACAACAAGGAATCCGCCATGCGCCGCACCCTGCTCTCTTGCACTTTGCTGCTCGCCGCTGGCCATGCCGTTGCCAGCACTGCCTGGGTCTCCAACGAAAAGGACAACAGCCTGAGCCTGATCGACCTGCAGACCCTGCAAGTCACCGACACCCTGCCCGTCGGCCAGCGCCCCCGCGGCCTGCTGCTGTCCCATGACAACAAGCTGCTGTACATCTGCGCCAGCGACTCTGACCGGGTCCAGGTGATGGACGTGGCCACGCGCAAGATCATCAAGGAACTGCCCTCGGGTAAAGACCCCGAGCAATTTGCCCTGCACCCCAACAACCGCTGGTTGTACGTTTCCAACGAAGACGATGCGCTGGTCACGGTGATCGACACCGAGACCTCCAAGGTACTCGGCCAGATCAACGTCGGCGTCGAACCTGAAGGCATGGCCGTCAGCCCTGACGGCAAGTGGGCGGTCAACACCAGCGAGACCACCAACATGCTGCACTGGATCGACACCAGCACCCAGACCCTGGCCGACAGCACCCTGGTGGACCAGCGCCCGCGCTTCGTCGAGTTCTCCCCCGATGGCGCCCAGCTCTGGGCCTCGGCGGAAATCGGCGGCACCGTGACCATTCTCGATGTGGCCAGCCGCACCGTGCTCAAGACCCTGAACTTCCAGATCAAGGGTGTGCACCCGGACAAGGTCCAGCCGGTGGGCATCAAGCTCAGCGCCGATGGCAAGTACGGCTTCGTCGCACTCGGCCCGGCCAACCATGTGGCCGTGATCGATGCCAAGACCTTCGAGACTCTCGATTACCTGCTGGTGGGTCGACGGGTCTGGCAGATGGCGTTCACCCCGGATCAGAAGCAATTGCTGGCCACCAACGGCGTCAGCGGCGATGTCTCGGTGATCGATGTCGACAGCCTCAAGGTCAGCAAGTCGGTGAAGGTCGGGCGCTATCCCTGGGGTGTGGTGGTGACGCCATGAACGCCCTTGAAGTCAGTGATCTGAGTTTTGCCTACGGCGCCCGAGAGGCCTTGCGCAAGGTGAGTTTCAGCCTGGAGCCCGGGCGTTTCGCCGCGCTGCTGGGGCCCAACGGCGCGGGCAAGTCGACCCTGATTGCCCTGCTGACCCGGCTCTATGATCTGCAGCAAGGCGAGATCCGCATCGGTGGCTGCTCATTGCGCAGCGCGGCACGCCCGGCACTCAAGCAGATGGGTGTGGTGTTCCAGCAAAGCACCCTGGACCTGGACCTCAGCGTCGAACAGAACCTGCGTTATCACGCGGCATTGCATGGCCTGTCCCGGCGTCAGACCGACCTTCGGGTCGACGCCGAACTGGCCCGCCAGACCCTGACCGACCGCCGCCGCGAACGGGTACGCGAACTCAATGGCGGCCATCGTCGCCGGGTGGAAATTGCCCGCGCCCTGCTGCATGAGCCGCGCCTGTTGCTGCTCGATGAAGCCAGTGTCGGCCTCGACCCGGCGAGTCGCCTGGCGCTCAACCAGCACATCCGCAGCCTGTGTCGCGAGGAGCGCATCAGCGTGCTCTGGACCACCCACCTGCTCGACGAGGTGCAGCCTAGCGATGACTTGTTGATCCTGCATCAAGGCCGGCTGGTGGCCAGTGGGCAGGCCGATGCCCTGAGCCTGGAACACGGCGGTGACCTCGGTTCGGCCTTCACCCGCCTGACAACATCAGGAGCTGCCCAATGAACGCTTACTGGCAATGCTTTAGCGGTATCGTGCTGCGCGAGTGGCTACGCTTTGTGCTGCAACGCACGCGGTTTCTCAGCGCCCTGGTGCGGCCGCTGTTGTGGCTGCTGGTGTTCGCCGCCGGTTTTCGCGCAGCGCTGGGGATCGCGATCATCGAGCCCTACGACACCTACATCCCGTACGAGGTCTACATCATTCCCGGGCTGGCCTGCATGATCCTGCTGTTCAACGGCATGCAGGGCTCACTGTCGATGGTCTACGACCGCGAGATGGGCAGCATGCGCGTGCTGCTGACCAGCCCCCTGCCCCGCACCTTTCTGCTGTGCAGCAAACTGTTGGCCACGTCGCTGATTTCGCTGTTGCAGGTGTATGCGTTCCTGGCGATTGCCTGGGTCTACGGCGTGCGGCCACCAGCCATGGGGCTGTTGCTGGCGTTGCCGGCCTTGCTGCTGGTGGCGTTGATGCTCAGCGCACTGGGCCTGTTGCTGTCGAACGCAATCCGCCAGCTGGAGAACTTTGCCGGGGTAATGAATTTCGTGATCTTCCCGCTGTTTTTCCTGTCATCGGCGCTGTATCCGCTGTGGAAGATGCGCGAGGCCAGCGAGTGGCTGTATTGGTTGTGCGCGGTGAATCCGTTTACCCATGCTGTGGAACTGGTGCGTTTCGCCCTGTATGAACGCTTCAATCCGCTGGCGCTGGTGGTGTGCGTGGGGCTGACGTTGCTGTTTGCGTTGCTCGCCGTACTGACCTTCAACCCGCAGCATGCGGCCTTGCGCAAGGCCGGGTAACAGGATGAAATTACTACTTTAGTACTGGTTTCCCTGTCTATCGTCGCATTCCCAAAGCCCCCCCGACTGGCATGTAATAGGTCCATAACTATAAGGACTGAACCCATGCCACGCGCCCGACGTTGCCTGTTGCGCCCTGCTTTCGCCGCCCTGTCGCTGAATCTGCTGCTGAGCACCGCGCAGGCCGACACAGCGCTGTTCTCCGCCGATGGCTATCGCATCGGCCTGTACCGCAGCCCGACGCCCGACCAGCTGCAAGGCGCAACCATCATCGACACCCCCGCCCTGCAAACCCTGCTCAATCAAACTCCGCACCCGGTGCTGATCGACGTCTACCGCCGTCAGTGGCTGCAAGGGCAATTCATCGAAGACCAGCCCCATGAAAACCTGCCCGGCAGCCATTGGCTGGCCAATACCGGGGATGGCGACCTGACGCCGCAATGGCAGGACTATTTCGCCACCAACCTGAAAAAGCTGACCGCCGGCGACCCGACGCAACCGCTGGTCTTCTACTGCCGCTCCGACTGCTGGTTGAGCTGGAATGCGGTCAAGCGCGCAGCCACCATGGGCTATAAGACTCTGTATTGGTATCGCGATGGCCTGGATGCCTGGCAAGCGGCCAATCTGCCGGTTTCGCCAGCCCGGCCCGAACCCTTTCCCTGAGCTTTACGCGTGCGTGTTGTTGCCACACCATAATCAAAATAATGAGGTGAAAGGCCATGTACAAAATCCTGATTGCCGACGATCACCCGCTGTTTCGCGAAGCCATTCACAACGTCATCAGCGACGGTTTTGCCGGCAGCGAAGTGATGGAAACCGCCGACCTGGACAGCGCCCTGGCCCTGACCCAGGAACACGATGACCTGGACCTGATCCTGCTCGACCTGAACATGCCCGGCATGCACGGGCTCAATGGCCTGATCAACCTGCGTAACGAAGCGCCGACCATTCCGGTGGTGATTGTCTCCGCCGAGCAGGACAAACAGATCGTGCTGCAAGCCATCACCTATGGTGCGGTGGGCTTCATCACCAAGTCCTCGCCACGAGCCCAGATGACCGATGCGATCCAGCAGATTCTCAATGGCAACGTCTACCTGCCCCCGGACATCATCCGCACCGGCAAAAGCAGCACCCATCGGCGGATGAACGACACCCCTAGCTTCCCGCCCGAACTGCTCCAGGCCCTGACCCGCAAGCAACTGCAGGTGCTGGAACGCATGACCAAGGGCGAATCGAACAAGCAGATCGCCTACACCCTGGAAATCGCCGAGACCACGGTCAAGGCCCACGTCTCGGCGATCCTGCGCAAGCTCAACGTGCACAACCGGGTGCAGGCGATCCTGAGTGCCGGGGATATTGATTTCGGGTCTTATCTGCGGCGTTGATTCAAGACCGCGGCGCCTCCATCGCGAGCAGGCTCACTCCTACAGGGACAGCGATGTACCTGTAGGAGTGAGCCTGCTCGCGATAGCGGTGGTGAAAACGTCGAGATATCAAGGCCGGTCGAGTAGATGACTCATCGCCGTCTTCAGCTTCATCGGCCGCACCGGCTTGTGCATCAGGGTGTGGCCCAGTTCGCGGATCTGCAGCTTGAGTTCATTGCTGTAGTTGGCGGTGATCATCATCGCCGGAATCGGTGAAGCACGACGGGCATTGATTCTTGCCACCGCATCGACACCGTTCTGATCGTTGTCCAGGTGGTAGTCGGCGATCAGCAGGTCGGCCTCGGCGTGGTAGTTGTCCACTTGCCGCGCCAGGTCCTCCTCCGACAGCGCCGTCACCACCCGACACCCCCATCCCTCCAGCAAGGTGCGCATGCCGGCACAGATGGTCGCGTCGTTGTCCAGCACCCATATCCGCGCACCCCGCAGGCGCTCAAGCATCGGCTCGCTCATCTGCAACGCCGGCGGCGGTGTCGGCGCGGTGGCGCTCAAAGGCACTTCGACCGAAAACATCGAGCCCCGGCCCGGCCACGAGCGCACATGAATGGGATGCCCGAGGATGCCGGCGATCTTCTCGACAATCGCCAGGCCCAGGCCCAGACCGCGATCCTGATCGGGGCGCTGCACATCGCCGCGCTTGAACTCCTGGAAAATCTCCTCCAGGCGATGCTCGGCAATGCCCATGCCGCTGTCCCAGACTTCGATCGTCAGGCACTGATGATGCCGCCGGCAACCGAGCACCACGCGACCACTGTAGGTATAGCGAATCGCATTGCTCAGCAGATTGCGCAGAATCCGCGCCAGCAGCTGGATGTCGCTGCGCACCAGCGCCGAACAGCCGATGAAGTGCAGTTGCAGGCCTTCACTGCGCGCCACCTGGGTGTATTCGGCGGCCAGGTTGTCCAGCAGTTCACTGAGGGCGAACGGCGCAATGTCGGCCTTGATCACCCCCGCATCGAGCTTGGAAATGTCCACCAGGGTGCCAAGCAGGTTCTCCACGTCTTCCAGGGAATTGCTCACGTTGCGCACCAGAATCTCGCTGGACATCGGCTCGCGCCGTTCCAGCAAGGCACTGGTAAACAGGCGCGCGGCATTCAACGGTTGCAGCAGGTCGTGGCTGACGGCGGCGAGGAACTTGGTCTTCGACAGGTTGGCCTGCTCGGCTTCCTGCTTGGCTTCGCGCAAGCGTGACTCGACCAGCCGACGCTCATCGATCTCGCGCAACAACTGATCGTTGAGGGTGGTCAGTTCCGCCGTGCGCTCGCGTACCCGCAGCTCAAGGTTCTGATACGCCTGATGCAGCGCCTCGGCGGTGCGGCGGCGTTCAGTGATGTCGCGGATCAGCACGAAAATCCCCACCACCTCGCCACTGGCCAGACGGTTGGGCACATAGGAGCGCAGCATGTAGCGCTCCTGGTTGTTGACGTTGGTTTCGGCGAACTCGAAGGTCACGCTCTCGCCGGCCAGCGCCCTGGCCACGTAGGACTCCAGGCGCTGGTAATGCTGCTCGCTGTGCACTTCGCGCAGGCTCTGGCCGAGCATCACGCCGCGGGGCCAGCAGTACCATTCTTCGTAGACCTTGTTGGTGAACTCGTAGACCAGGTCGGCATTGAGGTAGGCAATCAATGCCGGTACGTGATCGGTGATCAGGCGGATCCAGTGTTCGCTTTCACTCAGCGCTTCGGCGTGCTGGTAGCGTTCGGTGATGTCGGTGAAGGTATTGACGAAACCGCCGGTGGGCAACGGATGGGTGCGGATTTCCAGGACCCGGCCATCGTACAGGCGCTGTTCGCACTCGCGGACCGGTCGCCCGTTGCTATCGCGGCTGGCCGGGGTCAGCAGGTTCAACTCGCTGTCGGCGATCACTTCGGCAAACGGGCGATGGGCCGCCACCGGCGCCAGACCGCTCAACTCCAGGAAACGCCGGTTCCACAACTCCAGGATGCCTTCGGCGCTGACCATCGCCACCCCTTGGGACAGGTTGTCGACCGCCCGTTGCAACAGGTGCGACTTCTGCGCCACCGCCTGCTCACGGCGCATGGTTTCGCTGAGTTTGACGTCGGTAATGTCGGTGAACAGGATCACCCGCCCCCCTTCCTGGGTCGGCCGCTCGCTGACCTGCAGCCAGCGCCCGTTCTGCAGGCGGTACAGCAGGTTTTCGTCGGCATGCCCCCGAGGCTCTTCGGTGAACAGGCCGTTGTTCATCATCAATCGCTTGACCTCGGTCAGGCGCATGCCGGCATTGATCCGCACCCGGCTGTTGCTCCAGAACGCCTTGAAGCGACTGTTGAACAGTACGATGCGCTGCTCTGCATCGAACAGCACGAAGGCGTCGGAAATGCTTTCGATGGCATCGATCAGGTGTTGATGCGCCGTTTCCGCGCGCAGGCGGGCTTCGCTGAGCAGATGATTACCGGCCTTGAGTTCGGCCATGGCCTGGTTCAGGGCATCGGTGCGTTCGCGCACTTGCTCGGCCAGCACCACCGAATGCTGGAATGCCGCGTACGGATCGTTGCCGCGGGTCCCCCCGGACTCGACCCGTTCGATCAGCGCGCCATTGATGCGTTGCAGTTTATGGTTTTCCAGGCGCAGCCTGGCCAGTTCGGCCTGCAGCTCAGCGATGTCCTGGGGCACGGCCTCGGGCAATGGCAACGCCGGTGAAGGTCTGGTTGATGTGCATGCCATTGAACTGTTCTCCATAGGTGTTGAAACCCATCACCCGTTGCTCACGCAAAAACGTGCCGATCTGATCAAGACTGCCGTCGTCTTCGAGTTCCAGACGCCGCAGGAAACAGTCACAACCGATGGTCAGCAGCAAATCGCCCAGGCGTTCCTGCAACCCCTCGAACAGGCTCTGCAGGTTCGGCAGCATCGGCCCCGGGGTCATGGCGGTGAGGACGATGCCGTTTTCCACGGCGCAGTAGAAACTCAGGCTCAGGTCTGGATGCACCTGCTGGATGGCCCGCACGTAGTACTGCTGGTTGATCCGCACCGCCAACGGGTGCGCGGCGAAGACCCGGTGATCGAGCTGCGCCACCGGCACGCCGATGTGCCGGGCGTACTCGGCGGCGGCCGGCTCGGCATTGAGTTCGAAGACCCGGCGCAAGGTGCTGTCGGCCCCGGTGACCACCAGCTTTTCGGCGCGGGGCAGCACGTGGTGGGTGGTGAACACTTCGAAATCCAGCCAGGTATTGACCAGCACCACCACGGCCGCGCCGCTGTGGAACTCGCCATCGAAGTACACATGGGTATGGGTCAGGTAGTTATCGTCGCCGGCCGAGCCGCCGAAATGCGGAATGTCGCCCAATGCCGCGCTCAAGGCGGCCAGGACCATTTCTTCGCGGCTGGACAGGCCATCGAGCAGGGTCAGGGCAAAGCTGTTGCCCTTGATCGGTGCCAGGGTGTTGCTGCGACAGCCACTGACCAGGCGCTCGACCATTTGCTGGGCGTCGATCAGGCTGAAGTGCTCCATCTGGTCGATCAGCTCGACCGCGATGGAAAAGTGCCGATGATCAAAGCCGACCGCTGTCACGCAATTGCGTCCGTAGCCCAGCGGGGTTATTTCTCCGGCGCTGGTGCAACCCGCCAGGCGAATGCCGCCGAAGCTTTGCTCCAAGGCCTGGCCCAGCGCCTGCAAGTCGTACTCGGCGGAACAGAAGAACAGCACGAACCCCAGGTGCGGATGCAACAACTGTCGTGCCAGTTCCTGCGCGACCTGCCGGGCATCGGTGGCCTGGGACATTGCGCTGACGACGCCATTGCTCTGCTGCATCCTTACCTCCCGCAGGTGCGTGTGTATGAGGCACGAGTGTACGAAGTCTGCGGGGTGCGACGAATGCTACTTGGGTAGCGGGTAGCCGCTTCGATGGGATGAGACGGTTGGCGACCCTCGCCGCGATGCGCACGGCCAGGGCCACCTCCCGGGGTTACCAGGTCAGCACAGCGCCCACGGCAAAGGTGTCGGTGTTTTCGTTCTGCTCGTTGGTGTCGTGGCCGTTGATTTCGAACTGGTTGTACTCGGCCACCAGCTTGAGGTTGTCGTTCACGTCATGGAACAACGCGATGCCGCGGGTCTCGTAGTCCGCGCCGCTGCCGACCACGCCGTTGCCATCGTCATTGGTCTTGCCGTAGGACAAGGCCAGTCGGTTCTTGCCCAGTTTGTAGGAGCCCTGCAACAGGTAGCCGTCGCTGTCGACGTTGCGCAGGGTCGGCTCGCCGGCATTGTTGGTGAAAAACGGGTTGATGCCCTTGGCCTGGAAGCCGGACCCGGTGAGGGACAAGCCGCCCATCTTCGCCTGCACGCCATAACCGACACCTTTGGAGGTGACGGTCTCGACCGTGGAATCGGTGTTGTCCGAGGTCTGGTAGCTGCCGTTGACCCAGCTGTAGATCTTTGCCCCGGCCAAGTCGAACTGATAGGTGACTTCGCTCTCGGTACGCGGGTTTTCCTGATAGGCCTTGCCCGTCGGGCTGCTGTCGTTGGTGTCCACCGGGTCCATGATGCCGACCGCCACGCGCAGTCCGTCCATCACCGGGGTGCGATAGGTGATCTGCGAGGTCGGGAACGGGTACGGGTAACCGGTGCCGATGTTGCCGAACGACACCCCGCCGCCATCCACCAGCCCCAACGTATCGCTGACCTGACCGTAACCGGCGAGCATTTCGTCGAGCAGGATGTTGGAGCGGGCGAACAGCCCGAAGTCCTTGCCGATCAGCACTTCGCCCCATTCCGGGTTGGCCACGGTGCCGTAGAACTGCCGCACATCAATGGCGGTGTCGGTGCCGTTGGTTTGGCTGTCGTTGATGGTGACCCAGAACGAGGCACGGGCGCCGAGCTTGAGATCGTCTACCTGCTTGCCCATGTTGAACCCCAGGTAGTTGGGCAGGAACCCCATCTTGACCCGGGCCTGTCGACGGTCGAACTGATCGCCGGCGCGGTCGACATCGCTGTTCACGTAGAAGGCGTTGATGTAGCCGTCGGTGGAGAACGTGGTCTGGTCCTTGTCGTACAGCATGATATCCGCCTCGGCCACCTGGCTCAGGCCAAAGGCAGACAGGCTGGCGATAATGGCAGGCAGAAAACGATGCGTGACGTTCTTATTGTTGTGCATGGCGCGCTCCGAAACGGGGGACTGAGTGTCGGAGGCGATTATCGAAACCAGACCGGCGGCGCCATACGCTGCCTTGGGGCTGGTTTTCAGGTGCTTTGGATGGGCCGGCGGTGCGCGACCACTATGGCGTAAGACCGCTGGTCGGCGAGGCTCGCCACTTAGGGTGTAGGCCTGTGGACCCCAGTGGCGTCCACAGGAACCGGTACCGGCTAGGCGTTGGCCCGAAACAGCATGTAGGCGGCGACCACGACGCAGGTGCTGGCGAACCCGACCTGCAACGCCCGCGCCGGCACCCGGGCGCAGAGCTTGCGACCGATGATCATGCCGACGATGCTGGAGACGATGAAGGCAATGCCCGAACCGTCGATGCGCACCCCGGCATGGAAGGCGCCGATCACACCGATGGCCGAAATCAGGCTGATCACCATCAGCGACGTGGCAACGATCCCACGCATCTGCACGTCGGTCAGTTGCTTGAAGGCCGGGACGATCAGAAAACCACCACCTACCCCCAACAATCCTGAGACTACGCCAGTCACCGCCCCGAGCGCGGCGAGGGTCGCGGTGCATTTGGCGGTCCAGGAAAAGCGCCCGGTCTGTTGATCGAGCATGCAGTTCTTCTGGCCCCAGTTGGCCTGACCGTGATCGCTGGGGCCCCCGTCCTTGCGCTCGCGGCGCAACATCCGCCCGGCCACCACGACCATCAGCAGGCTGAACAGGATCATCAGGATTTTTTCCGGCAACTGGTGGGCAAAGTAGATGCCCACCGGCGAAAACACCGCTCCGAGCGCGGCGATCAGCAGCGCCGCGCGATAACGCACCAGGCCATGGCGCAAGCCGTCGATGGCACCCACCGCTGCCGCACTGCCCACTGCAAACAACGCCACCGGAGCGGCCTGGGTCATGCTCCAGCCCAACCCCAACACCAGGGCCGGGACCGCAAGGATACCGCCGCCGGCGCCAGTCAAGCCGAGCACCAACCCCATCACTACACCAAACAGACTTGCCAGCAACATAGGGAGTTCTCAGTCGACCTTGGTCACACGTGTCAGCCACTCGCGGCCCTTGAGCATGCCGTTCCAGTAGAACCACGGTAGCAGTGTCGCCTTCAGCCACCACGCCGAGCGGCGCGGGATCGTCGGGTCAAGGGGAAAGGTCGGCAGCAACTTGCCCGCGTACCCGAACTCGGCAAGGATCACCTTGCCCTTCTCCACCGTCAGCGGGCAGGAGCCATAGCCGTCGTACTTCAACGGCAGCGGCTGTTGCTTGCGCAAGGCCAGCAGGTTTTCGGCCACCACCACGATCTGCTTGCGCACCGCCGCGGCGGTTTTCGCATTGGTGGTGCCGCAGATATCACCCAGCGCGAAGACGCCGGGATAACGCGGATGCTGCAGGCTGTGGGGGTCGACTTCGCACCAGCCGGCGGCGTCGGCCAGCGGACTGCGGGCAACGAAATCCGGGGCCACCTGAGGCGGCACGACATGCAGCAGGTCAAAGGACTTTGCCTGGCGCGTGACATTGCCATCGGCATCCCTGACGTCGAACCACGCGGTTTTCGCCGGGCCGTCGACCTTGACCAGGTTCGAGTTGAACGCCAACCGGGCTTTGTACTTCTCGATGTATTTCATCAGCGGCGGGACAAAGGTCGCCACCCCAAACAGCGCCGCACCCGCGAGATTGAATTCGACGTCGATGTTGTCCAGCACACCGGTCTTGCGCCAGTGATCGCAGGACAGATACAGCGCCTTTTGTGGCGCTCCGGCACATTTGATCGGCATGGCCGGCTGGGTGAACAGCACCTTGCCGCCGCGCAATTTCTGCACCTGATCCCCAGGTGTAGGTCGCGTGCCGGTAGCTGTAATTGGAAGTCACGCCGTGCTGGCCGAGGGTGTCCTCCAGTCCTTCGATTTTCTCCCAGGCCAGGCGCAGGCCGGGGCAGACCACCAGGTTTTGATAGCTGACCGTGCGCGCGTCACCGAGGGTGAGTTGGCGCTTGTCGGGATCGATGCCCGTCACGGCAGCCTGCAGCCAATGAGCCCCGCGCGGCATCACCGACGCCATCGGCCGCACGGTGTTTTCCACGTTGTAGGCACCACCGCCGACCAGTGTCCAGGCCGGTTGATAGTAGTGCCGGGAGTCGGGTTCGATCACGGTGATGTTCAGATGCGGGCTACGCTTGAGCAGGCTGGCGACAAAGCCGATGCCCGCCGTGCCGCCGCCGATGACCACGATATCTGCACTGATGGATGGGCCCCAGTGTTGATCGTTCATTGCTTGTTCCTTTTGCTGCACGCAAGGATTGATGCTAGTCGAAACGAAATCTCATTGGATTGGTGTGCTGGCTTGCATTCAGGGTTGAATCCAGCTTTTTAGCACCGCCCCGCAATAAAGCCCGGAGAGGGTTTTCATCACCTGGATCACTTCGTGACTGGCGAGACCGTAAAAAATGTACTTGCCTTCACGACGGGTGGCGACCAGTCCTTCATCGCGCAGGATCCCCAATTGCTGGGACAGGGTCGGTTGGCGCACGCCGGTCATTTTTTCCAGCTCGCCTACGTTGCGTTCGCCCTGAGTCAGCTGGCACAGGATCAACAGGCGATCCTCATTGGCCAGGGCCTTGAGCAGCGCACAGGCCTTGGAGGCCGAGGCGCGCAGTTGGGCGACTTCACATTCGGTCAGAATGGATTGCATTTGCAGGATGCCTTCAATGTCACTTAAGCTGTAAACATTATGTTTAAATATATAATGTTGCAACCCACGGCTGAAATTTCGCCGTCTTGCTTTTCCTACCCTGCACAGGTTCGTGTCCATGCCCGCGCTGATTGAAGCTTTCCTCGACCCCGCCTCCTCGACCTACAGCTACGTGGTCTACGAGGCCGATGGCGGGCAGTGTGCGATTGTCGATCCGGTGCTCGACTACGACGCCGCCGCCGGGCGTACCGCGACCACCCAGGCCGACAGGATCATCGCCTTCGTCCGCGCCCGTCAGTTGCAAGTGCAATGGCTGCTGGAAACCCACGCCCATGCCGATCACCTGTCCGCCGCGCCGTATCTGCGTAGGGAGCTTGGCGGCAAAATCGCCATTGGCGAGTCCATCAGCAAGGTCCAGGACGTGTTCAAGGCGCTGTTCAATCTGGAGCCATCCTTTCGCGTCGACGGTTCCCAGTTCGATCAGCTGTTCGCCCCCAACGAATCGTTCATGATCGGCAACCTCAAGGCGACCGCCCTGCACGTGCCCGGCCATACCCCGGCGGACATGGCCTACCTGATCGACGCAGATGTAATTCTGGTGGGCGATACGATGTTCATGCCCGACGTCGGCTCTGCCCGTTGTGACTTCCCCGGCGGCAATGCCAACCAGATGTTTGCCTCGATCCAGAAACTGCTGGCCTTCCCCGCCAGCGTGCGCCTGTACGTCTGCCACGACTACCCGCCCGAGGGACGCGCGTCCGAATGCATGACCACCGTCGGTGAACAGCGCAAACACAACATTCACGTACGCGACGGTATCGACGAAAACGCCTTCGTGGAAATGCGCACCCGGCGCGATGCAGGGTTGGGGATGCCGACACTGTTGCTGCCGGCGATCCAGGTGAACGTACGGGCGGGGAATTTGCCGCCCGCGGAAGACAATGGTGTGACTTACTTGAAGATTCCGATCAATCAGTTGTGACTGCCGGGCTGCACCTCTTGCTTGCGCCACTGCCGGGACGCCGCGCTGTAGGTAAACGCGAGAATCTGACCGGGAGAGATGAAATGTTCAAGCTCATCCGTGCCTTGGGAATGACTGATTCGGGTGGTAAAGGTTGCGTCGCACACGATCAGCACCACACTGTTGGCGGGAGCCGCCGCCGGCAAGTACACCAACGGCGCGTAATTGCTGACCGACAATGTATAGCGAACGAATTTCTCGCCGTCGCAGGGCGCCGCAATCACATGGCCGTGCTCATTCGGTGAGCAATCGCGCACCTGCAACGCCCATTGGCGTGAGCCATCAAGACACACCAGGGCAACAACCTCCCCCTTCGATAAACGGACGCCAGGCAGTGGAACATCACTGCCACGCAGATCCAGTTCACATTCGGCGTCCGCATCCGAGCAAATCAGCAACCGGTGTGGCTCTTCATCAAGAATCGGCGGCAGCGCCACTGTTTCAGTCCAGTGTGAGTCATCGATCTGCAAGATCATATGCCGGGCGCTTGGCATGCCTTGGACGCCAATGCCCGCCGGGCTGACCTGTACAACATCAGGAATGCCCAACGCTCGGCTGCGGAACTGGTTGGAATAGATGATGTTGTCCACCAGGCGATGTCGTAACGACCAATCGCAATTGATGATGTAGTACTTCATGATCGGGTGGCTGGCGGAGCCGGCAGCAAACCATGACATCAATGAACCGGAGATATCTTTGGCTCCTTCGAATGGCAAATTCATGCGATGGGCTTGAATTGCCCGCAACTCACCCAAGGGTTTGACTTCGTTGCCCACCTTGTCGATAAAAGCTTTGAGTTCAGCGTCCGACGGTGAGTTCACGCCGATCCAGCGCTGATTGACCGCAGGCCAGAACACCGTATCCCGCGGCGTGGCATTGTATGAAATAACGACACGTTTTTGACCGGGCAATCCCCAGATTTGCGATACCGTCATGTCTCGATACACAGGCGAAATGATCGTGTCGCCAAAAGAGGCTTTCAGAATTCCGGCCAATTCTTTATGCACTTCGGCCGTAAAGTTCCTGAATTCATGAAAGTCCAAAATCACGATCTCGCGCTTAGCGTCCCAATCAGGGCTTTTATGAAACATAAGTACCGCATTAACAATATCGCCCTGAACTGTTCGACCGTTGGTTGCGTCGTGAAAGATCGAAAAGCGCCGTGGATCACCGCTCAGGTATCCCCCATAATAATGAACCCTGAGATCCAGCACCCGAATACCGGAACACAACTGATTGAATGGCGCAACGTCTTGGCAATCGTCATACTGACGAGAATACGGCGCTTGTTTATCAGAACCGGAGTTATGGGTACCCGGCAGGATGGCCTGATGAATCGACAAGTTGCTGACAACACCGTATGCACGCATCCAGTGGGTACGAATGTTATTGAAGGGTTTGCATATCCCGCCATCCCAACTTCCTCCCGGGCACCAGCCGGCGGTAATTCCAACATCACTATCCAGGGCAGATGGACCCGGCCCACCGTCCAGAGTGGCCTGGATATCCATCAAATCAGTTCCACCCATGTCCTCGACAAACGGCTCAAAAACAGGAGGAACATATTCTTTTATATTTCCGTAATCATCCAGATCATCAGGGTTGACGTCCAGCGAGTAGGCCAAAGCAATTTTATCTAATACAGGCTTCATTATGCTTCACTCTAGTTAATCAATAGTGGAGAGCAAAACATAAAGAAAACTGCATCACACAAATATGAGTTCAAACTGTAGAACGGCGTTGTACAGCTGTGACTTATTGCGTCAGTAAAAGTAGTGAAACCGCCAATCCTTATTTATCCAGGGTCAACCCATTGGCCGGCAACGGCAGCGCGGTCTTGTATCGCACCTGCTTGAGCGCAAAGCTCGACCGGATGTTCGCCACCCCCGGCACCTTGGTCAGAAAGTCCATCATGAAGCGTTCCAGCGACTGGATGGTCGGCACCAGCACCCGGATCAGATAGTCCGGGTCGCCGGCCATCAGGTAGCACTCCATCACTTCGGGGCGATCGGAAATCGCCTCTTCGAAATGCTGCAACGCCTCCTCCACCTGTTTCTCCAGGCTGACGTGAATGAACACGTTCACATGCAGCCCCAGCAGGTCGGCATCAAGCAGCGTCACTTGCTCGCGAATCACCCCCAGTTCTTCCATGGCCTTGACCCGGTTGAAGCACGGGGTCGGCGACAGGTTCACCGAACGCGCGAGGTCGGCGTTGGTGATGCGCGCATTCTCCTGAAGGCTGTTGAGAATGCCGATGTCGGTACGGTCCAGTTTGCGCATGAGACAAAACCACCTGTTTTTTGTGTTTATGCAGGTTTTTTATCTGCAAATGATCTTTAGCGCAACGAAACAGAGAGAAATATTCTTCTTGGCCGGGCCTATGATTGTTGTAGGACAAGATTTCTTCTACCGAACGAAATCTGTCAGCTCACTACAAGAAATTCACAAGATCGAGCGTAGAAGCCATGACCCAAGCGTATGAACCGCTGCGCCTGCACGTCCCCGAACCCTCGGGCCGTCCCGGCTGTAAAACCGACTTCTCCTACCTGCATCTGACCGATGCCGGCACGGTGCGCAAACCCCAAATCGACGTTGAACCGGCTGACACGGCTGACCTGGCCCGTGGCCTGATTCGCGTGCTCGACGACCAGGGCAATGCCCTCGGTCCCTGGGCCGAAGGCGTCTCTAGCGAGATCCTGCGCAAGGGCATGCGTGCCATGCTCAAGACCCGCATCTACGATAACCGCATGGTGGTCGCCCAGCGTCAGAAAAAGATGTCGTTCTACATGCAGAGCCTTGGCGAAGAAGCCATCGGCAGCGCCCAGGCCCTGGCCCTGAACATCGACGACATGTGTTTCCCGACCTACCGCCAGCAAAGCATCCTGATGGCCCGCGACGTTCCGTTGGTCGGCCTGATCTGCCAGCTGCTGTCCAACGAGCGCGATCCGCTCAAGGGGCGTCAGTTGCCAATCATGTACTCGGTCAAGGAATCCGGTTTTTTCACCATCTCCGGCAACCTCGCCACCCAGTTCGTGCAAGCCGTGGGCTGGGGCATGGCCTCGGCGATCAAGGGCGACACCAAAATCGCTTCGGCGTGGATCGGCGACGGCGCCACCGCCGAGTCGGACTTCCACACCGCCCTGACGTTCGCCCACGTGTACCGCGCGCCGGTGATCCTCAACGTGGTCAATAACCAGTGGGCGATCTCCACCTTCCAGGCGATTGCCGGTGGTGAAGCCACCACCTTCGCCGGTCGTGGCGTCGGTTGCGGCATTGCCTCCCTGCGGGTCGATGGCAACGATTTCTACGCGGTCTACGCCGCCTCTGCCTGGGCCGCCGAACGCGCACGCCGCGGCCTCGGCCCGACCATGATCGAATGGGTCACCTACCGCGCCGGCCCGCACTCAACCTCCGATGATCCGTCGAAATACCGTCCGGCCGATGACTGGAGCCACTTTCCGCTGGGTGATCCGATCGCGCGCCTCAAGCAGCACCTGATCAAGACCGGTCACTGGTCGGAAGAGGAACACACCGCGGTCAGCGCCGAGCTCGAAGCCGAAGTGATCGCAGCACAGAAAGAAGCCGAACAGTACGGCACCCTCGCCGGCGGCCAGATTCCGAGCGCCGCGACCATGTTCGAAGACGTCTACAAAGAGATGCCGGAGCACTTGAAGCGCCAGCGTCAAGAGTTGGGGATCTGACATGAACGATCACAACAACAATATCGAGCTGGAAACCGCCATGACCACGACCACCATGACCATGATCCAGGCCCTGCGCTCGGCCATGGATGTGATGCTTGAACGTGACGACAACGTCGTGGTCTTCGGCCAGGACGTGGGCTACTTCGGCGGCGTGTTCCGCTGCACCGAAGGCCTGCAGAACAAGTACGGCACCTCCCGGGTGTTCGACGCGCCGATCTCCGAAAGCGGCATCGTCGGTGTCGCCGTGGGCATGGGCGCCTACGGTCTGCGTCCGGTGGCCGAAATCCAGTTCGCCGACTACGTGTACCCGGCCTCCGACCAGATCATTTCCGAAGCCGCCCGCCTGCGTTATCGCTCGGCTGGCGAATTCACCGCACCGATGACCCTGCGCATGCCATGCGGCGGCGGCATCTACGGCGGCCAGACCCACAGCCAGAGCATCGAGGCAATGTTCACCCAGGTCTGCGGCTTGCGCACGGTGATGCCGTCCAACCCATACGACGCCAAGGGCTTGCTGATTGCCTCCATCGAAAACGATGACCCGGTGATCTTCCTCGAGCCGAAACGCCTGTACAACGGCCCGTTCGACGGCCACCACGACCGCCCGGTAACCCCGTGGTCGAAGCACCCCGCCGCGCAAGTGCCGGACGGTTACTACACCGTACCGCTGGACGTCGCTGCGATCACCCGTCCGGGCAAGGACGTCACCGTGCTGACCTACGGCACCACCGTGTACGTATCGCAAGTCGCTGCTGAAGAAAGCGGCGTTGACGCCGAAGTCATCGACCTGCGCAGCCTGTGGCCGCTGGACCTGGAAACCATCGTCAAATCGGTGAAAAAGACCGGCCGTTGCGTGGTGGTGCACGAAGCGACCCGTACCTGCGGCTTTGGCGCCGAACTGGTGTCGCTGGTGCAAGAGCATTGCTTCCACCACCTGGAAGCGCCGATCGAACGCGTCACCGGTTGGGACACCCCCTACCCGCACGCGCAAGAGTGGGCGTATTTCCCAGGCCCGTCCCGAGTGGGCGCGGCGTTGAAACGGGTCATGGAGGTCTGAATGGGCACGCACGTCATTAAAATGCCGGACATTGGTGAAGGCATTGCAGAAGTTGAATTGTCGGTATGGCACGTCAAGGTCGGCGACATGGTCGTCGAAGATCAGGTGCTGGCCGATGTCATGACCGACAAGGCGATGGTCGATATCCCGTCGCCGGTGCATGGCAAGGTCATCGCCCTTGGCGGCCAGCCGGGCGAAGTCATGGCGGTTGGCAGTGTGCTGATCAGCATTGAAGTCGAAGGCGCGGGTAACGTTAAGGAGTCGGCGCAACCGGCTCCCGTTAAAGAAGCCCAGGTGGCCACACCTAAAGTTGAAGCCGTGGCTGAAAGCAAACCGGTCGCTGCCCCGGCGCCGAAAGCTGCCGTCTGCCAGGGCCCGATGGTTGCTCGCCAGGCCGATGAGCGCCCGCTGGCCTCCCCGGCCGTGCGCAAGCATGCGCTGGACCTCGGCATTCAATTGCGCCTGGTGCGTGGCAGCGGCCCCGCCGGCCGTGTACTGCATGAAGACCTCGACGCCTACCTGGCCCAGGGTCAGTCGAACGCTTCGGCACCGGTGGCGGCTGCTTACGCCCAACGTACCGATGAACAGCAGATCCCGGTGATCGGCATGCGCCGCAAGATCGCCCAGCGCATGCAGGACGCCACCCAGCGTGCTGCCCACTTCAGTTATGTCGAAGAAATCGACGTCACCGCCGTGGAAGAACTGCGCGCGCACCTCAACGAAAAACACGGCGCGACCCGCGGCAAGCTGACTTTGCTGCCGTTCCTGGTCCGTGCCATGGTCGTCGCCCTGCGCGACTTCCCGCAGATGAACGCCCGCTACGACGACGAAGCCCAGGTCATCACCCGCCTTGGCGCGGTGCATGTGGGCGTCGCGACCCAGAGCGACGTTGGCCTGATGGTGCCGGTGGTGCGTCACGCCGAAGCCCGCAGCCTGTGGGACAGCGCAGCGGAAATCGCTCGCCTGGCCACTGCCGCGCGCAACGGCAAGGCCAGCCGCGACGAGTTGTCCGGCTCGACCATCACTCTGACCAGCCTTGGCGCCTTGGGCGGCATCGTCAGCACGCCGGTGCTGAACCTGCCGGAAGTGGCGATTGTCGGCGTGAACAAGATCGTCGAACGGCCAATGGTGATCAAAGGCCAGATCGTGATCCGCAAGATGATGAACCTCTCCAGCTCCTTCGATCACCGCGTGGTCGACGGCATGGACGCGGCGCTATTCATCCAGGCCATCCGTGGCTTGCTCGAACAACCCGCTACCTTGTTTGTGGACTGATTTTTGTTGGAGAGCACCATGCAAACTTTGAACACCACTCTGCTGATCATCGGCGGCGGTCCTGGCGGTTATGTGACAGCGATCCGTGCCGGCCAGTTGGGCATCCCGACCATTCTGGTGGAAGGCCAATCGTTGGGCGGCACCTGCCTGAACATTGGCTGCATTCCGTCCAAGGCACTGATTCACGTCGCCGAGCAGTTTCACCAGACGCAGCACCACCATCAGCTTTCGGCCCTGGGCATCAGCGTTTCGGCGCCTTCCCTCGATATCACCAAGAGCGTTGAGTGGAAGGACGGCATTGTCGATCGCCTGACCACCGGCGTTGCCGCGTTGCTGAAAAAGAACAAGGTCCAGGTCGTTCAAGGCTGGGCCAAAGTGGTTGACGGAAAAACCGTGGATGTCGGCGACACGCGCATCCAGTGCGAGCACCTGGTGCTGGCCACCGGTTCGAAAAGCGTGAACCTGCCGATGTTGCCGATTGGCGGGCCGATCATCTCGTCCACCGAGGCCCTGGCGCCGACGTCCGTACCCAAGCGCTTGATCGTGGTCGGCGGTGGCTACATCGGTCTGGAGCTGGGCATTGCCTATCGCAAGCTCGGCGCCGAGGTCAGCGTGGTGGAGGCGCAGGAACGCATCCTGCCGGCCTACGACGCCGAACTGACCCAGCCTGTGCACGACGAACTGAGAAAACTCGGCATAAAGCTTTACTTGAAACACAGCGTGCAAGGCTTTGATTCAAAAGAAAATACATTGCAGGTATTGGCCCCGAACGGCGCGACCCTGAACCTGGAAACCGATCAGGTGCTGGTGGCCGTCGGTCGCAAGCCGAACACCCAGGGCTGGAACCTCGAAGCGCTGAACCTGGACATGAACGGTTCGTCGATCAAGATCGACCACCGCTGCCAGACCAGCATGCGCAACGTGTATGCCATCGGTGACCTGAGCGGCGAACCGATGCTCGCCCACCGGGCCATGGCCCAGGGCGAGATGGTCGCCGAGCTGATCAGCGGTAAATCCCGCGAGTTCAACCCGACCGCCATCGCCGCCGTGTGCTTCACCGACCCGGAACTGGTGGTGGTCGGCAAGACCCCGGACGAAGCCAACGCCGCAGGTTGGGACTGCATCGTGTCGAGCTTCCCGTTCACCGCCAATGGCCGGGCGATGACATTGGAGTCGAAAAGCGGCTTCGTGCGGGTGGTCGCCCGTCGGGACAATCATGTGATTGTCGGCTGGCAGGCGGTGGGCGTTGGCGTGTCGGAGTTGTCCACGGCGTTTGCCCAGAGCCTGGAGATGGGCGCACGCCTGGAAGACATCGGCGGCACCATCCATGCGCATCCGACGTTGGGTGAGGCCGTGCAGGAAGCGGCGTTGCGGGCGTTGGGGCATGCGTTGCATCTGTAAGCAGATCGACCGGAGGCCAATTGTGGCGAGGGAGCTTGCTCCCGCTGGGCGGCGAAGCCGTCCCAACCGGACCACCGCGGTCTTTCAGAAGTTCCGCGATGCCTGGTTTTACCAGTGCTGCGCACTGGAACGGGAGCAAGCTCCCTCGCCACAGGATTTCGAACAATGAGGGATCGGCGGCTTTTTTCATGAGCAGGCTAAGAAATCTGTCCGTCACCCGATAGTCTGGGCTGCGATTTAGCCCAAGAATGAAGTATTGTTGTCCCCATCCAAAAAACGTCAGAAGCCTTGAACCGTTTCGGCGGTTGTTCAGTGATAGAGGGTGTCATGGGTAACGAAAGCATCAATTGGGACAAGCTGGGTTTTGACTACATCAAGACCGACAAGCGCTATCTGTCGTATTTCCGCAATGGCGAGTGGGACAAAGGCACCCTGACCGAAGACAACGTGCTGCACATCAGCGAAGGCTCCACTGCCCTTCACTATGGCCAGCAATGCTTCGAAGGCATGAAGGCCTATCGTTGCAAGGACGGCTCGATCAACCTGTTCCGCCCGGACCAGAACGCCCTGCGCATGCAGCGCAGCTGCGCCCGCCTGCTGATGCCGCAGGTGGAAACCGAGCAGTTCATCGAAGCCTGCAAGGAAGTGGTCCGCGCCAACGAGCGTTTCATTCCGCCGTACGGCACTGGCGGCGCGCTGTACCTGCGTCCGTTCGTGATCGGCGTGGGTGACAACATCGGCGTGCGTACCGCCCCCGAGTTCATCTTCTCGATCTTCTGCATTCCGGTTGGCGCCTACTTCAAGGGCGGCCTGACCCCGCACAACTTCCTGATCTCCAGCTACGACCGCGCCGCGCCACAAGGCACCGGTGCCGCCAAGGTCGGTGGCAACTACGCCGCCAGCCTGATGCCGGGCTCCCAGGCCAAGAAAGCGCATTTCGCCGACTGTATCTACCTGGATCCGCTGACCCATACCAAGATCGAGGAAGTCGGTTCGGCCAACTTCTTCGGGATCACCCACGACAACAAGTTCGTGACCCCGAACTCGCCATCGGTACTGCCGGGCATCACCCGTCTGTCGCTGATCGAGCTGGCCAGGTCCCGCCTGGGTCTGGACGTGGTCGAAGGTGACGTGTTCATCGACAAGCTCTCCGACTTCAAGGAAGCCGGTGCTTGCGGTACCGCTGCGGTGATCACGCCGATTGGCGGCATCAACTACAACGACCACCTGCACGTGTTCCACAGCGAAACCGAAGTCGGCCCGATCACCCAGAAGCTCTACAAAGAGCTGACCGGCGTGCAAACCGGCGACATCGAAGCGCCAGCGGGCTGGATCGTCAAGGTCTGACCTGACGCCAGACGCACAAAAGCCCCCCATCGGGAGACCGATGGGGGGCTTTTTCATGGCCGAATGAAAAAATCGTCCGAACGCGGCCCGAGCCTGCGGCGGCGCCTACAGTGGCCGCCCCCCAACCCCCGTAGGAGCGGCCGCAGGCCGCGATCTTTTGCCATCACGCTCAATGGGCAACTCAACCCCGAACCGCCCCGCTACCTCCTTGCGCCCCATCGCCGTCAACGCCAACGCCCGACTGTCCAGATCCTGGGTCACCCACTTGCGCTTGAGCGCCGTTTGCAGCAACGCCGCGCCCAGCGACCCGCCCAGATGTGGCCGGCGCATGCTCCAGTCCAGGCACGGGCAGGCAAAGCGGCGGCGCAAGGTGCTCAAGTCCTGTACCTCGATCCCGAGCCCTTGAAACATTGCCGTACCACTGTCGCTCAAGCGATAGGCCTGTTCGTCGGTTTCCTCCAGCCAGCCCGCTTCGAGCATCCGGTCATGCAACAGCACGGCCAGGGTTCCCGCCATGTGGTCGTAGCAGGTGCGGGCAAATTGCAGGCGATCCGGGGTCCGCGCCCGGAAGCCCGGCGCGGTGTTCTGGCCGATCACCATCAGTGCCTCCAGGGCCTGGGCCACGCGTTTGTCCGCCAGGCTGTAATAGCGGTGGCGTCCCTGAACGTGCAGCCGCACCAGCGCCAGCTCCTTGAGTTTGGCCAAGTGGGCACTGGCGGTCGACGCGCTGACTTCGGCCACCGCCGCCAGTTCGGTGCTGGTGCGGGCGTGGCCGTCCATCAGCGAACAGAGGATTTTCGTCCGCGCAGGCTCAGCGATGGCTGCCGCCACCTGCGAGATGCCGATGTCGTGATGCTCTGCGCTCATATTTCGCTCCCGGACGAATCAAAGCCCTTTCGGACTGGAGATAGTAGCAACTCTTTCCAACAACAAAAGGCTGTGACCATGGACCCGATCATCGCTGCGACCCATGCCGATCCCTATCCCTACTACGCACAACTGCGTGCCGAAGGTGGGCTGGCTTTTCATCCGGGGCTGAACCTGTGGGTGGCCAGCAGCGCCCGGGCGGTGGCCGCCGTGCTGGCGCACCCCGATTGCCACGTTCGACCGGCGCAGGAGCCAGTCCCCAAGGCGATCGCCGACGGCATGGCCGGCCAGGTGTTCGGCCAATTGATGCGCATGAATGAAGGTGAACGCCAGCGTTGCCCACGGTCGGCGATTGCGCCGGGGCTGGAGTTGATCGATGCGCGGGAAGTCGAGGCCCTGGTCAGCGCCCGATTGATCACCGCGGATGCCGCTGGCCTGTACAACGCCATGTTTCGCGGACCGGTGTGCGTGGTGGCGGCGTTGTTGGGGTTCACCCCGGCCCAGGGCCGGGCCATCAGCGAGTTGACGGCGGATTTCGTCGCCTGCCTGTCGCCCTTGAGCGACGCGGCACAATTGACCGCCGCCAACGCTGCCGCCGAACAATTGAGCGGTTACTTCATCGAATTGCTCGACGATCCGCACAACCACAGCCCTTTGCTGGCAGGCATCCGCCAACGTTTCGCAACCGGCGCGCCGCAAACCCTGATCGCCAACCTGATCGGCCTGCTCTCCCAGACCTTCGAGGCCACTGCCGGGCTGATCGGCAACGCCGTGCTGGCATTGATTCAACATCCGTTGTTACGCGGCGAATCAACCCCTGTCGAAGACCTGATGGCCGAAGTGCAGCGCTTCGACCCGCCGGTACAGAACACCCGCCGCTTCGTCACCGCCCCCTGCGAGATTGACGGCGTGAGGCTGAACGCCACCGACGTGATCCTGGTGCTGCTGGCCTCGGCCAATCGCGACCCGCAGCTCAACGACAACCCCGACACCTTCCTGCTCGACCGCCCGAACCGGCGCAGCTTCACCTTCGGTGCAGGGCGCCATCAATGCCCGGGGCAACGCCTGGCGTTGAGCATTGCCGGCGCCACGCTCAGGCAGTTTCTGGCGATGAGGCCGGCACTGGAGCAGCTGAAGTGGCAATACCGCCCATCCACGAATGGACGGATTCCGCTGGTCAGTGACTGACCGCAAGCCGCTCAAGCCGTGCGGTATTCAACGGTCAAATGAGACAGTTCATGGACCGGCGCCAGGCGTTCGCGAATGCTGTCGGCACTGACATTGGCCGCGGCCACAACGCTGACAATCGCGGCCCGCGCCTGGGGGCCAACCTGCCAGACATGCAGATCGCTGATGCGCACATCGTCCGATGACTCCAGCAGTTCACGAATTTCATCGGCAACGTGCTCATCCGTGACATCGAGCAACACCGCAGCGCTGTCACGCATCAATCCAACGGCCCATTTCGCGATCACGATGGCGCCCACGATGCCCATCACCGGGTCCAGCCACACCCACCCCAGATAGCGCCCGGCCAGTAACGCGGCAATCGCCAGCACCGAGGTCAAGGCGTCGGCCAACACATGGACATACGCCGAGCGCAGGTTGTTGTCGTGATGGTGATGATGGCCGTGGTCATGGCTATGTCCGTGATCGTGGCCATGATGGCCGTGGTCGCCAGCCAGCAAAAAGGCACTGGCGATGTTCACCGCCAGCCCCACCACCGCAATCACCGTCGCTTCGGTGAATGCCACGGTCGTTGGCTGAAACAGGCGATAAACGGACTCACCGGCAATGCCGATCGCCACTAGCCCCAGCACCATGGCCGAGGCAAAACCGGCGAGATCCCCGACCTTGCCGGTGCCGAAGCTGTAGCGCGCGTTGTTGGCATTGCGTCGTGCGAATCCATAGGCCGCCGCCGCGATGCCCAAGGCCCCGGCATGGGTGGCCATGTGAAAACCATCGGCCAGCAGGGCCATGGAACCAGTGATGTAACCGGCAGCAATTTCACCAATCATCATCACGAACGTCAGCGCCACCACCCATAAGGTGCGTCGGGCGTTTTCATCATGGGATGCGCCGAGAAACACATGATCATGGGCAAAACGCGAAGCCTGGGGTGTCTGTTTCATGGAATTCAGGCCTCTATTTGGCATAACGGCGGATGGCCAGCAACAAGTCTTCCACGCCCTGGGCGCGCTCTTCATCGCTCAAGTCCGGATGGGCCACGTGCTCGCGGGCATGGGCGTCGATGAACTGCTCCAGCAGACCATTGACCGCGCCCCGGATGGCGGCGACCAGGTGCAGGGTCTTGGCGCAATCGGCATCGGACTCAAGCGCTCGCTCTACGGCCTCCACCTGCCCGGCAATCCGTCTGACCCGCTTGATCAAGTCATCTTTATGTTCGTGAATGTGCGACATACCTATACCCCCTACCCCTATATGGCGCGTATGTTCGCCGATAGAGCGCAGCCTGGCAAGTCACAACCCGATGACAGGTCGGGTTGATATCGATATTCGCCAGCCGGTCGGCAGGCCGTCCGCTAAAGGTTGGGGCTCAACACCCCAACTGCCCGACCCGCTCTGCATCCGGCCAGAACAACGCCGCCTGCCCCACGCGCAACCCCTGTTGATCGATCAGCGTCCACACCTTGCCTTCATGAATCATGAAGGCACTACCCTGCCGATCCACCCGATAGCCGCTGTAACCGTGGGCAATGCCATGGGCCGTGACCTGCTCCAGCAGGGTCTGGCGCACCGCGCGGTCCAGTGGCGAGGCGCTGAAGCGTGACGGCATGCCCAGAAATTCCGGGCGCGGGTACTTGAAGCAGGTCAGCGCCTGTTCATTGGCGTAGAAGAACAGAGGGTCGTCCTCCGTGCCGTGGGCCAGCAAGCTGTAGGGCGCGTGGGCGTGCAGCCAGAGCAGGCGTTCAGGCCCGCTCAGCGCCTGCGGTGCTGGCAGGGGTTCACCGGTCCAATGCCGATAAGACTCGTCCAGCAGTTCGATGGCCGTGGCGTATTCGTTGATTGGCAACCCGCCTTCTCCTCTTCAGATCGTGGTTTCAAGTCCGGTTCAGCCTATCCAAAGCGACCTGGAAAGTCCCGCCGCCCGGCCGATTAGTTACACCGTGTTAAAACAGTCATGACCGGCAGTGCGTTTATCCCACCGACCTTTCTCCATAAAGTCAGCCTGATCATGGTGAACAACGAGGCTCGATCGATGCAGACCCAACTGGACAAGTCCCTGAGTGTTTTTGCGCGGGCAGACCTGCTGCAAGGTCCCACCCCCATCCAGCGGGCTGCGCGACTCGAACAGCAGCTGGGCCTGGACAAGCAGGGTATCGGCCTGTTTCTCAAACGCGACGACCATATGTTGATCGGCGCGGGCGGCAACAAGCTGCGCAAGCTTGAATTCCATATTGGCGCGGCGCTGCAAGCCGGGGTCGATACGATCATTACCGTGGGAGGTATCCAGTCCAATCATGCGCGCCTGACCGCCGCGGTGTGCGCCCGGCTGGGCATCGACTGCGAGCTGTTCCTGACCCGGGCCGTCGCCAAGGCCGAGGTGGATTACGAACTCAATGGCAACGTGCTGCTCGACCAACTGTTCGGCGCACAGATGCAGGTGTTTGCCGGCGGTACCGACTCACTGGCCAAAGCCGAGGCCAGGGCGGCGCAGCTTCGGGATTGCGGGCGCAAGGTCATGGTTCTGCCGACCGGTGGCTCGACCCCTTTGGGCAGCCTCGGCTACGCTCGCTGCGCAGCGGAAATCGCCCGGCAAGAGGCGGAGCTGGATCTGACGTTCAATCAAGTGGTGGTCCCCAATGGTAGCGCCGGGACCCATGCAGGGCTCGCGGCGGGCTTCCATTTGCTTGGCCGGGGTACTTCCCTGGTCAAGTCGTACTCGGTGTTGTCCGACCAGGACTCATCAGCGACGAGAACTCTGCAATTGACCCGCGAGACACTGGCGCTACTGGGCAGCAGCGCCGAGGTGCAGGCTGATGAGATGGTGATTGATGGCAGCCAGCTGGGCGCCGGCTATGGTTTGCCAACCGCCGCCATGCAGGACGCGGTACGCCTGATGGCCCGTGCCGAAGGCCTGCTGGTCGACCCGGTGTACTCCGGCAAAGCCTTTGCGGGATTGCTGGCCGACTTGCAGCAAGGGCGATTCGCCACCGGGGACAACGTGCTGTTCGTCATGACCGGCGGCACACCTGGCCTGTACGCGTACCGGGAAACCTTTCAGGCCTGAGGGTCAATCATCCCGCGTCAGCACTTCCAGCAATTCAATTTCGAAGATCAGGTTCGAATTCGGCGTGATCTTGCCCATGGTGCGCTCGCCATAGGCAAGGTGCGCCGGCACCAACACCTTGCGCTTGCCACCGACCTGCATGCCAATGATGCCCTGGTCCCAGCCCTTGATGACCCGCCCGGTGCCGATCACGCACTGGAAGGGTTTGCCCCGGCTGTAGGAAGAGTCGAATTCGGTCCCGTCCTCCAGCCAACCACGGTACTGGGTGGTGATCAGCGCGCCTTTTACGGCGGCTTTTCCGTCACCCACCTGAAGATCGATTACCTGAAGCTCGTCATTCATTGAATTCACTCGTATGCTCTCTCGCCCTCAAGGGCCTGATGGGCGCCGTTTTCCCAGATTTGCCCGCGATTGGCAACCATTGCCGCCTCCCGCGCGGCGTTCAAAGCGGTTTGCTGAACTAAAATAATCAACAATTACCCTACGGTTCACCGCCCTGATGGCCATCCCCGAATGATCCTGCTCTGGACCAGCGTCATCCTTGGTTCAACGACGCTCACCCTGATCGTCGCGCTGGTCTGGCGCGAACGTTCGCTGCAAAAGCAACTGGCCGAATATCGCAGCATCGTCACCCGCCTGTCCGAAGGCCAGAGCATCCATCAGGACGGCGACGCCGAGCGCTTCAAACGCAGCCAGTACTTTGCCCGCATCGGCACCTGGGATTGGGATGTCGACACCGACCGGTTGTACTGGTCAGATGCGATTTTCGGCATGTTCGGCTTCAAGATCGGCGAAGTGACGCCCTCCTACGCCCTGTTCTGCTCCTGCGTGCATCCGGACGACCGGCCCAGGGTTCGGGCCGGCGAACTGCGTTGCCTGGAAACCGGCGAAAACCATGACGAGGAATACCGCGTGGTCTGGCCCGACGGAACGATCCGCTGGCTGCGCGAAACCGGCAACGTGGTCAAGAACGACCACGACGAAACGGTCAAGATGATGGGCGTGGTACGCGACATCACCGAAGAAAAGGCCTCGGCCAACTACCTCAAGCACCTGGCCCATTACGACCCGTTGACCGGCCTGCCCAATCGCCTGGTGCTCGAAGAACGCCTGTCCGAAGCGCTGGAGCTGGCGCGCACCAGTGCCACGCGGGTGGCGCTGGTGTTTGTCGACCTCAATGGTTTCAAGGCCATCAACGACCGCTATGGTCATGCGGCCGGCGACCGCGTGCTGGTCACGACCGCCACCCGGCTCAAGCGCATTCTGCGCGGCACCGACACCGTCGCCCGGATCGGCGGCGACGAATTCGTGGTCATTCTCCAGGACCTGCCCCAGGGCAATAGCCTTCAAGACGAAGCGCGCAGCATCTGCCAGAAAATCTTCGTCGAACTCTCCCCGCCCGTCACCATCGGCAACGACCAGCGCCACATCGGCACCAGCCTCGGCGTCGCGGTGTTCCCCGATCATGCGTCGAGTATCGACCGTTTGCTGCACATTGCCGACCTGGCGATGTATGAGGCCAAACGCAGCGGGAACAATCAGTATCGGCTGGGCACCGAGAGCGTTGCGCGGGCGCATAGCGAATAGCGCTTCGTCGACGGGAGCCTGTACCGGTAACTGCACGAGCAAGGCCACGAATGCATTGATCCGCTTCACGCATCAATGCATGCCAACAATGCAATTAACATATCGATGCCCCTGCTCCACTATCCGCCCCAATAAGAACCGTGCGCCGCGTCCAGCCGGCGCACGTCATAAAAGCGGTGGAGTATTTATCGATGACAGCCTCAATCCCGCGCGGACGCTCTCGCGCCAGTGCCATTTTCCGGGTCACCTCGGGCAACTTCCTCGAACAGTTCGACTTCTTCCTTTTCGGTTTCTATGCCACGCAGATCGCTGCCGTGTTCTTTCCGGCCAGCAGCGAATTCGCCTCGCTGATGATGACCTTCGCCGTGTTCGGTGCAGGCTTTTTGATGCGTCCGTTGGGCGCCGTGGTGCTGGGTGCCTATATCGATGATGTGGGTCGACGCAAAGGGTTGATCGTGACCCTGTCGATCATGGCCAGCGGCACCATCCTGATTGTGCTGGTGCCCGGTTACGAAACCATCGGTCTGTTCGCCCCGGCCCTGGTGCTGATCGGGCGGCTGCTGCAGGGCTTTTCCGCCGGTGCGGAACTGGGCGGCGTGTCGGTGTATCTCGCCGAGATCGCCACACCCGGCCACAAGGGCTTTTTCACCAGTTGGCAGTCGGGCAGCCAGCAAGTGGCGATCATCGTCGCCGCCGCGCTGGGTTACGCCTTGAACCAGTGGATGGCGCCGAGCGTGATTGCCGATTGGGGCTGGCGGATTCCGTTCTTCGTCGGCTGCATGATCGTGCCGTTCATCTTCCTGCTGCGCCGCAACCTGGAGGAAACCGAAGAGTTCGCCACCCGCAAACACCGCCCGAGCATGGGTGAGGTGTTCCGCACCCTGGGGCAAAACTGGCTGACCGTGTTCGCGGGCATGATGATGGTCGCCCTGACCACCACCGCGTTCTACCTGATCACGGTGTACGCGCCGACCTTCGGTAAAACCGTGCTGCACCTGAGCACGTCCGATGCGCTGCTGGTGACATTGCTGGTGGGCGTTTCGAATTTCATCTGGCTGCCGATCGGTGGCGCCCTCTCGGACCGCATCGGTCGACGTCCGGTGTTGATCGCCATGGCCTTGTTGGCCATCGCCACCACTTACCCGGTGCTGACCTATCTGGTGAATGCACCCAGCTTCATCCACATGCTGCTGGTGCTGTTGTGGCTGTCGTTCATCTACGGCCTGTACAACGGCGCGATGATTCCGGCGCTGACGGAGATCATGCCCGTGGAAGTCCGGGTGGCCGGTTTCTCCCTCGCCTATAGCCTGGCCACGGCCGTGTTCGGCGGGTTCACCCCGGCGATGTCGACCTTGCTGATCCAGTACACCGGCGACAAGGCGGCGCCGGGTTACTGGATGAGCTTTGCAGCACTGTGCGCGCTGTGCGCCACGCTCATGCTCTATCGCCGCGCCTCGAATCATCTGCAACCGGTGGCGTCGTGAACCGGCCCTTCATCGAGAACATGACCATGAAAAAAACCTTCAATCTTGCCGCCCTCGCGTTGCTGGTCAGCCTGGGCTTGAGCAGCATTGCCCAGGCTGAAGAGATCCGCGTGATGACCTCCGGCGGCTTCACGGCAGCCTACAAGATCCTCGGCCCGAAGTTCGCCGCTTCCACCGGCAACACCCTCGACACCGCGCTCGGTCCCTCCATGGGCAAGGCCCCCGAAGCGATTCCCAATCGCCTGGCCCGGGGTGAGCAAGCCGACGTGGTGATCATGGTCGGTTACGCTCTGGACGATTTGATCAAGCAGGGCAAGGTCGACCCGGCTTCCCGTGTCGAACTGGCGGATTCGCGCATTGGCCTGGTGGTGCGTGAAGGTGCGCCGAAACCGGATATCAGCAACGTCGAGGGCCTGAAAAAGACCCTGCTCGACGCCAAATCAGTGGCCTACTCCGACAGCGCCAGCGGCGTGTACATCGAGCAGCAACTGTTCAAGCGCCTGGGGATCGAAGACCAGCTCAAGCCCAAGTCGACCATGGTGGCGAAAATCCCCGTGGGTTCGGTGGTTGCCACTGGCGACTATCAACTTGGCTTCCAGCAGGTCAGCGAATTGTTGCCGGTGCCGGGGGTCAGTTTCGTGGCGAAGATTCCGGAGTCTGTGCAGTCGGTCACCCGGTTTGCCGCCGGCATCCCGGTAGGTGCCCGGCACCCGGCCGAAGCCAAGGCCTTACTGGACTACATGGCCTCGGCCCAGGCTCAACCGGACGTGAAAGCAACCGGACTGGACTCGGTCAGTCGCTGACCGACGGCTACAGGACTTTCATCTCCACCACCAGCCGTTCCAGCTCCAATGCCGCCGGGGTCAGGGTTCGCCCCCGGCGCTTGATCAGACCGACGCTGCGCATCACCTGCGGATCGGTCAACGGCACCCGCGTCAGGATCGGATGGTCCGCCGCCGGCATCGCCATCAGCGGCACCGCCGCCACGCCCAACCCGGCCTCCACCAGCCCGATCATGGTGGTCACGTGACGGGTTTCGCAGATGCTCGGCCGCTGCGGCACCACGCCGGTCAGTGCCTGATCCAGCAGAAAACGGTTGCCCGAGGTTTTATCCAGCGAGATGTAGTCCTGCTGATAGAACTCGTCCCAAGTGACACTGCTTCGCCCCGCCAGCGGATGATCGCGCCGGCACGCCACTACATACCCCTCTTGCACCAAGGGCTCGAAATCCACTTCGGCTTCCAGCGTGCCCATGAAGCTCAGGCCGAAATCCGCTTCGCCATTGACCACCGCACTCAATACGTCGTGGGCGCTGGAGTCCAGCACCTTGACCTTGATCCGTGGAAACTGCCGGTGATAGTGCGCGATCACTCGCGGCATGAAGTAGTAAGCCGCCGAGGGTACACAGGCGACCGTGACATGGCCGAGTCGGGTCGAAGCGACTTCGCTGATGCCCAGCAATGCCACGTCCAGATCATCCAGCAGGCGCTCGACGCTGGGCATGAAACCCCGTCCAGCCTGGGTCAGGCTGACCTTGCGCGTGGTGCGTTCGAACAGCCGCACGCCGAGGGCGTCTTCGAGCTTTTCGATGCGCCGGCTCAAGGCTGGCTGGGATATCCGTACCGTATCGGCGGCCTTGCGGAAGCTGCCCTGCTCGACCACGGCGCGGAAGGCCTGCAGATCGTTGAGGTCGAAGTTGATCGCCATGGGGTCTACTCGAGAGGGACAGTTTGATTGATCAGCTAATTCTATAAATGTAACCAATTAATGCAAATTGTAACATCTGAGCCCGAGCGTTTTGCTGACGCCGAAGGGCCCAGCCTTTATTCTTGTCACCCCCGCTGTACCGAGTCCGGAGTTTTCTCATGCCCCATGAAGGCAACCTGCTACAAACCGCTGTCGTGTTTCTGATGGCGGCCGTTCTCATCGTTCCCTTGGCCAAGCGCCTGCAACTGGGGGCGGTTCTGGGCTATCTGTTTGCCGGGGTGATCATCGGCCCGTCGGTGCTGGGCCTGATCGACAATCCGCAAAGCGTCGCGAACATTTCCGAACTCGGCGTGGTGTTGCTGCTGTTCATCATCGGTCTGGAACTGTCGCCGCGACGCTTGTGGGTGATGCGCAAGTCAGTGTTCGGCGTGGGCCTGGCGCAAGTGCTGCTCACTGGCACGGTGATTGGCGTGGTAGCGCTTTGGCTGTTTGGCCAGCCGTTGAACACCGCGATCGTCCTGGGCCTGGGCCTGGCGTTGTCGTCCACGGCGTTCGGCCTGCAAAGCCTGGCTGAGCGCAAGGAACTGACAAGCCCCCACGGGCGGCTGGCGTTCGCGATCCTGTTGTTTCAGGACATCGCCGCGATCCCCTTGATCGCCATGGTGCCGTTGCTTGCCGGTGGCGATCACAGCACGACCGCCAGCGAAAACCTGAACCACGGCCTGCAAGTGCTGGCCAGCATCGCCGTGGTGGTGATCGGCGGGCGTTATCTGCTGCGGCCGGTGTTTCGCGTGGTGACCAAGACCGCGCTGCCAGAGGTCTCCACCGCCACGGCGTTGCTGGTAGTGATTGGCACGGCATGGCTGATGGAGCTGGTCGGAATATCCATGGCCCTGGGCGCCTTCCTCGCCGGCCTGCTGCTGGCGGACTCCGAGTATCGCCATGAACTGGAAGCCCAGATCGAGCCGTTCAAGGGTCTGTTGCTCGGGCTGTTTTTCATCAGCGTCGGCATGGGCGCGAACCTGAGCCTGTTGCTGAGCATGCCGATGGCGGTGCTGGGCCTGACCCTGCTGCTGATCGCGATCAAACTGCCGCTGCTGTTCCTGGTCGGTCGCCTGGCCGGGGGCTTGAAAAAGGTCAGTGCGATCCGCCTGGGCATCGTGTTGGCGGCCGGTGGTGAATTTGCCTTTGTGGTGTTCAAGATTGGTCGCGACCACGGGCTGTTCGCCACGGAGCTGTATGACTTGCTGGTGCTGACCATCACCCTGTCCATGGCCGTGACGCCACTGTTGCTGCTGCTTTGCGCACGCCTGGTCAGCCCGAAAGTGCAACCGGTGGACGTACCGGAGAAGTTCCGCGAAATCGACGCCGACGCGCCACGGGTGGTGATCGCCGGCATGGGTCGCATGGGGCAGATCGTTGCGCGGATATTGCGCGCGCAGAACATCAAGTTCGTGGCCCTCGACACCTCGGTGGAAACCATCGAACTGTCCCGCAGCTTCGGTGGCGTGCCGGTGTTCTACGGCGACCCGATGCGCCCGGAAATCCTCAACGCGGCCAAGGTCGGGGAAGCCGAGTATTTCGTGATCGCCACCGACGACCCGGACACCAACATCAAGACCGCCGAACTGGTGCGCAAGCTCTACCCGCACATGAAAATCATCGCCCGAGCCCGTAACCGCCAGCATGTACACCGGTTGATGGACGTCGGCGCCCACGCCGTGCGCGAAACCTTTTATTCGAGCCTGGAAATGAGCCGGCAAACCCTGATCGGCCTGGGATTGACCCAGGCCCAGGCGGATGCGCGGATCAAACGCTTCAAGCAGCACGACGAAGAGGTGCTTGAAGCCCAGCATGCGGTGTATGACGACGCCGTGAAAGTGATGCAGACGGCGCAGGAAGCGCGGGTCGAACTGGGCAGGTTGTTCGAGTCGGATCAACTGCAGGAGCAGGCGGGCACCAAATGAGGTGAATATGAGGGCCTGCTCGCGATGAACGATAACGCGGTGTGATGGATCAACAACAATTGCCAGGGAAACACCATGACTGACCAACAATCTCCGGCCCTCAAGGAAATCTTCAACGCCGAGCGCCTCCAGCACATCGCCAGCGAAATGACCGCTGTCTATCCGCCATTCGAAGCCTGGCGCTTCCTGAAGCTCGCCCAAGCCGGCCTGGCAGACCTCAGCGTCATGCAGCGCATGGCCCGGGTCAGCGAGTGCCTGCACGCCGTGCTGCCCCTGGACTACGAGGCATCGCTGCAGGTGCTGCGCGCCCTTGCCCCGCGCCTGAACAGCGGCTTTGTCCGCATGTGCCTGCCGCACTACGTCGCCAGCTACGGCGCCCATGCGTTCGATCAGTCGATGGACGCGCTGAAGTACTTCACCGCATTTGGCTCTTCGGAATTCGCAATCCGTCACTTTCTGCGCAGTGACCTCGATCGCTCGCTCAAGCTGATGCATGCCTGGTCGCTGGACGACAACGAGCATGTACGGCGCCTGGCCAGCGAAGGATGCCGGCCACGCCTGCCCTGGTCATTCCGGCTGGAGCCCATCCAGGCCGATCCGACACTGGCCGCGAACATCCTCGACAACCTCAAGGCCGACACCAGCCTGTACGTGCGCAAATCTGTGGCCAACCACCTCAACGACATCACCAAGGATCATCCCGACTGGGTGCTGGATCTGATTGAAGGCTGGTCGCTGGACAACCGGCACACCGCATGGATCGCCAAGCACGCCCTGCGCAGCCTGATCAAACAGGGCAACCAGCGGGCACTGGCGATCATCGGTGCGGGCGGCAAGCCCGAAGTCGAGATCGTCGATGTGAAAGTCGAACCGCCGGTGATTGGCCTGGGAGAAAAAATCACCCTGTCGTTTGCCGTCAGGTCCACGGTAGAAAACAGTCAGCGCCTGGTGATCGACTACGCCATCGATTACGTCAAGGCCAATGGCAGCACCTCGGCGAAGGTGTTCAAACTCAAGGCGCTGACGCTGCCGGGCAACGCCGTCGAAGCCGTCAGCCGTGGCCAGCAGATCAAGGAACTCACCACCCGCCGGCATTATGCGGGGCGCCATGCGGTGCATGTCCTGGTCAATGGTGAACGGCTGGCCAGTACGGCGTTCGAGATTGTTGGTTAAGCCGTAGGATCAATTCTGGATGGACCGCCGCCATCGCGGGCAAGCCCGCTCCCACAGGGATCTGCTGTGCTACACAGTTGGTGTGAACAGCACAAAAACCTGTGGGAGCGGGCTTGCCCGCGATAGCGTCAGCTCAGGCACCGAGGGAAACTGCCCCCTGCAACAACCCCTGCTCCCGCTCACACAACTCCACCACATAATCCCACAACACCCGCAACCGCACCGACTTGTGCAGCTCCCGGCGGGTGCTGATCCAGTAGCTACGCTGGATGCTTTCGTCCGGCAGCAATGGCACCAGACCGGGATCGGCACTGGCCATGTAGCACGGCAGCACGGCAATCCCCAGACCTGAGCGCGCTGCCTGTTGCTGGGCGATCACGCTGGTACTGTGAAACACCACCCGCGGGTTGCGGCAGAAGCTGTTGAGGAACATCAGTTCCTGACTGAACAGCAAATCATCGACATAGCCAATCCACGCATGGCGCCCGAGGTCCTCGCGACTGCGCAACGGCGGTGAACGGTCGAGGTAGTCCTGGCTGGCATAGAGCGCCAGGCGATAGTCGGTGAGTTTACGAGTGACCAGCATGTCGGCGGCCGGGCGTTCGAGGTGGATGCTGATTTCCGCCTCGCGGTTGAGGATGCTGACAAACCGCGGCACCGCCACCAGTTCCACCTCCAGCCCCGGATAGCGCTCGAACAAGCCGCTCATGCGACTGGCCAGGAACATGATGCCCAGCCCTTCCGTCACCCCAACGCGGATCTTGCCCAGCGGCGCGGTGGACTGGGTGATTTCCTCCTGGGCCAGCAGCGCCACGTTCTCCATCGCCTCGGCGTGTTTAAGCAACGCCTCGCCTGCCGGGGTCATCTCATACCCCTGGGCATGCTGGACGAACAACGCCGTACCGAGGCTCTTTTCGATGGCCTCGATGTGCCGCGCCACGGTGGCATGGGTGGTGTTCAAGCGCCGGGCAGCCGTGAGCAAACGCCCGCTGCGCTGCAATTCGAGAAAAAACCGCAGGTCATTCCAGTCGAACATGAAGCGTCCTTGTTCTTTGCCGTTCGGGATGCTGTTTAAAAACGCACAGCGGCTGCGCAAAAACTAACATTCTTTTGACGAAAGCTAACAACTAGGATGACAGACAACAAGAACAACAACGCGAGGTCAGGGATGCAGACTTCCCTTGATGAATACGATTACATCGTGGTCGGGGCCGGGCCGGCCGGATGTCTGCTGGCCAATCGTTTGTCGGCCAATGCGCAACATCGCGTGTTGCTGCTCGAGGCCGGTGGTCGCGACAACTACGCGTGGATTCACATCCCCGTGGGCTACCTGTTTTGCATCGGCAACCCGCGCACCGACTGGTGCTTCAAGACCGAAGCGCAACCGGGCCTGCAAGGCCGCGCCCTGAGCTACCCGCGCGGCAAGGTACTGGGTGGCTGCTCCTCGATCAACGGCATGATCTACATGCGCGGCCAGGCCGGCGACTACGACCGCTGGGCCGCCGACGGCAACCCTGGCTGGAGCTGGCAAGAGGTGTTGCCGCTGTTCAAGCAGAGTGAAAACCACTTTGCCGGTGCCGCCGAATTTCATGGCGTCGCGGGCGAATGGCGAGTTGAACGCCAGCGCCTGTCATGGCCGATTCTCGACGCTTTCCGCAGTGCCGCCGAACAAAGCGGCATCGCCAGCATCGATGACTTCAACCAGGGCGACAACGAAGGTTGCGGCTATTTCCAAGTCAATCAGAAGGCCGGCATCCGCTGGAACGCGTCCAAGGCCTTTCTCAAACCCATTCGCCAGCGTCCCAATCTCACCGTGCTGACCGGTGTCGAAGTCGACCGCGTGCTGCTGGACAATGGCCGCGCCTCGGCGGTCAGTGCCCGCTGGCAAGGCCAGGCGAAAACCTTCAAGGCGCGCAAGGAGATCGTCCTGTGTGCCGGCTCGGTCGGTTCGCCCAGCATCCTGCAACGCTCCGGCATCGGCCCGCGCCCACTGCTGGAGCGGCTGGGCATTGGGGTCGCCCATGAGCTACCCGGCGTCGGTGGCAACCTGCAGGATCACCTGCAACTGCGGCTGATCTACAAGTTGGAAAATGCCCGCACCCTGAACCAGATTGCCGGCAGCCTGTGGGGCAAGATGGGCATGGGCCTGCGCTACCTGTATGACCGCAGTGGCCCGCTGTCCATGGCGCCGAGCCAGTTGGGCGCCTTTGCCCGCTCGGGGCCGGAGCAGACGTCAGCCAACCTCGAATATCACGTGCAACCGCTGTCGCTGGAGCGCTTTGGCGAACCGCTGCATGCCTTCCCGGCGTTCACCGCATCGGTCTGCGATCTGCGCCCGCAAAGCCGTGGCCGGGTGGAAATCCGCTCCGCCGATCCGCAAGAAGCCCCGCTGATCCAACCCAATTACCTGAGCCACCCGGAGGACCTGCGGGTCGCCGCCGACGCCATCCGCCTGACCCGGCGCATCGTCGCCGCCCCGGCACTGCGCGCCTTCAATCCGGTGGAATACCTGCCCGGTGACAGCCTGCAAAGCGAAGAACAACTGCACGAAGCCGCCGCACGGATCGGCACCACGATTTTCCATCCGGTGGGCACCTGCCGCATGGGCAATGACGCCGACGCCGTGGTCGATGCGCAACTCAAGGTCCACGGCATCCCCGGCCTGCGCATTGCCGATGCGTCGATCATGCCGCGCATCACCTCGGGCAACACCTGCTCGCCGACGCTGATGATTGCCGAGAAGGCTGCGCAGATGATCCTCAACCCTTCTGTAAACACATCACCTGTGGGAGCGGGCTTGCTCGCGAAGGCGGTGGATCATTCACATTGATGTTGAATGACACGACGCTTTCGCGAGCAAGCCCGCTCCCGGACCGCATCAGATTCACGGACATCGAGCATCACCCCTGCAAGGAACACGCAACACCAGTGGAACAACAAAAACAATCACTGTGAGGGATACCGGTATGTCAGAGAACGTTCAAACCCTGGAAGCCGTGCGCAGCGCGGGCACCAGCCAGGAAACCCAGAAAGTCATCTTCGCCTCGTCCCTCGGGACGGTCTTCGAGTGGTACGACTTTTTCCTCTATGGCGCCCTCGCGGCGGTGATCAGCAAGCAGTTCTTCGCCGGGGTCAACGACACCACGGCGTTTATCTTTGCCCTGATGGCCTTCGCCGCCGGCTTCATCGTCCGGCCGTTCGGCGCGCTGGTGTTCGGGCGGTTGGGGGACATGATCGGGCGCAAGTACACCTTCCTCGCCACCATCATCCTCATGGGCCTGGCGACGTTCTGCGTTGGGCTGCTGCCGACCTACGCCAGCATCGGCATCGCCGCGCCGATCATCCTGGTGATGCTGCGCATGCTCCAGGGCCTGGCCCTGGGCGGTGAATACGGCGGCGCCGCGACCTATGTCGCCGAGCACGCGCCCGTCGGCAAGCGGGGCTTCCACACCAGCTGGATTCAGTCCACCGCGACTCTGGGCCTACTGCTGTCGCTGCTGGTGGTGTTGGGCTGCCGCTACTTCACCGGTGACCAGTTCGAAGTCTGGGGCTGGCGCATTCCGTTCCTGTTTTCCATCGTGCTGCTGGGCATCTCGACCTGGATTCGCATGAGCCTGCATGAGTCGCCGGCCTTCGTGAAAATGAAAGAAGAAGGCAAGCTGTGCAAACAACCGATTCGCGACTCCTTCGGCAAATGGGAAAACCTCAAGGTGGTGCTGATCGCGCTGTTCAGCATCAATGCCGGGCAAGCGGTGACCTTCTACGCCGCGCAATTCTATGTGCTGTTCTTCCTCACCCAGTTCCTGAAAATGGACCCGGCGGTGGCCAACGGCTTGCTGATTGTCAGCGTGACCATTGGCGCGCCTTTCTTCATTTTCTTTGGCTGGCTGTCGGACAAGGTCGGGCGTAAACCGGTGCTGATGATCGGCCTGCTGCTGGCCACCGCGCTGTACTTCCCGATCTTCAAGACCCTGGCCCACTACGCCAACCCGGCCATCGACCAGGCCAGTCGCCAGGCACCGATCACCGTGATGGCCGACCCGGCCACCTGCACCTTCCAGTTCGACCCGGTGGGCAAGGCGAAATTCGACAGCCCGTGCGACAAGGTCAAGACCTTCCTGGTCAAGCAGGGCCTGCCGTACCAGAGCGCAGCGGCCCCGGCCGGCAGCGGCGTGCAGGTCAGCGTCGGTGACGTGAAGATCGATGGTTTCGACGAAGCCGCCCTGCGCGGTGCCGTGACCCTCGCCGGTTACCCGCAACAGGCTGACATGCAGCAGATCAACAAACCGATGATCGTGGCGCTGATCGTCGCGCTGATCATCATCTCCGCGATGTGCTACGGCCCGCTGGCGGCGTTGATGGTCGAACTGTTCCCGACCCGCATCCGCTACACCTCGATGTCCCTGCCCTACCACATCGGCAACGGCTGGTTCGGCGGTTTCCTGCCGACCGTATCGTTCGCGTTGGTGGTGTACACCGGGGACATCTTCTACGGGCTGTGGTACCCGGTGGTGATCACCGGGGTGAGCCTGGTGGTGGGGATGATTTGTCTGCGCGAAACGCGCAACGTGGATCTCGACAAGAACTGAGGCAATGCCTGTCGACGAGGGAGCTGGCTCCCTCGTCGCGGCGATCAACCCCGATCAGACCTCGGCATCAAGCAACTCGAACTTCACTTGATCCGGATAGAACGCCAGGTATCCGCGGATTTGCTCCACCGACACCTTGGGATCCTCGTAACTCCACACTGCGTTGGCACTTTCATGCCCCGGCACCTGCAGGCTGAAATAGCTGGCATCGCCCTTGTACGGGCAATAACTGGTGTGGTCGGTGCGGGCGAAGTACTTCTCGTCGATGTCCTCTCGCGGCACGTAGTACACCGGCGGGTAGTTGGCCTCCAGCAACACCAGTGCTCGCGCCGAGGCGGCCACTTGAATGCCGTGAAATCTCACCAGCAGACAGCCAGGCTGCTCGGCGATGGTGATGACAGGACTAGGACCGGAGCTTTTCATGGAAAACGTTCCTCATGACGGTGATGGACCTGCAAATCGATGTGGGAGCGTGGCTTGCCCGCGATGGGCTACGCAGCAGCCCCAAAACCTGAAACCTCGATTTATCAGGTATAACCCAAGTTTTACCCTCGCGACTGCTTCGCAGCCGAACGGGAGCGACATACAAAGCTGTACATCCATACAGATAAAGATTGCTCCATCGCTCATCAAGCGCCATTCTGTGCACCCCTGACACATAGATCGACGATGGTGGTTATGCGGCTGTACCTCTGTGAAAAACCTTCCCAGGCCAAAGACATTGCGGCAGTCCTAGGCGCCCGGCGCCGGGGCGATGGCTGCTGGCTGGGAACAGACATCACGGTGACCTGGTGCATCGGCCACCTGCTGGAAACAGCACCGCCGGATGCCTACGACGCGCGCTACAAGCGCTGGGTGCTGGCCGACCTGCCGATCATTCCCGAAAAATGGAAAATGACCGTCAAGCCGCGTACCGCCAGCCAGTACAAGGCGGTCAAACGCCTGCTCGGCGAAGCCTCCGAACTGATCATTGCCACGGACGCCGACCGCGAGGGCGAGATGATCGCCCGGGAACTGGTGGAGCATTGCCGCTATCGCGGACCGATCCGCCGCCTCTGGCTGTCGGCGCTGGACGATGCGTCCATCCGCAAGGCCCTCGCGGCCCTCAAACCGGGGAACGAAACCTTCAGCCTCTATCACTCGGCCCTCGGGCGTTCCCGGGCCGACTGGCTGATCGGCATGAACATGAGCCGGCTGTTCACCCTGCTGGGGCGCCAGTCCGGCTATCAAGGCGTGTTGCCGGTGGGCCGGGTGCAAACGCCTACCTTGCGCCTGGTGGTGGATCGCGATCGCAGCATCGCCGACTTTGTGCCCGTCCCCTATTGGGCCATCGACGTGCAACTGCTGCACAACGGCACCGCATTCACCGCTCAATGGCGCGCGGCATCGGAGCTTTGCGACGATCAGGACCGCTGCCTGAACCAGGCGCTGGCACAACAAGCGGCGGCCGCCATGAGCGGCGCGGCCAGTGCGCGGGTGATCAAGCTGCGCACCGAACGAATGCGCGAAGTGGCCCCGCTGCCGTTCGATCTGGGCACCCTGCAGGAGGTCTGCTCGAAGAAGCTCGGCCTCGGCGCCCAGGAAACCCTCGACATCGCCCAGGCGCTCTACGAAACCCACAAAGTCATTACTTATCCGCGCAGTGATTGCGGCTACTTGCCCCTCAGCCAGCACAGCGAGGCACCGGCCATTCTGGCGGCATTGCGCCAGGCCGATCCGGCGTTGAACGCCTTGCACGATCACCTTGATCCGCAACGGCGCTCACGGGCCTGGAACGATGCCAAGGTCAGCGCGCACCACGGCATCATCCCCACGGCTGCGGCAAAAAATCTCGAACGCCTGGCGGGCAAACAGCGTGCGGTCTACACACTGATCCGCGCCCGATACCTGGCGCAGTTCCTGCCCAATCACGAATACGATCGCACCCAGGCCGACTTCGACTGTGCTGGAGAGGGCCTGCGCGCTGTCGGCAAGCAGATCATCGAGCCGGGCTGGAAACGCGCCCTGCCCGAAGCACTGGCTCCGGCCAAGGGGCGCGAAGCCCCGGCGCCACAGACTCTGCCCAACCTGGCCGAAGGCATCGATTGCGCAGTGGCCGGCGTGCAATTCAAGGACCTGTGGACGCAACCGCCAAAGCCGTTCACGGAAGGCGACCTGATCAAGGCCATGAAGAATGTCGCCAAACTGGTGCAAGACCCGCTGCTCAAGCAAAAGCTCAAGGACACTACCGGCATCGGCACCGAAGCGACTCGCGCGTCGATCATTCAGGGCCTGCTCGACCGTGGTTATCTGGTCAAGAACGGTAAGGCCCTGGCCGCCACGCCGGCCGCGTTCAGCCTGATCGACGCCGTACCGCGGGCCATCGCCGATCCGGGCACTACGGCGATCTGGGAGCAAGCCCTGGACATGGTGCAAAGCGGCGAAATGAGCCTGGAAGAGTTCGTCACCAAACAGGCGGCGTGGATGAGCAAGCAGGTCAGTCGCTGTTCCGGCCTGAGCCTGACCATCAGCGGCCCACCGCCCGGCGGCTCCGCCGCAGCCCCATGGAAGAAAAAACGAAAAGGCCCCCCGCGCAAAGCAGCGAGCGGCACCAAGCGTCGTGCAAATCCGGCAAGCAAGACTTAACCCTCGCCACAGTATGCTCATCGCACGATCTATCCTTGTCTGACCGAGACAGGAGCCAACCCGTATGCCTTCGATAGAACTGCACGCCGCCCAACGCGATGAACTGGAAACCATCGAGAACCTGATGCAGTTCTACACCTACGACTTCAGCGAATGGTTGCCGCTGAAACTGGGCGAATACGGTTTGTTCAACATCCTGCCCATGCCCGACTACTGGCGAAACCCGGCCACCCGGCCATTCCTGATCAAGGTCGACAGTGAACTGGCCGGCTTCGTGAGCGTGGATAACCAGGTCCATTTACCCGGTGCCGACTACAACATCGGCTATCTGTTTGTCAGTCGACGCTTCCGTGGCCGGGGTGTCGCGCGATTTGTCGTTTCCACCCTCTTGAGCCGATTCCCCGGTCAATGGCAGATTTTCCACATCGAGGCGAACCAGCCGGCACGCCTGTTCTGGGCCGCCGTAATGCCGGGGCTCAACGTTGACGGTTTCACCTTGCATCAGCAGGTGGTTGACCGTTATCCCTGCACTTTTTACCGCTTTGAGTGTCCGTCCTTGTCGTCCTGACCGACACACCTTCGACTCCGCCTGCTAATTCCCAACAGCTTTGTCCGACAATATGTAGTGACTGAAAATATTCACTACAAAACCGTTGACGCCTCCGATTTGCCCTTGCATGATGCAGACGTCTCCCCGATCGGGAGTACAGGCAACACGTTTGAGCAAGCTCGTCTGACCGCCGAGCTGTTTTTCCCGGATACACGCTGCCCACAAGGCAGATTGAAGAAGCTGACCTGGCCTGAACGTCCAGTACAAGGGCGAGAAGACTTGGCGAGCAATCCTCATGAAGCTTGTGGCCGACCCTGAAAACGTCGGCAGTGGCCTTAAGGTTTTCGCCGCTTCTCTTCGTTGTGACGCTATTGCGTAGCAGTTATTCAACACGACTACATGCAACAGACGCAGGACCCCGCCCAATAAGGCGGTCGAACGCTGACGTCCTGGTTTCGGTGCCAGGGATCAACTAACCGATGGGCTACCTGTATTAGCGAATCAACTTTGAAAGATCACCAATTGGTCAAGGGGTTTATGATGAATCTGAACAATCAACCAACTATCGATGAACTGGCTCGTATCTTCGCTGCAAAGAAAGACAGCCACGACAACCATATTCTCTGGATCAGCAAGTGTGGCCAGGTTCATATCGACTGCCTGTCGCCGCACGCCCATGAAGCAGAGTTCGACCAGAACAACCAGAACCTGCTGGCCCGACTGAAGATGTACCGTCGCGGCCAGGGCTATGTCGGCAAAAAAGCCGCAGCCGACAAGGACTTCATCGGTAATGTTCTGCAAACCCTGAAACAGGCCTGGGCCTCGATGCAGAACCAGAACGAAGTTCGGGTGATTGACCGGTTCTACTAATTGAAATGAGTCATTACTGACTTATTGATAAACAAGGCCTGCTCCCGATAAGGAGCAGGCCTTTTTTATGTTGGAGCGAAAACCAGATGTGGGAGCGAGCCAGCTCCCGCAGGGTTCAGCGTTTGACGCCCAGATCGACCTGGGTCATGCGGCTACGGATGGTGAACACGCCATCACCGGAGAGAATCGCACTGCGAGCAAACAGGCGCCCGCTCTCCCAGTTCGAAAGCCCCAGTTCCGGCTTGTTCAACGCGTACTGGCCGTCGACCCAACGGGTGATGCCATTGCCGACAAAAGGCGCGTTGACCGCGTTGTAGAAACGCTCCTGAGCCTCGGCACTTTCACTGATCAAGGACACCGTGAATTGCGGGCTGTAGCGATTGAACAAGGCAATGGCATCGTCCAGGTCGTCGACGATCTTCAGGCTGACTTCCGGGGTTTCTTCCCACTCCCATTCACGGCCCAATTGGTCTTCCGGCAACGGCTCGGCCTGCGCCTCGCTCTGATAGCCTTCGGCGCGGTACACCTGGACCGTTGCAGCCAGCCAGTCTTGCGGCAGGTGCGGCTCGCTGCCTTCGACGATGTGCAGCTTGCAACCCTGCCCCCGTGCGGTACCGGCCTGTTTGAGTGCGTCGAGGAACAGCGGCACCAGTTCAGCGGCACGGTCGCGGTGAATCAGGCAGACGTTCAGTGTGTTGCAGACCTTGCGGTCCAGGGAGTTGCGCACCACGGCGGCAAAACGCTTGGCGTCGGCATCGGCGTTAGCGATCAGCCACGCGCCACCGGTGCCGTGCAGGCTGACCGCCGTGCCGGCCTGCTGGGCGATGCTGCCCAACTGGCTGACGGCGCGACCCGAACCACGGGCCACCGCCAATGACAGGCGCCGGTCAGCGAACATCGCCCAACCGGCGGCGTGGTTGACACTTTCCACCAGCGACACGGCACCGGCCGGCAAGCCGGCGTCGCTCAGTGCAGGGTTCAGTGCATGGGTGACGATCGCCTGGGCCGTGCCCAACGCATCACTGCCGATGCGCAGCACGGCGGTGTTGCCGGTGCGCAATACACCGGCCGCGTCGGCAAACACATTCGGCCGGCCTTCGAAGACGAACGCGACGATGCCCAGCGGCGAGACCACTTGCTCGACTTTCCAGCCATCGTGCTCGACGCAACTGATCACTTTGCCACGGCTGGCCGCTGCATCACGCCACGCGCGCAGGCCGGCGATCATGTCGCGACGCATGCGCTCATCGGCCAGCAACCGGGTGGTCGAGCGACCGCGCGCCTTGGCCCGTTCGATGTCGGCCAGGTTGGCGGCTTCGATCAAGGCCCAGCATTCCGGGGTTTCCAGGCGTTGGGCGAACAGGTCGAAGAAGGCGCTGATGGCTTGATCGGACACCGCCGACAGCGCGGTGAATGCCGCCTGGGCGCGCTCGATCGCGACGTTGGCCGCTTGCTGGTCCGCCACGGGGATCAGCAGCAACTCACCACTGACCTGCTCCACCAGCAGGTGGTCACCGGGCTGGAAGCGTTGCGCCAGTTCGGGGCTGACGACAGTGACACGATTACCGGCGAAAGGGATTGGCGTGCCAGCGACTAGACGTTCGAGCGCGAGGGACATGAAGCGGTATCACCATGCTGTGGGCGGTCGGAAAATGTATAGCAATTTCCCTGTGGGAGCGAGCCTGCTCGCGAAGAGGCCATTCCATCCAACATCAATAGCGTCTGACACTCCACCATCGTCGAATCGCCGCCCGGAGCAGGCTCGCTCCCACAGGGGTACCGGTTACGTATCTCAATGTATACAGCCCCGCCCCAGACACACCCCGCACTCAAAACCCCGCCACAACGACACACCGCAGATACACCCCATTGATGAAATACGCCTGTCGATTGGCCACGCCGATCAAAGCGCTCAACTCACGGGGCATGCCGTTGCCCCGCCTCCCTGACCTGAAAGAGAGCAACGTCCATGAGCACCTCCATTTCTTCGGCCGTCAAAGGCCTGCACCTGAACCTCGACCGTGCCGGCGACTGGGTTGCCCCCCTGGCGCTGCGGGTGTTCCTCTCCTGGGAATTCCTCGAATCCGGCCTGGAGAAATTCAACGGCCAGAACTGGTTCACCGATATCCAGGCGCGCTTCCCGTTTCCGTTCGACCACCTTCCAGCGACGCTGAATTGGGAGCTGTCGATGTGGGCCGAACTGATCTTCGCCGTGACCTTGCTGGTGGGCCTGGGCACACGTTTTTCGGCGTTGAGCCTGATGGTGGTGACCCTCGTCGCAACCGCCGCCGTGCATTGGCCCGCCGACTGGCACAGCCTCAGTGAACTCGCCCAAGGCTATGCCATCAGCAACAAGGGTTACGGCAACTTCAAGCTGCCTTTGATCTACCTTGTGGCCCTCACGCCGCTGCTACTGTCGGGTGCCGGTAAGTTCAGCATCGATGCGTTGCTGGCGCGTTTCATCTGGCGGCGCTGAAACGAAAGTTGCAACGCAGACAAACAAAAAGGGGACTTCCATAAAGTCCCCTGTTTTTTTGCCCGGAACTAACCCATCACTTCTTCCAGCCCGATCTGTACGGCCAGTTTCGGATGCGCGCTGCGTTCATGCACTTGGGATTGCGGGGTGCGGTCGATCAGCAGGCTCAGCAGTTCCGGGCGGCTGTAGTGGCCGCGGGAATCCATCATGCGCTTGCGCTTGTCGATCAGGCCCATGTCGAGGTCGGCGATCACCTCGCCCTCACCTTCCTGCAACGAACCCAGGACCGTGCCATCCGGGCTGATGATCGCGGTATAGCAACCGCCGGAGATCGGGCCGATGGCGCAACCGGTGTCGGCCATGATCTGCGCCTGTTGTTCGGGGTACAGCCACGCCGTCGAGTTGACCACAAAGCACGCGGCCTCCAGGGCATGCTGGCGAATGCTGACTTCCATTTGCGCGGCGAACTGGGGACCGGCAAACGACCCCGGGTACATCGCCGCATGGATCTGTTCGCCATCGGCCATCAAGGCATAACGGGCCAGCGGGTTGAAATGCTCCCAGCAGGCCAGTTGCCCGATGCGCCCGACCGCGCTGTCGACGGCCCGCAGGCCGGAGCCGTCGCCCATGCCCCAGATCATGCGCTCGTGGTAGGTCGGGGAAATCTTGCGGCGACGCTGGATCAGCGAGCCGTCGGCATCGAACAGCAACTGCGTGTTGTACAGCGTGCCGCCATCGCGCTCGTTGACGCCGATGGACACGACCATGCCCGCTTGCCTGGCCGCAGCGCCGATGGCATCGGTGGCGGCCGAAGGCACGGTGACCGCCTGGTCCAGCAGCTTGAGGTGTTCGGCGGCCATTTCGAACGGTGACTGCACGTAGGAAAAGTACGGGTAGTACGGCACGACGGTTTCCGGGAACACGGCGAATTGCACACCCTGTTCGCCGAGTTCGAGAATCTTCTGCACCACTTTGTCGACGGTGCCTTCACGGCTGTAAAGAACAGGGCTGATTTGTACGGCGGCGGCTTTGACGAGGGTCATGGCGGTGATCTCATTGAGGGATACGTTTCAACAAGATCAAGATTACGCATATAATAAAAAGGCTTGAATGTCGTATACACCACCTTTCAGGACATCATGATTCAGCCCCGATTGGCACGCTGGATCACCTGCGGCGGCTGCCCGAACGCCCGAATAAATGCGCGGCGCATACGTTCCCGGTCACCAAAGCCGGTGTCCGTCGCCACCACATCGATGGAGTGCCGCCCGGTTTCCATCATCAACCGCGCCGACTCGACCCGCAGGCTTTCGATGGCCTTGGCCGGAGACTGGCCGGTTTCGGCATGAAACACCCGGCTGAATTGCCGAGGGCTGAGATTGGCCGCGCTGGCCAGTTCTTCGACTGACAGCGCGGACTTGAGATTCTGCTTGGCGTAGTTCAGCGCGGCCTGTATGCGATCGGTCTTGGGGGCCAGTTCCAGCATCACCGAAAACTGCGACTGCCCGCCCGAACGCCGGTGATACACCACCAATTGCCGCGCTACCTTGCGTGCCACGTCGGCGCCCAGATCGTTCTCCACCAGCGCCAAAGCCAGATCCACGCATGCGCTCATGCCGGCAGCCGTCCACAGGTGGCCGTCATTGATGAAGATCCGGTCTTCCTCGACCTTCACGTTCGGGTACGCCTTGCGAAAGGCCGGCACATGCGCCCAATGGGTGGTCGCCCGCCGACCATCGAGCAACCCCGCCTCCGCCAAGGCAATCGCCCCCGTGCAAATCGAACCCAGACGCCGGGTGCCATGACTGGCACGGCGCAAAAACTCCAGCATGCCTGGCGTGGTCGGGCGGATCAGGTTGTCGCCCAGCACCAGCAGCGTATCGAACCCGCGCTGGTCGAACGCTTCGGTCTGCACAGCAAAACCGGCGGACGTTTGCACCAGGCCGCCCGGCTCGGACAGCAAGGCAATGCGGTACAACGGCTCGTCACCGGCACTGTTGGCCAACTCGAAGGCGGCACACATGGCCAGGCCCAGAACCTGGAAACCGGGGTAAACAATGAGTCCGATCTGGTGCATGGCAATATGACCATAAACGTGGCATGCCTGAAGTTCAGGCCAGAGACTTGTACTCTAACCCGAACAGCAGGCGCCGGACATCAGGCTGGAGCACCTCGCGCATTGGCGGATGGCGACGGATAATCAACTGGTTTCCATCCCACCGAGGAATTGAAGGATGTCACTGACTCTTTATTTCCATCCGCTCTCGTCGTTCTGCCACAAAGCGCTGATCGCTCTGTATGAACTGGAAATCGAGTTTGAAAAAAGGATCATCGACCTGGGCAACGAGGCTGACCGGGCCGAGCTACAAGCACTTTGGCCACTCTGCAAATTCCCGGTGATCCGCGATCACGACCGCCAACGGGACGTACCCGAGTCGAGCGTGATCATTGAGTACCTGGACCGGCTTCATCCCGGCCAGGCACGCCTGATTCCGGATGATTGGCAAGCCGCGTTGGAGGTGCGCCTGTGGGACCGTTTTTTCGACCTGCATGTCCAGGTGCCGATGCAGAAGATCGTCGCTGACCGAATCTATGCCGCAAACGGCGACCTGACCCGCGAACGTGCTGCGCTGATGACGGCGTACGGCATGCTTGAACGCCAGTTGGCCGCAAACACCTGGGCAGCCAGCCCCGCCTTCAGCATGGCTGATTGCGCCGCTGCTCCGGCGCTGTTCTACGCCAGCACCCTCGTACCCTTTCCTGACGATCATCGCCACTTGAGTGCTTATTTCGACAGGTTGATCCAAAGGCCCTCGGTCAAGCGGGTGATCGACGAGGCAAGACCGTATTTTTCCTTGTATCCGTTTGCCGAGGCTATCCCGGAGCGCTTTCGGTAGCGGTAGATGGGCGAACGGGAGGCAAAAAAACAACGAATCGACGAATAATAACCGTCGGTCGAGTGTTATCTGATTATGTGGGAATAAAAAATGGCAGGGGCGGCTGGATTCGAACCAACGCATGGCAGGATCAAAACCTGCTGCCTTACCGCTTGGCGACGCCCCTGTATCTGTTGCGATGAGTGCCTGGCACTCGCTTTCTTGAGTGGCAACAAGACCTGTTGCCTGCTCTCGCGACTGGCTCCCTGAGGGCCGCTGCAAGAGTGGGCGCAAATTTACCAACATTTTCCTCATATGGGAAGCCCAAACAAAAAAAATTGTTCATTAAAACAGACGCTTAGTGTCGAGCCGAATCTCGGGGTGCTATCGGCGCACTTTCACCCCGAACAGCTCTGCTACGCTTTTCCTAACTCGAATTGAATCGGGAATCGTTTACGCAACACCCTTCCCTTGCCATTTGAGGGCGCCAAAAGTGAAAGGCAAATTAATGGGGGCCGCTGCAACCCTTCTGGTTCTCGGGACCGCGATTTATGGGTTGAACACTTGGGAACACATCCAGGACCAGCGGCAGGAAGCGGTCTGCAAGGCCGCCCGGGAGCATCTCAATGGACTGGAAACCCAGGCACGAGCCTTTGCCTCCGGGTTGACGGTCGAAGCCTATGCCGAAGCCGAAAAAGCCGAGGCCGGCCAGTTGGTTCTGGCGCTCGATACCGCCAAGAATGAAGCCGAAGTCGATGCCGTCATCGACAGGCACGCCGCTGCCATCGAGGCGCAGATATCCGCCGAGAACGCTGAGGTTCAATCCCGAGGCGAACAACCCTTCCTCGGTCAGGAAATGAAAAAGCAACGCATCCCCACCGACGTCAAACAGGAATTCAAACGAGCTGAGAAAGCCGTCGCCGACACCTGCGGATAGTGTCGCCCGCCAGCTCCAGGCTTGTCGCCAGCGTCCAGACTTCAGCAAAAGCGGTTTCAAGCTGGAACAGGCGAGTGCGCCGTTGCGACGCACTCGCCGGTCACTCAGTGCGGCGCGCGCGGGATGGTCTTGAGCAGGTCTTCGGGGCTGATGTGACCGACCACGCTGCCCGGTTGCGGCAGGTTGAGGATGTGGCCTTTCATCTTGCCGATGATGTGCATCTCGCAAGGCTTGCAGTCGAACTTCAACGTCAGCACTTCATCGCCGTGGATCAGTTGCATCGGCGCAACCTTGGTGCGCACGCCAGTTACACCTTTGGCCTGTTTCGGGCACAGGTTGAAGGAGAAACGCAGGCAGTGCTTGGTGATCATCACCGGCACCTCGCCGGTTTCCTCGTGGGCCTCGTAGGCCGCGTCGATCAGCTTGACGCCATGGCGGTGATAGAAGTCCCGGGCCTTCTGGTTGTAGACGTTGGCCAGGAACGACAGGTGCGAATCCGGGTACACCGGCGGCGGCGTGGTTTCGGCCTTGCGGCTGCCCCGCGGGTGAGCCGCGATCCGCGCCTCGGTCAAGGCTTCAATCACTTCGCGGCGCAATGCCTTGAGCTGCGAGTTCGGGATGAAGTACGCCTGCGGCGCGTCCAGCTTGATGTCGATGGCGTGGTACTGCGTGGTACCCAGTTGGCCGAGCAAATCCTGCAATTGCTCCAGCGCCTGTTCCGGCTTGTTGGCTGCGCCGAACGGGCCAGCCAGGGTGACGCTGGCGCTGATGCCCTCTTCGCTGGTAGCGGTCAGTTCCAGCTGGTCTTCACGCAGGCGAGCGACCCAGTTCAGGGCAATGCGACGCTCGGCGGAGGTCTTTTGCAGCGCCTGTTGCCAGTTGTGATCGAGGTTGCGATTCAGCGGGTGGTTGGGGCGCAGCTTGTACATCCCCTCCGGCATCTCGTTGGGCTCGACGCGATAGCGATAACGCTTCTCGCCGTCCTCCTCGAATTCGCCTTTGGGTTCGGCGATGTTGGCGCGAAAACCCACCACTTCACGCTTGACCAGCACGTTGAGGCCGTCGCCGTTGGACAGTGGCTCGTGCGTCACGACCTGCATGTCACGCTTGGCGACTTTCTCGACTATACCCACCGGAAGACCGGTGAAGGTCGGCGAGTCAAAGGCGCCGATATCGATCTTGCGGTCAGTGACGAAGTAATCGGTGCTGCCACGGTGGAAGGTTTTTTCCGGGTCGGGCAGGAAGAAGTGCGCGGTGCGGCCGCTGGAGGCGCGGGCCAGGTCCGGGCGGTCTTCGAGCACGGCGTCGAGGCGCTGGCGGTAGTAGGCGGTGATGTTTTTCACATAGCCCATGTCCTTGTAGCGGCCTTCGATCTTGAACGAGCGCACGCCGGCCTCGACCAGGGCGCGGATGTTGGCGCTCTGGTTGTTGTCCTTCATCGACAGCAGGTGCTTTTCGTAAGCGATCACCCCACCCTTCTCGTCCTTGAGGGTGTACGGCAGACGGCAGGCCTGGGAGCAGTCGCCACGGTTGGCGCTGCGCCCGGTTTGCGCGTGGGAAATGTTGCACTGACCGGAAAACGCCACGCACAACGCGCCATGGATAAAGAACTCGATGGCCGCGTCGGTTTCATCGGCGATGGCGCGGATCTCCTGGAGATTCAGCTCGCGGGCCAGCACCAGTTGCGAGAAACCGGCCTGATCGAGGAACTTCGCCCGTTCCAGGGTGCGGATGTCGGTCTGGGTACTGGCATGCAGCTCGATCGGCGGAATGTCCAGCTCCATCACCCCCAGGTCCTGGACGATCAGCGCATCGACGCCGGCGTCGTACAACTGGTGGATCAGCTTGCGGGCCGGCTCCAGTTCGTTGTCGTGCAGGATGGTATTGATGGTGGTGAACACCCGGGCGTGGTAGCGACGGGCGAACTCCACCAGTTCGGCGATATCGCTCACTTCGTTGCAGGCGTTGTGGCGGGCGCCGAAGCTCGGGCCACCGATGTAGATGGCATCGGCGCCATGCAGAATGGCCTCGCGGGCGATGGCCACATCGCGGGCAGGGCTGAGCAATTCCAGGTGATGTTTGGGCAAAGACATAGTTTTTTTAGTCAGGCTTGTCACGGTCGAGGCGTGCATTGTAGCGGCGAAACGCCTGACCGGCACCCGTATGCTGCCAGGTGGTGGCCTTGGGCAGATCTGCCCTGCCTGAATCCTTGTAGGAGCGAGCTTGCTCGCGATGGACGTTAACGATGACGCGGGCATTCTGTATGCACGCGTCGCCCTTATGTTCATCGTCGGAACGCCGCCCGGAGCAAGCTCGCTCCTACAGTATTGTGTGTGTGTTGCTTCGATCAGGCCTTGGCCGCCATCGCGGTCACTTCCACGCGCATGCCTTCAACCGCCAACGAGGCAACCCCGACAGCGGCGCGCACTGGCCATGGCTTGGCGAAGTAGCGCTTGTAGACTTCGTTGAACGCGGCGCGGTCGGCCATGTCGGTGAGGTAGATGGTCAGGTGCATCACGCGATCCATGGAGCTGCCGGCACGCTCCAGCGCGACCTTCAGCGCTTGCAGGGTGCATTCGCTTTGCAGGGTGATGTCGCCCAGTTCCAGGCTGCCGTCGGCGCGAGTGGGGATCTGGGTGGAGACCAGCACGCCACCGAAACCGACGACGTCGGAGGAAATCGAATCCGCATCGGGATCGGGGGTAAAGGTCAGGTCGTGGTTTGCCATGGGGACTCTCTTGTTGGATGGGGGTGAGGCAGGTGCCTTTTGGCCCACCAGTTTACAGGGCCATGCCCGGGTGTGCGACGGCAGGCCCTGGCAGATCAACAAGCAATCAACACCGAGCCCTGATCAGAAGGTCTTGCTGGCGCTGACCACGACGGTTGCGGTGCACACGTCGCCATAGCCGTAGTAGCTCGTGCACTCATGCGTGGACAGGTCGGTGTCGACGTAGGCCAGCGCCCAGTCGACGCCCACGGAGCTGTGGGTCAGCCGGGCTTCCCACTCGTGATAGTCGCCACGGGTAGCGCCGTCGCCGGCAATGAACACGTCATCCTTGAAATCGAATCGGCCATAGCGCACCTCCAGCCCCGTGTCCGCTGGTAGCGCGTAGCTGTAGCCCAGATAGGTGTAGAGCGTGTCCTGGTCCTTGCCCACATAAGTCTGCAAATCGTTGGAATAGTAAGTGGCGAACTTGAAGCCATAGGCTTTGACGATGGCGTAGACCTCGCTCTGGTTGAAGTCCGATTGCCTGGCGTAGGTGTACTTGAGGTAGCCAACGTCGAGGCTGACGTCATCGGTGATCTGCTTGTAGAAGCCCGCGTAGAAATCCTGCTCCAAGCGGGTTTTATAGTTCAGGCCGAAATCGACATTGGAGGTCCAGACCCCGGCGTAGGCGCCGCTGCTGTGCAGCAATGTGGCGTCCAGTTGCGCCGCAGGGTCGCCCAGGGTCAGTGACAAGCCACGGCTGCGGTAGTCGCTGACCACCGCCGGCTTGAGCATCAGTTGAAAGTCATCGTTCAGCGTAATGGCGTGGGCGGCCAGCGGCAAAAAAGTGCAGGCGACAAACAGGGTCAATGCAGGGCGATGCATGTTTCAGGTCCTTTCTTATTATTGAGTCGGCAAGGCTTCGCCCTCCCCTTGCCGGCAGGGCAAAGGGTGGGCGAACAGGGGGGAGTTACGGGCGGCTGTAGACTTCGCGGCCGGCGAAGTAAGTCTTCAACACTTGGGTGTCGGCCAGTTGCGTTTCAGGCGCGCTGAACACATCGCGGTCGACAACGATCATGTCGGCCTGCTTGCCTGGGGTCAGCGAGCCGATCTGCTGTTCCAGGCCAATGGTTTTCGCGGCGTTGCGGGTGTAGGCGTAGAACATGGTTTCGCGGTCGATGGCTTCTGCCTGGTTCAGCACACCCTTGGGGCCTTTACGGCTGATGGCTTGCCCGATCGCTTTCCACGGATCCGGTGTCGACACCGGCCAGTCGCTGGCCCCGGAGATCGTCGCGCCGTTCTTGAGCAACGAACGCGCCGGGTACATGAACTGGAACTGCATGGCATTGATGTAAGGCTGCAGCAGATCGATGCTCAGCTCGTCTGCCGAGGCCCAGTAAAGCTGCATCGATGCGATGACGTTGAGCGGCTTGAACCGGGTGAATTCCTTGGGGTTGACCATCTGCAAGTGGGTGATGGAGTGGGCCACGTTGTTGTGCCCTTCGCGACGCGCCTGCTCGATGCCATTGAGGCTTTCACGCACCGCTCGATCACCGATGGCATGCACATGCACCAGCCAGCCGCGGGCATCGGCGGCCCCCACCAGTTCACCGAAGTGCGCCGGGTCGATCAGCAGTTCGCCGCCCTTGAGCGAGTTCTTGTAGGGCGACAGCAACGATGCGGTTTGTGCCGGAAATTCGGCGACGCCATCGGCGAACACCTTGATGCCCGGCAGGCTCAGATTGTCGACACCAGCGAATTGCTCGCGCACCTGCTCCACCACCTCAAGGTCGGCGGGTTTGCTCTTGGGGTTGACGACCATCAGGGCGGCCACGTGCAGGCGCAGTTCACCCTTGTCCGCCAATGCCTTGTAGGCCGGCAGCACCCCGACGTTTTTCACCGTGGGCTTGAAGTCGAACAACGCATCCCCGGGCACCGCGTTGGCCGCCGGGTCCATCAGCGCCGTCACGCCCAGGCTGTGATAAAGGTCGCGGGCCGCTTCGGCGGCGCTGATCAATTGCTCAAGACTGGCCGGCGGCAGCTGCGACATCACCGCCGACAAGCCGGCATCGGCGACGAAACCGTTGGGGGTGTTGTCGTCATGGTGGCCGATGGTCGCCACCGCTTCGCCCGTGAGTGCCTTGACCCGCTCGGCATCGATACCGGCGCGCTTGAGCAGGGTCTTGTTGGCCCAACCGGTGTGGTAATCCCACCCGACGAACAGGATCGGCGTGTCCGTCCATTCACCCTGGTTGAAGCGCTTTTCAAACTCCGCCACCTGGCTCCAGTAGGTCGAGGGCGTTCCACCGACGACCAGAATGTCGCCATGCCGGGCCTTGCCGTTGTCGCGCCACTCGCGCAAGCGCTGCTCCAGTTCGTCGAACGGCAGCATTTGCGTCTCAAGGTCCGCGGACTTGAGCTTCACCCCGCCAAACACCGCGTGGCTGTGGGTGTCGATGAAACCGGGCATCAACACCTTGCCCTGCAAGTCAATGACCTGCGTGCCGGGGTCCTTGAGGGCCAGCACCTCGGCGTCGCTGCCGACCTTGACGACTTTCCCGTCCTCCACGGCCACGGCCTGTTGCAGCGCCTTGCCCTGCTCGGCGGTAAAGACTTTGCCGTTATGCAAAATCAGATCGGCGGCCGCCATGCTTTCCATAGAGGAAAGACCAATAGCCATGGCCAATGCCGACTGGATAATCCGCTTCATCGTCCCGCACCTTTTTTCTTGTAGGAATGCCGTGAGACTAGCGAACCGGGCGGCGGTAAAGAATACTCGGCCCACGTAACACATACTTTCCAAACAGGAAACACTGAATGGACCAGCTCAGCGCCATCGCGATGTTTGTCGAAACCGCCGACCAGGGCAGTTTCACCCGTGCCGCTTCGCAATTGGGCAAAACCACCTCGGCCCTGACACGGGCCATCACCCACCTGGAAGAGGAATTGGGCACGCGCCTGTTCGAGCGTTCCACGCGACGCATCGCGCTGACCGAGGCCGGGGAAATTTTCCTCGCCAGTTCGCGACAAGTGCTCACGCAACTGGAGCAAGCCCGGGAAGACATCGGCCAGTTGCAGCGGGAAATGTATGGCCTGCTGCGCGTGACCGCCCCGCCCTCGTTCGCGCCGGCCTTTTTCAATGAGGTGTGCTGTCGTTTTCTCGAGCGCTACCCGCAGATGCGCCTGGACGTGGTGCTCACCGATGAGTTCGTCGACCTGGTCGAAGGCCGGTTCGACCTCGCGGTGCGGGACGGCCCGGTGGAATTGCCCGACCTGATCACCCGCCCGCTGACCGCCAACCGCATCCTCTTGTGCGCCAGCCCCCGCTACTTGCAACGCAACCCGCTCGAGGTGCAACCGCACACGTTCAATCAACACGATTGGCTGCTGTTTCGTCACCCGGCCCTGAACCCGCATTACTGGTGGCTCGAACAGGAGGGTGAACGCAAACGAATCACCCAGCCGATACCGCGGCTGAGCAGCGACAACTATGACTTCCTGTTCGGCGCCCTGCTGGCCGGCCGGGGTTTGCAGTTCTGCCCGCAGTGGAGCGCCGCCCCGTACATCCGGCGCGGTGAACTGGTGCAACTGCTGCCGGACGCCGACCTCGACCCCGAGCAGTTCGGCCGGAAAATCCACGTGATTTACCCGGCGCACCGCCGCCATACCCGCAAGCATCAGGCGTTTATCGAGTGCCTGACCGAGTACCTGGACGAGCAGGCGTTGCATTGAGGCAGGCATCCGCTGCCCTTGAAATCACACCCGGTCAGCCGAACTGCGCCCGGGTCATTGCAAGGGCGAGAACTTCGCGGGCAGGTAGATGGTCGAGCGCATGTCGCGCAGTTGCGGGCCGGAGTTTTCCGGCGGCCAGACGCCGTCGGCGACCGCTTGGGTGCGCACTTGCAGACGTTGCTCCAAAGTGGTCCAGGGCCAGATGTGCAGATAGCGCGGCAGCGCGCCGTCGGTGGCGTAGAACGCTGCGTACACCGGCGAATACTGTTCGGCGGTTCGCGCTTCGATGGCATTGCTCCAGCCGTCGAGGGTGGGCTGCAACCCGCTGCTGACCAGGTCGTAGACGCGCAGTTCGTAGAATGGACCGTGCGACCCCGCGCTCAAGGGTTCGAGGAAGGGAAACAGCGTGTAGTTTTCGACGCGCAGATCGGTGATGAACTCGTTGACGCCAAACGCCCCGCCCCCCAGCAGGAAACGCTCGCGCTCCACTTGTCTTGAGTGCTCGTCGGCGTAACCGCGCAGCACGGCGATCTGGTTCAACTGGCCGATTTCCGAGGCCCAGCAGCCCATCAACACCCCGCCGACTTCCGGCTTCGCCAACTCAGCCTCGATGCTTACCAGCGCATCGGCCACTGTGCGCACGCGCACGGTAAAAGTGATCAGTTCAAATAAACGCATAGCGACTCCGCCCACCGGTTTGCCAAAAGCACACAGCCTATGACAGCCCCCGTTGGCGGGATATTGAGACGAACCCCATCGGCAACGGCATTTGCCGCAGTGTTCTAGGTAGTTTCTTTATTGGGATGAAGGCGAAGCATCAGCCACGTCCTTCCAATCGGCCGTTATCGGCCCAGCCGATTCAAACCTGTGAATTATCGATTTGTGCAGCAGTCCGTGGACCGCGAGCATGGCGTCACTTCCAACAACAAAAACCAAGGACCCGCCATGACCGCCCGATTTCACAATCCAGTGGATACCCGCTTCGGCTGGGGGAGCTTGCAAGAGCTTGCCGCCATCACCGAACATCAGAACGTTGCCGTCGTGACCTTTCCCGAAGCCCGTGGCCTGGGGCTGGTGGATCGCCTTCAAGCGTTGCTGGGCGAACGCTTGGTCTACGTGATCGAGGATGTCCAGCCCAATCCCGATGTCGCGCAACTTCGCGCAACCTATGAACGCTTCTGGCAAGAGGCCGGCGATTGCCATGCGGTGATTGCCGTCGGCGGCGGCAGTGCCATCGACACCGCCAAGGCGCTGATTGTCGGCACCGAGTCCGGCCGCTTCGATGAGCTGCTGGCATTGCTGGCAAGCGGCAAACCCTTCGTTCCGGTTCGCAGTAAACAGCTGATCGCGGCCCCGACTACGGCAGGCACCGGCAGTGAGGTCACGCCCTGGGCGACGATCTGGGACGCAGCCAACCACAAGAAGTACTCCCTGCACCTGGACTGTACCTGGCCAAAGGTTGCGATCATCGATCCGCAACTGATGCTCACGGTGCCGGCCAGCGTCACCGTTTCCACCGGGCTGGATGCACTGTCCCACGCGCTGGAGTCGATCTGGAACATCAACGCCAACCCGCTTTCCGACACCTTCGCCATCTCTGCCATCGAGGACATCCTCGAATGCCTGCCCTTGCTGCGGCGTGACCTGTCCAACCAGGAACTGCGCTCACGGATGGCCCTCGCCGCACTCAAGGCCGGCATGGCGTTCTCCAACACCAAGACCGCACTGGCCCACTCCATTTCCTATGAGATGACCTTGCACTACGGCTTGCCCCACGGCATTGCCTGCTCCTTCACCCTGCCACTGGTGTTGGGCCTTGCCTGGGGCCACGACGAGACGCGCGACAAGACCCTGCAACGGGTTTTCGGGCCAGACCTGGATAAAGCCCAGGCCCGATTGCGCGCCTTCCTGCACAGCCTGGATGTGAAAACCGAGTTCGCCGACTACGGCGTGACGGCCGAAGAGGCCCAAACCATGATCGATTTCGCCCTGCAAGGCGCACGCGGCAAGAACTTCATCGGCTCACGAGCGGCCTAGGGCTCGCCAGCCCCCAAAGACACTACACTGCCAGCGGCGTAACGAGCCGCGACGATTTCCTGCCGCACCTGAAAAAGAGTGCACCCTGCGATGCAACTCGCAGGGAACGAACAAGAATAAGGAAAAGATCATGAATCGTGCCCAAACCATGCCAGGTCTCGCCGTACACACCGCATCGTTTCGCGTCGCCCAGTGGCGCATGCTGCTGGCAGCCATGTTTTGCTATCTGTTTTTCTATACCGGGCGACAAACGTTCGGTTTCGCCATTCCCGGTATCCAGGCCGAGTTCGGCTTTACCAAAGAGCACCTTGGCTGGGCATCGGCCGCCATGCTCTGGGCCTACGCCATTGGCCAGGCCATCAACGGCAACCTCGCCGACAAATTCGGTGGCCGACGCATCATGACCATGGGCGCCGTGCTGTCCTGCGGCGCCAACTGGGTGACCAGTTTCGCCAGCGGTTTTGCCGGGCTGATCCTGCCCTGGGGCATCAATGGCTACTTCCAGGCATTGGGCTGGGCACCGGGCAGTCGGCTGATCTCCAACTGGTGGAGCGCGGGCGAACGCGGCAAGGTCTACGGCTTCTATGTGTTCGCGGCCGGCTGCGCGTCGGTGCTTTCCTACGTGACTTCGATCGTCGTGCTGGAAGTGATGCATCTGGAGTGGCGCTGGATCTTCCGCCTGCCGGTATTGCTCATGCTGGCGGGCGGCATCATCTTCTATCTGGTGGCCCGCGAGCGTCCGCAAGACCTGGGTTTCGAACCGCCTGCCGACACCGGTGTGGCCAACGCCGAGGACAAAAGCCATGAAGTGGCCCATGGCGAAGTCGAAACTTCCGCGCAGCGTTACAAGGCGGTTCTGAAAAACGTTCGCCTGATCATCGCCGCCGTGTCCCTGGGGTTCCAGAACGCCGCCCGCTACGGTTTGATCGTCTGGGTGCCGGTGCACTTCCTGGGTGCCAACTGGAAGACCGGCGACAGCATGATCGATCCGAAATGGATCACCGTGGCCCTTCCGGTCGGCATGGCCATCGGCGCGCTGAGCAACGGCTGGATCTCGGACAAGCTGTTCGGCTCCAAACGATACCTGGCGATCATGCTCTACATGTTCCTCGGCGCGGCGACCAGTTTGTGGATGTGGACCCTTGCCCCCCACAGCGCAACCGGCCTTGTGGCGTTGTTCCTCTGCGGTTTCTTCGTGTACGGCCCCGCTTCCAGCTTCTGGGCGCTGTGCCCGGACCTGGTGGGCGCCAAGCGCGCCGGCACCGCGACCGGGGTGATGAACTTCTCGTCCTACCTGTTCGCTGGCCTGGCGGAACCGCTGATCGGCAGTATGCTCGACAGTACCGGCAACACCTCGCTGATCTTCATCGTGGTCACCGCTGCCTGTCTCTGCAGCGCGTCGGTGGCGCTGTTCATCAGGCGTTGATGGCCCGGCTGGACAGATTGAATCAATGGCAGCGGCTCAGGAACAGGATCGTCTATGTACCAGTACCACAAGTGGCTACGTTCATTTCATGCGGTGGCCAAGACCGGCAGCTTCACCCTCGCCGCCGAGTATTTGAGCGTCGGCCAGCCCACGGTCAGTGAGCAGGTCAATGCCCTGGAGAAGAAGTTTTCCGTGGAACTGTTCCATCGCCGCGGCCGCTTTATCGAAATGAGTGCCGCCGGGCACCAGCTCTATGCGATTACCCAGGGCCTGTTCGGCCAGGAGGATGAAGCCGTGCAATTGCTGCAAAGTTTCAAGCAACGCAAGACCGGCATGCTGCGCCTGGGCGCGGTGTCGCCGCCGATTGCGATGAACCTGACCTACGAACTGATGCAAAGGCACCCGGACATCGAGCTGGAAACCTCGTTCTCCCCGGAAAAAGAGACCCTGGATCGCCTGTTCAACTTCGATATCGATGTGGCGATCCTGGCCCTGTCCGAATTCGACCAGCGTTTTGACACGCAGCTTTACCGGCGCTACCCGATCATTGCCGTGGTGCGTGACGACCATCCCTGGGCCCGGCAGAAAGAAGTACATGTCGAGCAGATCAGCGAGGAGAAATGGGTGCTGCGGGAAAAAAGCTCCCGTACTCGTCAACTGGTGGAGGAAAGCTGCAAGCGCCTGGGCGTTGAGCTGAATTGCGTCATGCAGTTGAACAGCCGCGAGGCCATCGTGCATGCCATTGCCAAGGGCATCGGCATCGGTTTCGTCTCGGCGGTCGAGTACGCCGAAACCCCGGGCACCAAACCGATCACCTTCGTCAACCACCCGTTTTCCATCGACTACCACCTGTGCTGCCTGGGCATTCGCCGAAACCGGCCAATGATCGCGGAGCTGTTCGACTCGAGCCCAACGCCGGCCATCTGATTTCGCCTCACCCTTGAGCAATCCATAGGCCTACTTCCTGGCAACAGGAGGGACGGCCTGCCCACAACAAAAAATGGAGAAATACCATGAACTACCAACAACCGACCCAACTGCAAGCCGTGGTCCTGGACTGGGCCGGCACCGTCGTCGATTTCGGCTCCTTCGCCCCTACGCAGATTTTCGTCGAAGCCTTCGCCGAGTTCGGCGTCGCCGTTTCGCTGGAAGAGGCGCGGGGCCCGATGGGCATGGGCAAGTGGGATCACATCCGCACCCTGTGCAATCAACCGCAGATCGCCGAACGCTACCGTGCAGTGTTTGACCGCCTGCCGACCGATGACGATGTCACCGCATTGTACGAACGGTTCATGCCATTGCAGATCGAGAAAATCGCCCTGCACTCAGCCCTGATTCCCGGCGCACTGAACACCATCGATGCCTTGCGCGACAAGGGCCTGAAAATCGGCTCCTGCTCCGGTTACCCGGCCGTGGTCATGGAAAAAGTGGTCGAGCTGGCGCGGCACAATGGCTACGTGGCGGACCATGTGGTGGCCACCGACGAGGTGCCGAACGGCCGCCCCTACCCGGCCCAGGCCTTGGCCAACGTGATTGCCCTGGGGATCAGCGACGTCGCCGCCTGCGTCAAGGTCGACGACACCTGGCCCGGCATTCTCGAAGGCCGTGCCGCCGGGATGTGGACGGTCGCGCTGACCTGTTCGGGCAATGCCCTGGGCTTGACCTACGAGCAATACAAGGCCCTGCCCTCCGACAGGCTGGACAGTGAGCGGGCCCGTATCGTCAAGATGTTCGAAGGCTCGCGCCCGCACTACCTGATCGACACCATCGTCGATCTGCCGGCGGTCATCGAAGACATCAATGCGCGACTGGCGCGAGGTGAAACGCCGCAAGGATCCTGACCTGATTCAGGCGTCAAGCGGCCGTCCCACGGGCGGCCGCCTCACTTGAAAAAATCACTCGGCGTCTTGCCGAACTGTTTCTTGAACATCGTCGTGAACGCACTCGGGCTGTCGTACCCCAGCTCCCCGGCGATGTCGATGATCTTCTCCCCGACGGCTATTCGTTCCAGTGCCAGCAGCAATCGTGCTTGCTGGCGCCATTGGCCGAAGGTCATGCCGGTTTCCTTGCGGAACCTGCGCTGGATGGTTTTGGCGTCGAGGCTCAAGCGGGCGCTCCAGTCCGACAGTGTCGAGCCATCCCCCGGATCACGTTGCAACGCGGTGCAAATCAGGTTGATACGTTGATCGGCGGGCTGCGGCAGGTTCAACGGCAAGGTCGGCAGGATCGTCAGTTCGTCCAGAATCAGCCGCAGCACCCGGGCTTCCCGCGAGTCCGGCTCACAGGCAAAGTCGAAATCGACCGAGACCTTGATCAGCTCACTCAGCAACGCGGAAACACTCACTGCCCGGGTTTCGGCGGGCAGGTCCAGGCTCGGGTCAGGGCGCACGAAAACGCTGCGCATCTTGATCGCCCCCACACAGCGAATCGAGTGTACTTCTCCACTGGGCATCCAGATGCCCCGGCTCGGCGGCACCGTCCATTGGCTGATGGCGGTGTGCACCACCATCACGCCTTCGATGGCATAGATCAGTTGATGCTTTTCATGGGAGTGCGGCGCGATGATCCAGTTTTCCGGGTAGTCGGTCGCACTGCTGCGCACGCTCCAGCCGCCCTGGTCGATCTCCGCAAGAAATGCCTGCAATGGTTTGATCATGGCGCCCTTTTTGCGATGGTCCATGCCCGAGTTGCGCGAGACGGGCGTCTTTGAGGCCCCTAGGATAACGCCGAACCCTGAAATTGGCTGCGCCTTGCGTTCGCAGTTCGCGTTATTTATCCGGAAGATCGCCCATGTCGACCACCACCCTCAGTTCACCCTCACCCACCGCTTCGGTGGCCAGCCAGGCCAGCCCTCTGGTCATGCGCGTCATCGGCGCCTGCGCGCTGGCGCACCTGATCAACGACCTGATCCAGGCCGTGCTGCCGTCGATCTACCCGATGCTCAAGGCCAGTTATGGCCTGAGCTTCACCCAGGTCGGGCTGATCACCCTGACCTTCCAGCTCACGGCTTCATTGCTGCAACCGTGGATCGGTTTCTACACCGACCGTCATCCCAAACCGTGGCTGTTACCGGCCGGCATGGTCTGCACCCTCATCGGTATTCTGATGCTGTCGATGGTCGGCAGCTTCCCGGCGATTCTCGTGGCCTCGGCACTGGTGGGCGTCGGTTCGTCGACCTTTCACCCGGAGACCTCGCGGGTGGCGCGGCTGGCCTCGGGCGGTCGCTACGGCCTGGCGCAGTCGACCTTTCAGGTCGGTGGCAATGCAGGTAGTGCCTTCGGCCCTTTGCTGGCCGCCGCGATCATCATTCCCTATGGCCAGGGCAACGTCGCCTGGTTCGGCCTGTTCGCGGTGTTCGCCATCCTCGTGCAATACGGCCTGAGCCGCTGGTACCGCAATCACCTGAACCTGTTCAAGCTCAAGCAAGGCAGCAAGGCCACCCACGGCCTGTCGAAACGGCGGGTGACCTTCGCCCTGGTGGTGCTGGCGTTGCTGGTGTTCTCCAAATACTTCTACATGGCCAGCTTCACCAGTTACTTCACCTTCTACCTGATCGAGAAGTTCGACCTGTCGGTGGCCAGTTCGCAGCTGTACCTGTTCCTGTTTCTTGGCGCCGTCGCGGCGGGCACGTTCTTTGGCGGTCCGATCGGCGACCGGATCGGCCGCAAGCAGGTGATCTGGTTCTCGATCCTCGGCGCCGCACCCTTCACCCTCGCCCTGCCCTACGTCGACCTGTTCTGGACAGGCGTGCTGAGCATGATCATCGGCTTCATCCTCGCCTCGGCGTTCTCGGCCATCGTGGTCTTCGCCCAGGAACTGGTGCCCGGTAACGTCGGCATGATCGCCGGGGTGTTCTTCGGGTTGATGTTCGGTTTCGGCGGGATTGGTGCCGCGCTGCTGGGGCACCTGGCGGATATCCATGGCATCGAATACGTGTACACCTTGTGCTCGTACCTGCCGCTGCTGGGAGTTTTGACGATCCTGTTGCCTTCGACCCGGAGTGCTCGCTGAAGGACTCAGCCGATCACTTTTGCTACCAGCCTTGTAGCACTCGGTAACACCCGGCCCTGTTGCGGTGCGTCTTGTTGGCGACGCACCGCCACCCCGCCCGCTCCACACGGGCAAAACCGCCATGGCGTACTTTGTGCATCCAATGGCCATCCTCTTCTGCCTGTAGCCGCCATGCGCCCCAAGGAACTGAAAGTCTGGACCACCGGTGTCGCCCACCTGCTCGACCTGCCTGCCGGGCATGGGCGGCTGTCGGGGTTGAGCCATTGGCTTCGGCAAATCTGCCCGGTCGATCATTTCGTGTTGTTTGTCTACGAAGGCAATCACCGGCCACTGGCGTTGTTCGATACCTTCTCGGCGGACAAGCGGGCGGTGTATGTCGACGACTATCAGTGCGGGCCTTACCTGCTCGACCCGTTCTACCTGGCGTGCACACGCGGGCAGGCGCCGGGGCTGTGGCGTCTGCGCCAGTTCGCCCCCGACCACTTCTACCTCGGCGAGTACTTCCTGACCTATTACCAGCAGACCGGACTGGCCGAGGAAGTGGCGTTCTTCGTCGACCTCGGCGGTGGTGCCATGGCGGTGTTGTCGTTGATGCGATCGAGCGCCAGCTGTGCGTTCAGCCGGGATGAAATGCAATTGGTCGAGTGCGCGCAAGCGGTGGTCGAGCAGGTCATCAATGAGGCCTGGCGTTTGCGTCAGGCTCAGGAGCCGCGACCGGCGAAAGACCTGGACTTCAAGATCCGCGAAGCCTTCGACCATTTCGGCGCGCACATCCTCACCGGCCGCGAGCAGGAAATCGTTCAACTGTTACTGCGCGGCCACTCCAGCGCCTCGGTGGCCGAACAACTGAACATCAGCCCCGGCACGGTGAAGATTCACCGCAAGAACATCTACGCCAAGCTGGGGATTGGGAGCCAGTCGGAGTTGCTGGGGTTGTTTATTCGGGAGTTGACGGAAGATCCGTTGCAGGCTTCCGGCCTCAAGCTGCAAGCCTGAGGCCTGTCGGTATACGCAAATCCCTGTGGGAGCGGACTTGCCCGCGATAGCGGCAACCCATTCAACATTGATGTGTCTGACATACCGCCATCGCGGGCAAGCCCGCTCCCACAGGTCTACTGGTGATCTGAAGATTGTGGTCAGGGCGGATCAAGCTGATCCAGCGCCCGGTTCACCGCCAGTTCACCCAGCATGATCACCTGCGCAATCCCCAACAGCGCATTGCGGCTCGTCCCCTCCAGATGATCCACCAGATCGTTGGCCATGACATTGGCCGACGCCAGCGACTCACACGCGTGCACCAGCAAGGTTTCGGCACTGAGTTCGGGATTGACGATGAACATCGTGCCGGGTTTGCGCGGGGTGGCCATGATTGCAGGGCCGGGGTTTAGGTAATGATCGAGGGCGCGCTCGGCGGCTTCGTGGAGCTTGTTTGAATCGAGGCTTTCGTACGGGGATGCGGGATCGGTTTCCGGCGGGTTGGGTGTGACTTTGAACATAGTGAAACTCCTTACATCGTAAAAGGAGCCATCACTCTCACGCTACCAAACGAAGGGTGGTGGCCATACGCAGGTTGGTAGACCGGGATGCAAGGAGACCGGCGCGCCCAAAGGCGCCCTGTGCATGGCCACCATAAAGCAGAGTAAAAAAACGCTGCAGATGATGACGCTTTGCACCTCACATAGCCGGGCTACCAAACCCGATCACTGTTGTTATTCAGCGACCGACAAACGATAAAACCCAGCCCCAAGGCGCACAAGCCGGCGGATTCTGGCGTACCTGTAGGCAACGACGCAAGGCGTTGTAGCTTTCATGAAGTAACGCTTACAGCTATTAAACACGCATGTTTAAACCATGCTGAATGACTGGATTCAATCGACCTGCCAGCGTTGAAATCTTTCTATAGATTCAGGAAATATCCCACGCGCTTTTAGGGTTGGCCGTCGGAAGTGCGAGGTTTAATTTGGCAGCTCCAGGCAAATACAAGAGATGGCGAAGGAGACTAAATTGGCACCTCTAAACCAGCAAAAAAATACAGTCCGGTATGTAAAAATCCTGAAATACGCCATCAATGTGCTTGGCAATCAGCGGTTGGCTAAGGACTGGCTAAAGAGACCTTGCAAGGGTCTGGAAGGCAACATCCCGCTGGAACTGATCCGCAACTCGCATGGCTTCCAGAAGGTTGAGAATTATCTGGCCCGGATTGAACACGGGGTTTATCAATGATCGTTACGCCATACGTCTACTGAAAAACTTTCTCCACCCCCTCCTATCCCCCAAGGGATATATACACCGCAAAACCCCGATTGCTAGTTTGGCCCCCGACGCACTGATTCATCACTGCAAGGGAGCCCGTCTCGTGAACAACACCCCGCCAAGCGATATCGAATTCTGCAATGTGGTCAAACGCTATGGCGAGGTGCAGGCCGTCAGCGGTCTGGATTTCGCGGTGCGGCGTGGCTCGTTTCATTCCTTTCTCGGCGGCTCGGGCTGTGGCAAGACCACCACCCTGCGCATGATCGCCGGCTTCGAACAGCCCACCAGCGGCGAGGTTCGTCTGGCCGGCAAGAGCGTGGCCGGTGTGCCGGCTTTCGAGCGGCCGGTGAACATGGTGTTCCAGCATTACGCGTTGTTCCCGCATTTGACCGTGGCGCAGAACATTGCCTACGGCCTGCGCTATCGCACCCCGCGCCCGGACAAAAAGCAGCAACTGCGCATGGCCGATGAGGCGCTGGAGATGGTGCGCCTGAGCGGCTTTGGCCAACGCAAGCCGAGTGAATTGTCCGGCGGCCAGCAACAGCGTGTCGCCCTCGCCCGCGCCTTGGTCAACAAGCCGACCGTGTTGCTGCTCGACGAACCGCTGGCGGCGCTGGACCGCAAGCTGCGCAAGGAGATGCAGTCGGAACTGCTGCGTTTGCAACGGGAGGTCGGTATCACCTTCGTACTGGTCACCCATGACCAGGAAGAAGCCCTGTCGATGAGCGACAGCATCAGCGTGATGCACAACGGTTCGATCATCCAGACCGCCACCCCGGAACAACTCTACGAAGCCCCGGCCAGCCGTTACGTGGCTGACTTTATCGGCGAGTCCAACCTGTTCGACGGCACCGTGCGCCAGCTCACCGGCAACTCGGTGGTGCTGCGTACCGAGCAAGGGCTGGAGCTGACCAGCCCGCTGACACCGACCGGCAAAGGCCTGAGTGCCAACGCCGCTGGTTGCATTGCGGTGCGGCCGGAGCTGATCAGCATCGCCAGCGCCAACGCCGAGATGACCCGGGAAGTGAAGCTGCAAGGCTGCGTCGAGGACCGCATCTACCTGGGCAATTCCACCGAGTACCGCGTGCGCACCCAGGCCTTCGGCGTGGTCTGCGTGCGGGTGCCGCGCCAGCAGGATCACGGCGCCAATGCATTCGAACACGGCGCGCCAGTGCGCGTCGGCTGGGATCACGCCAATGGCCTGGCCATGGCGTTGTAAATCATCGATTCGTTTCATCAACCGGATGTGGAGCGTGCTATGGACCAGAAGACTTTTATAAAAACCCTGCGCAGCTGGCAGAACGGCTCGATCAGCCGCCGCGAGTTCCTTGGCCGCACGGGCCTTGGGATCGCTGCCGCCGTGGTCGCGACCAACATGCCCGGCCTGCTGACCTCCTCCGCCGAGGCCGCCGAACAGGCCAAGCTGGGTGATCGCCTGTCGCTGGCGACCTGGCCCAACTACCACAGCCAGGAAAACCTCGACACCTTCGGCAAGACCACCGGCGCCCGGGTGTCGATGAGCGTGTTCGGTTCCAACGAAGAAATGCTCGCCAAATTGCAGGCCGGCGGCAGTGGCTGGGACGTGCTGGTGCCGACCAACTACACCATCAGCACCTACGTCGGCCTGGGGCTGATCGAGCCGCTGGACCTGTCGCGCATCCCCAACTTCGATGCCTCGGCGTTCCAGCAGAAGTTCATGGCCCAGGGCACAGTGGACGGCAAGGTCTACGCGGTGCCGAAAAACTGGGGCACCACCGGCATGCTCTACGACGCCGGCAAGCTGAAGAACGGCCCCGCCAGCTGGAAGGAATTCTGGGCCGCCGCCCAAGGCCCGGCCAGCGGCCGCACGATGGTTCACGACTACCAGTTGACCGCCATCGGCAACGCGCTGAAAAGCTTCGGCTACAGCTTCAACTCCCTGGACCCGAAAGAACTGGCCGACGCGGAAAAGCTGCTGATCGAGGTCAAGCCGCACCTGTTCGCGATCAACTCCGACATTCAGCCGTCGATGCGCAGCGGCGATGCCTGGCTGGCGATGTCCTGGACCGGCGACGCCTCGCAACTGCACCGCGACAACGCGCAAATGCAGTTCGAACTGGGCAAGGAAGGTGGCGAACTGTGGAGCGACTTCTTCGCGATTCCCAAAAGCTCGGAGCACAAGGACGCCGCCTACGCCTTCATCAACTACCTGCTCGACCCGCAGCACAACAAGCTGGAAGTGCTGAGCCACGGCTACCCGAGCGGCGACAAGCGTGTCGACGCGCTGCTGCCGGTGGCGATGCTCGACGATCCGATCATGTACCCCGCCGCCGAGGCCCTGAGCCCGCTGGAGTTCGGTGCCGCCGCGACGCTGACCAGCCCGGCGCGCGCCGAACTGATGGCGCGTTTCAAGTCCGCCTGATCGCTTGACCATGGCCAATGAGGAGTCACCCATGAATGCCGCCGCCCACCCGCAAACGGTGCAGCCGGGCCATGCCCTGTCGGTCGAGGTTCGCCAACGGCGCAGCCTCGGCCGGCGCATCACCCTGCTGATGCTCTTGCCTTCGACCCTGTGGTTCCTGCTGCTGTTGTTGATGCCGCTGGTGATCATCCTGGTCTTCAGTTTCGGCGAGCGCAGCGCCGTGGGCGGTTACGCCGGTGGCTTCACCCTGGCCAACTACCTGAACCTCGGTTCTCGCGGCGCGGCGTTCAGCAATACGCTGATGCTGGCGCCGCTGGGCACCCTGGTGTGCCTGGTGGCGGCTTATCCGCTGGCGTATTTCCTCGCGGTCAAGGTCAGCAGGAACCGCTCGCTGTTGCTGACCCTGGTGATCGTGCCGTTCTGGACCAGTTTCCTGATCCGCACCTACGCCTGGATCTTCATCCTCAGCGGCAAGGGTATTCCGGCGCTGCTGGCCAGCCTCGGTCTTGAAGATGTGCGGCTGATCAACACGCCGTGGGCGGTGCTGATCGGCATTGTCTACGGCTACCTGCCGCTGATGGTGTTCCCGATCTACGTCAGCCTGGAAAAACTCGACAAGCGCCTGCTCGAAGCCTCGGCGGACCTGGGCGCCAGTGCCTTCGAAAGCTTTCGCCGGATCACCCTGCCACTGTCCGCGCCGGGGATCATCACCGGGGTGATGCTGGTGTTCATCCTGTTGATGGGCGAGTTCCTGATCCCGGCCATTCTCGGCGGCGGCAAGGTGTTCTTTGTCGGCAACGCGCTGGTCGACCTGTTCCTGCAATCGCGCAACTGGCCGTTCGGCAGTGCGCTGGCCATGACGTTGGTGGCGATGATGCTGCTGATCATCGGCGTGTACTTGAAACTGGTGGCGCGCTACGGCGGCCGCCCTGCCGACGGAGGCCTGTGACATGTGGCTGCGCAGCTATTCAACCTCGCTGTACCTGTTTCTCTACGCGCCGATTGCCTTGATCGTGCTGTTCAGCTTCAACGCCGGGCGCAGTGGCCTTACGTTCCAGTGCTGCTCGGTGCAGTGGTTCGGCACCGCGTTCGGTAACCCGTTCATCATGGAAGCCCTGGGCAACAGCGCGCTGATCGCTTTCAGTTCGGCAGTGATTGCCACGCTGTTCGGCACCCTGGCGGTGTTCGGCTTGCAGCGCTGCGGCGCCAAAGTGCGCCTGCTGTTCGATGCCCTGACCTATTGCGCGATCATCGTGCCGGGCATCGTCATCGGCATCTCGACGCTGATTGCGTTCATCAGCCTGTTCGACCTGATCAACCCGCTGCTGGCGAGTTGGTTGCCGACAGTGCCGAAGTTGAACATGGGCTTCTTTACGGTTATCGCCGCGCATTCGTTGTTCACCATGGCCCTGGTGATGGTGATCGTGCGCAGCCGTGTCGACTCGCTGGACAAGGCCTTGCTCGAAGCCTCGGCGGACCTGTACGCGCCACCGATGGACACCTTCTGGCGGGTAACCCTGCCGCAGATCAGCCCGGCAATCATGGCCGGGTTCCTGCTGGCGTTCACCTTCAGCTTCGACGATTTCATCATCGCGTTCTTCGTCGCCGGTTCCGAAACGACGCTGCCAATCTACATCTTTTCCTCCATCCGCCGCGGCGTGACGCCAGAGATCAACGCGATTTCCACGGTGATCATCTGCGTGTCGCTGGCCCTGCTGTTCACTTCCCGCCATCTGCAAAACCGCCGTACCGGCGTCCAGGAGTCGCACCATGCGTGATCAGCTCTACATCAACGGCGAATGGGTCAGCCCGGACCTGGGCGGCTATCTGGACGTGATCGACCCTGCCACCGAGCAAGTCTTCCACCGGGTCGCGGCAGGCACTGAAGAGGATGTCGACCATGCCGTGCGTGCGGCCCGTCGCGCCTTCGACAATGGCTGGGGCCAGACCAGCGGCGCCGAGCGCGGGCAATGGCTGGAGGCGCTGGCCGATGAACTGGAAAGTGGCCAGCAGGCGCTGGCGGAACTGGAAGTGCGCGACAACGGCAAACCCTTGCCCGAAGCGCAGTGGGACATTGGCGATGCGATTGGTTGCTTCCGTTACTACGCCGGTTTGGCCCGTGAACTGGACCAGCAACAGGATCAGCCTCTGGCCTTGCCGGACGCGCGTTTCCGCTGCCGCATCCGCCACGAACCGATTGGCGTGGCCGGGCAGATCATCCCCTGGAACTACCCGCTGCTGATGGCCGCGTGGAAGGTCGCGCCAGCCTTGGCCGCCGGGGCCACGGTGGTGTTGAAACCGTCCGAATTGACGCCGCTGACCGCCCTGGAACTGGCGGCCGCCGCGGATCGTATCGGTTTGCCCGCCGGGGTGTTGAACCTGGTCACCGGCCTCGGCGCCGACGCCGGCAGCCCCCTCACCGAACACCCGGGCGTGGACAAACTGGCCTTCACCGGCAGCGTGCCCACCGGCGCAAAAATCATGTCGGCGGCGGCGCGGGACATCAAGAACATCAGCCTGGAACTGGGCGGCAAGTCTGCGCTCATCGTGTTCGACGACGCCGATGTCGACGCCGCCGTGGAGTGGATTCTGTTCGGGATTTTCTGGAACCAGGGTCAGGTGTGCAGCGCGACTTCACGCCTGCTGGTGCAGGAAACCATCGCTCCGCGCCTGATCGAACGACTGGTGGAAGAAACCCGCAAGATCAGCATCGGCCCCGGTATGCAGCCCGGCGTTCTGCTCGGGCCGCTGGTCAGCCAGGGCCAATACGACAAGGTGCTCGGTTTCATCGACCAGGGCCTGGCCAGCGGCGCCCGTTTGCTCACCGGCGGACGGCGACCGGCGCACTTGCGCGAAGGTTACTTCGTCGAGCCGGCGATTTTCGACGAGCCCGGTCATAGCAGCATTCTGTGGCGTGAAGAAGTGTTCGGCCCGGTGCTGTGCATCAAGCGCTTCAAGACCGAAGAGCAAGCAGTACAAATGGCCAACGCCAGCCGCTTCGGCCTGGCTGCCGCCGTGATGAGCGCTGACTTGCAACGCACCGCCCGGGTCGCCAACCAGCTGCGCGCCGGCATCGTCTGGGTCAACTGCTCGCAACCGACCTTCGTCGAAGCACCCTGGGGCGGGATGAAACACAGCGGCATTGGCCGGGAGCTGGGGCAATGGGGGTTGCACAATTATCTTGAGGTCAAGCAGGTGACCGAGTACGTCAGCGACCAGCCGTGGGGGTGGTATTTGAAGTAAACAGCTCCCACAGGGATTGTGGCCGGCCGTGGGATTGGCGGTCACTGAAGCTCCCACAATGTTTTCTGCCATGCACCATCTCTGTGTGCACTGCAATTCCCTGTGGGAGCGAGCTTGCTCGCGATGACGGCATGACAGACACCCACAAAGTGACTGCCAGACCGCCATCGCGAGCAAGCTCGCTCCCACAATTGTACTGCGGCGTGGCGTAACTATTTGTGCGCCACCCGGTGCCCAGCAGGCTTGTGGCAACGGGTTATCAACGCGTAACTTGAATGACTTGCCCTTCAACACACGCCGGAGTTGATCCATGCGCATCGCCTTGCTGTCCGACATGCACCTGTCCGTCAACGCGATCCCCTTTCCCGTCGTGGATGCCGATATTGTGGTGCTCGCCGGGGACATCGCCCGGCCGCCCAAGGCCATCGAGTGGGCCAGTGCGTGCCCGGTTCCGTTGTTGTACGTGGCGGGTAATCACGAGTTTTATGGCAGTGACCTGGTCTCCACCTACGAGCAATTGAACAGTCTGGCGCAAGGTACGCAGATCCACATTCTGGAACGTTCGGAGTACGTCCACGACGGCGTGCGTTTTCTCGGCTGCACCTTGTGGTCTGACTATCGCCTTCTCGACAGCCCCGCGGATCGGGCGCTGGGCATCGATCTGGCGACCCAGCTGATCCGTGACTTCAGCCACATCAAAGTCGCCCCCGATTTCCCAGACCTGTTCACACCGGCCATTTCCCAGCTGGTGTTTCTGCAGACGGTCGCCTGGCTGCAAGACTGCTTCACCCGCGACAGCAGCACGCCTACGGTGGTGGTCTCCCATTTCGCCCCGACGCGGTCGAGCATCAGCCCGACCTTTGCCGGTTCGCCAATCAACTCAAGTTTTGTCTCGGACCTCGAAGCGCGGATCAAAGACTGGCAGCCGGCACTGTGGCTGCATGGCCACACCCATGGCAGCTTTGATTATCGGGTGGGCAACACCCGCGTGGTCTGCAACCCACGGGGCTATGCCAAGAATGGCATCAATGAAAATCCTGATTTCGATGATGCCTTCGTGATCGATCTGCAGATCTGAGGTAACACCGAAACCAACAGTCTCCAGGCGCGCACCCAATGGAACGCCCATGACCCGCTACACTTTCCTCGCTCCGCCGCTGCACCAAAGCGGCCAAGACCCCTGACTTCTGATCTGGAGGTATCCCATGAGCGACAGCAGCGAACTCACCACCTTTACCGGCTGGGCCGCCACCGCAGCGGGCGCACCACTGGAACCCTTTAGCTACGATCCCGGCCCGTTGGGAAGCGATGAGGTGGAAGTCGCCGTGGAATATTGCGGCGTCTGCCACTCCGACCAGTCGCTGATCGACAACGACTGGGGCATCAGCCACTACCCGTTCATTCCCGGCCACGAGGTGGTCGGCCGTATCGTGCGGTTGGGCGACCAGGTTCGCGGCCTGGAAATGGGGCAACGGGTGGGCATCGGTTGGTACAAGGGCAGCTGCATGCATTGCACATCGTGCATCGAAGGCTCGCATAACCTGTGTCGCACCGTGCAACCGACCATCATCGGCAGCAACGGAGGTTTTGCCGACCGCATTCGTTCGCACTGGGCCTGGGCCCTGCCGATCCCGACCGGGCTCGATCCGGCGATGGCCGGGCCGTTGTTCTGTGCCGGTTCGACCGTGTTCAACCCGCTGGTGGAATTCGGCATCAAGCCCACCGACCGGGTCGGCGTGGTGGGTATCGGCGGCCTCGGTCACCTGGCGCTACGCTTCCTCAACGCCTGGGGCTGCGAAGTCACGGCGTTCACCTCATCGCTGAGCAAGCAGGACGAAGCCAAGCGCCTGGGCGCGCACAAGGTGGTCGCCTCGACCGATACCGATGCGCTCAATGCCATTGCCGGCACCCTGGACTTTCTCCTGGTCACCGCCAACGCCAACCTCGACTGGACCGCCATGCTCGCCACCCTGCGCGGCAAGGGTCGCCTGCACTTTGTCGGCGTCGTGCCCGATGCCATACCGGTGCACGTATTCAACCTGATTCCCCAGCAAAAAGTCTTGTCCGCCTCGCCGGTCGGCTCACCGGCCAACACCGCGATGATGCTGGAGTTCTGCGCCCGCCATCAGATCCTGCCGCAGGTCGAGATGTTTCCCATGAGCCGGATCAATGAAGCCATCGATCATTTGCGCAGCGGCAAGGCACGCTACCGCGTGGTGCTGGATGCCAGTCAGTGACAGGCGACGAACGAAGAGAAAGGGCCGCTTGTTCAAGCGGCCCTTTTTTTGCCCTCAGGGATTAGCCACCTGCGCCGGCGGTGCTGGCATATGCGGGTCATTCCAGGTGAACCGATAGGCTTTGCCGGCCTCTTGCGGCAGGCATTTGCCGTTGTCGGCATCCGCGCCCACGATCGACCAGTTCGCCCGGGAGTTTTCCCCCAGTTCACGGGCCGTTTCGGGTTTGAAGCACTGGTTCAGTACGTCATCCGGCACCAAAGCGTAGGCCTTGGGGTGTTCGCGCAGATACTGCGCAGCCTTCTCGATGGAGGAGTAATCCATGCCGAAATGCACGATCGGTTGACGGGCAAACAACCAGTGCCCTTCCTCCCAATTGACCAGCACCAGATCGGCGCCTTGGGTCATGGTCGCAGCCTGCGCCATGAGCACCTGATCAATGTTGGTGCCTTCCTTGAGCGGTTCGATGAAACCACGGGCGAACCACAGCGCGAACCAGGTCGCTACCAGTGCCGGGAACACCCGGCGCAAACGCGGGTGGCGTTTGAACCAGCGCTTGAGCAGCCACGGGATCAACGGCGCGGCGACCAGCACCAGACCAGGCAGCGCCGGGTAGATGTACAACTTGCGCTTGCCCGTGCTGATGCAGAAAAACAGCACCACCAGCACCACCCAACCGAGCAAGACCAACACCCGGCCATCTCGTTTTTGCAACTGCCGGCGCCAGGCCGGCACCAGCCATGGCAGCACCAGCACCAACGGCAGCCAGTACTGCGGAATCACGTTGGTGAAGAAATACCAGAACGGTTCGCGGTGATGCCACGCAGCGGCATAGCGGCCTGCGGTCTGGTGCAGGAGGATCTCCCGCGCATAAGCCACTTCGTCGGCGCTGCCATTGACGATGATGGACAAGGCCAGGGGCAACAGCCAGATCGCGATGGCGCCAAGCATCAGCGCAAACCCGAGCAACCACTTGCGCGCCTCGCCGGGCATGGCCACCACGCCGGGCCAGCCTTTGCGCACCGCATAGGCGTAAGGAATCAGCAACAGCGCCGGCAGGAAACCCACGCCTTTGGTGATCACGCCAATGCCCATGGCCGCACAACCCGCGTAAAACCAGCGCCACGCAGGTCCCAGCAGCAGGTGCCGCGCCAGACCGTACAGGCCCAGGGAGGTGAACAGAATCAAAAGGCTGTCGATCTGCCCGGTGCGCAAAATGCTGTAGGTCTGGTAGGTCGCCAGGTACAACAACGCGGCGTTGCGCCCGGTACGCTGGGTCCACAGGCGACGGCCCAGGTCATAGACCATCGCCGTGACCGTCACCGCCGAAAACAGCCCCGGGATATACAGGGCGATGTTGGGCTTGCCGGTCAACCAGGTGAAGAACGCCACCGTCCACATGAAAATCGGCGGCTTGTCGCCATAGATTTCGGCGGCCCGGTGCGGGATCAGCCACGAGCCGTTCTGCAGCATCTCCAGTGCGACGCCGAGGAAACGCTCTTCGTCCACATTCTGTGCCTGGCGCAGGCCCATGCCCGCGCCGATCAGCAACAGGGCAAGCAGCATCAGGCCCAGGCACTCGACCCTGGGCGACAACGATCTACGCATTACTTATTCCTTTACGCTTCTGCTTTTGGCAATCAATTGCAGGTTGCGGAAATAGACGATGGAGCCAAAGGCCTGCCCGGCGATGAACACCGGGTCCTGGCGGTAGATGGCGTAGGCAAGCAACAAGGTGCTGCCGACGATGCTCAGGTACCAGAAGTTGGTCGGGATCACGCTGCGTTTCTTGTACTAGCTGTACAACCACTGCAAGACAAACCGCCCGGTAAAGGCAACCTGCCCGGCAAAGCCGACCAGCAGCCACAGGGTTTCACGAGACAACATCATCCTTCGAGCTCCTGGGCGTGAGTATTCAGGCGCGTGCGCTTGATCAGCCACCAGACACCGATCAAATCGAGAATGCCGACCAGCGCGCGGTCGATGTTGCCGTATTTCGAGACCCCGGCCGTGCGCGGCCGGTGGTTGACCGGGTGCACGATCATGCGCCCGTTATGGCGCTGGATCAGCGCCGGAATGTAGCGATGCATGTGGTCGAAGTACGGCAGGCGCAAGAACGCCGCGCGCTCGATCAGCTTCAGGCCGCAACCGGTGTCCGGGGTGGCGTCCTTGAGCAGGCGGCGGCGCAGGTTGTTGGCGAACCGCGAGGCGTAGCGTTTGCTTGCGGTGTCGCGGCGATTGACCCGATGCCCGGCGACCAGTTGCACATCGACCTTGCCCGGTTCGCCGCGCACCAGCGCCAGCATGCCGGGAATGTCCGCCGGGTCGTTCTGGCCGTCGCCATCGAGGGTCGCCAGCCACTGCCCGCGAGCCTCACGGGCCGCGTGGTACAGCGAGGTGCTCTGCCCCAGCGATCGCTCGTGATGCAGGATACGCAAGGTGTTCAAGCCGTTTTGGCGAATCTGCCGCAGTTCCTGCAGGGTCGAATCAGTGCTGCCATCGTCGACCACGATGATTTCGTACGATTCAGCGGCCAATGCGACGCGGATTTCCTCAAGCAACGGCTTGAGGTTGTTCGCTTCGTTTTTGGCGGGAATCAGTACGGATACAAAAATGTCTTGGCTCATGGGTCTCTCTCGCCCTTTTTGATTTTTCGAGATCAGAGGCGAACGCTTCAAATCTGATAGAACTGCCGATACCACTTCACAAATTCTCTTACACCAGTTTCGAGCGTCACCTGCGGGCTGAAGCCCACCCACTCGGCCAGTGCCGAGACATCGGCCCAGGTCTTGACCACGTCACCGGCCTGCATCGGCAGATAATTGCGCCTGGCTTGCAGATCCAGGGCTGATTCCAGGCACTCGACGAAATCCAGCAACGCCACCGGCATGCCACGCCCGATGTTGAAGAGCCTGTTTACACCGGCGGCGGAGCCTTCCGGCACCGGTGGCTTTGGGCGTAGTCGTGCGATACCTTCGACAATGTCGTCGACGTAGGTAAAGTCGCGGGACATCTGCCCCTGGTTGTAAATATCGATGGGCAGGTCTTTGAGGATGGCGTCGGTGAACTTGAACAGCGCCATGTCCGGGCGGCCCCACGGACCGTAGACGGTAAAAAAGCGCAGGCCACTGGCTTTCAAGCCATACAAATGGCAATAACTTTCGGCCAGCAGTTCATTGGAGCGCTTGGTGGCGGCGTACAACGAAACGGGATGTTCGACAGGATCCTCGACACTGAACGGCATCTTGCTGTTGGTACCGTACACCGAGCTGCTCGAGGCGTAGATCAGGTGCTCGGGGCGATGGTGTCGACAGGCTTCGAGCACATTGAGGAAACCCACCAGGTTCGATTGCCCATAGACATCCGGGTTGTCCAGCGAGTAACGCACCCCGGCCTGAGCAGCCAGGTGCACCACCTCGGTAAAAGCGTGTTCTCGAAACAGGCTCATCAGGGCCGGTTTATCGACGATGTCCATTTTCCGGAAGCGAAAACCCGGCAAAGTCTCCAGCACCTTGAGGCGTGCCTGCTTGAGTTCCACGTCGTAGTAGTCGTTGAGGTTGTCGATACCGACGACCTCCTGCCCCTCGCGGCACAAGCGCTGGACCGTATGAAAACCGATGAAACCGGCCGCACCGGTGACCAGGACGGTCATAGAGCGTACGCCAGCGAATGCGCCGTGATCGGCGCGAGATTACTGATCCAGACCCTCGTCAGCTTCATGTGTAGTTCCTGCTTATCGCGTCATTCGCGCACGGTTTCGTTATGAAGCTTATAAAACAGAAACATTTCAGTTTCGATAACACCTCGCACAACCACAGCAAAAAAAAAATATTTGGCCGAAAAAGCCGCTATTACCTGGCCGATCCGTCATGAGGTTTGTAAAAACGGAACAAGCCGATATCCACGGTCCTGATGTATTCCCTGGCCCAATCCGGCTTGACGGTACGATCATGGAAATAAAGGGCACCCTGGGTGCGGTCCGGCAGTTCCTTGTTCAGGGCCTTGCGCGCGATTTCCTTGGCCATCGCGTAAGGCACCTCTTCCTGGACCGAATCGGATTTGCCGTCGCACCACCAGGAAAACTGGCAACTCCTGGTCTCCGAACCCTGCTTGACCACTTTGCACACCGTGTCCGGAAAGCCTTCGTGGCCCAGGCGATTCATGACCACATTGGCCACCGCTTCCATGTCAGCGGCGTCCTTGCCCTTGGCTTCCCAGTAAATGGACCGGGCCAGGCACGTGATCGCATCGTCCAGCGGCGCGGCACCCGCCGGGTCGACGGCCTGGACTTCGGACGGGGTAATGGCTTCGGCCTTGGGCGCCGCTGCGGGGCTTTTATTCTCGGCGGCTTTCTGTTCCAGCACCTCGGCCTTGTTCTCGGCCGCTTGCTGCTTTTGCGCTTGATCCGTAGCGGACACCGGGCCGGCAAGCAACGTGAGAGCGAGGCAGGTGGCGATCCAGTCGAGGCGCATGGTCGGTGTCACTCGGTGAGTGGTTCGATTCAGTCTAGTAGTGAAATGATTTCGCCCACCCCACTACACTCTGGATAAATCCGTTGTCTTAGATCGGCCAACTTCGCGCATCATGGGCGCAATCTGCTCAAGGGGGATTTTCATGGGTTTCATTTCATCCGCAATGCGTTTGGTCGGTGTGTCACTGGGCCTGGTATTCGCCGCCAACGCCTTGGCGGCCGACGAAGCGCAATTGATCGAATCGATCAACGTCTACCGCAGCCAACTGCAGCGCTGCGCCGGCCAGGTTTCATCGGAGCTTCCGCCGCTGTCGGCCGACCCACGCCTGGTGCTGACCGCCTCGAGCATCGGTAATCTGCAGCAGGCCATGGCCACTGCGGGTTATCCCATGAAGAATGTGCAAGCCATCAGCCTGTCCGGGCCTCGCGATGCCGCCTCGGCGATGAAGGCGATCCAGGAGAGTTTTTGCCAGATCGTCCTCGACCCGCAATTCGTCGATGTCGGCGTCAGCCGCCAGGACAATCAGTGGCGCATCGTCGTGGCGCGGCCACTGCTGAGTTCACACTTGGGCGACTGGCAGACCGAGGGCCAGAAGCTGCTCATCGAACTCAACGCCGCACGGGCCAAGCCGCGTCAATGCGGCACCCAGTCTTTCAATGCGACCGCGCCGCTGGCCTGGAACGCCACGCTGGCCACCGCCGCCGAAGGCAACTCGCGCTCCATGGCCAACAACAACTACTTCGATCACAAGGACCGCGATGGCCGCACCCCGGGCGACCGCGCAGAACTGGCCGGCTACAACTTCCAGCAGATCGGCGAAAACATCGCCGCCGGGCAGGACAGCGTCCGCAAGGTGGTCGAAGGCTGGCTGGTCAGCCCTGGCCACTGCGCCAACCTGATGAACCCGCAGTTCCGCGAACTGGGCGCGGCGTATGCGACCGATCCGAAGAGCGATGCGGGGATTTACTGGACGGCGATGTTTGGGGCTCAGTGAGTGCCATAGCCCCCGAAGCGATTGCATTGGGGGCTATTTGTGGTCGACGAACACGTCGAAGAGCGGAGTAACTTTACAAAAAGAAAGATCCTTCTGAAGGAAATTTCTGAAATATGAAAAACCACACATGAAGTCTTGAAATTTCAAAGCTCAATAAATATACCTACCCCTTACGACACCATTTCGAATAACAATTTCGACTTCAAAGCAAGGGTCCTATGAAAAACGCAATATCACCTACAAGAAATGAAAACTTTTCTGACTGGTATCAACAAGTGATTACCCAGTCGGAAATGGCTGAGAACTCTCCAGTTCGAGGTTGCATGGTTATCCGTCCTTGGGGGTATGGCATATGGGAGCAAATTCAACGAGAACTTGATAAGAAAATCAAAGACACAGGACATTCAAACGCATATTTTCCACTTTTGATTCCATTATCCTTTCTTCAAAAAGAAGCCGAGCATGTTGAAGGCTTTGCCAAAGAGTGCGCAGTTGTAACTCATCACCGCCTCGAAAAATCAACGGATGGAGCGCTTACTCCCGCTGGAACACTAGAAGAACCGTTGATCATCAGGCCCACCAGTGAAACGGTCATCGGTGCATCCTTTTCACGATGGGTACAAAGCTATCGGGATCTGCCTTTGCTTATCAATCAATGGGCGAACGTACTGCGCTGGGAAATGCGTCCCCGGATTTTCCTGCGCTCATCGGAGTTCCTATGGCAGGAAGGTCACACCGTTCACGCAACTCATGATGAGGCCTTGGTCGAAACGCTAAAGATGTTGGATATCTATGAGCGCTTTACTACCGAGCACCTGGCCATACCAGTAATCAAGGGCGAAAAGTGCTCTTGGGAACGTTTTCCGGGCGCCGTCAGCACCTACACCATTGAAGCGATGATGCAAGACGGCAAGGCCCTGCAAGCAGGTACTTCTCATTTTTTAGGCCAGAACTTCGCACAGAGTTCAGACATCCGCTTCGTGAACAAAGAAGGGATAAAAGAACTGGCATGGACCACGTCTTGGGGAGTATCCACGCGACTGATCGGCGCGATGATCATGGCCCATGGTGACGATGATGGACTAGTACTCCCGCCCCTCGTGGCACCGACGCAGGTCGTCATTATCCCGATCGTGCGCAACGAACAGAATGCAGATGCCATTCATGACTACTGCAAAAAACTGCAAAAGCAAATTTGTCGGAAAAAACTGAAAGGGCAAAACCTTCGGGCCAGTGTTGATTGGCGGGACATGAACAGTGGCGAAAAAAAGTGGTACCACATCAAGCGTGGCGTCCCTGTCCGGATCGAGATTGGCATAAAGGAACTGGAGCAAAATGTGGTGTCCTATTCCTGTCGAAACAACTGCAAAATCCTCCTGAAACTTGACACTGAAGATTTAGTTAATAACATCTCGAAAACACTGGCAACCCTTCAAAAAGACATGTTAGAGGCGGCACAGAAGAGATTGTCCGACAACACCACAACGGTCACTACTCTGGACGAATTCAAAAAGCACTTCAAACAGAACGCAAAACTTAGCGCCTTTGTTCTCGCCCCCTTCAGCGAAGACAAAAAAGTTGAAAAAGCCATCGGAGAACTTGGAGTAACTGTTCGCTGTATTCCGCTAAAACAACCTGAAATCTCCGCAACCTGTTTATTCACCGGCCGAAAAACGAACATGTGGGCACTTTATGCAAAGTCATATTGATCCCTGGCCACCTACAGCCCCGCTATTGCGGAGTTTTCAAATTGTACGGTATCGGGCGTGAACTCGAGGAGGGCGATGATGAGCAGCGCTTTATCGGCCCTCAGGAAAAGAACGTACCTGGACCGGATCATCTGATGCGGTTAGTAGGTTTGATCCCTACTTCCCACCCTGCGGAACCGTCACAAAAAATAGCTGTCATATCCGCTCATCGTCAGATTTTTCATCTGTACGACTGACTACCAAGGAGAGGTACACATGGCTTTTGACGGTTATATTCAGATCGCTGAGATTCCTGGTGAAGCGCTGGATGAGAAATACAGCAAGTGGATTGAAATCATCGGCTATAACTTCGGCGTCAATCAAAGCACCTCCGCAACCGCCAGCTCATCAGGCGGCGCGTCATCCGGTCGCACTACCTTGACCAATTTCACCTTCACAAAATACCTGGACAGCGCCAGTTGCAAACTGATGGAAGCCAGTTGTGCAGGCCAGCATCTCAAAGAAGTGAAGCTCGTGCTCTGCCGGGCAGGCACAGACAAAATCAAGTATTACGAAGTTGTGCTGGAAGAAGTCATCATCGCTGACTACGCCCAAAGTGCGAGCTCCGGGGTGCCCATTGAAATAGTACAGCTCAACTACGGCCGCATAAAAACCACGTACATTCAGCAGAAACGCAGCGATGGCGCAGCTGGCGGCAACGTGACCGGAGGATGGGACCGAATCGGCAATAAGAAATATTCGTGAGGCAAGGACATGGCCGAAGCTCGATCGTTCATCAATTCCAGAACACAGACTTTTGACTCCCTTAAAGCGAATACTGCGCTTTCTGGAAACTCAAAGGCCAAGTTCAATATCCTCAACGCCCATATCGCAGGCAGCATTGTCCTCGCGGGTGAGCTTGTCATCGTTGGCGACTCCTCCACCCCATCCTGTACCAGCCAGGAAGCCTACCTGATGGCCAAAGCCAGCGAGGTGCACACTGCTTTACTGGCCAACGGCGCGGGGGCTGACGACTTTTTCCTGGAAAATTTCGAACTCCTGCAACAAATGATCTCCTTTACATCTATGGGGATTGGCGCCACGAGTGATGGCTGGAGCAAACATCTCGAATCCGTTAAAGCTACGCTTCAGGACATTGAAAAGCTTTATCGGGAACATGCGGGCTCTGGCACGATGACAAACCGTGACGCCTTCTATACAAAAAGAACAACGCTATTCATGAAGCTTGAGAAGCAGCTTGGCAACATAGCGTCATTCGGATCAGGTCTGCGCAATGAAGGCTCAATCAAAAGACTTCTCGGTCTTTCAACGAACAGCTATATACATAACGGAGAAATCGCGGGTTACGCTGACAAGGTGTCTGGTGTCGCAAACGCGGCCAAATGGATCAAAAGAGGAACCTATATTGGTACTGCGCTTGAAGTAGGCTCTACCGGGCTGTCGATTCATAAAGCTTGTACGGTGGGCCGCGAAGAACAGTGCAGGAAAGCAAAGTATGTTGAAGGAAGCTCGTTAGTGGGCAGTTTGGGTGGAGCGAGTGCTGGCGGGTATCTCGGTGGCATTGCGGTCACTGGCGGTTGCGTATTGGTATTAGGCATTACAACAGGCCCTGGTGCGCTGGTCTGTGGTGTGGTTGGAGGTGCCGCTGGTGGATGGGCAGGAGGGGAAACAGGAAAATGGGCCGGTGAGCAATTTGGCGAGTTTCTTTACGGCGAGGTGACAAAATGACAAGCATCCCAATAGGTTTGATTGCCGGATTGATACTGGTGCCGATGATACTGACTTGTTTCGCTGTCGCCTTCATCGCACACAAATACGTTGACGCAATCGAAGAACGTCTACCCAATTGCTCTTTTGTAAAAACCACCAAAGACGCATTTTCGGCTGGCGGCCTGGTCGGCAAGGTCATGCGCGGTGGCGCTATTGCCATGGTATTGATGATGCCCGCGCTCAGCGCTCGAAGGGGCGTTATTGATGCCAGCGAAGTGAAAGGCCTTCCAAGGCACTACAAGAACCTTTTGATAATTCCGGTGATTATTTTGTTCGTTTTGTTTTTTTCCCTGATCGCACTCAGGGTTTCAGCCTACTTCATAGAGAGCCATTGAAAAAGACTAAAGAATCAAGTCCGTTTTGGAGAAAATCACACCGCTTATCCAACAAAGAACCCGAAGCCCTGTCATGGGCTCCGGGTTTCATTTTTCGCAGTGAGCCTCAGTGGCTACTCATCCCGGCCGCATGCATCAACATCCGCAATGCCCCCGCCGCCACACCCAAGGCAACCACGCTGCCCAGCCAGATTACCACCAGCCATCCCAGGCGCTTGTACCAGCGCGCGGGTGCCGTTTGATTCGTATCAATGGTAGCCATCGCCAATCCTCACTTTGCCGCGGAACACGTAGTAGCTCCAGACCGTGTACATCAGAATGATCGGCAGAATGAACAGCGCCCCGATCAGGATGAACAGCTGGCTGGTCGGCGGTGACGCCGCTGCCCACAGGCTGATCGACGGCGGCACGATGTTCGGCCAGATGCTGAATGCCAGGCCGATGTAGCCCAGGAACACCAGCATCAGGGTGAAGGCGAACGGCCAATGGGTGTGGCGTTGGCGCAGGGTCTTGAGCAAGCCGAACATCGCCAGCAAGGCCAGTATCGCCAGGCCACCGAACACCGCCAGGTGCGCATGGGCGAACCAGCGGGTGGCGATTTCCGGATGCAGGATCGGCGTCCACACGCAGATCACGCCGATTACCGCCAACAGCAGCCAGGCCAGGGGCCGGGTGAACAGGCGCATGCGCGATTCGAGCATGCCTTCGGTCTTGACCAGCAACCAGGTGCTGCCGAGCAGCGCATAAGCGACGATCAGACCGACTCCGCAGAACAACGGAAACGGTGCCAGCCAGTCCAGCGAACCACCGGCGAACTGGCGGTCGACCACCGGGATGCCGGCAATGTAAGTACCAATCACCACGCCCTGGGAGAAGGTCGCCAGCAGCGAACCGCCGATGAACGCCATGTCCCAGACATGCCGCTTTTCAGGGCTGGCCTTGAAACGGAACTCGAACGCCACACCGCGGAAGATCAAGCCGCACAACATCAGGATCAGCGGCAGGTACAACGCCTCCAGAATCACCGAATAGGCCAGCGGGAATGCGCCATACAACGCCGCGCCGCCCAGCACCAGCCAGGTCTCGTTACCGTCCCAGACCGGTGCCACGGTGTTCATCATCACATCGCGCTCCTTCGCATCCGGGATCAGCGGAAACAGAATGCCCAACCCCAGGTCGAAGCCGTCCATGATCACGTACATCATCACGCCGAAGGCGATGATCACGCCCCAGATCAGCGATAAATCGATACCTTGAATACCCATGACTCAACTCCCTTCCTTCAATTGACGCGGGCGTCGGTTTCGAGGATTTCAGCGTCGGCGGACAGCGGCCGGCGCGGTGTGATGACCTGATCGGAATGCCCGTCGACGGCATGCCCGTGATGCGGCTGCGGCCCTTTGCCGACCAGTTTCATCATGTAGCCGATGCCCACCGTGAACACCGAGAAATAGATCACCACGAACAGCGCCAGCGAGATGCTCAACTGCGCGACACTGTGATTCGACGCGGCATCGGTGGTGCGCAGCAGGCCATACACCACCCACGGCTGGCGCCCGACTTCGGTGGTGATCCACCCGGCCAGCATGGCGATCAGGCCACTTGGCCCCATCCACAACATCAGGCGCAGGAACCAGCGATTGCGGTAGATGGCGCCGCTGCGGCGCAGGGCAAGGCCGAGCACGCCAGCCAGCACCATCAACATGCCCAGCCCGGCCATGACGCGGAAACTCCAGAAGACCACTGTCGCATTCGGCCGGTCCTCTTTCGGGAAGCTTTTGAGCGCCGGGATCTGCTTGTCGAGGCTGTGGGTCAGGATCAGGCTGCCGAGGTACGGAATCTCGATGGCATATTTGGTCTTCTCGGCCCGCATGTCGGGGATGCCGAACAGCACCAGCGGCGTGGCTTCATTGCCGTTGTTTTCCCAGTGCCCTTCGATAGCCGCGATCTTCGCCGGTTGATGTTCCAGGGTGTTCAAGCCGTGGGCGTCACCGACCACCGCCTGGATCGGCGCGACGATCAAGGCCATCCACAACGCCATCGACAGCATCTTGCGCACCTGTTTGGTGTCGTTGCCGCGCAGCAGGTGCCACGCCGCCGACGAGCCGACAAAGAAGGCGGTGGCCACGAACGCGGCAATCGCCATGTGCGCAAGGCGGTACGGGAACGACGGGTTGAACACGATGGCCAGCCAGTCCAGCGGCATCACCCGACCGTCGACGATCTCGAAGCCCTGGGGCGTTTGCATCCAGCTGTTGGAGGCGAGAATCCAGAAGGTCGAAATAAGCGTGCCGATAGCGACCATGACCGTCGAGAAGAAGTGCAAGCCGCGCCCTACCCGGTTCCAGCCGAACAGCATGACCCCGAGGAAACCGGCCTCGAGGAAGAACGCCGTGAGCACTTCATAGGTCAGCAAGGGCCCGGTGATGCTGCCGGCGAAATTGGAGAAGCGGCTCCAGTTGGTGCCGAACTCATAGGCCATGACCAGCCCCGAGACCACGCCCATGCCGAAGTTGACGGCGAAGATCTTCGACCAGAAATGGTAGAGATCGCGGTAGGTGTCGTTGTGGGTCTTCAGCCAAAGCCCTTCGAGCACCGCCAGGAAACTGGCCAGTCCGATGGTGATGGCAGGGAAGATGATGTGGAACGAAACCGTGAACGCGAATTGCATGCGCGCCAGGTCCAGTGCCTCCAGGTTAAACATGTCGATATCCTCATTGCGGCTGAAAAACGGCGGCACACGGCCGGGCCACCGTCAGGCCGGGGGGCCTGCAGCCAACACAAGTCGAAAGGGTTACGCGAGCGGCATCGGGCCGCCCCCGGTGTCAGGCGGCGGAAGTCGAAATCAGGTTGCTGGCCTTCGCCTGTTCCAGCCGGATGGCGATGAACTTGGAAGTCGGGGTGAAGGTGCGGTCACCGTAACTTTCCAGCGGCACCAGCGGGTTGGTCTCGGGGTAGTACGCCGCCGCCTGACCGGCAGGAATGTCGTAGGCGATCAGGGTGAAACCGCTGACCCGACGCTCGCGTTCGTCGTCCCACAGTGCCACCAGGTCGACCTTCTGCCCAGGTTCAAAGCCCAGCCGGCGAATGTCCTGCTCGTTGGCGAACACTACGTCGCGCATGCCGTACACCCCGCGATAGCGGTCATCCAGGCCGTACAGCGTGGTGTTGTACTGATCGTGGGAGCGCATGGTCTGCAGGATCAGGTGCGGCTTGACCGCCAGGTTGCGCACGCCCTCGCTGATCAGGTGCTCCGGCAACACGCTCGGGGTGAACTGAGCCTTGCCGCTGGCGGTTTTCCAGATGCGCTTGGCCGCATCATTGGGCATGTGGAAACCGCCCGGATGCAGCAAGCGCCGGTTGAAATCCTCGAAGCCGGGAATGGTGTCGGCAATCATGTTGCGGATGCGGCCGTAGTCGCCGATGGCCCAGTTCCAGTCGATCGGGTGCTTGCCCAGGGTCGCGGCGGCGATGCCGGCAATGATCGCAGGCTCCGAGCGCAGGTGTTTTGACTTCGGCTTCAGTTGCCCGTGGGAGATATGGATCATGCTGAAGGTGTCTTCCACGGTCACGCCTTGCGGCCCTTCGGCCTGAATGTCGATGTCGGTGCGACCCAGGCACGGCAGGATCAGCGCTTCACGGCCGGTGACCAGATGGCTGCGGTTGAGCTTGGTGGCGATGTGCACGGTGAGGTCGCATTTGCGCAACGCGGCGTGGGTGCGCGGCGTGTCGGGGGTGGCCTGGGCGAAGTTGCCGCCCAGGGCGATAAACACTTTCGAACGTCCCTGCTCCATCGCGCCGATCGCCATCACGGTGTTGTGACCATGCTCGCGCGGCGGCTTGAAGGAGAAGCGTTTTTCCAGGGCATCGAGCAAATCCGCAGGCGCCAGTTCGTTGATGCCCATGGTGCGGTCGCCCTGCACGTTACTGTGACCGCGCACCGGCGACAGCCCCGCGCCGGGACGGCCAACGTTGCCGCGCAGCAGCATCAGGTTGATGACTTCCTGCAGCGTCGGCACCGAATGCGTGTGCTGGGTCAGGCCCATCGCCCAGCACATGATCACCCGCTTGGACCGGGCGTACATGCGGGCGGCGAGTTCGATGTCAGCCAGAGTCATCCCCGACTGCTGCTCGATGTGCTCCCAACTGGTGGCGTCGACTTCGCCCAGGTAGGTACCCATTCCCGAGGTGTGTTCGGCGATGAACGCATGGTCGAACACCGGCTCGCCGCCGCTGACCTGAGCTTCGCGCTCCCACTGCAACAGGAACTTGACCATGCCGCGCATGACCGCCATGTCACCACCCAGTGCCGGGCGGAAGTACGCGGTGTTGGTGGGCTCGGAGCCGTTCAGCAGCATTTCGATCGGGTGCTGTGGATGCTGGAAGCGCTCCAGACCACGCTCCTTGAGCGGGTTGATGCAGATCACCTGCGCACCGCGCTTGACCGCTTCGCGCAAGGGTTCAAGCATCCGCGGGTGGTTGGTGCCGGGGTTCTGGCCGATGACGAAGATCGCGTCGGCATGTTCCAGGTCGTCAAACACCACGGTGCCTTTGCCCACGCCAAGGCTTTCGATCATGCTCACCGCGCTGGCTTCGTGGCACATGTTCGAGCAGTCCGGGAAGTTGTTGGTGCCGTAGGCCCGGACGAACAGTTGATAGAGATAGGCGGCCTCGTTGCTGGCCCGGCCCGAGGTGTAGAACTCGGCCTGATCCGGCGATTCCAGCGCATTGAGGTGCCGGGCAATCGTCGCGAACGCTTCGTCCCAGGTGGTTTCCACGTAACGGTCGGTGGCCGCGTCATAACGCATCGGGTGGGTCAGGCGGCCCTGATACTCCAGCCAGTAATCGCTCTGCTCGGCCAGCGCCGAGACGCTGTATTTGTTGAAGAAGGCCGGGTCGACCAAACGCCCCGTGGCTTCCCAGTTAACCGCCTTGGCGCCGTTCTCGCAGAACTTGACCATGCCGTTTTCCGGCGACTCGCCCCAGGCGCAACCGGGGCAGTCGAACCCGCCATTCTGGTTGGTCTTGAGCATGGCGCGAATGTTCTTCAGCGCGTTTTCACTGCCCAGCCAGTTTTTGGTAACAGCGATCAGCGCACCCCAACCAGCGGCGGCACCTTTATAGGGTTTGTAGCGGTCGACTTGAGACATGGTACTTCTCCGTGACAATGCACACAGGCTTCGACCTGATTCAGGTCATTGTTCGATTTGCGGAGAAAGCATATGAATGTCGTTTAATTATTGTCTAATCGCTATTTATGACCACATTATCGAAACGCTCTATCACGGATTTTTTACCTTTATTTTCAATGACTTAAAATCAATCAAAGTTCTTTTAATCACGAAAAAAAGTTCATCATAGATCCGCTCGATCAGCCGGTCATCAATAGTGATTGGACGCCCGTTGAAGTTGCTCTTAGCCTGCGCTCAACAAGTCCGTCAGTGACGGAAACCTCATACAAAAAAGCGCCAAGCGAGGGTGTCATGTCAGAACGAGTCTTGATCGATGGCTTCTCCCGGCGCGTGGACTATCTGCGGATGTCGGTCACCGACCGCTGCGATTTCCGTTGCGTATATTGCATGGCCGAGGACATGCAGTTTCTGCCGCGCCAACGGGTGCTGACTCTGGAAGAGATTTACCAGATTGCCGAAAGCTTCGTGGCGCTGGGCACCCGCAAGATCCGCCTGACCGGGGGCGAGCCGTTGATCCGTCCGGGCGTGGTGCAACTGTGCGAGAAGATCGCCGCCCTGCCCGGCCTGCGTGAACTGTGCATGACCACCAACGGTTCGCAGCTGGCCAGACTGGCCGAGCCGTTGTTCGATGCCGGGGTCAAGCGCCTCAACATCAGCCTCGATTGCCTGGACCCGCAACGTTTTCGCGAACTGACCCGCACCGGTGACCTGGCGCAGGTGATCAAGGGCATCGACGCCGCCAACCAGGCCGGATTTCGCAACACCAAGCTCAATTGCGTGGTGATGAAGGGCCGCAACGACCATGAGATCAATGATCTGGTGAGCTTCGCCATCGACCGTAACCTCGACATCTCCTTCATCGAAGAAATGCCGTTGGGCACCATCGATGAACACAGCCGCGCCGAATCGTTTTTCGCAAGCAGCCAGGTCCGCGAACGCATCGCCGAACGCTACACTTTGATTGATTCCGCCGAGTCGACCCAGGGTCCGTCGCGCTACTGGCGCCTGGCCGAGGCGCCGCAGATTCGCCTGGGGTTCATCTCGCCCCACAGCCACAACTTTTGCGGCACCTGCAATCGGGTGCGGCTGACCGTGGAAGGACGTCTGCTGCTGTGCCTGGGCAATGAGCACTCAGTGGATCTCAAGGCTGTCTTGCGCAGCCATCCCGGACAGCCCGAACGCCTGGAAAAAGCCATTATCGAGGCGATGAAACTCAAGCCTTATCGACACAACTTCGAAGTGAACGACGATGTTCAGGTTGTTCGCTTCATGAACATGACGGGCGGCTGAAACCCATGATCGTGAGACCCAAACCCAACCTGATCGGCGTGCTGACGTCCCTCAAGGGTTCGATTGCCAAACGCATCGCCTGGCGCAGCCTGATGGTGACGCTGCTCGCCTCGGCCATCGTACTCATCGAAACCCTGCACCCCAGTTACTTTTCCAAGGTCAGTGCCACGCCCTTCACGCTGCTGGGTTTGTCGTTGTCGATCTTCATGAGCTTTCGCAACAACGCCTGCTACGACCGCTGGTATGAAGCGCGCAAGGCCTGGGGCGATGTGATTGTGGAAGTCCGCTCGATGATTCGTGAAACCCTGGTGATCAAGGACACGGCTGAACGCCACACGATCCTCAGCAACCTCTGCGGCTTCGCCCATGCCCTCAACGCGCGCCTGCGCCAGGAAAACGAAATGGCCGCCAGTGGCGACTGGCTGCACCCGATGCCCAAGGGCAACTCCACGGACATCAGCGGGCAGATCCTGATGCAGGTCGGTCAGCAGTGCTCGACACTCAACGAGTCCGGGGCGATCAACGACTGGCGCTACACGCTCATGGCCAACCATCTCGCCAGCCTGACCCATGCCCAGGCCGTCTGTGAACGGATCAAGAACACCCCGCTCCCCTTCCCCTACACCCTGTTGCTGCACCGCACCATCTACCTGTTCTGCATCCTCTTGCCGTTTGCCATGGCCGAACCCCTGGGCTGGCTGACACCGATTTTCACCGCGATTGTCAGCTACACCTTTTTCGGCCTGGATGCGATTGCCGACGAACTGGAAGACCCGTTCGGCCGCGACGAAAACGACCTGCCCACCGACGCCATCGTGCGCAACATCGAGCGCGATGTGCTGGCGGCGCTGGGCGTGACGGAGTTGCCGCCACAGCTGGAGCCGGTGGATTTTGTGTTGAACTGATATTCAGGACAAACGCAAAACCTGTAGGAGCGAGCCTGCTCGCGATAGCGGTCTGTCTGCCAACATCTCTGTTGAATGTGCCGGCTTTTCGCGAGCAGGCTCGCTCCCACAGGGGCGGTGTCAGAACAGCTCGCTGAAGGGTATGAACCGCGCCATGTCGCCCATTTCCAGGGTGCAGCCTTCCGGCACCTCAACCAGCCCATCGGCCCAGGATACCCCCAACAAAACGCCTGAGCTCTGGTTCGGATAGAGCACCGCGTGACCGGCTTCGAGTTTCACCCGCAGGTACTCGCGGCGGCTTCCGGGTTTGGGCCAGGTAAAACCGACACTCACCGGAAAGCTCAAAGGCTCGACGTCTTCGACACCCTGAATCCGCAACAGGTAAACCCGCGCCAACAGGCCGAAAGTGACCAGCGCCGATGTCGGATTGCCCGGCAGGCCAATCACCGGCACGCGGCCGAAGTGGCCCACGGTCAATGGCTTGCCGGGTTTGATCGAGAGTTTCCACAGCAACGGCTTGCCGCACTCGCGCAGCACCTGGCCGAGGCAGTCGGCGTCACCGGCGGACACGCCGCCCGTGCTGAGCATCAGGTCCGCCGTGTGTTGCAGCTGTTCGAGCTTGAGCCGAGTCTGCCGTGGCTCATCGGGGAGAATGCCGGCATCGATGACCTCGCAACCCAACGCACTCAACCAATGGCTCAACAAGGTTCGGTTGCTGTTGTAGATGCTGCCGGGCTTGAGTGGCGTGCCCGGCTCGACCAGTTCATCGCCGGTGGACAACAACGCCACCCGTGGTCGCCGCACGACCTGCACATGGGTGCAGCCCTGCGCCGCCGCGACCGCCAATTCGAACGGGCCGAGGCGCTTGCCGGCGCGCAGCAGCACATCGCCGACGCGGTTCTCCTGGCCTTGCGGTCGGATGTTGCTGCCCGCGCTCAGGGGCTGTATGAAGCGGATACGTCCGTCATCCAGCACCTCGGTGTTCTCCTGCATCTCCACGCAGTTGGCACCCTGCGGAACCGGTGCGCCGGTGAAAATCCGCGCGCAGGTTCCGGGTGCCAGGGCTTCGGGGGCGTGACCGGCAAATACCTGCTGCGACACGCTCAGCGGTACCCCGCCCCAACCGTCGACATTCAGGGCATAGCCGTCCATGGCGCTGTTCGGCCACGGCGGCAGATCGAGGCTCGCCACCAGGTCAGTGGCCATCACCCGTTGCCTGGCGGCACTCAGAGGCACCGCTTCACTGTCTTCAATCCACTGCGCCTCGGCCATGGTCAGCAGCCGGTCGATGGCTTGCTCTACCGACATCAGCGGTGAAGTGCTCATCCCCGCGTCCCGCAGGCTTGCACCGGCTTGAGGTGCGGTACGAAATTGCACGGCCGGTGGCGCGCGTCGAGTTGCTCGGCAAGGATGCCTTCCCAGGCGGTGCGGCAGGCACCCGTGGAGCCCGGCAGGCAGCAGACCAGCGTGCCATTGGCCAGCCCGGCCAGTGCCCGGCTCTGCACCGTGGAGGTGCCGATGTCGAGGATCGAAATCGCCCGGAACAGCTCACCGAAGCCATCGATCTGCTTATCCAGCAAACAGGCCACTGCCTCGGGTGTGCTGTCGCGGCCGGTGAAGCCGGTGCCGCCGGTGATCAGCACCACCTGGATGCCGTCGTCGGCAATCCAGTTCGCCACCTGCGCGCGGATCTTGTACAGGTCGTCCTTGAGCAGGTTGCGCTCGCTGAGGGTGTGGCCGGCTTCCAGCAAACGGCTGACGAGTAATTGGCCGGAGGTGTCATTGGCATATTCACGGGTATCGCTAACGGTCAGCACGGCAATATTCAGGGGTATAAACAATGCATCCGGTTTGACGCTCATGGAGTTCTCCGGCAGATATAATTTAAATGACTTCCGAAGACTAATTCGATAAATAAAGCCGTGTCTAATCACTCTAAGGAAACTCTGAAAAAGA